>CBDCIT010000001.1:0-57256 GCA_965217615.1 Alphaproteobacteria bacterium
GAATGTCACCGGTCCGGATGGACGTAGGGTAATCGCCGCCGATCCCGATGTCGCGTCCGTCGTTGCCAAGCTGTTCGAATGGTACGCGAGCGGCGAGTTTGCACTGAAAGAGGTGGCGAAGAAAGCCCGTGCCGCTGGACTAGCCTACAAGAAGAGCGATGCGCCGGTGCCCACCAGCACGGTGCATTCGATCCTGCGCAATCGCCTTTTTACAGGCTGGTTCGAGTGGAACGGTAAGCTCTATCAGGGCAAGCATGAGCCGTTGGTCTCGGTCGAGATGTGGGAACGGGTCCAAGGGGTGATGGATGGCCGGAACGCCAGCAAGCACCGCCGCATGACCCATGAATTCGCGTTCTCGGGCCTGATCGCCTGCGCCAAGTGTGGCTGTTCGGTGGTCGGCGAGATCAAGAAGCAGAAGTACATCTACTACCACTGCACCGGATACGTGGACAAATGCCGGGGCGAACCCGCATCCTGTCGCCGCAAGTATGTGCGCGAGGAGGTTCTGGAGCAGCATTTCACTGCGTTGCTCGGGCAGCTCCGCTTCGATGACGAGGTGCTCGAATGGGTGGGCGAGGCGCTGCACGCCAGCCATGCCGACGAGCGCCGTGAACACGAAGAAGCGATCAGGCGACTTCGTGCGGAGTACGACCGGCTCCAGGCCCGCATTCACGCCATGTACATCGACAAGCTCGACGGCAGGATTGGCGGGGACTTCTTCGACAAGATGGCCGGTCAGTGGCGAGATGACCAGACTCGTTGCCTGCGAGACATCGAGCGGCACCAGGAAGCTGAGCAGTCCTACATGGATGAAGGAGTGCGGATTCTAGAACTTGTAAGAAACGCCCAATCCCTGTTCGAACGCCAGCCCGCCCGAGAAAAACGGCGACTTCTTAACTTCGTACTATCGAACTGCACCTGGGAGGACGGAGAAGTGGTCGCCACCTTCCGCCAACCCTTTGATTTGTTGGCGGAAACTAATGCCACCGTTGTCCGCTCAAAAGCAGGAAACGGCGGCAATTTGTCGAAAAACGAGATTTGGCTGGGGGACCTGGATTCGAACCAGGATTACACGGTCCAGAGCCGTGAGTTTTACCGTTAAACTATCCCCCAATCCGTAAGGCATCGATGACCCGCATGAACTCACGGGCTTGTAGCATATGCCATACGAGCTTGTGTAGCGGCCGACCCACTGCGACGCGGGGGTGATGACCGAACGCGGCGAATTGGCGGGCCACAAACTTTGGTTTACGATATCGCCACAGGGAGAGCAAAAGGACGTCTGCCAGGCGCGGACGTAAGGCGACGGATGGTCACCTACGTCAGAAAAAGGAAGCGCATCGGAGATACGCGGCGTGGCTCGAAGGGCGATGGTCGCGGTCCGGCATATGCCGCGGTCGATCTCGGCACGAACAACTGCCGCCTGCTCGTCGCGCGGCGTGCGCCGAAGGGATTCCATGTTATCGACTCATTCTCGCGGATTGTGCGACTCGGCGAGGGATTAAGTGACCGCGGTAGCTTATCGGAGGCCGCGATGATCCGCACGATTGCGGCGCTTCGCGTCTGCGCTGGAAAATTGAAACGCAACAGGGTTCGGCATCTGCGCAAGCGTCGCGACCGAGGCCTGTCGCAGGGCCACGAACTGCAGCGAGTTTGTTGGTCGCGTACGTGACGAGACTGGGCTTGAAATCGAGATAATCCCAAGCTCGGAAGAAGCTAGACTGGCACTGGCAGGGTGCGTCCCTTTGTTCGATGGCCGGCTGCCGAAGGTGTTGGGTTTTGATATTGGCGGCGGTAGCACGGAGCTTGTCTGGCAGGAAGTGTGCGCTGGTACGGTGAAGACGTTGGGCTGGATTTCGATACCGGTCGGCGTCATGACACTGACCGAGCGTCACGGCAGCGGCGCCAAATCGGAAACCGAGTACGCTGCGATGGTTCAGGAGGTCGACTGTCAACTTGGGCCATTTTGCGCCGAACACGGTTTCCACAAGACATCGGTACGCGATGAAGCGCAAGTAGTCGGGACGTCAGGCACGGTGACCACGCTTGCGGCAATGGATCTCGAATTGCCGCGCTACGACCGTGCCCGTGTCGACGGCGCCTATATAGACTTCAGTGTGGTGCGTCGGCTCAGCGATCACCTGCGTTCGACCGGGACTGCCGACCGGGGCGTGCGTGAAGGCATCCTACTCGAACTTATGCAGCCCGCTGCAATCTCACGTGACGGTGCCGCCATTGGCGCGGGATAAGCGCAGCGGCGGCACATCCAAGACTGGGATCCGTGGCCGCCGGACAGCGCGAGCGTCGGTCAAGTCGGGCAAGCAGCGCAGTGCCTCATCCAGACGATGGCTCACGCGGCAAATCAACGATCCCTACGTTGCCGAAGCCAAATCGGCGGGGTATCGTAGCCGTGCCGCATTCAAACTCGCGCAGCTCGATGACAAGTACCGATTGCTGCAACCTGGCGCGAGGGTTGTTGATTTGGGAGCTGCACCAGGTGGCTGGACGCAAGTCGCAGTCACCCGTGTCGGACCGACCGGACTCGTGGTTGCGCTCGACATGGTTGAATTCGATGCGATTCCCGGGGCGATTCTCCTCACCGGCGACGTCCGTGCGCCAGAGATACAGTTGCGGTTGCGTGTTGCGCTTGGAGGCGAAGCGGACCTGGTCTTGAGCGATATGGCAGCCACCGCGATCGGACATGCCAAGACCGATCATCTCAGAGTCATGGCACTCGCCGAGGCGGCCCATGTTTGCGCCCGCTCGCTTCTTGGCGAAGGAGGGGCGTTTGTCGTCAAGCTCCTGCGGGGCGGGGCAGACCGGGATCTCCTGGCCGCGCTAAAACGGGATTTTAGCAGTATCCGCCATGTCAAGCCGCCAGCCAGTCGGTCAGACTCGCGCGAAATGTATCTCATCTCGACCGGGTTCAGGGGCAGCAATGCATCCGAGATTGACGATCCTGTGTAGCAGGTAGACGCTGGCCCAAGCGCCGCGAGATTCATGTTCGGAATTCTGCACGGGTCATCTGCGACTTCGACACTGATTTGTGCTGAAGTGACATTGCCTAGCGCCGCACCGCGGGGATTTTCCTTGGCAGCCTGAAATTCCTGTGTATGATGCGCGCCACTTTTTCATGAGGCAGGAATGAGTTTTCGCGAGGCTCTGACGTTTGACGATGTCCTTTTACAGCCCGCAGAATCTGCCGTCCTTCCCAATAGCGCCGATACACGCACGCGCCTGACTCAGACGATCGAGTTGGGCGTGCCGCTTGTCTCATCGGCCATGGATACGGTGACGGAAAGCGCACTGGCGATCGCCATGGCGCAAGCCGGAGGGATCGGCGTCATCCATAAGAACCTCGATATCGAACGGCAGGCGGCCGAGGTGCGGCGCGTCAAGCGGTTTGAATCGGGCATGGTCGTCAATCCAATTACGATCACGCCGGACCGGCCGCTTAAGGAAGCGCTTGAGTTGATGGATCGCCATAAGATTTCTGGGATTCCGGTCATATCGAAGCGCAGCGGAAAGCTCGCCGGAATCCTTACGAATCGGGATGTGCGCTTTGCAAGTGACACCGAACAGCCGATCCGTGAACTAATGACAAAGCGGCGGCTTGTAACCGTCGAGGACGGAGTTGGACGGGAAGAGGCGATGCATCTGTTGCACGAGCATCGCATTGAGAAACTCCTCGTTGTCGACGACGAACGCCGCTGCGTCGGTCTTATTACTGTCAAGGACATCGAGAAAGCACAGCGCTTCCCCGAGGCTTGCAAGGACGAGCAGGGAAGGCTGCGGGTCGCTGCGGCGACCGGCGTTGGCGATGCTGGACTACGCCGCGCTGAGGCGCTGCTAGATGCCGGTTGCGACGTCATCGTTCTCGACACTGCGCACGGTCATAGTCGCGGCGTGATTGACTCTGTCGCCGCAGTCAAGCGCCTCAGCAACTACGCACAGGTGGTCGCCGGGAACATCGCGACAGCTGATGGCGCCAAGGCACTGATTGACGTTGGCGCAGACGCGGTGAAAGTAGGAATTGGCCCCGGCTCGATCTGCACGACGCGCGTCGTTGCCGGTGTCGGCGTACCGCAGCTTACGGCCATCATGGATACGGTCGAGGCCTGTCGTGAACGCGACATTCCGGCAATTGCGGACGGTGGTATTAGATACTCCGGCGATATGGCGAAGGCCGTCGCCGCGGGGGCCGACTGCGTGATGGTGGGCTCGCTGCTTGCCGGCACCGACGAAGCGCCGGGCGACGTCTTGCTCTACCAGGGACGATCTTACAAATCGTACCGCGGTATGGGCTCGTTGGGCGCAATGGCCCGCGGCTCCGCCGATAGATATTTCCAGGAAGAAGTCTCGAGCAGCCTCAAGCTCGTGCCCGAAGGCGTCGAAGGCCGGGTGCCATACAAGGGGTCGGTGGCAAACATACTTCATCAGCTCGTCGGTGGCCTAAGAGCGGCGATGGGTTACACCGGCAACGGCACAATTTGGGAAATGCAGCGAAACTGTGTCTTTCAGCGCGTCACCGCGGCGGGTCACCGAGAGGGTCATGTGCACGATATTATGGTGACTCACGAGTCGCCAAACTACAGCGTCGAAAGTTAAGGTCGGCGAACTTGGAGCATGCCGCTTGTGTCGGTCCGAATTGCTCCTTGTACGGCAGTGTCCGAAGGCAAATATTTCAAGACATGACGAGTATCAGGACGGCAAATCCCAATGACGCTGATGCAATCGCACGTGTCTATGTAGAGACGTGGCGCAATACATACGCCGGTCTTGTTCCCGATCGGGTTCTCGTGAAGATGTCACTTGCGCGGCAACGTGCATCATGGACGCGAACGCTCACAGCCGACCAGCAAGTTCTCGTCCTCGAAAACGGTGACGGTATCGTCGGCTTTGGAAGTTGCGGTCGCAACCGGCTTCGGCGCCTCGACTATACCGGCGAGATTTATACGCTCTACGTTCTGCCGGACTTTCATGGCCGTGGACTGGGACGGCAACTCCTCGAAGGCTTGTTCGATTCATTGATCGGACGGGATCATGTTTCAACGCTGCTGTGGGTGCTGGCGACGAACCCGTCACGGTTCTTTTATGAGGCCATGGGTGGCCGCCGCATCGCCGAGCGCGACGAGCGGATGTGGGGTCATGCATTGCACGAAATCGCCTATGGCTGGCGACCACTCGCGCCGTTGATATCACCTGAATGACTGCCGGTTGAGAGCTGTCGTATCGACGACCCGCCAGCGCCATGACCAACCATATCCTCATCGTCGACTTCGGTAGCCAAGTGACACAGCTTATCGCCCGGCGCGTCCGCGAAGGCGGCGTGTACTGCGAAATTCACCCGTTCAACCGTGTCGACCGCGCGACGATTGAGGCCCTAGCGCCGAAAGGCATTATTCTGTCAGGCGGCCCATCGAGCGTAATCGCTGACGAAGCGCCGCTGGCACCCGATGTCGTCTTCGAATCGGGTCTACCGATCCTCGGGATCTGTTACGGACAGCAGGCCATGTGCGCGCAGCTCGGTGGCGAAGTGGAGCCGTCAAACCATCGTGAATTCGGCCGTGCTTTTGTCGAGATCACCAGGGACTGTGGACTGTTTCAGGGAGTGTGGAACAAGGGTGGACGGGAACAGGTCTGGATGAGTCATGGCGACCGCGTGACGCGTCTGCCCGATGGATTTAACGCAGTTGCCGTCAGCGACGGGGCGCCCTTCGCGGTGATTGCAGATGACGACCGGCGCTATTACGGCGTGATGTTCCATCCCGAAGTCGTCCATACACCGGACGGCGCGGCCCTCTTAAACACATTTGTCCATGACGTTGCCGGATGCAGTGATGAGTGGACAATGGGCGCCTTCCGCAAACGCTCGATTGCACGGATCCGGGAGGGAGTCGGCGACGGACGCGTCGTCTGCGGCCTGTCAGGAGGGGTCGATTCCGCAGTTGCATCGCTGCTCATCCACCAGGCGATTGGTGATCAACTGACCTGTATCTTTGTCGACACCGGCCTGCTGCGGCAAGGAGAGGCGGACCAAGTGGTGCAAATGTTCCGCGGCCGTTTCAACGTTCCGCTCGTGCATCGCGATGCAGCCGATCTCTTTCTCGACGGCTTGGCGGGCATCAGCGATCCCGAAGAAAAGCGCAAAACTATTGGCCGGCTCTTCATCGATGTGTTCGATCGCGAGGCGCAAAACCTGGGTGACGTAGCGTTTCTCGCCCAGGGAACGCTCTATCCCGACGTGATCGAGTCGGTCTCCTTTGCCGGGGGACCGAGCGTCACGATCAAGTCGCACCACAATGTGGGCGGGTTGCCCGAGCGCATGCAACTGAAACTCGTTGAGCCGCTGCGCGAATTGTTCAAGGACGAGGTGCGGGCGCTCGGCCGTGAACTGGGCATGCCGGAGGAGATGGTCGGACGTCATCCGTTCCCCGGTCCCGGGCTGGCGATCCGCGTTCCAGGTGAAATCACACGCGAGAAGCTCGATATCCTACGTTACGCCGATCACATCTATCTTGAGGAAATCCGCAACGCAGGCCTGTACGACGCCATTTGGCAGGCCTTTGCGGTCCTGTTGCCGGTCCGAACGGTGGGCGTTATGGGCGACGCCCGGACCTACGATCATGTCTGTGCGTTGCGGGCGGTCACCTCGACGGACGGCATGACCGCCGATTCCTATCCATTTGACCACAAATTCCTGGCCGCCACCGCAACCCGCATCATCAACGAGGTCAATGGCATAAATCGGGTCGTTTACGATGTGACGTCAAAACCGCCCGGCACCATTGAGTGGGAGTAGTTGTGCCAAAAGTTGTTCTGAAGAGGTTTATTCGAGTCTCACCGGGCGATCTGAACCTCGTACGGGAACATCTTAAGGATCATATTCGACTTACAAGAGGCGAACCCGGCTGTCTGGTATTTAACGTGAGCCAGAGAAAGACAGATTCTTCGATTTTCGACGTCCATGAAGAGTTTGTGGATGCCAATTCATTTGCGGTTCATCAAGCGCGTGTACGAAACAGTCGATGGGGAAAAGTTACAAAGAATGTTGAGCGCCATTATGAGACGACAGGCAAAGATTGTTGAAATTCAATTCGAGCAACCCGAGCGCCAAGATCGACAGGGTTGAAAATTTCTATCTGTCTATGGTCCGGAACATGATCGGCAAATTGGATTAGGGCATTGCTTGGGGGATCGCTCGAAGTTCGACAGTCGCATCGCCTGAATTATCTTGGCCAGCTGCCGTAGCGTTGTAAGCTTCTGAAATGAGTCGACCGCTAACCGAATCCGCCGCCTGTAACTACCCTTCGGTGACATGCGAGAAGTTATCTATACCCGCCACTAAAGCGCTTACCTCACCGAGCAGGGTTATGAAGTAAAGAGTGAAGTGACGTTGACCCCAAAATCCGGACCAGGTGGTTCTTCACCTATGCGGCCTGAGCGATGGTCATATCCCTCCTGGCCTGTGCCGGCGTCCGGTAGCCGATGCTCGAGTGGCGCCGTCGTTGGTTATAGAAGATCTCGATGTACTCGAATAGCGCAGCCTTGGCCTCGCGCCGGGTAGAAAACCGGGTACGGTGCACGAGTTCGGTCTTGAGAGACCCAAAGAAGCTCTCCATAGGGGCGTTGTCGAGGCAATTCCCCTTGCGGCTCATGGAGGCCTTGATGCCATGGAGGCGGAGCAGCTTGCGGTAGTCACCGCAGGCATATTGCACACCGCGGTCGGAATGGTGGATCAGCCCCATGGGCAACCGGCGGCTGCGGATCGCCATCTTCAGCGCCTCCTCGCACAGGACGCTCTTCAGCCGCTCGGACATCGACCAGCCGACGATCTCCATCGTGGCCAGATCCTTGACGGCGGCGAGGTAGAGCCAGCCTTCGTCAGTTGGGATGTAGGAGATGTCAGCGAGCCAGACCGCATCGGGCGCAGCGGCTTCGAAGTTGCGGTCGAGCAGATTGGGCGCGATCGCATGGGAGTGGCGGCTGTCGGTGGTGATCGGCGCCCGCCGCCTGCCTCGCGGTGGACGAATGCCGTTCTCTCGCATGAGCTTGGCGACCGAGCGCTTCGAGATGCGTAAGCCGCGGGCCTTCAACTCGGCATGGATCCGAGGCGCGCCGTAGCACCTCTTGCTCTGCTCGAAGATCTCCCGGATCTCTGACCCGAGCCTGCCACGCCGGGCAGCGCGTTCAGCTCTCTTTGGGGCCGCACGCCGCCGGGCGTGGAACCAGCTGTGAGCAACCCCCAGGACCCGGCACATGAACCGGATGGCGTGCCCTGAAGCATGGGCGGCGATGAAAGCGTGCTTCGTCTTCATGTCTTCGCCGCCCATTGAGCGAAAAAAGCCGAGGCTTTGCGTAGAACCTCAACCTCCTCCGTCAGCCGCTTGTTATCCCGGCGAAGCTGCACCAGTTCAGCGGCCTCGGCTTTCTGCGCCGCGGTCGCCGCGGCCGAGCCCGCGGCCTCAAGCTCGAGCCGCCAAGTCTTCAACTGCGTTGGCGTGACGCCGAGCTCGGCAGCCACACTGCTATGCGTCGCACCCGGCTCCGACAGCCGGGCAACCGACTGTTCCTTGTATTCCGGCGAAAATCGCCGCCTCGTCTGCTTTGTCATCTCGTCCCTCCAGATCGGTATTCAATTTACCGCCTGGTCCGGGATCCGGGAGCAATGTCAGAAGTGCAAAATTGCGATGTGATCGCAGTTCGCGGCGACGAACCCGTTGTGGTTGTCGAGCTGAAACTATCAATAAATCTGATCATTTTGTTGCAGGCAGTCGACCGTTTACAAATTACCGATACCGCATATATCGGCGTGCCCAAAGGAATTTCGGCACTTAAGAGACCGCGCAGGAAGATCGTCAAACTCTTGCGTATGCTTGGTCTCGGTCTGATGGCGATCGACCCTGCAGCGGAGATAGGTAGAGTTGACGTCTTGTGTGATCCTGGCGAATATAAACCGCGAAAATTGAAGCGGAGATCACATCGATTACTTGGAGAATTCTTTCACCGAGTTGGCGACCCCAATACTGGTGGAAGTACTACACGGCGCGGCATCATGACAGTTTATCGCCAGAAGGCGCTGGCTATTGCCGTGTACTTGCGAGAACACGGTGAGACGAAAGCCGCAATTGTCGCGCGATCGTTGGCCGAGCCGAAATCCCGAGTGATCCTATATGACAATGTCTACGGCTGGTTCGACCGCCTGGGTAAGGGAGTCTACGCGCTGTCCCCACGGGGCGAAACAGAGTTTCCCCAATGGCTAATTCCGGAGCAAGTTGATGGACGAGAGTTGGAAGCCGCAGCCCCTCAAGCGGCCGAGTCGTCGGTCCGGCGATAAGCCAGTGCCGTGTGTCCGGCGCAATAGGGGCGACCCTGTTCGGCCGGCTTGCCGCAGAAGTGAAAATCGGGCTCGCGGGGATGGCCAATCGGCCAATGGCACATACGGTCGCTGAGCATAGTGATGTTGTCAGTTTCGCGCTTGATCGGCGATGGGCGAGATTTGAGACCCAAGCGATGAGCTTTGCCGATCACCGCGTTGCGAGTCGTGCCGCCTAAGCGCTCGGCGATCTGGCTTGCCGACAGTCCTTCACCCCATAGTTTCTTCAACTTCGCTGCACGTGCGTCTGTCCACTCCATCTCGACCCTCACATCCAGATATAGTGCAGTTTGCCAAGATACACCTACTATATCTTGTGTATATAAGCGCCTCAAGCTATTTCGAGTCGCGTGTCGCTAACACACGATATGACCGGTCTATGTAACAGATGATCTGTCCGGTTTTAGATTTTCTCCAAATCTGGAGGAATCGGATGCGCCGGACGGAGCAGTTGCAGGGACTGAGATTGATGAAGTTCGAGGATGTCTACGGACGTTGTTATCGGGGTGATTTGAGCCAGGCCGAGGCCTCGGAGATCCTGGGCATGTCGGAGCGGACGTTCCGGCGCTGGCGGGAGCGCTATGAGGCCGAGGGTGCCGAGGGTTTGTACGACCGGCGCCTTGGGCGGGTCTCGGCGCGCCGCGCGCCGGTGGACGAGGTGATGCGGGTGCTGGAGCTGTTCGAGACGCGCTACCCGGACTTCACGGCCAAGCACTTCCACGAGAAGCTGGTCTGCGAGCATGGCTTCGGGCTGAGCTACAACTGGCTTCGCCTGAGCTTGCAGGCGCACGGCAAGATCAAGCCGGCGCCCAGGCGCGGGGCGCACCGCCGGAAGCGGCCGCGCCGACCGGTGGTGGGGATGATGCTGCACCAGGACGGCTCGAGCCACGAGTGGGTTGCGGGCCAGTGGTGGGATCTGATCGTGACCATGGACGATGCGACATCGGAGGTCTATTCGGGCTTCTTCGTTGCCGAGGAGGGCACGATGAGCACGTTCCGCGGGCTCGGGAGGTGATCGCCGAAAACGGGCTGTTCTGCTCGCTCTACGCCGATCGGGCCTCGCACTACTGGCACACGCCCGAGGCAGGCGGCGGTGTGGACAAGGACAACCCGACCCAGATCGGCCGGGCCTTGGCGCAGCTCGGCATCGAGTTGATCGCGGCCTATTCGCCGCAGGCCCGGGGCCGCTCGGAGCGCATGTTCGGGACCTTGCAGAAGCGCCTGCCCCAGGAGCTGCGCCTCGCCGGGATCGCCACCATGGCCGAGGCCAATCGCTTTCTCGAGGAGCTCTTCTGGCCGGCGCACAACGCCCGCTTCGCCCGCCCGGCCGCGGACACCGGCTCGGCCTTCGTGGCTTTTGCCGGCACGCTCGAGGACATCCTCTGCGCCCAGGAGGACCGCGTCGTCGCGGGCGACAACACCGTGCGCTACAAGAACCGCACGCTGCAGATCCCGGCCGATCGCCACCGCCGCCACTACGTCAAGGCGCAGGTCCGGGTGCACGAATATCCCGACGGCCACCTGGCCGTCTTCCACGGACCCAGGTGTCTGGCGCGCTACCGCGCCGACGGCGAAACCATCGACGACGACAGGCTCCAGGCCGCGTGACCCGCTTCGACGCGACCGAGCCAAACCACCACAACAGAAGCGGTCAATTCATATGGTACATAAAGCGGTCAACTCAGTTTGTTATCGACAGCTATTTCGAGTCGCGCTTGGCAAGGTCCCGGCGAAAGTCATGATTTCGAGCGAATTTGACGCGGATTCGGGGATTGACGCCATGTGGCGTGTTGACCGCGTTGACGGGTAGCGCCAGAGACGCCAACAGGCTCTTCTTATGCGGGTCGGGTGGCGATGTCCTTCGACCCGCAGCCAGTGCATCGGACATGGATGCCAACGTCCGGCACGGGGAATTCGGGGCCCAATTGAGCAATCAATCGCGCGGTCGGCACGACGCCCTCGTGACCGCAGCGGTTGCACCAGCAAAAGACGTCGGCGGATCGGTCCAACAAGTCGCCAAGTACAGCTGCATGCCGCCGCCGTTCGCCAATCTCCATGAACTCTCTTTTCATGCCGAACATATGCTTTTGGTCCTGCAGCTCCCACCTTGCTACGGGAAAGCGTGGCTTGACTGAGAGGAGAGTTGGCCGAAACTCGGATTCCACCCGCAAGCCACCTAAGGTCGAGGAGAACATAACAGGAACATATGAGCAATGTCAAACTAGCGATAGTCCGTCGGTCGCATGTTCCGATACTGATTCGGCCCGCGATGGCGCGGCTAAACAGCCGCACCCCACACGAAGGCGGCGTGGCCTCAGAGTCGCGAGGAGACGAGCTGCAGGGGGCGTTCGAATACTTTCAGCACTTCGCTAATCGTCGAGGCCTGCCGCAGCTTCTTGTAGCCATTGAAGACGATGTAATCGCAGTTTCCGCCATTCGTACGCTTTGCGATAGCGAACAGCGGCGTATCGAACGTGTTGCGAAATACGGAGAATGTCGCAACCGGGCCTTTGTGGTCGATTGCGTAGTCCCTCCATTCGCCGGTCGCAACGCGTCGGCTATAAACCTCAAGAAGTTGCCGAAGTTCCTGACGGTTGAAGAATACCGGCTGTCTTTTCTTATTCCGGTAGCTGGCAAGACTATGCATATGCGTCATGCCGTTGGCACCTCGTTCGCCCTGTATCTGTGGTTGCTGGAAATCGTGCAATTGCTGCGGACCCGCTTGGGATGGGCGGCGCAGCGCGGCATCGTCTACTTAATCTGGCGCGCACCAGTCCCATAGGGATCAGGCGTGGTGTAGCACTCGATCGAGCCGAGCGATCGGTAGCAGTAAAGAGGACGTTGGAAGACTTGGACCGGATCATGGCAAAACGGTGCGCCGGTCTTCAACGCCGCCAATGTGTCACACTCTTTGCCGGTCGCCAATTCGCCAATGTAATCGGTCGGAAATTTGTCTGTGTGAATGAAACTTGCGACGCCAGCGCCGACGATTGCAACTGACTCCGTACCGCAGGCCACCAATAGCGTAACGGCCACAAGTATGAAGGTTGCCCTTAAACCGCGTCCTGTCATTTCACTCGTTCGAGCCACCGCAACCCGTATCCCGTTTCTTCGACCCGATATCTCGCACAAATACGGCGAGCACGGGCCGATCGACCAATATATTGTGGCCGATGGGAAATGCTTGTGCAAGTCCAGGCTGTATGTCTGTCGCTAACACACGATATGACCGGTCTATGTAACAGATGATCTGTCCGGTTTTAGATTTCCTCCAAATCTGGAGGAATCGGATGCGCCGGACGGAGCAGTTGCAGGGACTGAGATTGATGAAGTTCGAGGATGTCTACGGACGTTGTTATCGGGGTGATTTGAGCCAGGCCGAGGCCTCGGAGATCCTGGGCATGTCGGAGCGGACGTTCCGGCGCTGGCGGGAGCGCTATGAGGCCGAGGGTGCCGAGGGTTTGTACGACCGGCGCCTTGGGCGGGTCTCGGCGCGCCGCGCGCCGGTGGACGAGGTGATGCGGGTGCTGGAGCTGTTCGAGACGCGCTACCCGGACTTCACGGCCAAGCACTTCCACGAGAAGCTGGTCTGCGAGCATGGCTTCGGGCTGAGCTACAACTGGCTTCGCCTGAGCTTGCAGGCGCACGGCAAGATCAAGCCGGCGCCCAGGCGCGGGGCGCACCGCCGGAAGCGGCCGCGCCGACCGGTGGTGGGGATGATGCTGCACCAGGACGGCTCGAGCCACGAGTGGGTTGCGGGCCAGTGGTGGGATCTGATCGTGACCATGGACGATGCGACATCGGAGGTCTATTCGGGCTTCTTCGTTGCCGAGGAGGGCACGATGAGCACGTTCCGCGGGCTCGGGAGGTGATCGCCGAAAACGGGCTGTTCTGCTCGCTCTACGCCGATCGGGCCTCGCACTACTGGCACACGCCCGAGGCAGGCGGCGGTGTGGACAAGGACAACCCGACCCAGATCGGCCGGGCCTTGGCGCAGCTCGGCATCGAGTTGATCGCGGCCTATTCGCCGCAGGCCCGGGGCCGCTCGGAGCGCATGTTCGGGACCTTGCAGAAGCGCCTGCCCCAGGAGCTGCGCCTCGCCGGGATCGCCACCATGGCCGAGGCCAATCGCTTTCTCGAGGAGCTCTTCTGGCCGGCGCACAACGCCCGCTTCGCCCGCCCGGCCGCGGACACCGGCTCGGCCTTCGTGGCTTTTGCCGGCACGCTCGAGGACATCCTCTGCGCCCAGGAGGACCGCGTCGTCGCGGGCGACAACACCGTGCGCTACAAGAACCGCACGCTGCAGATCCCGGCCGATCGCCACCGCCACCACTACGTCAAGGCGCAGGTCCGGGTGCACGAATATCCCGACGGCCACCTGGCCGTCTTCCACGGACCCAGGTGTCTGGCGCGCTACCGCGCCGACGGCGAAACCATCGACGACGACAGGCTCCAGGCCGCGTGACCCGCTTCGACGCGACCGAGCCAAACCACCACAACAGAAGCGGTCAATTCATATGGTACATAAAGCGGTCAACTCAGTTTGTTATCGACAGTCCAGGCTGTATGTCACCAACTTGTAGACGTGGTATTTACGGCTAACATATGGGACCTATATACGTGAGTGCCCAAGCCTACTTGCAGGCGTCCGCATTCACGCGCAGATACTCGTCGATGAACTTGTCCGTGTGCTGCGACACGCTCGACAGGATGAAGTTTGGATTTCGACTATGCGTTCCAGTTGAGCCCACACCCCAAGTCGTAGCTGTATTTTCTAACATGGTGGCACGGTCTACCACCTCTTTGTTGTATTCAACCCCTATATGGATGACGGAGCTAACGACATTCACGTTGAAGTACAAGTACGACCACGCCGCTTCTCTGTAGAGTCGCGCTGCGCGTAGCCTACTGCGCACGGCGATTACGATTGCCTCTCTGGTAACGTCGATAGCGGTTGCCTCGTCGCCCGGGTCCTCAACCAGTAAATCCATGGGACGGCAATCGTTCCATAGCCGGAAACGGTCATAGTCGCTTACATCAGTGGACGATGCAGATGTGGCGGTGAACAAGAGCGCGGCCGCGAGATATAGGCTGACATGGTGTCTCATTACATGTGGCTCCGCAGGGCAAATCAGATTTGACACACCGCCCCAATCATTAGAAAAGCACGAACGGCGTGTCCTGTTGGAAGGAGCACGCCGTTTGCTCTTGCCCTTGTGCAAGGGGGCAGAGTGTCGGGGGGGTAACTAGGATATGCCTTCGGAGGATCACTCCGAGGCTCGCCGCGAGCCTAGTGGTGATGGGCTGTCTGTAACCCAGCCCATTAAAAGCCAAACGATCCATGGTATCTCCTTTCTATCGGCCTCTATGCGGGGCTGACTTCTGCTGACGTTTGACCGCCTGACAATGGTGCCTCGGAGGAAATATCCCCCGAGGTGTCCGAGTCGACAGAGGCAAGAGCCTAGCCTCACCTTGGGCACTCACGCATATAATTCCCTAACATATGCCCATATCACTTAAATTAACTGGTACTTGCTACCGGACTGAGGAGACGTTTCATGGTCGCAACAGAACAGCCTTCAATCGATGTTGGTTGGCAGGCTCCCGATTTCGAACTGCTTGGCGTTGATGAAAATCACTATCACCTTTCCGAAATCAAAGGGGCAAACGGGACGGTCGTCATGTTCATTTGCAACCACTGTCCCTACGTCCAGGCAATCGCCGACCGGATCGCCAGAGATAGCCAAGAGCTCAAGTCCCATGGTGTTGAGAGCATTGCCGTAATGCCGAACGATATCGAGACTTATCCAACCGATTCTTTCGACCACATGAAGGATTTTGCGGCGAAACATGGCTTCGGTTTTCCTTATGTGATCGATGAAACGCAGACGGTGGCGCAGGCCTATGACGCGGTTTGCACGCCCGATTTCTTTGGTTTCAACGGCGACTTGCAACTGCAGTATCGAGGGCGCCTGGATTCGTCGCGAAATCAACCTGCCGCCGCCGATGCGCGCCGCGAGTTGTTTGAGGCCATGGTGGAAATTAGTCGAACGGGAAAAGGGCCGGCGCAGCAAAACGCCTCGATTGGTTGTTCGATCAAGTGGCGCGATGCCGCGTGATTCGACGCCTGCGGTGGCCGCGGGCGGGTTTGTGCCACGGTCTGACGGAAGATATTGTGGTGCAGGTGAGTACTGGAGCCGGACGTGACTGAAATATTTCGCGAAGTCGATGAAGAACTGCGGCGCGATAACTGGCAAAAGGTTTGGAAGCGCTACGGCAAATTCGTATACGCCGCCGCCATCTTGATCGTTGTTGCGACCGCGGCCAACGTCGGTTGGCGTGAGTATGCACTGCGCCAGCGGACGGCTTCGAGCGAAGCGTTCCTAACGGCTCTGCAATTGGCAGAGTCGGATCGGGTCCCCGAGGCATTGTCCGAACTCGTGATTCTCAAGGAGGAGGGGACCGCAGGATACGCCGTGCTCGCACAGTTTCGCGAAGCGGCGTTGCGTACTGAAAATGGTGAGACGGTGGCGGCTATTGAGATTTACGATCGTATCGCTGGAGATTCCTCCTCGGACAATATGTTGCGCGAACTGGGCACGCTTTATTCAGTGATGTTGCAATCTGCAACTGGCGACGCGGCGGCACTGGTTGCGCGTCTCGAACCAATTGCGGTGGACAAACACCCCTGGCGATACTCAGCGCGTGAAACTATCGCTGTATTGGACTTGCGCATTGGCGAGGCCGCGAAAGCACGTGACGGCTTTGCCGCGCTGGTTGACGATTTGAATGCCCCGCGCAACATGCGAGCTCGTGCGACCGAGATGTTGCGCGTTCTCGAGAACTAGGTAGGGCATCGATGTCAACCAAGTCAGTTCGCCGGACCTTTTCGGCGCTGGTTGCCGTGACCCTGCTATCGGGCTGCGGCGCGTGGCTTGGCGGCAAAGAGGCGCAACCTCTGCCTGGCGAGCGCATCTCCATCATGCTGTTCCAGCGTGACCTGACGCCGGATCCAAGGATAGCCGACCTCGACATTCACTTGCCAAAACCGGAATTGAACGCTGATTGGCCGCAGTCTGGCGGCTATCCGGATCATGCCATGCATCATCTGAAGGTGGCGGAGAACATTACCGAGGCTTGGCGCGTAGATGTGGGCGCCGGTTCGGGTGCAGTTCGCCGGTTGTTATCCACCCCCATTGTCGTCGACGGGACGGTATTTGCCGTAAATGTAGACTTTGTCGTCAGCGCCTACAACGCGAGCGATGGCGACCGTTTATGGCGTTTCGATCCAAAGGTACCAAAGAACGATCGCGAGGCATTTGGCGGTGGAATCGCGCATGATGACAGTCGCGTCTTCCTGACAACCGGCTTCGCGACGATTTTCGCGATCGATGCCGCGGACGGTGCGGAAGTATGGCGCCGAACCACCGCCGGTCCGATACGAGCCGCGCCGACGGCAACCGGTGGACGTATCTATGTGGTCACAATCGACAACGAAATCACTGCGTACAATGCAGCCAATGGCGAGAAACTTTGGTCGCACGCGGGATTTGCCGAGTCGGCCGGCCTGTTGGGTGGTGCGAGCCCTGCGGTATCGGGCAGCACGGTTGTGGTGCCCTACTCTTCGGGCGAGATCTACGCCCTGCGGGTCGAGAATGGCCGCGTCATTTGGTTCGACAACCTCGCCGCTTTGCGACGCCTCGATCAGATTTCAAGCCTACCGGACATTCGAGGCCGTCCAGTGATCGACCGCGGTCTGGTCTTTGCCATCTCTCATTCTGGGCGCATGGTCGCAATCGATCAGCGTACCGGCGGGCGTGCCTGGGATCGCAATATTGGCGGTGTGGAGATGCCCTGGGTCGCCGGTGATTTCATCTATCTGGTTACCAATGAGTCCGAGCTCGTCGGCCTCACGCGCCGCGGCGGACGCGTTCGCTGGATCAGGCCGTTGCCGAGGTTTGAGGACGCAAAGAACCGCGAAGACCTCATTCACTGGTCGGGGCCGGTGCTTGTGAGCGATCGTCTGGTGGTGGTCGGAAGCTATGGGGAGGCGCTGTCGATCTCACCATATACGGGGGAAATTCTCGGTCGCGTCAAACTACCCGCAGGCACGTCGCTTGCCCCGGTCGTGGCGGGAGGTACGCTTTACATTATCACCGACAAGGCGCAACTGATCGCGCTGCGCTAGAATCCCGAAGTGGCGATCGCGCCGCGTTCTTGATGGATCGCCCGTCGCTGCCCGGAAGGCAAGAGATCCCACACTAGAGATTTTCCTATGGCGGAAACCGTAGTTATTGTTGGCCGGCCCAATGTCGGCAAGTCGACCTTGTTCAACCGGCTGGTCGGTAGGCGTCAGGCGATCGTCGACAACACGCCGGGGGTTACGCGCGATTGGCGTGAGGGCATGGCCGACCTCGCCGGCTTGAAGTTCCGCGTCATCGACTCCGCTGGACTTGAGGACGCGTTCGATGAGTCGATGCAAGCACGCATGCGCCAGCATACTGAAAGGGTGGTGGCCGAAGCCGACTTGGTCATTTTCTTGTTTGACGCCCGGTCTGGCGTGACGCCACTAGATAAACATTTCGCCGATTGGCTCCGCCGTCAACGATCACCGGTCATCGTCGTTGCCAATAAATGTGAAGGCGCATTCGATGTAGCCGGGATAAGCGAAGCCTACGCCCTGGGACTAGGTGATCCGGTGGCGATATCCGCCGAACATAACGAGGGTTTCGCCGATCTCTTTGCGGCGATCCTGCCGTGGACGGCAGAAGGTGCCGGCGTGACCGAGAAACCAGAGCAGGAACGCGAGGCGCCGCCGCTTCAACTTGCCATTGTCGGTCGACCGAATGTCGGCAAGTCGACTCTCATCAATCAGTTGGTTGGCGAGGACCGCTTGCTCACAGGCCCGGAAGCAGGGCTCACTCGCGACGCAATTGCCGTCGATTGGAGCTACAAGTCACAACCCCTTCGATTGGTCGACACCGCAGGACAGCGTCGACGGGCTCGCGTTAGCGACAGTCTTGAGCGTTTGTCGGTGGGAGATGCCGAGCGGGCGATTCGCTTTGCGCATGTTGTGGTTCTAGTTCTTGACGCAGAAGCGATGCTTGAACGTCAGGATCTGGCGATTGCCAGGCGAACCATCGATGAAGGTAGGGCGCTGGTGATTGCCGCCAACAAATGGGATGTCGTTGCCAACAAGACCGACGCGCTTGAGCGGCTGCGCGATCGGCTGCAGACGTCGCTACCGCAGGTCCGCGGCGTTCCGTTCGTAACCATCTCGGCGCTCAAGGGCCAAAATCTTGAGCCCATGCTCGACACCGTATTCGACATCTACGACGCGTGGAACCGCCGCATACCTACAGCCCGGCTCAACGATTGGCTTGATATGGTCGAAGGTGACCATCCGCCGCCAATGGATCGTGGCCGCCGCGTCAGGCTGCGCTACATCACCCAGGTCAGGGCGCGACCGCCCACTTATGCGATTTGGGCAACGCGAGCCAGATCGGTGCCCGACAGCTATCTCCGCTATCTGGCGAATCGTCTGCGCGATGAGTTTGATCTCGACGGCATTCCCCTGCGCCTCTACCTCCGCAAGGGCCGAAATCCATACGTCGCCGACAAGCGTAGCTAGGCGGTAGGTCTTCCGGTGCCAATTATTGCGCTTTGATGATCTCGCCGTTGCGCTGGCAATCTGCGGCGGCCAATTCGACAAACAGTTCGGTAACTTCGTCAGGGTGTCGCAGGCTCGCAGGATCCTCGCCTGGCATCGCTGCGGCGCGCATTCCGGTCCGCAAGACCCCTGGATCGACCAAGTTGGCGCGCACGCTTGTGTTCCCCACCTCCTGCGCGTAGGTGACGACGACCGCGTCGAGCGCGGCTTTGGTTGTCGAATAGAGGCCCCAATAGGGAAACAGGTTTCTCGTCGCGCCCGAGGTCACGAAGATCGCCCGGCCAGCCTCCGATTGCTTTAGCAAAGGGTCAAAACTTCGGATCAGCCTGTAGTTTGCGGTCACATTGATTGCAAACGTTTCGCCCCACACTTCAGGTTCAATATGTCCGATTGGTGAGAGCACGCCGAGTGCTGCCGCGTTACCGACCAGAATATCTAGCCTGCCAAAGCGTTCATGAAGCCGACCACCCAGTTCGTCGATCGCATCGAACTGCGTTAGGTCGAGCGGGACGAGGGTTGCTTCGCCGCCGGCAGCCTTGACCGCGTCGTCGGTCTCTTCGAGTCCACCGACAGTCCGCGCTATGAGAATCAGCTGTGCGCCTTCCGCTGCATAGCGTTTGGCAATGGCGGCGCCCAATCCCCGGCTTGCACCGGTAATTAACGCGATGCGGCCACTCAGTCGCCCCGCCTTTGATCTCCTTGCCGCCATTACATGGATTCGGTCAGGAGCGACAATTGGGTTGAGCGTGCGTCTTCTGAGCGATCGGTGAGGGGAATCGGGTAGTCGCCCGTAAAGCACGCATCACAGTATTGCGGAGCAGCGGCATCGCGACCCTGCAGTCCTGTCGCTCGGTACAAACCATCGATCGATACGAAGGCAAGGCTATCTGCGCCAATCAAACCACGCATTTCGTCAACGCTGAACTTGGCGGCCAACAATTGATCGCGTTCGGGCGTATCGACCCCGTAGAAGCACGAATTCGTCGTCGGTGGACTTGAGATCCGCATGTGAACTTCCGTTGCGCCGGCGGCCCGCACCATCTCGACAATTTTTTTCGATGTGATTCCTCGAACAATCGAGTCGTCGACAAGGACAACGCGCTTCCCCTCGATAAAGACTCGGTTGGCATTGTGTTTCAGCTTTACGCCGAGATGTCTGATCTCGTCGGTTGGTTCGATGAAGGTACGGCCGATATAATGATTTCGAATAATTCCCAGTTCGAAAGGAATGCCCGTTTCCGCGGCATAGCCGATCGCCGATGGCGTTCCGGAATCGGGGACGGGAAGGACGACGTCTGCGGCGACGCCGTGCTCTCGTGCAAGCTCGGCGCCGATTCGCTTTCGTGTCTCATACACGGAGTGGCCTTCGGCGACGCTGTCTGGCCGCGAAAAATAAACATACTCGAAGATGCAAAATCGCTGGCCTGTTTTGGGGAACGGCCGCACGCTCTGTACGCCCTCGGCGGTGATGACGACGATCTCGCCTGGTTCGATATCGCGAACGTGAGCAGCGCCGACGATGTCGAGACCACAGGTTTCGGAGGCGAGTATATGCGTATCGCCAATCTGGCCAAGCACAAGCGGTCGTACGCCAAGCGGATCGCGCACCCCAATCAGCGCGTCGTTCGTCAACGCCACTAGCGAATAGGCACCTTCCACCTGACGCAAAGCCGATACCATCCGCTCGACGACTGGGCCTTGGCTTGTCGCCATCAGGTGGATGATGACCTCGGTGTCCGACGTCGACTGGAAGATGCAGCCCTGTTGCACAAGATCATGTCGAAGACCCAATGCGTTTGTCAGGTTTCCGTTGTGTGCAATGGCCAAACCACCGAACGCGAAGTCGGCGAATAGCGGCTGCACGTTGCGCAACGACTGCTCGCCGGTCGTCGAGTAGCGCGTGTGACCGATGGCGCTGAAACCCGGTAGGCGTTCGATAATCGAGCGGCTGGCAAATATGTCGCCAACCAATCCGAGCTCGCGATGGGCGTGAAACTGTGATCCATCATACGTGGCAATGCCCGCTGCTTCCTGCCCGCGGTGCTGCAGCGCGTGCAGGCCGAGCGCAGTGTGAGCGGCCGCATCGACATGTCCGAAGACGCCGAATACCGCACATTCTTCGTGAAAACCGTCGCTTGTCAGGTGCATATCGAATGCTGAAGGGTCTGCCATCAATTGCTCTCGATCAGTCGCTGCATTTCCTTGCGCTCGCGGTTGTCATAGGCCGGTTGTGTACTGCCTGTTGCATCGCCGTTGGCCTTCGGCTGTGGCTGCGTCAACGCGCGCAATGTATTCTTAATCGACGTGCCGGTGCCTGAAGTGGTCGCGTCTTCGTCCTGAGGCTGCTGTGGTGCAAGCGCCAACAATAAATCGGCGCCACTTTGAACGACAGGCAGAGATCGTGCTTGAAGAATAAATTCCGGCAGTTCCTCGACCGTCCATATCCACGACGCACCGAGATAGAGCAAGCAGATCAATACAGCGCCGCGGGCAAGCCCAAATCCGAATCCCAACGCCCGATCGAGCGCGCTCAGGGCACTTCCTTTCACGCCCTTTGATATTGCGTGGCTGATGACGTTGAGCAGCACCAGCGTAGCGATGAAAATGCCCAAGCCGGTAACAATGTTAGCGAACAGTTGGACGCTGATGACCTGCTGCACGTAGGATTTTGCGAAATTGAAGCCGTAGAGGGTCGCAAACGACGCGCCAACCCACGCGCCGACGGCAAGCACCTCCCTGACCAGCCCGCGCATATAGGCAAGCAGCGCGGAGACCAGCAATACGCCAACTATGACGATGTCGGCGAAAGCAAAGGGTAGGGCGTCCATCTAGTTCACACTTGCGCGCGCCGGACTGTGGGCGCTGTCGTCGAACATCTCGGTCAAACGGTGCAAATCGTCGATCTCCATCCGTTCCACACCATCGACGACCGGCCTGTGTCCGCCGCGCCGCCGCGGCGTGAGGGCGCGTCGAAATCCTAGCTTTCCTGCTTCCTTGATTCGGGAGTCAGCCTGGCTAACCGCTCGAACTTCACCAGACAAACCGACCTCGCCAAAGACCACCATGTCGCCAGGCACTGCGTGCCCGGTGATCGAGGAGACAAGTGCGGACGCGACGGCGAGATCGGCGGCCGGCTCAGAGATCCGCAATCCGCCGGCAACGTTCAAATAAATATCATTTCCCGAAAGCTGTAATCCGGCTCGCGCCTCAAGCACAGCGACGACCATGGCGAGTCTTGCGCTGTCCCACCCAACAACTGCGCGCCTCGGGGTGGCAAGCGGCGAGGGTGCGACGAGCGCTTGAATTTCGACCAACACGGGCCGCGTTCCTTCCATCCCGGCAAACACGGCCGTTCCGGAAATATCGCCCCGTCGATCGGCGAGAAACAGCGCCGAAGGATTCTCAACCGCGATCAACCCGCGCTCTGTCATCTCGAATACGCCGATTTCGTCCGTTGGTCCGAAGCGGTTCTTGACCGCGCGCAGGATGCGGAACTGGTGCCCGCGATCGCCTTCGAAATAGAGCACGGTATCGACCATATGTTCGAGCACCCGGGGACCCGCGATCATGCCCTCCTTGGTAACATGGCCGACGATCAGCACAATAGTGCCGCGGCGCTTGGCGACACGGATAAGTTCCTGGGCGCAGGCGCGCACCTGTCCAACCGTTCCCGGCGCCGACTCGAGCACATCGACATACATCGTTTGAATCGAATCGACGACGACGATCGCCGGGCCGTCAGGTGCATCGAGAACGCTTGAAATATCATTGAGATTGGTTACGCTTGCCAGTTCCAAGTTGGCCTCGGCAATGCCCAGTCGGCTCGCCCGCATGCGAATTTGATCGACAGCCTCTTCGCCTGAAAAATAGGCGCATCGTGTCTCCACACTAAGTGCAGCGACCGCTTGTAACAGCAACGTCGACTTGCCAATGCCGGGATCGCCGCCGACGAGTACCGCTGTGCCGTCGACCAGTCCGCCACCGCACGTGCGATCGAGTTCGCCGATCCCGGTTACTCTTCGAGGTGGCGTAGAAGTCCGACCTTTGAGTGTTGCCAGTTCGAGAGTCTTTGATTTGTGCGTTTGGCGTTTTCGGCTTCGCGTTTTGCCACCGAGCGGCGCTGTTTCGGCCGCGACTTCTTCGGCGATCGTATTCCATTCGCCGCAAGACTCGCAGCGTCCAACCCAACGTGTATGGACACCGCCACAGGATTGGCAAACAAAACGCGATTTTGCCATATCAACGAGCCCCGATCGCTCGGCGGTTTATCAACAAGATACAGTTTCGCGTCACAATCGGCGCAGCTCCATCTTGATCGGTCCTTCGGCTTGCCCGTGGATGAACTGGTCGACGAATGGATTCCCTGAATTGTCGATGCTGTCAGTCGGGCCGGCCCAAATTATCTTTCCTTTGTACAACATGGCGATGCGGTCCGAAATCTTGCGGGCGCTCGCTATGTCGTGAGTGATCGAAAGTGCTGTCGCGCCGAGTTCTTGAACGCATTTGACGACGAGATCGTTGATTACGTCGCCCATGATCGGATCGAGGCCGGTGGTTGGTTCGTCGAAGAATATGATCTCCGGCTCCGTGGCAATCGCCCGTGCCAGGCCGACCCGCTTTTGCATGCCGCCGGAGAGCTCCGCCGGCGACAGCTCGCCGACTTCTGCGCCAAGACCCACAGCCGCGAGTTTCTCCAGCGCGATTTCCTTGGCGGCACGGCGCTCTTTAACTTCGCCCTGGATCAGGCCGAAGGCGACATTTTCCCATACATTCAGGCTGTCGAACAATGCGCCGCCCTGAAACAGCATGCCGATCTGTCGGTTGACAGCCTCGCGCTCCGCTGGCGGCATGCCAAAGACCGACTTGCCATCAATTTCAATGTCGCCTTCATCCGGCGTCAACAGTCCAAGGATACATTTTATCGTCACCGACTTGCCGACACCGGATCCGCCGATGACCACCACCGATTCGCCTCGCTCCACGTCGAGATCTAGTCCGTCCAACACGATCTTATCGCCAAACCGCTTGTGAACGTTCCGCATTCTGATTTTCGGCGTGCTCATGATCCGAAAAAAAGCTCCGTGATGACATAGTTGAACGTGAGGATGAGGATCGAAGCGGATACAACCGCATTGGTGGTGGCCGCGCCCACACCTTGCGCGCCTCCGCGGCTGTTAAAGCCGTTGTAGCAACCCAACAGGGTAACGATAAAACCAAAGACCGCTGCCTTGACGAGTCCGGAAAACACGTCCTCGAATTCGAGAAACTCCCAAGTGCTATTGATGTAGGTCGCGGGGTTGAAGCCGAGCTTGTAGATCGCAACGATATAGCCGCCGAACACGCCGATTATGTCGCCCACGAGCACCAGGACCGGCAGCATAAGGGTGCCGGCGATCAGCCGCGGTGCGATCAGATATTTGAATGGGTTTGTCGCAAGCGTCGTCAATGCGTCGATCTGCTCGGTGACGCGCATGGTCCCAATCTCTGCTGCGATCGCTGCGCCGACCCGACCAGCGACCATAAGACCCGCCAGCACTGGTCCGAGTTCGCGCGTCATCGATAGGACCACGACTGTCGCCACTGCCCCTTCGGCGGAGAACCGCGCAAAGCCGGTAAAGCTTTGAAGGGCCAGGACCATACCGGAAAACAACGTCGTAAGACCGACGACCGGCAGCGAGTAATAGCCGATGTCGGTCATCTGCCGGATGATCAGCCGTGGGTAGAACGGTGGGCGTATGCAGTGCGAACTAGACGTCAGCGCAAATATCGAAAGGCGTCCCGTCGCGTCGAGAATTCCCAGGAAGGCACGGCCAATTGGGCGTAAGGGATTCACGCGGTGGCGTCCGTGTAAACGCGCCGATAGCGCTGACCCAAACTCGTGAGAATCTCATAGCCAATCGTACCGGCCTCGGCGGCAAGTGCGTCGACATCATGTCGAGGGCCGATCAGATCGACCATATCGCCGGGTTTCGCCTGTGAGACGTCCGTGACATCGAGGGCAATGAGATCCATGGAAACCCGACCGACAACCGGCACGCGGGTATCACCGATATAGGCCGTGCCCCGACCACTTAAGCTCCGCAGGTAGCCGTCCGCATAACCTGCCGCGACCGTAGCTATCCGCGACGGACCGGCAAGCTGGTGGGTCGCACCATATCCAACGGTCTGGGGGGTGTCAACGGCCCGCACTTGTAGGATTTTCCCTTGTAATTTAACGACTTGGCGCATTGGGTTAGGGGCGTTTGCGCTCGGCGTGACACCGTAGAGCGCGGCCCCCGGCCGCACCAAATCGAAGTGCCAATCAGGGCCGAGAAAGATCCCCGACGACGCGGACAGGCTCGCCGGTGTAGAGGGAATCCGCGCCACGATAGCAGCAAATTGTTCTCGCTGTGCACGATTGAATGGATGCTCCGGCGTATCGGCGCAGGCGAGATGGCTGGTTAGGCAGGCGATGGGAAAATCCGCCAGCCGGTCCCGCTCGTCGATCAGCGTTTCGGTTTCTTCCGGCGTCAACCCCAAGCGCGCCATCCCGGTGTCAAAGTGCAGTGCCGCCGGCTGCGCGCCGTCGCCATGGTGCGACTTTGACCAGACGTTGATCTGATCGAAGTCGTTGAGGACTGGAATTAACCGGTGCCGATTGAATTCCTCAGCCTCGCCTTCCATTACGCCATTGAGGACGAAGATCTCGACTTCCGGCAATAGGGATCTAAGGGCAATCCCCTCGTCGAGCAGCGCGACAAAAAACGATGTGCACCCAGCCCTCTCCAGCGTTTTACTGACCGGCTCCAGACCCAACCCATACGCATCGGCCTTGACGACCGCAGCGCAGGTAGCGGGCGCCGACCGGTCGGATAGAAGTCTATAGTTAGCGAGAAGTGCGTCGAGATCGATCGTCAAATGGGTCGGCGCGTGAACCGGCCCGGACGTCTCAAGGATAGTCATCGGAGTCGTGGTGACGGTCGAAATCCGCAAACCGGGTTAGCGCACCATCGAAGTATAGATTGACGCTGCCGACTGGGCCGTGGCGTTGTTTTGCAATGATGACCTCGGCAACGTTTTCCACTTCGGACTTCTTTATCTGCCAACTCTCCAGTTTGTCCTCGAACCGGGCGTTATCCTCGTCAAAGTCCCGCAGCGGTTTGTCTTTCTCCAAATAATACTCTTCGCGAAAGATAAACATGACAACGTCAGCGTCCTGCTCGATCGAACCGGACTCCCGCAGGTCCGCGAGTTGCGGGCGCTTGTTGTCACGGTTCTCGACCTGGCGGCTCAACTGGGAGAGGGCGAGGACCGGCACGTTCAATTCCTTGGCGAGGGTTTTCAGGCCACGGGTTATCTCCGAGATTTCCTGCACGCGGTTATCGTTTCGCCGTGTCAGCCCGGGATGCATGAGCTGCAGATAGTCGACGACAATCAGTTCCAGGTTATTCTTACGCTTCAGACGACGGGCGCGTGTCCGCAGGGCGGATACCGTCAAAGCAGGTGTGTCGTCGATAAAAAGTGGGGTCCGGTGAAGATCCTGGCTCGCAACGACGATCTGCTGAAACTCTTCGTCCTTGACTTCGCCACGCCGAATGCGGTCGGAGGGGATTTCCGACCGCTCGGAGAGAATACGCGTAGCCAGCTGTTCCGACGACATCTCAAGGGAGAAAAACAGGACAGTGCCGCCGCTCTTCGCGGCATTGAAAGCGATGTTGGTAGCGAGCGCGGTCTTGCCCATCGATGGACGCCCAGCGACGATGACGAGGTCCGAAGGATGCAGGCCACCGAGCTTGCTATCGATATCCTTTAAGCCGGTGGCGACACCGACGACGTGTCCGTCGCGTTTTAGCGCTTGCTCGGCCATCTCCACGGCGTTTTTTGCCGCGTCAACGAGCGGTATGTAGCCGCGTTCGAATTCACCCGTCGTGGCTAGGTCGTAAAGCCGTTGTTCGGTTGTCTCAATCTGGTCCATTGCGCTGACTTCGATGTCGGGCCGGTAGCCATCGTTGACGACCAGCTCGCCCAGCATGATCAATTCGCGACGCAAATAGAGGTCGTGAATCGTTTGCCCATATTCAGCGGCATTGATGGTGGAGAACACGGACGTCGCGAGATCCATCAGATATTGCGCGCCACCAACGGCCGCGAGCGTTTCGTCTTGCTCAAGAAAGTGGCGCAACGTCGCAGGCGACGCTTGCTGTCCCAATTCGATCAGCTTGCCCGCGGCGGCGAAGATGCGTTGATGCGCGTGAAGGAAGAAATGTTCGGGATGAAGAAAGTCGGAGACTTGTTCGTGCGCCCGGTTGTTGGTGAGGATTGCCCCCAACAAAGCTGCTTCGACTTCTTCGTTCTGTGGGGCGTTGCGTAAGAGCGGACTCTCTGATTCGTCGTTCCGCAAAGGGGCGACGTTACTTTCCTGTGCCGGAGTCTCCATGGACCGAGATGTACACTAGCCCGAGAATTATCGCAGTCGGAACATCACAAGAACGTGTATCCGTGAGAACAAGGATATCGGGGATAACAGGCAGTCGTCGCCGTTGGACGAAAAAAAATTCAGCGTCCGACCGCTTTGAATCAGTCGGATCGACTTGGCGGATCAGGTTTTTTCTGTGCGCTTTTCGGGTGCGTCGGCGTTGGTATCGCTGGTTTCGCCCACCTCTTGCAAGGCTTCGAGCGCAGCCGCGCCTTCCTCGAATAACTCCGCTGCGTCAGCGTCAGCTTCCTCAGCCTCCGCCTCTTCACCGACGATTGCGCGACCGAGCACGCGTTGCTGTTCCGCTTCTTCCGCGGTACGCGCAACGTTTACCACCAGGGTTGCGTCTACTTCCGGATGCAAACGGATGCGTATTGGATGCAAGCCCAGTGCTTTCACAGGACGTTGCGTGATTACTTGGCGACGTTCGATTTTGAATCCAGCCTCGGTTGCTGCGGCCGCGATATCGCGCGCGTTCACTGACCCGTATAGTTGACCAGACTCTCCTGCACTCCGCAGCACGACAGCCATTTGACCGTTGAGCTTTTCGGCGACCTTTCCCGCTTCTCCACGGCGCTCGAGATTCGTCGTTTCGAGTTGCGCGGGTTGCGCTTGGAAATGGTCGATATTTTCCTTGGTTGCTCTTAGGGCCCGCTTTTGAGGGAGCAGATAGTTGCGGGCAAAGCCGGGCTTGACGCGCACCACGTCGCCCATTTGCCCTAGATTTTCAATTCGCTCCAACAGAATTAGCTGCATATCACACTTCCTCGCCTGGACTGCCAGGGCCCGGTGCCGTAAGGCGCCGCCGCAGGCCATACCAATTTTCTAAGAATCCTACGACTGTTACGATGATAACCGGCCAACCCAAGGCCATCAGCGTGAAGTAAAACAAGAACAGCAAGAACCCACCAATGGTTAATCGACGGCACAGCGAATGGACCATCGCAAGGCCGACGAAGAAGAACGGTGTGAGCAAAACCAGCATCAAATTCTTGCCATAGTAACCAAGGCCACCGGGCAGCAACCACATTGCAACCGAGACTGCAGCGAGAATTGGCGCCCACTGCGGCAACTCCAGTGACGCGATGTCGGGCCATGGACGAAGGTTATGGCCGAAATGAACCAGCACCTTCTGGGCCAGACTGGAATTGATGATCACCATGATCAGCCAGGCCACGACGACAGTTCCCGGGAGGATGGGAATGACGCGGCTGATGAGCCGTTCGCGCCCTAACTGCGAACCTGGTGGCAGGATCTCCTCCATTATGGATTCGACAAACGATGTTACGCTGCCTTCGAGGCCGGCCGGTTGCGCCGCAAGCCACACAGTCGCTACCGTCAAAAGTATGGCGCCAACGCCTGTCAGCCATCCAAGCAGCAGCCCCGCTGGATACCAATGGACATCCCCCTGCAGAGTGGTGCGGGAGAGCAAGGCCTTGCGCGTAAAGACCAAAACTGGAAGGGCGTTGACGACGAGGTAAACAAATGCGCCAAAAAAGCCGCCCACCAATACGACGACAGCCAAAACTGCGGCGGCGCTCGCGGCCATGCTCGCCGTACCACCTAGACTGAATGCAGCGAGAAATAGCGGCAACTGCGCAAAATATGTGAGCAGCATGCCGAACAATGTTCCGCTGCCGGCAAACAGGAATGCAAGTGCGCTTGCCAAACCCGCAGCAACTGAAATCACCCAATATTTCCAATTACTCAGCATCGGTATCAGCGATGTTGCTACTTCACGACGTAGGGGAGCAGGGCAAGGTAGCGCGCCCGTTTTATCGCTTTGGCCAATTCCCGTTGCGCCTTTGTGGAAACCGCTGTGATTCGGCTCGGCACGATTTTACCGCGTTCCGAAACGAACCGCAGAAGCAGTTTGACGTCCTTGTGATCGATCGTCGGGGCGTTCGGCCCCGAAAAGGGACAACTCTTACGGCGTCGGAAAAATGGACGACGGGACGCTGGGCGGCCACTACCGCCGTTTCCGCCCCTACCGGACCGCCCTCTGCTTGAAAATGCCATCGTTTGAGTCCTCTAGTCTGCAGGTTCTTTGGCCTCGTCCGCCTTGGTGGTCTTTTTCGCTGCCGCACGTTTTGGCTTCGCGGCCGGTTTGCTTTTCGCGGCGGGTTTGCTTTCATCGGCGTCATCGGACGACGTGCTAGCCGCCGTAGCTTTAGCCTTCGTTTTTTTCGGCGCTGCCCGCCTTGGCTTCGCAGGCTCCGGCTCCTTGCTTTCGTCACCGCTTGAGACCTCTGCGGAGTCGGGTTGGTCAGATTTTGCGTCCGCTTCAACTGCGGCAGCGTCCGCCTCTGGCTCTTCCGGCTTTGCCTTTACCACCTTCTTTTTCGCGTCGGCGGTGACATCGTTTGCCGCTTTGTCCGCATCGACCGTCTCGGCTCGTGCTCCATCGCGTGACGCGCGATCCCGGTCGCGGTCACCCTTGGTCAGCATAATCGGCGAAGGAGCCTCAGGCAGACTGTCCAGCCGGACCGTGAGTTCGCGCAGTATGTCCTCATGAAGCCGCATTTGGCGGCCCAATTCTTGGACCGCTTCGGACGGAGCGTCTATGTTGAAGAGTACATAGTGGCCCTTCTTGTTCTTCTTGACGCGATAGGCCAATGTCCGCAGGCCCCAATACTCGCGCTTGGCGACGCTGCCGCCATGCTCGCGGATGATCTCTTCGAAGCTGTCAGTAATTGCGTCCACCTGCGCGGACGAAACGTCTTGGCGGACGATAAAAATATTCTCGTACAACGCCATAGCGACTCCTTTCGGCTATTGGCGACCCGGCGTCTAGTGTGACCGCCCGGGTCTAGCCGGCTCATTAAGCCGGCAAGGAGTGGATGAAGGCTGCGCACTATACACAAATCGGTCAGCGAACAAAAAGAAATCGACTTCCAGAAATGGCCGATTTGTGCATGGTGCGGTGTTGATGACAGCGCCTTCGTCCGCCTCGTTGACGGGCGTGGCGGCCTGCTGGCTCTGAGTGAGGCGAAGATATGACGACAGCGTTTGTTTTCCCGGGCCAGGGCTCTCAGAAGGTGGGAATGGGCCGCGATCTGGCGTCGGCGTTTACAGCGGCTCGGCATGTCTTCGAAGAGGTTGACGACGCCCTCGGACAGCGACTGACGAGGCTGATGTTCGAGGGACCCGAAACCGATCTGATGCTGACGACAAATGCGCAGCCGGCTTTAATGGCCGTCAGTCTTGCAGTCATCAGAGTCCTTGAGCTCGAAGGCGGGATGGTACTCAGCGATGCCAGCGCCTATGTCGCCGGACATTCGCTCGGAGAATATTCCGCGCTTGCTGCCGCCCGCGCGATCGAATTGGCGGAGGCCGCGCGTCTTCTGCGTGTCCGCGGCAATGCCATGCAGGAGGCGGTGCCGGTGGGCGAGGGGGCAATGGCAGCGCTTTTAGGACTGGATTTGGAGGCTGTCCTCTCACTTGTTGCCGACGCGGCAGCAGCCGAGGACGACGCGGTTTGCGAGGCAGCGAACGATAATGCGCCAGGGCAAATCGTCGTTAGCGGAAATCAGGAGGCGGTGGAGCGCGCCGTCGACTTGGCGACGGAGCGTGGTGCACGGCGGGCCATTCGCTTGCCGGTGAGTGCACCATTTCATTGCTCGCTGATGAAGCCTGCGGCGGTCGCGGTTTCAGAGATGTTGGATGGGACTACAATCACGCCTCCTTTGGTGCCACTCATTGCCAATGTCACGGCGAATGACATCAGCAATCCGAATACGATCCGGCAGCTCTTGGTGGAGCAAGTCACCGCTATGGTTCGTTGGCGTGAGTGCGTTCTTTACATGCGGGCGAATGGTGTTGATAGATTGGTGGAGGTCGGCGCCGGCAAAATATTGAGCGGTTTGACGCGCCGTATTGATGGCGATATGTCGGCACTGTCACTTCAGGATCCGGCGGATATCGAGGCTTTTGTAACGGAGTTCTAGGGACCGATTTTGATGTTTGATCTTTCAGGGAAGAGCGCGCTCATAACCGGGGCTTCTGGCGGCATCGGCGGGTCGATCGCCCGAGCGCTTCATGGATGCGGCGCCGGCGTGGCACTTTCCGGGACGCGTAATGTTGCCCTTGAGACACTGAGGGCAGAACTCGGCGAACGCGCCCATGTTACGCCGGCAGACTTGAAAGACGTGGCAGCGCCCGGCCGGCTGATTGAACTAGCGACGACGGAAATGGGCGCCGTCGATATTTTGGTCAACAACGCCGGACTAACCGACGACACGCTCGTACTTCGCATGTCCGACGAAAGCTGGCAGAACGTCCTCGATGTTAACCTGACCGCCGCGTTTCGCCTCAGTCGCGCTGCGCTGCGTGGCATGGTTCAACGCCGTTGGGGGCGGATCATTTCCATTGCGTCCATTGTTGGCATAACCGGAAATCCGGGCCAAGCGAACTATGCCGCTGCGAAAGCCGGTTTAATTGGCATGTCGAAGGCATTGGCGCGAGAAGTCGGTACCCGCGGTGTAACGGCAAACAGTATCGCGCCCGGGTTTATCGAGACGGCAATGACGGACGCGTTGTCCGATGCGCAGCGCGAGAAGTTGCTTGCAAACATTCCTGCAAGTCGTTTCGGAACCGCCGACGAGGTCGCAGCCGCCGCGGTCTTTTTGGCGAGCGAGGAAGCCGGCTACATGACCGGCCAAACGCTGCATGTAAATGGCGGTATGGCGATGATCTAAAATGCCGTGTGCCGCCCAAATTTCAGCGAGAAAATGCGTCGCGAGTGGCGCTGGTAAAGGCCAATAAAGTGTGTTACGTAACGCCGCCGTCCAGCGCGATTTGGCGCTGTGATTGCTATGCGAATGCATACATCCAACGTGGGTATCTAGGCGTTCCAAGAGGCCTTTCATAATGAGTGACGTTGCAGAACGCGTTAAGAAGATCGTCGTTGAACATCTTGGTGTCGACGAAACCAAGGTTTCTGATGCCGCAAGCTTTATCGACGACTTGGGTGCTGACAGTCTCGATACCGTCGAGCTGGTTATGGCGTTTGAAGAGGAATTTGGTTGCGAGATTCCTGACGATGCAGCTGAAAAGATCCTGACCGTAAAGGACGCAATCGGCTTCATAGAAGAACACTCCAACTAAGTGCCTTCCCACCGGCTGACCTGTCGGCCGATCCCTCCCTCATAATGCGACGTGTCGTCATCACTGGCATGGGTCTCGTCACTCCCCTGGGAGTTGGGATCGATCATGTTTGGCACCGGCTGGTAGATGGTGAATCGGGAATCGCAGCGATCCAACGGTTTGACGTTTCCGATTTCCCTGCGAAGATCGCTGGGCAGGTCAAAGGCGGTGATACCGCGAGTGGAGACTTTGCGGTGGATGATTGGGTTGAGCCAAAAGATCAACGCAAAATGGATTTGTTCATGCTCTATGGGATGGGTGCAGCTGTGCAGGCCATCGAGGATTCAGGCTGGACGCCCGAAAAGGATGAAGACCGCGAGCGAACGGGCGTGATTATCGGGTCAGGTATCGGTGGCCTGCCCGGAATCGAAGAAGGCTCTCTCACGCTCCGCGATCGCGGACCGCGCCGCATAAGCCCGTACTTTATCCCTGCCAATCTGATAAATCTTGTCTCCGGTCAGGTCTCGATACGTTACGGATTTCGAGGACCCAACCATGCGGTTGTCACTGCATGTTCATCGGGCGCACATGCTATCGGCGATGGTGCGCGACTCATCAAAGAAGACGACGCGGACGTTATGATTGCTGGTGGCGCCGAGGCAGCCATTTGCCGAATTGGTATAGCTGGATTTGCCGCCGCGCGCGCGTTGTCGACTAATTTCAATGAGGCGCCAGAGCAGGCGTCGCGCCCTTGGGACGTCGACCGGGATGGCTTTGTCATGGGCGAGGGGGCTGGCATCGTCGTGCTTGAGGAGTTGGAGCATGCGAAGCGGCGCGGAGCGAGAATCTACGCTGAGGTAGTTGGCTACGGCCTTTCCGGTGACGGCTACCATATGACGTCGCCGCCGCCGGATGGGAGCGGTGCCTATCGCGCCATGGCCGCGGCACTTCAGCACGCGTCGCTGATGCCAGAGGACATCGATTACGTAAACGCGCACGGCACTTCGACTCCAGTTGGCGACGAGGTCGAAGTCACAGCGGTCAAGCGACTGTTTGGCGAACACGCCTATGCACTGTCCATGTCGTCGACCAAGTCTGCTATCGGCCATCTGTTGGGAGCCGCCGGCAGTGTCGAAGCGATCTTTTGCATCAAAGCAATCAGCGAAAGCACGGCGCCACCCACGCTCAATCTCGAGCAACCTTCACCGGGCTGTGATATCGATCTCGTGGCAAAACAGGCGAAGCAGCGAACGATCCGCAATGCGATGTCCAACTCCTTTGGATTTGGCGGGACCAATGCCTGCCTCGTATTTACGGCCGCGCCGTAAGAGGTCGTGCAGCGATGTGGCTCTTGAGATGATGTTCGCCTGATGCGGTCGGCGGTACGCGCTGTCGCGATCATATTTGTCGCCGCTGTGCTGATTGCAGGCGGCGTTGTTGTTTGGGGTGTTGTGGAATTGCGCGCGGCTGGGCCGTTGAACGGCTACGCGCGGCTGGTTATTCCGCGCGGGGCAAGCCTCACGCAGGCGGCATCACAACTTCGCTTGGCCGGTGTCATCCGCCATCAGAGGCTTTTTGTCATCGCAGCCCGCCTTAAGGGTGTGACCATCAAGGCAGGCGAGTTCGATTTCATTAACCACATGACAGCTTTCGAAGTGATGCGGTGGCTTGCCGAAGGCAATACGGTGGTGCGGCGCTTCACCGTGCCCGAAGGATTTACAAGTCGTGAAATTGTACGGTTGCTCGAGAACGCGGCAGGCTTCGCCGGGACAATCTCTGGTCAGATCGCCGAAGGTTCGCTGCTGCCCGATACTTATCACTACTCCTATGGCGACAACCGCAACGAAATTATCATGCGCATGACACAAGCGATGGCTCAATTGTTGGATGAACTTTGGCCCAGGCGTGCTGCTGGGCTGCCCCTAGACTCGCAAAATGCGGCATTGATCCTCGCGTCGATCGTCGAAATGGAAACGGCTGTCGCACAGGAACGCCCCCGCATCGCTGCCGTTTTTCTCAATCGCCTAAGAAAGGGAATGCGGTTGCAATCCGATCCGACCGTGGCCTATGCGCTGTTGCGCGAAGACACCTCCCCGCCGGTGCCACTGACCCGCAGCGATTTGCAATTCGATCACCCATACAACACCTACCGCCACGATGGCCTACCGCCCGGGCCAATCGCAAACCCTGGCCGTGCGGCGCTTGAGGCTGTACTCAACCCTTTGGAATCAGGCGAGTTCTACTTCGTCGCCGATGGGAGCGGCGGCCACGCGTTTGCGCGTACGTTGGCCGAGCACAATCGCAATGTCGCCCAATGGCGTGCGATCCAATACCGGTTAAAAAATGAATGATATCAAAATGTTAACGGATTTAACGGTTAGAACGGACTAAGTGAAATGTCAAAGGCGAGTTCCGCGTTGCGCGTCGCGATCGGTGGGCTGGGCACGATCGGCATGGCGGTTGCGCGTCATCTCGACCAGGGAATCGATGGTTTGGCGCTCGCCGCGGTTTCGGCACGAAACCTCGAGACGGCATCTATGCGGCTGATCGGCTTTCGCAATTCGCCGTCCATTGTCACGCTTGAGCAGTTAGCCGAATTTGCCGAAATCGTCGTTGAATGCGCGCCTGCAGCGGTCTTCGAGCGCGTGGCCGAACCTGCGATTCGCGCCGGACGGACCTTCGTTCCGTTAAGCTGCGGTGCGCTCCTCGCTCGGCCGGACCTGATCGAGCTTGCAAAAGGGACTGGCGCCAGGATTGTCGTGCCGACAGGTGCGCTTCTCGGTCTCGACGCGGTGCGCGCGGCCGCTGAGGGACACATTCGCTCGGTTCGCATGATTACCCGCAAGCCGTCAGCGGGGCTCATTGGCGCTCCGTTTCTCACTGAACATGACGTCGAGCTGGAAAACCTCAAGGTGCCGCTCAAGGTTTTCGATGGGAGTGCGCGTGATGGCGCAAAGGGATTTCCAGCAAATGTGAACGTCGCCGCGGCGCTTAGCCTCGCCGGCGTCGGTGCCGACGAAACGCGGCTGGAAATTTGGGCGGATCCTGAACTTACGCGCAATGTCCACCGCATCGAGGTTGATGCCGACAGTGCGAGCTTCTCAATGACGATTGAGAATATTCCATCCGAAGAAAATCAACGGACTGGCCGTATAACGGCACTCTCGGTGATCGCCTGTTTGCGGGGTCTCACAGCGACGCTTAAAGCCGGCTCTTAGGTGGGCTCGACACGATCACGTGGTATCGCTAGCGTTGGCGCGCAATTCGAAGGCTACAGATGACAAAACAGAGATACCGTTTGCTCGTCGCCGTTTGCGCCGCCGCGTGCTTGCTGTGGGCGCCCGCCACGCTCGGTCAGAGCGATCCGGTCGTCGAGGCGTTCAACCGGGGTCAAGCACTCTATAAGGTTGGAGAGTACGACAAGGCGCTACCAAAAATGCAGCAGGCGCTGAAGTTGAGCGAACAGAATTATGGTCCCGAGCATCGCAACACCACGCTGATTCTCAACTATCTGGGGCTGATCACGCGCAAGCTCGATGATTTTCCGCAAGCCGAGATATACCTGAGTCGCGCGCTGGAAATTCGCCAGCGCACGCTTGATCCGAACCACTACCAAATTGCCGTTTCGCTCAATAATCTAGCTCTCCTCTATCAGGACAATGCGAAGTTTGAAAAAGCCTTGGAGCTCTACCAAAGATCGGTTCCGATCATGCGAAAGGCGAAGGGCCTCGACCATTCCGAGACGAGTTTAGTTATCGGTAACATCGCCAACATGTACCGCGCCCTGGGGCGTCTCGACGAGGCCGAACGTGAGCAGCTCCGCAGCCTAGCGATCCGCGAAAAAGCACTTGGCTCCGACCACGTCCAAGTCTCGCACGCAGTCAATAATCTGGCCTATATCTACGTCGATCAAGGACGCTACGGCGAAGCGGAGAAAGCCTACAAACGCGCTTTGGACATTCAGTCCGCAACATGGAGACCGGATCATCCGGGCATCGCCTCGACTCTCAATAATCTCGGCCGCGTCTATCGGTTACAAGCGCGGCTTGACGAAGCCGAGACGCTGTACAAGCGGGCGCTGGCTATCTGGGAAAAGGCGAAGGGTCCGAGTAGCCTGAGCGCGTCCATCGCTATAAACAATCTTGCTGTTGTTTATACGCGGCGCGGTAAATTCGAGGAGGCGATCGCACTGCACGAACGATCACTCGCGATCAAAGAAAAGGCGCTCGGACCAGACCATCCCGACGTCGCAGGCGCGATGCAAAATCTTGCCGAAAACTACAAACACCTCAAGCAATATGCGAAGGCTGAGGAGCTCGACAAGCGATCGCTCGCGATTCGAGAGATGGCGCTTGGACCCGAGCATACCTACGTCGTGGATAACCTTAACAACATGGGAAATGTCTACGCGGAGCAGTCGAGATATGCCGAAGCGCTGACGCTTTATGACCGTGCAATTGCCATTCGCGACAAGCTCCACGGTCCGAACCATATTGTGACGGCAGGTGATCTTAAAAGTGTCGCGCTGGCACATGAGGGGCTTGGAGACCTCGGTAAGGCTCATGCGGCGACACATCGGGCCACATCGATTTATCGGACGCGTGCAGCGAAGGCGGGAGGGGCCGTATCTGGCGGCACGCAAGGCGAACGCCGCGGCTTGAAAGGACTTTTTCTCCTGCATGTTCACAACGCGCTCGGCCTGGCGATACAAGATCCCCCGCAACGCGATGCATTGCACAGCGAAGCGTTCAAGGTAGCACAATTTACCTCCGATACGACGACAGCGGGCGCAGTTGCCCGCATGGCGGCGCGTTTTGCGACAGGTGACGACGCCTTGGCGGTTTTGGTGCGCAAACGCCAGGACGCGGTCGACGATTGGCGGCGTACGGATACAGAACTGATCGACGCTGTCGCCAGTACAAAGCGGAACCGCAGGGAAGAAGAGCGGTTACGTGCCGAACTGGCTCGGCTTGACTCCGCGGTTAGCGAGGCCGATAGCCAAGTGGCTTCCACTTTCCCCGACTACACCGCCTTGGCGAGCCCGCAGCCGCTTAGCATTGCCGAGGTGCAGCCACTGATGGCGCCGAATGAAGCCCTTATCACATGGTTGCTCGGCGACGAGGAAAGCTTCATGTGGGTCGTGCGCGGCGACCGTTCTGCGGCGCACATTCTGCCCGTCGCGACCGATGAGCTGACGGCCGCCATACAGGCGCTCAGACAATCGCTCGATCCGACGGGAATCGAGCGGCTTGAAGACATACCCCGCTTTTCCACGACCCAGGCGTTCAAGCTCTACCAGCAATTGTTTGCACCAGCCGAGCCACTGCTTGAAGGCGTGCAGCACGTGATTGCGGTTCCCAGTGGCGCACTTTCAAGCCTTCCAGTCGGCGTGCTGGTCACCGAGGCGCCGCAACGGGCGACCACTGAATTTGCCGACTATCGCGATGTCCCATGGCTTGCAAAGCGCTATGCGTTGACCGTCCTACCGTCGGTTGCCTCGCTCAAGGCGCTTCGTCTATTCGCTTCGCGAGCGAGGGCGTCCAGTCCGTTTATCGGATTTGGCGATCCGGCCCTGCAGGGACAACCGGGCGGAAGTCGGTCGCTGGTGGCGTCGGCGCTGTTTAAGCAGCGCGGCGGCGTCGCAGATGCCGACGAGGTGAGACAGCTGCCGCGGCTTCCTGAAACCGCCGACGAATTGCGGGCGCTCGCCAGGTCCTTGGGCGCGGCTCCGACGCAGCTCTATTTGGGTGACAAGGCAAGTGAATCGGTCGTCAAACGCACGGATTTGTCCCGCTATCACGTCTTGGCCTTCGCGACACATGGTCTGATGGCGGGCGATTTCGATGCGGTCGGCGAACCAGCGCTCGTCATGACGCCACCAAGACGGGCCACTGCCAGCAACGATGGTTTGTTGACCGCTGGCGAGGTGGCGCAGCTCAAACTCAACGCTGATTGGGTCATCCTTTCGGCATGCAACACTGCCGCACCAGACGGCACACCTGGCGCCGATGGCCTCTCCGGCCTGACACGGGCATTCTTCTATGCCGGATCGCGGGCCCATTTGGTCTCGCATTGGCCGGTCGATTCGGAAGCCGCCAAGCGCTTGACAACGCGCTTGTTCGAAGTTGCGGCGGTCGATCCAAAGATCAGCCGCGCCGATGCACTCAGACGATCCATGCTGGAGCTGATGCAAACCGAGGATCGCCCGCATTACGCGCATCCGATGTTCTGGGCGCCGTTCATCGTCGTCGGCGCCGGCGGTGCCGCGATGGGCGGTTGATTAATGCCAGTGCAGCGCATTTTTCGCCGTCGTGCGTACGGATACAAAATGGGGAAGGTGGAGATGCGGAGAATGAAGGCAGTAATCGGTGCCTGTGCGACCCTACTCGTTGCGGGGCCAGCGCTGTCGGCGCCGGCGGCCGGGCCGGCGGCGGATTTTACGAACCATTGGTCTGGCTACGTCTCTCTTGCCATCTTCGGGTTTGCCTACCTGCTCGTGATCAGCGAGGAGACCATCCACCTACGCAAGTCCAAGCCAGTCATGGTCGCCGCGGGGCTCATTTGGGCATTGGTGGCGTTGGCGCTTGGCGCGACCGGCGACTACGAAACCGCCGAGGCCGCGGTGCGGCACAACCTTCTCGAATTTGCCGAGCTGTTTCTTTTCCTGTTGGCTGCGATGACCTACATCAACGCTATGGACGAGCGTGGCGTGTTCGGCGCGCTGCGCTCCTGGCTTGTTTCACGCGGCATGTCGCTGCGCGCAATATTCTGGGTCACAGGTCTCCTATCGTTCCTGATCTCGCCAATCGCGGATAATCTGACGACCGCGCTCCTGATGGCGACAGTTGTGATGGCGATCGGCACCAACCGTCGTTTCGTCGTTCTGGCTTGCATCAATATCGTTGTCGCTGCCAACGCCGGAGGGGCGTTCAGCCCGTTTGGCGACATCACAACGCTTATGGTCTGGCAAAAGGGTATCATTGAGTTTCAAGGATTTTTCGCTCTTGTCATCCCGTCCATCGTCAACTGGCTTGTGCCGGCTGTGATTCTTATGTTCGCAGTGCCGAAGGAGCAGCCCACTGCGATCGACGCGGAGTTTCGACTGCTTGATGGTGCTTGGATAATTGTCGGGTTGTTCCTGTTTACGATTGTACTGGCGATATCGGCGCATAACTTATTGCATCTGCCGCCGGTCATGGGAATGATGACTGGCCTCGGCGTGCTCAAACTCTACGGCTATTACCTGAAAACCCGCCGACATGGTTTCCCTGAACCGGCAGAAGGTGATTTGGGGGATGTCGGCCTCGAGTTGGAAGGGACCTCCGCCGGGGCGACGGCGCTCGCGGATCAGGCAGAGTCCTTCAATATTTTCAAAGCACTGGAGAGAGCGGAGTGGGATACGCTCATGTTCTTCTACGGCATCATCCTATGCGTCGGTGGTCTCGGAACGCTCGGCTATCTCGAATTGGGATCTCAGTTCCTGTATGGAGAGTTGGGTGCGACGACCGCCAATATCCTGGTCGGCGTGCTGTCCGCGATCATCGACAATATTCCCATCATGTTTGCCGTGTTAACCGTGCTGCCCGAGATGTCGCACGGTCAATGGCTGCTCGTCACGTTGACGGCCGGTGCGGGTGGTTCGATGTTGTCGATCGGCTCGGCCGCAGGCGTGGCCGTCATGGGACAAGCGCGCGGCATCTACACGTTCTTTGAGCATTTGAAATGGTCCTGGGCCATTGGCCTCGGCTATGCCGCGAGCATCTGGGTGCATTTCCTGGTCAACGCGAGCGCATTCGAGTAGGTGGGCGGCGACGTTGACGATGGACCGCGCGTTGAAAACCGAGCTCATCCAAGTGGTCATCGAGCATGGGCTGAATGGCACGCTCCGCAAGGACGTTTTTGCCGAATTCTGCAATTGCTTAAATGCGAGCGGCATTGCCCTCAAACGCGGACAGATAATGCAGCCAGATTTGCACCCAACCATCGCCGGTCGCGGTATCCGTTGGCTGCGCGATGCGGACGAGGGCACCCAGGAATTTCTTGGGACGACCGACGAATTCGAAACGGAGACGTGGCGTCGTAGCCCACTCTACCATCTGCTTAAATCCAACGAGATGACGTTGCGGCAGCGGCTTAATGAAAGCAATCGACCTTTTAAATTTCCATTCTTCGATGATCTTCGGGAGCACGGGATCACCGACTATTTGGCCGTTAAGACGGCATATGGGGAGGCCGATCGGCTCGGCTCGGTCGCAGGCATTCTCTCTTCATGGTCTACCGATGCGCCTGAGGGGTTTCGCGATGAAGATATCGCCGACATCGAGGATCTCCTCCCAACGTTAGCGCTCACCATGAAGACTGCGTCGACATTCGATATCGCCAACAACGTCATCAAGACGTATCTCGGCGGGGATGTCGGATCTCGCATTCTCAGCGGCGAGATCCGTCGCGGCAGGCTCGAAACGATCCGTGCCGTGCTGTTTTATTGCGATCTCCAGGGCTTTACCAGGATCGCCGACACGACGCCACGTGACGAGCTCGTCGGCCTGCTCGACGATTATTTCGAATGCATGATCGAAACACTCCACGAACATGGCGGTGAGGTATTGAAGTTTCTTGGCGATGGCTTGCTTGCCATTTTCAAGCTGGACGACGGCGAGGATGTGTGCCGAACCGCGCTCGACGCCGTGGAATCTGCGCTGATGCGCGTTGAGAAGCTCTGTGAACGTCGCCAGGAGGCCGGGCAAGCGTCATCGCGCTTCTATCTGGCGCTGCATTTCGGCGACGTGCTTTATGGCAACGTCGGTTCGCCAGATCGCCTCGACTTCACCGTCGTCGGTCCCGCGGTCAACGAAGCCGCGCGGATCGAGGCGATGTGCCGTACCCTTGACCAAAATCCGGTGATCTCCCCAGCCTTTGCCGAAGCGGCCGGTGCGAGCCGCGATCGACTCGTATCGCTCGGACGATACGCACTGCGCGGCGTGCAACAGCCACAGGAACTGTTTACCCTCGACTGGTCGCAAGCGAACGGTCAGAAAAGCGCTGATTGAAATATGGACGATCCGATTCGCAGGCATCCAACGCGCGCCGAACAACTCGATATCATGGCGACGCTGATCGCCGACCATGCCAAGCCAGGCGACTGCGTTCTCGATCTCGGCTGTGGTGTTGGCTACGTCGGGCGCTTGTTTCTCGATGGCCATCCAGAGTTGAAACTGGTTGGGATCGACCGTTCTGATGATGCGCTGAACGCGGCGCGAACTAACTTGGCGGATGTCGCAGATCGAGCAACTCTCGTGCAAGGAGACCTTGAAGCGCTCGACCAAATAAGCCTGCCCGACGAGCCCTATCGATTCATCACGTCTGTTCTCGTGTTTCACGACCTCAGCGACGTGGCAAAGCAGGCTGCCATCGACTGGTCGGCCAAGCGACTCGAAGCAGATGGTTTTCTCCTGCTCTATGACCGTGTCAGGCTCGACGAGCCGTCACTATTCTCGCTTCAGCAGAGTCTTTGGCAACGCATCGAACGCGTCCACGGCGAAGCGATGCGCACAGCCGACAGTCATGAGGAATATCGGGAAAGCTTCGCCGACAGGGCTCCTCCGGCAAGTTTGAACGACTATCTGGGCTGGTTCGACGCGGCTGGCCTCGCAGCCGTTTGTTTGCATTTGCATGGAAACACCGTGCTGATCGGCGGTGCAAGGCGTCCATGATGCAGAACGAAAACCGCGATGTCAGGCAGCACTGCAGGAACCTATGTCCGTTTTCCAACCGGGGTTGGAGACGATGAAACTCGGATGGATGATGGTAGCTTACGTAGCCGGCGGCATCATACTAGGTGCGGCGATCGGCGCTTGGCTCGGCCAACCCGTCCTGGTCGCCGTATTTGGCGCCTTTGTCGGTGCCGCGCTCGGAGTGGCGTTCAGACTTTAAGTGGCCGCATGCCGGGTCGAGGGTACCGGCCAGACGTCTCGTTATTTCGCGTCGGCCGTAAAGCCCGCCCCTTCTATCCCCGCAACGGCCGCCGCTTCGTCATTGTCAGAGCTGTCGCCGCTTATTCCGACGGCGCCGATGATTTCGTCCGATCTATCTCGGATCAGCACGCCGCCGGCGACTGGAACCAACTTACCGTCCGACGCGGCAATAGCGCCGGCGATGAAGTGGGGGCGCTCGAGCGCGCGTTTCTCTATCGTACGCGATGAGACACCCATGCCTACTGCACCCCAAGCCTTACCAGCGGCGATGTGCGGTCGTAGCGCTGCACCAGGACCATCCTGACGGGCGAATGCCTTGAGATGGCCACCATCATCGAGAACCGCGACGGTGAGTGGCATGAGAGCAAGTTCCCCTGCCTTGGCAATCGCACCATCAATTATCTTCTGCGCATCCGTTAGTGTGAGTTTGGCCATCTGGTTGTCCTCCCATATCCGCGTTTGTCATGGATTGGCGCATTCCATATACGGGTCGCCGCGCGAGCGCAATATCGAGCGCGCGTTTGCCGCCGCATAAACGTTGAGCGATGTCAGGAGAGGGTTTAACAGCCCGTTGATTAAGTGGCTTTTTCCGGCTCTCACCCCCAGATGAAGAATGCGGCGGCGAAAGCCGACTGGCCGCTTTGCGAACCCCCCCCGTGCCACCAGCATGGCCCCGGTGGGCGTGAGCAGAACGAAAATACCGCCATATCCGCCCGCCACGGCCTCCCGCGGGGTGCCGGCGCCGATGAGCTGGCGCATCAGTAACGATAGATTGTGGCCGGCGACGTGGAGCAGGTATCGCTTGTGCACATTCTCTCGCCCGCGCAGCCAGGTTCGTCGCATGCCGCCACGATCGAGGTTGTGGGCAAAGCAGCGCTCGACGATCTCGGCGCGCAGCTTGAAGGCCTCGCGGGCGACCCCGGACTTGAGCCGCGCACGGTTGTTGGTGACCGCGCGCCGCGCCGCCTCATCACCGTGCCAGCGCGAAAAGCCGGTCTGCTTGGGCGCCGCGATCCGGGTCTTCCAGGGACTGTCGTCCAGAGCCCTCAAGACCGCCCGTGAGTGATAACCTTTGTCGGTGACGCATTCGGCCGGGTCCTCCGACGTCGGTGCCGCATCCACCGCCCCGAGGTTTGCCTCGGCCTTCGCCAGGGTCTTGGAAAGCGTCGTGGTGTCGCCCTCATCGGCCGGGTGCAGCTCGGCCGCCACCACCGCGCCGGTGTCCAGATCCACCGCGTGCTCGGGCTTGTAGGCCAGATGCGTTGTGCCGTCCTTCATCTTGGCGATCTTGGCCTCGGGGTCGCTCTTCGAAACCCAATCCGTGTTGGAAAGCTTCTTGCCCTTGCGCTTCCGCTCCAGACGCGCCAGATCCTCGGCCGTGGGTGTCTCGACGCCGCTTTCCCGGGCCAGGCGCTCCAGCATCTCCCGGTAGCCTTCGCCGTTGGCGCGCCGCACGATGTTCCGCAGCGCCGCGTTGGCCTCCATGGTCGAGGCATCGACGCCGATGCGCTCGCCCTTGATCAGCCCCGCCTCGGCGATCAGCACCAGAACCCAGTCGAAGACCGCCGCGTGGACTTCATGGGGCAGGCGCGTGCAGCTCCGTGACAGCCAGGAATGGTCCGGTACCCGATCATGGCTCCCCAGTCGCAGGAACGCCCGCAGCGAAAGCGAGTCCGAGCAGCGCCACTCCAGACCGCGCTCGCTGTCGATGCCCTCGAAGTAGCCCACCAGATGCATCCGGAAATAGCGCCCGGGCGGCACCGAGGGCGCGCCCATCCGGGCCGCGTAATAAGGCCGGCAGCTCGCCTCGGCAAAGGCGTCAAAGCCGCCCTCGATCAGCACCGACTGCAGGCGGTCATAAAACACATGACCCGGAGAGCGCGGCATCTCCGACCAGCTCACCATCAGATCCCCCTGACCAGCCTTCTGCCGTCCCATCGCCATCGGCAAACCCCCCTGCAAATCAGGGAACCAGAGAATCAGACGGCGCCGACTTAATCAACGGGCTGATAAGCCGGCGACCAAACGATTTGGCCCGCCGGAAAAACTTTAGGCCGCCCGGACTATGACGCCAGGGCGGCCCCAATGGGAACTACGAAAACCAATATTGTCTAAGACTAGCTAGTCGGATTGCTATTCGGACCTAGATCAGCCTGGCGACCGTTTCGAGAACAGCCACAGGATAATCGCCAACGCAATCAAACCAACCAAGCCGTTGTTACCCAACGACTGGATGATGTCGATTAGGTTTCCGACAACATTCGATGACAAGAACTGATTGCTGCCGAATAACACCTGCACGACGATGGCAAGGGCAATGAGCAAAAGTCCAAGCTCAGTGATCTTGCCAATCCAACCTTTCACTTTTTCCATCATATCGGGCATTTCTCCTCCTTCGAAGGCGATTGCACACCTGAAGAATCCACATATAGGTGAATTCGAGCGAAATCCCACTATATATCGTGGTCGATGTCAACAGTTATCCACAACATTGTCGCTAACACACGATATGACCGGTCTATGTAACAGATGATCTGTCCGGTTTTAGATTTCCTCCAAATCTGGAGGAATCGGATGCGCCGGACGGAGCAGTTGCAGGGACTGAGATTGATGAAGTTCGAGGATGTCTACGGACGTTGTTATCGGGGTGATTTGAGCCAGGCCGAGGCCTCGGAGATCCTGGGCATGTCGGAGCGGACGTTCCGGCGCTGGCGGGAGCGCTATGAGGCCGAGGGTGCCGCGGGTTTGTACGACCGGCGCCTTGGGCGGGTCTCGGCGCGCCGCGCGCCGGTGGACGAGGTGATGCGGGTGCTGGAGCTGTTCGAGACGCGCTACCCGGACTTCACGGCCAAGCACTTCCACGAGAAGCTGGTCTGCGAGCATGGCTTCGGGCTGAGCTACAACTGGCTTCGCCTGAGCTTGCAGGCGCACGGCAAGATCAAGCCGGCGCCCAGGCGCGGGGCGCACCGCCGGAAGCGGCCGCGCCGACCGGTGGTGGGGATGATGCTGCACCAGGACGGCTCGAGCCACGAGTGGGTTGCGGGCCAGTGGTGGGATCTGATCGTGACCATGGACGATGCGACATCGGAGGTCTATTCGGGCTTCTTCGTTGCCGAGGAGGGCACGATGAGCACGTTCCGCGGGCTCGGGAGGTGATCGCCGAAAACGGGCTGTTCTGCTCGCTCTACGCCGATCGGGCCTCGCACTACTGGCACACGCCCGAGGCAGGCGGCGGTGTGGACAAGGACAACCCGACCCAGATCGGCCGGGCCTTGGCGCAGCTCGGCATCGAGTTGATCGCGGCCTATTCGCCGCAGGCCCGGGGCCGCTCGGAGCGCATGTTCGGGACCTTGCAGAAGCGCCTGCCCCAGGAGCTGCGCCTCGCCGGGATCGCCACCATGGCCGAGGCCAATCGCTTTCTCGAGGAGCTCTTCTGGCCGGCGCACAACGCCCGCTTCGCCCGCCCGGCCGCGGACACCGGCTCGGCCTTCGTGGCTTTTGCCGGCACGCTCGAGGACATCCTCTGCGCCCAGGAGGACCGCGTCGTCGCGGGCGACAACACCGTGCGCTACAAGAACCGCACGCTGCAGATCCCGGCCGATCGCCACCGCCACCACTACGTCAAGGCGCAGGTCCCGGGTGCACGAATATCCCGACGGCCACCTGGCCGTCTTCCACGGACCCAGGTGTCTGGCGCGCTACCGCGCCGACGGCGAAACCATCGACGACGACAGGCTCCAGGCCGCGTGACCCGCTTCGACGCGACCGAGCCAAACCACCACAACAGAAGCGGTCAATTCATATGGTACATAAAGCGGTCAACTCAGTTTGTTATCGACACAGTTATCCACAACATCTTGTAATGCGGCCTGAGCGCCTTATGCCGCTAAGTGCGCGTCCTATCGCCTAATTGTTTTCGGATGGTCGACCCTAGCTAGACCGGATATCGCTAGTGTCCTGGCGCTTTACCGTGTCTAACTGTCGGCCGCATTTCCGAACGAAGGGCGCCGACATTGGCATCCGCAATATCGATGCGCATCGCCGGTCTTTCCAGAAATGTCCGCGGCATGGGCCTGGTCTTCGTATCCACGTTCGGCCGGTCGGCCCTCCATGCGCTCGTACGGTTGGTATCCGCCGAACTTCACCCATTTCAAGTTGCATTTTTTCAGAACTTCTTTGGCTTGTTCGTCGTGATGCCGTGGTTCATACGCCGCGGTTTGGAGCCGCTGCGGACTCAGCGTTTGCCGCTGCACTGTTTGCGCGTCCTCATCATGCTCACTTCGCAGCTCGGATTATTCTATGCCATTAGTGTTACGCCGTTGGCCCTGATAGCCGCCCTTGGCTTCACCGTGCCGATCTTCACGACACTGCTGGCCATGGTGTTCCTTCGCGAGGCCGTTGGTTTGAAGCGCTGGCTCGCCGTATTAGGTGGGTTCGCGGGTACACTCGTAATTCTCAGACCGGGCATCGTCGAAGTCAGTTTAGGATCCGTGGTAATGATCGGATCTTCCCTGATATTTTCGTTTGCTGTCCTTTTGACCAAACTTCTGAGTAAAACCGAGTCGACCGTGACGCTGACTAGCTACTCGGTCGTGCTGTTGGCGCCAATGAACTTGTTGATTGCCACATTTATCTGGCAATGGCCCACTTTGGGGATTCTGGGACTATGTGCAGCCGTCGGAATCGTGGCGACAACAACTCAGCTTTTTTTCAATCAGGGCCTGAAGGAAGCGGAAGTCAACGTCCTGATGCCGCTTGATTTCTTCAAGCTCATCTGGTCGTCGGTCATCGGCTATGCGTTCTTTTCCGAAATCCCGAGTCTTTGGACGTGGTTCGGCGGTGTCATGATATTTGCGAGCGCGACATATGTCGCATGGCGCGAATCGAGAGATGTCGTGCCTCTCTCGCAATCCTCGGATTCCCCTGCGTCGCTGGCGCCAAGCTCTTGATATTGTACCCGCACGGCATCGGCGAGGCCCGATGAGCAGCCTCAGGGGGAAAGCCGGCAAACTGCCGGGAAACCTGCAGGGCATGGGGTTGATGCTCCTGGCGGGCTTCCTTTTCGGTGTCGAGTTTGCGATGCTTCGCCAGGCGACCGCGACCGTACATCCCTTCGAGGTCTCCTTCTTCCGCAACTTCTTTGGCCTTTTAGTTCTGTTGCCCTGGTTTTTTCGCCAAGGTGCGGCGCCATTGAAGACCCAAATCTTCCGCTTGCACCTCCTGCGCGCAGTCCTCTCTGCCTCCGGCGGACTATGCCTCATATTTGCGATTAGTATCGCGCCTCTTGCCCGTATTGCTGCCTTGGGTTTTTTGGTGCCGATCTTCACGACCATCGGTGCAATCACGTTCCTAGGCGAGCAGGTAAGCGTACGCCGCTGGGTGGCGATAATTTTTGGCTTTGCTGGGACCTTCGTCATCATTCGACCAGGGTTCGAAGCAATAGACCTCGGCACGACATTGCGCCTAATCTCGACGCTCATCTTTGGCGGCATGCTGACGCTGATGAAGGAGATGACGCGAAGCGACTCGAGCGTCACGATCACAATCTATGGCAGTCTGTTGACGACGCCGATGTTCTTTCTCGCCGCACTGCCCTTCTGGGAATGGCCATCCTGGAACGAATTGGCTTGGCTCGCGGTCATCGGCGCCATCGGTACAATCTCTCTCTTGATTTTCGCGCAGGCGCTCAAAATCGCGGACGCCAACGTGATCATGCCGATCGACTTCCTTCAACTGATCTGGGCTGCCCTGTTCGGCTTCATACTGTTTGCCGAGGTGCCCAACCGTTTTACGTTCATTGGCGGCTTCATGATATTCGCCAGCACCACATATATCGCCTGGCGGGAAAGCCGTTTGACAAAACCGAGTCGAAGCGCGGGAGCGCGCTGAATATTGTAAGCGGGCCGCCGCCGTCCGCTTGTGGGCCTGAGGGCACAGACGATATAATCGCGGTCCATTTCTTCGCCCCTGTTCCATGAACCTGAAGACATTTCAAGATAGCCAATCGTGACTGTTTCCAGCATGACCGGATTTGCCCGCGCGACCGGGGAAGAGGGCAGCTACTCATGGGCGTGGGAGGCGAAAAGCGTGAATGCACGTGGCCTCGACGTGCGTGTTCGGCTGCCACAAAGGTTCGAGGGTTACGAAAGTGCGGTTCGAACCACGACCAGCCAACATTTCAAACGAGGGTCCGTGACGCTCGCTCTTACGCTCGAAAAAGGCGATGTGCAGGCGTCATTGCGCATCAACGAAGGTCTTTTGCAGCAGATCCTGGCGCTGCAGCGATCGCTCGAAGGAAAGGTTTCAGACGAACCGCCTCGACTGGATATGCTGCTGCAGTTGCGTGGTCTGGTTGAGGTTGCGGATGAGCAAGATGATGGCGGGGATGAGCTCTGGTTAACCGTCCTCGCTGTCTCGCTCGATGAGGTTCTGGGCGCGCTTCACAACGCGCGCGTGCGCGAGGGCGAACGGCTATCGGGATTCGTTCGCGAGCTTATCGATCGAATCGAGACGCTCTGTGAAGAGGCTGTTCGTACGGCAGCCGTACAGCCGGCCGCCATCAAAGCGCGGCTCGCCACGCAGATCGCTGAGCTATTGGGCGATGTATCCGCGTTGCCCGAAGAGCGACTGGCACATGAGGTCGCGCTGCTTGCCGTGAGGGCCGACTTGCGCGAAGAGCTGGATCGCTTAACCGCCCATGTCGCAGCCGCGCGGGATCTTCTGAGTGCTGTCGGGCCGATCGGGCGCCAACTTGATTTTCTGTGTCAGGAATTCAATCGCGAAGCCAATACATTATGCTCAAAATCTTCGGACATCGACCTGAAGCGAATTGGCCTCGAGCTCAAGACGGCCGTCGACCAAATGCGCGAACAGGTTCAGAACATCGAGTAGGTCGGGTTCATGCAAGACATACAACGCCGTGGACTAATGTTCGTCATTTCTTCGCCCTCCGGAGCCGGCAAGACAACGATTTCCAGAGCGCTGCTCGAGCGTGACAGCGCTATCGAAATGTCGGTATCAGTGACGACTCGCCCGAGGAGGCCCGGCGAAGTCGATGGACGCGATTACCGTTTCATCGACAAGACTGAATTTAACTTGATGATCAATCGCGGTGAATTGCTGGAGTACGCCAAGGTGTTCGACCATTATTACGGATCACCGAAGCAGCAGATATTGAAAGCATTAGAAGGCGGCCGCGACATTCTGTTCGATATTGATTGGCAGGGCACCCAACAGCTTGCGGAGAGCGCGCGCGAGGAACTCGTCAGCGTATTTGTCCTGCCGCCGACGACCCAAGAGTTGGAACGACGCCTTGTTGCCCGCAGTCAGGATAGTCTCGAGGTCGTTTCCAGTCGTATGAGTCAGGCGTCCAGCGAAATGAGTCACTATCGTGAATATGACTACGTCCTAATCAATCGAAATATCGAAGAGAGCGTCGCCAACATTCAGGCGATTCTCGCCGCCGAACGTCTCCGCCGCGATCGGCTGGTGGTACTCGGCGAATTTATCAAAGGTCTTCGCGAAGGGCAGTGAAGGCGCGTGCGAGTGCGGCAAATTCCGCGACGCCCAGCGCTTCAGCGCGTGCCGTCGGGTCGATGCCAGCCGTGTCGAGAAGCGAGGAAGACTCTACCGGCAGGCTTTTGAGCGCGGTGCGCAACATCTTTCGTCGCTGGCTGAAGGCGGCTCGAACCACGGTCTTGAGTGCGTCGCCGTCCGCTGGGTGCGGCGGCGTTTCGAACGGCGTCAGCGAAACAATAGAAGAAACGACCTTTGGGCTCGGAACGAAGGCGCGCGCCGGCACGTCGAAGAGGCGCCGCACCTTGCAGTGCCACTGCACCATTACCGACGGTCGTCCATACATCCTCGTGCCCGGAGTTGCGACGATACGGTCGGCAACCTCACGCTGAAACATCAAGATTAGAAGGCTGAATGCCGGGGCCTGGTCTAGCCAGCTCATAAGGAGCGGCATGGCGATATTGTAGGGCAGGTTGGCGACAATCCGACGCGGAGCGTCGCCGAGGCTCGCCACCTCGGCTGAACGGGCGTCTGCGTGGACGATCTCGAGTCGCTGCTGCGATGCCTCGACCAACGGTTCCAAGGCCCCTACACAGCGTGTATCGCGCTCGACGGCAATCAGGTTTGTGGCGCCCTCGATCAGCAAGGCGCGCGTGAGACCGCCGGGCCCGGGACCAATCTCTATCGTCGTTCCGCAACTTAGATCGCCTGCTGCGCGCGCAATTCGACGTGTAAGTTCAAGGTCCAGCAAAAAATGCTGGCCGAGAGAACGTCGTGCCGCGAGTCCGTATTTCGCAATAACGTCTCGTAGAGGCGGCAGATCCGCTACGGGGCCGGACGTCGACTGTCGCGATGCGCCCGAACTAGACACGTTGCGTTTGGGCCGCCTCCCGCTGGCCGCGTCGGTTGTTTGCGGTCCGCTTGGCAACGTTGTCGGCCGCGATAATCAGCGACGATACGAAGCTCGTCTCATCGGCGACGCCAGTCCCGGCGATCTCAAAGGCCGTCCCGTGATCTGGAGAGGTGCGCACGAAGGGTAATCCCAGCGTTACGTTGACGCCATTGCTGAAATCGATGGTCTTCGCCGGCAGCAACGCTTGGTCATGGTACATGCAGACGACGGCATCGTATGTCTGCCGGGCGCGTTCGTGAAACAGCGTGTCGGCAGGCGCGGGTCCACTTACGGATATTCCATGGGCCTTCAGTTCGGCCACTGCCGGCGCAATGATTTCAAGCTCCTCGCGGCCGAAGAACCCCCCCTCGCCAGCATGCGGGTTCAGTGCCGCCACAGCGAGATGCGGGTGGTCAATTCCAAAGTCTCGAACCAGCGCGGCCGCTGCGGTTCTGACAGTCGTGACGATGCTGGCCTTATCGAGCACGCGAATGGCTTCTGCGAGTGCAAGGTGAACGGTCACTGGGATAACTCTGAGATCTGGACATACCAGCATCATGACAGGCTCGTAGTCGCCGCCAGCAAGCTCCGCGAGAAACTCAGTATGTCCAGGATGAGCAAATCCCGATTCGTACAATACCTGCTTGTTTATCGGATTGGTTACGATAGCCGAGGCGTGGCCAGCCATGACCAAGGCAGTTGCCTCGCGCACTGCATCGATGACAGTGGCAGCATTTGCGCGGTCCGGGTGTCCAGGTGTGCTTGAACCTGGGAGCGGCCGAGCGAGCACGGGAAGCGAACTCGAAAATTGATCGGTTGCGTCACTTGGCGAGTCGATAGTGATTATCGGCACGTCCCAATCGAGCCGCTTGGCAAGCCGTTCAAGTCGCGCAGGGTCGTCGATTATAAAAAAAGTTGGAAGCTGCCGTTCTTCACGGGTTAGCCATGCCTTGAGGACCAGCTCGCCGCCGATTCCAGCCGGCTCGCCCATTGTCACCACTAGCGGCTGCGGAAGGTCTACTGTCATACGCGATATTCCACGAATGCGGATCGCCGTAAATCGCGCAGATAACGTCGCCCGAGGAGATCCAGCTTTCGCAAGCCCAGCCGCGTCTGGATCTGCTCGCGGGTTGGAAGTTCAATCTTAGCTTCGATCCGATCGCATACCATCAGCAAAAGCACAGAGGACGGAGTTATGATCGGCTCGCTTACGCCACCGGCGCTAAGGTCTTGTACCGCGTGCCGAAGGTTGGCCGGCAGGTCTTTGATTGCGATTTTCCCCAACGAGCCAGACTTTGGCGACGCCATTTTTTTTGCAACCGCCGGAAGCGCCGCACAACTCGTCAATGCCGATCGTGCATTCATTGCAACGTTCGTTTTGTTTTCGACCTCTGATTCAGTTGCGCCGGCCGCAATCGGCACGACAAGTTGGTGCAGGTCGAGCACAGTGTTCTCAGAGGTTGAATCTGGTGTGCGCTGGTCGCGCAATAACAAGATGTAATATCCGGCAAACGTCCGTATGGGGCCCGTTATCTGCCCTGGAACGCGGTCTTGGAGCGCCTGTTCGAGCGCTTCATCCAACTGGCCCTGAGTAATCCATCCCAACTCTCCGCTGGAAGCGGCGGATGCGCTTCTCGAGAATTGACGTGCCAATGCCCCGAATTGTGCGCCGTCTCGGATTTGCTGAACCAGTCGCTCTGCAGCCTTGCGGACCTCTCTCTCCTGATCCGGGCTGTCGTAAGTGAGCAGAATCTCTGCCACGCGGTTTTGCACCAGACCTTGATTGGTTTGAAGGCGCTGTAACTCTTCGTCGACGTCTTCGTCACTGACGGCGATTTGACGCCGGAGCCGCCGCTGCACTGTTTTCGTCCAGGCGATGCGAGCTCGTAGTTGCGCTATCAGCGTAGATTTCTTGACGCCCCGTTGGCGCAGTAACCCGTCTAAGCCGCCTCGCGATACGCCGTTTTGCCGCTCGATGTCCCGAAGCTGAACTTCGATGTCTCGATCGCCGACCCGTACGCCGAGTCTTGCGGCTTCCTGCAATTGCAGACGTTCGTCGACGAGTGCGCGAAGCACTTGTCTTGCGAGGCGCTGGCGGGTCTCGCCGGTATCGGGGAAATTGGCCGCATAGATGGTCAGGTCGATGCGGGCCACCAAGTCGAGTACGGAGATGATTTCATCGTTGACGATTGCGGCGATTCGCGAAACGTCTTGCGCGCGCGTCGCAAGCGAAGCGACCGCAAGCCAAATCGTCAGCCCGCAGACAGCGAAAGCGGTGACTAGTCTCGCCCTGCAGATTCCACCTTTACCTGGCCACATGGAGCACATTCTCTTCAACGATACGCCCCCAACAGGGATTCAGCATTACGCCGACGCAACTTGGATTCAAGGTCCTGAGTGGTCATCCGAAGTTAGTACGATGCGGTAGACCGAGGCGTTCAAATTGACCCGTTATCCATCCTCAAGATGCAGCAAGCTCGCGATTCCCAACGCTAGACTGACGCCAGCCGGTGTCCACGCGGCCAGAAAGACTGGAATGTTGGTTGAAAGGCCGAGCGCATAGACAACGTCGGTCAGGAAATAAAGAAAAAAACCTGCAGCGATACCGCAAACGATCATGACGCTGGTATTCCAGTTCTTGCTAATTCGCATGGAGAATGTCGCGGCGATCAGCACGACGGCGCAGAGCAGAATTGGAATAGCGAGCAGAGAATGCCAGTAGAGTCGGTGTCGGTGGCCCGAGAATCCTGCGGTTTCAAGCGTATTGATGAACGCAGGCAAATCCCAAAATGACATCGTTTCCGGGGAGGCAAAGCTGTCTTGTATTTTGTCGAGGGTTAGGTCGGTTTTTTGTCGAAAGTTTTCGGCATAGCGGGCAGCTTTGTTCGGCGCCGATATCCACGCTTTGCTGATGTCCCAATATCCATCCTCCAACTTTGCACTTTCGGCGTCGATGCGACCGACGAAGCGGTCCCTGCCTTCAAACAGAAAGAAGATAACCTGCTGCAATGTCATATCGCTCTGCGACATCCGCGTCGCGTATATTGCCGACTGCCCACCCTCGTCGGCCTGCCGCAGCCACAATCCATTTTGCGAGAACGCAAGCATGCTCGTCGTATGTTTGAGGTAGCGGCTCTCAAGCCGTTCAAAATGAGAGAGCATCACGGAGGCGACCGGGTTGAATAATCCGACCTGTAACATGCCGACGAAGAGCGCGATGCATAACGCCGGTACAAGAAATTGCCAGGCCGAAACGCCCGCGGCCCGGGCAACCACGAGTTCCTGGCCTCGTGCCAATCTCCAGAACGAAAACATGGCACCAAACAGCACACTGAATGGAAGCATCTCCTGAACGAGCTGCGGCAACTTGAACGCGCTCATCTCCAGGACGATGGCTAAATTCGTATCCTCTTTTCCCGACGCGCGTCGTAACAACTCAACGAAGTCGAACAAGGCAACGATGCCAAGCAGTACAAAAAAGACGCAACACAGCCAAAAGGCGAAATGGCGTGCAAAATAGACGGAGATTGTTGGCGATACGCGCATGCGAATGAACGCCCCTTAGCTCACTCTGCCGTCTATGTCGCCGATGACGCCAGCTCGGCCGGTTGACCTCCGGTTCGCCGCTTCGGCGGCGAGGCCAAAAGATAGAGGCCAACGAGTAACGGCACGACGCTGTTGGCGTACAGCAGCGGCATCAACAAGGGACGCTTGCCGACCAGATGCGGCAGTCCCATGCTTGCGACCAAAAGGACCACAGTCAGTGCGACGGCGAACAGCACATGAAATATCTGTCCTCGACGGGTGTATGGACCGCACAGGAGAACTGCCATAGCGACGACACTGTAGGTCAACGGCAGCAGCGGTGAAGCGAGCCGATAGTGACCTTCGGCAACGAGCTTATCATGGTAAAAGCGGTCGCCTTTCGATTGGTCAGGTGTGAGCAGTTCGCTAAGATACCTTTCCTGCGGTTCACGCCAACGGACCTGGTCGGCGAGCTTTACTTGGCCGATATCAAATGGCAGGCGGTCGAAATACAGCATCGACAGTTGGCCCTTCTTACGGTCGACTTGTTGGCGATTGCCATTAACGAGCACGACCCGCGGACCATTCTCGCTATGGATGAGGGCACCGCTCTCCGCTTGATATGTGACCGGCACCTCTGCGTCCCGATTATCGTGCACCATAATACCGCGGAGCTCGCCGTTGGCGTCTCGCTCACGAACGTAGACTGTAATTCCGGGGCCGACGGTGTTGAACACGCCTTCCTGGAGCAGGACCAGAGAATAGTCGTTGCGAACTTTGTGCTGCAAATCTTTGAAGCTGCGGAACGACGTGGGAACCAAATAGAGGCTAAGCACGTAGGCGAGAAGCGTTATCGTCGAAGCGGCAATGATCCCTGGAGCGGCAATCGCCAGATGACTAGATCCTGCGGCACGCAATACGACAATTTCGTTGTCGTTCATAAGTTTGTGATAGGTAAACAGCGTTGCGCCAAAGATGGCAATGGGCAGGACTATGGTAAGAAAACGTGGCAGTAGGAGCGTCGCTAGATAGAGAAACATTGACGTCGGCAGGCTGCGGTTGATGATCAACTCGATGAGACGCAAAGACTGCGTCATCCACATAGCAAAGCAAATCGCCACCGTCGCCACGATGGTTACGATGAGAATTTGCTTCGTCATGTAGCGGCTTATGCTCGTCATAGCTGAAGTATAGTCCAACTTCCGCTAATTACTAATCGACAATTCATAGGATACCGAAATGGAAAAACGCGCGTGTCGAGAAATCACTTGCTAGGAATAAGCGCAAACCTTGCTGCCGGAAATAGCCGAGGCGAATCGATTGTAGGTATGAAAGTTCCGTAATGCTGTTTCACAGCCAAGTATTTCTGTTCGTATTCTTTCCGATAACTCTGACCGGTTACTATGTATTCTCGGCATATCGGATTCTTCGCATTTGGTTTCTAATATTAGCATCCTTTGTATTCTACGGATACTGGGATGTCCGGCTGGTTCCACTCCTTGCCGGTTCAATCGCCGTCAATTGGGCATTGGCCGGAGTACATCGGCGGTGGCCTCGATTCCCACTGATCTTTTTCGGAATCGTCGCGAATCTCCTAGTATTGGGCGTCTTCAAATACGCGAACTTCGCAGCCGAAACGATCGCCTTGTTATGGAGTTTCGAGCAACAACGTTGGTCGATCGTTCTGCCGCTGGGGATCAGTTTTTTCACGTTCCAACAAATCTCGTACCTTGCCGACACTGCGCGCGGGAAGGCGCCGGCTTATCGCTTCCCCGAGTACGCGCTCTATGTATGTTTCTTCCCGCAGCTGATCGCCGGCCCCATTGTTCGGCACAACGAACTTATATTTCAATTTGAGCGCGATCCGAAGCAGCGAGATCGATATGAGAATCTTTCGCGCGGCGCGGTCCTGCTCCTGTTGGGGCTCATAAAAAAGGTCTTCATCGCGGATCGACTTGCGCTGGTCGCGGATCCTCTGTTTGCTGCGGCAGCGATGGGGAGCCTGCTCGGTCTCATCGATGCGTGGACGGCTCCATTTGCCTTTGGACTACAAATCTACTTCGATTTTTCGGGCTATTCAGACATGGCGATCGGCCTGGCGCTCATGCTTGGCCTGCATCTTCCCGTCAACTTCAATGCACCCTACCGTGCATTGTCGATTCGGGAGTTCTGGCGGCGTTGGCATATGACGCTGTCGCGCTTCCTGAGGGATTACGTGTACATCCCCGTAGGCGGTAATCGCGCCGGCCCGACCCGACATGTGTTGGCAATAATGATCACCATGGTGCTTGGAGGGCTCTGGCATGGTGCTGGTTGGACATTTGTCGTTTGGGGCGGATTGCACGGCATCGCCCTTGTCGTAAATCATCTCTGGAACCGCACCGGCGGTAGGCTAGCGCCGCTGCTCGCCTGGTCGGCAACGATGGCCTTCGTGTTCACAACCTGGGTTTTCTTTCGCGCCGAGACATTCTCTGGCGCTGCATTAATTCTCCGATCCATGGTCGGGGGCGGCATCGGCGCATCGGATGTTGGTACGGTAGGTTCTCTTGAAGCGGGCTTGCTGATGATCGCAGCTGCTATCGTTGCATTGGTTGGTCCGACCAGCCAGGAGTTTGCCCGCGAGCGGGTCGAAGCCAAACCGGCGATTGCCGCTCTCGGTGGCTTAGCCTTGGTCGCGGTACTGTTACAGGTTGGCGGCGGCGCAAACGTTGAGTTTATTTATTTTCAGTTCTAGGGTCTGTGGACAATTAGGGGATTCCCAAGT
>CBDCIT010000002.1:0-54022 GCA_965217615.1 Alphaproteobacteria bacterium
TGCCAACATTTCTCTCTATCAGCTTCGAGAAGCGTCTCAGGGCCAAGATATATATCTTGACGTCAACGCCTTCCTTGAAGGACGAAAGGAAGAGAGCAAAGCTTTCCATTACCGCTTTGAGCGTGTCGGTCTTCAGGAAAGCAGTGCTCAGAACAACTTCCGTCGTATAATTTCCTGCCGCATTCCCAAAAACCGCTTCTGCAATCATAAGATCAATTACACTACAGAGAAGCATGCCCGAGTGCCGCTTGAGCTTATCCTGTTTGTTCTAAACAGCAGTTTCGCCGATTGGTATTTCAGGCTGGGTAGCACTAACGCTGCTGTAAGTCATTACCAGCTTCTCAATATCCCGTGCCCGCGCTTCAGCTCCGAAACACACCAATCGATCAGAACACATTAGATCGGCTTGACGGGCGTTTAAAAGATTTAGACTTTGCCGCGATCGAGAAGGTGCTCCTAGAACTTGCAGCGCAGCATGGTTGCGGCTCGACGCTACAAGACGCCATCGCGAAACTCGTCCGCTACATCGAGGCAGAGGAGGGACGACGCGGCCAGATAGCCCGCGCAGCCCGTTCTACACTGTCTGAGAATGCTGAACGCTGCCAGGTCGTCCTAGACAGGGTCCTCTTGGCCTTACTCGGATTGGGCGCTGACATTCACGAATACCTCAAGTCTCGTTTGGAGCAGATGCTCTGAAATACCATCCCGTATGGACCGACCTCCGTCGCCTTCGGCAAGTTATCAGTCGAGAAGGACCTGTCGGCCGCGGCGTGACGCTGAAGCTGTTGTGGGAGGAATAGCGCGAGACCCATCCCGACGGGATGAGCTCTGTGACCTGGTGCCGCCGGTTCCCGCATTGGCGGCCGCGGCGGGACTTGACGATGCGCCAGAACCGCCGGCCCGGCGAGCGGCTGTTCGTCGATTGTGCCGGCATGACGATGATCCACCGGTACCCGCGTCTCCAGATCAACATGGCTGAACAACCCGTCGCCACGCTCGTCCCGACCCCGCATCACCGCCCTCCGCAGCCATTCGACGCCAGACCAGAGAATCACGAGATCCAAACCCATGCCAGCGGGTTCTTCAGCAACCTGCTAGCGCGAGGCACAGCTGTTCATCGCGTCCATGGGGGTGTCGGGGCGGCTCTACGCCGAGGGGACGCTGAGCCAGAAGATCGACGACTGGTACTCCTCGCATGTGCGCTGCTTCGAGGACATCGAAAACGACGGCGCCGGAACCGCACCATGAAGGCGAACTGGGGGCCCCGCGCTACGCGCGGCTCGGTCCTCGCTCCGCTCCGGGGCGGCGGAACAACCGGACCGGCCGTGCCACAGCATGCTGCGCGAGCGATGCTCCGACTCGTGAGGGCTCACGCGTCGCGCGCGCACCATGCTCCACCGCCTTGCCCAAAAGCCTTCGGAGGTGGTACCGATGACGGAGCAATCGCGGAAGGAGAACCGCCGACACCAGCGTGATCGCGTCGCTTCGCTTCGAGGCGGGTACCTTGATGACACTACCCAGCTACGTTGGGTGACATTCACCGACTACATTGGTGAAATCCGGCATTTGAGGCAGATGGACGTCGACACTCAGACCTAGTTGGAGAAGTAATGCAACCGCGACATTAACAATTCATGAAATGTTCGAAAAGGAACGGCGCTATACGGTGCCGCTGTTTCAGCGCGCTTATGTCTGGACGCGCGAAGATCAATGGGAGCCGCTGTGGGAAGACATCGAACGCCAAGCCCGCAGTTGCCTCATTGCTTTGAAGGAAGGGGGCCAAGTTACGACAAGCCATTTCCTAGGAGCCGTTGTTTTCAACGTGGCAAAGGTACTGGGCCGAGGCCTCGCCCGCTCAGAAGTGATTGATGGCCAGCAACGCCTGACAACGCTCCAGGTGTTCCTGGCCGCCCTTCGGGATTTCGCTGAAGCCGCCAACGACGATGTAGCCGACGATGCAAAACGACTCACCTTCAACCCGGCTCGCGACGTGGAGTCAGAAGAACGGTTTAAGGTTTGGCCTACCAATGCAGATCGCGAAGTCTTCAAGAAGGTGATGACCGCCGGTTCCGCTGAAGAAGTGGTGCGGGCGATAGGCACCGATCCTGATGGGCGCAATGTTCAGCTCCCCAAATTGGCGGACGCATACCGCTACTTTACCGAGACCATCTCAGACTTTGTAGACGGTGTGGAGGAGGGTGGTGAAGATGACGACCAAGCGAATGCACTGGACGACGCCACACCGAGTGACAGGCTCTACGCCATCCTCCATGCTCTCAAGACGACCCTGCAGATAGTAGTTATAGAACTGGAAGAGCGGGACGATCCTCAGGTTATTTTCGAGACACTGAATGCCCGAGGACAACCCCTCCTTCCGTCAGATCTTATCCGAAATACCGTCTTTCTCGATGCGTCGAGTAAAGGGAGGGATATTGAGCTTCTTTATAACAATTACTGGCGCCATTTCGATGAGCGCCGCGTAAAAGATAGGGATCATAGGGGAGAGGATCGATTCTGGCATCTGGTCGAACGTCAAGGCCGCCTGACGAGGCCCCGCATCGACCTGTTCGTCTTCCACGATTTGGTGGTAAGGACCGAACGCGATCTCAATATAGGTCGTTTGTTTCGTGAGTTTCGCGATTGGTACACTGATTCATCTTCTACAACGGAAAGCTACCTTTCCAGTTTGAAAAGAAATAGTGACCATTTTGCCCAACTTGTCGTACCGTCTGGGAATGATCGTGTGTCCGTCTTTGCTCGTCGACTGCGCTCACTCGACACCAGTACAGTCTACCCCATTCTCCTACTTATGTTGGAGCTGACACCTGATCGTCTAAGCCCAGAAGATAGAAATAGGATAGTTGCAGATCTAGAATCTTATCTCGTTCGGCGCTTTATCTGTGGCATGACTACCAAGAACTACAATCGCATATTTCTCAGTCTGCTCCGGCAGCTGAAGCGAGCCGGCAAAGATGGAGAGGACATGGCCCGGGTGGCCCGTTCCGAGCTGCTCAAGCTGACTGAGCCGACCGTTGTGTGGCCATCAGACAATGCCTTCCGCAATTGGTGGCTCAATAGGCCCCTCTATGTGAAATCACGTTCCGACAGAAGCGTAATGATCATTCAGGCCCTCGATGACGCACTACGTACCAGCAAATCGGAAGCAATCGTGCTTTCGGGGGATCTCACGGTGGAACACCTCCTGCCACAGGAGTGGGAGGCCCACTACCCATTGCCCGGTGACTTGCCACTTGATGAGGACGAGACGGCCGAACAGCGGCGCCAACGCCTGATGAATACGGTCGGTAATCTAACACTTCTGACCGGCCCATTGAATGCATCCATCAGCAACGGTCCGTTCGATAACAAGGCGCGAGAGATTGGAAGATTAAGTGACTTACGGATAAATGCCCTATTTCGTGAGCGCCAATTCGACGCGTGGAACGAAAAAGATATCCTGAAGAGAGGAGAGGAGTTGTTCGAGAGAGCCAAGATCGTTTGGCCGCACCCACTCACAATCGATGCATAATGCGCTTCGCGCCATCGTGCGTTCCTCTTTCAGGCAAGAACCTACCTACTTTTCTCCGGGCGCCTCCAGACCGGGAAATATGATCTCGGTAGGCACACCGGTTTCCCGGCTCGCCATGATGGAGATAGAGCAGCCCGACATCCGGACACTGGTTGAGTCGATCATAGGACATCAGCTATTGAGGTTCACAAAGATATGCGGTCTATCAACGGTGTGAAATCCGTTACTCAATGCCCACGACGCTCAGCCCCTTGAAGCGGCTGAAGTCGCGATCCTCGGTGACCAACTGGGAAACACCGTTCTCACGGCAGACCGCGACGATCTGGGCGTCGAAGACGAGATTGCCCACGGCGTTTGCCTCGCGAATGGCTTCCGCCAGGAGGGTCAGGTATTCAGCTCCAGGACAAAGCACCGTCACGCTCGGTGAGGCCAACAGTCTGGATAGCGCCTCGCACGCTTCCTCCGCCGTGTGCGGAGCATGGAACAGCCGAGGGTGCGTGATCACCCGAATGAACTCCCCGATGCAAAACACCGGAATCGCCCAGCGGGAGGGTGACTCGGCAAGCGCTACGACACGCGCGTGAGCCGCGTCATGCTTTGGGGAGTCCTGACGATGCGAATGAACGAGAACGTTGGTGTCTACGGCGATCAATCCCGCCCGTCCATTCTCTCGTAAAGCAGGTCGCGATCGTCGAGATCTACGCCAGCGAGTGGAGAGCCCCGCTTGGTCAGAAGCCTGGCGCGGAAATCGCGCACAGGACCCCGCACCGGCCGGAGATAGTCCTGCAGGGCGCGCTCAATCAGGCGGGTCAGCGTTTCGCCGTCCTGGGCGGCACGCGCCTTGGCTTCGCGAATCAGGCGGTCATCGAAGTTCAGGGTGGTCTTCATACAGAAATAAGTATCGTTTCTGCTTCTCGCGTCAACTTGCTTGACGGCGCAGCCCACATCTCCAGATCCCAAGGCAGATCAATCGGTAAGCGCCATTCAGCCGGCCGGCTCCGTCGGACGATTGCTCTCATCACCCTGATCGACCGTGGCCTTCTTCACCGATGAAGCGATCCGCCGGGTGCGCGGGGCTTGACTCGTTGGATATGTAAGATTATCTTACCTGATGAAGGAGGTGCCCATGAAGCCCGACACACTGAAAAGGAAGCTTATCGCCGTCCTCAGCCAGATTCAGGCCGACAGCGGCCTGGAATGCCCAACACTGACCGGCACCACCAAGCCGATCGAGAACATCCCCAAGTTCGATAGCAAAGTCTGGCCTGTCGCGACCACGATCCTTGCGACCGAGATCGACGCGACGATTCCGAACGACGCGAACATCTTCGTCAACGAGACGACCAAGCTCCCCCGCTCCATCGACGAGACAGCCGCCTTCGTCTACGACTTGCTCGAGAAGCAAAGCGAGCAAGACGCGGCGGCGGCATGACGAAGCTCGATTCCGCCAAGCGGGTGGAGATTGCCGAGCGCCTGAAAGAGGCGCGCAAACTTGCTGGCCTGTCACAAGGCCACGTCGCCAAGATGCTCGGCCTACATCGCCCCTCAGTCACCGAGATTGAAGCCGGTAACCGCCGCGTCTCAGCCGACGAGCTCGCCCAGCTTGCCCAGATATATGACGTCAACGTCGCCTGGCTGCTCGGAGAGGCACCCGAAACGCTCGACGCGCAGGACCCGCGGCTTGAGCTCGCCGCACGCGAGCTCGCCAAACTTCAGCCCGACGACCTGGAACGCCTGCTCAAGCTGTTGGCCGCCATGCGCAATGATTCCAACGCGACTGGAAGCGATCCCTGATGAACCTGACGCGCGCCACCAAGCCCAGCTTCAACCGTCGAGCCTTGGCGACCCAAGCAATGCAGGCTGCCACGTCCACGCGGGCGAAGGCCAAGCTCGACCAAGCTACACCGATCTGCATCTATGGCTTGTGCGACACGCTGGGCATCATGGTGCGCTTCAACAACATCAACATGGAAGGAATGTATCAGCGGGGCGTTCCGCCCCGCATCCATCTCTCCGCACGACGGCCGCTGCCGCGGCGCGCCTTCAATTGCGCGCATGAGCTGGGGCATCACGTGTTTGGGCACGGCTCATCCATCGACGAACTGCGCGAGGACGCCAAGGAGCACCCTTGGGAAGACCCAAAGGAGTTCCTGGTCGACACCTTCGCTGGCTTCATCCTCATGCCAATACTTGGCCTGCGCCGCGCCTTCTCCGCTCGAGGTTGGTCGCCCGAAACTGCGACCCCTGCGCAGTTCTTTTCTATCGCCTGCGAGTTCGGCGTGGGTTACGCGACACTTCTAACCCACCTCTCGGCAGGCGTGAACATGTTATCGCGCGGCCGCGCCTCCGCTATTCGGCGAGTCACGCTTAAGGCCCTACGCACGGATATCCTCGGTGCGCTGACGCGCGAGCCACTCATCGTCGTCGATCACCATCGCAACGCGCCCACCTTGGACGCAGAGGTTGAGACGCTGCTACTTCTCCCGTCGGGCGTCGAGGTGACGGGCGGTGGACTCGCCTTCGAGCGCGACCTCGAAGCCGGACGCCTGTATCGGGCGGTGAAGCCGGGGATCTTCCAGGCACGTGTCGGTGATTGGGCGGTCTTCGTGCGTGTTGCTCCGATCCAGGAAAACGAGCCATACGGCTATGTCGGTCTCGCGCAATACCGCCATCTGGAGGAGGACCCCGATGAGTAAGGCAAGGACTCTGATGGCGCCGCCACCGCTGGTGATCGACGATACCAACCTGTCACGCGCCTGGGCGCGACTGCTGTTGCAAGTTCACGACGGTGCCGGCACAGAAGTCGCCCCGTTGATCCTGAGCCTGAGCGGCTTCGCCGAAGCGGGCGTCGCTGTCGAAGACTCTGCGATACGGCAGGTCCTGGACACGTTGCTTGAACGCAAGGACCGAATCACTGTCGAGAACGTCGCGTTTACGATCTTCCCACAGCGGCTTTGGGAAATGTCACGCGGTGATCGGTGCCGCCTATTCGCTCGCTATCGCGGGACATTCCCGCGCTGGCAGGCAATGAACCGCAGGGCAAATGGCCGTGGCATGTATTTCGAGCGCATGATCATGTACGGGCGTGGCCCCTGTGACGGTAATCAACTGGAGTGGATACTGTCCCAGTTCAATTGCCGGACGGGCGTGCGCCGTTCGATGCTTCAAGCGACCACCTTCGATCCGGGCCGCGACCATGTCACCAGCGCGCAGCTCGGCTTTCCTTGCCTTCAGCAGGTCAGCTTTGAGCCGACCCCGGCTGGGCTCATCACAAACGCCTTCTACGCCACCCAGCAGGTTTTCGACAAAGCCTATGGCAACTATCTCGGCCTAGCCCAGCTTGGCGCCTTCATGGCTCATGAGATGGGCATGTCGCTCGCGCGCCTGAACGTCATGGTCGGAGTCGCTAAGCTCGAGCGAATCAACAAGAGCGACCCCGATCTTACCCCGCTGGTCGCAGCCGCCAGGGCCCTTGTGTCATCGTCCACTGCCTCAGCGCCGCAGGCGCCTATTTCTGCTGCCACCACGAGAGCAACGCTTTGAGTGCGAGGTCACCCAAAGCCCCCAAGAAGCGTTCGCAGGGCCTCCCGCCGAAGCCTCGTTCCAGCCTAGCCAGCGCATCGATCCCGCTTGAGTCGCCCGTCGGGGTTCGACCAGGGGCGCCATCGTCGGGACTCGCGCCGATCATCCTGCGGCACCTGGCGCCAGCCAAAGTGTCCGAGGTTTACGAGAGCTATTGGCACTTTGCGGCCGAGCGCCAGGCCGTGTTCTTCCGTCGCGCACGGGATAAGACACGTCCGTGGACGGACAACCCGGTGCTGGCGACTTACAAGTTCACCAATGCCTACCGCGCGTCCGATCGGGTCAGCCAGTATCTCATCCGACATGTCATCTATCGGAACGATCTACCCAAATCGCGGCGCGAAGTGTTCTTCCGCATCCTGCTGTTCAAGTTGTTCAACAAGATCGAGACCTGGAAGCTCCTCGAACGCACGCTCGGACCAATTACCTTCGAAGACTATCGCTTCTCTGCCTATGATGCCGTGCTCTCGCACGCGCGGCAGACCGGTCGTCGTATCTACTCAGCCGCCTACATCATGCCCCCAGGCAACCGCGCTTTCGGGCGATCGGCCAAGCATCAGAATCATTTGCTACTGCTCGAACGAATGATGGCCGATCAGCTTGCGGACCGGTTGGCTCAGACCCGCACGATGCAGGAGGGCTTCCAGAAGCTTCGTGCCTATCCAACGATCGGCGACTTCCTCGCCTACCAATTCATCACCGACATCAATTACAGCGAACTTACCGATTTCAGTGAGATGGACTTTGTCGTACCCGGTCCGGGCGCCCGCGACGGCCTTCGAAAATGCTTCGTCAATCCGGGCGGCCTCAACGAACCCGAGCTCATCCGGGTAATGGCCGACCTGCAAGAGCGAGAGTTCGAACGCTTTGGGCCTCAACTTCCAATCCCTCTGGGGCCGTCGCCTTCAACTCATCGACTGCCAGAATCTATTCTGCGAGGTCGACAAGTATGCGCGCGTCGCGCATCCCGAGATCGCGGGAAGAACCGGCCGCACCCGTATAAAGCAAAAGTTCGTTCCAACGTCTGAACCCATCGAACTCTTCTACCCACCCAAGTGGAAGCTCAACGACAAGATTCGACTTGCCGTGCAGGACGCTGCGGCCACGTGACACCGAAGGAGGCACGCATGGACTTCAACAGCTATCAGAAGGAGGCGCTGCGTACCGATCGCGTGGCAGCGCGCGACGATGCCACTTCGTTGATCGTGCCCATGCTCGGCCTCGCCGGCGAGACCGGACAGCTCCTCAGCGAGTACAAGAAGCACTTGCGCGACGGCGAGGCACATCACCTCTTCAAGGAGCGCGTGTCCGAGGAACTAGGCGATCTACTCTGGTATATCGCCAACGTTGCCAGCAAGTTCGATCTCTCGCTTTCCGACGTCGCGGAAACCAACTTGGCCAAGGTCAAGCAGCGCTGGACCAGCGAACGCGCCGAGCCCCTAACCTTTGACGCCGAATTTCCTGAAGGCGAGCGCCTGCCTCGCAGCTTCGAAGTCGAGTTGATCGATGTCGAGGGGGGTGTGCGCCGGCATTTGCGGCTCCGGGTCGATGGCAACTCGTTAGGCGCGGAACTCACCGACAATGCCTACGACCCTGACGGCTATCGCTTCCACGATGTCTTCCACTTCGCCTTCGCAGCCGCGCTTGGCTGGTCGCCAATTACGCGGGCGATGTTCCAGCGAAAGCGGAAGAGCCGACCGCTGCTCGACGAGGTAGAGGACGGTGGCCGCGCGGCCGTCATCGAAGAGGGTGTGGTAGCGCTCGCTTTCGACTATGCGCGTCGCCATCACTTCCTCGACGGTGTGGCCGCCCTTGATTTTCAACTGCTGCGCACAATCAAGGATATGACGTCCCACCTAGAAGTACGGCAATGCACCACCGGCGAATGGGAGCAAGCCATTCTGCAGGGCTTCGACGCATGGCGTGCGGTGCTCGCCGCACGCGGCGGCCGTATCGCCGTCAATCTGGATGCGCGTCGCATCACCTTTATGGGCCCGTCCGCTGGTCAAGAACCGTCCGCTTGAACGGATTCGCCCAGTGCGAGAACGCTCGCTATCGCCATGCCACCGGCATGGCTGATGCTAAGCCGCCAAGCGGTCACTCCCATGGTCGTGGCAGCTCTCGCCGCACCACCCGAAAGCCGAACTCCCGGTGCTTCGCCCGGCGCGCGGTGGATCATCACATCGGTGAGAGCGACCCCCGCCCCGAAGCCGGTGCCGATCGCCTTGAGTACCGCCTCCTTGGCGGCGAACCGCCCGGCCAGGCGCTCGATCCGATCGACCCCATCGCCGATCTCATCCAGCTCGGCTTGCACGAAGCAACGCGGAATCAGCGGGTCGCGCGGATCTTCTATCCACCGCCGCATCTCGCCGATATCCACGAGGTCAATGCCGTGTCCGAGGACGTTCACAAGATCCGTCCTTTCTTGAGTCCACACAGGAAAGGGCACCCAACACTGCGCCACACCGTGAAGGAATAGTTGAGAGCAAGGGGAAAACAAAGCGATGACAGAGCTGCCGGCCATGTTTTGGAGTGGAGAAACTCTGAGCGAACGACTCAAGACGCTGATAGCCCCGTTTGAGCCCGAACGAATCGACTGCGCCGCTTACACGCTTGCGGTTGGCCCTGAAGTCTATGTGTCTCCCAGCGATCAGACCGTCGATCCGACCACGGTCACGATCCGCAAGCTGAGTGACGGAGAGGCGTTCACCATCCCGCCCGGCCAATTCGCCTTCGTGCTCACCGAGGAGGTCGTCTCCGTCCCGCCGGATGCGCTGGCCTTCATCTCCATTCGAGCCAAGACCAAGTTCCGTGGTCTGGTCAATGTTTCCGGGTTTCATGTCGATCCTGGCTATCGCGGTCAGCTGACGTTCGCGGTCTTCAACGCGGGCCCCGTACCAGTTCATCTCAAACGCGGTCAATCGATATTCCTGCTCTGGTATGCGAGCCTCGATCGCGAGACCGCCTGCAAGAAGGACGACACCATTCACAAGGGCATCGATCCCGAGCTGGTGACAGCCGTCGCTGGTGAACTCCAATCCTTCGCCAGCCTCTCCAAGAAAATAACCGACGTCGACGAAGCGCTCCGCGAGCGCGTCCATATCGTTGAAAAGAAGCAGGTCAGATATGGTGTCATCAGCTTGATCGCAATAGGCATCGTAATCGCGGTTCTCGGAAACTGGCTCACGGACACCATCTCGCCTCTCCTCACACCACCTTCGCAGGCAACATCGGAGTCGCAATCCCCAACGCAGTAGATTTCCGCCTCAACCTGGATCGCAGCGGATCCTTTGCGAATCCGCGGTCAGGACGTGTCTGGAGAGGTCTGAAAGTTACTTTCTCGTGATTCCCAATAGATTCCCAACTTGATAGGAATGAGAAACCGGATAAAGAAATACGCCGCTAAAATATTGATTTAGCGGCGTATTTTTGGTTGCGGGGGTAGGATTTGAACCTACGACCTTCAGGTTATGAGCCTGACGAGCTACCGGACTGCTCCACCCCGCGTTATCTGAATTCGGGCCTTCTGCGGCGCTGTAGCGGCTCGGAATGAACCCTGCGGCTGGCACATTTGGCCAACCCCGCGGACCGAGCCGCGCATCGCGAACAGGTTGCGAAAGATTTGAGCAAATGTGCATGGAAGGCCTGGCGGCGTCCTACTCTCCCACGCCTTAAGACGGAGTACCATCGGCGCAGAGGGTTTTCACGGCCGAGTTCGGGATGGGATCGGGTGTAGACCCCTCGCTATGACCACCAGGCCATCGATGCACATTCCCAACAGATTCAATGTGGTGTCGGTGCAGATTTGCGGATCTGGGTTCGCCGTACTTAGGTCCGCCTTATCGGGCGAACCTAAAAGTACTGCAGGTATTGAGCGGATCTTATCGCTGCACGCGATGGATCGCGCGGCACGCCCGAATAAACGAACGCGACGCAGTGCTGAATCAAGCCAATCGAGCGATTAGTACCGGTAAGCTACACGCATTGCTGCGCTTCCACACCCGGCCTATCGACGTGGTGGTCTTCCACGGCTCTCAAGCGAGACCTAGTTTCGAGGGGGGCTTCCCGCTTAGATGCTTTCAGCAGTTATCCCTTCCGCACTTAGCTACCCGGCTGTGCCGCTGGCGCGACAACCGGTCCACCAGAGGTGCGTCCATCCCGGTCCTCTCGTACTAGGGACAGCTCCTCTCAAGTCTCGTACACCCACGGCAGATAGGGACCGAACTGTCTCACGACGTTCTAAACCCAGCTCACGTACCACTTTAATCGGCGAACAGCCGAACCCTTGGGACCTGCTCCAGCCCCAGGATGTGATGAGCCGACATCGAGGTGCCAAACAACGCCGTCGATATGAACTCTTGGGCGTCATCAGCCTGTTATCCCCGGCGTACCTTTTATCCGTTGAGCGATGGCCCTTCCACTCGGAACCACCGGATCACTATGACCGACTTTCGTCTCTGCTCGGCCCGTCGGCCTCACAGTCAGGCAGGCTTATGCCATTGCACTCAACAGCTGATTTCCGACCAGCTTGAGCCTACCTTCGCGCGCCTCCGTTACTCTTTGGGAGGCGACCGCCCCAGTCAAACTACCCGCCATGCATGGTCCCGGACCCGGCTTCACGGGTCTCGGTTAGACATCAGAAATCACAAGGGCGGTATTTCAAGGGTGCCTCCACGACGACTGGCGCCGTCGCATCAAAGGCTTCCGCCTATCCTACACATGCCATCTCTAATGCCAGTGCAAAGCTGTAGTAAAGGTGCACGGGGTCTTTCCGTCTGACCGCGGGTACTCCGCATCTTCACGGAGAATTCAATTTCGCTGAGTCGGCGTTGGAGACAGTGGGGAAGTCGTTACGCCATTCGTGCAGGTCGGAACTTACCCGACAAGGAATTTCGCTACCTTAGGACCGTTATAGTTACGGCCGCCGTTTACCGGGGCTTCGGTTCAGAGCTTGCACCCCTCTCCTTAACCTTCCGGCACCGGGCAGGCGTCAGACCCTATACGTCGTCTACAAGACTTCGCAGAGCCCTATGTTTTTAGTAAACAGTCGCCACCCCCTGGTCTGTGCCCCCCCGCCCCGGTTGCCCGGAACGAGGGCCCCCTTCTCCCGAAGTTACGGGGGCAATTTGCCGAGTTCCTTCAACGCCGTTCTCTCAAGCGCCTAGGTATGCTCTACCAGTCCACCTGTGTCGGTTTAGGGTACGGTCTATAGCCGGGGCTATTTCCTGGAACACCTTCGCTGCCCGGACAATCCGATAAGCCCGGACAACACACGGTATTCGTCAACTCCCGGCAGGCTGAGGAATATTAACCTCATTCCCATCGACTACGGCTTTCGCCCTCGCCTTAGGGGCCGGCTCACCCTGCGTGGATTAGCCTTGCGCAGGAACCCTTGGACTTTCGGCGAGAGTGTTTCTCACACTCTTTATCGCTACTCATGTCAGCATTCTCACTTCCGATACCTCCAGGCGCCCTCGCGGGTCGCCCTTCGCAGGCTTACGGAACGCTCCGCTACCGCGCGACACGCGAACGTGCCGCACCCGCAGCTTCGGTACGCATCTTGAGACCCGTTACATTTTCGGCGCAGGACGGCTTGAATAGACCAGTGAGCTGTTACGCTTTCTTTAAAGGATGGCTGCTTCTAAGCCAACCTCCTGGTTGTCTTGGCCTTCCCACATCCTTTCCCACTTAGATGCGATTTAGGGACCTTAGCTGGCGGTCAGGGCTGTTTCCCTCTCGACCACGGATCTTAGCACCCATGGTCTGTCTGCCATGCTCGCACTCACCGGTATTCGGAGTTTGGTTAGGTTTGGTAGAACTCGCGTTCCCCTAGCCCATCCAGTGCTCTACCCCCGGTGGTGATACATAACGCACTACCTAAATAGTTTTCGCGGAAAACCAGCTATTTCCGGGTTTGATTGGCCTTTCACCCCTAGCCACAGGTCATCCCCCCATTTTTCAACATAGGTGGGTTCGGCCCTCCAGTGCGTGTTACCGCACCTTCAGCCTGCCCATAGCTAGCTCACCCGGTTTCGGGTCTAATCCTACGAACTAGGGCGCCCTATTCAGACTCGCTTTCGCTACGCCTACACCTAACGGCTTAAGCTTGCTCGCAAGATTAACTCGCTGACCCATTATACAAAAGGTACGCAGTCACCCGCGACACGCCCCGAAGGGCACGACCGAGCTCCTACTGATTGTAAGCATCCGGTTTCAGGTCTCTTTCACTCCCCTCATTGGGGTACTTTTCACCTTTCCCTCACGGTACTAGTCCACTATCGGTCATCGAGGAGTACTTAGGCTTGGAGGGTGGTCCCCCCACGTTCAGACAGGATTTCACGTGTCCCGCCCTACTCAAGGACCAACATGCCGCTTTACCCGTACGGGGCTATCACCCACTCTGGCCCGCCTTTCCAGACGGTTCCGGTTTCGACATATCGGCCACTGGCCTGGTCCGCGTTCGCTCGCCGCTACTAGCGGAGTCTCAGTTGATGTCCTTTCCTCCGGCTACTTAGATGTTTCAGTTCGCCGGGTTCGCTTCGCCATCCTATGTATTCAGATGACGATGACCCACAAGGGGCCGGGTTTCCCCATTCGGAAATCCGCGGATCAAAGCTTGCTCGCAACTCCCCACGGCTTATCGCAACGTGCTACGTCCTTCGTCGCCTCTCGATGCCAAGGCATCCACCAAATGCTCTTAAAGCGCTTGATTCAGCAAAATCCGTCACGTGCAGGGAAAAAACCCGCTCCCTGCAACTGACAGTTCCGCATCAATACCAGACAACAAACCACAATTCGCGCCTCCCGCCCGGCGGCAACCTGCCATACCGGAACGTAAGCCGCGCCCGCAGCTTGTCTTCGCAACCTATTCACAATGTCAAAGAACGCAAATTACAAAACGAATGCTTGGGTCCGTACTTCAAAGAGTACAAATCTCCGGAAAGCTGAAACTCCAGCACCGGTCTTCCGATACAGCTCTGGTGGAGCTGACCGGAATCGAACCGATGACCTCCTGCTTGCAAAGCAGGCGCTCTCCCGACTGAGCTACAGCCCCGATCTTCAGAGGTCAGAAGCCGCAATCGGGCAATCACATCTCTTCCCTGTTTTCTGCCATCCAAATGGTGGGCCTGGGAAGATTTGAACTTCCGACCTCACGCTTATCAAGCGCGCGCTCTAACCAGCTGAGCTACAGGCCCTGTGGTCAGAAGCCAGGATTTTGAAGCCATGACGGCAGGCCAAAAGCGAGATGCCGGCGGCGCGTCCAGTCGCGCAAAATTCCGACGTCTGCCTATGACTCTTGCGTCCTGACTTCTGGGTTGGAAGGGATACGGAGACGGCGGCATGAACACTACTTAAGCGCCGGGTCTTATTGTCCAAGTAGCCAAGAGATAACCCATCACATGACGGGTGCTCCATCAGCATCCTTAGAAAGGAGGTGATCCAGCCGCAGGTTCCCCTACGGCTACCTTGTTACGACTTCACCCCAGTCGCTGACCCTACCGTGGTCGGCTGCCTCCTTGCGGTTAGCGCGCCGGTTTCGGGTAAAACCAACTCCCATGGTGTGACGGGCGGTGTGTACAAGGCCCGGGAACGTATTCACCGTGGCATGCTGATCCACGATTACTAGCGATTCCGACTTCATGCACTCGAGTTGCAGAGTGCAATCCGAACTGAGACGGTTTTTAACGGATTTGCTCACCCTCGCGGGATTGCAGCCCACTGTCACCGCCATTGTAGCACGTGTGTGGCCCAGCCCATAAGGGCCATGAGGACTTGACGTCATCCCCGCCTTCCTCCGGCTTGTCACCGGCAGTTTCTCCAGAGTGCCCGGCCGAACCGCTGGCAACTGAAGATGAGGGTTGCGCTCGTTGCGGGACTTAACCCAACATCTCACGACACGAGCTGACGACAGCCATGCAGCACCTGTGTGGGGCCCAGCCGAACTGAAGGACAGCATCTCTGCTGCCCAAATCCCCCATGTCAAGGGCTGGTAAGGTTCTTCGCGTTGCGTCGAATTAAACCACATGCTCCACCGCTTGTGCGGGCCCCCGTCAATTCCTTTGAGTTTTAGCCTTGCGGCCGTAGTCCCCAGGCGGTGCGCTTAATGCGTTAGCTGCGACACCGAAGGCGGAACCCCCAACGTCTAGCGCACATCGTTTACGGCGTGGACTACCAGGGTATCTAATCCTGTTTGCTCCCCACGCTTTCGCACTTCAGCGTCAGTGCCGGTCCAGAGAGCCGCCTTCGCCACTGGTGTTCTTCCCAATATCTACGAATTTCACCTCTACACTGGGAATTCCGCTCTCCTCTCCCGGACTCTAGTCTGCCCGTTTCAAACGCAGTTCCCAGGTTGAGCCCGGGGCTTTCACGTCTGACTTGGCAAACCGCCTACGCGCCCTTTACGCCCAGTAATTCCGAACAACGCTAGCCCCCTCCGTATTACCGCGGCTGCTGGCACGGAGTTAGCCGGGGCTTCTTCTGCGGGTACCGTCATCATCTTCCCCGCCGAAAGAGCTTTACAACCCTAGGGCCTTCATCACTCACGCGGCATTGCTGGATCAGGGTTTCCCCCATTGTCCAATATTCCCCACTGCTGCCTCCCGTAGGAGTCTGGGCCGTGTCTCAGTCCCAGTGTGGCTGATCATCCTCTCAGACCAGCTACCGATCGTCGCCTTGGTGAGCAGTTACCTCACCAACAAGCTAATCGGGCGCGGGACCATCCAAGAACGGCCGAAGCCTTTCCCCCGTAGGGCGTATGCGGTATTAGCCGCCGTTTCCAGCGGTTGTCCCCCATTCCAGGGTAGGTTCCCACGTGTTACTCACCCGTGCGCCACTTTCCACAGGCCGAAGCCTGCTTCACGTTCGACTTGCATGTGTTAAGCATGCCGCCAGCGTTCGTTCTGAGCCAGGATCAAACTCTCAAGTTACCTCGCCGACGTTAGCCGGCAAGCGAGATCCCGTCACATATGCGTAACGACGCCACCAACAACCGCCGCCCCTTACCTCAGCCGCAAAGCCTTGGATCGGGACCGTAAGGTCGATGGTGCGATTTGGGATACGCAAAATGCAACGATTCACATGACGCAGTAACGTCACACCGCCGCCCGCGAATCCCTTCCGTCCGATCTACAATATCAAAGAACTCAGACAGGTAATTCGGTCCAAACCTGCACCGACCTGTCAGGCCCGTGTACGCCCGTATGATGGACTAACCCGGAACTGGAAACTATACCGACTTAGCGCTGGCGCCGCAACACCGCAAGAAGCGGTCAATTCATATGGTACATAAAGCGGTTAACTCAGTTTGTTATCGACACACCGCAAGAAGCGGTACCTAGGCGTCAGCGGACGCTTGATATAGGCCGCGTTCACAGTGTCGTCCAGGGATACTAGGCACATTGCGAAGCGGCGGAGGCTCCAGGCCAGGCTGGCGCCCGCCCCATCATACTGCATTGAAGCAATAGATCGGCAAACGCGGACTGGCCAAAGCCCACATGTGCGCGTAATCAGGCGGCCACACCTCGTGCCGGATTGCCGCCGATGCCCTTTGTCTCCTATGTCACCTTCGCGCGTGCAAACGCGCGGCTTGTCAGCTTCGGCTTTCTCATGGCCTTTGCCTCGAGCTTCGGGCAGACCTACTTCATCGGCGTCTTCGGCCCCAGTATACAGGCGGAGTTTGGTCTCTCCCACACGGCTTGGGGCTCGATCTATTTGGCCGGCACCCTTGCCAGCGCGCTTTTTTTGCCGTGGAGCGGCAAGCAGATCGATCGGTTGGATCTGCGCATCTACACAGCGATCGTCGGCTTTTTGCTGGCGCTTGCCTGCTTTGCGGCAGCGGCGACCATCGGCCCATTGACGCTAATTCTGACAATCTTTTTACTGCGCCAGACGGGTCAGGGTCTTGCGACCCATGTGGGTATCACGACCATGGCGCGGTATTTCGATGCCGGGCGCGGACGGGCCATTGCTATTGCCACGCTTGGCTTCTCGGTCGGCCAAGCGCTTCTTCCATTTGTTGCCGTCGCGTCGGTCGTCGCTTTCGGCTGGAGGGCTTCCTATGCCAGTGCCGGCGGCATCGCCCTCTTGATCCTCCTACCCGCCGCGCTCTGGTTGCTTAAGGGCCACGCCGGACGACATGCGCGCCATATGCAACGCGATGCAAACACGGCATCCAAGACAGGAATCGCGGATTCCTGGACAAGGGGTCGGGTCCTGCGTGATATCCGCTTCTGGTTATTGTCACCAGGCCTCATCGCGCCATCCCTGATCATGACGGCAATGTTTTTTCACCATCTCGGCATTGCGGAGTCAAAGGGCTGGAGTGCAGCCTGGATCACCGGCAACTATGTCGTCTTTTCCATCGCAATTGTTGTGACATCGCTCATCGCCGGACCGCTGATCGACCGTATCGGCGCCGTACGATTAGTTCCACTGATGCTTGTTCCCCTTACATTTGCAATGGTCGCAATTGGCTGGGGCCAGCACCCGCTCTGGATCCTTCCCTACTTTGTCTTGGCTGGGGGAAGCACCGGAATGAGTCTTACCGCGGTCGCTGCCATGTGGCCCGAGCTTTACGGAACCGATCACCTTGGCGCCATCAAGAGCTTGGTCGCAGCGCTCGGCGTCTTCGCTTCGGCGCTAGGTCCGGTGATAATGGGCGGACTTATGGATTTAGGGCTCTCGATCGAAACTATCTGCTACATTTTTGCCGCCTCGACGGTTGTGGGAACGGGTAGCATGTATTCCGCTTATCGCCTTACACGGACATAGCGGACCGTTCGTATCGCACCGATTCTCGAATTGGATTGTGTCGACGACGCCTCGATCCCGATACCGTCAGAGAATACCCAGATCTCGCAGTTCCTCCGCAAGATCGGCCGGCAGATCCTCGTGCAATCCACTTGCTATTGCAAGGTCAGGCGGTGCGTCAGCGTCCGCAAGATAGCGCCAACCCTGAAAGGCGCGTTGGCGGCGCGGTACCGTCCGAACGAGCGTCGGATCGAGAACCAGACGGCAAGCCTTGCGTCCCTCGCGGTTGATTGTGGGCTCGAAATCGAGCAACCGCTGCCGCACCAAGATGCGACGTTTGACAACCCAGTAGATCGACCCCCCGTCGGTTAGTTCGTCAGCGCGTTGTGGACGATTCCGCGTCACGTGAAATAGCTTGGCATCCTTCTGTTTTCGACGCATTTCCAATAGCCGCCGACGCTGCCAGGCGGCCAACTGGCCAACGCTTTCGACGCCGACCGCCAATTTCATCAAGTGAAGTGCCATCGCCGATGGATAGCATAAATCTTGATTGTGACGCCGCGACTATCTCGTACCGCGTCGCGGCGTCTACTCAGGCGAGGCGCTGGGCCACCAATGCCTCAAGCTCGTCCGCAACTTTGCGTGACACTTCGTCGCCTTCACCACGAACCTTGCGGGCAAGAACGACTTTCAGTGCACCAATATGGGCGCTGACCACCTGAAGATCACCAGTGGCCGATGCCCAGTCCCGGCCTTCGATATAGCGGCAGAGCGAAGATCCGACGCGCGTAATCAGGGGAAAGCCAAAGCTGCCCCCCTGGCCGCGCATATCATGGGCCACATTGTAGACCTTGTCCATGACGCCTCGAGGATCGTCCGGATCGCTAGTCAGCGCATCATGCGCATCTTGCAGTCGTTTTATGTCGTCCTCGATCCAACCGACGAATTCATTGGACAGGACCTCGACCGCTTTATCAGCCCGCGCCAGCATCGCTTCCACCGTATCGCCGGACTCGGTGTTACCCACCTTGTCCTTCAGGGAACTTGGCGGTTGGACCAATTTCGGGCGCTCATCGTCAGTCACATTGGTTCCAGTTGTTTTTGAAGGTTCACAGGCTGACGCCTGTAACTTTGCAAAACAAAGCCGCACGTATACTTAAATGTCAAGTATTTAGAGCGTTCTTGTTATATGCCCAGTTAAGTAATCATCAACCAAAATAGCCGAGCAATTGCCACCACAGGAAGTTCAGTGGCGTCAAGACGACGATCGTAATCGTGGCCAAGGCGACGCAGAGTCGTGTCCCATCGGCGAGCCGAACCCCACCCATCGCGAAGGCCACAATCAACGGCGGCGACGAATAAGGCAGGAGTACCGTTGAAAACCCAATCACCTGCGTCATGAGGACCGTCATCAACGGTAGGCCTGTGGCACTGGCAAAATCCTGTGCCAAGGGAGTCAAAACAGCCGGCAGCCCGGCCAGGGTTGCAACCAGTCCGGTGGCCATAGCAACGGCGACGAGAGAAATGAAGTTTGTCGCCGTTTCTCCAGGCTGCGGGGCAAGGACGGCGATCAGCTCGCCGCCGATTACCGCACCAAGGCCGCTCTCTGCAACGAGCGCGCCGACGCCCAGCACACCTGCCACATAAAACAATGGCGCGAAGTTCACCTGACTAAAGGCCCTTGGTGGCAGCACGCCCACGGCCGGAACGAGGAGAAGGATTGCAGCGCCCAGTGCGACCCAGGCGGGAGATACATGGTGAATCGAGTCGGTGACCCAGAGCGCGAGTGTGGCAAGGACAATCCAAGTCAAGATGCGTTGACTGCGCGTCGCCGGTTCACGCGCCGAATCCGATAGCGCCGGGCGCGGCGTATCTCGAAAGAGGAAGACGATGACAGCGACGATTAGACATGCCTTCGCAAAGCCGACCAGTGGAAAGTGCAGAAACAGGTACTCAGCGTAATTGATCGTCAGGCCGTAATTCGTCTCTGCGGCGCCCACCAGTATGATTTGGGGGACATTCGCGGGGAGAATGGCGAATCCTGGCAGCACAACGCCAAACCCGACCGCCATTGCAATGGCGCTGCGGCCACGGCTGCCTTCCGTGAATCCAAGCCGATCCGCGATCGCAAGGCCGATCGGCATCAAGACGACCGTCCGTCCCATGCTTGAGGGAATCACAAAGCTGAGCACGACGGACACCGCAACAATGCCGGTAATTACGCCTGCAAACGACAGAGAGAGCCGCGCCAGTATGGCTCGCGCAATGCTTCCACCTAGCCCTGAGTGCCCCACAGCAGAGCCGATAACGAGGCCGCCGAAGACCAACCATAGTGCAGTCGAAAAGAACCCTGAAAAGGCGATGGATGGTGACGTGACGTTCAGCAGGACCGTCGCCAGCAGAAATACCAAACCTGTAACATGCTCCGGCAGAACGCCGCTGGCCCACAGTCCCATTGTCGCGACAACTAGTGCGCCTGCCTGGAACAGTTCAGGGCTGGCTCCGGAGTACGAGGGCCACAGGTAGAGCACCGTTGCCGCCGTCAAAACCACGGCCGCGAGTACCGTCGACAGTCGAAACGCGGATCTAATGACGCTTACTGCCAAGTACGCGCGCCACTTTTGAGTCGGGCGATCGATTTAACGCCTCGCAGATAAACCGCCCTGCGGCAGCGATCTCGGTCAGGTCGACCCCGGTTTCGATCCCCATCCCGTCCAACATATAGAGAACGTCTTCGGTCGCTATATTACCAGCAGCCCCTGGCGCATACGGACAACCACCAAGACCGGCGACCGAGGAGTCGACGACGGCAACGCCGCGCTCGAGGCACGCATGCACGTTGGCCAAGGCCTGACCGTAGGTATCATGGAAGTGAACCGCAAGCTTTGGCAGCGGGACGACATCCGCGACGGCACTCACCATCGTCTGTGCCTCGATCGGCGTACCGACACCGACGGTATCGCCAAGGGAGACTTCGTAACAGCCAAGTTCGGCAAGCTCGGCGGCAACTGCAGCCACCGCCGCCGGTTCGATATCCCCTTCGTAGGGGCAGCCGAGCGTGCACGAGATATAGCCACGCATCCGCACGCCCTCGCGCCGGGCGGCCTCGGCGACCGGCCGAAAACGCGCGATACTCTCGGCGATCGAGCAATTGATATTGCGTTGTGAGAAGGTCTCCGAGGCCGCCGCGAAGATTGCAATCTCCTCTACTTCGGCCGTCATCGCGCGCTCGAATCCCTGGATATTCGGCGTCAAAGCCGAGTAGCTTACCCCGGACCGACGTTTGATACCGGCCATCACCTCGGCGCTGTCAGCCATCTGGGGTACCCATTTCGGCGAAACGAAGCTGGCGGATTCGATATTGGCCAAACCCGTCGCAGACAGGCGGTCGATGAACGCCACTTTCGTCGCCGTCGGCAGCGTTTCCGGCTCGTTCTGCAATCCGTCGCGTGGACCGACTTCGAAGAGCCGCACTCGGTTCGGCAAACTCATCGTCTGGTCTCCTCCTTGGCTCCCGCCGCCGAACGTAACCGATCTATGACCTCATCAGGCAAGCTATTCCAGTGCGTTTCCGTAAGCGCGCCGTAAAGCGCGTAGAGGCAGATGATATTCACGGACCTCGGGTTTTCGTGCTTCAAGCGCCGGTAGGTTGCAACCGGACCGACCTTGCGCAACATCTTCTCGTCGGCAACCCCGGCAGCGCGCAAGAGTGCGGCCGTCTTGGGTCCGATGTTGAGCAGATCTTCGACCGGCCGGTCCGGGTGGTTGCGTGATATGGGCACTCCAATTGTCACCGATCCACCTTGTCCGACGTTCGACTTGAAATGATCATGGCCCCTCGCCCGCAGCGGGATCATCGGCATCAAAATCGACTAAATTTGCACCTTCGGCGACCTGATCGCCAATTTCGAAGTGCACGGCGTTAACCGTGCCGTCGGCGGGAGCACTGATCACATGCTCCATTTTCATCGCTTCCAGCGCGATCAGCGGTTGCCCTGACAGGACCCTTTCTCCAGCACGCACATGAACCACCGTAATGCGCCCCGACATGGGGGCGGCAAAGCTACCCGCGGCGACCGCCTCCTCGACGGCATCCAAGGGATCGTCGATCGTCAGGCGGTGACAAATACCGTCGGCGAAAATGTAGCGACGACGGTCGTAGCTCACAATCGTCGCCTCGACGGGACGGCTATCCAACTTGGCCGCTATCTGCCCGCCAGGGTTTAACGAACCCGATGCAGCGATGTTTGTGTCTTCAAATTCCAGCATAAATCCCGCATCGTTCTTTCGCGCGCGGACTATTGTTAATCCAGCTGTGTCACGAAACCTGAATTCACGAACCGAGGCCCGGTTGAGTCGCCAGCCGTCTCGCCCCTGCCACGGAGAGTGAAGATCGGCAATCGCGCCAACCTCGCTCTCTGGCGCACTGGCGAGCAACTCGGCAAGTGCGGCCAACGCAAATGCTACGCAATCGGCCGGTTCGGAGCTCGGGAGGAGCGCGCGCTGGTGCTGGTCGACAAAGCCCGTATCGATTTTGGCATCGGCGAAATCCCGTTGGCTCAGCACCGCGCTCAAGAAGGCAAGATTGTCCGTTGGCCCAGCGAACTGCGTCTGCGCCAAAGCAGATCGCAAATGTCCGATTGCGCCCGCCCGATCCTTATCCCAGGCGATCATTTTTGCGATCATCGGGTCATAGTGCTGCGACACGCTATCGCCCTCCGCCAGGCCCGTATCAATGCGGAGATGCGAAGTCTCCTCCGGGAAAAGCAATCGATGGAACCTACCCGCCTGCGGCAGGAAATCGCGCTCCGGATCTTCGGCGTAAAGCCGCGCCTCTACTGCGTGGCCCGTTAATTCAATGCCATCCTGCGCCAATGGCAAAGGCTCCCCGGACGCAATTCGGAACTGCCATTCGACCAGATCGATACCTGTCACGAACTCCGTCACTGGATGCTCGACCTGCAGCCGGGTGTTCATTTCCATGAAATAGAAATCGTTCGCCGTAGCCAGCATAAACTCGACCGTCCCGGCACCCACGTAGTTGATAGCCGCCGCCGCCTTGACCGCAGCCTCACCTATTTCGCTGCGCATTGCATCGCTGAGGCCAGGTGCAGGGGATTCCTCGATGACCTTTTGGTGACGCCGCTGGATCGAGCAGTCGCGCTCAAAGAGGTGGACTGTATGACCGTGGCTGTCGGCAAAGACCTGTACTTCGATATGACGCGGACCGAAGAGATATTTCTCCAAGAGGACGCGTTCGTCGCCAAACGCCGAGCCGGCTTCGCGCTTTGCAGTCGCCCGCGCGTCTGCAAATCCATCCGCATCCTCGACAATCCGCATGCCCTTCCCACCACCACCCGCGACCGGCTTGACAATGATCGGGTAGCCGATTTCGTCGGCCGCGCGTTGCAGGGAACTGGCATCCTGCGCCGGACCATGGTAGCCGGGCACTGTCGGCACGCCGGCCTCGTCCATTCGACGTTTTGCCTCATCCTTCTGACCCATGGCGCGAATCGCCCGGGCAGGCGGCCCGACGAACACGAGACCGGCGGCCACACACGCCGTCGCGAACTCAGGGTTCTCCGCAAGGAAGCCATAACCGGGATGCACCGCTTGAGCTCCGCTGCGGCGAGCAGCCTCGATGACATTGTCGATAGCAAGATAGCTGTCACGTGCCGGTGGCGGACCAATCAGCACACATTCGTCCGCCTCGCGGACGTGCAGCGCACGCCTGTCTGATTCCGAGTAGACGGCAACCGTCCGCAAGCCCATCCGACGCGCCGTGCGCATGATCCGGCAGGCAATCTCCCCCCGATTGGCGACAAGCACGCTTTCGAACATCCTGCCGTTCCCTAGGCGAGATACCAAGCGGGCCGGCGTTTTTCGAGAAAGGCAGACAATCCTTCGCTCGCCTCTTCAGAAACCCGTGTCGTCGCCGCGAGACTACTCAGCCGTTCGGCCAGTTTATCGTCGGTACCCGTTCCCGCAAGTTCGGCGATCAGCTGCTTGGACGCCGCAAGCGCCTGCGGCCCGCCCAGCAGCAGGGACTCCAGGATTGGCGCCACTGTCGCGTCGAGCGCGCCATCGGGGCAAACGTCATGCACGAGCCCGATTCGTTGGGCTTCTGCCGCATCAAACCGTTCGCCGCTCAGGCCATAGCGTCTTAAAGCCCGCGCACCGATCGCTGCGGCAAGCTGCGGCGCGATGGGGGCCGGCAATACACCAATCCGCACTTCTGTCAGTGCGAAAACCGCACTCTCGGAGGCGAGGGCGATATCGCAGGCTGCAACCATGCCGACCCCACCGCCATAGCAAGCGCCGTGGACGAGGGCGACGCTCGGGCGCGGAAACGCGTCGAGCGTGCGGATCGCCTCGACTGTGCGCTTTGAGAAGTCGAGATTTTGTTTCGCATCGAACGCTGCTGTTGTCTTAAGCCAGTTGATGTCGGCGCCGGCCTGGAAATGCTTGCCATTAGCACGCAGCACCAGCACGCGCACCTGTGAGTCTGTCGCCAAATCCTGCAAGGCCGCCGACAGCGTATCGATCAAGTCGCCGTTGTAGGCGTTGTGAACCTCGACACGATTTAGCGTAACGCTGGCAACGCCGCGCGCATCGATTTCCTTTAAGACAATTGGTTCCGCCACGCCGCCACGCTATTCCTGCTGCCAGCTCGGGCCGCGTTTCTCGAGGAAGGCGTCGATACCTTCGCGCCCTTCCTCGCTCGCGCGAATTTCAGCGATGCGGGCAGCCGTGAGACTCATGCTCGCCTCATCCACCTCGCCTGCCAACTCCGCGACGAGAGCCTTGCTCGCCGCAATCGCCTTGGGCCCGCCCAAGCGCAGTGCCGTGGTCGCCTCGGACACCAAATCGTCGAGCTCATCGTCCGTCGCGACTGCGTGCACGAGTCCAAGCCGATGCGCTTCGGCCGCTCCGAAGCGTTCGGCAGTTAAGAAATACCGCCGTGCCGCGCGCGGGCCAATAGCGCGAATGACATAGGGGCTTATGACGGCCGGGATCAGGCCGAGCCGCACTTCGGTCACGGCAAAGATGGCACTGTCGGCGGCAAGCGCGATGTCGCAGGCACCGATCAGCCCGAGGCCACCGGCGAACGCGGCACCATGAACCCGTGCCACTGTCGGCTGCGGCAGGGTGTCGAGCGCGCGCAACATCTCAGCCAAGCGGAGAGCACCCGCCACATTCTCTGCCCGGTCATAGCCTGCCATCTCCTTCATCCAGTTAACGTCGGCGCCAGCCGAAAAGCTCTTGCCCGCTGCGGCAAGCAGGACGACACGCACCGAGGGGTCGACGGCAAATCCTTCGAAAGCCCCCCGCAACGCTGCGATGAGCTCTTCGTTGAAGGCATTATGGACGTCCGGCCGGTTGACGGTGAGCGTGGCCACGCCGTCACCATCGATTTCCGATATCAAAGAGGATTGTGTCATCGGCCTACATGCGGAAGACGCCGAACCGGGTCGTCTCGATCGGCGCGTTGAGCGCCGCCGAAATCGAAAGGCCGAGCACGGTACGTGTCTCTTTGGGGTCTATGATACCGTCATCCCATAGTCGCGCAGTCGCATAGTACGGGTGGCCCTGCAGCTCATATTGCGTTTGGATTTCCTCCTTGAATGCATGCTCATCCACTTCGTCCCAGCTCTCGCCGCGAGCATCCATTCCATCCCTGCGGATCTGCGCAAGTACATTCGCCGCCTGCTCTCCACCCATCACAGAAATGCGCGCACCCGGCCACATGAAAAGAAATCGCGGGCTGTAGGCTCGGCCGCACATGCCGTAATTGCCGGCGCCAAAGGAACCGCCGACAATGACGGTAAATTTCGGCACCTCGGCGCAAGCTACTGCGGTCACCATCTTGGCGCCGTCTTTAGCGATGCCCTGCGCCTCATAGTCCTTGCCAATCATGAAACCCGTGATGTTTTGCAGGAATACCAGCGGTATCCCGCGCTGGCTGCACAGTTCGACAAAATGTGCGCCCTTGAGCGCACTCTCGGAGAACAGGATGCCGTTGTTGGCTACGATACCGACCGGATAACCCCAGATATGTGCAAAGCCGCAAACGAGCGATGTGCCATAGAGCGCCTTGAACTCGTCGAACTCGCTTGCATCGACGATGCGTGCGATGAGCTCACACGAGTCGTACTGGCGGCGCAGGTCCTTGGGCACGACACCATAGATCTCTTCCGGATCGTAAACAGGCTCGGCTGGATCGCGGAGCGCCAGCTGCGGCTGTTTCACCCGGTTGAGATTGCCGACGATACGCCGCGCCAGCGCCAGCGCGTGCGCGTCGTTCTCCGCGTAATGATCGGCGACCCCCGAGTTTCGTGCATGGACGTCAGCGCCACCCAATTCCTCCGCCGTTACCACTTCGCCTGTGGCCGCCTTAACTAACGGCGGGCCGCCAAGGAAGATCGTCCCCTCTCCCTTAACGATGACCGCTTCGTCCGCCATTGCCGGGACGTAGGCTCCACCTGCGGTACACGACCCCATGACCAGCGCGATCTGCGGAATGCCTTTGGCCGACATGCGCGCCTGATTGAAGAAAATACGTCCGAAATGATCGCGGTCTGGGAACACCTCGTCCTGACTCGTCAGGTTGGCGCCGCCGGAATCTACGAGATAGATGCAGGGCAAGTTGTTAGCCTCGGCGATCTCCTGCGCACGCAGGTGCTTCTTCACCGTGACCGGGTAGTAGGTGCCGCCCTTTACCGTCGCATCATTTGCGACAATCATGCATTCGATGCCGGAGATGCGGCCGATTGCTGTGATGATCCCGGCACCCGCGATGACCTCGTCATACATGCCGTCTGCGGAAAGTTGACTTAATTCGAGCAATGGCGCGCCGTCGTCGACCAGCCCCTCGACACGTTCGTGCGGCAACATTTTGCCGCGTTCGACGTGGCGACTTCGTGCCCGCTCGCCGCCGCCAAGTGCTGCTTCCGCGACCTTCGCTTCTAGCTCCTCGACAAGCGCCCGCATGGCGGCATCGTTGTCGCGGAAGTCCGTCGAGCCGGCGTTGATGGCGGATTTGATAACTGTCATGAGCGCGCCTTATGACACTACCTTGCAGCGCACTCTATCGACTGGCAAGCATGGAAACCGCCGCGGGTCCGTCGACTCATAGCGCCCAGCGTTTTACGCGATCATCTCTTCGAGCTTGTCGCGGGACAGCGGATAGCGGCTGAAGGAAATGAGGACGTCACCGCCTCGCATGTTGTGCATACCAAGCGCAAAATTAAATGCGTCGCTTTCTAAGAAACCGCGTTGATACCGCGAAACCAGCGATGACTTACACAAAAAGAGCTTGTTATGACCCACCAGGAACGGACGAAACGCATGGCCTTCAGGCGAACGGCAATACTCGGCCACCGCCGTTGAAATGCCTGGAAACTCGCGATCGAAATAGTCGTCAATGGCAATCACCGCAGCGTCGCCCAGGAACGATCCGAACGTCAGGAGGTCGTGCAGACATTCGCTATGGGTATGCCCGCCGTCGATATGAAGCAGGCGGAGCGGCGCTGATATGATGGATTTGAGCTCTTCGGCTTCGCAAATCTGGGTGTCGCCGACTGTCAGTGTCACACGCTCCGTACTATAGGCGTACGTCTCCAGCACCTCGCGTACGATCCGGTTCTTATCGCCCGCGAAGTCATCGAACCCATAAACAATCTCTTCCGGCCGCCGCAAGTTCGCCATCAGCAACAGCGATTTGCCGTGATAAACGCCGATCTCGCACAAATCGCCACGAACTTCGCTCATCTTCTGTAGCAGGTCGATGAGCCAAAAACAGAGGATATCGGGTTTTAGAAGCCAGCCGTCGATCCGTTCTTCAATCTCACTTATGAATGTGTCAACAAAGTTCCAGCTGTCGCCAACAACCATACCCTGAGCGGCGGACTCCGTACTGGTGTCGGATGTCATTGTCTGCTACCAGCCGCCGGTGTCGAGCCAGCGCTCGACATCGCGTAAGCGATCAGCGCCCCAGAACGGTTCGCCGTCAATGAACATAAACGGTGACCCAAATACGCCGCGTTCCACAGCAGCGTTGGTTTCGGACTTGAGGCGATCCTTCACGGCAGGAACTTTGAGCGCTGACAGAAGCGCCTCGCCATCCACGCCGAGCGGAGCGGCAATTTCAGCCACCGTGGCCGGCGTCGATATGTCTCGCCCTTCGCCGAAGTAGGTTTGGAAGGCGGCCTTCGCAAATGTTCGACCTCGAACAGGATCGTTATCGCTGATCCAATAGTAAGCACGTGCCGCTGCCAAGGTCATGATGGGGAACGGCTTCGGGACCATAAAGGGAATGTTGAGGCGTCGCGCCGTGCGTTCGAGATCATGGCGCGAATAATCACCTTTGATGGGAATCTCAACGAGCGGCCGGCTGCCAGTCTGCTTCATCGCTATGCCGAGCATCATGGGCCGCCATTCGACACCGCGAGCGTGACGCGCAGCCAGATCATCGATCAAAAAACTTGCGAGATAACCGTAGGGCGAAGAGAAGTCGAAATAGAATTCGATGTCGGCGCTCATGCTCGAAACTCACCTCCTGCCGTCACCAGGGAATCTCGCTGCCGTCGTAGTTGAGGAAGCGCCCGTTGTCGTCCGGCGTGAGGTCGTCTATCACGCGGCGAACACCCTGGATGCTCGTTTGCAAATCGAGGTCGGCGTCAGCACCACCCATTTCGGTGCGTACCCACCCCGGGTGTAGGAGAACACAGGTAATGCCAAGCGGCGCAAGCTCGACCGCGGCGCTACGCACGGCCGAATTGAGTGCTGCCTTCGAGGCGCGATAGCCGGGCGAGCCGCTCGATGTGTTCAATTCGTTGCTGCCGGTTTGCGAGGAAATGAACGCCATCTGCTTGCGCTCCGATCGACCCACATGATTGACCAGCGCCTCCGCGACCCTGAGCGGCGCAAGCGTGTTGACCCGGAACTCCTCAATCCAATCATCGTAGATGTGGCGCCCGAACTTAACGCCGAGCGAACGGTTGACGCCGGCATTGTTGAGCAGGAGATCGATAGCGGTCGCGTTAAGCGTCCTCGCCAACGCATTGATGCTCGCTTGGTCACTGACATCGAGCCGCTCACATTGATAGCCGGCTTGATCATCGAGCTGCGCCGGATCCCGTGCCGTCGCGATGACGTGCCAATTATCCGCTAGATACTGACGCGCCAACTCCGCGCCTAGGCCTCGGCCTGCACCAGTGATGAGAATCGTCGGCATCATCCGTGCTCGCCGGCGAGCCTCCTCGCTGTAACTTCGATTTCGATCTTCATGCGCTCTTCCATAAGCGGCGAAGCGACCGTCGTGTTCGCCGGACGCGCGGCGCGGCAGAAGTCACCGATGAGTGGTGCAACCTGCTCGAAGTCGTCGCGGTCGGCAATGAAAACGCGAATGCGAAGCAGATCGTCCTTGCTGGCCCCTGCCTTAGCCAAGGCAGCCTCAATATTGCGAAAGCACTGCTTTGTTTGCTCGACCGCATCATCGGCAATCTCGCCGGTCTCATAATTCATGCCGATTGTACCCGAGAGGTAGACCATTTCGCCGTCGACGACGACGCGGGCGTAACCGCACAACTCCTCGTAGGTCGAGCCGGAGTAGTAACGTTTGCCGATCATGACTCAGTCAGCCTTTCCACGGCGATGGCCACGGCCTCACCGCCGCCGATACAGAGCGAGGCAACACCGCGCTCAAGATCATGCCGTGCCAGCGCCGCAAGCAAGGTGACGACCAAACGTGCACCGGTACAACCTAGGGGATGTCCCAAGGCGCAGGCGCCGCCATGAACGTTGACCTTCTCATGCGGCAGATCCAGATCGCGCATGGCTGCCATCGCGACCACTGCAAACGCCTCGTTGATCTCGAACAGGTCGACATCGTCAACCGACCAACCCACCTTCTCGAGCAGTTTGCCGACGGCGCCGATGGGCGCGGTCGTGAACCATTCCGGCGCGCAGGCGTGCGAGGCGTGGCCGCGGATCGCTGCAAGCGGCGTTATCTCCCGTTCCGCTGCTTCATCCGCACGCATCAAGATGAGCCCGCGGCGCCGTCTGAGATCGAGCTGGAGTTGGCGGCCGTCACCGTCCCATCCTCCCGGAACGCGGGTTTCAGCGTTGGTAATTTTTCCGCACTCGCCGTGCGCGGCTGTTCATCGGCGACGACGACCGCTTCACCTTTGCGTTTCGTTACCGTCACCGGAACGATTTCATCGTCGAACGCGCCATCGGCCTGTGCTTTCTGCGCACGCGCCAAAGACTCTTGTGAGAACGCGTCCTGAGCCTCGCGCGTGAACTGATAGGCCTCAGCCGTCGCTTCGGCATACACGCCCATCAGACGCCCCGGGTCATAGGCGTCTTCGAGGCCGTCGATAAACATATGATCGACCAGCTTGCCATGGCCGAGGCGATACCCGGCACGCGCCTTGTCGAGCAGATAGGGGGCGTTTGACATACTCTCCATGCCGCCGGCGACCACCACCTTGGCCGAACCGGCACGAATTATATCGTGACCCAGCATCGCCGATTTCATGCCCGAACCACACACCTTGTTAACTGTCGTTGCGCCTATCGTGTCCGGAATTCCGGCAGCGATCGACGCCTGGCGCGCCGGCGCCTGACCGAGCCCAGCCGGCAGGACACAGCCCATATAGGTTTCATCCACGTCCTGACCGTCGAGGCCCGCCTGTTCGAGTGCGGCACGAATCGCCGTTGCACCCAACACCGGCGTCGACGCCGGCGATAAGTCACCCTGGAAGCCGCCCATCGGCGTACGCTTCGCGGCGGTGATGACAATTTGCGTTTCAGAGGCCAATGGTCAGTCTCCTCGAAGATGCGATTTCCACTGCGGCTTCACCCGGTCTCCTCGAACAGCTCGCGGCCGATCAGCCAGCGGCGGATTTCTGACGTGCCGGCGCCGATCTCGTAGAGCTTCGCATCGCGCAGCAATCGTCCGGTCGGATATTCGTTGATGTAGCCGTTTCCGCCAAGGCATTGGATTGCTTCAAGCGCCATCCAAGTCGCCTTTTCGGCCGCGAACAGGATGGCCCCAGCGGCGTCCTTGCGCGCCGTCTGGCCCCGATCGCAGGCGCGGGCGACCGAATAGACATAGGCCTTGCAGGCGTTCATCGTCGTGTACATGTCGGCGAGTTTGCCCTGCATCAGTTGGAACTCACCAACCGGCTGGTCGAACTGCTTGCGTTCATGGACGTAGGGAACGACCACATCCATGCAGGCGGTCATTATCCCAAGTGGGCCCGCCGCGAGGACGACGCGCTCGTAGTCGAGGCCGCTCATCAGCACCTCCACGCCGCTCCCTTCTGCGCCCAGGACATTCTGCGCGGGCACCTCGCAGTCCTCGAACACGAGCTCGCAGGTGTTGGAGCCGCGCATGCCCAATTTGTCGAGCTTTTGCGCTGTCGAATAGCCGCCAAAACCCTTTTCAACGATGAAGGCCGTAATACCGCGCGGACCGGCCTCCGGGTCGGTCTTGGCATAGACCACCGCGACGTCGGCTTCCGGACCGTTGGTGATCCACATCTTGCTGCCGTTCAACACAAAGCAGTCGTCGCGCTTGTCTGCCCGCAGGCGCATTGAAACGACGTCTGAGCCGGCGCCCGGCTCGCTCATCGCCAGTGCACCGACGCGGCTGCCCTCGACCAACCCCGGCAAATAGCGTCGTTTTTGCTCGGCATCGCCGTTGCGGTGTATCTGGTTGACGCATAGGTTGGAGTGCGCACCAAAACTCAATCCGACCGACGCCGACCCGCGGCTGATTTCTTCCATCGCCACGCAGTGCTCAAGGTAACCCATTCCGGCACCGCCATACTCCTCTTCGACCGTAATCCCCAGCACGCCCAGCGTGCCAAGCTTTGGCCACAGATCGACGGGAAAGTCGTTGCTTCGATCGATTTCGCTGGCTCGTGGCGCGATCTCCTGGTCGGCGAAACTGCGCACGGAATCGCGCAGCATGTCGGCGGTTTCGCCAAGCTCGAAGTCGAGACCAGGGATGTCGTTTGCGATCATATTCCGATTTAAGTGTCCGTATTTGCGGCCGGTTCAAGCCTATACCGCAATAACACGCATGCGAAGCGCGATAGGTGTCGGGTAGGGCACTGGCGCGCGCACCGGTAGGTGGAGGGTTTCCAGCCCCGCCCTTTCGGTTGCGGGGTGGGTTCACAGTTCCACCATAGGCCACGTTTCCAGCCGCCCCCCCTAAAATTCCGGACATCGGGTTTTCCCCGGTCCGGCTTCAAGCATCAGGCACCTCACAGTTCGGAGTGGAGCCTTCCGCGGACGCGTCAGGGTTAAGGTCGACCCAGCCATTCTCCTGACCACAGCCCTCGTTTGCTCCGTCCTTAGACCGTGCCGACCGCCTTGAAGACCGTCCGCCTCTGTGTGCGGACCATACGGTAGCAGCACTGCCACCTGAGCCCTGAGGTCCTCGCTCCAGCCGGGTTATGTTGTCCCGCCCATCAACGCTTGACGACCTCATCCGCCAGTCTGGAGATCTCCGTCTCATTTCCCGGCACAGCCAGTTATAGACACGGTCTTTGACATCCAAGGATCATCCTGTCTGACCTCCACACCTTCCGGACTTTCACTGCTGTACTGTCCAGTATTGCCGCCTTCAATACGCCGGGAGCCCCGATGCGTGCGCCTCAGTTCTTCCGCACCGGCACTGGCCATCGGATAGGCAGGAAACCCTTGGCAGCTCCGTTTACCCCGCAAATCAGCTTCATGCAGGACATGATTTTCGACGCTTAATCCGTTCACTTTCGTTACGGCCCTACTGTTCGCTCGCCCCACCGAACTGACCAGACCTGAGAGGCACTACGACCCTCCGGCCCTCCGGGGCTTTTACTTCCGGGCTTTCAGACCACCGGGTCGCCCCGCATGCCTGCCGGATATCACTACGGCGCTAAACTGAGAATTGCGCCGACGGGACTCTCACCCGCAAGTACAGCAGCTAGTCTCGCTGCACCCGGCCCGCCGCATGTCTCTACAAGAGTACCAGGGCCGCCAAACCAAGAAAGATAAAGAATCCGAGGACGTCGGTGACCGTTGTCAGCAGGACAACCGACGCCACCGCAGGATCGGTGCCCGCGCGCTCGAAGCCCAATGGAATAAGAATGCCGGCAAAACTAGCGACCAAGAGATTGATGATCATGGCAAGCGCAATCACGCCGCCAAGCTGAGGATCGCCGAACCAGAACCAGGCGATAGCGCCGATAATGACTGCGAATACGATGCCGTTGACGCAGCCGACCAATACTTCCTTGCCGACAATTCGCATCGCGTTGCTCGCCGTAAGTTCCTTTGTCGCCAACGCCCTTACGGCAACGGTTAGGGTCTGCGTACCCGCATTCCCACCCATCGAGGCGACAATCGGCATGAGGATCGCCAGCGCCACGACCCGCTCGATCGCATGATCGAAAATGGCGATCACGATGGACGCGAGGATCGCCGTTGCCAGGTTGACGAGAAGCCAGGAAAACCGCGAGCGCGTAGTTTTTATGACAGCGCTGTAAATATCGTCTTCGACCACACCACCGAGTTTGAGCATATCGTCTTCATGCTCCTCCTCGATCACGTCTACGACATCGTCCACGGTGATGATTCCGACCAGTCGATCCGCGTCATCAACGACCGGCGCCTCGACCAGCCCGTATTGGCGGAACAGAAAGGCCACATCCTCCTGATCCATCGTCACGGGTAGAAGCTTCATCTCTTCGCCCATGATATCGATAATCTTGATCGGGCGTTTGGTTTGCAGGAGCCGCGACAAGGGAACCATGCCGAGTGGCTTGTGTGCAGGTCCGACGACAACAAGGTCGTAGAAATCTCCCGGCAGCACCGAATCCGAGCGCATGTAGTCGATCGTATCGCCGACCGTCAAGATCGAGGGGACCGCCGCAACATCGCGGCGCATCAAGCGCCCGGCGCTGTCCTTCGGATAACTAAGTGCTTCCTCGTAAAGCACGCGCTGATCGGCCGGAATTGCCGCCAGAACATCGCGCTGCTCCGCCGCCTTCAAATCCTCGATCAGGTCGAGCGCATCGTCGCTTTCCAGGTCCACCACGACCTGGGCCAGCTGCTCCGTATCGAACAACTTGACCAGCTCCTCGCGCACCGAAGGGTCAACATAGGAGACGAACTCCGGATCGAGCCGCTCGCCAAGCGCGGCAACGAAGGCTAGTCGATCCGACGAGCCGAGATGCTCAAACAGATCGGCCAGATCGGCCGCGTGCAACGGTTCGGCAAGTGTCGCGATCTCCGTCGCGCGGCCCGCTTCGATAGCGGCGCTGACCCTGCGCGCCAATTCGTCGGTGAGGCCGTACAGGCCTTCCAGTTCGCTTTCAGCCAGCGACGGCGGCGCGGTGGAAGGCTCACTCATCGGCTCAACCAGCCGCGGCCTCCTCATGAGCCTGGGCGTCGACCACCGCAAATGCGGTCATGTTGACGATGCCCCGCGCGGTGACCGAGGTCGCCAGAACATGGGCCGATTGCGCCATGCCGATCAGCATAGGACCGACTGAGAGCCCCTCGCCCAGCACTTTCATTAAGTTGAAGGCAATGTTCGACGCGTCGAGCGTCGGCATAATCAACAGGTTGGCGCTGCCCTTGAGCTTCGTTTCCGGATAGGCGCGCATGCGAATGCGCTCGTCTAGGGCCGCGTCCGCATGCATTTCGCCTTCGACGTCGAGCTCGGGATGATCGCGCTGAAGGATGGCCGTCGCCCGACGCATCTTCAGCGAGGTCTCCGTATCCGACGACCCGAAGTTCGAGTGCGACAGCAGCGCCAACTTGGGCTCCGTGCCGAACCGCCGTACGCTGTCGGCGGCTAACAGCGCCAATTCCACAATCTCATCGACCGTCGGCGCCGGCGAGACGTGCGTATCTGCGAGAAAGTACGTGCCCTGGGACAAGACGAGCGCGGTCAAGGCGGAAACTTCGTTGACGCCTTCGCGCCGTCCGATCACGTCGAGCACATGCTTGAGATGAACATGATAACATCCGGTCGCACCGCAGATTAAGGCGTCCGATTCGCCCCGCTTCAGCATCACCACGGCAATGACCGTGGCGCTTGTTCGGACAACTTCGCGTGCAACATCGGGCGAAACGCCGCGCCGCGCCATCAGCTCATGGTAGAGCGACCAATACTCGCGGTACCGCGGATCGTCCTGTGGATCGACGAGATCGAAATCGTTGCCGATCCGAATCCGCAGACCAAGTTTTTCAATACGCTGCTCGACAACAAACCGACGGCCGATGATCGTTGGCCTCGCCAGGCCTTCGTCGATGACGACTTGGATTGCCCGCAAAACCCGCTCGTCCTCGCCCTCCGCGTAGACCACTCGTTTCGGCGCCTCCCGGGCGCCGTCAAATAGCGGTTTCACCAGCAAGCCCGAGCGAAATACGAACTGCGATAATCGCTCGCTAGGCGAGTTCAATCGGTCGTCGCAACACTCTGGCATAGGAGGTTACTATGACGGTACGCAGACGGCGGTCGGATCGGTCTGGACGGAGCAAGTTGCATTCGCCAGGTCGACCGGACTCGGCACGGCGTGAGGAGCTTGTTCGGTTCTGGGCAGCGATTGCGACGGGGCGTTCGAGCGAGGACGCGGCCCGAGATGCCGGTGTATCCCCTCCGGTAGGCTCGAGGTGGTTCCGGAGGTCGGGCGGCATGCCACCATCACATTTATCGCAACCGGCCAAGCCGCTGTCAGGACGTTACCTGTCTTTCGAGGAACGTGAGGAGATTGCTCTTCTGCGCGCCCAGGGAAGAGGCATACGTCATATTGCTTGCCGGCTGGAGCGAGTACCGTCGACGATCTCCCGCGAGGTGCGGCGCAATGCGGCGACCCGAAGCGGTGGCCTGGACTACCGAGCAACGACGGCGCAGTGGCATACTGATCGGTCCGCCAAAAGGCCGAAGCCAGCCAAGCTGGCAACGAATGAGGCGCTGCGGCGCTATGTGCAGGATCGGCTTGCGGGTCGGATCTCGGCACCGGATGGAACGGTGATCGAGGGGCCACGCGTCGTCTGGAACGGTCGTCGGCATGGGCCGGGGCAGCACAGGCGATGGGCCAGGGCCTGGAGTCCTGAGCAGATCGCGCACCGTCTTCGGATCGACTATCCTGGGGACGGGCCCGAGGATCAAGCGATGCGGATCAGTCATGAGGCGATCTATCAGGCGCTCTACGTACAGGGCCGCGGCGCACTCCGTCGTGAGCTGACCGCCTGCCTTCGCACGGGAAGGGCACTGCGCGTACCTCGGGCACGTAGCCGCCGGCGGGGAAAATCCTTCGTCACGCCTGAGATCATGAACAGTGAACGATCGGCGGAAGCAGCTGATCGGGCCGTACCCGGACACTGGGAAGGTGACCTGATCATCGGCTTGGGCAGATCGGCGATCGGCACTCTGGTGGAACGCACCACGCGGTTCACAATGCTGCTGCATCTTCCCCGAATGGAAGGCCACGGCACCGTCCCGCGCGTGAAGAACGGGCCTGCGCTTGCCGGTCATGGGGCTGAAGCGGTTCGCGATGCCATCGCCCGGACGATCACGACATTGCCAGCGCAGCTTCGCCGCTCGCTGACCTGGGACCAGGGAGCAGAGATGGCCAGGCATGCGGATCTGCGGATCGCAACCGGCCTTCCCGTCTACTTCTGCGAACCGCACAGCCCTTGGCAACGCGGAACGAACGAGAACACCAATGGACTGCTTCGACAGTACTTCCCGAAAGGAACCGATCTGAGCGCACACAGTCCGGACGTACTCGCAGTTGTTGCTGACGCGCTCAATACACGGCCCCGCAAGACCCTCGGATGGAGAACTCCCGCCGAAGCTCTGGACCAGTGCTTGCAGGCCAGTCAAACTGAACGTGTTGCGACGACCGGTTGAACCCGCCCTATATGCGTCGAAATCTTCGATCGGCCGCGTCGCCACACCACTGTCCATCGCGGCCTTCGCCACCGCCGGCGCAATCTGCACGATGAGGCGCGGATCGAATGGTTTGGGAATGAGTTTTTCAGGGCCAAAGGTGGTGGTGTGCCCGCCGAATGCGGCTTGCACGACCTCGGAGGTCTCCGCTTCCGCCAGATCGGCTAGCGCCTTGACACAGGTGATCTTCATCTCCTCGTTGATGGTCGTTGCGCCGACGTCGAGCGCGCCGCGAAACAGGAATGGGAAACAGAGGACGTTGTTGACCTGATTAGGGTAGTCGGACCGACCGGTCGCGATGATCGCATCCGAGCGTGCCTTCCGGGCAATATCGGGCATGATTTCTGGTGTCGGATTTGCGAGCGCCATGATGATCGGCGCCTTTGCCATTTTCTTAACCCATGCCGGCTTGAGCACGCCCGGTGCAGAAAGGCCCAGGAATATATCCGCGCCCTCGATCACGTCGGCGAGTGTTCTGGCGTCCGTGTCTTGCGCATATCGCGCCTTATAGGGGTCCATATCCTCGGCGCGGTCCTTGCGGATGACGCCTGTCTTATCGGTGGCCGTGATGTTTTCCTGCGGAAGGCCGAGGCTGACCAGCAAATCGAGGCAGGCGAGTGCCGCAGCGCCGGCCCCTGAGGTCACCAATCGCACGTCTTCGATCTTTTTGCCCACAACCTTGAGGGCGTTCCAGATTGCCGCGCCGACGACGATCGCCGTACCGTGCTGATCGTCGTGGAACACAGGAATACTCATACGCTCCCGCAGCTATGCCTCAATCTCGAAACATGCGGGTGCGCTAATGTCTTCTAGGTTGATACCGCCGAATGTCGGCTCGAGCGCGGCAACCACATTGACGAACTTGTCGACGTCCGTCTCATCGACTTCGATATCGAAGACGTCGATGCCTGCAAACTTCTTGAACAGAACTGCTTTGCCCTCCATCACGGGCTTGGATGCCAGCGGTCCGATCGACCCGAGACCGAGGACGGCTGTACCATTGGAAATGACGCCGACGAGATTGCCGCGTGCAGTCATCGCGGCTGCTTCGTTGGCATCTTCGACGATGAGCTCGCATGCCGCTGCGACGCCCGGTGAATAGGTGAGGGCTAGGAGCGTGCGCCGTAGAAGTTTTGATGTTGGGCGATTGGCGCGCGGCCGCCGGAGAGGTGGGATTTTGGCCCGAGTGTGGACATCTGGCCCGCCCGACTCTGGGATGGAAATCCCAGACCGGAAGGCAGGAACGGAAGAGATTCGCGTTTCATACGCGGTCGATGGGCGCTGCGCGCGCCGGAGCAAGTGCGTTGGCAGGCCAGCACCTGCCTCAGCACGTGGCCACCGTCCCCATCCGCTTGATGTTCAACGCCAAGCACACGAGGTCCCACTCGCCGCGCACCTTCGCCAAGCCTCGCAGGCTGAATCGTCGGAATCCGAGCACCTCCTTGATCCACCCGTTCGGCGCCTCCGAGAGCCACTTGCGTTGCGCGTACCGGGCTTTGCCCGCGGGGCTCGCCAGTTTCTCACCCATGCGGTGGGTGGCAGGGAGCCGGGCCGGGTCAACCGCCACCTGGGACTTGCCTTCATGCCCCAGCGCTACGTGCGCGTCGATGCCGCGATCTTCCAGCTCCAACAGATCCGGCTCGTTGCAGTAGCCCGCATCGGCCAGTACCACCGCAGGCTCGACCCCAAACGTCTCGTTGATCTCGTCGAGCATCCCCACCAGCTGACCCTGGTCGCTGGCCTGTGGCCCCACCTCAGTCGCGACGATGATCTGGTGCTCCCCATCGACCGCCATCTGCGCGTTGTAGCACTGCTGGAACCCCTCGCTGCTGGTCTTCATGATCTGGCTCTCGGGATCGGTGAAATTGCTCTGCGCCTTCGGCTCGGGCTCGCCGTAGGCCCGCTTGTAGGGCCCCCCGGGGATTGCGGTCCTGCCCAGGCTCGCGCCCGCGCTCATCGTCGCGCCCGCGTTGCGCCGCCTCCAAACGCGCTTTGGCTGCCTGGATCGCCGCCAGGCGCTTCTCCCTGCGTTGCAACTCCTCGGGCAACTCGTCGCCCCGGAAATCCTCGCCCCAACGCTCGTCTTCTTCGGCGTCCACCATCCCCGCCTTCGTCAGCAGCGCCTCGATCTCCGCCTGCAAGCGAGCCGCCTCTTTGCCCATCCGCTCATAGCTCATCGCCTTGCGCTTGCTCGCGTTCGCTCGCACCTTCGTCCCGTCGACCGAGAGCTTGCCGAACCGCGCCAGTCCCATCTCGTGCGCCACCTGCACCACCCCCACAAACAGCTCGCTGAACTCCGCCAGATGTCGGCGTCGGAACTCACATACCGTGCGATGTTGCGGGAAGTTGCCCGCCGCGAGCATCCGAAACGCTACATCCTCCTCCAGCTTCCTCGCCACCGCGCGCGAGGAGAATGTGCCCCTCGCGTTGGCATAGATCAGCACCTTGACCATCATCGACGGCTCGTAGGGGGCGTTGCGTCGACCGTCCCCCTCGTAGGGCGCATAGAACGCCGTCAAGTCCAGTGCATCGACAACATCGCTGACGTGATGAGCCAGGTGCCCTGGGGGAACCCACTCCTGCAAGTCCGGCGGCAAAAGCAAGGGTTGGTCCGGCTGGTAGGCACGAAACGTGGTCGGCATCGGGAGTTCCCACACGAAACTGGCGTATCGGATCATACTTCCCCCTGCGCAAATCCACCCACAACCCGTCCGCCATCAACTTCGCCACGCGGACCTTTCTGCGGCGCACGCTCCTAGGTCGCGTTGGTTGGCAAGCGGCTTGGTTGCAACAATGCCGAGCTTTCCCGGAGGATACGCTCGATGGTACGCGAGTGCGTCTTCCCAGATGTCACCGTCTGCCATGTTCTCACACTCCCTAAGATTTCGCGCCGCCGCCTCAAATTAAGACATTGCAACAAATAAGGCCCGCCGATTGAGCGGGCCTGAAGATTGGTGCGGTCGAGAAGACTCGAACTTCCACGGGGTTTCCCCCACAGCGACCTCAACGCTGCGCGTCTACCAATTCCGCCACGACCGCTTCCATCATGCCCAGACCCGAATTGTGATATTCATTGGGTCGATTACACATAGATCAACCGCCGGGCCGGGGATAGCAAATACCCCGGGCCCAATCAAGCGGAACGGATTTGACGACAGACATGTCCACGGCAGAAGACATCGACTGGCGCATCAGCAATGTGCCGGTGGACTACGCGTCCGCCGTTCACGAGATGGAACAGCGCGTTGCCCAGATTATTCGCGGCGAGGCGCGTGAACTCGTCTGGTTGCTCGAACACCCCCCGCTTTACACTGCTGGCTCCAGTGCGCGCGCAGAAGATCTGCTGGATACCGACCGATTTCCCGTTCATCGCACCGGCCGCGGCGGACAATTCACCTATCACGGCCCGGGGCAACGAATTGCCTATGTGATGCTCGACCTCAATCGGCGAGGGCGCGACGTACGGGAGTTCGTCCGCGATCTTGAGAGCTGGGTCATTGCGACTCTCGCAACCTTCAACGTGAGAGGTGAAGGCCGTGCCGACCGGATCGGCATCTGGGTCGAGCGAGAAACCGGATCGAGGGAGGATCAGCAGCGTGAAGACAAGATCGCCGCTATCGGCGTGCGAATCCGCCGTTGGGTCAGCTTTCACGGACTCGCGATTAACGTCGAACCCGATCTCGAGCATTTTTCGGGCATCGTTCCCTGTGGCGTAGACGATGTGCGCTTTGGTGTAACCTCCCTCGTCGATCTCGGTCTGCCGGTGACGATATTAGACGTGGATCTGGCCTTGATGGAGGCATTTGAAGCGGTATTTCAGCGGCAGTTGAAACGCGTCGCCTGAGAATGAGCACCATCGGCTCACAAGGTTGGCAGCACCTTAAATCCCTTGTCTTCGGGCAGCCGATCGGGATGGCTTTCAACGTTGGTTACGCTCGCTCCCGGCGGACCGTCGGAACAGACGTCGAGCATCGCTTTGACGGCAGCGGCTGGGCCCGAGAAGAGTGCCTCGACAGTACCATCGCGTCGGTTTCTGACCCAACCGTCAAGCCCGCGCTGGTTCGCTTGCCGCTCGGCCCAGCCCCGAAACCACACGCCTTGTACGCGACCGCTGATCACCGCCCTGAGTGAGCGTATCTCCGAGCCGACGGATCCCATTAGACGAACTCGACGATCGGCTGATCGACCTCCAGGAGATCGCCCGGAGTCGCGTGGATCGTTTGAATCGTGCCGTTGCGCTTAGCGCGAATCTGGTTTTCCATTTTCATCGCCTCGACGACCGCGAGTTCTTCGCCGACCTTTACGTCCATTCCCTCTTGGACCGACAGGCGGATGAGTAGGCCCGGCATCGGTGAAAGCACGAAGCGCGAGCGATCGGGTGGCGAGCGCACGGGCATGAGCCGGTTGAGCCCGGCTGACCGCGGCGTCAAAACCACAACCGTTGCTTCAACGCCCGCGTGCGTGAGGCACCACACATCACCCTCGCGGTCGACCTGCACGCATAGCTCCATGCCATCCACTCGCGCGTCGAATAGAGGCAACCCTGGGCGCCAGTCGCCGCTTATCTCATAAGATTTTGTGGGCATCGCTATGTTGCAGCCGGCCTCTCCGCTCACCATTGGGCTCGCCGTCATGGGGTATTCTTCACCGCCGATCAACGCGACGCAGGCGATCTCATCATGCCGCCTTGACGCCCGGAATTGGAGTGTACCGGCCAAGGCCGCTAACAGCGGCGGATCGGCATGATCCGTGTCGGATGAGTTGAACCCATCTGGATACACATCGTCGATAAATCCGGTTGTTAGATTCCCCGACGCGAACCGCGGATGAGCCAGAACTGCCGCAAGAAAGGCGACATTCTGCGAAACGCCGCGGATGTAGTAGGCGTCCAATGCGCCCCGAATACGCTGCGTGGCTTCGTCCCGGGTGGCGCCGTAGCAAACAAGCTTGGCAATCAAAGGATCGTAATGGATACCGATCTCGCCGCCTTCTTCGACGCCTGAATCGATTCGCACGTCTACGCCCTCGAGCGGCGGCACGTAGCGGACAAGCCTGCCTGTGGAAGGCAAAAAACCGCGCAGAGGATCCTCAGCATAGATCCGCGCTTCGATCGCCCAACCAGTTGGCGCTATGTCCTCTTGGGTAAACGCCAATGGCTCGCCCGCGGCGATCCGGATCATCTGCTCCACCAGGTCAACCCCCCTCACCATCTCCGTCACCGGATGCTCGACCTGGAGCCGCGTGTTCATCTCCAAGAAGTAGAAGCTATCGTCCTGATCGACGATGAATTCCACTGTGCCGGCAGAGCTGTAGTCGACCGCACGTGCGAGCGTCACCGCTTGGTCGGCCATTGCCGTGCGGGTCGCGTCGTTGAGGTCTGGCGCAGGCGACTCCTCGATCACCTTCTGATGCCGTCGCTGTATCGAACACTCGCGTTCGCCCAAATGGACAACCGTTCCGTGGTGATCGGCGAGGATTTGCACCTCAATGTGGCGCGGTCGCTCGATGAGCTTTTCGACGAACACGCGGTCGTCGCCAAAGCTCGACGTCGCCTCGGTTACAGCGAGGCGAAAGCCGGCACGCACATCGTCGTCATCCCGCGCGACGCGCATCCCCTTGCCGCCGCCTCCGGCCGCCGCCTTGAGCATCACCGGGTAGCCGATCGCTTGTGCAGCCGCGACCGCGTCGTCAGCATCAGTTAAGGCGTCCCCCTGGCCCGGAATGACGACGACGCCTACCTCGAGCGCAAGCTTCTTCGCCTCGATCTTGTCACCCATGACTTTCATCGCCCTTGCCGCTGGTCCGATGAACGTCACTCCAGCTGCAGCGAGCGCCTCCGGCAGAGCGGGGTTCTCCGACAGGAAGCCGTAGCCTGGATGGACGGCGTCGGCTCCCGCCTCCACCGCGGCCTGCACGATCTTTGCTATATCGAGATAGCTGTCTTGCGCCGGCGCCGGTCCAATCGGTAGCGCTTGGTCCATTCCACGGACATGAAGAGCGTCCACATCTGCTTCGGAATAGACGGCGACCGTCGAAATACCCATTCGCCGCACAGTGCGCGCAATGCGGCAGGCGATCTCGCCGCGGTTGGCGATCAGGATTTTTTTAAACATCAGGGGAATCAACGTATCGGAGTGCCAACGTGCACCGCAACAATCACGCGGATTCGAATGGCCTTGGCTTACCTCAGCGCCGTGACGTTGAGACTGATCAAAACGCCACCGATCCGTAAGCTGCTCGTGTCGTCGAACAAGCGAAACTCGTCGATGCGTTGCACGTCGCTGAACCCAACACGTGTCAGGAAATCATATAGAAACTCGAAGGTCAGCCCGACCTTATCAGCCCGTTGATTAAGTCGGCGCCGTCTGATTCTCTGGTTCCCTGATTTGCAGGGGGATTCGCCGATGGCGATGGGACGGCAGAAGGCTGGTCAGGGGGACCTGATGGTGAGCTGGTCGGAGATGCCGCGCTCTCCGGGTCATGTGTTTTATGACCGCCTGCAGTCGGTGCTGATCGAGGGCGGCTTCGACGCCTTTGCCGAGGCGAGCTGCCGGCCTTATTACGCGGCCCGGATGGGCGCGCCCTCGGTGCCGCCCGGGCGCTATTTCCGGATGCACCTGGTGGGCTACTTCGAGGGCATCGACAGCGAGCGCGGTCTGGAGTGGCGCTGCTCGGACTCGCTTTCGCTGCGGGCGTTCCTGCGACTGGGGAGCCGTGATCGGGTACCGGACCATTCCTGGCTGTCACGGAGCCGCACGCGCCTGCCCCATGAAGTCCACGCGGCGGTCTTCGACTGGGTTCTGGTGCTGATCGCCGAGGCGGGGCTGATCAAGGGCGAGCGCATCGGCGTCGATGCCTCGACCATGGAGGCCAACGCGGCGCTGCGGAACATCGTGCGGCGCGCCAACGGCGAAGGCTACCGGGAGATGCTGGAGCGCCTGGCCCGGGAAAGCGGCGTCGAGACACCCACGGCCGAGGATCTGGCGCGTCTGGAGCGCAAGGGCAAGAAGCTTTCCAACACGGATTGGGTTTCGAAGAGCGACCCCGAGGCCAAGATCGCCAAGATGAAGGACGGCACGACGCATCTGGCCTACAAGCCCGAGCACGCGGTGGATCTGGACACCGGCGCGGTGGTGGCGGCCGAGCTGCACCCGGCCGATGAGGGCGACACCACGACGCTTTCCAAGACCCTGGCGAAGGCCGAGGCAAACCTCGGGGCGGTGGATGCGGCACCGACGGCGGAGGACCCGGCCGAATGCGTCGCCGACAAAGGTTATCACTCACGGGCGGTCTTGAGGGCTCTGGACACGACAGTCCCTGGAAGACCCGGATCGCGGCGCCCAAGCAGACCGGCTTTTCGCGCTGGCACGGTGATGAGGCGGCGCGGCGCGCGGTCACCAACAACCGTGCGCGGCTCAAGTCCGGGGTCGCCCGCGAGGCCTTCAAGCTGCGCGCCGAGATCGTCGAGCGCTGCTTTGCCCACAACCTCGATCGTGGCGGCATGCGACGAACCTGGCTGCGCGGGCGAGAGAATGTGCACAAGCGATACCTGCTCCACGTCGCCGGCCACAATCTATCGTTACTGATGCGCCAGCTCATCGGCGCCGGCACCCCGCGGGAGGCCGTGGCGGGCGGATATGGCGGTATTTTCGTTCTGCTCACGCCCACCGGGGCCATGCTGGTGGCACGGGGGGGGGTTCGCAAAGCGGCCAGTCGGCTTTCGCCGCCGCATTCTTCATCTGGGGGTGAGAGCCGGAAAAAGCCACTTAATCAACGGGCTGCTATGGAAATCGTAGGAGTCCATCTGGCCGCCAAACATGATCCGCATGATGTGAAACCGCTGTTCGGCCTTAAGTTCCGGCAGCAGAAACAGGCGGCACAGGACCGCCAGATCGGGCACGCTGATTTGCAAAAGCCCGCCATCTTCGAGCACGCGGCGGCATTCGCCGAGCGCCTGCGGCAGCTCGTCGAAATAGCCGAGATGTTCAAATTCATGGCTCGCATAAATTTCCTCTACTGATCCGTCTGCAAACCGGCTCAAGTCGCGGCAATCACCGACATGATCGACATGCGGCCCCGACTCGATTTAGGATTGTCCATCCCTCGCGCCGTTCACGACCGCCGATGTGAAGGCGCAATGCTTCAGACTCTGTCGCCATGACCTCGTTTCTCCGGGAACAGTCCCATAACATAGGCGACATGGGCTGCGAGCACACCGCCCCACCCGACCAGCGGCAATACAAACCAGGGTGAATCCGGATCGGTCAATAAGTTGAACGGCACGAGCAGCGCCATCGTTACGAAGTAGGCGGCCAGATGGTAGCCGAAACCACGCAAGCGCCGCTTCACAGTGGAATGTTGCCGTGTTTCTTCCACGGGTTTTCGAGCCGCTTATCCTTCAACATCGTCAACGAATTACAGAGTCGTTGGCGTGTGTCGCGCGGTAGAATTACGTCGTCGATGAAGCCGAGCGAGCCGGCGACGAAGGGATTGGCAAACTTCTCCCGATACGCCTCGGTCCGCTCCGCAATCTTCTGCTCATCACCCTGGTCGCCGCGAAAGATGATTTCGACGGCTCCCTTCGGTCCCATAACGGCAATTTCAGCACTGGGCCATGCATAATTCACGTCACCGCGCAGGTGTTTGGAACTCATGACGTCGTACGCACCGCCGTAGGCCTTGCGTGTAATCAGCGTGATTTTCGGCACCGTTGCCTCGGCGAACGCATAGAGCAGTTTCGCGCCATGCTCAATGATGCCGCCGTATTCCTGCGCCGTGCCCGGCAGAAAGCCCGGTACGTCGACAAAGGTAACGACGGGAATGTTGAAGCAGTCGCAGAACCGCACGAAGCGCGCTGCCTTGCGCGCCGAGTCGATATCGAGACAGCCTGCCAGCACCATCGGTTGGTTGGCGACGATGCCAACGCTTCCGCGTGCCATGCGTGCAAAGCCGGTGATGATATTTTGTGCGAAATCGGGTTGTAATTCGAAAAATTCGCCATCGTCGACGGTTTTCTGGATCAACTCCATCATGTCGTAAGGCTTGTTCGGATTTGCGGGCACCAGCGTGTCGAGCGACGGCTCTACACGGTCCAGCGGGTCCTCGCATTCCAGCATTGGCGGTCCCTCGCGATTGGAGGCCGGCAAAAAGCTCATGAAGCGCCGCACGGCGAGGAGCGTTTCTATATCGTTCCCTGGAGCCAAGTCGGCCACGCCCGATTTCTGAGTATGGGTGGCTGCACCGCCCAACTCCTCGTGCGTCACTTCCTCATGCGTCACGGTCTTTACGACCTCGGGTCCGGTCACGAACATGTAGGCGCTACCCTCGACCATGAAGATGAAATCGGTCATCGCCGGTGAATACACCGCCCCACCTGCGCAGGGTCCCATGATCACCGAAATCTGTGGAATAACACCCGAGGCAAGCACGTTGCGCTGAAACACGTCCGCATAGCCGGCCAGGGAGGCGACCCCTTCCTGAATTCGCGCACCACCCGAATCGTTGAGGCCGACGACCGGCGCTCCAACCTTCATCGCCTGGTCCATGATCTTGCATATCTTCCGCGCATGCGCCGCAGACAACGACCCGCCGAACACAGTAAAATCCTGACTGAATGCAAAGATGCGACGTCCGTCTATCAAGCCGTGCCCAGTGACCACCCCGTCGCCGGGAATTTTCTGTTCGTCCATACCGAAGTCGGTGGAATCATGCTCGACAAACATGTCCCACTCCTCGAAGGAGCCTTCGTCGAATAGGACGTCAAGGCGCTCGCGCGCCGTCAGTTTACCCTTGGCATGCTGCGCATCGATACGCTTCTTGCCGCCGCCCGCCCGCGCGGCTTTGCGTTTTGCTTCGAGCTGGCGGATGATGTTCTGCATTGAAGCGCTCCCGCATGTGCGGGCGAAATAGTACCCGGCTGTCAAGCCTGCAACAACGTCAAGAAATGTGCGGCTACCATCGCTTCTGCGCGAACCGACCTGCGGCGTTCCCCCGCCTCATCATCCTCGCCCCATTGGCTGGCTTGAAATGCCTCGTCGAGCTGACTGGCCTCGACCGCTTGTTCCACGTCGATGCGACGTTTGAATACCGCCAGCGCCAGGACGATCGAGCCAAGCGCCCCAGTGAGAACATTCAGGGCGGCAAGGCTGAAATGATCGCAGGCGAGAAGCGTCTCGCGGAGCGATGAAATTGCAACGCCGTCCTGCTCTATTGGCACGATGCCCAAAGTTGGTTCGAGCGTGACGCCCAAAGATTCTGAAGCCCAGTCGAGTACCGGCTGCCAGGACTCGCATTGTTTCTCGACGAGCTGAGCTGGTCGCTCGGCGCGATAGCAAAGCAGGTCGGTTGTCGCAAACCGCATGATTGCGTCAATCACATCGTCGGCCTTTGGCGCCACGCGATCAACCGCGGTGCTGGCGATCGTCGTCAATGGCATGGATTTAGGATCTATCTCGTCGCCCTGAGTCCGCCATTCCGCCGCAATCGCATCGGCCAACTTCCTGGTTGGTAATGAGTAGTCCGCCTTGCCGGGCGTTTTCAGGATTCGTTCGTCGAGCACAACCGAGTATGTGCCGCTTGCGCCAGCAACCGCGACCTCGGAATAGAATTTCTTCATGGTTCGGCTACTGACCCAACAGTCCCTTTATGCCTTTGCTCAGCCCTTTGCCCAGTCCCTTCACGGCATCCTTGATGCCAGTCGGTTTCTGCGTCGCTTCAAGACCCTCCGATTGCTTCGCAGGCGCGGCGCTGGTCAAGCAGGGGCTGTCGTCGTCGACCCCAAATTCAGCAAATCCAGCGATCAATGCAGGCGGAAAGAGAAGACTTCCTACAAGACCGCCGAGCTTGCGGATCACCGCGGTCTTTTCAAGGCTATACGACGGTCTGGCGAGCGTGCCGCCGATCAAAATTGGAACAGCAGCGTTAAGGGTAATCGATTTGGGTCGCGGGTCGATTCTCAGTTTGAGCGTCTCGTCGGCAAGATTTACGGTTCCGCCGCCAGTAATTCGGGCGTACTCGGTATCGGCCAACAGGACCTTGCTGGTCGCCAGTCCGTCGGTGATATTAAACTGGCTAACGACACAATTAAGCACGGTAATGTCCGCACGGCCGCCCCTGAAGAACTCACTGACAAGCTGTGTGGGTCCGCCAACGACGAGATCAAGCATATCGGTCTTGGCCCGCCCCTCACCGACAACCAACCTCGTTGAGCCGCTTAGACTAGCCATGATTTGGCGTGGGCTACCACCTCGTCCGCTCACATTGGCATCGAAACTAACGCCCGCATCAAGTAGATTCTTGCCGGTAATGTCGCGCACCAAGACGCCGAGATCGACATTGCGTGCCTTGAGAGTAGCCGCGAGCGTTGGGGTGCTGCCTCCGGCATCGAAGCGCGCGGCGGCCGCAACCCTACCGCCGCTGAACCGGAACGCGATGTCCCGAGCCACGAGATCGCCGTCCTGAAGCGCAAGCCCAGCCGACAGATTCTCGATGAACATTCCCTTGGCGACGAGCGCTTCAATCTGCAACGACAGTTCAGCGTCAACCAGCCTCATCAGATCGAGTGGAAGTGGCGCGTCGGAAAATACGCGGTCCGATGCCACGGCTTCCCCGCCCGACCCGTTTACCGGCAGGTCCGCCAAATCGATATGCTGCGACGTCAGGAGTCCTGTCACGCGCGGTCGTGTACCGTCCGTTGCCAGCTCAATCTTACCGGCAAGATGACTTTCGCCAATCCGGGCCTTCAGCCCGCTCAGCGCAATCTTGTGAAGGTCTCCGTTCACTGACCCAGCAAGTGCAAACGGACGCAATGCCGGTATCTCTGCCGGAACAAATACTGCGAGCGGTGTCAAATCGGTGCCCTCGATAGCGAACTCGAGATCAAGTCCTTGCAACGCGTACACGGATCCAATTTCACCGGTCGCCTTGACGGTAAGGGTGCCCGCATCTCCGAGCATGGTGTCGAGTTCTTGGACCGACATTGGCCCCACCGCGTCGCCTCGGATTTGAGCCGCAACGCGGAACGCGCCAAGAGTTGGCAACTGAACGCCAGCAAGCTTGGATAGGTCAGCAATCTCGCTGCCCATCGCCTCGAGACGTAGATCCAATCCCTTTACTACTGCCGGCTCGGCGATAGTGCCGATGAGAGTGGCGGTGCTACCTGCAAACTCAACCATGGCGTCGAGCGGCCACGGTTTGCTGGGCTTTAGCAATTCGGCAGGTGAGCCGACCGTCGCACGAACCGACACGGGTATGTCGTTAAGAGCAGCGGCCAAGTGCACTTCAAGCGGTTGTTGCGGGCCTTGCCCAAATACCGCCAGTTCGTCGAGCACCAATTGCAATTGTCGACCGCTCGCACCGTCGCGATAGGTGAGCGTAGCATTGGTGACGCGCATGTCTCGAATGATGGGGATAACCAGATTGCCCGCGCCGGACGTGTCGTTGGTATCGCGTTGGTCCGGTGGATTGAACTGGTAATATGCGCGACCGTTGGCGTCAGTCTCCACCAGGATATCGACGCAGGACAGTAGGATCTGCTCGACATCAATCTTCCCAGCCAGAAGCGGTAATAGCGCGACTCGTACATCCAGTGATTCGATACTCAACATATGCGGCCGCGAGCCCCAGTCGGCGTTTGCGAAACGGACGCCCCTTACGGCAAGCGACGGTGTGAACGACACTTTCAGGACGAGTGACCCATCGACTACGAGCTTGCGGCCGGTCACGCGCTCGACCTGCTCGGCAATCAGTGGTTTGAAGTTATTGAAATCCTGCGATCGAAGGATCGCATAGACCGTAACCAGCGCTGCCACGACCAAGGCGACAAATATCTTCAGAAGGGTCGAAATCCGAATGTGCAGGAACCTATGCTTTGCCCGCCCGTCAGAAGCCGGCGCATCGGCGATCGCCGATCACCTGGACGTGCAACCTAACATATAGATCTCGATGGTCGTGCGGTTGGCAACGCGCAAGGGCGCCCGTACCGACCGGCGAGCAATTCAGTCTATGGCTTTTCCGCAAACAGATTGTCCGCACGGGCTGTTTCGAGCCCGAGATGCGCCAAAGTCTCCGCCATGTGTTCGGGGAGGTCGGCGGTGGTATCAAGCATGCCGGCGTCCGAGGGATGCGCCAAAACGAGTCGCCGGCCGTGCAGATGCAGTCGTTTCGCGAGCTCGAGCCCCTCGACGAACGCCGCTTTGCCACCATATTTTCCATCGCCGAGGATTGGCGTGCCGAGCGCCGCCATGTGAACACGCAATTGGTGGGTCCGTCCCGTCGTCGGCATGAGTGCGACCAACGCCAGTTTCTTGCCGACCGTCTCGACGACCCGGTAGTGGGTTACGGCGGGTTTGCCATTTGGCGATGCCGCAATGACGCGCTCGCCACCTCGACCCAGCTCTTTGGAGAGCGAGAGGGCTATTTGCCCAGTCGACGGCGCCGGTACGCCGACTGTGATCGCCCAATAGAGCTTGTCGACCTCACGCCGGCGAAACGCCGCTCCCAGTCGTATTGCAGATACCGTATTGGCGGCCAGCAGCAGGACGCCGCTCGTATCCTTATCAAGGCGGTGAACTAATCGCGGTCGCTCTCGACTGCGGCCCTGCAAGGCGGCCAACATGGCGTCCAAATGACGCAGGGTACCGCTTCCTCCTTGTACCGCCAACCCGGGCGGCTTGTTGATGGCAATAACCCAGTCATCGCGATGGATCACGATCGAGCGGACAAGCGCCGCATCCTCCTGTTTTACCGATGGTCGGTTAGCGCGCCGCTGTTCTGGTGCGCCATCCAGCGGCGGGATGCGAATCTTCTGGCCGGGCATAAGCCGTTGATTTGCCCGGGCCCGTTTGCTGTCAACGCGGATATAGCCAGTGCGGAGTAGTTTTTGCAGATGGCCATGGCTGACGTCGGGAAAATTACGCCTAAACCACCGGTCGAGTCGGATTTCGACCTCTTCGCAAGCTACGGTCTTGATTTCTACCGCACTCACGCCAACACCAGCCGGATCAGACGTAGCCCGAAAACGAGACCTGCAAGCGACAGTGTGACAGATGCCATTATGTACAGCGCGGCGGCCCACTCGCCTCGCTCGTAAAGGAGGAGGAAGTCCATCGACAACGCGGAGAAAGTGGTAATTGCGCCAAGCACGCCGACGGCGAGGAAGCCGCGAATCGCCACACTCGGGGACCAGGCAAGGGCCAGAGTCTCGATTAGCCCACCGAGAATCAATGAGCGGAGTGCGCCGCCCGCAGCGATCGCCAAGAACAACTTCATGACTCACCAGTAAGAGCGTAGGAAAACGGAAGTCGACGCCCGCACGCTACTGAGGTTGAACGCAGCAGACAACCTGGTTCTAGCGTTCCGCGCCGAACCCGACGTCGGAGTGTCGATAACAAACTGAGTTGACCGCTTTATGTACCATATGAATTGACCGTTTCTGTTGTAGTGGTTTGGCCGGTCGCGTCGAAGCGGGTCACGCGGCCTGGAGCCTGTCGTCGTCGATGGTTTCGCCGTCGGCGCGGTAGCGCGCCAGAGACCTGGGTCCGTGGAAGACGGCCAGGTGGCCGTCGGGATATTCGTGCACCCGGACCTGCGCCTTGACGTAGTGGTGGCGGTGGCGATCGGCCGGGATCTGCAGCGTGCGGTTCTTGTAGCGCACGGTGTTGTCGCCCGCGACGACGCGGTCCTCCTGGGCGCAGAGGATGTCCTTGAGCGTGCCGGCAAAAGCCACGAAGGCCGAGCCGGTGTCCGCGGCCGGGCGGGCGAAGCGGGCGTTGTGCGCCGGCCAGAAGAGCTCCTCGAGAAAGCGATTGGCCTCGGCCATGGTGGCGATCCCGGCGAGGCGCAGCTCCTGGGGCAGGCGCTTCTGCAAGGTCCCGAACATGCGCTCCGAGCGGCCCCGGGCCTGCGGCGAATAGGCCGCGATCAACTCGATGCCGAGCTGCGCCAAGGCCCGGCCGATCTGGGTCGGGTTGTCCTTGTCCACACCGCCGCCTGCCTCGGGCGTGTGCCAGTAGTGCGAGGCCCGATCGGCGTAGAGCGAGCAGAACAGCCCGTTTTCGGCGATCACCTCGCCGAGCCCGCGGAACGTGCTCATCGTGCCCTCCTCGGCAACGAAGAAGCCCGAATAGACCTCCGATGTCGCATCGTCCATGGTCACGATCAGATCCCACCACTGGCCCGCAACCCACTCGTGGCTCGAGCCGTCCTGGTGCAGCAGCATCCCCACCACCGGTCGGCGCGGCCGCTTCCGGCGGTGCGCCCCGCGCCTGGGCGCCGGCTTGATCTTGCCGTGCGCCTGCAAGCTCAGGCGAAGCCAGTTGTAGCTCAGCCCGAAGCCATGCTCGCAGACCAGCTTCTCGTGGAAGTGCTTGGCCGTGAAGTCCGGGTAGCGCGTCTCGAACAGCTCCAGCACCCGCATCACCTCGTCCACCGGCGCGCGGCGCGCCGAGACCCGCCCAAGGCGCCGGTCGTACAAACCCTCGGCACCCTCGGCCTCATAGCGCTCCCGCCAGCGCCGGAACGTCCGCTCCGACATGCCCAGGATCTCCGAGGCCTCGGCCTGGCTCAAATCACCCCGATAACAACGTCCGTAGACATCCTCGAACTTCATCAATCTCAGTCCCTGCAACTGCTCCGTCCGGCGCATCCGATTCCTCCAGATTTGGAGGAAATCTAAAACCGGACAGATCATCTGTTACATAGACCGGTCATATCGTGTGTTAGCGACACGAACCCGACGTCGGAGTTGGTCTCCTGGCCTGATCGATGATATCTTTCGTCGCGCGCGCGGACGATGCGACGAAGAATTTGCGACATGGATCTCGACCCCCGCCTTGAGAGTTGCCTACCAAAACGCTTGCATCCGGTCAGCCGCTATATTTTGGATGTGTGGTTGGCGGGTGAAATTCCAACGCACGAATTCCGTCGTCTTTTTCACTTGCCCAATTCGAGATACTTGAGCGTTAGCGCGTGTCTGGTTGCAACAATGAAGCGCATTAACGGATCAGGTCGCGGGAAAACATAGCGACGGATCGCCTCATTCCAGGGCTGATCGCCGCTCCCTCCGTAACCGGTTCCAATACCGAAGTCGCTTGGCAATCTCGCGTTCGAATCCGCGTTCGACCGGACGATAAAAGGACTGCCGCTCCATATTGTCGGGAAAATAATCCTGTCCCGAGAACGCGTCTTCGGCGTCATGATCGTAGGCGTAATCCTTGCCATAGCCGAGCTCTCCCATCAAACGGGTTGGTGCATTTAGAATATGCATGGGCGGCATCAGCGACCCCGTTTCAACGGCGCTTTTTTGTGCCGCTCCTAGGGCTCGATACGCGGCGTTCGACTTGGGTGCGGTCGCCAGGTAAATAACGGCCTGCGCCAATGCCAGCTCACCTTCGGGCGAACCTAAGCGCTCATAGGTATCCCATGCCGCAAGCGCTTGGACGGCTGCCTGAGGGTCGGCAAGTCCAACATCCTCATAGGCGAAGCGGACCAGACGCCGGACGACATAAAGCGGATCTTCGCCTCCGGCCAACATACGCGCAAGCCAGTAAAGACCTGCATCGGCATCCGAACCGCGAAGCGCCTTGTGCAACGCGCTGATGAGATTGTAGTGACCGTCCTGGCTTTTGTCGTAGAGCGGAACACGGCGCTGGACGACACCTGCCAATGCCCGCGAATCGAGCGTTTCATCCGCCTCCATGTTGTAAAGTTCCTCACAAAGATTAAGGAGGAAGCGCCCATCGCCGTCTGCCATTGCGCGTAGGGAGAGTCGTGCGTCGTCGTCGAGCGGCAACGCTCGCCCCCAATCGGATTCGACGCGAACCAACAGCAATTCGAGAGCATCGTCGTCAAGCCTGTTGAGGACGAACACCTGGCAGCGCGACAGTAAAGAGCCATTCAGCTCGAAACTTGGATTCTCCGTAGTTGCGCCGACCAAAACGACCGTGCCGTTTTCGACATAGGGAAGGAAACTATCCTGTTGTGCCCGGTTAAATCGGTGGATCTCATCGACGAAAAGCAATGTGCCACGTCCCACAGCACGGCGCTCACCCGCAGCCTGAAAGATCTTTCGCAGATCAGCCACACCCGAAAACACTGCTGACAACAGCTCGAATTCGTACTCTGTTTCGTCGGCCAGCAATCGCGCAATCGTCGTCTTTCCGCAACCCGGCGGGCCCCAAAGAATCATCGACGCGAGCCGATCCGCTTCA
>CBDCIT010000003.1:0-17676 GCA_965217615.1 Alphaproteobacteria bacterium
ATACGAAACCGACCAACGTCGGTGGCGAAATCGTGGTCGCCACGGTGAAAGACCCGTGGGGCAACGCGATCGGACTTATCTACAATCCAGACTTTAAACCAAAGTAGTTCCGGGAGCCTTCGATGACTGAAATGCCTGGTGACGCGCCCAATCATTCTGCCGGTGGACCGCAAGACGACTCGCCGGGCGTTATCACGATCCCGCCGGTGATCTATCTCGCGTTCTGGCGCTCGGCATTGCGCTTGATCTCCTCTTTCCGGTTGCCCTTCTGCCGAACCCCGTACAATACGCGGTCGGCTTCGTGATTATCGCGGTCAGCTTCGTGTTGCTGCCGTTCGTTCTCGGCCGTTTTCGGGCAGCCGGTACGAATCTGGATGTGCGTAAGCCAACCACGGCCATTATCAGCGATGGCCCGTACCGCTTCTCGCGCAACCCGGCCTATCTTTCGATGAGTCTTCTTTACCTGGGAATCGGCATCGCGGCCGACAGCATCTGGATCCTTGGACTGCTTCTTCCCACACTTGTCATCATGCATTATGGCGTGATCGCCAGGGAAGAGCGCTATCTGGAGGCAAAGTTCGGTGAAGAGTATTTGCGCTACAAGCGCTCGGTGCGGCGCTGGATCTAGACCGGCCCGCGACTGCGGTCCGCTGCGAAATCCAATCAAAGGTATTATAATACCTTAAATATAAGTTATTGATTGGGAACGATTTTCGCGCGTTCATTTTCATTGACACGAAGTCGATTGGCGGCATACTGCTCCGCTTTCGCGGCGCCTGGCACGGCGCGAAAATGTTTGAGCATTTTGGGAGTTTTGTTGTGACGGCACAGCGGCTCGCATCCCAGAAGACCTACTCGATGAAGCCGGCCGACGTCGAGAAGAAGTGGTATCTGGTCGATGCCGACGGCGTCGTACTGGGCCGCATGGCTTCGGTGATCGCAAATCGGCTGAGAGGCAAGCATAAGCCCGGCTACACACCACATGTCGATTGCGGCGACAACATCATCGTCGTTAATGCGGAGAAGGTGCGGTTGACCGGCAGCAAAGCCGAAAAGGAAAAGTTCTACTGGCATACGGGATATCCGGGCGGCATTAAGAGCCGGACATGGGGCCAGATCCTCGACGGAAAGCATCCCGAACGGCTGATTATCAAGGCGGTCGAGCGAATGGTGCCGCGAGGTCCGTTGGGCCGCAGTCAAATGCGAGGTCTTAAGGTCTATGCCGGCTCCGAGCACCCGCATGAAGCGCAGCAGCCGGAGGTGCTGGACGTTGCGGCAATGAACCCGAAGAACAAACGGAGCGCCTGAGCCATGGCGGAGGAAAAGAAGGCGGACGAAAAGAAGACGGACGACGCACAGCCTGAAGAGAAAGACGCGGCGAAAGCCAAGCCAGTCGAAAAGAAGGCGGCCGGGACGTCGAAGACATCAAAGAAAGCTGGCGACTCAAAGCCGGCTAAACCCAAAGCAAAGAAAGCCAAGACAACCAAGAAGAAGGCTGCCGAAACCCCCGTCGAAGCGTCGCCCGCCGAGGCGCCAACCGCCGAAACCCCACCGGTTGAAACTCCTGCCGCCGAAGCGCCAATCGCGAAGGCTGCCGAAACCCCGGCCGAAGCATCGCCTGCCGAGGCGCCAAGCGCCGAAACCCCGCCGGTTGAACCTCCTGCTGCCGAAGGGCCAATCGCGAAGGCTGCCGAAACTCCGGCAGTCGAAGCGAAATCGGACGAGCCAAAAACATTGACGGATTTGGCCGATCTCGGGGCGGCGACAAGTGCTGCGGCCGAAGCCGCCGAGGCCGCCAATGCCGCCGAAGCATCGTCGGCGGAAGCTGTTCCTGACGAGGCCCCGGCCCGTGATCCGAAGACATTGACCGATCTCGCTGACCTGGGGCCGGCGGCGGCTCCCGCTGAGGCGCCGGTCTACGAGCAGCAGATCGACCCGCAGGGCCGGGCCTACGCCACCGGCAAGCGAAAAGACGCCGTTGCCCGCGTCTGGCTCAAGCCAGGCGCCGGTCGGGTTACCGTTAACGACCGCGACATCGAAGTGTTTTTTGCCCGCCCGGTTCTTCGCATGCTCATCAATCAGCCGTTCGAGGCCGTTGGCCGCAACGGTCAGTATGATGTGTTGTGCACGGTCAGAGGCGGCGGTCTTTCCGGCCAAGCCGGCGCCGTGCGCCACGGGATTTCCAAAGCGCTCCTCAACTACGAACCGGCCTTGCGGACGACGCTGAAGGCCGGCGGTTTCCTGACGCGCGACGCGCGTGTTGTCGAACGCAAGAAATACGGCAAAGCCAAGGCACGCCGCAGCTTCCAGTTCTCGAAACGCTAGTCGAGCACGAAGTAGGTCTTCCAGATGGGGCTTGTGGAAACATGAGCTCCTTTTGGTTTTTGGGATTGATTGACGCTGTGCTAGGAGTGAGCAGGTCAATCAGCCGGGAATTTGAGCGTGTGCGCGCAAGTTTCGAATCTCAACTGTCCAGAATGCCATGCGGCTATTCTGGAGGACGACATCAACGTTGGGACGGATATCGCCAAGTGCGATAGTTGCGGCCAGGTTTTTAGGATTTCCGATCAAATCGGTGATGACGACAATGATCGCGGTCCCAGAGACACTACGGATCTTGTCGCTCCTTCCGGTACGAAATTCGTGAGAACGTCGAACGGTTTTGTGCTGAGTGCTTCGACGCGCTCGAAGATCGCCTGGTTCCTCGTGCCATTCTCGGCCGTTTGGATCGGCGGTTCCATGGGCGGCATTTACGGCGCTCAAATCGTGTCGGGGCAGCTCGACCCGACCTTGTCGCTTTTTGGAGTGCCATTTGTGATTGGGTCAATGGTTTTGGGCGCCTTTACCGCCATGAAGATCGTGGGAAAGGTTGTGAATTCTGCCGAAGGATATGATGGATCCATATTCACCGGAGTCGGAGGTTACGGCTGGAAGCGCAATTTTTCCTGGAGCGACGTCGACCGTGTGCGAGAGGATGTGGGTTCGATGATGGGCCAAAACGCGCACCATCAGGTGATTCGATTGGAAGGCCGTCGGCGGATATCCTTCGGTTTTATGCTGTCCGACGAGAAACGATATTTCCTGCTGAAAACGCTGGAAACCCTGCTTCGGGAAAAGCGTTGAAGGTCTGCCGCAGCATTCATTTCTTGAGGCAACTGGATTCACCTAGACCTCCGGGTCGAGCCGCGAGTTGCGCCGACGTGCAAACAGTAACTGTGCTAAGACATTTTCCATGAACGCGAAGATATTCATAGACGGCGAGGCCGGCACCACCGGCTTGCAGATCCGTGCCCGGTTGGAGGGCCGGGGCGATGTCGATCTGATTGGTCTGGCCGACAGCGATCGCAAAGATCCCGAGCGGCGGCGGCAGATGCTGAACGGCTGCGATCTGGCGATCCTCTGCCTGCCGGACGACGCGGCGGTGGAGGCGTTGGCGCTAATCGACAACCCCGACACGCGGGTGATCGACGCCAGTACCGCGCATCGGGTCGCCGAGGGATGGGTCTATGGCATGCCGGAGCTGGATGCAGGGCAGAGTAGTCGGATTGCCGATGCGAAGCGGGTCTCGAATCCGGGCTGCTATGCGATCGCCGCGGTCGCACTGGTGCACCCGCTTGTTGCGGCAGGGCTCGTGCCGGCCGATTGGCCGGTCACGATCAATGGAGTTTCGGGCTACTCCGGTGGCGGCAAATCGCTGATCGCCAAGTTTGAGAACCCGCCAGAATCCGGGCATACCGAGGCGCCGTTCTTCCTCTACGGGCTTGGGCTCGAGCACAAGCACGTTCCGGAGATCGAACATTGGAGTGGCCTCAGATGTCGACCGCTTTTCGTGCCGAGTGTTGGTCGCTACGCCCAGGGCATGATCGTGCAGATTCCCCTGCAGCTCTCGTCGCTTCCAGGGAATCCGTCGGCGGCGCAACTCCACGCCGCGCTCTGCGACCATTATGCCGGGCAACGCTTCGTGCGTGTCGCACCCTTAGAGGCAATGTCGGCAGCCGATCAACTGGAGCCGCAAAGTCTCAACGGTACCAATGAGCTGCGGCTCCATATCTTTGCCAATGAACACTACGGTCATGCCGTATTGGCCGGGCTTCTGGACAATCTCGGCAAGGGGGCATCAGGCCAAGCTGTACAGAACCTCAACATCATGCTTGGGCTGCCAGAGCAAACAGGACTAGAGACGGCTTTCAACATGACGGGCCATATGGCGGGTTCGACGTGAGCGGGAAGGATGGCGCAGGCCGCGGCCAATTTATACTCCCATACAAGGAAGTCTGGCCGAAGATTGACAATGAATCGTTTGTTGCGCCTAACGCAACCGTGGTTGGTGATGTGGAAATTGCCGCCGGAGCCAGCGTCTGGTTCGGCTGTGTGGTCCGCGGCGACGTTCAGCCGATTCGAATTGGTAGGGGATCGAACATTCAGGACGGCGCTGTGCTACATGCGACAAGCGGCATGGTGCCAACTCTGGTCGGCGCCGGGGTAACTGTCGGACATCAGGCGATTCTGCACGGCTGCACGCTCGAGGACGGAAGTTTCGTCGGCATGCAGGCTTGCGTCATGGATGGCGCTGTCGTTGCCGACGGTGCGATGGTCGCTGCGGGCGCGCTTGTGACGCCCGGCAAACAAATCGCGCGCGGCGAGCTGTGGAGTGGCCGTCCGGCACGGATGATGCGCGAACTCTCGCCAGAGGAATGCACGTATATCACCGACTCTGCGGCACATTATGTGGAACTGGCGAAGACCTATCGGGCGTCCGTCGCCGGCGCGGCAATCCATGGCCGGTGATTCGTGAAACGCAGAGGCCACCGCACCCTACCCAAACGCATCATGCCTAGGCGCAGAAATGTTTATGCGGTGGTTGCCCGCCGTCTCAGGCATCGCATCAAGCCATCCGGCAAGCTCTATCGGCGCAGGACCAAACACAAAGGCGAAAACGATCCCAGCGACACGAGCGGCGCTTCTTACTTTCGCCCATGAAACGGTACGGAGCCTGGCCAAGCCGATTGATCGGCCAGTCGCCGTTCCGTACACTGAGCCGACGATGCGCTACTGTCGCCGATCCACGCTCGTCTTGATATCGCCATGGCTATGACCGCGGGTCCAAACGGGCAGATGCGGCGCGGGGTCCGGGGCGTGCGCGTGCATATATTGGGCATTCTCGCGCTTGGGCTGACGGCATGTTCGGTTCCCGACTACGTCAATCCCGTCAACTGGTTCGACAGTAAGGAGAAGAAGCAGGAAATCGCTGCAGCAAAACCGGTGCCCGGCAAGGACCAGCCCTTCCCCAAACTCAGCAGCGTTCCTGAGCGGCCGGACCCAATCACTATTGCACGCATCCGCAAGGAGCTAACGGAAGGCCTGATCGCGGATACCATTAACGCCCGATATACCGACGAGATCATCCGTCGCGAGCCGCCAGCGCCGCCGCCGCGTCCCGTCCAGGTCACAGAGACGCCGCCGGTCGCGCAAAAGCCGGCGCCTGTTACGGCGAAGCTCTCATCGGTGAAGCCGCCACCGCCGCCGAAACTTGCTGTTGCACCAGCACCGTCTGCGTCAGCGACACAGAGTGCTTCCGCAACGTCCGCGGATTCCACGACGAAGACCGAGGCGACGGCAGTCACTGCACCGAAGAAACTGAAGGTTCCCGCGGCGCCTACGAGCGCGAAGGTGCCGGAGCTTCAGCAGGATAAAGTGCAAAAGACGCCGAAATCCAATCAAGTGACCAGCGTGCTGCGCGAAGCGAAAGCGACAACCAGTACCGCGGCTTTAGCGCGGCCCACGCCACCACCGCCGCCAGTTCTACCGCAGCTAGCCGCGCCTGCGGACACCCAACCGAGCGGTCGGCCGGCACAGTCCGCACAGATTGCGACGATCTTCTTTGGCAGCGCCACAGCCGTTCTCACCGAGGACGATATTTCGGTTCTCCAGGAGGTTGCTGCGCTGCAGCGTGACACCGGCGGCACCGTGCGGGTCGTCGGACATTCGAGTCGTGGTGCACTTGCAACGAGTAGCGTCAAGCGGGGGCTGTTGAACTTCAAGCTGTCTCTCGATCGCGCCAATGCGGTTGCCGATGCGCTAACGCGCTTTGGTGTCGCTAAGGAAAATCTCGACGTCATCGCGCGTGGCGACTGCGAACTTCTCTATGCTGAATCTTCGGCAGCTGGTGCCGCCGGAAATAGACGCGCTGAGATTTTCCTGGAGTTCTTCTAGACGTAAAGTGTCAGTCTAACGTGGTTGCGCTTCGAACGGTCAGGGAACTATCGACGAGCGTGCGCGAGATCGCTACATAGACGCGTTGCTCAATACTAATTTCTGCGGCATCGCCGGTCTCGGAAACCGGTATTGACGAGAGGCTTCCGCCTTAATTGGGCGGCGTAGTTGCATTCAGGAACCTTGGTCCATGGCTGAGCCCTTCAAGATCGCTATCGCCGGCCTCGGCACGGTTGGCGTTGGGACCCTGCGGCTCCTATGGAGCCAGCGCGAACTACTTGAAGCTCGCTGTCAACGCCCGCTCATAGTTTCGGCCATTTCGGCGCGCGACAAGAGCATCGATCGCGGCATCGATCTCGACGGGTGCGTGTGGTTCGACGACGCGGTGTCGCTCGCTGCCGAGGCCGATGCTGATGTCATCGTCGAACTAATTGGCGGCGGCGACGGCGTTGCGCGCCGGGTCTGCGAAGCGGCAATCGACGCTGGCCGACATGTTGTGACCGCCAACAAAGCGCTGATCGCGTTGGCCGGAACCGAATTGGCGAAGAAGGCAGAGGCATGTGATGTCGCGCTCGGCTTCGAGGCTGCGGTTTGTGGCGGCATGCCGGTCATCAAGGCGTTACGCGAGGGGCTCGCCGCGAATCGCATTTCCAGGCTCCACGGCATCCTCAACGGGACGTGCAATTACATTCTCTCGCAAATGCGAGAAACCGGCCGCGAGTTCGAAGATGTGCTAGCGGAAGCACAGCGGTTCGGCTATGCCGAGGCCGACCCTTCGTTCGACATCGACGGTGTCGACTCTGCTCACAAGCTAGCCATACTGACGAGTTTGGTGTTCGGCTGCGAAGTCAGTTTCGGCACGGTCTACATTGAGGGCATCCGGCATATCAACGCCCTCGACGTCGCTTATGCCGATGAACTCGGGTATCGCATAAAGCTGCTGGGTATTACGGAGCGTTCGGACGGTGGCATCTACCAACGCGTGCACCCCACGATGGTACCGCATAATACGCCGATCGCAGGCGTTGAAGGCGTTTTCAACGCGGTTGTCAGCGAGGGAGATTTTGCCGGTACGACGATGATGGAAGGACGCGGCGCTGGCGCCGAGCCGACCGCCTCGGCTGTCATAGGCGATATCCTGGATATCGCTTGTGGCAGACGCACACCTACATTTGGCGTGCCGGCGAGCACCCTAGCCAAACTTCCGGGCGCTCCCATGGAGGACCACCGCAGTGCCTGTTATTTGAGGCTAATGGTCGTCGACAGGCCTGGCGTGTTTGCGGATATCGCAGCGATAATGCGTGATCAAGCGATTTCCATGGAAGCAGTGCTGCAGCGCGTGCGGGCTGAAGATCAGGCCGTGCCTGTCGTCATTACAACGCACGACACTGAGGAGGCAGCCATGCAGCGGGCCCTGACAACCATCGACAAACTCGATACGGTCAGGGAGCGACCGACGATGATTCGAATCGAGAACTTTGCGAAAGAGTAACGGTTGAGGGCGAATAGGAGGCGACGATGAACGAGAACGCGACGTTCGTGCACCGCAACCTCGCGCTTGAGGCGGTACGGGTCACGGAGGCGGCGGCGTTGGCGGCCTCGCGCTGGATGGGACGCGGCGACGAACGCGCTGCTGATCAAGCGGCGGTGGATGCCATGCGTCGCGCGCTTAATGGTCTCGCCATCGACGGCACGGTGATGATTGGCGAGGGCGAAAGGGACGAGGCACCGATGCTCTTTATCGGCGAGAAAGTCGGTGCCGGTGAGGGCCCCGAAATCGATATCGCCCTCGACCCGCTGGAAGGAACGACAATCACTGCCAAAGGTGGCACCAACGCCATGGCCGTGATCGCCATGGCCGAGAAGGGTGGATTCCTCAACGCACCCGACGTGTATATGGACAAGATAGCCATCGGCGGCGGGTTGCCCGAGGATATCGTCGATCTCGACGAAGCGCCCTTGAAAAATCTGAAGGCATTGGCGAAGGCCAAGGACAAGGAGTTAACCGATATCGTCGCCTGTATTCTTGACCGTCCGCGACATGCGGATCTCATAGCGGCCGTGCGCGGGTCAGGCGCGCGGATAATGCTCATCTCCGACGGCGATGTAGCTGGAGTGATCGCAACGACGATGGCGGACAGCGGCGTCGACATTTACTTCGGTGTCGGCGGGGCTCCAGAAGGAGTGCTGGCGGCAGCGGCGCTACGTTGTATCGGTGGCCAGTTCCAAGGCCGCTTGGTGTTCCGCAACGACGATGAACGCGGGCGGGCGATCGGCTATGGCATCACCGATTTCGATCGCAAGTATGGGATTATGGAATTGGCGAACGGCGATGTCATGTTCGCAGCAACCGGTGTTACCGATGGCACCATGCTGCGCGGTGTACGTCGTTTCACGCATGGGGCAGAGACCCATTCGATGATTATGCGTTCGCATACCGGCACCACGCGTATCATCGAAGCGACGCACAACTTCGAACGCAAGACTTGGTTCGACCAGATGGGGGCATGACAAGCGGTATTGACGCGTTTCTCGGTGTTGAACGGTCGCTCAAAGGCAGACGATGGGTGCACTGTTCGGGCGACGACCGTTTGGGCCTCGCGCTGTCGCAGCGTCTAGGCCTCCCTGATGTCATAGGTCGACTTTTGATCGCGCGTGGTCTCGATCTTGAGACAGCAGAGGGTTTCCTCGATCCGCGTATCAGGGACCAGATGCCCGATCCTTTCGCCCTGAAGGACATGGCCGCCGCGGTGGATCGCCTCGTTGCCGCAGTAACGGGTGGCGAAACGATTGCTGTCTTTGGCGACTATGACGTCGATGGCGCGACGTCGGCGGCCTTGCTGAAGCGTTTCTTTGAATCTGTGGGCGGCCGCGTCGTGGTTTACGTACCCGACCGACAGAAAGAAGGGTATGGCCCAAACACCAAAGCGCTGCTGGCCTTGGGCGCAGACGGTGCCAGTGTGATTGTCACCGTCGACTGCGGGACCACGGCGTTCGATCCACTTACGGCGGCGGCCGAAGCCGGGCACGACGTTATCGTCATCGATCACCATGTGGCCGAGCCGCATTTGCCGACCGCAGTCGCTGTGATCAATCCCAACCGTCTCGATGATCCTTCGCCGCACGGTCACATGGCCGCCGTAGGCGTAGCCTTCCTTCTGGCTGTCGCCGTCAATGCCAGGTTGCGTGAGGCCGGCTGGTATGATGATCGGCCGGCGCCGGACCTGCTCCGCTGGCTTGACCTCGTCGCGCTTGGGACGGTTTGCGATGTTGTGCCCCTAGTTGGCATCAACCGCGCTTTGGTGACGCAGGGTATCAAAGTGATGGCACGCCGCGGCAATGTTGGTCTGGCCGCGCTCTCCGACGTGGCCGGTGTTGCCGAGACACCGGAGGCCTACCATCTCGGTTTCGTTTTGGGGCCCCGGATCAATGCTGGAGGACGGGTTGGCGAGTCATCGCTTGGCGCTGACCTTCTGTCAACCGACGATGCATCCCACGCGTCCGAACTCGCCCAGTGCCTCGACACACTCAATCGTGAGCGCCAGGACATTGAAGCGCGCTGTCTCGCAGAAGCAATCGACCAGGCGGAGGCTGGCGGCGCCGAGGACGGTCTTGTCTACGTGTCCAGCGAGGGCTGGCATGTCGGCGTAATAGGCATTGTCGCCGGACGTCTCAAAGAGCGCTATGACCGCCCAGCCTGCGTCGTCGCGCAGGACGGCGATGTCGGCAGGGGGTCTGGGCGGTCGGTTCCCGGCGTCGATCTTGGCGCAACCGTCATCGCAGCGCGTCAGGCGGGCTTATTGGTGAATGGTGGTGGGCATGCAATGGCGGCCGGCTTTACAGTTGAACCCGCACGTGAAGCCGCGTTTCGCACCTTTCTTGCCGAGCGGATCAGCGAAGCGGCTGGCCCAGGCGGCATCGTCGCGCAGCTCGGTGTCGATGGGGCGATCCAGCCGGTAGCGGCGACCGCGGAGTTCGCGCTCACGCTTTCGCGTATTGCTCCGTTCGGGTCCGGCAACGCCGAGCCCCGGTTCGTTCTGCCAGCCGCACGGGTGGTCAAGGCCGACGTCGTCGGCGCGAATCATGTGCGCTGCATTGTCAGCGGAGAAGGCGGCGGAAGCCTCAAAGCGATTGCCTTCCGTTCGCTAGAGGAACCGTTGGGGCAGGCGCTGCTAGCGCGTGGCATGCCGCTTCACATCGCGGGACACGTGCGGATCGATCGTTGGCAAGGCCGCGAGAATGCACAGTTTATCGTCGAGGACGCGGCTGCAGTGCGCTAGATGAGGTCGGTCGCTGTTTTCACCATTGACCTGACCCCCAAAACTTGGTCCAGGCCGAATGTTAGGCTAGGACTGTTTGAACGGAGGTCAGGATGCCACGTAAACGACATACCGCGGAACAGGTTATCGGTAAGCTACGGGAGGCGGAGGTTAGCCTGTCGGGCGGCCAAACGGTGCCTGCGGTGGCCTGCCCCCAATGTATGTGCCAATCGCTATGTTAGTCCTGGCACGGTGATTGGGAAGGGCTGATCCGGCTGGAGCCCATCCATAGCGCAAGCCGGATCAGTCCGGTTAGGCGCGATGGTCACTGGCGCCGGGGGTCTGTAGCCCAGCGCACTGTGTGGTCTGACCGTGTTGTAGTGCTGCCGCCATCGCTCGATCAGCACCTGGGCCTCCTTGAGCGAGTAGAAGATTTCGCCGTTGAGCAGCTCGTCCCGGAGCTTGCCGTTGAATGACTCGTTGTAGCCGTGTCAATCGGCGTCCAAAATTGACCCCCTATCGGCGTGCAATATTGACCCCCCTTAATGGCACGGCGGAGGTTGTCCCGGTAGTCAATAGGGGGACCCGAGCGGCTTCGTGTAGCGCCTTGCGGTGCGCGGAGCGAAGCCGCGTGGGCTTGACGTATACGTCAAGCCTGTTGACCCACCGGGGCAAGCGGGCCGCAGGCACGGCCTGTGCCGGGTCAGCAGCGGTTCTTGAAGCGCCAGCTCTCGTTTCGATGATCTCGCAATGGTGGGTCAGGCGGTCGAGCAGGGCTGTGGTCATCTTGGGGTCGCCGAAGACGGAGGGCCATTCGCCGAAAGCGAGGTTGGTGGTGACGATGATCGAGGTGCGCTCGTAGAGCCGGCTCATCAGGTGGAACAGCAGCTGGCCGCCGGCCTGGGCGAAGGGCAGGTAGCCGAGTTCGTCGAGGATGACGAAGTCGCGTCGGACGAGTTGGTCCGCGGTACGGCCCTGGCGTCCGGAGCGGAGTTCGGCCTCGAGGTGGTTGACCAGGTCGACGACGTTGTAGCAGCGGCCACGGGCGCCCTTTCTGATACAGGCGCGGGCGATGGCGACGGCGAGATGGGTCTTGCCGGTGCCGGTGCCGCCGACCAGCACGATGTTGCGCTTGCTCTCCAGGAAGTCGCCGCCGGCGAGTTCCTGGATCAGGGGCTCATTGCCCGGGGAAGCGGCGAAGTCGAAGTCGGCCAGCTCCTTGGCCGTCGGCAGCTTGGCGGACGTCATCTGGTACTTGATGGAGCGCGCCTGCTTGTCGGCGACCTCGGTCTGCAGCAGCGTACCGATGATCTGTTGCACCGGATGACGGCGCTTGAGCCCGTCGGCGAGGATGTCGTCGTAGGCGGCGCGCATGCCTGCAAGCTTCAGCGCCGTCATCATCGCCAGCACATCATGACGCTCCATGACCGGCCTCCCTCAGGCGGTCGTAGCGGCGGCAGTCGGCCACCGGCTGGTGGCGAAGCTGCAGGCCCTCGGGCGTTGGGATGGCCGGCGGCGGCGGCTGCTGGCACTGCCGGGCGAGGATGTTGAGCACAACATCAGCGCTGCAGGCGCCGCAGGCGAGCGCTTCGGCGCAGGCCGCCTCGACCGCCTCCAGCCCGTCCTCCAGCACCGCCGCGAGGATTTTGACGATCTGACGATCACCGTCGTCGCGGCCGGTGAGCCGTGCCCGCATGCGGCCCAGCGCGCCGGGCAGTTGCCAACCCTTGAAAGGCGCGCCATTCCTCAGCGCACCGGGCTTCCGTGTCAGGATCGGCACGTAGTGCCATGGATTGCAGGCGATCTCACCGCGTCCAAAGCTCCGGGGGTGTTCGGCAACGGTCTCGCCATCCTGGCGGATGACAATCCGATCGGCATAGGCCCGCACGTCGACCGTCCGCCCCACGGCGCGGGCCGCCACGCTGTAGTGATTGTTGTCGAAGCGCACCAGACAGGTCTTGGAGACCGATACCTCGGTGGCGTGGAAGCCGTCGAAGGGGCCGCGATAGGCCATCAGGAAGGGTCGCTCCTCCTCGAACACCTGCCACACCGTCTTGCCCTCGATCATCGGATGCGGCCGCTTCTTGGCGTCCTCGATGCACCGATCCATCAGCCACTCGTTGATCTCGGCGTAGGAGCCGCCCCGCGGGATGGGCACGAACAAGCGGCCGCGGAGGTAACCCACCTGCCTCTCGACCTGGCCCTTCTCCCAGCCCGCACCCGGAGTGCACGCCACCGGCTCCACCAGATGGTGGGAGCACAGCTCCAGAAAGCGCCGGTTGTAGGCGCGCTCCTTGCCCACGAACACCATGCTCACCGCCGTCTTCATGTTGTCGTAGATGCCCCGCCGGCAGACCCCGCCGAAGAAGTGGAAGGCCCGTTCGTGCGCCTCGAACACCATCTCCTGGCTCTCGCGCGGGAAGATCTGAACCAGCTGCATGCGGCTGTAGCAGAGCCGCATGTGCGCTGCCTTCACCTTGGTCGTCACACCCGACAGGCGCGCGTACTCGTGGCTCCAGTCGAACTGGTAGGCCTCGCCGGGATCGAAGCTCAGCGGCACAAAACCCTGCGACGGCGACAACAGCCGCCACCGCCGCCGCCAGGTCCTGGCGTAGCGGCGCACCGCGTCGTAGCCGCCGCCATAGCCCAGAGCCGCAAGGTCTTCATGAATCCGCAGCAGAGAAAAGCGGTCCCGGCGCGGCTTCTTCTCGTTGGCCTCAAGCCGGCGCTCCAACTCCTCCACCCACGGCCCCAGCTTCGGCAGCGGCCGGATCTTGCGCGCGTAGCTGTACGAGGTCTCATCACCCCGAACCACCTTGCGCACCGTGTTCTTCGAAACCCTCAAATCCCGGGCGATCTTCTTGATCGGTACGCCCCTCACCAGATGATCCCGACGGATCCGCGCAATCGTCTCCACAACCAGCATCTCCCCCACCTCGTCTGTCCAAACAACAAGGTGTGTTCAAGAGCACAAAACCAGGGGGGTCAATTTTGGACGCCGATTACCCCACCAAGGGGGTCAATATTCCACGCCGATCAACAGCGCGTCCTCTCGACCGTATCGGCAGCGCCCGAGAAACTGCGCAAGTTCCTCCTCAAAAACGGCCTCGATCGTGGATCTGATGTTCTCCCGCAGCCGGTCCTCGAGCGGATCATAGCCGGCGTCATTGGCCAGTAGCGAAAGCGCGGAAGTCTCGGTAGTGTTCTTCATGGCGTGATCTCCTTGGCGGTGCTAGCCGCCGGTTGGGTGGTTGTCTTGTCACCCGGAGATTACGCCATCCTCAAATTTCCACCACTTTCGAGACACAGCCTCAGGGTGATCGGCGCGATTGAAGGCGGGATGTCGCGCAACGGGGCGGCCAGGCGGTTCGGTGTCAGCATCGCCAGCGCGGTGCGCTGGATGGATGAATATTTGCGGTGCGGGCGGACGGCGCCGAAGCCGCGCGGCGGCGACCGCCGTTCCGGCCGGATCGAGGCGCAGGCTGATCTTCTGATGCGCGCCATTGAGGAGACACCTGACATCACGTTGATGGAACTGCGCGAGAAGCTAATCGCCGAGCGGGGCGAGAGCTTTGCAATCAGCACACTCCACGCTTTCTACCGCCGCCACGAGGTGACGTTTAAAAAAAGACTGCCCACGCCAGCGAACAAGAGCGCGAGGATGTGAGAATCCGGCGCGAGGCTTGGTTCACCCTTCAGCCAGATCTCGATCCGACAAGGCTGGTGTTCCTCGACGAGACTGGCGCAACCACAAAGATGTCCCGCCTGCGTGGGCGCGCCCCGCGCGGCAACCGCTGCCGTGCCGCGCTGCCGCATGGCCATTGGAAAACCACGACGCTGGTCGCGGGCCTGCGCCTCGACGGCCTGACCGCCCCCATGGTCATCGACGGCGCCATGAACGGAGAGGGTTTCACCGCCTATGCCGAGACCCTCCTCGCGCCGACGCTGAACCCCGGCGACATCGTGATCATGGACAATCTCCCCGCCCACAAGGCCGCGGACGCCCGGCCGGCAATCGAACGGACCGGAGCGACACTGATGTTCCTCCCGCCCTACTCGCCGGACTTCAATCCGATCGAGCAGGTCTTCGCAAAGCTCAAGGCGCTCTTGCGAAAAGCCGCCGCAAGAACCATCGACACACTCGAGGCCGCCATCGCGACAGCGCTCGATGCCTTCACCCCCAGTGAATGCGCCAACTATTTTACAAACTCGGGTTACAAGCCGGATTGATCCGAAAATGCTCTAGGTTGGACCGAAGCTCTGAACCAAGCTTCCGGCGACGAGAAACCAGCCGTCGACAAGGACGGAAAATATCAACTTGAACGGCAGCGAGATCATAACCGGTGGCAACATCATCATGCCCATCGACATGAGCACCGACGCCACGACCATATCGATTACCAGGAAGGGTACGAACAGTAGAAAGCCGATTTCGAAGGCTCGCCTGAGCTCGGAAATCATGAATGCAGGGACCAAGGCGCGCTACGGCGTCTCGCTGGGCTGTGTGATCTGTTCGACTTTGGCTATCCCAAGAAACAAATCGAGGTCCTTTTCACGCACATGACCGCGCATGAATTCGTGGATCGGCGCGATGGACCGCTCGATGGCCTGCTCCTCGGTTATCTCCTCGTTGATCAGCGGTGCGATGCCGGCGTCGTAAGATGCCTCGAACGTCGGCAGCATAATGAAGGCCGTGAGAAATAGCGCCAAGCTGACGACCACCGAGTTGGGCGGCGTAGATTGGGTTCCCAAGGCGGTGCGCAATATGGACAGCACGACAACAATTCGGGTGAACGACGTCGCCATGACGAGAATCGATGGCGCCAGCGTGATCACTGTCAAAAGAAGGACGAGTTGTATGATGCGTGCGGTCGCAGAACCGCCTGTGCCGAAGTCGAGACTGATGTTTTGGGCTGCGGCCGGTTCCGACAAAACTATGACCGTTGTGGCGACCGCGGCCACGGCAAGAATGAGTTGACGCGTGCGCCTCACTCGCGCTCGCCCGCGCCGTCGCGAACGATCGACGCAAGCGTCGGACGTTCTGATTGTTGATGCGCCGGACGTTCCGCCGATATGTCGCTTTCAATCAGCAGTTCATCGGCCGCGCCGAAGAGCACAAGGTGCTCCTTGTCGTCGCGCCGCAGCAACACAAGCCGTCGCCGTGTATCTATCGGCAACGTCTCGACAATTCCAAGGCGCCGATCACGGCCTTTACGTGTGGTGAGAAATTGTGCGCCGTTGCCAAATCGGCGGATCAATACCGCCAAAAGGCCGATTAGCCCGACGACAAATACTAGTGCCAGAAGAAAACGGAAATAATCGTCCAAGTCCATCGGCACCTGCGCGCGACGCCGCCGCACGGTTGGCAGTTGGAACCGAGATTATGCACCCTATGCAGACAAAGTGTTAACCTTCGTCTCCAATTCCACGGAAAAATTCTTCAAATCGTCCAGCAACGAGCTCAGAACTGGACGAACCTCGAGCGCATCGTCAGGCGGTAACTCGACGACGGAGCGGCAAGATTCCTCGATTCGCGAATCGATTCCGCGAAGAATTATGAAGTCATCATCGCCCTCAAGGCTCTTTTGAGCTTCGCTAACCGCGCTTGCGATATCGCTCAATTCCGAAAACAGTTCAGCCTTATTGGTCATAATTGGGGAGCCTCATTTGGTGTGGTGCCGTTTGCGGCATACACGTAACGCAAAATCTCTGCCACAGCGATGAAGGCTTCGACCGGGATTTCGCTGTCTAGATCCACGGCCGCGAGCATTTCGGCGAGATCAGGGTCTTCGCGCACTTTGACGTCGTTCGCGAACGCGATTTCGAGGATCTTCTCCGCAAACCAACCACGGCCGGTGGCCACGACCTTGGGCGCACCATCTTGGTCGGTCGGTGCGTAACTAAGCGCAACGGCGGCGGCATTTTTTGCCTGGGCGTCAGCATTCGGCTCGGCACTTTTTGCCGGATGCTCCGGTCCAGGTGACCGGCTACGCTTTGAATAACGTGTCGTCAAACCCTCTAGCTCCACTGATCCCTCAGACCAAACTCGCACCTTCGACGACTGCGAGTCGAGACGCATTCGGGTTGCTTTCATTTAACATGTTAACGATGCATCGACCGCACCATCTTGTGCAGAACTTTGAGAATTGCCGCGTTCTTCCCGTTTCTCAGTAGCCACGGTTGCCGGTTCGGCGCTTTATTTAGCGGTCTTTTCCGTCGGAATCCGCCGCACCGTCGTGCCGGGCGGATTCGTGAAGCCGAGCCGTACCATCTTGCCCTTAATTTCGATAACAGTCATTTCGACTGTTTCGTTTATCAAGATCCGCTCGCCTATCTTTCTCTTCAAGTACAACATGACGAATTATCCGACTGATTGCCAATTGCAATAATTAACGTTGGCAGATCACTGTACTCGATAATCATAAGCCATTCTTCTTTACTTTTCATTATTTTTTCTTCAGGATCACAATGTTCTGAATTAATATGAGTTGTTGTACGAGAGCCGAAGTTTGCTTCGATTTTTCGCGTTTTGGCTTCTCAACTTGTGGTATGGAACTTGCGTAACTTCTAGGTTGAGGAGCGCTGTCATAGATGGCGCAGGTCGGGGACGTAGAGACGGATGGACCTGAAGAAGCTTACGCTGTTTCCCATGATGTTCGACAGGATGGACTGGCTGACCCAACGTCAGCAGGTCCTAACAGCCCGTTGATTAAGTGGCTTTTTCCGGCTCTCACCCCCAGATGAGGAATGCGGCGGCGAAAGCCGACTGGCCGCTTTGCGAAACCCCCCGTGCCACCAGCATGGCCCCGGTGGGCGTGAGCAGAACGAAAATACCGCCATATCCGCCCGCCACGGCCTCCCGCGGGGTGCCGGCGCCGATGAGCTGGCGCATCAGTAACGATAGATTGTGGCCGGCGACGTGGAGCAGGTATCGCTTGTGCACATTCTCTCGCCCGCGCAGCCAGGTTCGTCGCATGCCGCCACGATCGAGGTTGTGGGCAAAGCAGCGCTCGACGATCTCGGCGCGCAGCTTGAAGGCCTCACGGGCGACCCCGGACTTGAGCCGCGCACGGTTGTTGGTGACCGCGCGCCGCGCCGCCTCATCACCGTGCCAGCGCGAAAAGCCGGTCTGCTTGGGCGCCGCGATCCGGGTCTTCCTGGGACTGTCGTCCAGAGCCCTCAAGACCGCCCGTGAGTGATAACC
>CBDCIT010000004.1:0-9395 GCA_965217615.1 Alphaproteobacteria bacterium
CGACGTTCCGATCGCGTGTCCCGGATCCTGCCCCAAGGCTGTACCCGGAACGCCATCGAGCTGCGCGTTGATCGGCACTCGGCGGGCGGTCCGTTTTGAATGCCGGTGGCGCGGTGCCGGCGAGGCCAATTGCGGTGCGACCGGTCGAGCCCGACTGCCCTGTCGGCGGCGCGCGCGGACTGTCAGGGCTATCGGGAGGGATGCGGCAAGGGAGCGACGCCCGGCACCGTGGGCCATGCGCCGATGGTAGACCGGAACAGCCATGTGGTGGCAGCTAGATGAATGCGCAGGTAGCGCTCGCCAAAGCAGCTACGGTCGGTTCCGTTTCCCGCTCGATATGCTACCCTTTCTTCTATGGAGACTTCCCTTCGGAAATGTGCCACCGAGCTCAGCATCAGCGTCAATAAGCGCAATATAGATACCCTCACGCGCGCTGTGGGTGCCGGGGATGGCGCCAATGAGCGGCAGCCCAGCGCGGGCGACGAGCCAAAAACACGCCTGTTCGGCGAGCACCTCGGGCCTAACGAGGCCCGGTGCGACCTGGGCCGCGCCTGCCGAAAGCGCCGCCACGCCGAGTAAGCCTTAACGAGGAGAGCCATGGCTCAAGCATCGGCTGAGGATCTCATTCCTATCATCGACATCGGCCAGTTCAGAACGGGCTCCGATGAGGTCAAATCGCGGATTGCGCGCGAGGTAGACGAGGCATGCCGAAGGATCGGCTTCCTCAGCATCTCCGGGCATGGCGTGCCGGATGAACTGGTCTCAGCGATGGACGCGACGTGCCACGAATTCGTGGCACTCCCCTATTGGGAAAAAGCGCGACTCACGATGTCGGCGGATCGCTACCGAGGGTATTTGCCGATGGGTAGCGAAGACGCCGCCTACACCATGGATGAGGAGCGAGGACCGCCGGATCTTCGAGAATGCTTCATCAGTGGTCCTTTTGACCACGCATACGACAATTATCATCACGGCCATGCAGGCTCGCGCTTTTTCGCGCCCAACGTGTGGCCTGACAGGCCAAAGGAATTTCGGAAGACGTGGGAATCCTACTACGCTGAGATGGAGCGACTCGCCGCGATCCTTATGAGCATCTTCGCTGTTTCTCTGGAGCTACCGCTAGACTTCTTTGACGACAAGTTCAAAAGGCATATCACAAATTTCGCGATGATCTATTATCCGCCCCAAACCGTGGCACCGCTAAAGAACCAACTCCGTTGCGGACCGCATTCAGACTTCGGAAGCTTGTCGATCGTCTACACGGACAGCGATGTGGGCGGTCTGCAAGTGCAAACGGGGGATGGCTCGTGGAGGGACGTCCCCTGCGTACCCGGGACTTTCGTGATCAATCTGGGCGACCTCATGGCGCAGTGGACCAATGACCGCTGGCGCTCGACCATGCACCGGGTCACGAATCCGCCCCGCGCTAAAGCGGATGCAAGCAAACTTTCGCTGCTGTTTTTCCAACAGCCGAACTATGACGCCGTGATCGAATGTCTTCCGACGTGCGCAAGCTCTCTCCATCCGCCGAAGTACACCCCGATCCTGTCAGGCGAGTACGTCGCAAACAAGGTCGACAGAAGCCGCGCTCCGCTCTTGGAGCGAGGCGATGCCACGGACGCAAGCTGATGGGTGGCCCGCGCAGCCTGGCTGCCGCAAGCCGCTGCTGCGATGCCCAACACGAAGGGCCCGACGGCTTGCCTTGGCCGAGGCGGCGGAGAGGTCTGCATGATTCGCTTCGATAATCGGGTGGTGATCGTCACCGGCGGGGCGCGCGGCATCGGTGCTGCGATCGCCAAGGGCTTTGGACTCAACGGCGCTCGGGTCGTGATCGCCGATGTCGACGGGCCGGGCGCATCAGCCGTCGCGGCGTCGATCGGCAACGGGGCATTTGCGATCGAAACTGACGTGGGCGACCCAGATCAAGTTGACGCGCTCCATGCGGAGGTTGTCGAGCGCGCGGCTAAGATCGACATATTGGTGAACAACGCCGCCCTCATTCCGCCTCCATTGAATTGGGAGAGCATCGATCTGGTGGAGTGGCGACGCCTCATGCGTGTCAATCTAGACGGTGTCTTCCTGATGTGCCGAGCGTCTTCACAGGAAATGCGTCGGCATGACTATGGCCGCATTGTCAACATTTGCTCGAATACAATTTTCTGGGGCACGCCGGGACTTGCCCACTACGTCGCTGCTAAGGGTGGCGTGTTCGCGTTGACTCGCGCGCTGGCAACGGAGTTGGGCCCTTACAACATCACCGTCAATGCAGTCTCGCCGGGCATGACGGCGAGCGAGGGTGTACTCGACAGCGACTGGGTGGAATTTTTCGATGTCGTAGAACCCATGCAGGCGCTCAAGGGGCGTGGACAACCTGGAGACATCGCGCCGTCGGTACTGTTCCTTGCCTCGGAGGAGGCCCATTGGGTGACGGGTTCCACGCTCAATACTGATGGCGGCGCAGCGCGTTGGTGAGGAAGTATGTTGCTCGTCGTCGGCAACATACCGAAGACCGTTCGTGCTAGCATGAGCGCATAGCCTCCCGCGCAGTCGAACCGCCTCGGAGAGGTGAGAGTTGCGCGCACATAATTGAAATTTTTCTTAGCGGAAAGGACCGAAGACATGAGCGATACCGCGACGGTTACGGTGATCCGCGCGGACGCTGTGTGGACTGGCGGAAGCCAACCTCAAACTCTCTACGGCCGGGACCTCGTCATCGAAGATGGCACGGTTGTCGGCCTGGAGGAAGACTACCGGGGGCGAACGGACGTCGAGATCGACGCCACTGGCTGTGTTGTGGTGCCGGGCCTCGTCAATTGCCACACCCACGCGGGGTGCACGCCGCACGCCCGCGGCGTTTCCGAGGATCTCAACATCCTTGAGGACGGCGCTTTCTATCACAGCCTGATCCCCTTGCTCGGGCTCGGCTATACCGAACTGAGCCAGGACGAATTCGCCGCCGTCATGGAATGGGATGCCATCGCGATGTTGCTGGGCGGCGCCACGATGATCGTCGAGGAGAACTTCGGCGGCGCCAACATATGGATGGAGCTGGTGGAGCGGCTTGGTTTTCGCTCCAATCTCGGGCTGACCTATCCGGGGAACGTGGGCTCGATCGGCTATGTTCAGGACGGCAAGATCGTCATCGATGACCCTGGCGATGTCGCAGCCGGTTTGGCCGCCGGGCTCAAACTCCATGGCGACCATCACGGTCGCTTCGACGATCGACTCCGCATACACCTATCGCCGCATGCGCCGGATACCGTGCCGGAAGAGATTCTCCGCGAAACCAAGAAGGAGGCGCAAGAGCGTGATGTCACAGTGCATCTGCACCTTGCGCAGCATCTTTCGGAGACCCGCGCAATTGCCGAGCGGCACGGAAACAAGACACCGGTTCAATATCTGGACGATATCGATTTTCTCGGGCCTGACGTACTTGCGACCCACGTATCGTATGTCACTGAGACCGACATGGAAATTATCGCGCGTGCCCGTGCGCACGTCGTGCACTGCTCGTACCGCAAGGCAAAGGAAGGCTTGAATAGCCCCTATTGGCAATTCCTGAAGCGGGGGGTGAACGTTGCGCTGGCCACTGATTCCTTTTCGCACGATCTGATCGAGGACCTGCGGCTCGGTGCGCTCCTCGGCAAAATCAGTCAAAACAACGTCGCTCTTCCGCACGCCCAGCATCTCGTCACGAGCGCGACGCTTGGTGCGGCGCGGGCCCTCGGTCGCGACGATCTTGGTCGTCTGGAACCCGGCGCGCGTGGCGACGCGGTGGCGATTGATATCTCTACTCCGTTCAACTCGCCAGTATTCGATCCGCTACGCGCCCTCGTCTACTATTCGACCGGTTCCGACGTGAAGCACTCGGTGGTTGACGGAAGACCTGTCGTGGTGGATCGCAAGGTCGTCGGGTCGGACATGGACGCGATTCGCAAGCAGGCAGAAGCGGCCTGCCGCCGGATTTGGCGTCTTGGCACCGAGAGAGATGCGCTGCCACAAGGCGTCCGATACTCTCATCCACACTGAGAGAGTGCCGTGACCGCTTGGGTCGAACGCGTTGCGCTCCTCGGCGTTTGGCTTCTTGTTGTCTTGATTTTCTCGCTCATCGAGCCGGACACGTTCTTTACGACGCGCAATTTTCGTATCATTTTTGGTTCCCAAACCATATTGCTCATCCTCACACTCGGCCTGGTCTTTGCCCTTGCTGTGTCGGAGTTCGATCTCTCGGTCGGTGCGATGCTTGCCTTCGCCTATCAAGCGACCGCAGTGCTGAACGTGGTCGAAGGCTGGCCCATTATTTCTGTCGTCTTGACGGTTCTGGCGATTGGCTTTGTTTTCGGCCTGTTGAATGCGTTCATTATTGTCCGGATAGGCGTTCATTCCATCATAGCGACACTTGCAACAGGCACGTTGCTGACAGGGTTAGTTCAACTCGTCACTGACAATAAGATCATCACAGGAATTTCGCCGAACCTTGTCGATTTCACAAACACGCAAGCCCTCGGTTTGCCGTTGCTCTCCTACTACGGCCTCGCGATTTGCATCGCAGTTTGGTACGTGTTGCAACAGACACCGATCGGACGCCACCTCTATTTTGTGGGACAAGGGCGAGAGGTGGCTCGTCTTGCCGGCGTCAACGTGCCGATGGTTCGAGCCGGCGCCCTCGTGGCGGCTTCAATCCTGGCAACGATCGCAGGAATCATGCTTGCTGGCGTTCGCGGCTCCTCGACGCCAGAAATCGGTGCAGCGTGGCTGCTGCCGGCCTACGCGTCCGCGTTCTTGGGGGCGACGTCGATCATGCCAGGCCGCTTCAACGCTTGGGGTTCGTTCGTCGCGGTCTACTTCCTGGTGACCGGCTTCACAGGCCTCCAGCTCGCTGGTTTATCGAGCTGGGTTCAGGATGTCTTTTATGGCGGCTCGTTGCTCGTCGCGGTCACGCTTGCCCGAATGGCGCACCGGCGAAGCAGTTAGATCGGACTGAACGGCATCGATCCGCTGATCACGGCGAAGGAAATATCGATCGAGTAATGCGGGTCGGAGACATGTGCGTGCAGTCGGGCGCGACCTCAACAACGTGAGGATCGAGGCCCATCTGACAACCGAGGCGATCGACCACAAGCGGCTCGTCGATGCATTTCGCTGTGCGGCCGGGCCGTCTGGGCTGCCATGATCGCCCGAAAGGCTTCACCGCCAATCTGGGGCGCTCACATTCCCGTCGCCGAGCGCAGATTGACCGCGGCCACGTTACGCCTACTTTTGGTCATTCCAAAGCTGACTTCGTCAGCAGACCCAGATTACTCTTGTTTGATTCTGTTTTTCGCGCATATGATGCCGAAAACACCGTGATCAAGGAAGGGAGGCAGAAATGAAAGATTTGCTGCGCGTAGCGTTTGCGGGTGCAGTCCTGACGCTTTTGGGAACGGTAGCGCTGGTCCCGGCGAAGGCGGATGTTGCCGAGGCAAAGCGCCTCATGGCCGAGGTGATGCAGCCGCCCAGCAGCTTCGATCCACCCGGCCCCGCGTTCGATGCTCGAAACGCCAGTGGCAAAACTTTGTGGTACATCAGTTTTTCGGAAGCGTCGCCAGTTATGGCGACGTGGTCCGGCACAATGAAGCGCCTTGTTGAAGGGTACGGCGCAGCCGTTAATATCATCGACGGCAGGAGCGATTTTTCAGAGTTCGGCCGGAGCATCGAGCAAGCAGTCGCCAATGAGGCCGACGCTATTCTTCTCATGGGAATTCCCCCCGAGGCGTTCAGTGTGCAGGTTGGCGCCGCCGAGAGTGCCGGAATTCCGGTCATTGTGGGTTCCAATGGGCGCTCGGCCTTTCCTAACTCGCCAGGTGTTGTCGCCGCCACGTCGATTGACCATATCGGCGTCGGCAAGCGGCTTGCCATCTGGATGGTGGCGCACTCCGAGGGCCAGGCAAACGCCGTTGTGGTGACCCACGATGAGGTCATGGGAACCAAAGAACTCGTCGATTCGATTCGCGACGAGACGAAGCGTCTCTGTCCAACTTGTACCGTCAACGTGGAGAACTTGCCGTTTGCCCGCATTCAAACGGAGGGGGAGGTAACGCAGTCGCTTGCTGTTCGAGACCCCGATCTCAGTTACATCATTCCAGTCTACGATTTTGAGACGCTCACGATGATTCCCGCTCTAGAGCAAGCCGGCGCTAGCGATCGTGTTCACCTCGCCTCATTCAATGCGATTTCTGCAGTCATGGAGAACCTCGCCAAAGGAAAGGTGCATGCGGACGTCGGCGCTCCCAACGTGTGGTTCGGCTTCGCCATCGCCGATCAAGTTCTTCGCATCCTTAGCGGTGCCGAAGCGATCGCTGATATCAAGGTGCCGCTCCGGCTTTTCACGACCGACAATATTGGCGAGCTGGATCTTGCTGCTGGAGAGCAGACTTGGTATGGGAATTTAGACTTTGCCTCCGAGTACAAGAAATTGTGGGGCGATCCCTAATCCCCTCACAATGGAAGCAGTCGACGGTGGAGAGGCGGCACTAGAGGTCCGTCGCCTCTCCAAGACGTTTGGCGGCACCATTGCGCTAAACAACGTCGATCTTACGATCGAGCGAGGCGAAGTTCATGGGCTGATCGGCCGCAACGGGTCCGGCAAGTCGACATTGATTAAGATTCTGTCCGGCTACCACGCGCCGGACGAGGGAGCGGGCCTGAGCCTCGCCGGTATCCCAGTGGCCCTACCGATGAATCCCGGAAAGGCGCGGCTGCATGGTTTGAGCTTCGTACACCAGGACCTCGCTTTGGCCCCTGGTCTCAGCGTGATCGAAAACGTTCGGGTCGCCAGGTATCGCGCCCGAGCTCTCGGGCCAATCTCCTGGTCGGACGAGCGCGAACGCGTCAGCGCCGCACTCGAAAGGGTCGGCCTCACCTTGTCGCCACGGCAGTTGGTCGGCGCATTGCGGCCCGTAGAAAGGGCGCTTGTCGCGATCGCACGGGCGCTCATGGATGTGGAGGAGCGACCCGGTGGCAGTCTGCTGGTGCTTGACGAACCCACGACATACCTCCCGCGCGATGACGTCGAGCGGCTATTCCACGCTGTTGGCCAAATTGCGAAAAGCGGCACGAGCGTTCTCTTTGTGAGCCACCGGATCGAAGAGATTCGCATGACAGACCGGGTGTCAGTGCTACGGGACGGGGTGCGCGTCGCTACAGCCAGAACGGAGAGCTGTTCGGAGGACGACTTGGTCGAACTCATTCTCGGGCGCGCACTCGACGACCTCTATCCGGATGTGCACGCTGTCGGGACCGAGCGCGAAACATTCCGAGTGACGGACCTTAAGGGCGAGCTTGTACGAGACGTCAGCTTCGTTCTTCAGCGCGGTGAGATCGTCGGGGTGACCGGCATTGCCGGCATGGGCCATGACGAACTGCCATATCTTCTATTCGGAGCGCGCACCGCGAGAGGCGGTCGTGTCAGCGTTGCGGGCAGCGGCGAGTTCGATGCGACGGCTTTGAAACCCGCCCTTGCGATGAAGATGGGGATCGCCCTCCTTCCAGCCGACCGCCAATGGACGAGCGGCGTCGCGGCCTTCGACGTGAAGGAGAATGTGACGCTTCCCGTGCTCAGAAACTTCTTCCGTGGCGGCCAATTGCGCCACCGAGCCGAACGCTCACACGCATCCGACCTTCTCTCCAAATTCGATGTCATCCCACTATCGCCTGAACGGCTTCTCGGCAGCTTGAGCGGCGGAAATCAACAAAAGACGCTGCTTGCAAAGTGGCTGCAGCAAGCGCCTCCGGTATTAATTCTGCACGATCCCACTCAAGGCGTGGATGTCGGTGCAAAGAAGGAGGTTTTTGCTCACATCGAAAGAGCGGCCGCCGACGGTTCGAGTATACTCATCTGCAGCACCGAATACGAAGATCTGGCGCATCTCTGTCATCGCGTTCTCGTATTCCGCGATGGTCAAATCGTCGCAGAGCTTACCGGTACCGGCCTTAGCGAAGACCAGATCGTGGGGCACTGCTATCGCCAGCGGACTGCAAACGGTTAGCCCGCTTCGCCACCGCACCGCAACAGCGTTAATCTGGTGGGCGCCTGTCAAACAGGGGTGCGACGTGTTCGTAGGCGCGTGCCGCCCGAAGAACGAGCGCGTCGCGGTACATGGCTCCGACGATCTGGAGCCCCACCGGCAAGCCGGCCTCGGTAAAGCCGCAAGGCACGGAGAGGGCCGGTTGCAGGGTGAGGTTGAAGGGATAGGAAAAAGGGGTCCAAACCGCGAACTCATCTTCTCCAACCCCCGGCGGCGCACGCCGATCGACCGGAAAGGCAGGAACCGCGAGCGTCGGTAAAAGCAGAAGATCATATCGTTCATGGAATAGGCGCATCTTCTGACCCGCCTCGATCCGTGCGTTCTGAGCCTCAAGATAATCGGTGAGCTGCACGCGGTTGCCCGCCATGACGAACTTATCAAGGCCGGGGTCGAGCAACGCCAGCGCCTCCGGTGGCGCCTTGCCGAGTGCATCGGCCACACCCACCTGCCAATGGATGTTGAATACCTGGGTTAAATTGCCGAGCGCTGGATCAACTTCGTCGACATGTGCACCGAGACCTTCGAAGCGGCGGGCCGCTGCCGCCACACATTCCGTAATCTCGGGATCGACCTTGGCGAAGCCGAGGTCCGGACTGAGGGCGACACGCAAGCCCTTGACACCTGCGCCAAGCCCGTCGCGATAGTCGAGAGCCTCGTAAGGGAGAGACAACCAATCGCGCGGATCGGGACGGCTAATGACTGTAAGCATGAGCGCGAGATCACAGACTGTGCGCGCCATCGGACCGACATTGGCGAGCGTTCCCACCGGGTTTGGAGGATAAGCCGGCACGCGTCCAAAGGTTGGCTTCAAACCACATACATTGGTGAAACCGGCGGGATTGCGAATCGAGCCGCCCCCGTCGGTGGCAAGCGCCAGCGCACTCATCCCTACGGCCAGCCCAGCTGCCGCGCCACCAGACGAGCCGCCTGGGGTGAGAGCCGGGTTCCACGGATTTCGCGTGATGCCGGCAAGCGGACTATCTGTCGTGCCCTTCCAGCCGAACTCAGCGGTATTGGTCTTCCCGAGAAGAACCGCGCCCCCTTCTCTCAGACGGGCTACCGCCGGGGCATCCACTTCCCAGGCCTGATCGGGATCGATCAGCTTCGAGCCGCGCAGCGTCGGCCAGCCTTTGGTGAGTAGGAGGTCCTTGATCGACGTCGGCACGCCATCCACGGGCGAGAGGGGCTCACCCTTTAGCCAGCGCGCCTCGGACCGCCGCGCTGCGGCCAACGCCTCCTCTTCGTCGACCAGACGGAATGCGTTGAGCACACCATCGCGCTCGGAAATCGCCCAGAGAGCGTCGCGCGTCGCCTCGACAGGGGACAGGC
>CBDCIT010000005.1:0-28751 GCA_965217615.1 Alphaproteobacteria bacterium
ATCTCCCAACCAGACGCCGGAGAACAGGCACTTGAGATTGCCGATACGTTGGTGCGATCGGGTGCGATTGACGTCCTCGTCGTTGATTCGGTGGCGGCGCTCGTACCTCGGGCCGAGCTCGAAGGGGAGATGGGCGATACCCATGTCGGCTTGCAAGCGCGATTGATGAGTCAGGCCCTTCGCAAACTTACAGGTTCAATCTCCCGCTCGCGCTGTATGGTTGTCTTTATTAATCAGATTCGCATGAAAATTGGCGTGATGTTCGGCAGCCCTGAGACCACGTCAGGTGGAAATGCCCTCAAGTTTTACGCAAGTGTTCGCCTGGACATCCGCCGAATCGGTGCGATCAAGGATCACGACAACATCGTCGGCAACCAGACACGGGTCAAAGTTGTAAAGAACAAGATGGCGCCACCATTCAAGGTCGTTGAATTCGATATCGTGTATGGCCACGGCATTTCAAAGACCGGAGAGTTGCTCGATCTAGGAGTCGGCGCCGACATCGTAGAGAAGTCGGGGTCGTGGTTTTCATATGATGGGCAACGCATCGGCCAAGGCCGCGAAAACACCAAGACATTCCTTCAGGAAAATCCAGAAATTGCGAACTCCATAGAACAAAAAATCCGCGAGAATGCCGGACTGATGTCTGAGGCTATGCTCGACGCGCAGCCATCGAGCGATACGACCGGCGAAGCGTCCGCCGCAGTGGGCGAGATTGAGGAAGGAAAAACCGAGAACGCGTAGATGTCTTCTCCACGGACCTATTGTAGCGACCCCTGAGCCGACAGGCACTGCTCCGGGGTCGTTTTGTCTTGTCCAAACACCAGTGCGCGGAGCAAATCCCGAAACCGCACGAAGAATGCAGGTCTGTTTACACTCGTCCATACGCGCGATAAAAGCAGCGACCGGCAGAACCGGCGGTCCGACGGGTTGACTCGGCCTGGGGCGTTGTCGCGCTCGTTGCCATATATTGGCATCGTGGATCCGCCTAACCACATTGAGCATCATGGCTAGCGCAGACGAAATTCGCGCCGCGTTTCTCGACTATTTCAAACGCCACGACCACGAAGTTGTCGCGTCGTCGCCGCTTGTCCCGAGCAATGATCCGACGCTGATGTTTACGAATGCTGGCATGGTTCAGTTCAAGAACGTGTTTGTTGGGGCCGAGCAGCGACCCTACAAGCGGGCGGTGACGTCGCAGAAATGCGTGCGTGCCGGTGGCAAACACAATGATTTAGAGAATGTCGGATACACAGCGCGCCATCACACATTCTTCGAGATGCTCGGCAATTTTTCGTTCGGCGACTATTTCAAGGATGTCGCGATCGAGTTGGCCTGGACTCTGATTACAAAGGAATTTGAGCTGCCGCCCGAGCGGCTGCTGGTGACGGTCTTTGCCGAAGACGATGAGGCATTCGAGCTGTGGGGCAAGATTGCCGGTCTTGGGGAGTCGCAGATCGTCCGCATTTCCACGTCTGACAATTTTTGGTCGATGGGCGAGACCGGTCCTTGCGGTCCCTGTTCGGAAGTTTTTTACGATTATGGTCCGGACGTTCCCGGTGGTCCGCCAGGCAGTGCCGACGAGGACGGTGATCGGTTCGTCGAGATCTGGAATCTTGTTTTCATGCAGTTCGAGCAGATTTCGGCCGACGAGCGGATAGATTTGCCGAAGCCTTCCATCGACACGGGCATGGGGCTCGAGCGCATATCCGCGGTGTTACAGGGCAAGCGCGACGTCTACGACACGGATTTGCTGCACAGGCTGGTTGTCGCGTCTGCTGAGGTAAGTGATACCGCGGTTGATGGCGAGCGGGCCGTGTCACATCGTGTGATCGCCGATCACCTGCGTGCGTGCAGTTTCCTCGTCGCCGACGGTGTGCTGCCGTCCAACGAGGGCCGTGGATATGTCCTGCGGCGCATCATGCGTCGAGCGATGCGTCACGCTCACCTGCTGGGGTGCGAAGAGCCCATGGTTTGGCGCTTGGTTCCGACGCTGGTACAGCTGATGGGTCAGGCGTTTCCGGAGCTGGTCAGGGCTGAAGCCTTGATCACCGAGACATTCCGGTTTGAAGAGACTCGCTTCAAAAAGACGTTAGGTCGCGGCCTGCGGCTTTTGGAAGACGCAATCCAGGACCTCGGTCCGGATGCGGCATTTGATGGCGAGGTCGCATTCCGCTTGTACGATACCTACGGATTTCCGCTCGATCTGACGCAGGATATTTTGCGTGGGCAGGGTCGGCAGCTGGATAGCGAAGCCTTCGACCGTGCCATGGACCGTCAACGTGCCGAAGCACGCAAGGCTTGGTCTGGCTCAGGCGATGCCGCGACGGACGAGGTCTGGTTCGAAGTTCGCGAGACGACCGGCGCCACCGAGTTTCTCGGTTATAGCAACGAGTCGGCGGAAGGATTGGTCCTAGCCCTGTTGGTAGACGGCAAACCAACGACCGCTGCCGGTGAAGGCACATCCGTGTCGATCGTTGCCAATCAGACGCCGTTCTATGGCGAAGCTGGGGGGCAGCTCGGCGACACGGGCATACTCTTCGGCGCGGACGGAACTGAGATCGCGGTCGAGGACACGCAGCGACGACTCAATGATCTATTTGTACATACGGGCCGCGTGACGAAGGGTCGCTTGAGCGTCGGCGATGCGGTGGAGATGCGCGTCGAGGCAGATCGCCGGACGCGCTTACGTGCAAATCACTCGGTTACGCATCTTTTGCACGAAGCGCTGCGGCGATGTCTTGGCGACCACGTCGTGCAAAAGGGGTCGCTCGTCGCTCCCGACTATCTGCGCTTCGATTTCAGTCATCAAAAGCCGATGATGGATGATGAAATTGCGACGGTCGAACGTGAGGTAAATGCGTGTATCCGTGAGAACACACATGTCACCACCAGGCTGATGGCGCCTGAGGAGGCCGTTGAGGCTGGCGCACTCGCGTTGTTTGGTGAAAAGTATGGCGAAGAGGTGCGCGTCGTCTCAATGGGTGGCGAGGAGGTTCGGCCGTTTTCGACCGAGTTCTGCGGTGGCACGCATGTCGCGCGAACCGGCGATATTGGTTTCTTCAAGATAATGCAAGAGACTGCGGTCGCCTCCGGCATACGACGCGTAGAGGCACTCACGGGCGAGGCTGCTCTAAACCATGTTGAAAGTCATCGACAAATCCTGACAGCGGCTGCAGCGTCCGCGAAAGCGCCGATCGCCGATCTGCCGGAGCGCGTCACCGCTCTGGTTGAAGATCGCCGCCGGCTGGAGCGTGAGCTAAGTGAAATGCGCCATCGGTTGGCAACCGCTGGCGATGGCGGGTCTCTGCCCGCGGCACGCGAGATCGGAGGCGTGCGGTTCACCTCGCGCAAGCTGGACGGTCTTCCGCCCAAGGAGTTGAAGCCACTCGTCGACTCGTTGAAGCGCCAAATCGAGTCGGGCGTCGTTGTGGTGGTTGCCGTCAACGACGGTACGGCGTCGCTCGTTGTCGGTGTCACCGACGACTTGGTCGGTCGCATCAGTGCCATTGATCTGGTTCGGGCCGGATCGGTGGCGGTTGGTGGCAAGGGAGGCGGCGGCAGGCCCGATATGGCGCAGGCCGGAGGACCCGACGGGGCTGCTGCCGATGCGGCTATCGATGCGATCGAATCGGCGATCGCAGAGTTGGCCTGAGGTCTCCGCATACGAGCATCCGACAGCCATCGAATTTAGTTCCGGAGCCTTGAACTTACGGACACTGAATGTTGTCTCGCCTATGATAGCGACGTTATGGACTGCATTTCGTCGACGGGGATTTTCTTGCGGAGCCGACGTGTCGATAGGGGATTGAGCGCATGATTGAGTTGCGACGCGGCGCATTCCTGATGCTCGAGGGCATCGGCCGGAACGAGGGTCCGGGCCGGGTCATCGATGCGTTTCTTGTCGTCCTTATCGTCACAAATGTTGCGGCGGTCATCCTGGAGACCGTCGAGTCGCTAAGTATTGCGTTCGGTCCCATTTTCTTCGGCTTCGAGCTGTTTTCGGTCGCCGTTTTCACGCTTGAATATTTCGTGCGGCTGTGGGTCTGCGTGGAAGAGCGCACGGACACCCAAACGATGCCGTGGACAACTCGGATCAAGTACGTTTTGACGCCGTACGCGCTGATTGATCTGTTTGCCATTCTGCCGTTCTACCTTAGTTTTTTCGTCGCCGTTGACCTCAGATTCCTGAGGTTGTTCAGGTTGTTCCGGATCCTCAAGCTCACGCGCTATTCACCCGCATTGCAGACATTCGCTGCTGTTATCCGCAACGAACGGCGGTCAATAGTCGCTGCGCTTCTGGTCATGCTGATCATGTTGATCGCTGCCTCCAGCTTGATCTTCCTTGCGGAACGCAACGCGCAGCCAGAGAAGTTCGCCAGCATTCCAGATGCCATGTGGTGGGCGATCGCGACCCTGACGACCGTCGGTTACGGTGATGTCACGCCGGTTACGGCACTGGGCAAACTCTTGGGCGGCGTCGTCATGTTGACAGGGATTGCCCTATTCGTTCTCTGGACGGGAATCTTCGCATCCAGTTTTGCCGCAGAACTGCGCAAGCGCGACTTCGTAGTGAGTTGGAACATGGTTGCTCAAGTTCCTGCGTTCGCGTCGCTCGACGCAACCGCGATCGCCGAAATCGCGCGGTTGCTGGATGCGGTCGTTGTGCCAGAGCGCTACACGATCGTCCGACGCGGCGAACAGGCGGATTGCATGTATTTTATTGCGTCCGGCGAGATCGAGGTTGAGCTGCACCCCGAACCGCTGTTCCTTGGACAAGGGCACTTCTTCGGCGAGGTCGGACTCCTGCACTCGACCGTGCGCAACGCGACGGTAATCGCCTTGACGGAATGCCGATTGCTTATGCTCGACACCGAAGACTTCAAGACCGTGCTTGAGCGCTTCCCCGAGGTTCGCAATACGATTTCGAAAGTCGCCGAAGATCGGCTTTCGTGGCAAGAGAGTGGCGAACATGTTGACGCTGTGCAGTCTTCATCCAGCTGACACGTCACCGATGCGTACTTGGCCGAACCGGCAGAGCGGCTCGGGCTTAGGTCAACGTCGCCGCCAGATTTTCGTCCAGCTTATCCAGGAACTGCCCGGTTGTAAGCCAGGGCTGGTCATCGCCGAAGAGAATTGCCAGGTCCTTGGTCATGAAGCCGCTTTCGACGGTATCCACACAGACCTTCTCCAACTGCTTGGCGAAGCGCTCCACGTCTGGCGTTTCATCAAATTCGCCTCGATATTGAAGCGCGCGAGTCCAGGCAAAAATCGAGGCGATGGGATTGGTCGATGTCTCTTTGCCCTCTTGGTATTGGCGGAAATGACGTGTCACCGTGCCGTGCGCTGCCTCCGCCTCGATCGAGCGGCCGTCCGGCGTCATCAATACCGATGTCATGAGGCCTAAGCTACCGAAGCCTTGGGCAACCGTATCGGACTGAACGTCGCCGTCGTAGTTCTTGCAGGCCCAGACGAATCCGCCGGACCACTTGAGGGCGCAGGCCACCATGTCGTCGATCAGGCGGTGTTCGTATGTAATCCCGCGTTCCTTGAATCGGTCCTTGTAGTCGGCGTCGAACACTTCTTGGAACAAGTCCATGAAGCGGCCATCGTAGACTTTGAGAATTGTGTTCTTGGTGGAGAGATAGACCGGCCAACCGAGTCCGAGACCGTAGTTGAAGCACGCATGCGCGAACCCGCGAATCGACTCATCCAGGTTGTACATCGCCAGCGCCGCGCCCGATCCCGGAAAATCAAAGACTTCCCGCGAGATTGGCGTGCCGCCATCCTCGGGTTCGAAGGTAATGGTTAGTTTGCCCTTTCCGGGGACCAGAAAGTCGGTTGCGCGGTATTGGTCGCCAAAGGCATGCCGGCCGATAACGATCGGCTGAGTCCAGCCCGGAACGTGCCGTGGAACATTCTTACAAATGATCGGTTGGCGAAAGACGGTGCCGCCTAAAATGTTGCGGATCGTCCCGTTTGGCGATCGCCACATCTGTTTCAGATCGAATTCGCGGACCCGTGCTTCATCGGGGGTAATAGTGGCGCATTTGACACCGACTCCATGCTCCTTGATGGCATTGGCGGCGTCTATCGTAATTTGGTCATCGGTTTGGTCTCGTTGCTCCATACCAAGATCGTAGTAGAGTAAGTCTACGTCGAGATAGGGCAGTATCAGCTTCTCTTTGATCGACGCCCAAATGACGCGTGTCATTTCGTCGCCATCGAGCTCGACGATGGGATTCTTGACTTTGATCTTGCTCATTCGTGTACTCCGGGCATGGCCGTTGATTGGCGTCTGCGAAAAGAACGCCTTGCGATGAAGTCTAGCCCGGGCCGGGCGCGCGCGAAAGTCGGTTGAGCCAAACCATTGTTTTCAACTCAGAGCCATTTCGCGTCGACACTCAAAGTGGCCGGTGGCATTTTTTCCAGTGTCGGCAGAACGTCATCGACTGACTTGACTGTACGGAGCATGTCGCGATGCTCCGGTTGCGCATAACTTTCCTTCACAATGCTGTCGAGCGGGCAGTCAAGCGGCGCCCAATATCCGTCGACATCGACAATGGGCTTATCGTGCAGCCCCAGTTGCTTCCAGGTCATAATCTCAAACATTTCGTCCAACGTGCCGAGCCCACCCGGCAGAATAACGAAACCGTCTAACAGTTCGGCCATCCGCTGCTTGCGGCCATGCATGCTGTCGGTGACGATCAACTCGGTGCAATTGCGACGTCCGATCTCTAGCTCGTCGAGGAACGTACGGATGACGCCAATTACTTCGGCGACCGCGTCGGCCAGCATTCCCATAACTCCGACGCTGCCGCCACCGTATATCAAGCGGATTCCGGCATCCGCGAGTATCCCGCCCAAGCGGCCCGCGGCAGCATGATGGGACTTGCGCCCGCGGCTAGACGATCCGCAATAGACGCAGAGCGACTTGAATGCTGTCATGAATTCTATCCTATTGAATTTCCTGTTGCTTCCTAGCTCCTGCGCGGACATGCCCTCCCAAGTCGGGGGGGTCAGGTCCCTCATGGCAAGAGAGCTCGCATTGGTCACGTAACTGTGAATGACGTCGTCTTGCATCGGACGATACATATCGTCATTCACTCCCAGTGAGACAGTGCGCGGACGGAATAAACCATACCGACAAGCTGTTAATGAAGTTGGTTGCAACCAAGTCCGCCAGCGGTCGATTGCCGGCGTGGCGAAATTCGCTGAAAGGATCGTGATGTACAAATTAGTTCGAGGTTTGTTTTTTGCCGCGACGGCCGTTGTTGCTGTTTCGGTTTTCGCTGCTGGAACTCCGGTCTTCGCCCAAGGCGCCAAGGCCGCGATCGAGAAGCGGCAGATGACCATGAAGGGGTTCGGTGGGCACTTCAACGCGATTTCGGCCTTTTTGAAGCAGGGGCAGGGCAGCGCCGAAGATATCGCGAAGCGCGCCGGGGAAATAAGTGCGGCGGCGAAGATGCTGCCGAGTATGTTCCCCGCCAAGTCCGGTAGCGACATGGTTACCGACCCCAAGACGCGGGCATTGGCGATGATCTGGAGCGATAGAGCCAAGTTTGAGAGTTTCGCAGCAATGCTCGATAAGGAGGCTGCAAAACTTCAGAAGGTCGCGATGGCCGGCGATAAGGCGGCGATCCAGGCGCAGATGGGCATGGTGGGCAAGAACGCATGTGGGGCTTGCCATGGGACCTTCCGCGCCAAGTCGAAATAGTTGCGCAGGGCGGTTTTCCGCTCAATTTTCCTAGCGGCTGTGCTGGGCTCCCTGCTTGGAGCACCAGCGCACGCTGCAAGCGTCGAAGCGGTCGAACGCGGTGAATATATCTTCAATGCGGGCGGCTGCGTCGGTTGTCACACAGACGTCAAGGCCAAGGGACCGCTACTGGCCGGCGGTCGGTCTTTGGCGACTCCGTTCGGGAGTTTTTACAGTCCCAACATTACGCCGGACCCAACCCATGGCATCGGTGCCTGGTCGCAAGTTGATTTTGTAACCGCATTACGGCGTGGAACAGCGCCCGACGGCACGCCCTACTTTCCGTCATTTCCCTACCCGTCGTTCACTGGGATGAGCGAGGCGGACATCACCGATCTTTGGGCCTATGTCTCGACACGTCCAGAAGTTTCCCGATCGGATGAACGGCACAGGCTTCGGTTTCCGTTCAATCTGCGTTTTCTCGTGTGGGGCTGGCGAGCATTATTCTTCGAGGAGGGACCAATCGAAGTTGTTGCGGCGCAGTCAGAAGATTGGAATCGCGGCAGGTATCTAGTCCGTGCGCTGACACATTGCGGTGAGTGCCATAGCCCCCGCAATCGTTTCGGGGCGGTGGATGGCGAGCGTGAACTCGGCGGCAACCCGATAGGACCCAACGGCGATCCCGTACCGAATATTACGCCGGATTCCGAGACCGGCATCGGCGGGTGGAGCGAAGAGGAAATCGTCGACTATCTCTCGATCGGCATGTCACCAGAGGGGGACTTTGCCGGTGGAGCGATGACTGAGGTTGTCAATCAGACAACCAGTAAGCTTACCGATACGGACCGACTGGCCATCGCTGTCTACATTAAGTCGCTACCCGCGGTGCGTTATACGCCAAAGAAGCGCTAGTCCTTTGTATCCTCAGCGTTGCTTCGGCCACGGGGGCGTACTACGCTAAACATATACGCCAGCGTGTCGCTCGCGAGGCAGCGTGAATCGTTCATTTCTGATTGGTGGAATAGGCGTGGTGGTGATTGTCGTTGCCATCGCATTGAACTATTCCGCCAACCGTTCAGCGGATGACGGCATTCCGAACAGCGGGCAAACGTCGAGCGAGTCTTCGGCCGCCGCAGAAACCGATGAAACAACTGTACCGCCGGGCGAAGTACCTGCGAGCCAAGTCGAAAAGAAGCTCGCCCCACCGCAATTCGATGTCGTTCGCGTGAATCCGCGAGGTGACGCGGTCATTGCCGGCCGCGCCGAGCCCGGTGCCAAAGTCACCATTCTAGATGGCGGACGTCCGATTGGGATGGTTACGGCCGATGAGCGCGGAGAGTGGGTGCTTGTCCCGAAGGAGCCGCTGCCGACTGGGAATCGCGAGCTCACCGTTATCCAAATGATCGGTGAGGGCGAACCCATGATATCGGAGTCGTTCGTCGTTCTCGTCGTCCCCGAACATGGCAAGGATATCGCTGGCCGCGCCGTTCAAAAGGAGTCTCAACCGCTGGCGCTACAGGTGCCACGGTCTGGCGCCGGTTCCAGCCGCGTGCTTCAGGCACCCTCGACGATTGATGTGAGCACACCACCACCGGCAGGTGTCTCCGTAGATGTCGTCGACTATGACGAACAAGGCAATGTTGCACTGGCTGGCCGTGGCGCTATGAATGCCGATGTCCTTGTCTATTTGAATGATAAATTACTCGGCCGTGCCGTGGTTGACGGAGAGGGTCGGTGGCAACTTGATCCTGAGGGGCAAGTTGAGCCAGGTCTCTACAAGCTCCGCGTTGATCAGCGTATGGAAGGCAAAGTTGTCGCGCGCGTCGAACTGCCGTTCTCTCGATCGGCTCCCATCACCGAGCCTCAGACCGAATCCTTCGTAATCGTACAGCCTGGCAACAGCCTTTGGCGTATTGCTCGGCGAACCCTCGGGCGTGGCACAGCATTCACCACGATCTACGAAGCCAACAGCGACCAGATTCGCGATCCCGATCTCATCTATCCGGGTCAAGTTTTCACGGTCCCCAGGACGAACTAGTTCGGCGTTTGACCGCGGCGAAGAGCCATCGCGGAAATCTGACCAGGGTTTACGTGTTCCAGCGGCCCTTAACCTGAAGCGCTGCGGCCGTTATGATTGCGGATCCCGCAGCCGACCTGGCCGGCGCGTGCCTTGTCTTTATGCAACTGATTATGCCCGACACGTTTAAGCGCATATTTGTACCGATCCACCGCGAGGGCCGGATATTTCTCGCCGCGTTCGCACTCGTTTCGCTGCTTGTATGGCTTATATGGCCGGCGATTGGGCTTGTTGGAGCCGGCCTAACGATCTGGTGCGCTTATTTCTTTCGTGACCCGGTTCGTGTGACGCCGACGCGCGCCGGTTTGGTAGTCAGCCCAGCCGACGGCATCGTTGAGATGATAACACCGGCGGCGTCGCCGGAGGAACTCGAGATGGGTGATGCGCCGGTCACGCGAATCAGCATCTTCATGAACGTATTCGATGTGCATGTGAATCGAATTCCAGCTGACGGCGTCATCACAAAACTCTCCTATCGGCCTGGAAAATTCGTCAATGCGTCTCTCGACAAGGCGAGTGATGACAATGAACGCCAGTCAGTACGGCTGGCGACTCCGGGCGGGCCCGAGGTCGCGTTTGTGCAAATTGCGGGTCTGGTGGCGCGGCGCATCTTGTGTGAGTTAGTGTCGGAGCAAAACGTCAAGGCCGGCGAGCGATTCGGCATGATTCGGTTCGGGAGCCGGGTTGACCTTTTCCTACCAGACGGTGTTGCGCCTTTGGTGTGCGTCGGACACCGAATGGTGGCTGGTGAAACGATCGTGGCCGACCTTACATCGAAGGAATCGGCAAGAACTGGCGAAGTCCGATGAAACTTGGACGTAGGCGAAAAATCAGGCGCACGCCGCGCCTCAAGGGTCAAGCAATCAACAAGATCATTCCCCATATCATCACAGTTTCAGCGATGTGTGTTGGCTTGACCGCCGTGCGATTTGGGCTCGATGGAAAATGGGAATTCGCGGTGATTGCAATTGTTATCGCCGGCATTCTCGATGCGTTGGATGGGCGCATGGCCCGCTTGCTCAACGTTACGAGCGAATTTGGGGCGATCCTCGACTCGTTGTCGGATTTCGTCTGTTTTGGCGTCGCACCGGCGATGGTGCTGTTCTTCTGGTCGCTCCAGGAATTGGGTGGCTTCGGTTGGGGTCTTGCATTGTTCTTCCCCGTTTGCTGTGCACTGAGGTTGGCGAGGTTCAACAGCATGCTGGGGAAATTGCCGCCATACGCCTACAACTATTTCACCGGAGTACCGGCGCCCGCCGGTGCTGGATTATCCCTCTTGCCGATGGTTGTGAGCTTCGGATTTGGGCTCGATCTGGCGGCATACCCGGCGGTGCCGGGGGTCTGGATCGTGCTCGTGGCGTTGTTGATGGTGAGTCATCTGCCGACCTACTCGTTCAAGGCTATTAAAGTTCCGAACCGGTTCGTTCTGCCGTTACTCGTTGTGATTGGCCTCTTGTTTGCCGGCGTCGCTGGCCGGCCTTGGGACACGCTTACGCTTTGTATGATTGCATATATGGCGAGTTTCCCTTTCTCGGTGCGCTCTTTTAACCGTTTGAAGGCAGAAGCGGAACATATGCACGGATTGACCCCTCAGTCGGAAGAGTCGCCATCGGAAAAGGACGAGGCGGAGAGCGATGACGAATCCGAACGACGCCGACGCAACCTGAGATCAGTTTAGCAATCGCGGCGACCTACAAGCCGAATGTTCTTGTTCCAATGCTTGATGCTACCGCGCGGCGCCTAATAACGCCGGCGCTCGACTATGGCGGTGCTCGGATCGCCCGCAGCGGCGTTCGTGCGAACACAGTGACGGTTGCGGGTATCCTGATTGGCGTGCTCGTCATTCCGGCGTTGGCGTTCGAGGCATACGGCTTGGCTTTGGTCGTTGTCCTGGCCAATCGGCTTATTGACGGGCTCGATGGGGCGGTCGCCCGATACAGCCAGATCACCGACCTCGGCGGCTATCTCGATATTGTTGGCGACTTCTTGTTCTATTCGGCGGTGCCGTTCGGTTTTGCACTCGCCCGGCCAGAGGAAAATGCGCTTGCCGCCGCCTTTGTTATTTTCAGTTTCGTTGGCACTGGCGCGAGTTTTCTTACCTACGCCATCATGGCCGCAAAGCGAGGCATTACGACTGAAGTCAGAGGGCAGAAATCGCTGTTTTACCTGGGTGGCCTAACCGAAGGCACCGAAACAATCGCCTTCTTGGCCTTAATCTGTGTTTTTCCCGGCAACTTCTCGTTGCTCGCCTGGATCTTCGGCGCTGCTTGTTGGATAACCACCGTGTCGCGAATGCTCGCCGCTGCGGCTGAGTTTCGAAATTAGTCTTCCGGTTTCCGGTGCGATCGGTACAGCCTAGTATCCAAGCTGTTTCAATTCTGCTTCCGCCGCCACATACTCAAAAAAATGAGTCACGCCGGCTTCGACGGCGTTACGAAAGAATCCGATTGCCTCGGAGCGGCTACCTTTCACCAGTTCGTGCTGTCCTGCATAGAAAAGGGCCTCGGTGCGTTTTTCGCGTTGTCTTGCTGGGTCGCGGTCAGATGCTTGATCGATGGTTGTCTGAACGGTCGCCTGATCCAGAAGCATGGCGATAATCGGACCGGGCCATTGTTCGCGGGTGAACAGTACAGCGTTCGCGGTGAGTTCGCGCTTTCCATCGCGGCCCGAACGAACTTGTGCGAGGAAAAGCCAGATAACGGAGTATGGATCCCTCGGTTGTAACCCGACTGCAGTTCTGAAATCGCTTATGGCGACATCGAAACGGCCGGACAAGAACCGCGTTCGACCGCGGCCGCTGTAGGCGCTGACCTGATTCGGATCAAGCCGAATCGCATCGCTGTAGTCTCGGTCCGCGCGGTCGTATTGCCGCTTACCTGCGTAGGCGACTCCTCTGTTGTAGTAGGTGATGGCACTCGTCGAGTGGAGACGGAGCGCTTCATCGAAGTCGAGAATTGCTCTGTCATATTGACCGGTCTGCCGGTAAACGTTTCCGCGATTATTGTATGCAGGAACGTTGTTTGGATTTAGACGAATGGCTTCGCCGTAATCGCGTATCGCTCGCTCATATTGCTTCTTCACGTTGTACGCATTGCCACGATTGAACAGAGGAACGTCGTCTTTCGGTGCGAGCTGGATCGCCTGGTCGTAGTCCTTAATCGCTAAGTCCAACTTCCCAATCCGCGTCAGGGCGTTTCCCCGATTGTTAAACGCGTAGGCATGTGTCGGGTCGAGCCGCGTCACTTTGTTGTAGTCTTCAATTGCCTGTAGGAACTGCTCCTTCGCCAGATACGCATTACCGCGGTCGTATAGGGCCAAGACCATGTTTTTCGTCGTCAGGTCGCCGCGTTCGACACATTGGGTGTAGTGCAAGATCGCGGTTTCGTAATCTCTCGCGCTTTGAGCTTCGTTGGCTTTCTTGCAGGAATCCAAATTCTCGGCAGAAACCGAGACTGGGAACCACAGCAGACTCAATATGACGGCGGCTGCGCGAAACATAGGCGTCTCCAATCTGCTCAATCTTGACATGCAATGGGGACCAGCTCAAACGCGAGGTTGTCGACTGCCCTAAAACGTTGCCGGGGCGGCGGTCTGCGTGCCTATTCCGCTGCTCCGGCAACGGCGGCACCCTCTCGCAGACCGCGACGGCGCACACGCCATGTGCCGACGTTGGCCTTAAGCATCAACGCCGATGGGGTGACGATAAGCGTTAGTATGGTCGCAAACGCGAGGCCAAATGCAATGGCCGTGGAGAGCTGCGTCCACCATTGCGTTGAAGGGCCACCGACCGCGATTTTGCGCGTAACAAAGTCGATGTTGATACCGAGCACCATGGGCATCAGGCCAAGGATAGTCGTCACCGAGGTCAAGAGAACGGGGCGAAGACGTTGCGTACCGGTCAGCAAAATTGCCGTTGCGGGATTACGCACAGTCTTGCGGATTCGATCATAGGTATCGATCAAGACGATGTTGTTGTTGACGACGATGCCCGCCAAGGCGATCACACCGACACCACTCATGACGATGCCGAACGGCTGCTGAATGACAAGAAGGCCAAGCATCACGCCGACCGTCGACATGATGACCGCGGAGAGAACTAGGAATCCGCTATAAAAACTGTTGAATTGCGTTACGAGGATCAACGCCATGATGAAGAGAGCAACGGCGAAGGCTTTGGAAAGAAACTTCTGCGCTGCCACCTGTTCCTCGTCTTCGCCTTTAAAGTCGACGTCGATCGTCGGATCGAAACCCGCGGTCTCCAGCCAAGCCTTGATCTCCTTTACCTTATTGTCGGGCAAGACACCTTCCTCCACGTCGGCCATGACGAAGGCAATTCGCTTGGCGTCGACACGGCGGAGCAGCCCGGTCCTTGGTTTCGGCGTCCGCGTCACATAGTTCCCGATTGGAACCAGCCCCTGCGGCGTCTTGATCTTGATTTGATCGAGCTTGTTGATCGTCCGAGCGTCGCGCGGGAAGCGGGCAATAATGTCAATTTCCTCGTCCGCGTCATCGGGCCGATATTCGCTAATTTTCAACCCTTTGGTCACGAGCTGAATAAAGCTGCCAGTAACCGCGACATCGGCACCAAAGCGGGCTGCCTGGGCCCAGTCTACGGTAAGCTCCCACTCGATTCCAGGAACCGGCCGGCTGTCCTCTATGTCTTTCAAGCCGGGGAGAGCATCGAAGAAATCCCGGGCTTGCGCGACGGCGTCTTCGAGAAGTTCAGGCCGGCGTGCGCTTAGCTGTAAGTGCGCTGGTTGCCAACGGGAGGACTGACCTCCGGCTGTCTCACCTCGACAATGATTCCGGCAAGGTGCGCAACGCGGCTGTGGATATCGGCGTAGATCTCGCGTGCCGGACGGCGTTTGTCCCATTCGACAAATTCAAAGCGAATCGATCCAATCACGTCCTCGGCGGCGTTCGAACTGCGGTTATCGAGAAGGCCGCTCGCGGAATATACGGTCTCGAACTCACCATGTTCGCGGCCAATGTCGAGGACATGGCGTTCGACTTCTGCGACGAGTGCGTCCTTCTCATCGACCGACATGTTTCCGCGGGCATGGACCTGTACAATTGCCTGTTCGGGCTCTATGTCAGGAAAAAACTCGACGCCGCTGCCATACGTCCCGTAAGCGAACCACGATCCCAACAGCGACACTAACGCGAGGGCAAGAACAAGCGAGGGATAGCGCAGTGCGGCTTTCAAGACCTTTACATAGACGCCGACCAGACCACCTACTTGCTCGATCTCATCTTCGCGTCCCGCCGCAATGGTGATTGCGGTCTTGTTGCCGACGCTGACGGGGCGACCAACGTAGGAACCCACCGTCGGCACAAAGATGAGGGCCATAAGGAGCGAGGTGCAAAGCACGGCGATCAGCGTAATCGGCAGGAACTTCATGAATTCACCGACCACGCCGGGCCAAAACACGAGCGGCAGGGTGCAGCGAGACTAGCTGCTGTACTTGCGGGTGAGAGTCCCGTCGGCGCAATTCTCAGTTTAGCGCCGTAGTGATATCCGGCAGGCATGCGGGGCGACCCGGTGGTCTGAAAGCCCGGAAGTAAAAGCCCCGGAGGGCCGGAGGGTCGTAGTGCCTCTCAGGTCTGGTCAGTTCGGTGGGGCGAGCGAACAGTAGGGCCGTAACGAAAGTGAACGGATTAAGCGTCGAAAATCATGTCCTGCATGAAGCTGATTTGCGGGGTAAACGGAGCTGCCAAGGGTTTCCTGCCTATCCGATGGCCAGTGCCGGTGCGGAAGAACTGAGGCGCACGCATCGGGGCTCCCGGCGTATTGAAGGCGGCAATACTGGACAGTACAGCAGTGAAAGTCCGGAAGGTGTGGAGGTCAGACAGGATGATCCTTGGATGTCAAAGACCGTGTCTATAACTGGCTGTGCCGGGAAATGAGACGGAGATCTCCAGACTGGCGGATGAGGTCGTCAAGCGTTGATGGGCGGGACAACATAACCCGGCTGGAGCGAGGACCTCAGGGCTCAGGTGGCAGTGCTGCTACCGTATGGTCCGCACACAGAGGCGGACGGTCTTCAAGGCGGTCGGCACGGTCTAAGGACGGAGCAAACGAGGGCTGTGGTCAGGAGAATGGCTGGGTCGACCTTAACCCTGACGCGTCCGCGGAAGGCTCCACTCCGAACTGTGAGGTGCCTGATGCTTGAAGCCGGACCGGGGAAAACCCGATGTCCGGAATTTTAGGGAGGGCGGCTGGAAACGTGGCCTATGGTGGAACTGTGAACCCACCCCGCAACCGAAAGGGCGGGGCTGGAAACCCTCCACCTACTGGTGCGCGCGCCAGTGCCCTACCCGACAAAGCCGCCAACGTTGTAGCGGTGGAGGCGATGATCGGCCACGACCTATGCTTTGACGCCAAAGCATAGGCGTCACTTGGTCGGAGACCTTCAGTCATCCTGCGGTCGGCGTATTCGGTGACGACGATGGCGCCATCCACCAGCAGTCCCACTGCCAGGATGAGCGAGAAGAGGACGACGATGTTGACGGTGAGTCCGAAGGTGGCAAGCACGAGGATACCGGTGAGGAAGGAGCCAGGGATGGCGATTCCGACGAGGAGACCAGTGCGCACGCCGAGCGCAGCAACGACGACGATCATCACCAGTATCACCGCTGCGATGACGTGGTTGTGTCTCGAAAGTGGTGGAAATTTGAGGATGGCGTAATCTCCGGGTGACAAGACAATCACCCAACCGGCGGCTAGCACCGCCAAGGAGATCACGCCATGAAGAACACTACCGAGACTTGCGCGCTTTCGCTACTGGCCAATGACGCCGGCTATGATCCGCTCGAGGACCGGCTGCGGGAGAACATCAGATCCACGATCGAGGCCGTTTTTGAGGAGGAACTTGCGCAGTTTCTCGGGCGCTGCCGATACGGTCGAGAGGACGCGCTTCGGCAAGGGTATCGGAACGGGCACCGGGAGCGGCAACTGACGGGGACATTCGGGACCGAGAGGGTGAGCGTGCCGCGTGCACGGATCGTTGAGGAAGACGGTCGGGCGTCGGAATGGCGTTCGCGGGCGCTGCCGCGCTACCAGCGGCTGACCAGAAAGGCCGAGGCGCTGATCGCTTCGGTGTATCTGTCCGGAACCAACACGCGGCGGGTGAAACGCGCGCTGTTCGGGCTCTTCCGGGGTGCTGTGAGCAAGGACGTTGTGAGCCGGGCGTGGCGCAAGGTGAAGGTCGATTGGGACGCCTGGTGCAGCCGTGGCCTCGCGGATGAGGATATCGTTCGGCTGATCCTTGACGGCACTGTGATCAAGACCCGACTGGATCGCAAGGCCACCAACATCTCGGTTCTCGCGGCTATAGGGGTGCGCCGGGATGGCCAGAAGGTCTTGCTTTCGATCGGGAATATGGGCGGAGAAAGCCAGGCGGCGTGGCGCCAGTTCCTCGACGACCTTGATGCGCGTGGACTGAAACGGCCCGGGTTTGTCATCGTCGATGGCGCGCCGGGACTGGAGGCGGCTCTGTCGGCGCTTTGGGGCGATGACCTTCCCGTTCAACGCTGCACCGTGCACAAGCACCGCAACCTTCTGGGTCATGCTCCCAAACACATGCATGACGAGCTGAGCGAAGATTACCGCGATATGATCTATGCCGACACTGCCTCCGAGGTGGAAACCCGCCGCAAGACGTTTGTCCGCAAGTGGCGGCTGAAATGCAGGGCCGTCGCGGACAGCCTCGCAGAAGCGGGCGACAAGCTCTTTACCTTCACGCGCCTGTCCAAGAGCCAATGGAAATCAGCCCGAACGACCAACGCCATTGAGCGTCTCAACGAGGAGTTCAAGCGCCGGATCAAAACACAGACCGTGCTGCCGTGTCCCGAAACAGTGCCGATGCTCCTCTGGGCGCTCCTCGCTTCCGGCCAAATCCAGATGCGCAAAGTCGATGGATGGGAAACCCTCGATCAGCTAATCGCCGACGAAACCCTTGACCGAGCGGCCTGACCGCCGCAAAACTCAGCCCGCTCGGAGAGGCGCCAAAACCAATTTCCACCACTTTCGAGACACAACCGATGACGTTGTTCTGTAAGTCTGCGAATGTCTGTCGAACGATCCTGGCTGTAAGCCACTTCAAGGCCTGGCGGCCATTCCGAACTCGAAGCGTCGACCGCCGCCTTGACCGTGGCAATCGTATCAATAATGTTCTCGCCGGCACGCTTGGAGACCTCGAGGGCCAGCGCCGGCTTGCCGTCGACTCGGGCATAGGTGCGGACGTCCTTAAACGTGCGCTTTACCTCTGCAATATCGCGAATTTTCACGACCGCATCACCATCGACTTTGAGTGGCATGTCGAGAATGTCGCCGGCGGTCTCGAACAGGCCGGGAAGTTTGATGGAGAATTGGCCTCGACCCGTATCGAGAGCACCGGCGGCAACCAGCAGATTGGACCGAGTGACCAACGATAGAATAGTAAAGGGATCCAGGCCGTAGCTTTCGACAAGCAATGGATCGATCACAATCTCCACGACTTCCTCGCGGTTTCCGGTGATCTTGACGTCGAGTACCTGTGGGATGGCGATGATGTCGTCTTTAAGATCGCGCGCGATCTTCAGGACCGCGCGTTCCGGCACTTCGCCCGAAAGAGTTACGACCAGAATGGGAAACAGGCTCAGGTTGACTTCATGCACGGTCGGCTCGTCGGAATCCTCCGGCAGGTCCGGTTTCACGAGATCGACTTTTTCCCGCACGTCGGCAAGCGCCCCGTCGGCGTCGAACCCAGCCTCGAACTGCAGAATGACGTTTGCACCACCTTCGAATGCATCGGCGCGAAGTTCTTTGACCCGGATTTCTCACCGAAGAATAGTGTGGAGTCTGATTATCTATTGCAAACAAACAGTTATAGAAATTTTCGGGAAGCGACAAAAATACAGGGTGTTTTTCCGTTCAGGGCCGTTTTTCGTCCGGCGGCGGGAGGGTTTGCACGGTTTCGGCGAGCCATTGCAAGGCGCCCCGTGTCGCCGTCCAGTTTTCCCTGTTTTGCAACACATAGATGACCGCCTCGTCGGGTGAGCCCAGCGTGTAGTGGTCGTCCTGATGTTCGGGGATCGGCATGGCGCCGGTCAACAGAGCGGGGACATGGGGATTGCGCTTCCAGGCGGCAGCCAGGGCGGTGCGGGCATCGGCCTCATCGTCCTTGCGCAAAGCCAGCAGGGTCTTGGCGTAGGCCCATGCGGCGAACACATCATCGTCATAGGCGGCGAGCAGTTCCTCCAGGGCGCCGTGATCGCCGGTGGCGAGCAGCCAGGACGTCAGGACATGGCGCAGACCCTGATTGTCGTTGGGGTTGAGGCGCAGCATATCCCGGTAATGGCCGATGGCCGCAGCGCGCTCGCCCGCCGCCCACAGGCATTCGGCGAGACCGGCGCGGGCGCGCATGTAAGGGCGGGTCTCCAGAAGGCCCCAGAAGTGGCCGGCATCACGCTCGAAGGCTTGCGCCCCAAGCGCCCGTTCCCCGGCGGCAACGCCGGCCTCATAATGGCGCCGCGCCTCGACGAGGGTCTTCGCCGCCTCTTCCGCCAGCAGCACATGAGCGTCGGCGCAGAGTTCGGATATCTCCAGCGCCCGTTTGGCCAGTTCGATCCGTTCGCGTTTGGCGCCCGTGTCCCAGGCTTCGTACATGAGTTCCTGGGCCTGCCAAAGCGCCGCGTCATCACCGTCGCTTCCGTCAAAGCCGGAGGACAGCCCGCCGGCGAGCTTGGCCATCACCCCCTCCAGAGCCCGACGGTCGGGCAAAGGCGGCGCGGGCTCGGACACAGGCTCGAGGGCCGGCTTTTTCCTGGCGGTGGGCGCGGGCTTTCTCTTGTTGTTGCGGCGCTTCTTGCTGACCGGCATGGAGACCTCGCGTGGCGTATCACAGGAGGGTGCCAGCCTATCGGAAACCGGGGCTCAACGCTTGTGTTCTTCTTCGATGCCCCACGCAATACTCTATGATGGATCGCGTGATATCCATGTCTTGAGGGGGAACTTCATGCGCTTTGCGGATTACGGCAAACGGGTGGTGTTCGCCGCCTTCGACGGCGGCGAGATCACCTCGGACGCCGGTGTCCTGTTACTGCGCGAGCGGGCGCGCCGGATACGCCTGTTCGAACGCATGGCGGGCTGTTTCACCGATCACCGGGATCGAGAACGCCTAACCCATACCCTTCCCGCCCTGTTGGCTCAACGGGTTTGCGGGATGGCGCTCGGCTATGAAGACATCATCGACCACGACACCCTCCGTTTCGACCCGGCCTTGAAATTGCTGGCCTCACCGGGAACCGAATATCCCGGGACCCCGGCTCCGCTGGCCGGCAAGTCAACGCTGAGCCGGCTGGAACAATCCTGGGAAACCGGCAACCGCCGCTATCACCAGATGGTCCCCAATCTCAAGAGCCTCTCCAACCTGTTCGTCGCGCTGTTCCTCGACGCCTGCGACACGCCGCCCGCGCGCATCACCCTCGATATCGACGCCACTTAAATGGAGGGACATTTTCGGATATCTGGACAAGAGACCCCTGTAGAGCGCAGGGGAGCGCAGGAGACGACATTTCTTAAGTTATTCCCTACAGAACAATGAGTTGCTCCCACCTCGACACCCCTTGAAACCTTCCGTTGGCTGCGATACAAGTCCCTTGAGTACACCTCCGGTCGCTTGCGTCATGCTTACGCTTACGGCGTGTAGCCAACAGACAAGCGACCGGGCGGCGGTGAGAACGATTCTCAACTGAGGGGCATCGCATGGCCAAGCTGAAATTCCGAACCATCTCCAAGCGCACCGTCGATGCGTTCTTCGTCGAGGACCGCGACGCGGTCTTCTGGGACGACCGGATACCGGGCTTCGGGGTGAGGGTGTATCCGTCGGGGTCGAAGGTGTACGTGGTCCAGACCCGCCACCGGGGAAAGTCGCGTCGGGTCACGCTGGGGCGCCACGGTGTGATCACCGCGGATCAGGCGCGCAAGAAGGCGGCCGAGACCATCAACCGCATCAAAAGCGGCGGGGACCCGGTGGAGCGGGGCTCGGTGACGGTGGCGGAACTCGCGGCGCGGTATCTGGAAGAGCATATCGACGTGCGCTGCAAGGAGAGCACACAGAAGATGTACCGCAGCGTGGTGGAGCGCTTCATCGTGCCGTCCTACGGGGATGAGGCGGTGGCGGATGTGGAGCGCAAGCACATCAACAAGCTGCACCTCGATCTCCGCCACATCCCCTATCAGGCGAACCGGGCGCTGGAGATCGGGAACAGCATCTTCAACCTCGCCGAGGAGTGGAAGCTGCGCACCGGCGGCAATCCGTGTAGGTACGTACGCAAGTACCCTGAGAAGAAGCGCGAGCGGTTCCTGACCGAGGCGGAGTTCCGCCATCTGGGGGCGGTGCTGAACGAGATGGAGGCGGCGGGTCGGCTGCCGGTCTATCCGGCGGCGGCGATCCGGCTGCTGATGCTGACCGGGTGCCGGCGCAACGAGATCGTCGCGCTCGCGTGGAAGCACGTGGACCTGGATGCGGGCGAGATCCGGCTCGCCGATTCGAAGACTGGGTCGCGGCTGGTGCCGCTGTCGCCGGCGGCGGCGCGTGTGCTCGAAGAGTTGCCGCGCATCAAGGGCAACCCGTGGGTGTTTCCGGGCACCAAGCCGGGCAGGCACCTGCCCGACCTCAACCACTACTGGGACCGGGTGCGGGTGGAAGCGGACCTTGACGACGTGCGGCTTCATGACCTCAGGCATTCGTTTGCGTCCAGGGCGCTGGCGCTCGGGGAATCGCTCTCGATGATCGGTAAGCTGCTGGGCCACAACAAGATCGAGACGACTTCGCGCTATGCACATCTGGCGCGGGATTCGATCAAGGCGTCCTCGGCACGGGTGGCCGACAGCATCGGCGCCGACATTCTCGATGCCTCGGTGCAGGCGGAGACTACGTCCACCTGACCTGTTGTTGATCGGCGTCCAATTTTGCCCCCCCTAGGTCCAGTAAAATCCGCGGGTTAGCGTGCTTATCGGCGTCCAATCGACACGCCGATCAACAGAGAGGCGCAGATTCTGATCAAACAGTGGAGGAGACACTACTGACATTGCTCCCGGATCCCGGACCAGGCGGTAAATTGAATACCGATCTGGAGGGACGAGATGACAAAGCAGACGAGGCGGCGATTTTCGCCGGAATACAAGGAACAGTCGGTTGCCCGGCTGTCGGAGCCGGGTGCGACGCATAGCAGTGTGGCTGCCGAGCTCGGCGTCACGCCAACGCAGTTGAAGACTTGGCGGCTCGAGCTTGAGGCCGCGGGCTCGGCCGCGGCGACCGCGGCGCAGAAAGCCGAGGCCGCTGAACTGGTGCAGCTTCGCCGGGATAACAAGCGGCTGACGGAGGAGGTTGAGGTTCTACGCAAAGCCTCGGCTTTTTTCGCTCAATGGGCGGCGAAGACATGAAGACGAAGCACGCTTTCATCGCCGCCCATGCTTCAGGGCACGCCATCCGGTTCATGTGCCGGGTCCTGGGGGTTGCTCACAGCTGGTTCCACGCCCGGCGGCGTGCGGCCCCAAAGAGAGCTGAACGCGCTGCCCGGCGTGGCAGGCTCGGGTCAGAGATCCGGGAGATCTTCGAGCAGAGCAAGAGGTGCTACGGCGCGCCTCGGATCCATGCCGAGTTGAAGGCCCGCGGCTTACGCATCTCGAAGCGCTCGGTCGCCAAGCTCATGCGAGAGAACGGCATTCGTCCACCGCGAGGCAGGCGGCGGGCGCCGATCACCACCGACAGCCGCCACTCCCATGCGATCGCGCCCAATCTGCTCGACCGCAACTTCGAAGCCGCTGCGCCCGATGCGGTCTGGCTCGCTGACATCTCCTACATCCCAACTGACGAAGGCTGGCTCTACCTCGCCGCCGTCAAGGATCTGGCCACGATGGAGATCGTCGGCTGGTCGATGTCCGAGCGGCTGAAGAGCGTCCTGTGCGAGGAGGCGCTGAAGATGGCGATCCGCAGCCGCCGGTTGCCCATGGGGCTGATCCACCATTCCGACCGCGGTGTGCAATATGCCTGCGGTGACTACCGCAAGCTGCTCCGCCTCCATGGCATCAAGGCCTCCATGAGCCGCAAGGGGAATTGCCTCGACAACGCCCCTATGGAGAGCTTCTTTGGGTCTCTCAAGACCGAACTCGTGCACCGTACCCGGTTTTCTACCCGGCGCGAGGCCAAGGCTGCGCTATTCGAGTACATCGAGATCTTCTATAACCAACGACGGCGCCACTCGAGCATCGGCTACCGGACGCCGGCACAGGCCAGGAGGGATATGACCATCGCTCAGGCCGCATAGGTGAAGAACCACCTGGTCCGGATTTTGGGGTCAACGTCACTACAACACGAAACGACCACACAGCGCTTTGGACTACCGACCACCGGCCCCGGAAACCATCGTCCCGATGAACCAAAGGCCTGTCATGCACTAACAATCAAACTGGACCACTCAACGGGGGCAGGCCACCGGAGGCCTACTGAACCGCTCCGGCTTTGGCTGGCCGGTGGACCTTAGGTTCGCTGGCGTGCAGCTCATGGGTATCGTCCACGTTGCGGAGGGAATTCCGGCTTGTGACCGGAGCGGCTTTGGATTCGGAAATGCATGGTGTTATCTGTCGGCCATTTTTCGCGAGCCTAGGAACGCCGAATCCTCCGAAGAGTCGGCGCCGTATCGACGCCCGACCGGCGGGGCGGCGCAATCTCGCCACATCAGGTCGACCGGCAGGCGGACGCGGCATGCCGGTGTGGCGGCATTCACGGTCGCGGCCGGAATGTGCCTGCCATCCGGCAGGCCGCGATTGCCGGCGACTTGACGTTGACCCCAAAATCCGGACCAGGTGGTTCTTCACCTATGCGGCCTGAGCGATGGTCATATCCCTCCTGGCCTGTGCCGGCGTCCGGTAGCCGATGCTCGAGTGGCGCCGTCGTTGGTTATAGAAGATCTCGATGTACTCGAATAGCGCAGCCTTGGCCTCGCGCCGGGTAGAAAACCGGGTACGGTGCACGAGTTCGGTCTTGAGAGACCCAAAGAAGCTCTCCATAGGGGCGTTGTCGAGGCAATTCCCCTTGCGGCTCATGGAGGCCTTGATGCCATGGAGGCGGAGCAGCTTGCGGTAGTCACCGCAGGCATATTGCACACCGCGGTCGGAATGGTGGATCAGCCCCATGGGCAACCGGCGGCTGCGGATCGCCATCTTCAGCGCCTCCTCGCACAGGACGCTCTTCAGCCGCTCGGACATCGACCAGCCGACGATCTCCATCGTGGCCAGATCCTTGACGGCGGCGAGGTAGAGCCAGCCTTCGTCAGTTGGGATGTAGGAGATGTCAGCGAGCCAGACCGCATCGGGCGCAGCGGCTTCGAAGTTGCGGTCGAGCAGATTGGGCGCGATCGCATGGGAGTGGCGGCTGTCGGTGGTGATCGGCGCCCGCCGCCTGCCTCGCGGTGGACGAATGCCGTTCTCTCGCATGAGCTTGGCGACCGAGCGCTTCGAGATGCGTAAGCCGCGGGCCTTCAACTCGGCATGGATCCGAGGCGCGCCGTAGCACCTCTTGCTCTGCTCGAAGATCTCCCGGATCTCTGACCCGAGCCTGCCACGCCGGGCAGCGCGTTCAGCTCTCTTTGGGGCCGCACGCCGCCGGGCGTGGAACCAGCTGTGAGCAACCCCCAGGACCCGGCACATGAACCGGATGGCGTGCCCTGAAGCATGGGCGGCGATGAAAGCGTGCTTCGTCTTCATGTCTTCGCCGCCCATTGAGCGAAAAAAGCCGAGGCTTTGCGTAGAACCTCAACCTCCTCCGTCAGCCGCTTGTTATCCCGGCGAAGCTGCACCAGTTCAGCGGCCTCGGCTTTCTGCGCCGCGGTCGCCGCGGCCGAGCCCGCGGCCTCAAGCTCGAGCCGCCAAGTCTTCAACTGCGTTGGCGTGACGCCGAGCTCGGCAGCCACACTGCTATGCGTCGCACCCGGCTCCGACAGCCGGGCAACCGACTGTTCCTTGTATTCCGGCGAAAATCGCCGCCTCGTCTGCTTTGTCATCTCGTCCCTCCAGATCGGTATTCAATTTACCGCCTGGTCCGGGATCCGGGAGCAATGTCAACTTCTACCTGCGTGGGGGATCGGGCTGGACTGGCCGGGCAGCACGGCATTCACCTACAGGGCTGGATCACAACCTCTCAACTTCCACCGCTATAGCCCAGCCCTTTCTGTTTGCACTTTCTCGATAGGACACCAGTTCGCCTTCTAGGGAGTCGAAGGACAAAGTCGGACATTGCTTACTATGAAAGAATAAATCTTGGCCGCTCCTACCAATAAAGCCGGCGAAATCGCGGTTTCGGTCGTAAAACACCTTAACCACTCGCCCTGTGTCTCGATCGGTCTCTGTAGGTTCCACGTCATCGGAACCATCTGCTTCTTGGCACGCACTCAATAGGAGTTTTGTGAAGTCCGTTATGTCCTTAATACCATCAGCGCTTCGACCCAATTCAGTAATCCATTTTTTGCGCGATTGTTCAAACAGTTCTAATGTTCTATCAAGGTATAACTTTGTTTGACTCGGTTCCGTCAAAACAGAGAGAAGTTTCTCGCAATATTCATCAATCATCCGCTCTTGGTTCAGGTGCGGGGTTGCTCCATGTACCAAACGTTTGAAAACCTTTGTCAAATGGGCTCGAAATGAATAAAACCGTTTCTTGTCAAATTGTCCATTTCTGAATAGTCTTTCAAGCGTCAAAAACATTAATGCGGCCGTGTAGTACGGTAATTTTGAATGTTGATCCAAATAAAGTTTATTCTCAAACTGCTTTAGTAGTTTAGACTCGTGCCTGTGCGATAACTCTGGTTGCTCTAGGAACATACCCACCATAGACTGCGTGAGAGTGCGTAAGTTCACTTTATCTGTCTGCCTGATAAGCGGATTGTGTTGAAATTGTTTCGAACGCCTCTCATAATAAATGCGTTCGTATTGCGGGGCGACGGCATCAAAGAACTGCTCTAAATCTTTATGAAATTGTTTTGTCGTTTCGAATGCCTCATCCAGAACGATGTTTTGACGATTTGTGCCTCTGACTATCTGATTAATTATATCGAGATCTTTAGCAGAAATTAACTTTAGTTGGACTGGAACAGACGAGATGTCAGCCGAGCTTTCACGTGCATCAAATAGAACATGACTAGTTTGACATCCATTTACAATTTGTGGGTTCTTTATAGTGATGCGGCGGTTACTAGAAACATAGTCATCACAAACGACGGTAATGCCGTTATTCAAGAGTCCGAATTTTTCCGGTTCGCCCGTGATTGTTTCCTGGATTTCTTCATTTACGCTATTTGGTCCCTGATAATCACGCACGTTGTCATCAAATAGTGACTTTCGAATTACCCCTTCTTCAGTTATCAATAATTTCAAATATTCCTCAGCATAGCACAGTGCAATGCAGGAATCAGTGACTCCGGGTGACGCGGTCAAAGACATTGTGTCAATGGCCTCAATCGTCGCTGAGAAAGTGTTTTCATTATTGTCACAAATTGTTTTTAAGGCGTTCGCATCTACAAAATGCACGTGGCAGTCGCCGTACGTTGGAAGGGCTCCGACTTCTTTCTTGAATTGTTCAGATTCAGCATTCAAGTGGTCGCTATCAGTCCATTTCCCCATCGCGACATAATAGACCCGGACAATTGGGTTTGTTTCCCATAGAACGACTACGTCATCGCTGAGAAGGTAATCCTTAACCACTAAGGCTTGATTAACTTTTTGATTGCGGGGTTTAAGATGGTTCTCTGATAAAATATCTTTGACGCCAGAGGCAAATTTAGTAAAGTCGCCAAGATCAAATTTCTTACTAAGTTTCGATTGGATAAATATAAACTCAACGGTGGCACGTTTAAATTTATCTGTTATATCGTCTACGTCTTCGACCCCCCTAACAAATAATCCATTCAGTTTAATTCCTATTCCATCGATTCCCATGTCATCTTGACCTCCGACACAGATTGTATCCAGCAATTCTTCATCAGAGCCAAAGGCATCAGGCTGATGACCAGATAATATTGCATGATTTACAAACCTCTCAAAAGCGAAACCATCTTCCATGTTTTCAAGTTCAAATGAAGTGCGGAATCGCTTGAATCTAGCATCGATGATTGGTTCTACGTTCATTGGTGCTTTTCCTCGGGGGCTGATGGAATTCGGAGAATCGGATATGGTATGTTGATCTACAGGATGGATTAATTCAATAGTTGTATGAAGGGCTTATCCCTTTGAGTCCGGTTCGCCGTTGTCGCGCCGCACAATGTTCCGCAGCGCCGCGTTGGCCTCCATGGTCGAGGCATCGACGCCGATGCGCTCGCCCTTGATCAGCCCCACCTCGGCGATCAGCACCAGAACCCAGTCGAAGGCCGCCGCGTGGACTTCATGGGGCAGGCGCGTGCGGCTCCGTGACAGCCAGGAATGGTCCGCTACCCGATCACGGCTCCCCAGACGCAGGAACGCCCGCAGCGAAAGCGAGTCCGAGCAGCGCCACTCCAGACCGCGCTCGCTGTCGATGCCCTCGAAGTAGCCCACCAGGTGCATCCGGAAATAGCGCCCGGGCGGCACCGAGGGCGCGCCCATCCGGGCCGCGTAATAAGGCCGGCAGCTCGCCTCGGCAAAGGCGTCAAAGCCGCCCTCGATCAGCACCGACTGCAAGCGGTCATAAAACACATGACCCGGAGAGCGCGGCATCTCCGACCAGCTCACCATCAGGTCCCCCTGACCATCCTTCTACCGACCCATCGCGATCGGCAAATCCCCCTGCAAATCAGGGAACCAGAGAATCAGACGGCGCCGACTTAATCAACGGGCTGTTATGTGACGCTCTCACGGCAGGTCCGGTACCAGCACTCGTGAAGGCGGCGGTATGACGTTGCCCCGGATCCCGGACCAGGCGGTAAATTGAATACCGACCTGGAGGGACGAGATGACAAAGCAGACGAGGCGGCGATTTTCACCGGAATACAAGGAACAGTCGGTTGCCCGGCTGTCGGAGCCGGGTGCGACGCATAGCAGTGTGCTGCCGAGCTCGGCGTCACGCCAACGCAGTTGAAGGCTCGAGCTTGAGGCCGCGGGCTCGGCCGCGGCGACCGCGGCGCAGAAAGCCGAGGCCGCTGAACTGGTGCAGCTTGGCCGGGATAACAAGCGGCTGACGGAGGAGGTTGAGGTTCTACGCAAAGCCTCGGCTTTTTTCGCTCAACAGGCGGCGAAGACATGAAGACGAAGCACGCTTTCATCGCCGCCCATGCTTCAGAGCACGCCATCCGGTTCATGTGTCGGGTCCTGGGGGTTGCTCACAGCTGGTTCCACGCCCGGCGGCGTGCGGCCCCAAAGAGAGCTGAACGCGTTGCCCGGCGTGGCAGGCTCGGGTCCGAGATCCGGGAGATCTTCGAGCAGAGCAAGAGGTGCTACGGCGCGCCTCGGATCCATGCCGAGTTGAAAGCCCGCGGCTTTCGCACCTCGAAGCGCACGGTCGCCAAGCTCATGCGAGAGACCGGCATTCGTCCACCGCGAGGCAGGCGGCGGGCGCCGATCACCACCGACAGCCGCCACTCCCATGCGATCGCGCCCAATCTGCTCGACCGCAACTTCGAAGCCGTTGCGCCCGATGCGGTCTGGCTCGCTGACATCTCCTACATCCCAACTGACGAAGGCTGGCTCTACCTCGCCGCCGTCAAGGATCTGGCCACGATGGAGATCGTCGGCTGGTCGATGTCCGAGCGGCTGAAGAGCGTCCTGTGCGAGGAGGCGCTGAAGATGGCGATCCGCAGCCGCCGGTTGCCCATGGGGCTGATCCACCATTCCGACCGCGGTGTGCAAGGCGAGTTCAATCGGTCGTCGCAACACTCTGGCATAGGAGGTTGCTATGACGGTACGCAGACGGCGGTCGGATCGGTCTGGACGGAGCAAGTTGCATTCGCCAGGTCGGCCGGACTCGG
>CBDCIT010000006.1:0-9619 GCA_965217615.1 Alphaproteobacteria bacterium
ATTTTTGGGCCTTCAACCATGACGATATCTTCGAGCACTTGTCCTGCGAACACACAAGGCCGTCGATCGAAAAGCTGTACCCGCGCGAGGGTGATGCCGCCTACACGAACCACCGCCGTCCCATCGTTACTTTGGTTCAGGACAACTCGCCGGGCGAGCATGACATGGAGTTTGCCGCCTGCGACAAGTACCGCTATCTGGAGTTGGGCGCAGATGAGTCGCATGCAAACTGCACGGATAACCTGCACAAGGCACTGGCTGAGTTGGGGTTGGCGCTTCCCTATACGCCGCAGCCCTGGAATCTCTTTACGAACTTCTTTCTATATCCCGATGGCAGCTTCGAGATCCGCGCGCCGTCGACGAAAGCAGGCGACAGTCTGACGATGCGGGCTGAGATGGACGCCTACATTGTTGTTTCCGCATGTCCCCAAGACATGAACGACACCTGCGGAGGAAACCCCACGGATATTAGGGTCGAAATCGGGGGCTGATGGATCGCGCCCGATCAAATTGAACCGGGGGAGGACAACTCTTGATCGATCTCTACTCGTTCGCAACGGGCAACGGTCTGCGTGCATGCATCGCTTTGGCCGAATGCGACCTAGAACACAATGTGCACAAGGTGGATCCCGGTATATGGGGCGAGACGAAGACGCCTGAATTCCTGGCGCTCAACCCACTTGGGGCGATCCCGATCATTGTCGATCATGACGGTCCCGGCGGCAAACCGCTGACACTCAGCCAGTCTTCGGCAATCCTGCTTTATGCAGCGGAGAAATCGGATAAGTTTCTGCCGAGCGATCCGGCGCGACGTGCGCTTGCCTTCCAATGGTTGATGTGCGCGACTTCGGACGTCGCTGGCACCAACAGCGCGCTGTTCATGGTTCCGCCAGCCGATCCGTGGAGGGTCGGATCGACCATCGATGCCTTCAAGAACCGGATGCTTACCTATTTCAGCCACATCGACCACCGACTCGGCGAAGAGCAATTTCTGGCTGGTGAAATCTCCGTCGCCGACCTCGCGCTTTATTCCTTTTACGCGATGCGTAAGACGTTGATCGAGATGCGCGGCGATTTCCCAAATCTCAAGCGCTGGGCGGGCAAAATGGCGGTGCGGCCAGGAGTTGCAAAGGGAATGGCGGCATTCGACTAGCATTTTTGCGTTTGGAGGGAAAATGAGAAGTATCGTTATCGGCGCAGTAGTCGCATTGGCGATTGCCGGAGGGGCGTATCTCTGGCTTGACAACAAAGGTGGCACTTCACATGGCGAAGATGCTGCAGTCGATAAGCATTCGCTTGTTGTGGAACTTGCCGCGCCCGTCAAAACGAAGCTCGAGAAAACCAGCACCGGAAATCCTATTGGCTACAACCCGAAAATGGTGTCAGTTACCGTGACACTTCGTTTTGCAGATGAGGCGGCGTTGGGCAAGGTACGTGCTGAGATCCGTCAATTGCGTCGTGCTTACTCAAATGCCATCGGTACCTACCTTTCTAACAGTGAAGCTGCCGAAGACGTCGATGCTGCCGTCAGATCGCAGGTGGCAACGGCTACCGAGAAGATGCTGGGAGCCGGCGTGGTCGTCGGATTCGACGTAGAGGGTCAGTTCGACGAGTTCAAAGCGAAATAGCATGCAGCACCTAATCTCCACCACGATCCGGATCTCAAGTTGACCAAATCCACCCGAGCGGGCGTCTTTGGATTATCGAACAAGATGCTTGGTATGGCGCTCGCGCTCCTGTCCACCATCACTTTCTCCGCGGGCATGGCCGTGGTGCGGCATCTCTCGGTGGACTTACATCCATTTCAGATCGCCTTCTTCTCGGCGTTTTTCGGGTTGCTCACGATGCTGCTGTTGGTCCCTCGCTACGGCCTGCGCTCGTTTCGCACCGACAAATTCATGCTCCATGTCGCTCGCGGCCTTCTCAGCGTGGTAGGTATATTGGCTGTATATTACGCCTTGAGCTTCACGCCCCTGGCGACCGTCACGGCGCTCAATTTCACGATGCCCATTTTCACGACTGTGCTGGCCGTGCTGCTTCTCAAGGAGCGGGTGGGAATGGCAAAATGGGTGGCCATCTTGTTCGGCTTTGCCGGGGTCTTCGTCATCGTGCGCCCCGGAATGGTGGCAGTGGACACCGGTGCGTTGCTGGTTATCGCCGGGTCGATACTGTTCGCGTTCACAATCCTTGTGATCAAGGTGCTGACCCGCACCGATTCCGTTGTCACGATCACCCTCTTAGCATTATTGCTGCGCGCGCCGCTGGCGCTGGTGCCCGCGTTGTTCGTCTGGCAGTGGCCGGACGCACGCCAGCTGCTGTGGCTTGCCGCCATGGGCATCGTCGGCACCCTGTCGGCCTTCGCCTTCACCCAAGCGCTCAAGGAGGTCGAGACCAACGTCATCTCGCCAATGTTCTTCTTACAACTGATCTGGTCGGCGGCCATCGGCTACGTCTTCTTCGCCGAGGTCCCAAGCGTCTTTATCTGGGTGGGCGGTGTCATGATATTTTCGAGCGTGACCTACATGGCGTACCGCGAAAGTAGGGTCAGCAATGCGGCCGAAGCTTGAGGATGAGTGCGCCAAAACCGCATCGTCCGCTATGGATCGGTGGCGGACATTTCGCACCTCATGAAGATAGTCCGCTCATCGCCAACAGCGGACCTTGTTGTCAGTTGAGATTCACAACTGTTCGATGTCGACGGTACGATGGGTCAAGCTGACTTCAGCCAAGACAAGTTGGATTACTCAGACCCGACGGTGATGTTAAGAGAACTAGTGGGAGCGGTTCTTCCGGCGCCCAACAACAGTCCAAAAACGCATTGATAGTGACGGGCGTCACTATGGGTACGTTGGCTTATTCCCATGTAGTTGGGAATTGAGACGCATTGAGGCTGCAAGTTGGAACGAGCAGTCATTCAAGGGTATTGGCTTAGTTGAATGCAAAGTGAACTACTTGAACTGCTACGGGACCTTCAGCGGGGGCCGCTCGCCCAGAACCATGGCCAGCTGGCGCAACGTATTGGCGACATCTGTCTGGGTTGGGACGCAAAGCTCGACGAACAAGAACTTGAGCACGTATTCAACATTGTCGAAATGCTTGTAGCGCGGGCAGACCGACCAGTGCGGTGCAAACTGGCGGAGCATCTCTCTATTCGGAACGATGTGCCACACGATCTGCTTCTGTCCGTCGCCAATGATGACATTAATGTCGCTTACTCCCTGCTCGTACACAGCAAGCTGCTGGGAGATGATGAGCTTGCCGGCATCATCGACAGCCATGGCCGAGAGCACGCTCTATCTATCGCTCAGCGCGGATTAATAAGTCCAATCGTTAGCGAAAATCTTGTCGAGACCAATGACAGCGCCGTCGTAATTGCGCTCCTGCACAACGACGGTGCAGAGTTTAGCGAAGAGACATATAGGCGGTTGGCTGACAAGGCGATTTGGGCGCCGCAGTATCGTGCGCCGATTGTAAGTCGGTCCGACCTAAGCCCGCAGCTTGCAGGTCACTTGTATGCGTGGGTCGGCGACACGCAAAGGCAGCTCATAGAGCAGCGATTCAAATTCGGTGTAGAGGAACTCGACGGCCTTATGGCGCGTGCGCTTGGCGATCTGGAAGAAAGCACAAACGCCAAATTCTCCAGCGACGAACTGAAGCAAATCAGTAGTGCCCGCATTGCACGCACTTCTGACATGTTGCTCCAACACTTGCGGAAAGGTCGCTTGACACAGTTTGAGCAGGACCTCTGCGAGATTATGGGATTGTCTCGTGATGTCGTCTACCGCGCATTGCACAAGCAAGGTGTGTCGGGGGTTGCAATTCTGTGTCGGTCGTACGGATTCGCAAGTGCATTCTTTAGCGAGGCATACGTTCACCTTCACAGTGGCCCGACAAATGCGCTGGTTCGAACAAGCGTGCAGTACAAAAAGGCGATAACCTATTTCAACACCCTAAAACCCGACGCTGCGCAGCGGATGTTGCGGATATTGATAATGGTCCCTGCCGATCCGGACGATTAAAAGCACCTGACGCAGGGGCGGTGGTATACCAATTCGAAGATTAGTGCGTTGCGGGTTTAGTCGCCATTGCCATTCCCGTTGCCATTCCCGTTGCTATTGTCCCCATCATCTTCGTCGTTATCCTCCCCCTCATCGGAGGCCGCCGCGTCCACATCCGCATCATCCTCGTTGTCAGCTTCTTCGTCATCGAAGTCCACTACGTCGACAGTGTTCTGGCTGTTCTTGGCGACTTGCCTTGCCGTCTTTGTTGCCTCCTTTGCCGCAGTCTTGAACCCTTTCGAGGGATCCTTTGCGACTTTTCTCTCGGCCTTCCTTGCTTCTTTCGCAACACTGTCGACGAACGGATCGCCTGTCTTGGTGATGCCCTTCGTTGCTGTCGCCAACCGGCCGCGCGCGTCGATGGCGACACTGCTGCCGACCGGCACGATCACAGATCCGCCGTTGTCCCTCGAAACGACTTCCGACGCCCCTTCGATGATTGCGACCGTGGTCGCGCCGCTGGCCTCAACGCCTATCAGCAGTACGGTTCCGCGGATACAGATGGTCGCCGTCGGCGTCACGATCCGTACCCCTTTCTTGTGCATCGCGCCGGAGATGTAATGGAATGCGCCTGAGCCCAATTGGATCACCGCGCTACCGGAGTGGTCGATTGGATCGAAGATGAACTCGTCGATGATCGCCGTTGCGTCCTCACCCAGAGTCAGGTCCATGCCGTCGATAAATGTGACGGCCAGAGATCCGTCGCTCACTGTTTCGAGAATCTCGTTCTGGACAACGGGGTCGAGCACCAAGAGGGATGCTTTCGCACCTTGCGGCGGCGTACCAAATGCCTCCACACCTACCGAGCGAACATTTCCGACGACCGCGTGGACTGCAGGCTGCAGTCGCGCAAGCACGGTGTCAGCGATGCCGGTCGGAATAGCGCTCAATGTAGCGCACCCGGTTCCTTGGACACAAGTTTGTCTCACGCGGCGGGCCTGATTGAGATCGCGGCGTGCCACGCCTGACGAGCTTGAGCGGGGCTCAGGTAGCCGTTCTTTTCGACGATCCACTGGGCATTGTAGAGTTCGACGAAGTCGCGGACGGCGTCCCGCAGCTCCGCGATGTTGCAGTAGATGCGACCATGGATGATCTGTTCCTTCAGCGTGCGATTGAACCGCTCGGCGACGCCGTTGGTCTGGGGCTCGGCGACGAAGGCGTAGGACGGCTGGATGCCCCAGAACTTGATCTGGTTGGTGAAGTGGTCCGACAGATACTGGGAGCCGTGATCCATCCGCAAGGCCAGCCCCCGAGCCGCGCCGGCCGCGGTCGAGCCATACAGCCCGGCAAGCCCCATGGAGATCGGCTGCAGGGCGGCGAAGCGGTCGCCGCGCTTGCAGACATGCCAGCCGACACACTCGGCGTTCCAATGCTCGACGGCGGTGAAGATCCAGCCCCAGCCGTCGTCCACCGTGAACACCCGAACGCCATCGGTGCCCCACATGAGGTTCGGGGCATGAGTGATGATCTCACCGTCATGGGGATTGCCGCCACGGCGGCGGCAGCGATGGGGCGAGAGCAGATTGTTCTCGCGCATCAGGCGGAGCACCCGCTTGCGGGCAACCCGGATGTCGCGGACAGACCCGAAGCCGAGCCCAGACCTTGCGGTAGCCCTCGCCCTCCCAGGGCGATGCCTCCAGGTCGGCTTTGATCGCCACCAGCAGCGCCTGGTCCGAGATCGCGGGCTTCGGTCCCCGACGCTTTGCCGGCGGCTGCTCGGCGTGCTGGCCGGAGGTCATGGCGTAGAACGAGGAGCGGGCCATGCCCCAGGCGGCGCAGACCCGCCGCAGGCCGTAGGCCAGACCCGTGCCGGGAGAGGTGGCGGCACTCATCGCCGCGACCTCCGCCGCCCCAAAGGGCCGAAGGTCTCCGTCTTGGCCTCCAGCAGTTCCACCTGCATGGTCAACTCTCCGATCCGCTTCATGGCGCTATCCAGTTCCGCCTGCACCGGATCGCCCTTGCGTTGCTTGAGCGAGGCGTCGATCCCGCCGATCGCTTTCTCACGCCACTGCTCGAGCCGGAAGATCTCTACGCCCAACTGGCGCGACAGAAGTTGCACCGGCTCGTCACGCAAAAGCTGCAGAACGACCTCACGCTTGCGCGCCACTGTCCATCGCTGGCCAAGTCCCAGCGGGCCTGCCGGCAAAGCCTGGCCTGGGGAAAACGTGGACGAGCCAAGCTCGCCAGCATTTACCACAGGCCCATCAACAGCAACTTTCTTCTCAAAATTATCGGTCATGTTCCGGTCCTCCTTGGACACTTCGATTAAGCCAATTCTGTGTCCAAGGAAATCGGGTCCGACTCAGGAATAGCGCTCAAATAGAGCGCCGCTAATGTTAGCCCAGCAAAAAAGGGCGACCGAAATGCATCCCCTTCCCTCCCTGTTTCTCGCTTGGTTAGGTCCCCACCCAACTCTTGCGAGTTACCGCCGTAAACCGGCGTGCTTGTCAGCTACTCGACATGACCCAGCCTTTGCCTGGATTGGGCTAAGCGCAAATCGAGTGCGTCGTCTGCGACTAAGCTAGACGACTGCTAACGATGGATTTTGGAGAGAATTGAGAACTGCTCCAACTCAACACTGGTTAAGCGGTGGGTCGGCGGATCATTAGAAACAGTGGGCTGATTATCATTGGTCATTTAGGATCTCCTCCCTGGATTCCCCCAAATAGCCCCCTGAGTGACCGCTGGTCTTTGCCAGGATGCACGCCAGCGCAATTGCACTCATTTCAGATAGACGGCTAGAGTTGATATTTAATTCCATCTAACTCGGACCGGTTGTTTATTTATTACTATTTCTTACAAATCAACCAGCCGGTAACGCGTTGCGATATTGCAACCAAATTGAGCGGCGCGGGTCAAATCACCGATATCGCGGTGCGGAAAAGTTGGAGGTCGACGGATTTCTAACTGGTGGTCCGGCCGATGTCTGGCGTCGAATCGAAGCGGGGGGTAATCACGCATATTGTCCGCTTTGGGTCAGTAGCGGATGTATCCCCGACCCAAAATGCTCTTACTGCAGTGACGCGACCGAAAATATAACGCCGAAGGCACGGCAGTAAACGATGACGCTGCGAATGGCAGAAGGGTCGGCGGCGCTCGCAAGCGCGTAGTTTTGGCTGCCCACGTTGCCCTTAACAGCCCGTTGATTAAGTGGCTTTTTCCGGCTCTCACCCCCAGATGAAGAATGCGGCGGCGAAAGCCGACTGGCCGCTTTGCGAAACCCCCCGTGCCACCAGCATGGTCCCGGTGGGCGTGAGCAGAACGAAAATACCGCCATATCCGCCCGCCACGGCCTCCCGCGGGGTGCCGGCGCCGATGAGCTGGCGCATCAGTAACGATAGATTGTGGCCGGCGACGTGGAGCAGGTATCGCTTGTGCACATTCTCTCGCCCGCGCAGCCAGGTTCGTCGCATGCCGCCACGATCGAGGTTGTGGGCAAAGCAGCGCTCGACGATCTCGGCGCGCAGCTTGAAGGCCTCGCGGGCGACCCCGGACTTGAGCCGCGCACGGTTGTTGGTGACCGCGCGCCGCGCCGCCTCATCACCGTGCCAGCGCGAAAAGCCGGTCTGCTTGGGCGCCGCGATCCGGGTCTTCCAGGGACTGTCGTGTCCAGAGCCCTCAAGACCGCCCGTGAGTGATAACCTTTGTCGGCGACGCATTCGGCCGGCTCCTCCGCCGTCGGTGCCGCATCCACCGCCCCGAGGTTTGCCTCGGCCTTCGCCAGGGTCTTGGAAAGCGTCGTGGTGTCGCCCTCATCGGCCGGGTGCAGCTCGGCCGCCACCACCGCGCCGGTGTCCAGATCCACCGCGTGCTCGGGCTTGTAGGCCAGATGCGTCGTGCCGTCCTTCATCTTGGCGATCTTGGCCTCGGGGTCGCTCTTCGAAACCCAATCCGTGTTGGAAAGCTTCTTGCCCTTGCGCTTCCGCTCCAGACGCGCCAGATCCTCGGCCGTGGGTGTCTCGACGCCGCTTTCCCCCGGGCCAGCATCTCCCGGTAGCCTTCGCCGTTGGCGCGCCGCACGATGTTCCGCAGCGCCGCGTTGGCCTCCATGGTCGAGGCATCGACGCCGATGCGCTCGCCCTTGATCAGCCCCGCCTCGGCGATCAGCACCAGAACCCAGTCGAAGACCGCCGCGTGGACTTCATGGGGCAGGCGCGTGCGGCTCCGTGACAGCCAGGAATGGTCCGGTACCCGATCACGGCTCCCCAGTCGCAGGAACGCCCGCAGCGAAAGCGAGTCCGAGCAGCGCCACTCCAGACCGCGCTCGCTGTCGATGCCCTCGAAGTAGCCCACCAGGTGCATCCGGAAATAGCGCCCGGGCGGCACCGAGGGCGCGCCCATCCGGGCCGCGTAATAAGGCCGGCAGCTCGCCTCGGCAAAGGCGTCGAAGCCGCCCTCGATCAGCACCGACTGCAGGCGGTCATAAAACACATGACCCGGAGAGCGCGGCATCTCCGACCAGCTCACCATCAGATCCCCCTGACCAGCCTTCTGCCGTCCCATCGCCATCGGCAAACCCCCCTGCAAATCAGGGAACCAGAGAATCAGACGGCGCCGACTTAATCAACGGGCTGTTAAGCGCACGAAGATCAACGAAGCCCTGGTGGACTTCATCGCCATTTGCAGGATTTGGATGGCTCGATAGAATGACTCGCAGGTCAGGGCCGTTCGTTACCTCGAAACCTTCGAGCCGAAGAACGTGCTGGCCGTCGGCAAGCCGATAGAGCGAAGCGCTGCCCGAGCCCTTGTGGTGGCTGTCGGCGTCGCGGAACTGCCCCTGAACCAAAACTGCCGACTGCGCCGCCTGTTCCGGCATCGGCTCAACGCTCTCCTTAGGAGGCATCTTTGCGGCAGCCGCCATGACGTCATCGCGTATTTCCGCTTTCTTCTCAACCGGCATGTCGGCCAATTCCTGCGATGTGGGAATTGGAAATTCCTCGTCGACAACTTCATCGATGAAAAGCGGTGAGATCAGGATCCATGCGATGACTGCGGCGACGATCAGTCCAGCAGCTCCTATGATGATCGTGACGAGCTTGCGTGTACTCATCTAACAGCCCGTTGATTAAGTGGGCGCCGTCTGATTCTCTGGTTCCCTGATTTGCAGGGGGGTTTGCCGATGGCGATGGGACGGCAGAAGGCTGGTCAGGGGGATCTGATGGTGAGCTGGTCGGAGATGCCGCGCTCTCCGGGTCATGTGTTTTATGACCGCCTGCAGTCGGTGCTGATCGAGGGCGGCTTCGACGCCTTTGCCGAGGCGAGCTGCCGGCCTTATTACGCGGCCCGGATGGGCGCGCCCTCGGTGCCGCCCGGGCGCTATTTCCGGATGCACCTGGTGGGCTACTTCGAGGGCATCGACAGCGAGCGCGGTCTGGAGTGGCGCTGCTCGGACTCGCTTTCGCTGCGGGCGTTCCTGCGACTGGGGAGCCGTGATCGGGTACCGGACCATTCCTGGCTGTCACGGAGCCGCACGCGCCTGCCCCATGAAGTCCACGCGGCGGTCTTCGACTGGGTTCTGGTGCTGATCGCCGAGGCGGGGCTGATCAAGGGCGAGCGCATCG
>CBDCIT010000007.1:0-105321 GCA_965217615.1 Alphaproteobacteria bacterium
GCTGCGCAACGACAACACCGCGCGGATCAAGCCGATACCGAACCATGCCGACATCGCCAGCCGCGTTAGCATGACCCGTGAGACCGTGGCCCGGGTGCTCAGCGATCTCGCACGGGCTGGGCTCGTCAGCCGCGAACCCACCGAGCTGCTGATCACCGACGTCGCGAAGCTCACCAATATGGTCGAGGAATTCCGCGGCCAGTGAGTCGTTGTACCAAAGCCCAATACCAAACGATGCTCTCTGTTGACGCTTGAGCCGTAATGGATATGGTCGCGTCCGCGCGGGCCCGTAGTTCAGTGGTAGAACACGTGACTTTTAATCACGGTGTCGCCGGTTCGATCCCGGCCGGGCCCACCAGTTTTTCTTGGTGACATATTTGAATGTAGCTTGAGAAGCTGTGATTGCATCTCAACATATGCGCATCAGGCGTGCGTTTCGAGGAACTTCCCGATGGGCACCAGCGGGCTTAGATTTCACCCGCAAATGCAGAACGCCATAGCGCTCGGTAAATACTTCGTTCAAAGGAGACACTCCAATTTCGAACATCGGCGAGCCATCGGGCGGAAGCGACGGCTCATTTCGCGATGTGGTATGGCACAGCACCCGGTATTGGCGGGGCAAGCACGCTGTTGCCGGTGATATCGCGACGCGCTACGTCCTCGTCGATCTACTGGTCGATCATCCGGTCTACTATCTCGGTAATCTCATTCTCGCGAAGTATTTGGAGTTGACCCAGGGCTTGCGACCCTGGGCCCTGGTGTCGAGCGAGTCCGACAAGGTGATCGTGTTGCTGGCGCGGAGTTTCGGCATCGAAGATTTCACCTTCGTGCGGGATACGGTGGCGGCGTCGGTTTCGCCAGTCGCGGTCAGGATCCTCAAGCAATTCGAAGGTCTGGAGGGCAGCGCCTTGCGCCAGCGCGTGCTCGGGCTCGAAGTCGACGGCCTGCCAGTCGGAGACCTGCTTTACGACACCTATCTGCGCGAGGAGAGGCGGCTCACCATCGAGAGCGTGGACGAGGCGTTGCGGGTTTATGTCGCTCTTTTGGTCAATTACTACAAACTCTATACCGACATCCTGGACAAAAATGAGGTCGCGGCCACGGTAGTGGGGCACTTGGTCTATCAGCCCGTTGATTAAGTGGCTTTTTCCGGCTCTCACCCCCAGATGAAGAATGCGGCGGCGAAAGCCGACTGGCCGCTTTGCGAACCCCCCCGTGCCACCAGCATGGCCCCGGTGGGCGTGAGCAGAACGAAAATACCGCCATATCCGCCCGCCACGGCCTCCCGCGGGGTGCCGGCGCCGATGAGCTGGCGCATCAGTAACGATAGATTGTGGCCGGCGACGTGGAGCAGGTATCGCTTGTGCACATTCTCTCGCCCGCGCAGCCAGGTTCGTCGCATGCCGCCACGATCGAGGTTGTGGGCAAAGCAGCGCTCGACGATCTCGGCGCGCAGCTTGAAGGCCTCGCGGGCGACCCCGGACTTGAGCCGCGCACGGTTGTTGGTGACCGCGCGCCGCGCCGCCTCATCACCGTGCCAGCGCGAAAAGCCGGTCTGCTTGGGCGCCGCGATCCGGGTCTTCCAGGGACTGTCGTCCAGAGCCCTCAAGACCGCCCGTGAGTGATAACCTTTGTCGGTGACGCATTCGGCCGGGTCCTCCGCCGTCGGTGCCGCATCCACCGCCCCGAGGTTTGCCTCGGCCTTCGCCAGGGTCTTGGAAAGCGTCGTGGTGTCGCCCTCATCGGCCGGGTGCAGCTCGGCCGCCACCACCGCGCCGGTGTCCAGATCCACCGCGTGCTCGGGCTTGTAGGCCAGATGCGTCGTGCCGTCCTTCATCTTGGCGATCTTGGCCTCGGGGTCGCTCTTCGAAACCCAATCCGTGTTGGAAAGCTTCTTGCCCTTGCGCTTCCGCTCCAGACGCGCCAGATCCTCGGCCGTGGGTGTCTCGACGCCGCTTTCCCGGGCCAGACGCTCCAGCATCTCCCGGTAGCCTTCGCCGTTGGCGCGCCGCACGATGTTCCGCAGCGCCGCGTTGGCCTCCATGGTCGAGGCATCGACGCCGATGCGCTCGCCCTTGATCAGCCCCGCCTCGGCGATCAGCACCAGAACCCAGTCGAAGACCGCCGCGTGGACTTCATGGGGCAGGCGCGTGCGGCTCCGTGACAGCCAGGAATGGTCCGGTACCCGATCACGGCTCCCCAGTCGCAGGAACGCCCGCAGCGAAAGCGAGTCCGAGCAGCGCCACTCCAGACCGCGCTCGCTGTCGATGCCCTCGAAGTAGCCCACCAGGTGCATCCGGAAATAGCGCCCGGGCGGCACCGAGGGCGCGCCCATCCGGGCCGCGTAATAAGGCCGGCAGCTCGCCTCGGCAAAGGCGTCGAAGCCGCCCTCGATCAGCACCGACTGCAGGCGGTCATAAAACACATGACCCGGAGAGCGCGGCATCTCCGACCAGCTCACCATCAGATCCCCCTGACCAGCCTTCTGCCGTCCCATCGCCATCGGCAAACCCCCCTGCAAATCAGGGAACCAGAGAATCAGACGGCGCCGACTTAATCAACGGGCTGATAGGCGGGTGGCCGGCAACGACGAGCCGCAGGTTGATGACCTGCACGCGGGCTTCGTGGTCGGCATGGCCATAGACGCGCTCGTGCTCATCATGGAACGCCTGCGCAATACGCTCGACTTGGCCGTCTGCAATCCAGCTTTGCTTGAGAATGGTGTCGATCTCGAACGCCTGACCCCGGTAGCGCATATCCGCCGAATAGGTCAGGGTCGCCTCGCCGTCGAAACGTTGCTCGTCGCGAAGCCAGGCAAGCGCGCGGTCACCGAGCGACGCGAATTCCGAAGTCAGGAGTGGCGCCAACTCGCTGTCGAGATCGCGATAGACAGTCCTGATGAAATCACTCTTCACTTCGGAGACAAGACCGCCGAACGCGCAAAGGCCACCCGGCGCCAATGGCACCACGATACGCCGCATGCCGAGCTCGCGGGCAACGAAACAGGCGATCATGGGTCCAGCACCGCCGAAGGCCTGCAGGGTAAAGTCGCGCAGATCAAAACCGTAGCGCGATGCAAGTTTGCTCACTTCCAAATACATTTGCGAGACAGCGACGTTGATAATTGCTTCGGCCGCCGAGGGAATGTCGCGCCCAATCGCGTCGGCGATGCTGACGAGTGCCTTCTGCGCCAAGTTCGGCTGCATGCGGACTGCACAATAACTGAGCTCATCGGCCCCCAGATATCCGCAGACAGCGAAGGCATCGGTGAGCGTAGGCCGTTCGCCTCCGAGACCGTAGCAGAGGCCGGTCCTGGACTGGATCCAGCGCTCTCCGGTCCAACTTTGAGAACGCCCTGACTGTCGACCCAGGCGATCGAGCCGCCACCGCTGCCGATCGATGTGACGGCAACGGTCGGCACGTGCAGCGGAAACTCACCCACCATCTCCTCGACGCCATACTGGGGTTCGCCATCGTGGATAAATGCAACGTCAGCGCTTGTTCCTCCCACATCGAGACTCATGGTGCTGGCGGACTTCGTTTGCCGAGCGATATGGCTGGCACCCATAACGCCGGAGGCTGGGCCCGATAAAAGTGTATGGACACAGGCGGATTTGGCCGCCTCGGCGCTCATCACGCCGCCATTCGACTTCGTAACCATGGGCTCAGCTGTTACATCGGCGGCCGCGAGCGCCGCCTGCAGCGATGCCAAATAGTGTGCTATGCCGGGCTGAACGTAACCGGCAACAACCGCCGTAACGGTTCGCTCATATTCACGGATCACGGGCCACACGTCACAGGAGCAAGTGACCGATAGATCCGGCGCTTGCTTGGCCAGCAAGTCGCGAACCTGATGTTCGTGGTCGGGATTGCGGTAGGCATGCAACAACGCGATCACCACACCCTCGCCGTCAACGGCGCGGACACCGTCAATAGCGCGTTGGACACTCGCCTCGTCGATCGGCGTTTTGACCGAGCCATCTGCACGTAGACGTTCGCTAATCTGGAAAACCTTCTCTTTCGTCACCAGGGGGACAGGGCGGCGAGAAAAAAGGTTGTAGGGATCCGGCATTTTGAGCCGAGCCAGTTCGAGCACATCCTCGAAGTTTTCCGTCGTGAAGAGGCAGAGATTGATCCCCTTGCGCTGAATGACCGTGTTGACGCCGACCGTCGTGCCGTGTGTGAAGTAGCCAATCTCGGACGGCTGAACGCCGTAGCGGGTGCTAAGCTCTTGGAGACCCATGACGATTTCCTCGCCTGGCCGATCCGGGGTCGACAGCACTTTCAGAGATCGCAGCGCGTTGGTGTCCTCATCGGAGATGCAAAAATCCGTGAAGGTTTCGCCGATATCGACGCCGACCCGAACACTCATACGATCCTCCTGATTGGCAATTTCGGATCGACGCTAGAAACCGATTTGCACGCCCCATTTGGGCTTCGACTTCGAACCACCCTCGCCGACCACACGCACACGTTCACAGGCGGAAAGGAGAAACAGCACGGTGAGGGTTAGGACGATTGCACGCATCGGTTTTCCTGATCACGACGGCTCTACAGGGTTGTCGCCAAGCGCGCGGACGAGTTCGGAGACCTCGGCGACAGCTGCGGCAATCTGCGCCTCATCCACGCCCCGCACAACCATGGCGACGTTGAATCCGCCCTGCGAGCGGTAAGAGGGATAACTGCCGATCTCGAGCCCGGGGTAGCGCGCCTGTACATCGCCGAGCCCCTCCGCAATGGTCCCTTCCGGCAGATTGCAGGCGATGGTGCGCGAGAGCATTGGCCGCCCGCGCCGCAGACTCGGCTTCAAGCCCTCGAACATGGCTTGCATGATTCGTGGCACACCGGCCATGACGTACACATTCTCCATCTGAAATCCGGGCACAACGGAGTAGGTATTGTCGATCAGCGAAGCGCCGTCGGGTGTTTTTGCCATACGAAGTCTTGCTTCATTCAGCTCATTACCGCTTTTCTTGATCTGCTGTTCGAGCAAGCGCCGTGCCTCGGGATTCACGATTAACTTCACGCCGAACGCCTTAGCGACACATTCGGCAGTGATATCGTCATGAGTCGGCCCGATGCCTCCGGTGGTGAACACGTAGTCGTAGCGACGCCGCAAATCGTTAACCGCATCGACGATCACCATCTCGAGATCGGGGATTACGCGTACCTCCATCAGCCGGATACCGAGCAGTGTGAGTTCGCCTGCCAGATAGTGAAGATTCGCGTCTTTCGTACGGCCCGAGAGAATCTCATTGCCGATGATCAGCATGGCAGCGCTCACTGTCCCTGTGTCAGTGCCGCTCAGGACCTCTTCGCCGGCCATCGTGTCACTCCCGCCACCATAACCACGCAGTGCATACGACGATGATACCGCCAACACGGCCAGCGGTGAAGGCAACGCGACACGCACATCGCTTGCGCGCCATTGCCGCCTCTCGATTGCAGCCGCTATGCTTAACACATGCAATTTTCCGACAACCTTGTGCCAGGGCGGCTCGTCAAGCGCTACAAGCGATTTCTAGCCGACGTAGAGCTCGATGGCGGCACGATGGTTACTGCCCACTGTGCCAATCCAGGCTCTATGTTCGGCCTCAACGAGCCGGGAATGGAAGTATGGCTGTCGCCTAACCGGAGCCCGACCGCGAAACTCGACTGGCGCTGGGAACTGGCGCGCGTCGACACCTATCTCGTCGGTATCAACACCGCGCGTCCCAACGCGCTCGTTGCCGAAGCGATTGCTGGCGGCCAGATTGCCGAATTGCACGGATATGCCGACATGCGGCGCGAAGTGCGTTACGGCCGCAACAGCCGCATCGACATCCTGCTGGAGGATCCAGGCCGGCCACCCTGCTATGTCGAGGTTAAGAATGTCCATCTACGTCGCCCGGAAGGCGCACATCCCACGGCCGCCGAGTTCCCGGATTCGGTGACCAAGCGCGGCGCAAAGCACCTTGTGGAAATGTCGGACATGGTTGCCGAGGGGTCTCGCGCCATAATGGTCTATCTTGTCCAGCGCGGCGATTGCGACCAATTTAGAATTGCCGCAGACATCGATCCAGCGTACGCGGCGGGGCTTGCTCGGGCAAAGGAGGCTGGCGTCGAAGCGGTATGCTATTTTTGCCGCATCGAAACGGACGGGATCGAGGTTGAGGGCGCGCTTCCCCTTGTGCTCGACGAAACGCTATAACAGCAGGCGAAATGTGGGACCGAAACACCGCGTGATCGGAAGATGAACGATATCCAAACAAGCGCCAATCACGACAGCGACTACGGCGCGATCAAATTGCACGGCACGGAGGCAGTCGAGGGCATGCGTCGGGCGGGACAGCTCGGCGCCGAGGTCCTCGACTTCATAACGCCCTACGTCGCGCCCGGCGTTTCCACAGCTCATCTCGACACGTTGTGCCACGAGTTCATCCTCGAACACGATGCAATCCCAGCGCCGCTTAACTATCGCGGCTTCCCAAAATCAATCTGCACGTCGGTGAATCACGTCGTCTGCCATGGCATCCCCAGCGAAGAAAAACGCCTGCAGAACGGCGATATCATGAACATCGACATAACAGTGATTCTTGACGGTTGGCACGGTGATACGAGCCGCATGTTCTTTGTTGGCGATCGGGTGAGCCGGCAGGCCGTGCGGCTGGTAGAGGTCACCTTTGAGGCGATGACGCGAGGAATTTCTGCCGTCAAACCAGGCGCAACGCTTGGCGACATCGGCCATGCGATACAATCCTACGCTGAAGGCGAGCGTTTCTCGGTGGTGCGTGATTTTTGCGGCCATGGTATCGGCCGGGTGTTCCATGACGCGCCGAGCATCTTGCACTTCGGCCTACCCGGCGAGGGGACCAAACTCGTCGAGGGCATGTTCTTTACCGTCGAGCCAATGATCAACGTCGGCAAGTTCCCAGTAAAAATACTTCAGGACGGTTGGACCGCCGTCACTAAGGACAGGTCGCTCTCTGCCCAATTCGAACACACGATCGGCGTCACCGCCAACGGACACGAGATATTCACCCTCTCGCCTGCGGGATACACGCGCCCGCCTTACGATTGAACCATGTCCGCGGCAAAACGCGACGCCAAGGACGCTAAGACGCCAGTCCCCAAAGACTCCAAAATTAGGGAATTATATGCGTGAGTGCCCAAGGTGAGGCTAGGCTCTTGCCTCTGTCGACTCGGACACCTCGGGGGATATTTCCTCCGAGGCACCATTGTCAGGCGGTCAAACGTCAGCAGAAGTCAGCCCTGCATAGAGGCCGATAGAAAGGAGATACCATGGATCGTTTGGCTTTTAATGGGCTGGGTTACAGACAGCCCATCACCACTAGGCTCGCGGCGAGCCTCGGAGTGATCCTCCGAAGGCATATCCTAGTTACCCCCCCGACACTCTGCCCCCTTGCACAAGGGCAAGAGCAAACGGCGTGCTCCTTCCAACAGGACACGCCGTTCGTGCTTTTCTAATGATTGGGGCGGTGTGTCAAATCTGATTTGCCCTGCGGAGCCACATGTAATGAGACACCATGTCAGCCTATATCTCGCGGCCGCGCTCTTGTTCACCGCCACATCTGCATCGTCCACTGATGTAAGCGACTATGACCGTTTCCGGCTATGGAACGATTGCCGTCCCATGGATTTACTGGTTGAGGACCCGGGCGACGAGGCAACCGCTATCGACGTTACCAGAGAGGCAATCGTAATCGCCGTGCGCAGTAGGCTACGCGCAGCGCGACTCTACAGAGAAGCGGCGTGGTCGTACTTGTACTTCAACGTGAATGTCGTTAGCTCCGTCATCCATATAGGGGTTGAATACAACAAAGAGGTGGTAGACCGTGCCACCATGTTAGAAAATACAGCTACGACTTGGGGTGTGGGCTCAACTGGAACGCATAGTCGAAATCCAAACTTCATCCTGTCGAGCGTGTCGCAGCACACGGACAAGTTCATCGACGAGTATCTGCGCGTGAATGCGGACGCCTGCAAGGGCTGTGTCTCGAAAGTGGTGGAAATTTGAGGATGGCGTAATCTCCGGGTGACAAGACAACCACCCAACCGGCGGCTAGCACCGCCAAGGAGATCACGCCATGAAGAACACTACCGAGACTTCGGCGCTTTCGCTACTGGCCAATGACGCCGGCTATGATCCGCTCGAGGACCGGCTGCGGGAGAACATCAGATCCACGATCGAGGCCGTTTTTGAGGAGGAACTTGCGCAGTTTCTCGGGCGCTGCCGATACGGTCGAGAGGACGCGCTTCGGCAAGGGTATCGGAACGGGCACCGGGAGCGGCAACTGACGGGGACATTCGGGACCGAGAGGGTGAGCGTGCCGCGTGCACGGATCGTTGAGGAAGACGGTCGGGCGTCGGAATGGCGTTCGCGGGCGCTGCCGCGCTACCAGCGGCTGACCAGAAAGGCCGAGGCGCTGATCGCTTCGGTGTATCTGTCCGGAACCAACACGCGGCGGGTGAAACGCGCGCTGTTCGGGCTCTTCCGGGGTGCTGTGAGCAAGGACGTTGTGAGCCGGGCGTGGCGCAAGGTGAAGGTCGATTGGGACGCCTGGTGCAGCCGTGGCCTCGCGGATGAGGATATCGTTCGGCTGATCCTTGACGGCACTGTGATCAAGACCCGACTGGATCGCAAGGCCACCAACATCTCGGTTCTCGCGGCTATAGGGGTGCGCCGGGATGGCCAGAAGGTCTTGCTTTCGATCGGGAATATGGGCGGAGAAAGCCAGACGGCGTGGCGCCAGTTCCTCGACGACCTTGATGCGCGTGGACTGAAACGGCCCGGGTTTGTCATCGTCGATGGCGCGCCGGGACTGGAGGCGGCTCTGTCGGCGCTTTGGGGCGATGACCTTCCCGTTCAACGCTGCACCGTGCACAAGCACCGCAACCTTCTCAGCCCGTTGATTAAGTCGGCGCCGTCTGATTCTCTGGTTCCCTGATTTGCAGGGGGGGTTGCCGATGGCGATGGGACGGCAGAAGGCTGGTCAGGGGGATCTGATGGTGAGCTGGTCGGAGATGCCGCGCTCTCCGGGTCATGTGTTTTATGACCGCCTGCAGTCGGTGCTGATCGAGGGCGGCTTCGACGCCTTTGCCGAGGCGAGCTGCCGGCCTTATTACGCGGCCCGGATGGGCGCGCCCTCGGTGCCGCCCGGGCGCTATTTCCGGATGCACCTGGTGGGCTACTTCGAGGGCATCGACAGCGAGCGCGGTCTGGAGTGGCGCTGCTCGGACTCGCTTTCGCTGCGGGCGTTCCTGCGACTGGGGAGCCGTGATCGGGTACCGGACCATTCCTGGCTGTCACGAAGCCGCACGCGCCTGCCCCATGAAGTCCACGCGGCGGTCTTCGACTGGGTTCTGGTGCTGATCGCCGAGGCGGGGCTGATCAAGGGCGAGCGCATCGGCGTCGATGCCTCGACCATGGAGGCCAACGCGGCGCTGCGGAACATCGTGCGGCGCGCCAACGGCGAAGGCTACCGGGAGATGCTGGAGCGCCTGGCCCGGGAAAGCGGCGTCGAGACACCCACGGCCGAGGATCTGGCGCGTCTGGAGCGGAAGCGCAAGGGCAAGAAGCTTTCCAACACGGATTGGGTTTCGAAGAGCGACCCCGAGGCCAAGATCGCCAAGATGAAGGACGGCACGACGCATCTGGCCTACAAGCCCGAGCACGCGGTGGATCTGGACACCGGCGCGGTGGTGGCGGCCGAGCTGCACCCGGCCGATGAGGGCGACACCACGACGCTTTCCAAGACCCTGGCGAAGGCCGAGGCAAACCTCGGGGCGGTGGATGCGGCACCGACGTCGGAGGACCCGGCCGAATGCGTCGCCGACAAAGGTTATCACTCACGGGCGGTCTTGAGGGCTCTGGACGACAGTCCCTGGAAGACCCGGATCGCGGCGCCCAAGCAGACCGGCTTTTCGCGCTGGCACGGTGATGAGGCGGCGCGGCGCGCGGTCACCAACAACCGTGCGCGGCTCAAGTCCGGGGTCGCCCGCGAGGCCTTCAAGCTGCGCGCCGAGATCGTCGAGCGCTGCTTTGCCCACAACCTCGATCGTGGCGGCATGCGACGAACCTGGCTGCGCGGGCGAGAGAATGTGCACAAGCGATACCTGCTCCACGTCGCCGGCCACAATCTATCGTTACTGATGCGCCAGCTCATCGGCGCCGGCACCCCGCGGGAGGCCGTGGCGGGCGGATATGGCGGTATTTTCGTTCTGCTCACGCCCACCGGGGCCATGCTGGTGGCACGGGGGGGTTCGCAAAGCGGCCAGTCGGCTTTCGCCGCCGCATTCTTCATCTGGGGGTGAGAGCCGGAAAAAGCCACTTAATCAACGGGCTGTTCTGGGTCATGCTCCCAAACACATGCATGACGAGCTGAGCGAAGATTACCGCGATATGATCTATGCCGACACTGCCTCCGAGGTGGAAACCCGCCGCAAGGCGTTTGTCCGCAAGTGGCGGCTGAAATGCAGGGCCGTCGCGGACAGCCTCGCAGAAGCGGGCGACAAGCTCTTTACCTTCACGCGCCTGTCCAAGAGCCAATGGAAATCAGCCCGAACGACCAACGCCATTGAGCGTCTCAACGAGGAGTTCAAGCGCCGGATCAAAACACAGACCGTGCTGCCGTGTCCCGAAACAGTGCCGATGCTCCTCTGGGCGCTCCTCGCTTCCGGCCAAATCCAGATGCGCAAAGTCGATGGATGGGAAACCCTCGATCAGCTAATCGCCGACGAAACCCTTGACCGAGCGGCCTGACCGCCGCAAAACTCAGCCCGCTCGGAGAGGCGCCAAAACCAATTTCCACCACTTTCGAGACACAACCCCTGCAAGTAGGCTTGGGCACTCACGTATATAGGTCCCCAAAATTACGCCCCACTATGCAGGCCATCGCAAGCGCCTGCGCGCACGCTTTCTTGCAACCGAAGGCGAGGGTTTGGCCGACTACGAACTCCTGGAATTCGTGCTCGCCCAGGCCATCCCGCGCATTGACACAAAACCGGTGGCAAAACGGCTGATTAAGCGTTTCGGCGACTTCGCGGCAGTGATCAATGCCGAGGCACGGGCATTGGGGGAGGTCGACGGCGTCGGTGAGGCCGCGGCAACCGCGCTCAAGATTATCCGTGCTGCGGCGCTCCGCCACGCACGTCACGAAATAATGGATCGTCCTGTTCTCGCCTCGTGGGACAGGCTTGTCGATTACTGCATGGCCGCGATGGCGCATGCCACGATCGAGGAATTCCGGCTGCTGTTTCTTGATCGGCGCAACGTCTTGATCGCCGACGAGGTGCAGCAGCACGGCACCGTCGATCATACGCCGCTTTACCCGCGCGAGGTCGTGAAGCGGGCGCTGGAGCTCGGCGCTTCGGCGATCATCATGGTGCACAATCACCCGTCCGGCGATCCGACGCCCTCGGACCCCGACATCGCCATGACCCTTGAGGTGAGCGAGGCAGCGGAGAAACTCGGCATCGCACTTTACGATCACCTGGTGATCGGCAAGGGCAGCCACGCCAGTTTCCGGAGCCTCGGGCTGTTGTAGCAGTTTCGAGCGTTGGCGCTCCGGCGGAGACCACTTCCAACCACCCTATTGGTGCAGCGGCCGATCAGCCGTTCTATAAGAACACCAGACCTCATCGGAGATTGCATATGGAACCGCGCGCCACTTACCTCGCTGAGCGTCTGGGACGCGTCGCGCTATCTCCGAGCGGCAAATTCGAGGCGGGCAGCTATGAGTCCTTCACACTCATCTTCACTGCCGGTGACTTCGGCATAGACGAAAGCGGCAGCATCAAATTGCTGTTGCGGCTAGCGTCAGACGTCGGCAGACCGCAATTCGACGATCCAGCGGCATCGAACTACGTCACGGTCGAAACCGAGGCTGACGTGAATTTGGAGTGTAGCTATGACGCGTATGCGACCACGCGGCCCTGGACAAAAACGCTACACATAAAGGTGAGCGGCGGGCACCTCAGCCCGGGTGATACGGTTACCATCCGGTTCGGCGACACGCGCGAAGGCTCACCTGGTTGGCGGCTCCAGACATTCTGTGAGAAGAAGTTCGAGTTCCGAACCACGATCGACGCATTTTCAACCCACGAGTGGGCGATTCTGCCCGATAGCCCATCGATTGAAATCGTCCCTGGCCCTCCACACCTCTGGAAAGCAGTGCTGCCAACACTGCGCCGCGTCGGCGAACGCTTCCGTTTCGGTATCAAGGCCGAAGACGCGATGGGCAACCCAAGCGACCAGGTAGATCAAACGGTTGCATTGAGTGCGAGCGCGCCGATCTCGGGACTACCGGAAACCGCAACAATAAAGCCCGGCGAAAAAACGCTTGTGGTCGACGGACTTAGCGTTGCGGAGCCCGGCACATTCACAGTGCAAGTTCGCGACGTAGACGGCGAACTCCTGTCGACAAGCAACCCATTGCGCATAGAGCGAGACGCACCGCTGGTCGCCTACTGGGGCGATCTGCACGCCCAGAGCGAAGAGACGGTTGGCACCAATTCGGCGCGAGAATATTTCGAGTTCGGCCGCGACTACGCGTTTCTCGATGTCTGCAGCCATCAAGCCAACGACTTTCAAATACAACAGGAGTTTTGGGCCGAACTCAATCGACTCACGGCGGAACTCAACGAGCCGGGCCGGTTCGTCACGCTTCCAGGATACGAATGGTCCGGCAATCCAGCGGTAGGCGGCGACCGCAACGTTTATTTCCGCGAGGAAGGCCGGCCGATCCGACGTTGCTCGCACGCACTGGTGGACGATTTGAGCGACGTCGACATCGACTGTCCCACAGCAAGCGACCTGTTCGAGTCCCTAATCGCCGCCAAAGAGGACGTGGTGTGCTACGCGCACTGTGGCGGCCGACCAGCCGATATAAAATACGCGCATGACGGTCGTTTGGAACACTCGGTCGAAGTTCACTCCGGCCATGGCTCGTTTGAATGGATACTCAATGACGCCTTCGAGATGGGCTATCGGGTTGGCGTCGTGTGCAACAGCGACGGCCACCGCGGCCGCATCGGCGCCTATTATCCCGGAGCCTCGCACTTCGTGACTGGCGGCCTCACCTGCTTCCTGCTCCCCGAACTTTCGCGCAATGCGGTGTTCGAGGGCATACGAAGCAGGCATCATTTTGGCACGACGGGCACGCGCATGTTTCTCGATGTCGCCACCCACTTTGCTTCGCCAGCGACGATTTACGGCGACGACCCGGCCCTCGGACCGGCAACCGGACAAGCCTCGTCTCGGGCAATGATGGGCGACATTGTGCAAACGGAAGAGGACGAGGTCGATCTGGTCGTCGACATTGCCGGCGGCGCGGCGCTCGAACGGGTCGAGATCCGCAACGGCCTGGACACGCTGGAGACGATACACCCATACACCGCCGCCGACCTCGGCGCCCGGATTCGCGTTGTTTGGCAGGGCGCAGAGCATCGCGGTCGGAGACGCCACACCACCTGGGACGGCGACGCAAAATTCAAGGGAAACAGTATCTTGCGCACGCAAGCGATAAACTTTTGGAATCCCTATCGGACTTTGGAACGACGCGGTGAGGACGGTCTGGCATGGCAATCGTTCACGTCTGGCTCGTTTGCCGGATTCGATGCCTGGCTTGCCGAGGCGGGTGCCGGAACATTGTTGCTTCATACGCCACTCTTGGACTTCGAAATTCCCGCTCAGGAAATCGGGCTTGAGGCGAAAATTTTCGACTGCGGCGGACTCGATCGAAAAGTGACGGTCCAGCGCATGCCCGACGAGGCTTCCACCAATGAGATGCGGGTCGAGCGTCACATCACCCTGCGTGAGAGCGGCGACAATCCACTCTACGTTTGTGTCACACAGGAGGATGGGCACCAGGCGTGGTCGAGCCCGATCTACGTCTTCCGCTGAGCGTCATGCGGCGCGAGTGGCGGGAATGTTTTCAACGCCGTCCGCCATATGTGGTATAAATCAGCAGATCGGTTGGTATATGTTGTGTGCCGGAGTCGGGTCATGGCGATGATTAAATGTGTGCTCAACAAGAAAATGACAGGCGCGAAGGCGTTTCTTCCATTGTTTGCATTGCTTGCCGCTGCCTGCACGACGGCAGGGACCGTTCCCACCGGTGCGCCTGCTTCGGCGGACGGCGAACAGCCGCAGCAAGGGTTTGTCGTTTTCACCGATATTCCAATGCCGGCCGACGCTTCGGTCGAACTCGACCAGACCATTGTGCTTGGAACCGGCGAGGATTGGATGGGCCGTGTTACGATCAAGGCGAAGACGGGCCTGACGAGTGTCTTCGACTTCTACCGCGAGCAAATGCCGCAATTCGGATGGCAGGAGCTTACAGTCCTGCGCAGTGCAACAAGCGTTCTCACTTACACGCGTGGCGAGCGTATTGCCACAATCCAGATCGAAACCAAGGCGGGCCCGTTCAGCGGCTCGCGGATCATCTTCAGCGTCTCGCCGCGCGGAGCGCAACCGCAGACCTGAAGAACCATCTGGCACAGTGCATCGTCACCGCTTGCTCATCACCTGGCCGCCGTCTAGAATAGGCCCATGTCGCTCAACAGTCAGCTGCCCAACGGTGTAACCCTCGCCTGGCCGACACCGGTTTATCGAAAGGTCTGGCCCAATGATGAGGCGTTTGCCGGGAAGCTCGGCGAGATCATTCTCGAGAAAGAAAACTACCCCGGGCATTCAGCGCGCACTCATCGGCGGTTGGCATTCCGAGCTCGACTTGCTGGAGTGGCCCTACCCGGAGGTGGCGATCCTGAAAGACCGCATCTCGGAGGTTGCCCGCGAAATGAGCCAACTCGGACTGCACGGACGGAGGGGAAAAATCAGCGGCAATGTGACGACCACCGCCTGGGCAAACGTCAGCCGCACTGGACACTTTCATCGCCTCCACTCACATGCGAATTCGAGCTGGTCCGGCGTCTACTACGTTGCAACCGGCGAACGCGACCATTCGCGAGCAGAGAACGGCCTCATCGAACTGGTCGACCCACGCCTTGGCGTCGAGATGGTGCCGATTCCAGGCGATCCATTTGGCGAGAAACTGCGCTTCGATCCAGAGGTCGGCATGATGCTCGTCTTCCCAAGCTGGCTACAGCATTTCGCCGACCCGTTCTTTGGCGCGGGCGCCCGTATCTCGATCGCCTTCAACGTACTCATCGCCAACTTCACGATTACCGAGGAACCGGCGGATCAATAATCATACGAGACGCGGCATGATCCCACGTTACAGCCGGCCCGAAATGTCCCGAATTTGGGAGCCGGAAACTCGATTCCGGATTTGGCTCGAAATTGAAGCTCACGCGGCCGATGCGCAGGCGCAATTAGGAATAATCCCAAAGGAAGCCGCGAGCGCAGTGTGGAAACGTGGAAAATTCGATATCGCACGCATCGAGGAGATCGAAAACGAAACACATCATGACGTGATCGCATTCCTCACCAACCTAGCTGAACATGTTGGGCCGGAAGCCCGCTTCGTCCATCAAGGCATGACCTCTTCCGACGTCCTCGATACATGCCTTGGCGTACAACTCTCGCAGGCCGCCGACCTGCTTATCGCCGACGTTAACGGGCTCCTAGCCGCGCTTCACGCGCGGGCGGAGGAGCATAAACAGACGATTTGTATTGGCCGCAGTCACGGGATTCACGCCGAACCGACGACGTTTGGACTAAAGCTCGCGGGCCACTATGCCGAATTTAGCCGTGACCTCCATAGGCTCAAGTCCGCACGCGAAGAAATCGCGACCTGCGCGATTTCCGGTGCCGTCGGAACGTTTGCAACGATTGACCCGCGTGTCGAAGCCTACGTATCTGAAAAACTTCAACTCGCTCCAGAGCCGATTTCAACTCAGGTCATCCCGCGAGACCGCCACGCAACTTTCGTCGCCACACTCGCTATTATTGCGAGCGGAGTTGAACGCCTGGCAACAGAAATTCGCCATTTGCAACGCACCGAAGTCCGCGAGGCAGAGGAGTATTTCCTACCCGGTCAAAAAGGCTCGTCGGCGATGCCACACAAGCGCAATCCAGTGCTCTCGGAAAACGTAACGGGATTAGCCCGAATGATCCGCGCGGCAGTCGGGCCGGCGCTCGAAAATATTGTCCTGTGGCATGAGCGCGACATTTCCCATTCGTCGGTTGAACGTGTGATGCTGCCCGACACCACGGTCGCACTCGATTTTGCGCTTGCTCGACTTACCGACATCGTTGAACGGCTTGTCGTTTACCCCGAGACGATGCGAGCCAACCTCGAACGCCTAAACGGACTGGTGCATTCCCAGCGTGTACTTTTGGCCATAACACAAGCCGGAATGGACCGCGAAGCGGCATACAAAGTGGTCCAGCGCAATGCGATGGAAGTATGGAAAGGCGGTCATCAATTCCTTGACTTGCTCAAGTCCGATACCGACATCAAAAAGTATCTGCAGAGCAAAGACTTGGAGTCCCTGTTCGATTTTGACTACCACACAAAACATGTGGACACGATTTTTGCACGTGTGTTTGGCGCCACTTAGACTCGTCGCAACGCTGACGTTGCTCGCAGCCGCTCCCGCGGAGGCGCAGACGCTTACCATAATCAATCCGGTAGCTGGAGACGTAGACGGCGCGCTACGGCTGGCTGCATTGGGACTCGAAGAACCGAAGGATCAAGGTGCCGCGCTCGTCGGGCTTGTTGCGGCCGCGCTAAAGCGCACCAACCTGAAGGCCGCCCGGGCTGAGATTAAGGGCTTCCGCGACGACATCTGGCGAGCACGCGCCCTGCTTCTAATCGCCGATCGTCAACACAAGAGCGGACAATCCAGCTCGGCACGTGAAAGTCTTCAACTGGCTGCGCGCGGCATCAGAACGGACGTGCCGCTGCGAGATGATGGGAAAATTCTACACACACTCGTGACACGTCAGGCGGAAATCGGCGATTTTGCCGGCGCACTTGCCACCGCTAAACGCATTCCAGACGAAGTTGACCGTGTTCGCGCCATGGTCGAGGCGGCCAACGCACGCCTCGAAATCACAGATGGCGCCGCAGCGGCGGCAGTCGAGAAATCGCTAAAGGATGCTTTTGCCGCAGCAAAAAGCATTGAAGGCCGTCGGTCCGAAGTCGGACAGGTTCTCATTGAAATCGGCAGTGCACAGGCTGCCGTGAAGGACGTGGCAGGTACGCGCGAAACGTTCGATTTTGCGCGAACCAGTTTGCTGGCCGCCGACTTCAAGGAACGCGATAACACGCTCGCGGCGCTCGCAGCAGCTCAAGTGCTGTCCGGCGACCGAATCCAAGCGATGAACATAGTTCGCGCCATGGAGAACGAAGCTCTCCGCTCGATGGCCCTGGCATCCGTCGCTGGGGCATTGGCAGAGCGTTCCGATCTTGATTCCGCACGACCTCTGTTTCGTCTCGCCTTTGAAGATGCGGTTAAGACAGTCAACGAAGAGATCCGCAACGAAATCCTACAGCATATTCTCATAGAGCAGACACGCTCCAGGCTATTCAATGGGCTGTGTCTCGAAAGTGGTGGAAATTTGAGGATGGCGTAATCTCCGGGTGACAAGACAACCACCCAACCGGCGGCTAGCACCGCCAAGGAGATCACGCCATGAAGAACACTACCGAGACTTCCGCGCTTTCGCTACTGGCCAATGACGCCGGCTATGATCCGCTCGAGGACCGGCTGCGGGAGAACATCAGATCCACGATCGAGGCCGTTTTTGAGGAGGAACTTGCGCAGTTTCTCGGGCGCTGAGAGGACGCGCTTCGGCAAGGGTATCGGAACGGGCACCGGGAGCGGCAACTGACGGGGACATTCGGGACCGAGAGGGTGAGCGTGCCGCGTGCACGGATCGTTGAGGAAGACGGTCGGGCGTCGGAATGGCGTTCGCGGGCGCTGCCGCGCTACCAGCGGCTGACCAGAAAGGCCGAGGCGCTGATCGCTTCGGTGTATCTGTCCGGAACCAACACGCGGCGGGTGAAACGCGCGCTGTTCGGGCTCTTCCGGGGTGCTGTGAGCAAGGACGTTGTGAGCCGGGCGTGGCGCAAGGTGAAGGTCGATTGGGACGCCTGGTGCAGCCGTGGCCTCGCGGATGAGGATATCGTTCGGCTGATCCTTGACGGCACTGTGATCAAGACCCGACTGGATCGCAAGGCCACCAACATCTCGGTTCTCGCGGCTATAGGGGTGCGCCGGGATGGCCAGAAGGTCTTGCTTTCGATCGGGAATATGGGCGGAGAAAGCCAGGCGGCGTGGCGCCAGTTCCTCGACGACCTTGATGCGCGTGGACTGAAACGGCCCGGGTTTGTCATCGTCGATGGCGCGCCGGGACTGGAGGCGGCTCTGTCGGCGCTTTGGGGCGATGACCTTCCCGTTCAACGCTGCACCGTGCACAAGCACCGCAACCTTCTGGGTCATGCTCCCAAACACATGCATGACGAGCTGAGCGAAGATTACCGCGATATGATCTATGCCGACACTGCCTCCGAGGTGGAAACCCGCCGCAAGGCGTTTGTCCGCAAGTGGCGGCTGAAATGCAGGGCCGTCGCGGACAGCCTCGCAGAAGCGGGCGACAAGCTCTTTACCTTCACGCGCCTGTCCAAGAGCCAATGGAAATCAGCCCGAACGACCAACGCCATTGAGCGTCTCAACGAGGAGTTCAAGCGCCGGATCAAAACACAGACCGTGCTGCCGTGTCCCGAAACAGTGCCGATGCTCCTCTGGGCGCTCCTCGCTTCCGGCCAAATCCAGATGCGCAAAGTCGATGGATGGGAAACCCTCGATCAGCTAATCGCCGACGAAACCCTTGACCGCGCGGCCTGACCGCCGCAAAACTCAGCCCGCTCGGAGAGGCGCCAAAACCAATTTCCACCACTTTCGAGACACAACCATTCAATGACGCGTTCACTACTGCAGGTTCGATTCGAAATCGAGAATCCCAATCTCGCGCACTCTTGGCAATGGCCAACGTTCTGCTCGACCGGGAACTGTTCGGCCAGGCCCTCAAGCTCGTAGATTTCATCCCGTAGATCAGCATGCGCGCTCAAATCTTCGTAACTGCAGCGCTTGCCACGGGACACGCTGGGGACCCGCTTGAGGCCAGTTCGCTGTTGGCGAGAGCCGTAGAGCCGACGGGTGCTCCGACATTTCAGAGTCTTTTGCCGCCCGTTCTTCAACGCGTCATCGATGCACAGATCGCCGTCGGTGCACCACAAACGACGCGAGCACTGTTCTCACGCATACGGGAACTGGTCGACACGCTGCAGAGTGTGCCGGATCGTGTTCATCTTCTCACGCAACTGGCCGCGGGGGAGAGGCAGTTGCTCAGCGAAGCGTCCGCGCGAAAGACAGTCTCCGCAGCGTGGCGACTTGCGTGGACAAAGAAGGACGAACCTGAGTTCGCCATCGCAATGGCCGACGTCGTAGAGGCACAGATAATGATCGGCGATCTGCTCGAGGCTTTTGACACGGCAGTACGGATTCCAACGATTTACGACACTGACGACGACAGCGAATTTGTCGAGCCGGCCCATCGCGCCCTTGAGGCCATAGCGCTCGCCGCCGCGAAGAATGGCGATGGATCGTTCCCCTTACGGGCCGTCAACCAGATTATCAGCGCGCTGGCGTCCGTGGCAGTCAGCCTCGCCACTCCCGAGTAATACAGAAAATTTGCGCAAACAGATTGGAACGCTTTAGCCGGCCATACCGGCAGTTCAACACTCGTCTTCGACTTGCTGGCGTGCGGTTTCCATGAAGCGATCCATTTCCACACGCAATACGTGGTCGGAAACCTTCACGCCCTTGGAATTCAAATCGACACCGACTTTCTTAAGGACGTCTTGGTCACCGGTCTCGCGAAATTCAGCACTGACAACGTCCTTGGCATACGCGTCGGCGTCGCCAGCCGTGAGTCCCATTTTTTCTGCGGCCCGGTTGTGTCTCGAAAGTGGTGGAAATTGGTTTTGGCGCCTCTCCGAGCGGGCTGAGTTTTGCGGCGGTCAGGCCGCTCGGTCAAGGGTTTCGTCGGCGATTAGCTGATCGAGGGTTTCCCATCCATCGACTTTGCGCATCTGGATTCGGCCGGAAGCGAGGAGCGCCCAGAGGAGCATCGGCACTGTTTCGGGACACGGCAGCACGGTCTGTGTTTTGATCCGGCGCTTGAACTCCTCGTTGAGACGCTCAATGGCGTTGGTCGTTCGGGCTGATTTCCATTGGCTCTTGGACAGGCGCGTGAAGGTAAAGAGCTTGTCGCCCGCTTCTGCGAGGCTGTCCGCGACGGCCCTGCATTTCAGCCGCCACTTGCGGACAAACGCCTTGCGGCGGGTTTCCACCTCGGAGGCAGTGTCGGCATAGATCATATCGCGGTAATCTTCGCTCAGCTCGTCATGCATGTGTTTGGGAGCATGACCCAGAAGGTTGCGGTGCTTGTGCACGGTGCAGCGTTGAACGGGAAGGTCATCGCCCCAAAGCGCCGACAGAGCCGCCTCCAGTCCCGGCGCGCCATCGACGATGACAAACCCGGGCCGTTTCAGTCCACGCGCATCAAGGTCGTCGAGGAACTGGCGCCACGCCGCCTGGCTTTCTCCGCCCATATTCCCGATCGAAAGCAAGACCTTCTGGCCATCCCGGCGCACCCCTATAGCCGCGAGAACCGAGATGTTGGTGGCCTTGCGATCCAGTCGGGTCTTGATCACAGTACCGTCAAGGATCAGCCGAACGATATCCTCATCCGCGAGGCCACGGCTGCACCAGGCGTCCCAATCGACCTTCACCTTGCGCCACGCCCGGCTCACAACGTCCTTGCTCACAGCACCCCGGAAGAGCCCGAACAGCGCGCGTTTCACCCGCCGCGTGTTGGTTCCGGACAGATACACCGAAGCGATCAGCGCCTCGGCCTTTCTGGTCAGCCGCTGGTAGCGCGGCAGCGCCCGCGAACGCCATTCCGACGCCCGACCGTCTTCCTCAACGATCCGTGCACGCGGCACGCTCACCCTCTCGGTCCCGAATGTCCCCGTCAGTTGCCGCTCCCGGTGCCCGTTCCGATACCCTTGCCGAAGCGCGTCCTCTCAGCGCCCGAGAAACTGCGCAAGTTCCTCCTCAAAAACGGCCTCGATCGTGGATCTGATGTTCTCCCGCAGCCGGTCCTCGAGCGGATCATAGCCGGCGTCATTGGCCAGTAGCGAAAGCGCGGAAGTCTCGGTAGTGTTCTTCATGGCGTGATCTCCTTGGCGGTGCTAGCCGCCGGTTGGGTGGTTGTCTTGTCACCCGGAGATTACGCCATCCTCAAATTTCCACCACTTTCGAGACACAGCCGCGGCCCACTTGCCAAAGAGAAAATTTCGGCGGGCTTGCACCTTGAAATCGCGTTCCTGATCCTGGCGAAATTTGGCCTCGAAGGCCTTCTCACGTTCCTCAAAACTGGACATCAGTTGGACACTCCCCATCAACCTATCTGCGTGCCTATAGCAGTTACCAAAATTTGGACTGTTCTCATAGAATTGGCACTCTCGGCACCTGTATCAATACCATGTCAGCCACATCACGTTACCGTTCTTCAGCACAAGTTTCCGTAGAGTTCAGCTGGGTATCGCAAAGCTCCTTGAAACACGGTATTCGGACATTTCGGTCTTGAAATTATGCCGTGCGCGTGGTGCATAAGTTTGCTGGACAGCAGTACGCCGTACAGGGCCCTTCGATCTATCGGACACGATTTATCTGATATCTTACTCGTTTCATACCGGTCGCGTCCGCATAGCTCGACAGAGTCGTGCTTGCGGCAGGAGTAACGCCAACCGATCTCGACAGACTGGCCACCCGGTTTATGTGCACCGTCGTCATACTACGCCGACCTGATCATGCTTGGCCCGTTCTGCTCGGCGCCAATCGCGATGAGATGCTCGCGAGGCCCTGGGAACCGCCGGGCCGCCACTGGCCCGACCGGCCCGATGTCATCGCAGGCCTCGACAGCCTGGCAGGAGGAACCTGGCTTGCGCGCAACGATGATGGTGTCGTGGCGGCGGTTATGAACCGTGAGCACTCGCTGGGCCCGGCGGCTGACAAACGCAGTCGCGGTGAACTACCGCTGGAGGCACTAGACCATGCGGACGCGTTTGCTGCAGCGGAGTCATTGGCTGCCCTCGACCCCCGCGCCTACCGGCCATTCAACATGCTGATCGCCGACAACAGGAATGCTTACTGGCTATGCAACCTCGAGGCCGCCGCGCGGATCGAACTGGCGCCGTTGCCGCTAGGATGGTCGATGTTGACGTCACATAGGCTCAATGACCCAGACTGTCCTCGGACATCAGCATATCTGCCGCGTTTCGAGCGGGCGCCGATCCCGGATCCCGAAAGCGGCGACTGGTCGTCATGGCAGTTGCTTCTTTCAAGCAGAACAGACGACGCAACCAAACCTGGCGCCGCGACGTGTATCGTCACCGATTCAGGTTTCGGGACTGTCTGCAGCAGCCTCATTGCGCTGCCTTCACCCGAAGCAGCCACGCGGATCTCCGACCCCCGTGGGACATTTCTTTTCGCGGCAGGCCGGCCGGACGAGACCCCGTTCGAGCCGGTTCTCGCCTGACCGACTTCCGGGCTGCCAGATGCTCGGCCCGATTGTCTCCGCGTCAGCCAATTGCTATATGACAGACTGACGTCGCGAAGATGGCGGCCTCCCATTGGGTGGTCTTCGTCTCCATCCCAGGAACCGGAACTCGCCAAAAATGGCTCGGCGCAGGCGAATCTACGAAGGCAAGGCGAAGGTTCTGTATGAAGGACCAGAGCCCGGCACGCTTGTGCAGTATTTCAAGGACGACGCGACCGCATTCAACAACCAGAAAAAGGGCACGATCACCGGCAAGGGTGTGCTCAACAACAGGATTTCAGAATATCTGATGACGCGCCTGGCGGAAATCGGCGTGCCGACCCACTTTGTGCGGCGCCTCAACATGCGCGAGCAGCTTGTCCGGGAAGTGGAAATCCTGCCAATCGAGGTTGTCGTGCGTAACGTTGCCGCAGGATCATTGTCAAAGCGACTTGGCATCGAGGAAGGAACTGTCCTGCCTCGTTCGATCATCGAATATTACTACAAATCTGACGAACTCGGCGATCCCATGGTGTCAGAGGAACATATAACTGCCTTCGGTTGGGCCATGCCGCACGATATCGACGATATGCTCGCACTGGCCCTCAGGACAAACGACTTTCTGACGGGGCTGTTTCTCGGCGTCGGTTTGAAACTGATTGACTTCAAGCTCGAATTTGGCCGGCTCTACAACGAACATGGCGAGGTTCGCATCGTGTTGGCAGACGAGATTAGCCCCGATAGTTGCCGTCTCTGGGACGTCGAGACCGATGAAAAACTAGACAAAGATCGATTTCGCCGAGATCTAGGCGGCGTTGAAGAAGCCTATCAGGAAGTTGCGCGTCGGCTCGGGATTCTGCCTGAGGGCGGCGTTGCCGACGTCGAAGGTTCAGCGACGGTACAGTGAAAGTATTTTGAAAGCTTTCGTGCATATCACTTTGAAAAACGGCGTGCTGGATCCACAAGGGAAGGCGATCGGCAATGCGCTTGCGGCCTTGGGATTTGACGCAGTCGGCGACGTCCGGCAGGGCAAGTACCTCGAGCTCGAGATCACCGAGACAGACCCGAAGCGCGCGCGCACACTTATCGATGAAATGTGTACCAAGCTATTGGCTAACACCGTGATCGAGGATTACAAAATCGACCTAGAAGGATAATCCACGTTACCTTCGCTCAGTCGGTAAACTCCGCGGATATCACATCCGCGAGCAAAGGGTTGGGTGTATGGCTAAACACATAATCTGCATGACGTTTGACTTCGACAGTCTGACGCCACAGATCGCACGTGGCTACACGACGCCAAGCCGGCGCTCACGCGGCGAATTCGGAATAGTTGGCGCGCGTCGCCTGCTCGCCCTACTCAAGAAGCACGATATCCGGTCGACCTGGTTCACGCCCGGTCAGACCATCGAATCGTATCCGGACGCAGCAAAACAGGTTGTCGATGCGGGACACGAGATCGCCCATCATGGTTGGACGCACAAGATGCCGAGCGCTTACGAAACGTGCGAGGAAGAAGCAGCCGACGTTAAGCGTGGATGCGAGACGATTAAGACTCTGACCGGGCGGTATCCGCGGGGGTATCGATCGCCTGCCTGGGAGTTCAGCGATCATACATTGGAAATTTTGCTCGAAAACGGATTCGACTATGAGAGCAGTCTGATGGGTGACGACTACACGCCCTATCATGTTCGCCGAGACGACATAATCGATCCTGATCAGCCCGTAATCTTTGGACCGGAAACACGCTTGGTCGAAATGCCGATCAGCTGGACGCTCGACGATTCGCCCGTCTTCGAATATCAACGTCATCCAACAGCGATCCAACAGGGCCTAGCAAGCGCGAACGCTGTGCTTGAGAATTGGTACGATGATTTTCTCTATATGCAGCAGACCATGGAGTGGGGAATTATCACTTATTCCTGTCACCCTCAGGTTATCGGTAGAGGGCACAGAATGTTGATGCTGGAGCGGCTCATCGAAAAGTTGAAGCAACACCAGGTCACGTTCATGGCGATGGAGGACGCGGTGGACGAGTATCTTGTGCGCACGCCGCTCGCCGCATGTTGAGCGCACGGACGCATAGATGACCAAGGCTGGCTCCAGCAAGAAGTCCGTCGATTGGATGCGCCACGCCGTTTGGGTTTCACAAGATGAAGTGGGCACCGAGCATTTCTGCCTGACTCGCCATGGCGATGGTTTCCTGGCCCAAGGAACTGTGATTGGACTCGCCAATTCTACGCCGTTCAGCGCCAGCTACTCGCTGCGCTTCACTGACGACTGGAATATGCGGTTTGCCACTGTTCGCCGCCTCGACTTGCGAGGCAATGCTCTCAGCATCGAAACAGATGGCAAGGGCACGTGGTTCGGCAGTGAGGACTTGCCGCTGAAATCGCTCAAGGGCTGCCTCGATGTAGATGTTTCGATTACGCCGTTCACTAAAAGCCTGCCGATACATCGACTTGGACTTCGCAAAGGGCAGTCAGCAGAGGTCAAAGTCGCTTACTTTGACGTGCCGGCACTCAAGGTTCGTCCGGTCGTGCAGCACTTTACTTGCCTGCAGCCGCTGGGGTCCAAGGGCGGTCGGTTCAACTTCGATCGGGGCGGTGGTGCCGACGTCGTAAAAATCACACTAGATGCGGACGGCATCGTTACCGAGCTGCCTGGTGACTTCCGACGCGTTTGGCCAAGTTGAACCGCAAATGAACGGACGAGGTCTACGTGGTTGGTCGACAACGACATAAGGACGGCCGGAAACCCGTCTCACTGATGCCGCAGAATCGACGTTGAAAACCGCCGTCATCGTATTTCCTGGTTCAAACTGCGACCGCGATGTCGCAGATGCCGTTGCTTTGGTCTCCGGAAGAAGACCGGCGATGGTTTGGCACCGTGATTCTGAACTGCCGCCGGTTGACCTGATCCTGCTACCAGGCGGATTTTCCTATGGCGATTATCTTCGCTCCGGCGCCATGGCCGCGCATTCGCCGATCATGCGTGAGGTCGCTACCGCCGCAGCAAAGGGCGTTCCGGTCCTTGGTATCTGCAATGGATTCCAGATGCTGACGGAAACGCATTTACTGCCAGGAGTCCTGATGCGAAATGCGGGCCTCAAGTTCGTCTGCCGGCACATATACCTTCGTGTGGAGACATCGCGATCGCCCTTCACTTGCGGTTACACCTCGGGCCAAGTCATCCGCGTTCCTGTGGCGCATTTTGATGGCAACTACTTTGCCGACAGCGCCACACTTGCGCGGCTTGAAGACGAGGACCAGGTCGCATTTCGGTATGTGTCGGCGGACGGCGTGGACTCCGAAGACAGCAACCCCAACGGCTCGATTGCAAACATCGCGGGCATTTTCAACGAATCGAAGTCGATTCTTGGCCTGATGCCCCACCCGGATCGCGCCATGGACCCGCTGCATGGCGGGGAAGACGGTCGGGCAATGTTCGAGGGTCTTTTGGGCGCGCTGCAGTGAGCAATCTATCGCCGGAAGTCATTGCCGAGCACGGTCTCACGGAAGACGAATTCGCGACGATTATAGGGATTCTCGGCCGCACGCCGAACGTGACCGAACTCGGCGTTTTTTCCGCAATGTGGTCGGAGCACTGTTCCTATAAATCGTCGCGGCGCTGGCTGCAAACACTGCCGACCGAGGGTCCGAACGTCATCTGCGGGCCAGGGGAAAACGCTGGCGTCGTCGACATCGGCGATGGCAAAGCCGCCGTATTCAAGATTGAAAGCCACAACCACCCGAGCTTCATCGAGCCATATCAAGGGGCGGCTACGGGCGTCGGCGGCATTCTGCGCGACGTATTCACGATGGGCGCCCGCCCGATCGCTAGTCTGAACGCCCTGCGCTTCGGAAGTCCCGATCACGAGAAGACCAAACATTTGCTGGCTGGCGTCGTTGCGGGGATAGGCGGCTATGGAAACTGTATCGGCGTTCCGACGTTGGGCGGCGAGACCGGCTTCCACGCGGCCTACAACGGAAACATCCTCGTCAACGCGATGACAGTGGGCATAGCCGCCGCCGACCGGATTTTTTACTCCGCTGCAGCGGGCCCTGGAAATCCAGTGGTCTATGTAGGTTCCAAAACGGGCCGCGACGGTATACACGGCGCAACGATGGCATCGGCTGAATTCAGCGAAGATGCCGAAGCGAAGCGGCCGACGGTTCAAGTTGGCGACCCATTCACGGAAAAGCTCCTGCTAGAAGCCTGCCTCGAATTGATGGAAACAGACGCCATAATCGCCATTCAGGACATGGGCGCGGCAGGGCTCACCTCGTCAGCAGTGGAAATGGCATCGAAGGGCGATGTGGGTATTGAGCTTTGGCTGGATCGAGTGCCAACACGCGAAGCAGACATGACGCCCTATGAGCTCATGCTATCGGAGAGCCAAGAGCGCATGTTGATGGTACTAAAGCCGGAGCGTGAGTCCGACGCCCGCGCCATTTTCGAGAAGTGGGAGCTCGACTTCGCCGTCATCGGCAAGATCACAGAAAACGGCCGGCTGAACCTTAAGCAATTTGCCCAATTGGTTGCCGACATTCCGCTGGCGCCGCTCGTCGCGCAGGCCCCACTCTACGACCGGCCTTGGGAAAGATCGCCGCAGCGGTCTACGGTCTATGCCGACCAAGTTCCGGCACCCGCTAATCCACTGGAAACGCTCACGAAGTTGATGGGATCGGCGCATCTGTGTTCGCGACGCTGGATATGGGAGCAGTACGATCACATGGTGATGGCGGACTCCGTGCAGACACCGGGTGGCGACGCCGGCGTCGTGCGGATACACGAGAGCTCGCGCGGCATCGCAATCACCACCGACTGTACGCCGCGCTACTGCCAAGCAGATCCCGTCCAGGGCGGACGGCAAGCCGTCGCCGAAGCCTGGCGCAATCTAACCGCTGTCGGCGCAAAGCCGCTCGCACTGACCAACAATCTCAATTTCGGTAATCCCGAGCGGCCCATCATCATGGGACAGCTCGTCGGATGTGTCGAAGGCATCGCAGATGCCGCGCGTGTCCTCGACTTTCCAGTCGTCTCGGGCAACGTGTCGCTCTACAACGAAACCAACGGCGAGGCGATCCTACCCACACCGGTGATCGGCGGCGTAGGGCTATTGGCAGATATGGCAGCAATGACAACGCTTGCGTTCAAAGAGCCAGGCGACGCCATCGTCCTCGTCGGCGAAACGGCGGGCTGGCTTGGCGCATCGTTCTACCTGCAGGAAATCGAAGGCAGCGAAGACGGCGCGCCGCCGCCGGTTGACCTTGCCGCCGAGCGGCGCAACGGCGATCTCGTCCGCCGGCTGATTTCATCGCGCCTCGTGAGCGCCTGCCACGACGTCTCGGACGGCGGTCTCTTAGTCGCGATCGCTGAGATGGTGCTCGCGGGCGACGTCGGCGCGACGCTCGAGCCACCCTCTGAAGACATCGCGCTTCATGCCTGGCTGTTCGGCGAGGATCAGGGCCGCTTCGTCGTCACAACGCGCGACGAGCACGCGGTACTAGAGGCGGCGGCGGCCGCTGGAGTTCCGGCAGTGACGATCGGTCAGACGTATGGTTGTTCGTTGACAGTGGGCCGCGGTTGTACCATATCGATAAGGGAACTGCGCGCAGCACACGAGACTTGGTTGCCTGATTACATGGCTGCACCGTAACTGTTGCGCGCTGCAGCGTCTCCAAAGGATCGATTTGCAATGCCGATGTCAGCCGCTGAAATCGAGCAACTCATAAAGCAGTCGCTCCCCGACGCGGAGATTCGGATTGACGATTTGCGGGGCGACGGCGATCACTACGCGGCGTATGTTCGCTCAGCGGCCTTCAAGGACAAGACTCGTGTTCAGCAACACCAGATGATTTACGATGCACTAAGTGGCCGCATGGGAAACGAATTGCACGCACTCGCGCTCCAGACGTCCGTCCTGGAAACCACCTGAATTTTGTTTGATTGATCAAGGGAATAGATGATGAATGACAATCCGGTGTTCGGTCGTATCGAAGAGGAGATTTCTGAAAACGAAATCGTGCTCTTCATGAAGGGTACACCAGTCTTTCCGCAATGTGGTTTCTCCGCGGCGGTTGTTCAGGCGCTGACACAGCTCGGCGTCAAATATAAAGGTATCGACTGCCTGGCAGACCCAGGCTTACGGGAAGGCATCAAGCAGTTTTCGAACTGGCCAACGATCCCGCAGCTCTATGTTAAGGGTGAATTTGTAGGCGGCTGCGATATCATCCGCGATATGTACCACGCAGGCGAACTGCAGCAGCTAATTGCCGATAAAGGTATCGAGCAGCAGCAGACTGCGTAATCGTCGGCAGCGCCGGGGACCGCGCAATGACCAAGAAGTTCAAGGCCACCTCCGCCCAGATTGCCGACTATGACGACGATGGCGCCGTTCTGCTGAAGAACGCGATCGGCAAGACGTGGCAGAACCTGTTGCGTAAGGCCATCGAAGTGGAACTCGTAAGGAAGGAGAGATTCTTCTCTTATCGTCACGTCTGGCGAAGTAACCCCGATTTCAAACGCATGTGCTTCGACTCGCCGGCACCTCAGATTGCCGCCGACATCATGCGGACCGACAAGGTCAACCTTCTCTACGACCAGATGTTCGTCAAGGAGCCTGGAACCGGAAGCGCAACCGGCTGGCACAACGATCAGCCGTACTGGCCCGTGCGGGGTTGGCCGGTCATGACGCTGTGGATCGCGCTCGACCCAGTGACGAGAGAGAACGGACCAGTCGAGTTTATTCGCGGCTCGCACAAGTGGGACCGCTGGTTCCAACCGTTTAGCGCAGACGAGCATGGTGGTGCGTCCACAGCTCAACCCGAACCTAACCCGAACTTCGAGCCGCTGCCCGATTTCGAGGCCGAGCGGGACCAGCATGAGATTCTCTCCTGGGACATGGCGCCGGGCGACGTGCTGGCGTTCCACGCCATGAGTATTCACGGCGCGCGCGGCAACGTGAGTGCCACGAAACGGCGCCGCGGCTATGCAATCCGCTATACCGGCCGCGACGCGTATTACTATGCCGACGACTACGTTACGCATCCCGCGAATCGCAACGAGATGACCAGTCCGACATTGAAGACCGGCGATCCGATGGACAGCGAGGAGTTCCCCGTCGTCTATGGCGGCTAAAGCGGCGCCGTTCCTCTGCCTTCTCCCTTAAGCAACCTCACTGACGCTTCTACTGCACACTATCCCAACTGAAATGCATTGGCGGCAGCAACAAGAATGCGCCGCTGGTGCGATGCATTTTCGGTTTGGCGGTTGAGCTGTTGGTCAACGCGAATAAAACTCGATGACCAGGTTCGGCTCCATCTTCACGGCGTAGGGCACGTCGGCGAGCTTCGGCCCACGGACGAACTTGACCGTCATCTTGTTATGGTCGACCGAGAGATAATCAGGAATATCGCGTTCCGCCGAAATTATGGCATCGAGGACGATCGGCAGCTCGCGGCTGTTCTCGCGAACCTCCACTACATCGTCATCTTTCAATTGATATGAGGGAATGTTGACGCGCTTGCCGTTGACCTTGACGTGACCGTGATTGACGAATTGCCGGGCAGCGAAAACGGTCGGAACGATCTTGGCACGATAGACGGTCGCGTCGAGCCGGCGTTCCAGCAATTCAACCAGGTTATCGCCGGTTTCGCCCTTACGGCGCTCCGCCTCCTCGTAGTACCGGCGAAACCGTTTCTCGCCGATATTTCCGTAGACGCCCTTGAGACGCTGTTTTGCCTTAAGTTGGGTTCCGTAATCCGACGGTTTGCGTCGGCGCTGGCCGTGCTGGCCGGGCCCGTATTCACGCCGGTTGACCGGGCTCTTGGGCCGTCCCCAAAGGTTGAGGCCGAGCCGACGATTGATCTTGTACTTCGACGCAAGTCGTTTGGTCATCTTTTCGTCCCGTTCTTAGCCGGTGTTGTTTTTGTCCCGGTAGTCCGCGAGTGCGGCGGGGCTCCTGCTCTAGCCCTCATTCCCAGGAACGGCGCGCAGTATGGTGTTTACGCCTCCGTTGTCAAGTCGCCTGCAAGGGAGGTCGCGGCCAAGACGCATTCTCAATCGTTCCGCTTTCGGATCAGCCCCGAAACGATGCCATGCAGCGTGCGAACATCCTGATCCGTAAGCCGCGCCCGCTGAAATATATTTCGGATCGTGCGCACCATCGTTGGGCGTTTTTCGCGTGGCAGAAGAAATCCGCAGTCATCCAACTCACCCTCCAAACGTGTCAGAAAGTTAAGCAAGTCTGCTTTGCTAACCGGTTCCTTCGTGCCTGTTTCTCGCCATTCATCGCTTGTAGGGCCGTCCGCCGGGTCGACCACGCGCTGCGATAGCGTGAACCACTCGTAACCAACGATAAGTACCGCCTGGGCGAGATTGAGCGAACGGAATGCGGGATTGAGGGGAACCTCGATAACCGTGTCCGCAAGCGTAACGTCGTCGTTGTCAAGGCCCGAACGCTCGGCGCCGAAGAGTATGCCGGCCGCGGCTCCCGACGTGACAGCCCGATGCATGTCCCGCGCGGCCACTTGCGGCGACATCACGGGTTTGACCATATCGCGTGGACGGGCAGTCGTCGCATAGACCCGCTGCAGGTCGCTAATTGCGGCCTCCGTCGTCTCGTAGAGCTGCGCGCCATCAACGACACCATCGGCACCGGACGATGCCGCATTCGCCTGAGGGTTCGGCCAGGCGTCGCGGGGCCGCACCAGGCGCAGATCGGTCAGCCTGCAATTGAGCATCGCCCTGGCGGCGGCGCCAATATTCTCGCCGAGCTGCGGCTTGACGAGGATAATTGCCGGGCCGCCCTCTACCGGCCGGCTCGTCGAGTCCGTTTCTGCCATCTCGCCCCCTCCGTTGGCGAACGTCTTCTCATGCTAAGCTTTGAAATCATGCGGTTTAGCAGACGAATTGCGATTGTGCTCGCCATTTCCGTCGGCGTTCCCATCGTTGCGGGATTGGCCGCGATGCTCTGGCTATTACTGCGAACCGGCGACTGGGCGATCGATACACCGCTTCGCGCCTACACGCTGACCGACCAACGCAGCCGCTCGATCAGTGGCCTGCAAGGCGAACGGCAATATCTTGGGATCAAGATGATGGATGAAGGCGGCGGCGAACTGTCCTTTACCGCGAGCCTGCCTCGCGACGTCAATGTCCAGGACTCAAACGTCCGGCTGCCTGTACTGCTCCTCTTCACGGGCTTCCGCAGCGCCGAGCGGAACCTTGAGAGAGTTCCGAGCCATGGTCAAAATGCGCTTATCTCCTATGACTACCCCTACGACCCGTTGCGCTGGCGGGAGGGAACGGCTTTCGATCGAATCGTGATTGCCTGGCGCGTCGCCCATCTGGTCCCCGACCAAATCGTCGCCACGACGCGTTGGGCGCAGACGCAGTCATGGTCCGATCCCGAACGGCTAAGCATTGCCGGCGTGAGTCTAGGGGCGGTGTTCCTACCGGCAATCCAGCGCCGGATGCAAGCCGCCGGCCGCGCGCCGACCCACAGCGTCATCGCTTATGGTGGTGTCGACATCGCCACGCTCGCGCACGCGAACCTCAAGATCGAACCGCTGTGGCTGAAAAATATCGCCGCCGCCGCTATAGCTCTGATGCTCAGACCCTTCGAACCAACGGCACATCTGCCTCATCTTCGAGGTGAATTTTTGATCATCAGCGGCGAGGCAGACGAGCGGATCCCCGCCGCGTCACAGCGAACCCTCGAACAGATCACGCCGGACCCGAAAACCGTCGTTCATTTGCCAGGGGCTCATATCGATGGCAGTCGTGGGGAACTTATCGCTGCCGTCGGCGAGCTCGCGCGCCTATGGCTCGTCGGAAAGAACGCGCTCAACCCATAAAGCCGCACGGCACCTAGGCTGTCTTTATTCCCGCACGATAGAGGCGATAAGTGATGCTGTCGTAAAGTGCATCGACCGACGCGTCGATTATGTTCGGCGATACACCAAGCGTCGACCAGCGCGTCGATGCACCATCGGTGGATTCGATCATCACCCGCGTCACCGCGTCGGTCCCCGTCGTGTCGGCGCGTGGCGGCATAATGCGGACCTTGAAATCCAAGAGATGCATATCCCCGACTTCGGGATAGATCGGCAGCAGCGCCTTCCTCAGCGCATCGTCAAGCGCATTGACCGGGCCGTTGCCATTTGCAACCGTCATAATCTCTCTGCTGCCGACGGAAATTGTGACCGTCGCTTCCGATTCCGTCACCAAGTCGCCACGTGCGTTCCACCGGCGCTCATCCATGACCCGGAAACGCCGGATTTGGAAATAGTCGGGAATCTCACCGAGCATCCGACGCGCCAACAGCTCAAAACTCGCTTCCGATCCATCGTAGGCGTAACCTTGCGACTCACGTTCCTTCACCAGCTCCACTAGTCGCGCAACTTTCTTGTCCTTGGAATCGATGTCGATTCCGATTTCGCGGAACCGCGCCAGGATGTTCGAGCGGCCCGCCTGATCGGAGACAAGGACCGCACGGTGATTACCAACAACCGTCGGTTCGATATGCTCATAGGTACGCGGGTCCTTTTCAACGGCCGAAACGTGCAAACCGCCCTTATGCGCGAAGGCGGACTCACCGACATACGCCGCATAGCGGTTTGCGGGACGGTTTAGCCGCTCGTTAAGCATATGCGATATGTGAGTGAGCTGTTTCAGCTGATCTTCACCAACCCCGGTCTCAAGTCCCATCTTCAACGTGAGACTTGGAATCAACGATATCAGGTTGGCATTGCCGCAGCGTTCGCCGAGACCATTCAACGTGCCCTGTACATGACGCGCACCGGCGCGCACGGCAGCGAGCGAATTCGCGACCGCGTTTTCGGTGTCATTGTGGGCATGGATACCCACATGGTCGCCCGGCACATGGTGCAGAACTTCGCCAACGATGCGCTCAACCTCGTCTGGCAGGGTGCCGCCGTTCGTGTCGCAAAGAACGATCCAACGCGCGCCGGCCGAGAGCGCACCAGTCACGCAAGCAAGCGCATAATCCGGATTGGCCTTATAGCCATCGAAGAAATGCTCGGCGTCGTAAAGTGCCTCGCCTTTCCGGGATTTCGCGAAGGCAACCGAGTCGGCGATCATCGCCAAATTTTCGTCGCGTGAAATTTCGAGTGCCACGTCGACGTGAAAGTCCCAGGCCTTACCCACGATACAGACGGCAGCAGCCTTGCTGTTGACGAGTGACGCGAGACCAGGATCATTTTCCGCGCTGCGGCCATCGCGCCGCGTCATGCCGAAAGCGACCAGCGTCGACGTGCCGAGCGAAGGCGGATCGGCGAAAAAGGCGTCGTCGGTCGGATTTGCGCCAGGCCAACCCCCTTCGACGTAATCGACGCCGAGCGCGTCAAGCGCCTCCGAAATAGCGACCTTGTCGGCAATCGTGAAATCGACGCCCTGGGTCTGCGCGCCGTCGCGCAGCGTGGTGTCGAACAAGTAGATGCGCTCGCCGCTCATGACATCGTCCTGCCAGGCCCATGCGGGCGAAGGGCGCGAGAATGCACAATTCCCGCGACCCGCTCAAGGCGCAAGGGATAGGGAGCGACGACACTTCATGTCTTGCAACACGCAGGACGTCGATTTTACAATTGGACCCTGGGAGTTCCAGTTATCCTCGATCGTCGTCTTCAGCTTCACGGACTTGGCGCGGAAGCTTCGATCTTTCTTGGTCGCCAACGCTCTGCTGCCGGTCACAGCACCGTCCGCTAGGCGTCGGGATCAGGCGGCACATCCTTCCAAAGCTGCAAAATCTTCCGCGCTTCTTCGGTCTTCAAGTTATCGAAGTATTTCAAAGCCTTGTGGTACTGTGGGGTGGTTCGGAACAGGGCATTCGAGCGGCCACCATGAAGGTGAAAATACATCTCGCTGAAAATTGCCCGATCGAAGCCAAAGGCTTTGCAGAGTATCCCAACGCCTGTCGCGCCAGCTTTATGCAGGGCCCGGTATGCGACGTGGCGGGGCAAGCCAGTAAGTTCGCAGAAGTCCTGCTCGAAGCGCATCATCCGCCCCGTCCGCAATAGTTCCAGCAGTAGGTCCGAGGCCCGCAATAACCGCGCCTTCCCAAGCGTTTTGAGAGGGCGGTCAGCAGACGCACCTTCTGCATCGCCTGTGGATTCGCTCACTGCATCGGCAAGCGCACGCGCTATCAAGCTTTCCAGCTCAGCCTCGTCGAATTTGAAACGCTCCATTATTGCTGACCTAAGAGCATCACCCACCCAGGCGTAGACACGGCCCGCAATTTCGGGACTAACGTCCTTTCGATCGATGATCGGCGCGCGATACTCCGGCTCCCACAGGCTCGCCTTAGCCAGATATTCATACGTGTCGTCGCTGAACCGTGCCTCGTCATTGCACAAAAGCGTAATCACAACTTCCTTGTCGTCGGTCTGCACCAACGCCTCGCTGACCGATGGGGCTATGTTTGCACGCTGAGCAATTGCCAAATGGTGATCGTGCGCGTGTTTGATGACGAGACCGATCAGGCCGTCATCGGTGAGCAGTTTGCTCCAGACAAGCACCGGGTAGGCAACATCGATCTCGTCGCCAGCGAGATACAGAAGCAAGTCGTGCGGCACATCGTTTCGCGCTGACAAATGCTCTGAAAGCTTACTGCGCACGCGGGCGTCGGCCTGCTCGACGAGCGTCTCGATAATGGCGAACACATGCTCAACAGCCCGTTGATTAAGTCGGCGCCGTCTGATTCTCTGGTTCCCTGATTTGCAGGGGGGTTTGCCGATGGCGATGGGACGGCAGAAGGCTGGTCAGGGGGACCTGATGGTGAGCTGGTCGGAGATGCCGCGCTCTCCGGGTCATGTGTTTTATGACCGCCTGCAGTCGGTGCTGATCGAGGGCGGCTTCGACGCCTTTGCCGAGGCGAGCTGCCGGCCTTATTACGCGGCCCGGATGGGGGCGCCCTCGGTGCCGCCCGGGCGCTATTTCCGGATGCACCTGGTGGGCTACTTCGAGGGCATCGACAGCGAGCGCGGTCTGGAGTGGCGCTGCTCGGACTCGCTTTCGCTGCGGGCGTTCCTGCGACTGGGGAGCCGTGATCGGGTACCGGACCATTCCTGGCTGTCACGGAGCCGCACGCGCCTGCCCCATGAAGTCCACGCGGCGGTCTTCGACTGGGTTCTGGTGCTGATCGCCGAGGCGGGGCTGATCAAGGGCGAGCGCATCGGCGTCGATGCCTCGACCATGGAGGCCAACGCGGCGCTGCGGAACATCGTGCGGCGCGCCAACGGCGAAGGCTACCGGGAGATGCTGGAGCGCCTGGCCCGGGAAAGCGGCGTCGAGACACCCACGGCCGAGGATCTGGCGCGTCTGGAGCGGAAGCGCAAGGGCAAGAAGCTTTCCAACACGGATTGGGTTTCGAAGAGCGACCCCGAGGCCAAGATCGCCAAGATGAAGGACGGCACGACGCATCTGGCCTACAAGCCCGAGCACGCGGTGGATCTGGACACCGGCGCGGTGGTGGCGGCCGAGCTGCACCCGGCCGATGAGGGCGACACCACGACGCTTTCCAAGACCCTGGCGAAGGCCGAGGCAAACCTCGGGGCGGTGGATGCGGCACCGACGGCGGAGGACCCGGCCGAATGCGTCGCCGACAAAGGTTATCACTCACGGGCGGTCTTGAGGGCTCTGGACGACAGTCCCTGGAAGACCCGGATCGCGGCGCCCAAGCAGACCGGCTTTTCGCGCTAGCACGGTGATGAGGCGGCGCGGCGCGCGGTCACCAACAACCGTGCGCGGCTCAAGTCCGGGGTCGCCCGCGAGGCCTTCAAGCTGCGCGCCGAGATCGTCGAGCGCTGCTTTGCCCACAACCTCGATCGTGGCGGCATGCGACGAACCTGGCTGCGCGGGCGAGAGAATGTGCACAAGCGATACCTGCTCCACGTCGCCGGCCACAATCTATCGTTACTGATGCGCCAGCTCATCGGCGCCGGCACCCCGCGGGAGGCCGTGGCGGGCGGATATGGCGGTATTTTCGTTCTGCTCACGCCCACCGGGGCCATGCTGGTGGACGGGGGGTTTCGCAAAGCGGCCAGTCGGCTTTCGCCGCCGCATTCTTCATCTGGGGGTGAGAGCCGGAAAAAGCCACTTAATCAACGGGCTGTCAAGCTCGCGTGCATCGAGCTTGGCATCCCACGAGAAGCACAAGTCACCGATCTGTTCGACCAACAGGCTACGATCAGGCGCCGCCGACCGCCGTTCGAGAGTCGCAAGCAATTCGCGTAGTTCGTTTTCCATTTTCCGGTACGGTCAACAAGTCCGGCGATGCGTCGGCTTCTCCGAGGCCATCTGCCACTCATGCGGACCGCACTCCCATCATCACAAAAATAGGCCCAATTAGAGGGGATTTCAAGCCAGCGCGGAGGTCCGATTCCTGCCCAACGGCGAAGTCGCAGCACTTTTCAAACGAGGAAAATACTTGAGGCCAGCCGAGCGATAGGTCGCCGGCAGGGCAACTGCAAGATCACAAATTTCCGCCGACTAGTGCCGCTCACTTTGCTGGGCGCAGTCTATGCAGTTCGGCGCCGTTGGATCGAGCTCAAGGCGCTTGAGGGCGATTGGCTCTCCACAGCTCAGACAATAGCCATAGTCATCCGTCTCGACGCGGCTCAACGCCGCATCTATGCGACGTAGTTCGACAGTGCGGCGCCGGGCAACCTCTTTTGCCATCTCCTGACTTTGCAGAGCATCCATTCGCGACAAACGGCCGATGCGACTTTGATCGAGCTCAACAGGCGCTTGCTCCTGCGCGCCCGCGCTGGCAAAACGTAGTATTTCCTCTCGTCGCCCCGTGAGACGCGTGATGAGGGCGGTAACATCGATGTCCGCTCGCTCGTTCATAAATCAGTGTCGCACAGTTGTGCAGCGGCGTCCTACTGCCGCCGCCAGATCGTCCCGTTGGGGGTGTCTTCAAGCAGGACCCCCTGCCCTTCGAGCAGCTTTCGTATGCGGTCCGCCTCTTCGAATTCTTTACTGTCCCGAGCAGCCGCGCGATCGGCGATCAAGCGATCGACCTCCGAATCCGTAAATTCCGGTTTGCCGGAGGTCGGGCGCTTGAACCAGTCCTCGGGATGTTGTTGCAGCAGTCCCATCGCCGACCCCGCGGCGCGCAGAGCCACACCAAGCCTGGCCTGTTCTATCCCGCCGGTTACCCTATTGAGCGTCCCCGCCAGTTCGTGCAGCCGGGCGATCGCAAGTGGCGTATTCAAATCGTCCTCGAGGGCCTCCAGGACCTCATCGGCTGGGGCGCCGGCCTGATTTTCGTCTGCCAGTGCATCTTGCACCGGCCGCAGGGCGCCGTAGATCCGGTCCAGCGTTTGTTTGGCCTGATCCATTCCGGACGTCGTAAAGTCGAGCGGTTGGCGGTAGTGGGTCGACAACAACGCTAGGCGGATCACTTCGCCCGGATAGTCCTCCAAGAGCTCTCGCACGTTAACGATGTTGCCCAGCGATTTCGACATCTTCTCGCTTTCGGTCGTGAGATGACCGTTATGCAGCCAGTATCGTGCAAACCCATGATCGGGATAGGCGCAGGTCGATTGAGCGAGCTCATTCTCGTGGTGTGGGAACACCAGATCCTGCCCACCCCCATGAATGTCGAAGTCGAGCCCGAGATACTTGCTGCTCATGGCCGAGCATTCGATGTGCCAGCCCGGGCGGCCAACCCCCCACGGACTGTCCCAACCAGATTCATCGTCGTTTGATGGTTTCCACAGGACGAAGTCTGCCGGATCGCGCTTGTAGGGGGCAACCTCGACACGCGCGCCGGCGACCTGCTCGTCACGTGAGCGCCCCGACAGCCGTCCATAGTCGTCTTTGTCGGGAACGTGAAACAACACGTGCAGATCCGCCTCGTAGGCGCAGCCTCGTTCAAGCAGCCGTTCGATAAGCGCAATCATCTCCACGATATGATCGGTGGCGCGCGGTTCGTGATCGGGCGCTAGCGCGCCGAGCGCCGTCATGTCAGCGTGAAACTGCTCGGTCGTCCGCGCGGTGAGCGAATGTATGTCCTCTCCGGTTTCCCTCGCCCGTGCGTTGATCTTGTCATCGACGTCGGTGATATTGCGAACATAGGTGACCTTCGGATAAAGCCGTTGCAGCAGCCGGTAGAGTATGTCGAACACGACGACCGGCCGCGCATTCCCTATATGAGCGAAGTCGTAGACAGTCGGACCGCAGACATATATCTGGACATGGTCCGGATCGAGCGGCTCGAACGGCTCTTTGCGGCGGGTCAACGTATTATTGAGCTTAAGCATATTCGTGGTGACTATAGCGCTGGCTTGGTTACGCCATGCTGCCTTTGAGCCGCTGGGCGACGCGTTGGCGCCCGAGCATGGGTAACAAGTGCTTCAATTCCGGTCCGCGGTCGAGGCCCGTGAGCGCGAGCCTTAAGGGATGAAAGAGCGACTTGCCTTTTCGCCCGGTGGCGACGGCGACCTCCCCGGTCCAGCTCGCCCAAGTACCCTCGTCCCATGGTTCGGACGGCAACATTTCCGCCGCTGTCGCGCAATACGGTCGATCCTCGATCACCGGCGCGACAGTATCGTGACAGATCCGCCACCAGACGGCAGCATCGGCAAGTCGCGTGATGTTGGGCCGGACAGCAAGCCAAAACGCTTCGTCCGCGTCGACGAGGGCAAGTTCGGTGAGGCGTTCGGCAACGGCGTCGTAGGGAAGATTGTGCAATACGCGCGCGTTGAGCCGCTCCAGCTCGCTCGCATCAAAATGTGGCGTCGCTCGGCCAAAGGCAGCGATATCAAAGCGCTCGACAAGCGCCGCAAGGTCCTCGCTACCGTCAGCGGCTTGCGCCGTTCCGAGATGGGAGAGATAGCCTGTGACCGCGAGCGATTCGATGCCGTCATCTCTCATTCCAGTCAGGCTCACACTGTCCAATCGCTTGGAAAGATTCCGCCCGCGCTCGTCCGCGAGAAGCGGCAGATGCGCGAATGTCGGCAAGTGGTAGTCCAAGGCCCTAAAAAGCTGGATCTGTAAGGCCGTGTTCGCAACGTGATCCTCACCGCGGATGACATGACTGACGAAGAGTTCGCCGTCGTCGACAACCGAGCTCAACGAATAAAGCGGCCGCCCATCGGCGCGAACCAGCACCGGATCGCTCAACGAAATGCTGTCGATACTAACGTGACCGCGCGAGAGATCGTCCCATTCGACGGCGACACCGTCGAGTTTGAATCTCCAGTGGGGAACCCGGCCTTCAGCAGCAAATGCAGCCTGCTCGTCGGCGCTTAGATTGAGTGCTGCGCGGTCATAGATCGGCGGCAACCCGCGCGACATCAGCACTTTGCGCTTAACGTCCAGTTCCTCCGGCGTCTCATAGCAGGGATAGAGCCGATCAGCCTTCTTCAGCCGCGCAAGAGCGGCCTCGTATCTCTCCATGCGGGCCGATTGCCGTGCAAAGTCGTCCCATTCCAGGCCGAGCCAACGCAAGTCCTGTTCGATCCCCTTAGCAAATTCTATGGTCGAGCGTTCGATATCCGTGTCGTCAAGACGCAGAAGGAATGTGCCCTTAATCTTGCGGGCGAAAAGCCAGTTGATTAGCGCAATTCGGGCGTTTCCAACATGTAGCCGACCGGTCGGACTCGGCGCGAAACGAAGACGCGTTTCCATCGTCAGAAAATGTTGCGAAACGCGTTAGTAATGGGGTAGCGCCTATCGCGGCCAAACGCACGGCTGGTGATTTTCACCCCCGGCGGCGCCTGTCGGCGCTTGTACTCTGCCGCGTCGAGCATACGCCAGATGCGCTGAACCAGTTCTGGCGAGTGACCGCGCTCGGTAATTTCGCCGATGCCCATTTCGCCCTCGACAAGGCAGTGCAGTATGTCGTCAAGCACGTCATATGGCGGCAACGTATCCTGGTCGGTTTGGTCGGGCTTGAGCTCTGCGGTGGGTGGCTTCGTTAGGATACGCTCGGGAATGACGCGGCCCTCGGGACCGGCAAAGCCATTGGATCTCATCTGATTGCGCCAGCCAGCGAGGCGGAACACGTCGGTCTTGTATACGTCCTTGAGGACGGAGTATCCCCCACACATGTCGCCATAAAGCGTCGCATAGCCGACCGACATCTCCGACTTGTTGCCGGTCGTCAGCACCATCGAACCGAGGGCGTTGGAAAGGCCCATGAGGATGACGGCACGGCTTCGTGACTGAATGTTCTCGGCCGTTGTGCTGCCGCCGTTCGACGACTCACGCTCTGCAAATTCCAACATTTCACCAAATGCCTTCATCGCGGGGCTGATGTCGATCGTATCCAGCCTAACGCCAAGAAGCTTCGCGGTTTCGCTCGCGTCGGCAAGGCTCTCTGGCGCGGTATAGGGCGATGGCAGCATCACGCAATGCACCGCGTCGCTACCTAAGGCGTCGACGGCGACGACCGCGCTCAGTGCCGAATCGATGCCACCTGAGAGCCCCAATATGACGCCGGGAAACCTGTTCTTTCGCACATAGTCTCCGAGCCCGACTACCATCGCCTGATAAATTGCCTCAAGGCCCTCACACTGCGGGTGGCGATCCGTGACCGAGCAGACCCAGCCGTCATCCTGATGTGTCCATTCGGTAGCAAGCAGATGCGTTTGCCAGCTCGGTTGCTGCGCGGCGAGGCTGCAATCGGTGTTGAGAACAAACGACGCACCGTCGAATGCGAGCTCGTCCTGACCGCCGACCTGGTTGACGTAAACAAGCGGCAGGCCGGATTCGGTGACACGCGCGACTGCAAGCTGTAGACGCGTATCCCCTTTGGAGATATCGAACGGTGAGCCATTGAGCACAATCAGCAGATCCGCACCTGACTCTTCGAGGTATTCGACAACGTCTGACGTCCACATGTCCTCGCAGATCATGATGCCCAAACGAACACCGCGAAAGTTGACGGGACCCGGAAGTGGACCGGCCGCAAAGACGCGCAATTCATCGAACACACCATAATTCGGCAGGCTGTATTTGAGGCGAACCGCCGCGACTTCGCCGTCGTCCAGTAGCAACGCTGCATTGAAGAGCGATCCGTCAACCAACCATGGCGTGCCAACGAGAAGCGCCGGGCCGCCGTCCGCCGTCTCGGACGCCAGCTCGTTCACTGTCGCCTCGACCTTATCTTGAAAGAATGGCTTTAGAACAAGGTCTTCGGGCGGATACCCGTTGACTGCCAGCTCGGAAAACACGACAATATCCGCGCGGTCCACGGCGGCTTGGCGCCGGACATCACGGATCAGCGCCGCATTGCCTTCGAGGTCACCAACCGTCGGATTGATCTGGGCTAGCGCAATTGAAAGTCGATCGGTCATGGACCCAATCATAGCGGATTTTGGCTAAATGTCGGCGTCAGCCAACTGGAATTGCAACGCAACAACACATAGGCACTTGACCGACGCACCAACTCAGCGAAGTGTTGGCAACAACCGGCTTCGCGGACTATCCTCGCCCGGGACCAAAAATCAAGCGACTCTGCCGGTGTCATAAGTGTTTTCTTGAGACTTGCCAATCCGTCCTAGGCTAATCAGGAAACTTCTCCTGCGACGATTCGATAAAGAATTTGGGGACTGAGAACATGGCGGACGACGAGAATCCGCAGTCAGGTCTTGGGGCGGAAAAATTCAATCCGTCGTCAATGAGGCCATCGATTTCCTCTCGGGGCGGTTGCGCAACGCGATTGAGGAGAAAGGCGGGCCGCTGTCCTATGAAGAAATCCGAGAGATTGCCGACAGCTTCAAGAGTGACCCGCATCAGGCTGTCATTTCCTATTACCACACAGCCTGGGAGGAATGCGGGGCGGCCTTTGAGATCCTGTCCTGGGAAAAGGAGCGGACGCACCCCATGGAGCGGCTGTTGGTGAAGCATTTTGCCGAACTTCTGGCGCCGCGTGGTAAGCAGGCGGAAGTAGGCAGAACTCTTTCCCGACGCGTAATACCTGGATTTCTTACCGCCCTAACAGCCCGTTGATTAAGTGGCTTTTTCCGGCTCTCACCCCCCCCCCAGATGAGGAATGCGGCGGCGAAAGCCGACTGGCCGCTCTGCGAAACCCCCCGTGCCACCAGCATGGCCCCGGTGGGCGTGAGCAGAACGAAAATACCGCCATATCCGCCCGCCACGGCCTCCCGCGGGGTGCCGGCGCCGATGAGCTGGCGCATCAGTAACGATAGATTGTGACCGGCGACGTGGAGCAGGTATCGCTTGTGCACATTCTCTCGCCCGCGCAGCCAGGTTCGTCGCATGCCGCCACGATCGAGGTTGTGGGCAAAGCAGCGCTCGACGATCTCGGCGCGCAGCTTGAAGGCCTCGCGGGCGACCCCGGACTTGAGCCGCGCACGGTTGTTGGTGACCGCGCGCCGCGCCGCCTCATCACCGTGCCAGCGCGAAAAGCCGGTCTGCTTGGGCGCCGCGATCCGGGTCTTCCTGGGACTGTCGTCCAGAGCCCTCAAGACCGCCCGTGAGTGATAACCTTTGTCGGCGACGCATTCGGCCGGGTCCTCCGCCGTCGGTGCCGCATCCACCGCCTCGAGGTTTGCCTCGGCCTTCGCCAGGGTCTTGGAAAGCGTCGTGGTGTCGCCCTCATCGGCCGGGTGCAGCTCGGCCGCCACCACCGCGCCGGTGTCCAGATCCACCGCGTGCTCGGGCTTGTAGGCCAGATGCGTCGTGCCGTCCTTCATCTTGGCGATCTTGGCCTCGGGGTCGCTCTTCGAAACCCAATCCGTGTTGGAAAGCTTCTTGCCCTTGCGCTTCCGCTCCAGACGCGCCAGGTCCTCGGCCGTGGGTGTCTCGACCCCGCTTTCCCGGGCCAGGCGCTCCAGCATCTCCCGGTAGCCTTCGCCGTTGGCGCGCCGCACGATGTTCCGCAGCGCCGCGTTGGCCTCCATGGTCGAGGCATCGACGCCGATGCGCTCGCCCTTGATCAGCCCCGCCTCGGCGATCAGCACCAGAACCCAGTCGAAGACCGCCGCGTGGACTTCATGGGGCAGGCGCGTGCGGCTCCGTGACAGCCAGGAATGGTCCGGTACCCGATCACGGCTCCCCAGTCGCAGGAACGCCCGCAGCGAAAGCGAGTCCGAGCAGCGCCACTCCAGACCGCGCTCGCTGTCGATGCCCTCGAAGTAGCCCACCAGGTGCATCCGGAAATAGCGCCCGGGCGGCACCGAGGGCGCGCCCATCCGGGCCGCGTAATAAGGCCGGCAGCTCGCCTCGGCAAAGGCGTCAAAGCCGCCCTCGATCAGCACCGACTGCAAGCGGTCATAAAACACATGACCCGGAGAGCGCGGCATCTCCGACCAGCTCACCATCAGGTCCCCCTGACCATCCTTCTGCCGTCCCATCGCCATCGGCACCCCCCCCCCCCTGCAAATCAGGGAACCAGAGAATCAGACGGCGCCGACTTAATCAACGGGCTGCTAAGCCACATGATGGGACCGGAGTTGTTCGAGCAATACGAAGAGAATTGCCAGCAACTGATCGATCGGATTCGCGCCGCCGAAGGTGATGCCTTCACCTGGGATCACGTCTATGCCGATCGAACAAGCCAAATCCTCGTCAATGACGTATTGGTTTACGTCAGTCGTCACTTCACCAATGTCGAGAAACGCCGAGCTTGGTTTGAGGATGTGATCGAAGGCCATATGCCACCCGACAACACGGGGGCGGAGAGTGGCTGGCGATTGGGCGACATGGAGTTCCACATGTTGTGGGGCACACATTTTCCCGATTTGCGGAGTACGATGGAGACACTGGAAGGTCTGTCCTCAATTAAGAAACGCTACGGCGAAGCCAATTGCGGGTTGCTGAGGAACGTGTTCACCGCAATGGACGAAGACTTCGAAGAGCTCGTCGCCGAGCCGGACGAAGAGGACGAAGAGGATGGCGAAGAGGAATTCGAAGAAGAGGCTGGCTAACCTCAAGCTGTCCGGCCGATACTTTCCAAATAGGCGCGATGTTCGCGCATATCTTCCTCGCCATACATGAATGTCACAAATACAAACCGGCGACCCTCAGTTATTGGTGTCGCCTCGTGCAAGAGCGAGCAGGAAAATATCACCGCACCGCCAACCGGCGGGCGGTAGAGATAGGGGCCGTATTCAGGGAACCACAGGTGCCCCCCCTTATATTCTCCAGTATTGAGGTTCAGTGTTACGGCGAAGCGCCGGTTGGCAGTAATCGGCGTCGTGTTGTCTCGATGGGCGCTAAAGTGACCCTGCGTTTCCGCCTCATAGCAGCCAATCTTTATGCCTTCGAGGTTCGAGATATTGAAATTGAAGCACTTCGATATTTCGGGCACGACGCGGCGCGCGAACCTGACTTCGATCTCCTGTAACAACGCGGGATCCTGAATGTTGTGGTCGCGACGCACCTTTATCGTGTCATCCAGCATCTCAACGCCTTCGTCTCCAACCTTGCGCATGAACCCCGACTGAACGTTCCCGCCCGATTCCCAGAGGTCGATAAGCCGCTGACAAAATTCCTTCTCGAATACGTCGGGGATTATCAGTACAGGTGGATGACCGGCAACTTCCTGTGGCTCCAAGGGAGGAATAGCCTCGGCGAAACGCCCGATAATCTCTTGCGCCAGCTCGTCACCCAGTTCGGTTGGATCGCCGGCCTTGCGATCGAAGCGCAGAACGCCGACGACTCGAAAACTGAGGTTAAGGAGGAATAGAGCCGGGGGTGGCGGCGGCACTGCAACGACACCAACGTTGTGATCGGTGACGATGCCGTATGCGTCGGTCAACTTTCCATCCATGTCGGAAACCAACGGAAAGCTGATCTTGTCCTGAGCCGCCGACGTCGCGTTGGTCGTGGAACTCTCACGATTGACAAGAACCAGGTTGATGCCTGCTTTGTCGAGCTTAGGCCAGCCCTGCGCGAGCGCCGCCCGCATGGGCACGGCGTCTACTCCGCCCCCACAAAATGCCAAGACAACCGGCTTGCCTGCAACACGCCGGCCGTAGAGCATTAAGTTCCGTCCATCTTGATCCGGCAAGACGAAGTTCGGCGCGAGATCTCCTGGAGTCAGCATGTCTTAGCTTGGCAGTTACGCACGTCGCGCAACGCGCAACACCTTCAATTATCGATGAGACAGGTTGCAGTTGACAACCACCGAGCGGCAGGAGCAATCGCTGTGCCCTCGGTGCATCATTGCGTGCTTATTTATCCCTCAACAGAAACTCGCGTCCCAATTTCACGCGCGCTTTGCCGTTGTAATCGACAATATCCGCCGTTGCGAACGTCTCGGACCATCGCTCTGGCAGGAAGCTTCCGGTCCCGATTGCCTCGATCGGCGCATCGGCGATGGCCATCGCCTTACATTTGGCTGGACCAAATCCACTAGTGGCGACGATACCAACGCCCTTGAATCCGGCGGCGTTCAACTGCTCGCGCAAGTACCAGATTGCCGCCGCTGACACGCCTGGACCTAACAGATCGCGCAACTCTTCATCGGTCCGGTAGCCGCGAATAGCCGCCGGCACATGTCGTTCCAACACGGCATAAGACGCTGCGGGGTCGAGACCTTCGCAAAATCGTCCGCCAAGCGTGTCGAGCCGAAGCATGAGGCGTCCGTTCTTGGCAAGCTCTGCAAACCGGTTGCAGACGGCAAGTGCATCCGTGATCTCGTGACCGAAATAGTCGACGAGGACCGTCAGGTCTTCATCTGGGAATGTTTCGACGAACATCTCCGCGGCTGCGAGCGTCGACCCAGCATAGCCGATCAGCGCATGTGGCATCGAGCCGAATCCGGCGGTCCGGTCGAAGTAATGAGCCGTCGCGTCAGTGGATCCGCCGACGAATCCAGCGGCGTCTACTTTGCGTTTGGCCCGTGCTGTGCCGACGCTCGCCGCGTAGGCCATCATGTCGGCCATCTCGGTCCCTGCACAATGTCTGGCATCCATCGCCAAAAACCGAACATGCGGCAGCTCCATACACATGGCGCAGGCGTTGTCGGCGGCGACACACGCCGGACCAAGCTTCTGCAGAAGCAGTGTTTCGAGATCGGCGAGATGAAAGTACGGCCCCGTCACATACATCAGCGGCTCGCCGGCGCCAATCCAATGTCCCTCTTCTACGCACAACTCTATCTCGAAGGAGGTGCCTTGATCCGCGGCAGCGCCTTGCAGCCACTCAACCGCCAGCCGCGGCGCCGAGACAACGGGACGGCGCATGAAGACCGCATACGTCACGGTGGCGTCGCCAAATCGCCCGATGATCTCCTTGGTGCGGTTGAAATAGACGTCGGTCCAGCGTTGATGCGCTGGCGGCTCGACCTTTGGCGACGCATCGCCGCCGGCGTTTACAGTCTCAGGAGGCCGCTGCGAGACGCGTTGACGACGCAACCCGTTGTTCCTTCAGCGACTCGGCGATTAGGAACGCCAACTCCAAAACCTGGTTGGCATTAAGCCGCGGGTCGCAGTGAGTGTGATATCGGTCCGACAGTCCCTCCTCGGAAATTGCCTGTGCACCGCCAAGGCATTCTGTCACATCCTGTCCAGTCATCTCGAAATGGACGCCACCGGCACGCGTGCCTTCATCCTGATGCACAGCAAAGAATCCGCGCACTTCGGCAAGGATGCGATCGAACGGGCGGGTCTTGTATCCATTCGATGACTTGATCGTATTGCCGTGCATCGGATCGCATGACCAAACGACCGCGCGGCCCTCGCGCTCCACGGCACGGATCAGCGGCGCCAGCTTGTTGGCAACCTGATCATGTCCCATACGCGCGATCAATGTGAGCCGTCCCGCCTCGTTGGCCGGATTGAGAATGTCGATGAGCCGCAATAGATCATCGCTATCCAATGTCGGTCCGCACTTAAGCCCTAACGGGTTGCTTAGCCCCCGTACGAATTCGACGTGCGCGCCATCCGTCTGTCGCGTGCGGTCACCAATCCACAACATGTGCGCGGAGCAACCGTACCAGTCGCCCGTCAGACTGTCTTGACGCGTCAATGCCTCTTCGTATGGCAGCAACAGCGCCTCGTGACTGGTGAAGAGATTTGTCTCACGTAGCTCGGCCATGCTTTCGCCGGTCAGGCCGCATGCCTCCATGAACCCTAGAGCCTCGCTGATGCGTTCCGCCATCTCCTCGTAGCGCTCGCCCATTGGGCTGGCGACAACAAAATCCTGGTTCCATTGGTGTACTTTGTGCAGATCGGCAAACCCGCCTTGAGCAAACGCGCGTAACAAGTTGAGCGTCGCGGCTGCCTGATTGTAGGCACGCACCATGCGATGGGGATCGGGACGCCGTATTTCGGCATCGAACTCAATGCCATTTATGATGTCACCGCGGTAACTCGGCAATTCTAGGCCGTCTTCGACTTCCGTCGACGCCGAGCGCGGTTTTGCAAATTGACCCGCCAGCCGTGCAACTTTAACCACAGGGCAGGCAGCGCCGAATGTCAGGACCACCGCCATCTGCAGCAGCACTTTGAACATGTCGCGGATATTGTTGGCGCTAAACTCGGCGAAGCTTTCGGCACAGTCCCCGCCTTGAAGCAAGAATGCCCGCCCGGCGGCCGCATCGGCCAAATGTGCTTTCAGACCCCGCGCCTCACCTGCAAAGACCAGCGGCGGGAAACTACGCAGCGTCTCCTCCGCATTTGCCAGGGCATCCGCATCGGGATAGTCGGGCACCTGCTGGATCGGCTTGGCCCTCCAGCTTTCCTTGTTCCAAGTCGCGGCCATAGCCGCCTCCCTATACTCGTCTTCGGTCTTGCGAACCAGCTAGGTCCCAAAGGCTCCCACAGTGCGCGCCGTTGCAGAGGGGTCGATCATCGATACTTCCGTCGTGCACGCAACGTCCGTCGTCATGCGAAGCCAATTGCTTGCCGACAATGTCACAGCCTTAGGATCGAACGGTATACGCTCGTTGGTCTTGGTTTTCCACAGATATTCCACAATCGACCATATCAGCCCGTTGATTAAGTCGGCGCCGTCTGATTCTCTGGTTCCCTGATTTGCAGGGGGGGTTGCCGATGGCGATGGGACGGCAGAAGGCTGGTCAGGGGGATCTGATGGTGAGCTGGTCGGAGATGCCGCGCTCTCCGGGTCATGTGTTTTATGACCGCCTGCAGTCGGTGCTGATCGAGGGCGGCTTCGACGCCTTTGCCGAGGCGAGCTGCCGGCCTTATTACGCGGCCCGGATGGGCGCGCCCTCGGTGCCGCCCGGGCGCTATTTCCGGATGCACCTGGTGGGCTACTTCGAGGGCATCGACAGCGAGCGCGGTCTGGAGTGGCGCTGCTCGGACTCGCTTTCGCTGCGGGCGTTCCTGCGACTGGGGAGCCGTGATCGGGTACCGGACCATTCCTGGCTGTCACGGAGCCGCACGCGCCTGCCCCATGAAGTCCACGCGGCGGTCTTCGACTGGGTTCTGGTGCTGATCGCCGAGGCGGGGCTGATCAAGGGCGAGCGCATCGGCGTCGATGCCTCGACCATGGAGGCCAACGCGGCGCTGCGGAACATCGTGCGGCGCGCCAACGGCGAAGGCTACCGGGAGATGCTGGAGCGCCTGGCCCGGGAAAGCGGCGTCGAGACACCCACGGCCGAGGATCTGGCGCGTCTGGAGCGGAAGCGCAAGGGCAAGAAGCTTTCCAACACGGATTGGATTTCGAAGAGCGACCCCGAGGCCAAGATCGCCAAGATGAAGGACGGCACGACGCATCTGGCCTACAAGCCCGAGCACGCGGTGGATCTGGACACCGGCGCGGTGGTGGCGGCCGAGCTGCACCCGGCCGATGAGGGCGACACCACGACGCTTTCCAAGACCCTGGCGAAGGCCGAGGCAAACCTCGGGGCGGTGGATGCGGCGCCGACGGCGGAGGACCCGGCCGAATGCGTCGCCGACAAAGGTTATCACTCACGGGCGGTCTTGAGGGCTCTGAACGACAGTCCCTGGAAGACCCGGATCGCGGCGCCCAAGCAGACCGGCTTTTCGCGCTGGCACGGTGATGAGGCGGCGCGGCGCGCGGTCACCAACAACCGTGCGCGGCTCAAGTCCGGGGTCGCCCGCGAGGCCTTCAAGCTGCGCGCCGAGATCGTCGAGCGCTGCTTTGCCCACAACCTCGATCGTGGCGGCATGCGACGAACCTGGCTGCGCGGGCGAGAGAATGTGCACAAGCGATACCTGCTCCACGTCGCCGGCCACAATCTATCGTTACTGATGCGCCAGCTCATCGGCGCCGGCACCCCGCGGGAGGCCGTGGCGGGCGGATATGGCGGTATTTTCGTTCTGCTCACGCCCACCGGGGCCGTGCTGGTGGCACGGGGGGGGTTCGCAAAGCGGCCAGTCGGCTTTCGCCGCCGCATTCCTCATCTGGGGGTGAGAGCCGGAAAAAGCCACTTAATCAACGGGCTGATATGCATGATTAGTCGAAATTGTTCGCGATCGGAGACATACGGATAGCCTGCGGCATATGATCGAGCCTCGCTCTACGCACATCAAACCAAAATGCTCGACCATCGAAGATGACCGATCCGATACTCGAACAGTTGAAAGATCTTCTGAACGCGAGCAGTAGAGTCGTCATCTTTACTGGAGCTGGCATCAGCACGGAGTCGGGTATCCCCGATTTTAGGAGTCCAGGCGGAATCTGGACAAAGTACCGGCCGATTGACTTCGGCGACTTTATGACCTCCGAGGAAATGCGGCGACAATTCTGGATACGGAAGTTCGCGACCGACGACGATCTGAAGGCGGCACAGCCAAACCGCGGTCACCGCGCCGTGGCAAAGCTCATTGAGACAGGTAAAGCCAGTTGCATCATCACGCAGAATATCGACGGCCTGCATCAATCATCAGGCGTACCGGACGAAAAAGTCGTTGAGCTGCACGGCAACACGACCTACGCGTCATGTCTTGATTGCGCCACCCGCTACGAACTTGGCCCTATCAAAGTGCAGTTCCAAGCCAGCGAGACCGTGCCAACGTGCGACGCATGCGGCGGCATCATAAAGGCTGCAACGATCTCGTTTGGCCAACCGATGCCCGAGGCGGCAATGCGGGTTGCCGAGGCGGAAACTAATCTTGCCGACCCCTTTATCTCTATCGCCTCGTCGCTCGTGGTCTTCCCGGCCGCTGGATTTCCGCTTCTTGCGGCGCGAAATGGCGCAAGGCTGGTGATCCTCAATCGCGAACCTACCGCGATGGACCCCCATGCCCATCTCATTCTCAATCGTGAGATCGGACCGACGCTCGGCAAGGTCGTCGGCGTGAACTAGGATAGATGCAACTAGAGAGAGATTGGAGACGGCCATGTCTGACGGGGCCAAGGACACGATCTCAACTGTCATCCCAGCTATGCGCTATCGCAACGCGCCGGCAGCCATCGAATGGCTTGTCCAAGCATTCGGATTTGAAAAGCACCTCGTCGTTCCAGGGCCTGATGAAACAATCGCCCACGCGCAGCTATCGTTCGGCAACGGCATGATCATGCTCGGATCTTCGCGCGGTGATGATGTTGACCCAATGTTCACGCAGCCCGCCGACATCGGGGGCACAGAAACCCAATGTCCCTATACCATCGTCGAGGATGCCGACACACATTGCGAACGGGCGAGGGCTGCGGGCGCCGTAATCGAGATGGACGTCGCGGACCAGGAACACGGGGGGCGCCTTTACACCTGCCGTGATCTCGAAGGTCATATCTGGAATTTTGGGACCTACGACCCGTGGCAAGCGACGGATGATTAAGTCGTAGTCTCAAATATCCGCATATCCCAGATTCGCTAAAGCTGTCTTTGTTGCCGTTCGGGATATCTGGGTACGTTTATTTTGCGGAGGCGATTCCCATCAACACGGGCAGCGTCTCTTCGTCAAATGTTACTGCAAACACTTCGTCGACATAAACGCAACATAGCAGCCCGTTGATTAAGTGGGCGCCGTCTGATTCTCTGGTTCCCTGATTTGCAGGGGGGTTTGCCGATGGCGATGGGACGGCAGAAGGATGGTCAGGGGGACCTGATGGTGAGCTGGTCGGAGATGCCGCGCTCTCCGGGTCATGTGTTTTATGACCGCTTGCAGTCGGTGCTGATCGAGGGCGGCTTCGACGCCTTTGCCGAGGCGAGCTTCCGGCCTTATTACGCGGCCCGGATGGGCGCGCCATCGGTGCCGCCCGGGCGCTATTTCCGGATGCACCTGGTGGGCTACTTCGAGGGCATCGACAGCGAGCGCGGTCTGGAGTGGCGCTGCTCGGACTCGCTTTCGCTGCGGGCGTTCCTGCGACTGGGGAGCCGTGATCGGGTACCGGACCATTCCTGGCTGTCACGGAGCCGCACGCGCCTGCCCCATGAAGTCCACGCGGCGGTCTTCGACTGGGTTCTGGTGCTGATCGCCGAGGCGGGGCTGATCAAGGGCGAGCGCATCGGCGTCGATGCCTCGACCATGGAGGCCAACGCGGCGCTGCGGAACATCGTGCGGCGCGCCAACGGCGAAGGCTACCGGGAGATGCTGGAGCGCCTGGCCCGGGAAAGCGGCGTCGAGACACCCACGGCCGAGGATCTGGCGCGTCTGGAGCGGAAGCGCAAGGGCAAGAAGCTTTCCAACACGGATTGGGTTTCGAAGAGCGACCCCGAGGCCAAGATCGCCAAGATGAAGGACGGCACGACGCATCTGGCCTACAAGCCCGAGCACGCGGTGGATCTGGACACCGGCGCGGTGGCGGCGGCCGAGCTGCACCCGGCCGATGAGGGCGACACCACGACGCTTTCCAAGGCCGAGGCAAACCTCGGGGCGGTGGATGCGGCACCGACGGCGGAGGACCCGGCCGAATGCGTCGCCGACAAAGGTTATCACCCACGGGCGGTCTTGAGGGCTCTGGACGACAGTCCCTGGAAGACCCGGATCGCGGCGCCCAAGCAGACCGGCTTTTCGCGCTGGCACGGTGATGAGGCGGCGCGGCGCGCGGTCACCAACAACCGTGCGCGGCTCAAGTCCGGGGTCGCCCGCGAGGCCTTCAAGCTGCGCGCCGAGATCGTCGAGCGCTGCTTTGCCCACAACCTCGATCGTGGCGGCATGCGACGAACCTGGCTGCGCGGGCGAGAGAATGTGCACAAGCGATACCTGCTCCACGTCGCCGGCCACAATCTATCGTTACTGATGCGCCAGCTCATCGGCGCCGGCACCCCGCGGGAGGCCGTGGCGGGCAGATATGGCGGTATTTTCGTTCTGCTCACGCCCACCGGGGCCATGCTGGTGGCACGGGGGGGCTCGCAAAGCGGCCAGACGGCTTTCGCCGCCGCATTCCTCATCTGGGGGTGAGAGCCGGAAAAAGCCACTTAATCAACGGGCTGATAGGTCCGCCCCACTAAACGCGTTTGAAATTCGCTCGATCGTCATTCCATATTTGCCATCGTCGGAGGCGAGCCAATCCCACTGCGCAATCTTGCCGCGAGGGTTTAAAGTTCGGGAAAGCAGCCCGATCGTTTTCTCGTAATCTGGCAGGAAGTTACAAACAGACGACGCAACAATCAGATCAAAGCCGGAAAGCCAAGTCGCGGATGAACGCACCGTGTCATCGTCAATGTCCGAGCAGAACGTAGTGACATTGTGGATTTCCTTATTACGTAACACGTCGATCATATCCGGCGATGTATCGACGGCGATTACTTCTCTTACGAGCGGCGCCAGTTTTTCGGTGAGAAGCCCGGTACCGCAGCCAAAATCTAGCGCGCGTTTGCTTTTCCATTCGCCGTCAGAGACATTCACATGCTCAATTAGAGCAAGGAATGCCTGATCGGCGTAGGAACGGACTCGCTCATCTCGATCCCAGGTCTTTGCTCGCTCATCCCAGTTCTTGGACATAGCTAGCTGAGAGTTGAAGTCCCAATGCCCTACTCGGCCGCGGCCTGCTCAGGGTCGGCCGCCGGCGTGGCGACCGGTTCACGCATCGTTACGAACTCCTCAGCCGACGTTGGGTGAATACCGACGGTCGCATCGAACTGCGCTTTGGTTGCACCGCACTTGAGCGCAATGGCGATACCCTGGATGATTTCGCCCGCGTCAGGACCGACCATGTGGACACCGACGACGCGCTCACTCGCCTGGTCGACGATGAGCTTCATGAACGTCTGCTCGTCGTTCCCGCTCAAAGTGTGCTTCAGCGGGCGAAACTCGGACCTATAGATGTCGACCGGGCCGTAGCGTTCGCGCGCCTGCGCCTCGGTCAATCCAACATTACCGATTGGCGGCTGGCTAAACACCGCTGAAGGCACGTCCGCGTAATCAAGTTTCGTCGGTACCCCGCCGAACAGCGTCTTTACCAGCGCCATGGCCTCGGCAATCGCAACGGGTGTCAGCGCGACCCGGTCGATGACATCGCCGATCGCGTAGATATTGGCGACCGATGTCCGGAAATAGTCATCAACTTTGATAGCCCCGTTATCGGCCAGTTCGACACCGGCCGCCGCAAGCCCGATGTCGTCCGTCAGTGGCTTCCGGCCCGTTGCATACATGATGCTATCAGCCGTCAGCTCGCTCCCGTCCTTGAGTTCCGCGCGGAGACCGTCGGCTGTTTTTTCGATGCGTGCAATGTCGGCATTGAAGCGAACATCGACGCCTTTCTTGCACATCTCGCCGGCAAGAAACCCGCGAACATCGTCATCGAAACCGCGTAGGAAGAGCGGGCCACGGTAAATCTGCCTCACCTCGGCGCCGAGACCGTGGAAGATACCGGCAAACTCAACGGCGATATAGCCACCGCCAACGATGAGTAATCGTTTTGGAAGCTCCTCTAAGAAGAACGCCTCGTTGGACGTGATGGCGTGCTCCTTGCCCGGAATATCGGGAACGAAAGGCCAGCCGCCGGTCGCCACTAGGATATGCTCAGTGGTGTAGGATTTTCCCTCGACCCTGATCGTGCGCGCATCCTCGAGTATCGCGTGCCCATCGAACAAGTCGACGCCTGCATTCTTGAGAAGCCGATCGTAAATGCCGTTCAAGCGCGAGATTTCTTCGTTCTTGGCGGCGAGCAGACGCCTCCAATCGAACGTTCGCTCGCCGAGCGTCCAGCCAAAACCCTCCGCGTCCTCGAAATCTTCCGCAAAGTGTGCGGCATAGACCAGAAGCTTCTTCGGAATGCAGCCGACATTTACGCAGGTCCCGCCAAGATAACGTTCTTCCGCAATAGCGACCCGTGCGCCCGTAGCGCTCGCCATACGGCAGGCCCTAACACCGCCCGATCCGGCGCCTATCGCGAACAGGTCATAGTCGTATTGAGGCATTTTCTAACGCTCCCGGGGTGGTCAGCAGCACCCGTGCAAAACTGGCGGCGACCTCGCTTCCTATTTGTCGCTAGGCGTCGATTCCGCCCATGCAGAGATATTTCACTTCGAGAAACTCATCGATACCGAAATGCGACCCTTCGCGTCCAATACCCGATTCTTTCATGCCGCCAAACGGCGCGACTTCGTTCGAGATGATGCCCACATTTATTCCGACGATGCCGTATTCAAGGCTTTCGGCCACGCGCCAGATGCGACCCACGTCCCGGCTATAAAAATACGAAGCGAGGCCGTATACCGTATCGTTCGCCATAGCGATGGCCTGATCCTCGGTCTCGAAGCGGAACAGGGGCGCAACCGGACCGAAGGTCTCCTCGTGGGTGACCATCATGTCTCCAGTCATCTCGGCAAGCACCGTCGGCTCGAAGAACGTCCCGCCCAGCGCGTGACGCTTACCACCGAGGACGAGGCGCGCGCCCTTCTCGGTCGCGTCGGCGATATGCGCCTCGACTTTTTCCACCGCCTTGATGTCGATGAGCGGGCCTTGCGTAACGCCAGCTTCGAGACCAGGCCCGACCTTGAGCCCGTCGACGGCGCCAGCAAGCTTACCGGCGAACGTGTCATAAACTCCGTCTTGAACGAGAAATCGATTGGCGCAGACGCAGGTCTGGCCCGCATTGCGGTATTTTGAAGCCAGCGCGCCGTCGACGGCTGCATCGAGATCGGCGTCATCGAAGACGATGAACGGCGCATTACCGCCGAGCTCCAGCGACACTTTCTTCACGGTCCCGGCACATTGCTCCATGAGCAGTTTGCCGACTTCGGTCGAACCGGTAAAGGTGAGCTTGCGGACGATCGGGTTGGACGTCATCTCGCCGCCGATCGCGCCCGAGCCGCCGGTCACGACGTTAAAGACGCCCGCTGGCACGCCCGCCCGTTCCGCGAGTTCTGCAAGCGCCAACGCGGAGAGCGGTGTCGAGGTCGCGGGCTTGACCACCATGGTGCAGCCCGCGGCCAAGGCCGGCCCTACTTTTCTAGTGATCATGGCCGATGGAAAGTTCCACGGGGTGATCGCGGCACAGACGCCGATCGGCTCCTTGGTTACGACGATGCGCCGGTCGGGCGTGGGTTCGGGGATGATCTCCCCATAGACGCGCTTGCCTTCCTCCGCAAACCATTCGATGAACGATGCGGCGTAAGCAATCTCGCCCATCGACTCGGCCAATGGCTTGCCTTGCTCGCGGGTCATCAGGTTGGCCAGATCTTCCTGGTTTTCGAGCATCAGGTCGTTCCAGCGTCGCAAGACCGCTGCCCGCTCCTTCGCCGTCTTGCGGCGCCAGTCGGGCAGCGCCTTGTTTGCCGCGTCGATGGCGCGGCGTGTCTCCGCGGCCGCCATCTTGGGGACCGCACCGAGCGTTTCACCCGTGGCCGGGTCGGTGACGTCGATCACCGTTCCATCGTCGGCGTCAATCCACGCGCCGTCGACATAACACTGTTGGCGTAACAGTTTCGAATCGCTCAGTTGCATGTCGGTACCCTTCGTAAACAGTCTTCGGTGGCGACCTAGAGTTCTTTCGAGCGGATCACGAGCATCTTCTCGATCTGCATGTCATGCATCGTGTGATGGATGCCGCCGACGCCGTGACCCGACTGTTTTAGGCCAGCAAATGGCATCCAGTCGACGCGGAAGGCCGTGTGGTCGTTGACCATGACAGCGCTGGCATTGAGCCGCCGAAAGGCACGCATCGCCGTATCGACATTGCGGGTGCAGACGGCTGCCTGGAACGCAAAAGGCAACGCATTGGCACGCGCTATCGCATCGTTAATATCACTATAGGAATAAACGCAGACCACCGGCCCGAATATCTCTGCGGTGCTGACCCGCGCGTCAGCGGGCGGATTGAGCAACACCGTTGGCGCGTAGCAGCTCGACGAGAGTTTTTCGCCGCCGACCAGCAGCTCCGCACCACTCTCGACCGCCTCTTGCACCCATTCATGCACGCGGTCGACCTCGCCCGAACGAATGAGCGGGCCGACATCGGTCTCGGGCTTGATCGGATCGCCAACCGTCATCGACTTTCCAACTTCTGCCAAGCCTTCGGCAACCGTCCGTGCAACATCCTCATGGGCAAATACGCGCTGCACCGACACGCAGACCTGACCGGCGTGGTAGAAGCCGCCTTTGCCCAATAGTGGCAATACGTCGTCGAGGTCGGCGTCCGCCGTGACAATAACCGGCGCAGCACCCCCATGCTCGAGAGCGCATCGCGCGCCAGGTGCAAGTTTCGAACGTAACGCCCAGCCCACCTTGGCGCTGCCAATGAAGCTGAAAAAGTCGACCCGTGAATCGGTGACAAGCGCTTCGGCGGCCGCGCGATCGGAGGTGACGATCGGCTGGCACCAGGCATCCGGTAGCCCAGCCTCGCGCATGATTTGCACGAAGCGCAAACAGGACAATGGCGTAACCCCAGCTGGCTTGACGATCGCCGGACATCCCACCGCGACGGCAGGTGCGACCTGATGGACGATCAGATTCAAAGGATGGTTGAAAGCGCTGACGGCGACAACGACACCGATCGGCCCGTGGGTCGTCATCGCCAGGCGATTGGCCGACGCAGCGTTGCGGTTCATCGGAATCTCCGTACCCGCTTGCGCCCGCAAACCCTCAATGCACAAACGCACGCCATCGATCGCGCAGGCCACCTCGACACGACTGTCAACGAGTGGCTTGCCGCCTTCGCGCGCGGCCTCGACTGCAAGGTCTTCGGCCCGCGCTGCCATCAATTCGGCAGTGCCCTCGAGGATCTCGACACGCCGTCCGGGCGCGATCCATCCGTCTCGATCCGCATAGAGCGCTGCTGCCGTTGCCAGTGCTGTTTCAACTGCCATCGCATCTGCCGCCGCCACGTCGGCGATTGCAGCATCGTCGAACGGCGCGGTCACGGAGACGACTGCGCCTGTGCTTGTTGCCCCTGGCACCATGAGTGGAAATTGCTGCGTCATCCCTCCCCCTCGCCTTTATTTTCGGACCGCCGTTGGTCGTGCCGTTTCGGCGGCGCTTCGTTCACATGACGTATTCATTAACGCTTAGCCACACCCTAGCGCTTGGGCTTGTGAATCGGCAAACGGAACCGTCTAGTGGAATCCCGCGATTGGCTGTCCATGGTATGCTGTTGACGGAGTAAACAGGTGCCGTGCCATGCGACAGCGCGGACTGCTGACACTGCGTTCACCGGAAAGCCGACCCGAGGATCCATGGCAGACGCGCGCCACACCACCGTGATGATCTGCATCAACTATCGCGCCAACAACCTTGTCGATTCCTGCGGTCGGCGCGGCAGTGCAGATGTCGCCGACGCGCTTGAAGCAGGCATCCGAGAGCGCGCGCTGTCCTATGATCTCGTCCGCACCCATTGCATGGGCAAGTGCCATATCGGACCGACAGTGCGTATCGTACCAGGCGGACCGTTCGTCATGGGCGCGGCGGCGTCCGATGTACCACATATCCTCGATCGCCTTGCCGCCCATGAGATCGACGAGCTGGCAGCGGAATATCCGGTGCCCCCCGATGACTAGGTCAATCTCTCCACCACTTGTGTTCCTGCTTCTGATTGCCGCACTCACAGCGCCGGTTGCAGCACGCGCCGACATGCTCGGGCTGTGGGCGACTACAGAGAACAAATCGCATGTCCGGATCGAGCGTTGTGGCGAAGCTTTGTGTGGCAAGCTTGTCTGGCTTGAGGAGCCAAATGACGAGAGTGGGGAACCGAAGCGCGACAAGTTCAACAGCGATGCGGCGCTGCAAACACGTCCAATTCTCGGCATCACATTCATTCGTAATTTGGTCGCTGACGCCAACGGAGAGTGCTGCAAGGGCCGGATCTATAACCCTGAGGACGGCCATACCTACCGCTCGAACGTTACGCTCGTTGACGATGACACGCCCAAGGTGGAGGGCTGCTTTCTCATCTTCTGCAAAGCGCCGGTTTGGACGCAAGTGGAATAATTCTTGCGCGGACGATTCGTAAATGATGAGCGATGAAGACAAAGAGGCGATGAAGGAGCTGGTCACGGCGGTCGCGACCAACGCCGTGGAACTGCCGGAGGGCGATGCCCGCGAGGAATATCTCCGCGACTGGCAGCAGGAAGCCGAGTGGGACTGGCGGGAGGCTGGGATATCTCCCGATACGGCGGCTCGAAACGCAGCAACACTTGAATCGCTGGTGCGCGAAATGATCGGCGTGCTCTTGCGCCGAGGCAGCACCTAGACGGTTCTGCAGGCGGCGCTCAACCGAATCCAACCGTGACGACGAGGACGATACCGTTAGGCGGCATCCCATAACGCCTTGACCTTGGGGAAGGCCCGATTGCCGAGCTCGACCCGCTTGGCGCTCGTGGTATCGCCCCACTCCTCGACCGCTGTCACATAGGCTGGGCGTCACTTGATACGCGCCTGCCAATCGCGAAGTCGCTCCAGGTCTTCCCACAATGGTGTCATCTGGAAGGAATCGAGGTGGGACACGTAGACGACGAGTGAGATATCAGCCAGCGAATAGATCTCGGCCGCCAGCCATGGCGAGGCGGCCAACGCCGAATCGATCTCATGGAAGATCCGCTTGAAGCGCCTAAGCGCGCCCGGAAGAATTGGCGAGTCGACGCCCTTCTCGTTGTTGATCAGGTCGTTGTCGCGCGGGATCTCCTCGGGCATGGCCTCGTAGTGTCGCTTCACCAGCGCCGGATCGGCCTCGCGCGCGGCGAAGCGCATGGCGATGCACTGGCCGACGGTCCGGCTGTCGACATGCAGTCCTTCGTCGACACGCTTGGTCCACAGGCGCATGCGCGCGCAATCGTGGGGATCGGCGGGACGCAGCGGCGGCTCCGGAAAGACGTCCTCCAGATACTCGAGGATGATCTGTGATTCCCGGATCACCCTGTCATCGTGTATTAACGTCGGAACGACGCCACGCGGATTGAGCATTAAGTATTCCGGGTCATGCTGGTCGCGTTTGGCGAGGCTCGTATCTATGTAGTGACCGGTCCATTCCAACCCTTTCTCGGCGAACGAAATCCGCACTTTTTGCGCCGCCGTCGAGCGATCAAAGTGATAGAGCTCAAGCATTCCCAAACTCTCCCAAGCGATGCTGTGACGCCCATACGGGACGGCGAACGCCGCTATTCCACGGTCACCGACTTTGCCAAATTGCGTGGCTGGTCGACGTCCGTGCCCTTGATCACCGCCGTATGGTACGCCAGCAGTTGCACCGGAAGGGCATAAAGGATCGGCGCTACAAACGGATCGACCTTGGGCAGTTCGATCACTGCAGCCGGCTTCACTTGACGCTCGAGCTTGGCAATCCCGACCGCATCTGAGATGAAGATCACGCGGCCGCCACGCGCAATGACCTCGTGGGTGTTGCTCGCAGTCTTGTCGAACAACGCGTCGGACGGCGCAATGACGATGACCGGCACACGATCATCGATCAACGCGATCGGTCCGTGCTTCATCTCTCCCGCAGCGTATCCTTCAGCATGAATGTATGAAATTTCCTTGAGCTTGAGCGCCCCTTCGAGGGCGATCGGATAGGCGGTGCCGCGACCGAGATAGAGGACGTCGCGTGCCTCGGCCACCTCATGAGCGAGATCAGCCAGCGCCGCATCATGATTGAGGACATCTGCCGCACGGCCCGGTATTTCAGTGAGCGCAACCGTCAACTCCGCCTCCCGTTCGGCATCGATCTCGCCACGCGCCCGCGCCGCCGCGATGGCAAGATAGGCGAGCACGGTGAGTTGGGCGGTAAAGGCCTTGGTCGACGCCACACCAATTTCCGGGCCGGCCAGCGTCGGCAACACTGCATCGCTTTCGCGGGCGATTGTCGCCTCCGGCGTGTTGACAATCGAGACAATGTGTTGGCCGCGCTCCCGCGCGTAGCGCAACGCGGCAAGGGTGTCGGCCGTCTCGCCCGACTGGCTGACGCAGATCGTCAGACCGCCTTCGACCATCGGCGGTGCGCGGTAGCGAAACTCCGAAGCTACGTCGATCTCAACCGGGATCTTCGCAAGCTGCTCGAACCAGTATTTTCCAACCATGCCAGCCAGGTAGGCGGTCCCACAGGCAGCGATGGTGAGTTTCGGAACCTGGGCCAGATCGCACGGCATGGGCGGTGGTGTAATCGTCCTGTTCTGCGGGTTAATGACTGAATGCAAGGTGTCGCCGATCACCGCTGGCTGTTCGTAGATCTCCTTCAGCATGAAGTGACGAAAGCTGCCCTTACCGGTTGACGCGCCGGACAGCGCGGTCTCCACGATCGGCCGCACGACAATCGCCTCCTCGCCGCCATTGCGGATCGTTGCGCCATCGCGTGTAACGGACGCCCAATCGCCCTCTTCGAGATAGCAGATACGTTGCGTCAAAGGCGCCAGTGCCAGAGCGTCAGAGCCGAAATACATCTCGCCGTCGCCGTAGCCGATGGCCAGCGGACTGCCCCTCCGCGCGCCGATCATCAAGTCGTGCTCGCCGGTGAAGATCATGACCAGCGCGAAGGCCCCTTCCAGCCGCGGCAGCGCAGCCGCCACCGCCGCAGCGGGCGTCATGCCCTCCGCCAAGCGTTGGCTTACGAGATGCGCGACAACCTCGGTGTCGGTTTCAGTCTCGAACTGGTTGCCATAAGGCGCAAGTTCGTCGCGCAACTCCTGAAAATTCTCGATGATTCCATTATGAACAAGGGCCACCCGGTCAGTCGCATGCGGATGCGCATTCGCTTCGTTGGGTACACCGTGGGTCGCCCAACGCGTGTGACCGATGCCGCTCGTTCCAACGACCGGATCGGCGGCGAGCAACGTTTCCAGATTGTCGAGCTTGCCTTCGGCGCGCCGACGTTCGACGCGGCCGTTGACCAGCATGGCAATTCCCGCGGAATCGTATCCGCGGTATTCCAGGCGCCGCAGCCCCTCAATCAGCGGCAGCGCCACATCGTCACGACCGAGAATGCCGACAATGCCACACATCAGCCGGTCTTCCGCCGTTTGGCCTGCCCTGCCTTCGTGCGTCGGTTCTTGGCTGGGTTTTGGTCGTCTTTGTGCTCGGCTTCTACAGCGCTGCGCATTTGCGCTGCCCGGTCCGGAAATTCGACCTGCCGTCCCCGCGCGATGACAAGTGCGTCGTCGCTCACATCGTCCGTGACAACGCTGCCCGCCGCGACAAATGCGCCATTGCCCACCGTTACCGGTGCGACCAGAGCCGTATTCGTACCAATAAATGCGCCCGCGCCGATGATCGTGCGATGCTTGTCGACGCCATCGTAATTGCAGGTGATAGTGCCCGCGCCGATATTTGCGGCGGGTCCGATCTCCGCATCACCGAGATAGGCCAAGTGACCGGCACGCACGCCCTCGCCCAACACCGCATTTTTTACTTCAACGAAGTTGCCGATCCTGCTGCCGGCACCGATCTCGGCGCCGGGCCGAAGACGCGCGAATGGGCCGATTGTCGCGTCAGTCTCAATGCGGGCACCCTCAAGATGGCAAAATGCCTTGACCTCGACGCGATCGCCCAGCGTCACGCCCGAACCGAACTGAACATTCGGGCCGATCCCGACGTCACGTCCGAGGACCGTATCATGGCTGAACCAGACAGTCTCAGGGGCCAGCAGCGTTGCGCCCTCGTCCATCGCGCGCGACCGCCGTGCGTGCTGCCAATGCGCCTCGACCGACGCCAGATCCGCTCGGCTATCTACGCCGACAAGTTCGGCCGCCGCCGCTTCAACGACGGCGCAGTCGAGCCCGAGACTGTGGGCAATGCCGATGATATCGGTCAGATAAAACTCGCCCTTTGCGTTCTCGTCGGAGACGGCTTCAAGCAAAGCCATCAGATGGGCCGCATCCACCGCCATGACGCCGGAGTTGCACAAGGAGATCGCCCGCTGCGGCTCATCGAGGTCCACATCTTCGACAATTGCCGCGAGCGCGCCGCTCCGATCGTGGATAAGCCGGCCGTAGCCGGTCGGGTCCTCAGGATGAAAACCTAAGACGACGACAGCAGCGCCCGCCTGCCGACACTCGATCATCTCCTTCAGGGTTTCCGTCCGAATTAGCGGTGTGTCGCCAAAAACGATGAGTACGGTGCCGTCAGTGAAACCGGCCAGTGCGCCGCGCGCCGACTTGGCCGCATCAGCGGTCCCACACTGGCGCTCCTGGATCGCCACCGGATGAGGTGCGACGGCATGTGTGACAGCGTCCATTCCCGGCCCGATGACGATGACCGTGCGCTTTGGCTTTAGGCCGGCAACTGCCTCCAGCACATGCAATACCATTGGCCTACCTGCGAGTGCATGCAGGACTTTGGGCTTGTCCGAACGCATTCGCGTGCCACGGCCCGCGGCCAGAATTACTGCGGCGATGTCATGCGTAGTCATTGGACCAAAGGTAGGTAGAGAATATGGTCAAATTCCGGCGGACTCGCAGCACTCGTTGCCGGTGATTGTCGAACCCGAACCTGCCACAGGAAATCCGCAGCCGCCAAGTCACATATTGTTTCGCAGTCTTACGACACAGAGGATCGAATGCGTTTGAAAAAAAGATATTTCATATCAATGGGATAAAGAAGTTTCGCCCCAGGGCAAAATGACTGCGTGTGAAATTTGTCGAGTTTATATTAGGCCGGATGGCTCGATGCCGCCGCCGGATCGCCGTAAGCGAGTAGCGAGTCGCCCTGCGCCCGCTCGCCGACTGTGCAGAGCCAGCCGGTCTGACCCGTTTCGCAACTGGCAAGTAGTGCGCCGGCTGGGCTAGACTGATGCCGCACATGCGGGGGAGTGACCATGAATACCGTGATCATCGAGTTCGACGCGCCCGAGGGCGAGACGCGAGCCAGCATCGTCGAAACGATCAAGGGCTCGGCAGATAGATACCAGGGCGTTCCAGGACTGATCCGTAAGTATTACGGCGTGTCCGCCGACAGCGACAAGCTGGTTGGCGTTTACCTTTGGGAATCACGTGAGGCCGCGGATGCGTTTTACACGCCAGATTGGTACAAGTTGGTGGAGGATCGTTGGGGCGTGCCGACAAAATGGATGACTTATGATACGCCGGTCGTGGTTGACAATCTTGTCGAGGAAATTATCGCCGCAGCCTAGCCGGGCCCCTTGGTGAACGGCGTCGAGGTGTGTCGCACGGAGAGCAGCAGATGACCGCTTATTGGATCGTTCGCATCACCGTGACCGATGCTGACAGATACGCCGAATACGTGAAACGCGCTGGCCCCACTGTCGAACAATACGGCGGCCGTTTTCTGGCACGTGGTGGGCGCTGTGTCACCAAGGAAGGCCGTGAGCACGCGCGCAACGTTATCGTTGAGTTTCCGGCGTATGATGACGCCGTCGCCTGTCACGGGTCGCCGGAGTATGCGGAGGCATTGACGTTCGTGGAAGGTGCCGCCGACCGCGACCTGTGTATCGTCGAGGGGGTCTAGCGCAAGCTACGACAACACACCCACGCCCTCCCCTTGACACCCGGCGTTGGCCGACCTTAGATCGGCCGACCTTCTTCCAAACTGGATTAGGGCGCGTAGCTCAGCGGGAGAGCACCGTCTTCACACGGCGGGGGTCGCTGGTTCAATCCCAGCCGCGCCCACCAGTCCAACGGCGCATCAATAAGACGCGCAGTTCCTTGTAGTGCAGGGCTCGTCGGAACCGGTGTCAGTGCTCAACGACCTTCCTGTACAGGTGCCAGGTCGCATGTCCGAGCACCGGCATCACGACGGCAAGCCCGACGAAAAACGGCAGGGCACCTACCAGCAAAGAAACTGCGACGAAGAGGCCCCACATCGCCATCGTCACCGGGTTTGCGGCGACCGCTCTCACGGACGTTTGAACCGCGATCACGGCGCCGACGTTGCGGTCTACCAGCATCGGAAAGGAGACGACGCTGACCGTCAACACAACGACGGCGAAGAGGAAGCCGATACTGCCACCAACGAGGAAGAGGGCAAGACCGGACTGCGTCGTGAGGACCTGCGCCACGAACTCGGAGACCGATTCCGGCGGCGCGGTACCAAACAATCCCTGGTAAATTGACTGCGCCGTTTTCAACCAGGTGATGAAAACCGCCATTAGCACGACGCCAAGCGCGATCAGGGGGCGAAGCGCCGGCGTTCGAAAGATGTCGAATGCATGCGACCAGGAAACGTCGAGACCCTGTTCGCGGCGCCGGCTCATCTCGTACAGGCCAGTCGCGGCGACGGGGCCGAGCAATGTGGAGCCGGCAAGCAACGGGAAAAGCAGCGGCAACATATCGTATCCCGCGGAAGCCCTGATCGCGATGATACAGACGACTGGATAGATCAGACCGAGGAAGAAATAGTGGCTAGGCCTCGCGTCAAAGTCGGCAAACCCTTTTAATACGACCTCCTTGAGGTCCGCCAGGCCAATAGCGTGGATCACAATTGGATGTGCGGAGTCCGCCGTCAAATTTTCGTTCGCCATCGTCGTGCATCCCAGTCGCTGATCTCAGTAATCGCGACGCCAAAACTTATGCATGGCCATTGCTCCGGCCACATCTAGCCGCGACCTGCCGTTGACATGAGTATACGCCGCTGACCGTGCATTGTCGCCACACCTCTAGACGAAAGCTTGGTCGTGCCTCCGGGCTACGACTGGCCGGCTCGACCGTTTCGGGTTAGCATCGCCGCAGGCTGCATGTGAGTGTCTAGATGTGGATTTCACCAGCGTTTGCCCACGCCACAAGCGGCGCCCACGGGACCTCTGGAGGAGGTATGGCGCTGCTGCTTCTGCTCGGTGTTGGCGCTGCGGTGCTCCTCCTCATGCGTGCCAGGAACAGATGGCTGGCGCGAAAATCCGTAGATGACGGTCCGTAGTTACGTAGATCTGACAGAGTTTGCGAGCGAGCTGGTCGCCTACGTTCGCGGCGCGATGGAAAGACTGCCGATCGGGCGTGATTGCTGGACCGATTCCCGATGGGCTTAGTCCGGTAGGTTTGGAAACACATGGCGCTTGTCAGGCGCCAGCGGCAGCCGGGCCGTCCAGACAACAGCTGAGAGTGGAATCGACCCATAGCAATGCGGAAACAGATCACCGCTGCGCGAAGTTTCCCAACGCAGCGTGCCGCCGAGCGCCGAATCCTCAACCGCGAGCAGCAACAGATCGAGCTCGCCTGCACGATGGCGAGCAGCACTCTCGACTATTTGATTGCGCGTCGACAAATGAATGAAGCCGTCACGACGGTCCTGATCGCCACCCTTATAGCTCTCACCGCGGGCGCTCGCATCGCGCCAGTGCTTTTCCTTCGCTAGATGATAAATCAACCTCGGTTCCCCGAATTACGAAAGCGCCACCTTACTCCCACGTCATACTTGCGTGAATCGCCCATAACACCGAACGCGCGGACTGCAACCGTAACCCACAGGCCTGCGAATTCGCATGTCAGGCGTCTGACTTGCGTTCTGCGGCAGGAACGTATCTGGAATCGGGCTGATACTCGTCGAACGTGCCGGAATGAATGACATCTAGGTTGTTGCGGTCTTTCATATAGACCCAAGCGTCAAATACGGTCCCCGTATCGACCGCCTCAACCGCGATCTCCAAACGTTTGTAACCGGTCGCCAGATGTGTTGATTCGAGGATATCCAGCTTTGCAAGCGTCCGATCGTCCACCTCAAAGACTTCACCAAACACGCGATCGCCAACGCCGGCTTCGAAGATCATTACGGGAGAGAACCATTTGCCAGCGACGACCAAAGGATAGGCCTCACACGTCAGAAACCGTCCCATAAATCGTTGCCCGCGCATCCCTGCTTCATAGTTAGGGAAGCCACGTTTCAGTGTGCCAAATACGAAGACTCGGTTCATGGGATCACAACTACGGGATTTGGCAGCGCATTTCTGCTGAAGCGAATATAATAGACGTGTGAACCCGTGGCGATTCGGCGCGACGACTCCGGTTGATATTACTGAGCAATCGGACCGATTTGACCGTGAATATGTGCCACAAATTGTGCGGAAAACCGGCAACCTCGATAGAGGACAAAGAGCCCTAGACCGGGCGAAGGACTTCCTTTAAGTTCGCACGCGAATTTTCAAGCGTAGGGATAGGTTGGGGATGTTCGTTGCGGTCATTTTAGTATTGGTGGGTGTAGGTTCAGTCGTATTTCACTTTCTGAGCCCATGGTGGTGGACACCCATTGCCTCGAATTGGGGCTACATCGACGACACGATCATCATCACATTCTGGATCACCGGCGTCGTCTTCGTCGCCATCATTTTGTTCATGGCGTACTGCGTGTACCGCTTCCGACATCAAGAAGGAACGCGGGCGGTGTACGAGCCGGAAAACAAGAAGATGGAGTGGTGGCTCACAATCCTAACCACTTTGGGTGTCGTCGGCATGCTGACGCCGGGCTTGTTCGTGTGGAACCAGTACGTCACGGTGCCCGAAGGGGCGACAGAGTTCGAAGTCTTGGGTCAGCAATGGCAGTGGGCCTTCCGCTATCCGGGGAAAGACGGCGTAATGGGCACCAGCGACGCCCTGCTCGTAAGTTCTGATAATCCGTTTGGACTCCATCAGGACGACCCCAACGGCCAGGACGACATCCTAATCGAGGGTGACGATCTCCACCTTTCGCTCGATAAACCAGTCAAGGCATTGCTCCGTTCCGTCGATGTCCTTCATGACTTTTATGTGCCGCAATTCAGGGCCAAGATGGATTTGGTTCCCGGCCAGGTCACTTTCTTCTGGTTCATTCCGACCAGAACCGGCTCGTTCGAAATACTATGTGCCGAATTGTGCGGGGTCGGGCATCATGTGATGCGCGGCAGGGTTATCGTGGAAGAGGAAGCCGATTATCAAGCATGGCTGGACGAACAGCCGACATTCGCGCAGTCTTTGGCGCGGGCGACGAAGGGTGCGGGAGATGACGTCGATCTGGTCTTACACGAGGGTAACCTAAAGCCTGCTAGAATCGGATCGGTGCGATGAAGCGCTGTCCGATGGAATGTCATAAAGAATCGTTAAGGAGGATGTCTTAATGGCCACTGTCGCACCTGCCGATGCGGTCTATGTCACGCCGGCCGAGGTCGAAGACGTCGAGCTTTACCATCCAAAAAGCTGGGTAACGAAGTACGTCTTCTGCCAAGACGCCAAGGTCATCGCCATTCAATATTCAGCAACGGCGGTCGCTATCGGAATGGTAGCGCTCGTTATGTCCTGGTTGATGCGGCTGCAGCTGGGTTTTCCTGACAGCTTCTCCTTTATCGATGAGAGTCTCTACTACCAGCTCATCACGATGCACGGGATGATCATGGTCATCTACCTGCTCACCGCACTGTTTCTGGGCGGCTTTGGCAACTACCTCATTCCGCTAATGGTGGGCGCCCGCGATATGGTGTTCCCTTATGTGAACATGCTGAGTTATTGGGTCTATCTGGTCGCAGTGCTGGTGCTGATAGCGAGTTTCTTTGTGCCTGGCGGACCGACGGGCGCCGGCTGGACGCTCTATCCGCCGCAAGCCATCCTTCAAGGCACTCCAGGGTCGGGCGGCGGCATCATCTTGATGCTTGTGTCCCTTGTGCTCTTCATTATCGGTTTCACTATGGGCGGCTTGAACTATGTGGTGACCGTGCTGCAGGCGCGTGCGCGCGGAATGACCCTTATGCGCTTGCCCTTGACGGTATGGGGCATCTTCACCGCAACTATTCTGGCGTTGCTGGCGTTTCCCGCGCTTTTTGTCGGCGCAATCATGATGACGCTAGACCGAATTTTGGGAACCAGCTTCTTCATGCCGACCATCGTTGAGCTGGGCGAACAGCTTAAGTATGGCGGCGGTAGCCCGCTGTTGTTTCAGCACCTGTTCTGGTTTTTCGGCCATCCCGAAGTCTACATCGTCGCCTTGCCGGGATTCGGAATCGTCTCCGACCTGCTCGCGGTCCACGCACGAAGAAACATTTTCGGCTATCGAATGATGGTGTGGGCAATCGTCGCGATTGGTGCTCTCAGTTTCGTTGTTTGGGCGCACCACATGTATGTCAGCGGCATGAATCCTTATTTCGGGTTCTTCTTTGCTACCACTACACTCATCATCGCCGTCCCAACCGCGATCAAAGTCTACAATTGGACTCTGACACTATGGCGCGGCGACATCCATCTCACGCTGCCGATGCTGTTTTCCATCGCCTTCATCATCACTTTCGTGAACGGCGGCATTACCGGGCTGTTCCTCGGCAACGTTGTCGTCGACGTACCGCTGTCGGACACGATGTTTGTGGTTGCTCACTTCCATATGGTCATGGGCGTGGCGCCAATCCTCGTCATCCTGGGTGCGATTTACCATTGGTACCCGCTGATTACAGGACGCATGCTGCACGAAGGAATGGGTAAATTTCACTTCTGGATCACCTTCATCGGTGCCTATTCGATTTACTTTCCCATGCACTATTTGGGCTTCCTAGGCGTACCGCGCCGATACTACGAAATTGGTGTCACCGAGTTCATTCCGGACTCAGCCCAGACGCTGAACGCAAACATTACCGTTGCGGCGTTGATCGTCGGCTTTGCCCAACTGGTATTCCTGTTCAACATTTTTTGGAGTGCCTACAAGGGAAAGAAGTCTGAACGCAATCCATGGCGCGCGACCACCCTAGAATGGCAGACACCTGAACTGCCGCCTGGACACGGCAATTGGGGGACGGAACTCCCTGTGGTCTATCGCTGGGCCTACGACTACAGCGTGCCCGGCGTCAAAGAGGATTTCGTGCCGCAAAACATTCCCCCGGACCAAGTTGTAATGGGCGAACCAGAGCAGGAACTTCCTGGTGCCGCCGCGCAACCGGCCGAATAGAGAAGGCTGATGGCTCGGGAATCGCGAATAGGCGCGGGTGACGCAGTGTCGCGGCCGATCAGGAACGCACGCAGTTGAGCTTTTTTCAGCAGCTGACCGAAAAGTCCTGGCTGCCGCAAGACGGCAGCGTCGTCGAGCTCCACCGGCGGCGCTCGTTTTCCCTGCCTACGATTACGCTCGGCTTGAGAGTGTTCCTGGCCGTAGTCACCGTTTTATTTTCACTGCTGTTCATTGCCTACGCCGATCGTATGACGCTCACGGATTGGCGCCCGTTGCCGGAACCGTGGTTGTTATGGCTGAACACGGCCGTCCTGCTCTTGAGTAGCTTTGCCATGCAGAAGGCGCGGACGGCAGCGGATCGGGGACAAGCTGAGATCGTTAAATTCGGCCTGCTTGCGGGTGGGATTCTCGCATTCACATTCCTCGCCGGTCAGCTTTTGGTGTGGCAACAGTTGGCGGATTTGGGTTATTTCGCGGAGGCGAATCCCGCGAACGCGTTCTTTTACTTGATCACCGCTCTGCACGGCGCGCACTTGTTGGGCGGCCTCGTTGCCTGGGGCCGGACCAGCGCAAAGGTGCGGCGGGCATTGGACGTTGCCGATGTTCAACTAAGTATCGAGCTGTGCGCAGTCTATTGGCACTTTCTACTCGTGGTCTGGGTCGTTCTGTTTGGTTTGTTGCTGTTTACGTAATCAGGAATAGGAGCACATGACAGATACTGCATTAACGGATTCGGGAGAACCGATCGCGCGGCCAGATGGTTGGCAAGGTATCCGCGACGACTGGTCGTCGGACCAGCGGGCGTTCAAGAACGTCCCCTGGGGCAAGGCGATGATGTGGATCTTCCTCCTCAGCGATACATTCATATTCAGCTGCTTCCTGATCTCCTACATGACGGTGCGGTCATCCACTACCGTGCCATGGCCGAACCCAAGCGAAGTCTTCGCACTGACCATCTTCGGCACTTCGGTCCCACTTATCCTGATCGCAATCATGACTTTTGTCCTGATCAGTAGCAGTGGGACGATGGCCATGGCGGTCAATTTCGGATACCGGCGTGATCGCTTTAAGACCACTGTGTTGATGCTGGTGACCGCTGCCTTCGGCGCTTCATTTGTCGGGATGCAGGCGTTTGAGTGGACCAAGTTGATCCTCGAAGGCGTTCGTCCCTGGGGCAACCCGATGGGCGCAGCACAATTCGGTTCGACCTTCTTCATGATCACGGGATTTCATGGCTTCCACGTGTCGGTCGGCGTGCTCTTTTTGATCCTTATCGCACGCAAGGTTTGGCGCGGGGAATTTGATAACAATACGCGCGGCTTTTTTACGAGTAGGAAGGGGAAATACGAGGTCGTCGAAATCATGGGCCTATATTGGCATTTCGTCGATTTAGTGTGGGTGTTCATCTTCGCATTCTTCTATCTTTGGTAGGGAAAATCATGGCACACGTAGAAGGCCAACAACATCCGATAGGCATTTATCTCAAGATCTGGGGATTGCTCTTCATCCTCAGCACGATGTCGTACCTCGTGGACTTCTTTCATATTCAGGGCTATCTGAGATGGTCGCTGATCACCATATTCATGTTGCTGAAGGCCGGGCTGATTGTTGCCGTCTTCATGCACATGATGTGGGAGCGAATGGCCATGATGTATGCCATCCTCGTCCCGACTTTGCTGCTGTTGGTATTATTGAGCATCGGTGTCTTCGAAGCGGATAACACCTTCCTTTCGCGCATCATTTTCTTTGGGGCGGGAAGCTAAGAAACCCTACCGAATCGGGCCCTAAGTCCGCCGCAACGCCGGCAATTCACGCCGCGCCCGTTGGGCGAACCCGACATCGACTACTGTCCGCGGATGCGCCAGATTTCCCTCAATAGAGCAAACAGTGGAACGGCGCGGTTCTTCCTGGCGCCACAGCCAAAGCCGGGGCATCAGGGATGCGAGGACATGCGAGAGCGCTAGGGTGCCCGCACGAGCGCACAACGCGCGAACAAAGGCACTGTTTTGCTGGGAAGCAAGCGGCGGCGGCGCGACCAGTCAGCTGAACACGGCCAACGATTTAGTCGCCGCCGCCCCAATACTAATTTTGAGTCGCCAGATAGGAGACGACGTCCTTGCGGTCGGCCTCTTTTCTCAGTTTGAGAACCATCTTGGATCTGGCCTTCGGATTGCTGGTAATTTTCCTCATATAGGCTCTAGGATCGGCCAAGTATTCGAAGATTGCGTCCTCAGTCCAAGCCAGCCCACCCTCGCCCGCTGCAAGGTAGCTCTTTGAATATTTGAAGCCCTTGCCGGTGCCCATCTTGCGACCGACGACGCCAAATAGGTTGGGCCCAATCTTGTTCTTGCCGCCAGACTTGATGGTGTGGCAGGCGGAACACTTCTTAAACAGTTTTTCGCCCTTGGCCGCGTCCGCTGCCAAGGCATTGCTCGCCGCGGCAAGCGTCATCACCGCCGCCAGTACAAAAACTCGTTTCATCATGATGCTCCTATTGGGGATAATTACTGTATTCGAACGTCCCGGTACTTGGGTCCCGGAGCGCCGCCGCCCAACCGAGCAAGAACTCTAGCATGGAAGCCGCCGTGGTCCATACGGAGCAGTGCCTCCATTCAATCGATTGATAGCGGATTCCGAAAGCCAGATCGAAGTCACTAAGCCCGTAAATGTAATCTTGCGATGGACGAAGTTAATCGGCATTCGGTACGTGCAGTTACGGACGAATGGACGGCCTCAAAACTTGACTATGAGAATCTGAAACTTCACGACAGTAATCAGGTAAAACAACACGACAAGCGCCGTGAGACTCAATCCAAGAGCGATATTCTTCGTGCGTTGACGCCGGTCAAACCCCTGCCTCTTTGTATCGTCTTTCGGAGATCGCATGCACTGTTGCTCGCAATGGTTTAGCGGCCCCATGCACCTATCCGTTAACCGCTGGCGGTTACCGACTTACCGCGTGCGGTGGAACGGCGGGCGTTTAGAGTCCGGGACTGGACGTCGCAAATTACTCCCGAATCGCCTGAGTGGGAACGGGAGTTCCGAAACAAATCGGGGCAGCGGCAATTGGCAGTGAAGCCAATCCGACGAAATGGTTGTGTCTCGAAAGTGGTGGAAATTGGTTTTGGCGCCTCTCCGAGCGGGCTGAGTTTTGCGGCGGTCAGGCCGCTCGGTCAAGGGTTTCGTCGGCGATTAGCTGATCGAGGGTTTCCCATCCATCGACTTTGCGCATCTGGATTTGGCCGGAAGCGAGGAGCGCCCAGAGGAGCATCGGCACTGTTTCGGGACACGGCAGCACGGTCTGTGTTTTGATCCGGCGCTTGAACTCCTCGTTGAGACGCTCAATGGCGTTGGTCGTTCGGGCTGATTTCCATTGGCTCTTGGACAGGCGCGTGAAGGTAAAGAGCTTGTCGCCCGCTTCTGCGAGGCTGTCCGCGACGGCCCTGCATTTCAGCCGCCACTTGCGGACAAACGTCTTGCGGCGGGTTTCCACCTCGGAGGCAGTGTCGGCATAGATCATATCGCGGTAATCTTCGCTCAGCTCGTCATGCATGTGTTTGGGAGCATGACCCAGAAGGTTGCGGTGCTTGTGCACGGTGCAGCGTTGAACGGGAAGGTCATCGCCCCAAAGCGCCGACAGAGCCGCCTCCAGTCCCGGCGCGCCATCGACGATGACAAACCCGGGCCGTTTCAGTCCACGCGCATCAAGGTCGTCGAGGAACTGGCGCCACGCCGCCTGGCTTTCTCCGCCCATATTCCCGATCGAAAGCAAGACCTTCTGGCCATCCCGGCGCACCCCTATAGCCGCGAGAACCGAGATGTTGGTGGCCTTGCGATCCAGTCGGGTCTTGATCACAGTGCCGTCAAGGATCAGCCGAACGATATCCTCATCCGCGAGGCCACGGCTGCACCAGGCGTCCCAATCGACCTTCACCTTGCGCCACGCCCGGCTCACAACGTCCTTGCTCACAGCACCCCGGAAGAGCCCGAACAGCGCGCGTTTCACCCGCCGCGTGTTGGTTCCGGACAGATACACCGAAGCGATCAGCGCCTCGGCCTTTCTGGTCAGCCGCTGGTAGCGCGGCAGCGCCCGCGAACGCCATTCCGACGCCCGACCGTCTTCCTCAACGATCCGTGCACGCGGCACGCTCACCCTCTCGGTCCCGAATGTCCCCGTCAGTTGCCGCTCCCGGTGCCCGTTCCGATACCCTTGCCGAAGCGCGTCCTCTCAGCGCCCGAGAAACTGCGCAAGTTCCTCCTCAAAAACGGCCTCGATCGTGGATCTGATGTTCTCCCGCAGCCGGTCCTCGAGCGGATCATAGCCGGCGTCATTGGCCAGTAGCGAAAGCGCGGAAGTCTCGGTAGTGTTCTTCATGGCGTGATCTCCTTGGCGGTGCTAGCCGCCGGTTGGGTGGTTGTCTTGTCACCCGGAGATTACGCCATCCTCAAATTTCCACCACTTTCGAGACACAGCCGACGAAATGCCTCCGCGATTCGCAAACGCTTGTGAAATAACAGTAATTGGCAATTTTGAAAAAGGCTGTTAGAATCAATGCAAATACGGATTTGCTGCATCATTTCGGTGCAGTTCTCGTTTCTTATTAACAGGTCAATTGTCCGTATGTTGATGGGAGGAATACCATGAAAATATTGTCTGCAATTGCTGCCGGTGCGGCACTTACGCTCGCCGGATTTGCCGCGAACGCGGGAACGCTTGAGGACGTGACGGCGAAGGGCCACGTGCAATGTGGCGTGAGCCAAGGCGTCCCTGGCTTCTCCAATCCGGATCAAGCTGGCAACTGGACCGGCATCGACGTCGATGTATGCCGTGCAGTAGCCGCGGCGGTGTTCGGCGACGCCGGCAAAGTGAAATTTACGCCGTTGACGGCGAAAGAGCGGTTTACAGCTCTTCAGTCAGGCGAAATTGACATCCTTTCGCGGAACACAACCTGGACATTGGTGCGCGACACCGCATTGGGCCTCGACTTTGTTGGCGTCAACTACTACGACGGCCAAGGCTTTATGGTTCGCAAGGATCTGGGCGTTAAGAGTGCCAAAGAGCTTGGCGGTGCCTCTGTATGTGTGAACATCGGTACGACGACCGAGCTGAATATGGCGGATTTTTTCCGCGCCAACAATATGAAGTACAGCCCCGTCGTCTTCGAGAAGTCGGATGAGGTTGTTGCAGCGTACGACGCCGGCCGCTGTGACGTTTACACCACGGACCGTTCCGGCCTTGCCGCGAACCGGTTGAAGTTGAAAGATCCCAATGCACACATGGTTCTGCCGGAAACCATTTCGAAAGAGCCGTTGGGCCCGGTTGTCCGCCATGGCGACAACAAATGGGGCGATGTTGTGCGTTGGAGCCTGTATGCGATGCTTGAAGCCGAGGAATACGGCGTCAGCTCGAAGAACGTCGATCAAATGCGGTCGAGCAAGAACCCGGTCATCAGGCGGCTGCTTGGTACCGAAGGTGACCTGGGCAAGAGTATCGGGCTCTCCAACGATTGGAGTTTCAACATCATCAAGCATGTCGGCAATTACGGCGAGAGCTACGCCCGAAATGTCGGCCCAAACACGCCTATCGGGTTAGCCCGTGGGGTGAATGCATTATGGAAAGATGGTGGTCTCCAATATCCGATGCCAGTACGGTAGAACCACCGCGGAATGATTACGGAAGGGCACGCTCGGCTAACGCCGGGGGTGCCTTTACCTTTTGACGGACCCGCGTTGGAGAATCTGGAGCATTAAATATGGCGGTTGATGCGCGGGAAGGTCTTGTTCCGACAAAACCTGCGATTTGGAACGACCGACGTTATCGCGCCGTGTTTTACCAGGTGCTCGTGTTGGCCGGCGTACTCTTGTTCGGCGCATACATCGTCAACAATACACTCGAAAACATGGAGCGCCGGGGCATTGCCTCGGGCTTTGACTTCCTTTCCAAGACCGCCGGCTTCAGTATCGACATGCACCTCATCGAATACAAGGAGGAGCATTCCTACGGCCGCGCGTTTTTTGTTGCGCTGATTAACACTCTTTTGGTTTCAGCGATCGGGATCGTCCTCACGACGATGCTCGGATTTATCATAGGCATAGCGCGGTTGTCCCGAAATTGGCTTATTTCCAAATTGGCGGCTGTATATATTGAGCTGTTGCGGAATATCCCGCTTCTCTTGCAGATTTTCTTTTGGTACTTCGCGGTGTTGCGCGTATTGCCGTTACCTCGCCAAAGCCATAATGCCTTCGACACAATATTCCTGAATATCCGCGGGCTTTTTGGACCCAAGCCGATCTTTGAGCCTGGATTCTCGGCGGTCGTAAGTGCCTTTCTTGTTGCAACCGTCGCGGTCATTGTCCTCGTTCGATGGGCACGCAAGCGTCAGGAAGAAACAGGTCAGCAATTTCCTGCGTTTCTGACGTCGCTGGCACTCCTGATCGGTCTTCCCTTTATTGCCGCGGCATTCGCCGGGTTCCCTCTGTCCTGGGAGATTCCCGAACTCAAGGGATTCAACTACCAGGGCGGTTTGCGAATGATTCCCGAGTTCGTCGCTTTGGTGTTGGCGCTGTCGACCTACACGGCGTCTTTTATCGCCGAGATCGTGCGCGCCGGCATCCTTGCCGTCAGCCACGGCCAGACCGAGGCAGCGTCCGCATTGGGACTTCGGCGCGGACCAACGCTAAGATTGATCATCATTCCGCAGGCACTGCGGGTCATCATTCCACCGCTCACGAGCCAGTATCTAAACCTGACGAAGAATTCGTCGCTGGCCGCGGCGATCGCGTATCCCGATCTGGTGCTGGTGTTTGCCGGAACTGCCTTGATGCAGACCGGTCAAGCAGTCGAGATCATAGCGATCACAATGGCGGTCTACCTAACGATCAGTCTGGTGATCTCGGCGTTCATGAACTGGTACAACAAGCGAATGGCGTTGGTGGAGAGGTAGACGATGACCGACGCCGCTCAGACTTATCAACCGGGCCAACATCCGGACTTGCCGCCGCCAGCGAGCGCCGTGGGCGTCATTGGCTGGCTCTATAAAAACCTATTCTCGAGCTGGCTGAACGCGATCCTGACGATTAGCGGACTGTATTTTCTAGTCGTATTCATTCCACCGCTCTTTCAGTGGCTGTTCTTTGATGCCGACTGGGTCGGCGAGACACGTGAGGTCTGTTCGCGGGAGGGTGCGTGCTGGGTTTATATCGGAGTCTGGTTCAAGCAGTTGATGTATGGGCGATATCCCAATACCGAGCTCTGGCGCATCAACTCAGCTTACGTCCTGCTTGTTCTTGCAATGATTCCGCTCTTTATTCCGGGGTTTCGCTGGAAGCAATGGGTTGGCGTGTTCCTCTTCGTCGGCTATCCCATCATTGCGTTCTACCTGTTTGTCGGCGGCTCTTTCGGGCTGGCGCATGTTGAATCGCCACTCTGGGGCGGGTTATTCCTGACCCTCGTTATCGCCATCGTCGGCATCGTCGCTTCGCTGCCGATCGGTATCGTGCTGGCGCTCGGTCGCCGTTCCTCAATGCCAATTGTCAGGGCGCTTTGCGTCGGATTTATCGAGCTGTGGCGCGGCGTACCACTGATCACCGTGCTGTTTATGGCCTCCGTGATGTTTCCGTTGTTCATGCCGGAGGGCGTGAACTTCGACAAGTTGATGCGTGCGCTGATCGCGGTGATGCTGTTCTCCGCGGCCTACATGGCCGAAGTCGTGCGCGGGGGCCTGCAGGCAATCCCTAGAGGCCAGTACGAGGGCGCCCAGGCGCTTGGACTGTCCTTCTGGAAGATGATGGGCCTGATCATTTTGCCGCAAGCACTCAAGTTGGTGATCCCGGGTATCGTCAATACATTCATTGGCCTGTTCAAGGACACGACGCTCGTGTTGATCATTGGTCTGTTCGATCTTCTGGGGATGGCGCAGCTCGCCGGTACAAATCCAGATTGGCTTGGGTTCGCCGTCGAGGGGTATGTGTTCGTGGCGGCCGTTTTCTGGATATTCTGTTTCAGCATGTCGCGCTACAGCCAGCACTTGGAGAAGAAACTTCATACGGGACACTAGTGGTGGCGCCACCTCGGAGTGCGTCCGGCACCGACCAAAAGGGAACTATCATGTCCGAGCAGGAAACGGTGATATCGAAGGAATTAACCGTTGGCGACGACGTCATGATCCAGATGATCAACGTCCACAAATGGTACGGACAATTCCACGTGCTCAAGGATATCAATCTTGCGGTCTACAAGGGCGAGCGCATTGTCGTGTGCGGTCCCTCCGGTTCTGGCAAGTCGACGATGATCCGCTGCGTCAACCGCTTGGAAGAACACCAGCTCGGCCAGATCATGGTTGCGGGCGTCGAACTTTCGAATGATCTCAAGAAGATTGATGAAATCCGCCGCGAAGTGGGCATGGTCTTCCAGCACTTCAACCTGTTCCCCCATCTCACGGTGCTGGAAAACCTCGCCCTGGCGCCGATATGGGTGCGCCACATGCCGCGGGCGGAGGCCGAGGAACTAAGCATGCAGTACCTCGAGCGCGTCAAGATTCCGGAGCAGGCGGACAAGTATCCGGGGCAGCTCTCCGGCGGACAACAGCAGCGCGTCGCCATCGCGCGATCGCTGTGCATGAATCCGCAAGTGATGCTCTTCGACGAGCCGACGTCTGCGCTCGATCCCGAGATGATCAAGGAAGTGCTCGACGTCATGATCGAACTTGCCGAAACCGGCATGACGATGATTGTCATCTCCCATGAGATGGGATTTGCCAAGACCGTGGCGAACCGCGTCATTTTCATGGATGTCGGCGAAATCATCGAGCAGAACGAGCCGGAAGAATTCTTCAATAATCCACAATCCGACCGCACCAAGCTGTTCCTCAGTCAGATTCTTTCGCACTAACAGACACCGCGGCCGGTTCCGACGAGGCCGCAACCTTCCGGCGGTATCGCAGGTGCGTTAGCGCCGCAAATCGATGCAGTAGAACGACGATATAATTGCCGGCCGGTAATGCTGGATGTTAAACCGAACCGTTGCACCGCACTGGCTGAAGTCTAAGCGTCACGCGACAGCCAACATGAGTGGCAGAATCTACCTGAGGGTCCGAATCTAGGACCGGTCGAGGAACGCTAACAAATGAATGTTTGTGTGTTTGGCGCCGGCGCAGTTGGCGGCGTAGTCGCGGCCAATATGGCCCGCGTTGGGATTGACATAACCCTGATCGCCCGCGGCGCCACATTGAAGGCCGTGCGTGAAAAAGGTCTCATCTTGCGGCGCGGGAACGAGGAGATGCTGGCCCAGCCTAACGTGACCGACGACACGAAGAAGGCAGGGGTACAGGATATCGTTATCACGACGCTCAAGGTGCCCACGGTTCGCGGCGCGCTTGATTCGATACAGCCCTTGATGGGCCCAGAGACGGTCGTGATTCCCGCCCACAACGGTATTCCTTGGTGGTACTTCTATAAACTTCCCGGCGACTGGCCGAAGCGGCACTTGGACAGCGTGGATCCTGGAGGACACATCTGGAAAGGCCTCGGTCCAGAGCGGGTGCTCGGCACCGTCGCCGGCATGGGAGCGGCGGTCGTGGAGCCGGGCATTATCCTACAAGGTGGAGCTCCGGACGGGCCGGCGGGAGTGTTCCCCATTGGCGAACCCGATGGCTCTAAAAGCGAGCGAGCGCATCGAGTTTCGGAAGTCTTCGCGTCGGCAGGATTTACATCGGAGATTAGTACCGAGATTCGCACCGAGGTCTGGCTCAAGATCTTGACCAACATCGGTGCAAATCCCATCAGCCTCCTGACATTGGGGACAATGGCCGACATGTTGGGCGACGACCGCATCGCCGATCTGAATTTGAGAATGTTGCGCGAGTGCTATGCGCTCACAAAAACGCTGGGTATCAACCTCCCCAGCACACCGGAGGAGAGAATCGAACTGTTCAAGTCGCGGTACGGACCGTCCAAGCCGTCCACGTTGCAGGATTTAGAAAAGGTCAAACCAGTCGAAGTCGATGCAATCGTCGGCGCAGTATCAGAAATCGGCCGAATGGTCGGCGCAGAAACACCACTCATCGATGCGGTGTATGCGCTGTCCCGGCTGCGGGCGATAACTGCGGGGTGCTACACTGAGCCGTGACGCGGTAAGAAAAGAAGGCGACGCGAAAAAAACGATTGGAACAAAAAAGGTGCCGGTACCTCCGGTTTCTCGGCACGCGAGGGGAAGATAGTCGATGAAAATATGTGTGTTTGGCGCTGGGGCGGTCGGCGGCGCCGTTGCTGCCTATATGTCTCATGCCGGGCTTGACGTAACACTGTTCGCCCGCGGCGCAACCCTGGCAGCCGTGCGTGACAAAGGTCTGATATTGCGTCGGACAGACGATGAGATCGTTACCCAGCCGAGTGTGACAGACGACCCGGCCGAAGCCGGCGTCCAAGATGTCGTCATCACGACGCTCAAGTCACCGGCGATCCGAGGCGCGCTCGACTCGATGCGTCCCTTGATCGGTCCCGACACAGTCGTGGTCCCGGCTCAAAATGGCATTCCCTGGTGGTATTTTCATGCACTGCCCGGCAACTGGAAAAAACAGCATCTCGATGCCGTTGACCCGGGAGGGCACGTGTGGAAAGGGCTCGGACCAGAGCACGTTGTCGGCTGCGTCGTCGGAATTGGCGCTTCGGTACCCGAGCCAGGTGTCGTTTCTCATCGAAGCCACCGCGGTAGGCAAGGCCGTTTTCCCGTCGGCGAACCTGATGGCAGCGAAAGCGATCGGGTTCATCGCGTCGCAGAAGCATTTCAGACGGCGGGGTTTGAATCGGAGGTCAGTACCGAGATTCGCAACAACCTTTGGCACAAACTACTGGGCAATGTCGGCGCAAATCCTATCAGCGTCCTGACGGTTGGGACAATGGCCGAAATGCATAACGATGATCTTGTTGCCGATCTGATGATCGACATAATGCATGAGTGTTACGCGGTCTCCGCGAAACTGGGCGTAGCAATCCCCGGCACGCCGGAGGAACGGATCGAGATCCTCAAGGGGCCGAGTCCATTCCGGACGTCCTCGTTGCAGGATCTGGACAAGGGCAGCCCGATGGAAGTCGATGGGATAGTCGGCGCCGTATCTGAAATGGGCAGGATGGTGGGTGTGAAGACCCCTCTGGTCGATGCCATATACGCGCTGACCCGATTGCGGGCGGAACTGGCCGGCTGCTACCGGGCACCCTAACGCCAACATTATAAGCAATACCAAACAGCTTGAACCAGGCAGCGCAAACAAGCGGGTTGGGTCGATGCTCCCGGTTTCTGGCCGAGCGGAAGGACACTAGTCGATGAAGATCTGTGTGTTCGGCGCGGGAGCAACTGGCAGTGTGGTTGCCACCCATATCAGCCCGTTGATTAAGTGGCTTTTTCCGGCTCTCACCCCCAGATGAAGAATGCGGCGGCGAAAGCCGACTGGCCGCTTTGCGAAACCCCCCGTGCCACCAGCATGGCCCCGGTGGGCGTGAGCAGAACGAAAATACCGCCATATCCGCCCGCCACGGGGTTGTGTCTCGAAAGTGGTGGAAATTGGTTTTGGCGCCTCTCCGAGCGGGCTGAGTTTTGCGGCGGTCAGGCCGCGCGGTCAAGGGTTTCGTCGGCGATTAGCTGATCGAGGGTTTCCCATCCATCGACTTTGCGCATCTGGATTTGGCCGGAAGCGAGGAGCGCCCAGAGGAGCATCGGCACTGTTTCGGGACACGGCAGCACGGTCTGTGTTTTGATCCGGCGCTTGAACTCCTCGTTGAGACGCTCAATGGCGTTGGTCGTTCGGGCTGATTTCCATTGGCTCTTGGACAGGCGCGTGAAGGTAAAGAGCTTGTCGCCCGCTTCTGCGAGGCTGTCCGCGACGGCCCTGCATTTCAGCCGCCACTTGCGGACAAACGCCTTGCGGCGGGTTTCCACCTCGGAGGCAGTGTCGGCATAGATCATATCGCGGTAATCTTCGCTCAGCTCGTCATGCATGTGTTTGGGAGCATGACCCAGAAGGTTGCGGTGCTTGTGCACGGTGCAGCGTTGAACGGGAAGGTCATCGCCCCAAAGCGCCGACAGAGCCGCCTCCAGTCCCGGCGCGCCATCGACGATGACAAACCCGGGCCGTTTCAGTCCACGCGCATCAAGGTCGTCGAGGAACTGGCGCCACGCCGCCTGGCTTTCTCCGCCCATATTCCCGATCGAAAGCAAGACCTTCTGGCCATCCCGGCGCACCCCTATAGCCGCGAGAACCGAGATGTTGGTGGCCTTGCGATCCAGTCGGGTCTTGATCACAGTGCCGTCAAGGATCAGCCGAACGATATCCTCATCCGCGAGGCCACGGCTGCACCAGGCGTCCCAATCGACCTTCACCTTGCGCCACGCCCGGCTCACAACGTCCTTGCTCACAGCACCCCGGAAGAGCCCGAACAGCGCGCGTTTCACCCGCCGCGTGTTGGTTCCGGACAGATACACCGAAGCGATCAGCGCCTCGGCCTTTCTGGTCAGCCGCTGGTAGCGCGGCAGCGCCCGCGAACGCCATTCCGACGCCCGACCGTCTTCCTCAACGATCCGTGCACGCGGCACGCTCACCCTCTCGGTCCCGAATGTCCCCGTCAGTTGCCGCTCCCGGTGCCCGTTCCGATACCCTTGCCGAAGCGCGTCCTCTCGACCGTATCGGCAGCGCCCGAGAAACTGCGCAAGTTCCTCCTCAAAAACGGCCTCGATCGTGGATCTGATGTTCTCCCGCAGCCGGTCCTCGAGCGGATCATAGCCGGCGTCATTGGCCAGTAGCGAAAGCGCGGAAGTCTCGGTAGTGTTCTTCATGGCGTGATCTCCTTGGCGGTGCTAGCCGCCGGTTGGGTGGTTGTCTTGTCACCCGGAGATTACGCCATCCTCAAATTTCCACCACTTTCGAGACACAGCCTCGGCGACGCATTCGGCCGGGTCCTCCGCCGTCGGTGCCGCATCCACCGCCCCGAGGTTTGCCTCGGCCTTCGCCAGGGTCTTGGAAAGCGTCGTGGTGTCGCCCTCATCGGCCGGGTGCAGCTCGGCCGCCACCACCGCGCCGGTGTCCAGATCCACCGCGTGCTCGGGCTTGTAGGCCAGATGCGTCGTGCCGTCCTTCATCTTGGCGATCTTGGCCTCGGGGTCGCTCTTCGAAACCCAATCCGTGTTGGAAAGCTTCTTGCCCTTGCGCTTCCGCTCCAGACGCGCCAGATCCTCGGCCGTGGGTGTCTCGACGCCGCTTTCCCGGGCCAGGCGCTCCAGCATCTCCCGGTAGCCTTCGCCGTTGGTGCGCCGCACGATGTTCCGCAGCGCCGCGTTGGCCTCCATGGTCGAGGCATCGACGCCGATGCGCTCGCCCTTGATCAGCCCCGCCTCGGCGATCAGCACCAGAACCCAGTCGAAGACCGCCGCGTGGACTTCATGGGGCAGGCGCGTGCGGCTCCGTGACAGCCAGGAATGGTCCGGTACCCGATCACGGCTCCCCAGTCGCAGGAACGCCCGCAGCGAAAGCGAGTCCGAGCAGCGCCACTCCAGACCGCGCTCGCTGTCGATGCCCTCGAAGTAGCCCACTAGGTGCATCCGGAAATAGCGCCCGGGCGGCACCGAGGGCGCGCCCATCCGGGCCGCGTAATAAGGCCGGCAGCTCGCCTCGGCAAAGGCGTCGAAGCCGCCCTCGATCAGCACCGACTGCAGGCGGTCATAAAACACATGACCCGGAGAGCGCGGCATCTCCGACCAGCTCACCATCAGATCCCCCTGACCAGCCTTCTGCCGTCCCATCGCCATCGGCAACCCCCCCTGCAAATCAGGGAACCAGAGAATCAGACGGCGCCGACTTAATCAACGGGATGATATGGTTCGCGCGGGGCTTGACGTTACGCTGATCGCCCGCGGCGCAACCTTGGCCGCGGTGCGCGACAACGGACTGATTGTGCGCCGCGAGGATGAGGAGTTCGTCGCCAAGCCGAAGGTGACCGACGACACGGTTAAGGCTGGTGTGCAGGATATCTTCATAACGACGCTCAAGGTTCCCGCGTTCCGCGGCGCGCTGACGGCGATGCAACCCCTGATCGGCCCGGAGACCGTCGTGATCCCTGCCCACAACGGCATTCCCTGGTGGCACTTTTACGGGCTCAAGGGCGGCTGGCCGAAACAGCACCTCGACAGCGTCGATCCTGGCGGTCACGTCTGGAATGGGCTCGGACCAGAGCGCGCGCTTGGTACCGTCGTCGGCATGGAGGCTTCGGTCCAGGAGCCTGGGATTATCTTGCAGAATGGCCGCGCCGGAAGCCGCAAGGGTCGGTTCCCAATTGGCGAACCAAACGGGAGCGAAAGCGAGCGGGCACATCGAATATCGGAGGTTTTTCAGGCGGCGGGATTCGAATCGGAAGTCAGCACCGAGATTCGGTCCCACGTCTGGCAAAAGCTTTTGGGTAATGTTGGCGCGAATCCCATCAGCCTCCTGACACAAGGTACAATGGGCGAGATATTTGGCAACGATGGGGTCGCCGAGCTGATCACGTCAATGATGCGCGAGTGCTATATGGTCGCCGAGAAGCTCGGCATCACGGTAACCGGCTCGCCGGAGGAGAGAGTCGAGGGTTACAGGCAACGCTCAGGCGCATTTCGGACATCTACGCTGCAGGATTTAGACAGGGGCCGGCCCGTAGAGATCGACGCGATCATCGGCGCAGTATCGGAGATCGGACGGATGGTGGGCGTGAATACGCCGTTCGTCGACGCTGTGTACAACTTGGTCCTTGCGCGCGCGCAAACTGCGGGCTGTTACGTAGCGCCCTAATATTGACACTTTAGATACGTAGAGAACGGCGCGTAACCGAGCCTCGCGCGTTGACGACATGTATCGCCGGGCGTAGAGCATGGTCACGTCATCAGCATCCCGGTCGAGCGTCCAGAAATGTGTATCCTCAGCAAGATCATCGTCCTATCGGTCTTCGGCGTGATCTTGGCGCACACCGCCTCTGCACAAGAAACCACATTCTTTAGAATTGGCACCGGACCGACGGCGGACACCTTATATGCAGTCGGTACGGCGATTGCGGCCGGTATAAGTAATCCGTCAGGCAGCCGACCGTGCAACAAAGGCGGAAGTTGCGGCGTTGCGGGCCTTATCGCGACCGCGCAATCCACCGGTGGTGCGTTGGCAAATGTAGAGTTGATACGCCGCGGCGAAGTCGATTCGGCGCTCGTTCAAGCCGATGTCGTTCATTGGTCACATTACGGCTCGGGTCCCTATCTTACGAAGAAGCCGATTCGTGACCTGCGGGTCGTTGCCAACCTATTTCGTGTAACCGTCCATGTCGTCGTTCGTGCCGACTCGCCAATCCGCACAATCTATCAACTCTCGGGCAAACGGGTCTCGTTGGGGCCGGAAGGCTCGGGCACGCGGGAAAACTCTCGTGACGTTCTTGGCGTCTATGGGATCAGCGAGGGCGATATCCAAGTTCAACAGCTAAAGCCTGGACCGGCGGCCGATGCGTTGAGGGCGGGCGAAATCGATGCATTCGTTGCTGTCGGCGCGGAACCTATCGCGGCGATCGCCGATTTGGCGCAACAGATACCTTTGCGCCTTCTCGCGGTCGCCGGGCCGCCCGGCGAAATCCTGCTCGGAACAAGGCCCTTCTTTGCGGCGGCGAGGATTACCAATGGCACCTACGAGAATGTCATTGGCGTTCCCACCGTAAGCCTGGCCGAACAGTGGATCGTCTCGGCCCAAGTCCCGTCGGCACTTGTCAAGGACCTTACGCGCGCGCTGTGGCATGAAAACACGCGGCGCCTGTTGGCAAACGCCCATCCCAACGGCAGATTTGAAGCGCTGGCGAACGCCACGCGCAACATAACCGTACCGCTTCACCCTGGTGCCGAAGCGTATTATGACGAGCTGAAGGCCAAGGAATAGGGAACGCGCAAACGCTGGCGCTCCAGCGGCCCGAATTACCCGTTTTGCGCCGCGCCGCCTTCGCCGACGACCACAAACGGCGCCCAGAAAATTGGATGAGCGTAGTAAGGCCGATCGGCACTCGCCATCAATTCCAGCATCGAGCGTTGTAGCGCCTCGGCGCCCCCGAGCGCAGGTTGGGCGGAGGCAATCGAAAAGAGCCTCGTCGTCAACCGCGTTGCGGCTTGGGAATCCACCGGCCAATGCGAAACCAGCAGCGCTCGCGATCCGGCGTAGAAGAACGCGCGTGCAAGTCCCGATAATCCTTCAGCCCCTGGCGTGCCGTCAGGCGCCGCCGTGTTGCATGCACTGAGCACGAACCAGTCAGCGTTAAGCCTCAAATGTGCAACCTCTCCCGCTGTCAGGAGTCCGTCATCGCCCGCAGTTGCGGTATCGGGCGGCGTCATCACCAAAGCAGGTTCTCCTACCTCCGCGAAGTCACCCGCCGTCAGACCGTGGGTGGCAAATGCCAAGACGCGGTATTGAGCCAGATTCGCCGCCTTGACAGCAGGCTCCGTGGCACGCCGCCCGAGAAAGAGATCTTCTGCGCGGCCCCCGAGACTCGTCGCTAGGGCCTGCAACTCGCCTGCCGTTTCGGGAAGCCGCGGCAGATCACGAACCTTGGAGACATCGGCCAAGCTGCCGCGCTGGTAGAGCGCAAGGGCGAGATTGGCCCGCCCACCGCCCGGCTCGCCGTCAAGTACCGGATCACCAAACCCGGCAAAGGGACGCACAGCCGCGGGCCGGCTTGCGAATACACGCAACGCCTTGAGCGATCGCACCGACGGCAACACTGTTGTCGCATAGCGCTTTGCTAGCCACGCGACGTCTCGGTAATCCCTGATGCCGGCAACCGGATTTTGAGGGTACGTCGGTCACGAGAACGCCGACCGGCAGACTTTGAAGCGCCCCATTGGGAACGACAAAGACGCGTCGCACGCCTTCCAGTAACTCCTCCGCCGGCGCAAATATCTGCTGATACAGTTTATGGGCCTGGACAACAGGGAACCGCGGTAGATCCTCGATCCGGGCAACGCCCGCTGGATCAAGCGCTTGCCGCAGCGCCTGAACCATTTTGCCAACGTCTGCTGCCTTAATATCCAGAACGTGCGCTTTTGCTTCACCGTTGCGGACAACCCAAAGCATGCCTTTCGATGCGCCAAGGAGCCAGCCGACGAGTGCCTCGTCCGATGCCAGGAGTTTTTGCACCTCACTGAGCGCCAACGGTTGAGGATTAGCGAGTGCCGCATAGTCTGGAAAGGTTTCCGCCAAACGCGCATCGGTCGCGGTGATCGTCTTGTCGAGTTGCTCCATCTCCGCCCTCAAGCGGCCCTCGGAATTCCGGTCCCGTTTGTTCGGTGCTTGGCCTACGGCCTTGACGAGGCTGGCGTCAGCGACGTTGAAGCGCACTACCGCGTCCTGACGACGGCGAACCAAGGCGGCAAGCGCATCATCGCCAGCCGCAAAGCGCGCGGCCATACGGGCAACCGCCGATGCCGCAGCAGACGTCCCCGCCAGCTGAGCGATCTAAAAGCTTTCCTCCAAATGCAGGAAATTCTGCTTCCCACTCGCTTCATATAGATCACCGGAGATGAAGGCATGGCGGAAGAAGACGTTTCGCGCACTCCGACTTTGGCTCAAAGCGCCCGCCCCTTGGCGTGCATCATTTCGCGCCATGCGTCCACGATGGATGTCGCTAGCACGCCGAATCGCAGTCAACGCCTCTTCATTGCGGTCCTGAAGCCCGTAAAGTCCGGCGAGTGAATAGTTCGATCCGGCGACCATGGGATGATCGGAACCCAATGCGTTCTCACGAATTTTAAGGACCTTGCGAAACAACGGCTCCGCTTCGTCATAGTGCGCCTGTGCCTGATGCAGAAGAGCTGGTTGTGTCTCGAAAGTGGTGGAAATTGGTTTTGGCGCCTCTCCGAGCGGGCTGAGTTTTGCGGCGGTCAGGCCGCTCGGTCAAGGGTTTCGTCGGCGATTAGCTGATCGAGGGTTTCCCATCCATCGACTTTGCGCATCTGGATTTGGCCGGAAGCGAGGAGCGCCCAGAGGAGCATCGGCACTGTTTCGGGACACGGCAGCACGGTCTGTGTTTTGATCCGGCGCTTGAACTCCTCGTTGAGACGCTCAATGGCGTTGGTCGTTCGGGCTGATTTCCATTGGCTCTTGGACAGGCGCGTGAAGGTAAAGAGCTTGTCGCCCGCTTCTGCGAGGCTGTCCGCGACGGCCCTGCATTTCAGCCGCCACTTGCGGACAAACGCCTTGCGGCGGGTTTCCACCTCGGAGGCAGTGTCGGCATAGATCATATCGCGGTAATCTTCGCTCAGCTCGTCATGCATGTGTTTGGGAGCATGACCCAGAAGGTTGCGGTGCTTGTGCACGGTGCAGCGTTGAACGGGAAGGTCATCGCCCCAAAGCGCCGACAGAGCCGCCTCCAGTCCCGGCGCGCCATCGACGATGACAAACCCGGGCCGTTTCAGTCCACGCGCATCAAGGTCGTCGAGGAACTGGCGCCACGCCGCCTGGCTTTCTCCGCCCATATTCCCGATCGAAAGCAAGACCTTCTGGCCATCCCGGCGCACCCCTATAGCCGCGAGAACCGAGATGTTGGTGGCCTTGCGATCCAGTCGGGTCTTGATCACAGTGCCGTCAAGGATCAGCCGAACGATATCCTCATCCGCGAGGCCACGGCTGCACCAGGCGTCCCAATCGACCTTCACCTTGCGCCACGCCCGGCTCACAACGTCCTTGCTCACAGCACCCCGGAAGAGCCCGAACAGCGCGCGTTTCACCCGCCGCGTGTTGGTTCCGGACAGATACACCGAAGCGATCAGCGCCTCGGCCTTTCTGGTCAGCCGCTGGTAGCGCGGCAGCGCCCGCGAACGCCATTCCGACGCCCGACCGTCTTCCTCAACGATCCGTGCACGCGGCACGCTCACCCTCTCGGTCCCGAATGTCCCCGTCAGTTGCCGCTCCCGGTGCCCGTTCCGATACCCTTGCCGAAGCGCGTCCTCTCGACCGTATCGGCAGCGCCCGAGAAACTGCGCAAGTTCCTCCTCAAAAACGGCCTCGATCGTGGATCTGATGTTCTCCCGCAGCCGGTCCTCGAGCGGATCATAGCCGGCGTCATTGGCCAGTAGCGAAAGCGCCGAAGTCTCGGTAGTGTTCTTCATGGCGTGATCTCCTTGGCGGTGCTAGCCGCCGGTTGGGTGGTTGTCTTGTCACCCGGAGATTACGCCATCCTCAAATTTCCACCACTTTCGAGACACAGCCTGCGTCGCCGACAAAGGTTATCACTCACGGGCGGTCTTGAGGGCTCTGGACGACAGTCCCTGGAAGACCCGGATCGCGGCGCCCAAGCAGACCGGCTTTTCGCGCTGGCACGGTGATGAGGCGGCGCGGCGCGCGGTCACCAACAACCGTGCGCGGCTCAAGTCCGGGGTCGCCCGCGAGGCCTTCAAGCTGCGCGCCGAGATCGTCGAGCGCTGCTTTGCCCACAACCTCGATCGTGGCGGCATGCGACGAACCTGGCTGCGCGGGCGAGAGAATGTGCACAAGCGATACCTGCTCCACGTCGCCGGCCACAATCTATCGTTACTGATGCGCCAGCTCATCGGCGCCGGCACCCCGCGGGAGGCCGTGGCGGGCGGATATGGCGGTATTTTCGTTCTGCTCACGCCCACCGGGGCCATGCTGGTGGCACGGGGGGGTTCGCAAAGCGGCCAGTCGGCTTTCGCCGCCGCATTCTTCATCTGGGGGTGAGAGCCGGAAAAAGCCACTTAATCAACGGGCTGTTAGGCGATATCTATGCGATGGGCGGCGAGCCGCAGACGGCACTGGCCATCACAACCATTCCGTTCGGTCCTGAGGCCAAAGTTGAGAACACATTGGCGCAGATGATGGTTGGCGCTCAAAGGGTGTTGAACGACGCGGGCACGGCGTTGGTTGGTGGCCACACCGGGGAAGGTCGCGAGTTGTCGCTGGGCTTCACCGTCAACGGACTGGTCGACCGCCAACATATCCTCCACAAGTCGGGCATGTGTGCGGGCAATCGCATCATCCTGACGAAGCCGATTGGCATTGGCACGCTGTTTGCCGCCGACATGCGCTCCAAAGCCCGTGGCCGTTGGATCGCCGAAGCGTTGGCGTCGATGTGCCAGTCGAATCGCCACGGGGCCAATTGCCTGAAGGAATTTGGCGCAACGGCCTGCACGGATCTGGCTGGGTTTGGCCTGCTGGGGCACTTATTGGAGATGACAAAGCTGTCCGGTGTCGATGTCGAGATTAACCTTGGTGCAGTTCCGTTGCTCGATGGCGCACTAGAGCTGGCCGAGGCAGGTATTCTCAGTTCCCTGCACCAACAGAATGTCGGCCAAAGCTACGCCATTTACGATGTCGAAACGGCGGCCGAAAACCCGCGCTATCCGCTATTGTTCGACCCTCAAACGGCAGGCGGTCTAATGGCCAGCCTGCCAGCGGATCAGGCCGACGATTGTATCGATGCGCTGCATAATCACGGCTACCGACACGCCGCGATCATCGGCACGGTCAGGCAAAGGAGCAATCGTCCGGAGCCAATTGTTCTCTTGTCATAGACGATGATGTTTGCGGCGGCTGGGCCGTTGGCCGCTTGCCATGCTAACTTGTGAACAGCGTGCAAAGCGATTTTCGGACTCCAACTCAAACCAACATGAAGAGCGACAAGGAACAACAGATGAGCGAGAAAACCTGGAACGTATACCTCTCAGGCGAGATTCACTCCGACTGGCGCGATCGTATCGCCGACGGCATGAAGCATGCAGGACTGCCGGTTCGTCTCGCAGGGCCGAACTGCGTCCATGCGGATAGCGATGATTGCGGCGGCGTGATCCTGGGCGGTGAGGAAAATGCCTTTTGGCATGACCGCAAAGGCGCATCGATGAACGCGATTCGCACGCGGACATTGATCGCTGGAGCCGACATCGTGGTTGTGCGATTCGGCGACAAGTTCAAGCAGTGGAATGCAGCTTTCGATGCCGGCAACGCCGCCGCTCTCGGCAAGGCGCTGGTCACCCTGCACGGACCGGAGCACAATCATGCCTTAAAGGAGATCGATGCGGCCGCGCTCGCAGTCTGCGAATCTCCGGAACAGGTTGTGCAAACGCTCTCCTATGCGATAACGGGGGACTTGCCCGGCAGCAGGAACTCTATGGCGGCAGATTAGACCACCCTGGAGACAGGCTGCCGAACCCAAAAGCAATGTTGGTTAGACGCAACGCCAAACAGCCTACGCTGGGAGTGGCAAGATCTGTCACCGGTTATCAGCCCATCGCGCGAACCAACGTGGCGGCCCTCCCTACAAAGGCGGGGGCGTATCTATTGCTGGTGCGGCTCAATGTGCCCTTGCGCATAACGTTCGCGAAACACTCCGCCCTCAGACTCACTGCGGGCTGGTATGCCTATGCAGGCAGTGCGTACGGGCCGGGCGGCATACGCGCACGTGTCGCGCGGCATTTCCGCACTGAAAAATCCGTGCACTGGCACATCGATCTTCTAACGCAGGCTGCCTCGGAGCTGTGGGCGGCGCTGGTACCCGGCAGAAATGAATGCAGGCTGCTACAGACGATGCACGCCGAGCCCGGTATCATGATTTCGGCGCCCGGTTTTGGCAGCAGCGACTGCTCTACTTGCACCAGCCACCTCTTGCAGTGCGCGTGATGTGCCGTCATCGCCGATACGCACCTCAAGCGCGTGAAGAACCTGTCGCTGCACGCTCGTTCCCGCCCCTTCTTTCGACGCCCATCACGCGGTCGAGCCCCTCCAAGACATCGCAGGCAGCAACCCGTTCCATGCGCGTTTGTGGCGCTATTGGAAATGGCGGCCCCACCACTGGTGGCCGGTAACACAGCCAGCGCTTACCATTCGACTCAACGATGCAGTACGGATTCATCAAGGCAGCACACGCTTGGCCGACCCAGCGGGTGGGATCAAAAGGCGCCGGTGCGCGGACTTGTCCTGATGTCGGCGGCGGCAACGCCATCTCCGGTAGACTTGCCATTGGCCCTCACCGACATCGCATCAACGCGTGCCGGCAGCCACATCAGGGCACGGGAACCCGCCAAAATTCGAACGAGATTATGGTGAAACAACGGCACTTACTGCGCGAAGATCGGGCGACGCGAGCCGATCGATCCGCGGCTCCACGGGCGCAGGGCCGCGAAACCGATAGTGATCGACTTGGATCACCGTCCAACTTTCCCCATATCCAACGCACCACAGCGCTCGGAATGGAAGGCGGAAATGACAGCAGGCATAAATGATGACTTCAGGCAAACCGTGATCATGCCGACGGCCGAAATGGAGTGGCAAGCGAGCCCCAGCCCGAGCGTTTGGCGCAAACGGCTCGACCACTCTGGCGAAGCCGAAGCCGGACGCGTCACGTCGGTCGTGCGCTACGATCCGGGAAGCGAATTTCCACCTCACCCGCACCCCGACGGCGAGGAAATATTCGTGCTGGAGGGCGTATTCTCCGACGAGCACGGCGACTATCCCGCCGGTACGTTTATCTTGAATCCCGAAGGTTTCAGCCATGCGCCGTTCTCAAAAGAAGGCTGCGTTATCTTCGTCAAGTTGCGCCAGTATCCGGGCTTGAATCGCAAGCAGATCATTATCGACACCAACGATGCGACTTGGCAGCCCACGAAGTTCGAAGGACTGGAAATGCTGCCGCTCTATCGAGAGGACGGCTACCCCGAAGACATACATTTGACCCGGTTTGTCGCCGGCGCACAATTTCCCGAGCACACTCACCACGGCGGCGAAGAGATCTTTGTCCTGGACGGCGTGTTCAGCGACGAAGCCGGCGACCATCGTGCCGGCTCCTGGCTCCGCTACCCGATCGGCAGCAGCCATTCCGATTGGACGGCCGAAGGCTGCTTGATCTACGTGAAGACAAACCACCTGCGCGACGTGACCGCCCCTCGCGACGAATAGCACTGGCAAACGACACCCCGGCGAATCTCAGCGAAGCGCGGCCACGAAGGCAGTCTACGACTTCACCAAGAGCGCGAGCGCGCGCTCGACGAAGTCGAGACGGTCCTGGCCCCAGAATGGCTCGCCGTTAACCACATAGGTCGGCGATCCAAACACGCCTTTGTCTACACACTCTGTCGAGTTGCGCTCGTACTCCGCCTGTATCTCAGGCAGCATGGCCTCACGGAGTAATTGCTCCGCATCCATATCCAGAGAACTGGCCAGGGCTCGCAAAACTTCTCTATCGCCAATATCCCTGTCGTCACGCCATAGGGCCTCGCCGACGACGAAGCTCAGTTCATCGACATCGAAGCCAAGTCGCTGGGCTGCGATGATCATGCCCGAGGGCAAGTCGCGCTCACCGTAATGGTTTTCAGGGTCGCCACTGAGCACCGGTATCTCGAGATAGGCGCTCCAACGCTCGACTTCACGATAGAAGTGGGCCTTGCGTACCGGTGACATCTCGGTAAAGCGGAGGCCGCCGGTCGCAGGCACAACGATGCTGTGGAATATCGGCTTGTGAGCGATCCGTGCGCCGTGACGCTGCGCCATATCCGAAAGTCGACGGCTACCAAAGTAAGCAAACACTGAACTTACCGAATAGTAATATTCGATCTCTGGCACACCACACTCCGTACAACGTAGGAAAGAAGGTCCGGCTACCAATCTCACACGAAGCCGGACATTCCGTTTTTAAAGAACAGTCTACAAATTACGTGCCCGGCTGGCGCACCACCATGTCACGGAGCGTAATGATGCCAACGGGCTTTCGTGACGCATCCACGACCAGCGCGCGCGAAAGATCGAACTTCACCAAGAGTCGAATTGCATAGCGGATTTTCATATCTGCGGGCAGAGCCACAACCGGCTTGGACATGATTTCATAAACATTGACGCGATCAGGCGCGCGATTTTCGGCAATCACTTCCCGAGCTATGTCTGAAACAACAAGAAGCCCGTATTCGTCCGCTTCGTCGCGACGTTCGACGGCAAGTGAACTCACGCCCGCTTCCCGCATCAACTCAATGGCTTCGTGAACCGTAGCAGTGCGCTCGATCGTCCGCACAGTCGCCGTCATCACGTCGCTGACGAGAAGATCATTCTGGTCGGTCATACTTCGTCCTCGATCTCGTGAAGGATCGTACTGAGCTGTGTCTTAAGCCCGATCGCATCTTCGATGGCGATCTGGAAAGCGATGCCGGCGCCGGGTTCTTCGTCGAATTTGCCTGCCTCGGCAATGGTTTCAAGAATCATCCGCGCCAGCGGCTCGGCCACGAGGAAGAGCAAGACATCGCGCCGCGCCGCCAAATCGAGCCCGAGGAACGTCTTTTCCGGTTTTAAACCCTCGCCCCGTACTGATGTGATGATGGTGGCACCGGTAGCGCCAGCGGTTCGGGCCGCATCCATTACGGCCTCCGATTTCTCATCGGCAACTAGTGCCATGATCAGTTTGAGGTTCATGTTTTCTCCTCCGCGACATTACTTTTGCCGCGTTTCAGCGCGGATGTCAGCATCGAGTAACCAAGGACGGAAATGATGGGGAATACGCTGGCAAACGCAACCAGGCCGAATCCGTCAATCAGCGGGCTGCGTCCCGGAATTGCAGCGGCTAGACCAAGTCCGAGTGCAGCAACGACCGGCACTGTCACTGTTGACGTTGTCACGCCACCCGAATCGTAAGCAAGCGGAATTATGGGGCGGGCCGCGATGAAGGTCTGGGCAACAACCACCGCATATGCAGCAATGATGTAGTAGGGCAGCGGAATTCCGGTGACAATCCGATGCGCGCCCAAAGACACGCCGACAGCAACGCCGAATGCGACCGCCAGGCGCAGGCCCCATGCCGTAATCGCACCGCCGGAGACTTGTTCAGCCTTGATTGATACAGCTATCAGCGCCGGCTCTGCCAGCGTCGTCGCGAAACCGATCGCCGCCGCAAACACGTAAACCCAAATGAAATCGTTCCACTCGACAGCCGCCATGACGGAGGTCGATTTCGAGGATTGAAGTTCAGCTATTTTGCCGCGCGTAAGTTGATCAGCCATCGTTTCGCCGAGCGGAAAGAGGCCTTGTTCGAGCCCTACTAGGAAAAACGTCAACCCCACTACAACATATACAAATCCAGACGTTGACTGCTTCAAGTCGCTGGGCACCTGGCGAATTACCAGCAACTGAAAGCCTGCAAGTATTGCAACGATGGGCGCGACATCGAGTAGCGTCTGCCCGGCAGTCGATAAGAGAACATGTAGCGCACCCGGTTCCTTGGACACAAGTTTGTCTCACGCGGCGGGCCTGATTGAGATCGCGGCGTGCCACGCCTGACGAGCTTGAGCGGGGCTCAGGTAGCCGTTCTTTTCGACGATCCACTGGCATTGTAGAGTTCGACGAAGTCGCGGACGGCGTCCCGCAGCTCCGCGATGTTGCAGTAGATGCGACCATGGATGATCTGTTCCTTCAGCGTGCGATTGAACCGCTCGGCGACGCCGTTGGTCTGGGGCTCGGCGACGAAGGCGTAGGACGGCTGGATGCCCCAGAACTTGATCTGGTTGGTGAAGTGGTCCGACAGATACTGGGAGCCGTGATCCATCCGCAAGGCCAGCCCCCGAGCCGCGCCGGCCGCGGTCGAGCCATACAGCCCGGCAAGCCCCATGGAGATCGGCTGCAGGGCGGCGAAGCGGTCGCCGCGCTTGCAGACATGCCAGCCGACACACTCGGCGTTCCAATGCTCGACGGCGGTGAAGATCCAGCCCCAGCCGTCGTCCACCGTGAACACCCGAACGCCATCGGTGCCCCACATGAGGTTCGGGGCATGAGTGATGATCTCACCGTCATGGGGATTGCCGCCACGGCGGCGGCAGCGATGGGGCGAGAGCAGATTGTTCTCGCGCATCAGGCGGAGCACCCGCTTGCGGGCAACCCGGATGTCGCGACAGACCCGAAGCCGAGCCCAGACCTTGCGGTAGCCCTCGCCCTCCCAGGGCGATGCCTCCAGGTCGGCTTTGATCGCCACCAGCAGCGCCTGGTCCGAGATCGCGGGCTTCGGTCCCCGACGCTTTGCCGGCGGCTGCTCGGCGTGCTGGCCGGAGGTCATGGCGTAGAACGAGGAGCGGGCCATGCCCCAGGCGGCGCAGACCCGCCGCAGGCCGTAGGCCAGACCCGTGCCGGGAGAGGTGGCGGCACTCATCGCCGCGACCTCCGCCGCCCCAAAGGGCCGAAGGTCTCCGTCTTGGCCTCCAGCAGTTCCACCTGCATGGTCAACTCTCCGATCCGCTTCATGGCGCTATCCAGTTCCGCCTGCACCGGATCGCCCTTGCGTTGCTTGAGCGAGGCGTCGATCCCGCCGATCGCTTTCTCACGCCACTGCTCGAGCCGGAAGATCTCTACGCCCAACTGGCGCGACAGAAGTTGCACCGGCTCGTCACGCAAAAGCTGCAGAACGACCTCACGCTTGCGCGCCACTGTCCATCGCTGGCCAAGTCCCAGCGGGCCTGCCGGCAAAGCCTGGCCTGGGGAAAACGTGGACGAGCCAAGCTCGCCAGCATTTACCACAGGCCCATCAACAGCAACTTTCTTCTCAAAATTATCGGTCATGTTCCGGTCCTCCTTGGACACTTCGATTAAGCCAATTCTGTGTCCAAGGAAATCGGGTCCGACTCATCGATAAGAGAACATGCCAAAGCTCTATCCCGGTCCCACTCATAGGACTGATCCGAGCAGCAGCACGAAGATGATTGGGACTAGGCTTGCGAACGCTATTAGGCCAAAGCCGTCGACCATCGGGTCGCGGCCTCGAATCATCGACGCGAGCCCGACACCCAAAGCCGTGACGAGCGGTACCGTAATAGTCGACGTGGTTACCCCTCCGGCGTCATAGGCGATGCCGATGATTTCGGGCGGAGCTAACGGCGTAATGGCAACGACAATGCCATATCCACCAATTATAAAATAATGTAGCGGCCAACCTTTGACTATTCTGAAGACCCCGATCACAAGCGAAGTGCCAACGCTTACGGCAACGGTCATGCGGATGGTCGTGGCGTATTTGGCGATTGTACGCTCTGAGTTGTCGATGACTCCGGCTTCGCTCGCAACCTTTCCGGCTTCGCCGGCGATTGCGATGAGCGCGGGTTCGGCCACGGTTGTGCCAAATCCGAGGCAAAATGCAAACACGAGCAGTGCGGATAAACTGCCTTTGCGGGCAAACGCATGCGCAAGCGATTCACCCAACGGAAAGAAACCCGTCTCTAGGCCCTGTACGAACAATGTCAGGCCGACCACCACGAATACGAGCCCAACGAGCGTTTTGTTGCAAGTCAGGGAACGGTTGGCGAATTACAACGAGCTGAAAGACTGCGACGACAACGATGATAGGCGCCAAATCCCTGATGGAGCCTGCGAACATGCGGATCAGCGAACCGAGCGGCCACTCCATGCTATGGCATCGCCCAGAAACGCAAACCGACAAACTTAGTGCTAGGAACCGTCACGCAGATAGCCAGACATCGTGCATTTGAGGACTCCTACGCACGGCCGGGCGGTTGGTATTCATTGCGACGCAAACGGCCTATCTCACTTCTTGATCTATACCCAGATGAACCGGCACCAAGAGCCTGACACATACCAATTCACGCGCCCTGCGCCAATGGGGCATTCTGCGTTTGAATTAGCTTCTCGATGCAATGACGCTTGGTTCGCCGAAACACATCTGCTAGGGTGCCGTCGTCCTTGTAAGTGGTACATCTTGCGTATCTTCGGCCGGAGTGGGAACCCCATGAACAATTACCGACACGTCTTAGTTTGTCTTATGTCGGTGTTCGTTCTGGCTGCCTGTACGACCAAGAGCGGCGTCTACAAGTCACTCGTACGCGACTGCTTCGCAGACCCCGCGCAACATACCGCAGACGTCGATTGGTCAAAGGCAGAAGTCGTTCAGTTGCGAATCCGTCAGGACGCGTTCGATCCAATTACGATCGTGCTTAATCGCGACACGCCTTACGTCATCCGCATTGAAAATGCCGACGATATTATTCGCGGATTTCGCGCCGCCAAACTATTTCGCAATGTGGCACTCGCCAAGGTCAAGATCGGCGATGCAGAATCGGAGGAGAACCTGTATCGACAATATCGTCGTCGACGGCAACAGTACGGGCGAACTGCACTTCGTTGCGGTGCGCGATGGACATTACAAGTTCGATGCGGGTTATGGTCTCCATCCCTTCCAGCCGAGTTTTAGCGGCTTTGGATACATCACCATCCAATAGCGTGGCGCCGGCCTAGACGGCGGTTCCGATGGTAACGAGCGTGTAACGGGTTGTACCGGAGTCCGCGCTATTGCGCAGGCGACGGACTTCCGCGAAAACGCAGCCAAAAAGCAGCGCTGAAGGCGACAAGAATCGGCACAACGACGCCCAAGTTGACTGCCTGCCAGCCGAACGCATTGTGCAACAGACCAGATGAAAATGCGGCACCGGCGACCGTCGCAAAGACACAGAAATCGTTTGCTCCCTGCACTTTCGCGCGTTCCTCGGGCCGATATGTCGTGGTCAGCAATGTGGTGCCACCGATAAGCATAAAGTTCCAACCAACGCCCAATGATAGAAGTGCCACCCAGAAATTCGTCAGGTCGACGCCCGACAAATTAACCGCAATGCATGACATGATGAGCAAGGCGCCAACGAGAATGATGTTTAGTGTTCCAAATCGATGAATCAAATGTCCGGTAACGAAACTCGGTGCAAACATGCCGAGTACATGCCACTGGATAATGAAGGCGACATCCGAGAAGGAATGATCGTGGGCGATGACCGCAAGCGGCGTCGCCGTCATGACCAGCGTCATGGAACTGAATCCGAGCATGGCGGATAGGATCGCAATGATGAACTCCGGCTGACGAGCGATCACATGCAGCGGGCGACCTGTACTTTGCCGTTGCGCTCTCGAGAGGTTCGGGATCCGAATGAATTGTAAGATAGCTATCGTGGTGAAGCAGAGACAGACAATTGCCGAAAAACTCCCGGCAAATACCAGCGGTTGAAATAGGTCACGGGAGATTTTCGAGAGTTCCGGACCGGCAATTGCACCGACGATGCCGCCAGCAAGTACGAGGGCAATGGCGCGGCTTCGATACTGCTCACCAGCCGCATCAGCCGCTGCGAAACGGTAGTATTGAAAGAATGCTCCGTGAACGCCAAACATCGCGCCACCGATGGCAAACAGCCAAAAACTGCTTTGAACGATGGCAAACACCGAGAGGGCCGCCGCCGATGCCCCGATAAGTTGCCCAACGGTGAAGCCAACACGACGACCGACACGCCGCATGAACAATGACGCCGGTATGGTTGCCACCATCACAAAGCTGAACATGAGCGCCAACGGAACTGTCGCCAGCGCCTTGTCGTCCGCGAGCATGTGGCCCGTAAGCGCCGCCGTTACACCGATCACTATGTTGCCGGTTTCAGTCAGCGCCTGACAGGTTGCCAACAGCGCAATTGTGTGTCGTGCATTGTCGGCGCGTCCGGTGCTTAGTTCGTCACTCATCGCCGCTGCGTCCGCGCGTCACGCGCCTTCCTTATTGTGCCACAGCGGTCGTCGGCCTGAGGCGCAACCAAAGCACCGCGCTGAAGGCGATTAGGATCGGCAGCGCGATCCCGAGGTTGACTCCATCCCAACCGAATAAGGCATGCAGTACGCCCGAGGACAACGCCCCGGTCGCAACCGACCCGAAGACGCAGAAGTCATTTACCGCTTGCACCTTCGCTCGCTCCTCCGGGCGGTAAGTCGTCGTCAGCAGCGTCGTGCCGCCGATAAACATGAAATTCCAGCCAACGCCCAATGCCACAAGTCCAACCCAAAAGTTGGCCAAATCGACACCCGACAAGTTGGCGCCAATGCACAACATGATGAGCAGGGCGCCAACGAGAATGATGTTCAGTGTTCCAAACCGGTGGATCAAATGACCGGTGAAAAAGCTCGGCGCAAACATGCCCAGCACATGCCATTGGATGATGAATGCGGCGTCCGAGAAGGAATGGTCGTGCGCGGTCACCGCCAGCGGCGTCGCAGTCATGACCAGTGACATCGAACCGTAACCCAGCATTGCCGCCAGAATGGCAACCGCAAATGCCGGCTGGCGCGCGATTTCCAAAAGCGGCCGGCCGGCCGCCATCCGTTCTTCGACCGTCAGCCGCGGAAACTTGATGAACTGCATCACCGTCATGCTCAACAGACACAGCACGAAGATCGTAGCGAAGGAGCCGGCGAATACCACCGGCGCAAAAAGGTCGCGCGTCAGTTTTGCGAGCTCGGGCCCGACAATGGCCGCCACAACTCCACCCGTCAGCACATATGAGATTGCCCGGCTGCGATACGCCTCGGTCGCGGCATCTGCGGCAGCGAAGCGGTAGTAGTGAAAGAACGCGGTATGGATGCCGTAAATGGGACCGGCGGCCACGAACAACCAAAAATTTTCGCTGAAGATCGCGTATACGGAGATCAGAGCCGAAGTGGCGCCACATAGCTGGCCAATGGTGAATCCCGCACGTCGGCCAATGCGCCTCATCAACAGCGACGCCGGGACGGTCGCCACCATGACACCGACCATCATTGCTGCAACGGCGAGCGTGGCGAGCGATTTGTCCTCGGCCAGCATAAGTCCAGTAAGCGCCGAGACCACGCCAATAATTATGCTCCCGGACTGGCTAATGCCCTGGCACGTCGCGAGCAGCACGACAGTTCTCAGAGCTCCCTTGTTTGCGCTCTTCTCGCTCGTCGTGCTTTCAAGTCCAGATGTCGACATGCGTGACTTTCCGGGTATTGAATCTGAAAAAATATGGCGGCGCCCTGAGATCATGATCGGGCCCGCCGCGTGCGATTGAAAGCTATCTGTCGCTGCCTCAATGTAACAGGAGACCTGGCACAGTGTCACGGGCAATGCGCGCAGGCCATGATCGATAGCCCGTGCACGCCAAGCTCAGTGCAATAGTGAGATTCGATCAAGAATGTAGTTTGGCGCAACGCCGCCTTGGTGCATTCTTCCTTTCATGATCGTCCGATTGCGGCTCTTGACCGCGATTAATGCGATCGACGATTGGATCAGCTGATGAAGGGATGGCTGCATGGCAGCCTCGATCGACGCAAAGTCTCTCAAAGCAGCGCTACTCGACGGAAATGAGATCGCTGTCATTGACCCGCGTGAGGAAGGACCGCACGGCCACGAGCATCTGTTGCTGGCGGTTAACATCCCATTGAGCCGCTTCGAACTCATGATCAGGGATCTCGTTCCCCGCCTTTCGACGCGTCTCGTTTTGTGTGACGGCGGCGACAGTTTCTCCGAGCGCGCTTTGCCACTGCTCTCGGCGGCTGGGTTTAGCGACGTCTCGATCCTCGAAGGCGGGACCAAGGCATGGAAAGCGGCCGGGTTCGAGCTGTTCAGCGGCAGGTTCGCGCCTTCACAACTGTTTGGCGAATACCTGAGCACCCGCGAAGATACGCCGCACATCACGGCTGTGGAATTGAAGAAGAAAATGGACACCGGGGAAAAGGTTGTGGTCCTCGATAGCCGGCCACCGAACGAATATTGCGAGACCAGCATACCTGGTGCCATCGACACGCCGGTTGCCGAACTGATCTATCGTGTCCGCGACCACGTCCCGGATTCAGACACCCTGGTCGTCGTCAATTGCGCGGGGAAAACGCGGTCCGTTCTTGGTTCCCAATCTTTGATCTATGCGGGCCTACCCAACCCGGTCGCCGCATTGGAGCACGGCACGATGGGTTGGTATCTGGCAGGCCTGGAACTAAATCACGGCGCCACAGACATCCGCACCGGCCCGGTTTCGAGCGAGGCCGATGCCTGGGGCCGGCGCGCCGCATCGCGCATCGCCGAGCGCTTCGGTGTTCAGTCAATTGCGTTCGAGAAGCTGGAAGAGTGGCGGGCGGACGCCGCGCGACGAACGCTCTATGTGCTCGATGTGCGATTTCCCGAAGAATACGAAGCGGGGCATCTACCAGGCTCGCGCCCGGCGCCCGGCGGGCAGATCGCTGGGTCGAGCGGCCATTACATCGCCACGCAGAATGCGCGCATCGTGTTGGTTGACGACACTGGCGTGCGCGCGACGGTTATCGCCGCCTACTTGCTACAGCAAGGACTTGGCGAGGTATGTGTGCTCGAAGGCGGTATTGCGAGCCAAACAACGGAACATGGTCCCTATCGGCCGACCGTGCCCGAACTCGACGCCTTGGACATCGACATGATTTCGCCGCAGCAACTCCAAACCGCCCTCGCCGAAGGGCACACGACCGTCGTCGATTTCGCAAACAGCCTCAAATATCACGGCGGACATATACCAGGTGCCTGGTGGGCTCTGCGATCGCGCCTGTCCGAAGACATCGATGCGCTTCCCAAAGCGGATACGTATGTGGTGACGAGTTCCGACGAGGCCCACGCACGGCTCGCAGCCGCCGATTTGGCGACACAAACAAACGCAACAGTCTTGGTACTCGCAGGCGGCACGACAGGGTGGCGCGAGGCCGGCTTGCCGCTTGCCAATGGTCTGGAGCACGCAGCAGGAACACCCAACGATTTGTATACGATCGCCCGGCTCGACGATCCGAATCCGCCGGATAAAAAGTACTGGCGCTATATCAATTGGCAGCGCGATCTCTTGAATAAGTTTGAGCGCGACGGAACGCTCGTCTTCCCCAGCATCGGTAGCTGATCAACGCCTTGAAGAGATGATCTGCCAAGACGCTCCCGCAGGTCGGCCCCGTTCAAAGAGGCATTAACTTTTTCATCTTACGCCAGCGTGCGAGGGCCTCGCCGCAGGGTATCCTGTCATAGTACCAGGACTGGCCGCGCAACGCTTTGGCCATTTCTCCGACCATATGCCCGCGGATCTCATTGTGGCGGTTCTCGGTTATGCCGCCGGCCTCGAGTGTCTTGGCAAGGCCGCCATTCATTCGGCGCAGCGCCACGACGATTTCGGAGTTGGACAGTCCGCAGGCCGAGGCGCGCCCCAAGGCATCGCCAAACCGTCTGAATTCGTCAAGCGGCGGCAGACTCGGCGAACGGCCTGGTTCGAAAACCGCTTCGCGCTGCACACCGAAATAGTTGGAATAGGGTCCCGCATCGAGCAGTTCGAAATAAAAGCCGTAGAGCACCAAGCATGTCGCAATCATGAACGTGTTTGAAATAATTACGGCCACCCGGAATTGGCTGTCCTTGATCCAGAGATAGATCAAATAGGCAATGATGAAGCCCCAGAAGAAGCCCTGAGGGACCTCCCACCACTTGAGCACGAGAAAGCCCCATATCGTCCCTGCGATCAACGCAAGCAGCGCCAATAAGTTAAATCGCGCCGCGGCCCTCGTGTCGTTGAGCCATTCGCCACTATGATAAATATGCCACAAGGTGAGCATGCCGATGCCCGACTGGCAGACAAACCAACAAAATACGATGAAGAGCAGGTTCATTTAATTCGATCCAAGGGAACTCAAACTTAAATAAGGGCTCGACGACACTTTGGCCAGAAGGATATGCATATTGTCGGCAGCAGGCGACGGGGACAGGGGATGCTTAGTGACGAACGCGGGCTGGAAGTAACGGCCGCCAACGCAGAATCGGTTAGCCGCTTCGACGATGCGGTCAGCGGCTATCTAACAATCTCGCGCGACACCATGGGGCTGCTTAACGCAGCGCTCGATGCCGATGCGGGCTTGGCTATGGGACATTGTCTCAAAGGCTACATGCAGGCGCTGGCGAACAAACCCGAATGGAGCGACCGAATCGCAGCAAGTCTGGCCGCCGCCAAGAAATCGCTAGAAGAGCGTGGAGCGACACCCCGGGAAAAAGAGCACGTGGAGGCGTTGCAGGCGCTCTACAGCGGCAATTTCCTGCTGGCGATTGCAATTTGGGAAGGCATCTTGGTTGACCACCCGCTTGATGCGGTGGCGCTCAAGATTGCCCACTTGCATTACTTCAGGCTCGGCGACATACCTAACTTGCGAGATACCGGAGCACGGGTCGCACATGCCTGGAATGCCTCGGTGCCGGGGTACGGCTACTTCCTTGGCATCCGCGCATTTGGCCTGATGGAAACCGGCGACTACCGCGCTGCCGAAGACCTGGGAACGCGCGCGGTTGAGTTGGTGCCGCGCGACCTCTACGCAATTCATGCTGTCACCCATATCCATGAGATGGAAGGCCGTTGGCGCGACGGGCTCGAATGGTTGGACAACCCGTCCCTCGATTGGGATTTCTGGAATAATTTCCGATTTCATGTGTGGTGGCATTACGGGCTGTTTCTCATCGAACTCGAACGCTACGACGAGGCCTTGGCGCATTATGATGCGCGAGTAAGGAGTGAAAAAACCGACTTCCCGACAGACACCGCCAGCGCGATTTCAACCTTGTGGCGGCTGGAAGCCGTCGGCGTCGATGTGGGCGAGCGTTGGCATGAGTTGGCCGACTTAGCCGAACAGCGGCTTGACGATCACCTGTTCGCCTATTTCGACGGCCATACAATGGTTGCGCTCGCGGCCGACGGCCGCGACGAGGCCGCGCGGCGCATGCTGGCCTCGCTGCAACACGTCAAGACCGACGACGACGTGACGCAGACGCGCATCATCGCCGAGATCGGCGTGCCCCTGTGCAACGCGATCCACGCCTACTACGTTGGAGACTACGACGCCGCGGTCGATCTGATGATGCCGATCCGCAACGATCTCTTCCGCATCGGTGGCAGCCATGTTCAACGCGATATCTTCGTGCAGACCCTGTTGCAAGCAGCTCTGAGAAGTGACCGCGCCGCCGTCGCGCGGGCGCTCCTCGCCGAACGTGTTGCCCTCAAACCCAACAGCGGAATCAGTTGGAAGCTTTATGCCCGCGCCCTTGAGGATGGTGGAGACGCTACAGCAGCCGCGGCCGCTCGCAATCGTGCGCAAACCGCACTCGCGGTATAGGGCAGCGGAATTGGGAATAGCGCAGCGTTCGCCGCAGAATGCGCTGCGCGGGACGACGCATCTGTTTTCCTGTAGTCTTGTCGCGTTGCTTCAACGGGCCCCGCAAGCGGCCCACCATCTCCGGCCGGTTCTTCATGGCAAAATCCAGCAGCTCGCCGTTCACGGTCCTCGACCGCAAAGTCTACGCCGAGGGGGCCAATATCTTCAGAAACGGCGAATTGGGCTCGCGCGCCTTCATTGTTGAAGACGGCGAAGTGGAAATATGGCGGGACGAGGACGGAAAACGTCGTCGGTTAGGAATTGTTCACAAGGGCGGCGTCTTCGGCGAAATGGCCTTGATCGACGATGAGCCACGTATGGCGAATGCCAACGCATTGACGAAAACGGTGTGCATCATCGTCCCGGGAGATTCGTTCAAGGACAAGATTAATCGCGCCGATCCATTTATCGCTGCATTGCTGCGCGTCTTCGTCCAGAACATCCGCTCAACCGTCGTCCATAGGCGGGCCAGCGACCGCAAATAGTCTATACAACTTGCGGCGCACAGTAGGCCCCCCTGTGGAAGTTAACCCTATCCTATCTTTTGCAACTCTATGCGAACTAACTGTTTTGGCCCGATGAATGACGTAGTCCAACTGTTCGTTGCCATGGAACAAAATTTCTTAGATAGGTTGCAAGCTTGATTCGTATTGCAATCAGGTTCGCAATGTATGGATTA
>CBDCIT010000008.1:0-100149 GCA_965217615.1 Alphaproteobacteria bacterium
TGGCAGAACTCACAGCGGGGAGTATTCAAAAACACGATCAGCGGTCGAACTTATCGTTTGCGGCCGATATTCTCTTTTACCTGCTGACCGGAGAACCTCCATACCTCTTGCAAGATCCCAATGGTCGTCTTCCTCACCAGCGAGACGAAGTGCTTGCACATGCGAGGGCGGCAGGGAAGAGTTGTCCGGCGTCTTGGCAGGCTCGTTCAACTTCGCCTCCAACGCGGCCACCCGCGCCGTCAGCGCCTCCAGCTTCGCCATCAGTTCCGCGTTGGCCGCCAATGCCGCGTCCAACCGCGTCCAGAGCGCCACGATCAGCGCCTTCTTTTCCGCGCCGGAAAGTTGGCTGAGGTCGGCAAGCGGTGGCGCGTGAGTCATCCATACCTTGACTCACATTTGCGCTCCTCGATCAAGGAAAATCAACATCTGGGCATCAAGCCGGCGAAAAACACCATCCGTGGAGCCGCCCGGACGACCCCAGGTGAGCAATTACCAAATATCTAACGCTAGAGGGCCTCCAGATTACCGATCTGGCCTCCCTTCGCCGGCATCTGGCGTCCATAAGCCACTGACAGCATCGAGATCGCGACAGACCCAAATTTCCGCGCCGAATAACAACCTGATGGAGAAATGCCGAAACCAGCCTACAATCAGCTAACTTGACAAAGCCACTGTTAGTGTGTTGATCGGCGTGGAATATTGACCCCCTTGGTGGGGTAATCGGCGTCCAAAATTGACCCCCCTGGTTTTGTGATTTTTAACACACCTCGTTATTTGGACAGACGAGGTGGGGGAGATGCTGGTTGTGGAGACGATTGCGCGGATCCGTCGGGATCATCTGGTGAGTGGTGTTCCGATCAAGAAGATCGCCCGGGATTTGAGGGTTTCGAAGAACACGGTGCGCAAGGTGGTTCGGGGTGATGAGACCTCGTACAGCTACGCGCGCAAGATCCAGCCGATGCCGAAGCTTGGGCCGTGGGTGGAGGAGTTGGAGCGCCGGCTTGAGGCCAACGAGAAGAAGCCGCGCCGGGACCGCTTTTCTCTGCTGCGGATTCATGAAGACCTTGCGGCTCTGGGCTATGGCGGCGGCTACGACGCGGTGCGCCGCTACGCCAGGACCTGGCGTCGGCGGTGGCGGCTGTTGTCGCCGTCGCAGGGTTTTGTGCCGCTGAGCTTCGATCCCGGCGAGGCCTACCAGTTCGACTGGAGCCACGAATACGCGCGCCTGTCGGGTGTGACGACCAAGGTGAAGGCAGCGCACATGCGGCTCTGCTACAGCCGCATGCAGCTGGTTCAGATCTTCCCGCGCGAGAGCCAGGAGATGGTGTTCGAGGCGCACGATCGGGCCTTCCACTTCTTCGGCGGGGTCTGCCGGCGGGGCATCTACGACAACATGAAGACGGCGGTGAGCATGGTCTTCGTGGGCAAGGAGCGCGCCTACAACCGGCGCTTTCTGGAGCTGTGCTCCCACCATCTGGTGGAGCCGGTGGCGTGCACTCCGGGTGCGGGCTGGGAGAAGGGCCAGGTCGAGAGGCAGGTGTGACCTGACCCCCAAAACTTGGTCCAGGCCGAATGTTAGGCTAGGACTGTTTGAACGGAGGTCAGGATGCCACGTAAACGACATACCGCGGAACAGGTTATCGGTAAGCTACGGGAGGCGGAGGTTAGCCTGTCGGGCGGCCAAACGGTACCTGCGGTTTGCAGGACCTTGGGTGTTTCGGAACAGACGTATTACCGTTGGCGCAAGGAGTACGGCGGCCTAAAGATTGAGCAGGCACGGCGCTTCAAGGAGCTCGAGCGGGAGAATCTGCGGCTGAGACGAGCTGTCGCTGATCTGACGCTGGATAAGCTGATTCTGAAGGAAGCCGCTGAGGGAAACTTCTAAGCCCCGAGCGCCGCCGGGGCTATGTTCAGCACATCTCCACGCGGCATGCCCTGCCCGAGCGTCGGGTGTGCCGGGTCATTGGGCAACCACGCTCGACGCAACGCTATCGGCGTGTCGAGGCTGACGATGAGGCGGCGTTGACCGCGGCCATTGTGCGGCTGGCCAGCGCGTACGGTCGCTACGGCTATCGCCGGATCACGGCGCTGCTCCGCGGCGAGGGCTGGTACGTGAACCACAAGCGGGTCGAACGCATCTGGCGACGGGAGGGACTGAAGGTGCCTGCAAAACAACCAAAGAGGGGCCGGCTATGGCTCAACGATGGGTCCTGCATCCGTCTGCGTCCGAACTGGCCGCACCATGTCTGGGCCTATGACTTCGTCATGGCTCGCACACACGATGGCAGGGCATTCCGCATGCTGACCATCATCGACGAGTACACTCGGGAGTGCCTGGCAATCGACGTCGCACGACGGCTGCGATCCGACGACGTGCTGTATCGCCTTGCCGCGCTGTTCGTCGATCGTGGCCCGCCGGACCACATCCGCTCGGATAATGGTGCCGAGTTCACTGCCACGGCCGTCCGTGAGTGGCTGGCGCGGGTCGGTGTGAAGACGCTCTACATCGAACCGGGCAGTCCCTGGGAGAACGGCTACAACGAGTCATTCAACGGCAAGCTCCGGGACGAGCTGCTCAACGGCGAAATCTTCTACTCGCTCAAGGAGGCCCAGGTGCTGATCGAGCGATGGCGGCAGCACTACAACACGGTCAGACCACACAGTGCGCTGGGCTACAGACCCCCGGCGCCAGTGACCATCGCGCCTAACCGGACTGATCCGGCTTGCGCTATGGATGGGCTCCAGCCGGATCAGCCCTTCCCAATCACCGTGCCAAGACTAACATAGCGATTGGCACATACATTGGGGGCAGGCCACTCTACATAGCGGACGTAAAGAGAGCTAATCGGAAACGTCCGCTTATGACCCATAGCGGACGTTCCAGCCGGCATCGGATGAACATTAACTTCAGGCCGGGAGCATATAGAAATAGCTTGAAATATCCTCTCGTACTACTGTCGTCTCTATCGTGAAACGGGAGAGAATCATCTCATGACCGATTGGAACGTAACGGAGGAAGCGGCGGCATTGCATGCCGACGCGCTAGTTTGGGACATGACATTTCCCTATCGGGATTTTGGGGTCGTAGATCTCAAATGGTCGGCGCTGGAGCGCATGCATGCAAGCGGTTTCAATATGGTCTCGCTGACGCTGGCGATCGACTACAACGGTTTGATAGATACCGTCCAAACCATCGCCAGGGAGCATGCTTGGTTCCGCGCCAATGCGGACAAATACGTTGTCGTCGAATCGGCTGACGACATTCTGCGGGCAAAGAATGAGGGCAAGCTCGCGGTCGGCTTTCACTTCCAGGGAACAAACCCTGTCGCCCAGGACCTCAACATGATCGAGGTCTATTACAAGCTCGGCATTCGCCACATGCTGATGTGCTACAACGTCAAGAATGCCGTCGGTGACGGCTGCATGGAATTGACCGACGGCGGCTTAAGCCGGTATGGCCACAGTCTGATCGCCGAAATGCATCGTGTCGGCATGTTTGTGGATGTTTCGCATACCGGACATCGTACGGCGATGGATGTGTTTGAGGCGGCCGAGGGACCGGTCATCATCAGCCATTCCAATGCACTTGCGGTTAGGGACGCAGGAGATTTTCGCAACGTGCCCGACGAACAGATCAAGGCTTGCGCGGCCTCAGGTGGCGTGATTGGCGTGATCGGCTTTGGGCCTAATGTTTGCGAGAAGGGCGAATTGTCGACCAAGGCACTGTTGCATCACATAGACCACATCGCGGAACTCGTCGGCTCGCAGCATGTTGGCCTCGCCCTCGATTACGTCTATGACAATGAATACAAAAATCCCAATCCATGGAATCCCATATACGCCACTCGGCCGATCGAGCAGATCGAACCCGAAGATCTGCCGCAGCTCACACAGGACATGATGGAGGCCGGATACCAGGAGGCCGACATCCGTGGCATCCTTGGTGAAAATTGGCTCAGACTGGCGCAGCAGATTTGGAAATAGCTCGATGCCGCAATGAACAAAGCGGCCGACTTTCAAGGCGATGTAAGAAAACATCTGCTTGTAGCTAACTGCCGTCGTCAGCGCCTAAACCAATCATCGACCACTTTCGATTGGTAAGCGGACAAGTCGGTCGTTCGCTCGTGTTATCGTATTCGAAAGGCGTCTCGGCTCAGACCGAAGCTGGTCCCTGTTGAGTTCGACCGTAGATCGTCATACATGCTACGATCGTTGACAGCAGCGACGAGCCATCGAAGGCTCCTAACTGGAATGACGACTTGGAGCGATGGTCCTACCGGATCGGGATTGTATGGGCATGGACGTAGTTCCCCTTACCCCTTTCATCGCTGCCGAGGTCCGCGGCCTCGATTTGAGTACAGATTTGGATGGTGCGACTTTGCGTCGGCTACACGACGTTTGGTTCGAGAATCTTGTGCTCCTATTTCGGAGGCAATCACTGAGCGACGAGCAGCTCGTGCGCTTCAGCCGTCACTTCGGCGAGCTGGATCGGACCCCGATCGTCGAAGCGGCAAACCCGCAGAGCACCGGCTACGTTCCCAACCTGCCGGAGGTGACCGTAGTCTCAAACATCTTCGAGGACGGTGTCGCAATTGGCGTGCTGGGTGACGGCGAGGCCAAATGGCACACCGACATGTCGTATAACCCGGAACCGCCGTCGGCCAGTCTTCTATACGCGCTGGAGGTGCCACCTCGCGGCGGTGACACGAGCTTCCTCAACATGTACGAAGCATATGAGGCGCTTCCGCCAGACCTGCAGAATAAGGTCGAGCGCCACGCGACGAAGCACGATGCGAGTGTCAACAGCACGGGGGATCGGCGAAAGGGCTTCCAACCGGTAACCGATGTGAGTCAGGCGCCGGGTGCCACACACCCGATGCTTCGCACCCACCCGGTGACTGGCCGCAAGGCGCTGTTTCTGGGCAGACGTCTTAACGCCTACATCGTCGATCTGCCGGTGGAAGAGAGCGAACATACACTAGATGCCCTGTGGCACGCGGTGCCCCAAGCCCGATGCATTTACACGCATCAATGGAAGGCCGGTGACCTGTTGCTCTGGGACAATCGCTGCACCATGCACCGCCGGGATGCCTTCGACCCGAATGCGCGACGTATCATGCATCGCACCCAGATCAAGGGCGACAGGCCAGTCTGAAGCGCATCGCGCATCGCCCGAGATTCACCCAACTTCTGGTGTTCGTGAAGCAAATTAACGTCCGCTACTGGCTAGAAGCAGTCGTTTATGGTGAAGCCGGGAAACGTCCGCCTATGACCCATAGCGGACGTTTGCGGTCTCGGCTATGTCGCGTTGCTGCTGGCCAAACGTCGCTGAATCACTTCCAAACCTGCTTGGCGATACCTATGGCACGCGTGCGCAAATTGCGTTGCGATTTGCGCCGGCGAACCACGACATTGCCAGCATCGATATTGGCCTGGGTGCGATCGCGCATATCAAGGAGGCCGCGCAGGCAGCCGCTGCCGGTCGGCTGCCGGCCGACGCGCTTGCCAGGCTCGAAAGCCTCTACGATACCGGTTTCGCGGCGCCATAGCGGCGCCCGCCGAAAAGCTGCCCGACAATCCTATTCCGATGCCGAATAGTTGAGTTCGATCTTGACCCCGTCGGGATCGCGCAGAAATACCTGATGCAGATCGTAGTCCGGGAAGACGGCATCCCTGAAGGGGATGCCGAGTTTCTCCAGCCGTTTCCGCATCGCAGGGAGACCGGTCGCGTTAAGGGCACCTCTAAAAATGCCATTTTCGCGCACCGTCGGTTTAGAATCGGGTTGACGATTTGTTGACATCGGGAGGGGTGTTCATGGGTCAGATAGGATTTTTTGATCTTTCGAAGCGGTATACCGGGCTGGACGCCAAGAACGAGCCTCTGGCGAAGATCGACGAGGTTGTTCCGTGGGAAGACTTCCGTGGGTGTTTGGATGCGGTGTGTCGGCGTTCGGACAAGGCGCGCAAGTCGCGGGCGGGACGCAAGCCGTGGGACGCGGTGGTGATGTTCAAGACGATCATTCTGAGCGCACTCTACAATCTGTCGGACGATCAGGTTGAGCATCAGATCCGGGATCGCCTGTCGTTCATGCGGTTTTTGGGGTTGGGTCTGGAGGACCGGGTTCCCGATGCCAAGACAGTGTGGCTGTACCGCGAACAGTTGACGCAAGCTGGGGTGATCGAGACCTTATTCGAGACGTTCGATGGCCACCTGAAGGATCAGGGCTATCTGGCGATGGGCGGCCAGATCATCGACGCCTCGATCGTGGCGGTGCCCAAACAGCGCAACAGCCGCAAGGAGAACGCGGGGATAAAGGCTGGCGAGACGCCGGAATGCTGGCAGGATAAGCCGGCAAGGCGGCGCCAAAAGGATGTCGAGGCGCGGTGGACCAAGAAGCACGGCAGGAGCCATTACGGCTACAAGAACCATGTCAACGTGGACCGTCGGCACAAGCTGGTGCGGCGCTATCAGGTGAGCGACGCGGCGACGCACGACAGTAAGGTTCTCGACGATATCCTGGATGGGGACAACACGGCCTTGGGCGTATGGGCGGACAGCGCTTATCGCTCGGCGGAGATCGAGGCGGCGCTGAAGAAGAAGGGGTTGAGGAGCCGGATCCATCGCAAAGCCCGCCGCAACAAGCCGCTGAGCGAGCGCGAGAAGCAAGGCAACAAGACCCGTTCGTCCGTTCGGGTCCGCGTCGAGCATGTTTTCGGGGCCCAGAGCAACGACATGGGCGGGACGCTGCTGCGTAGTGTCGGGCTGGCGCGGGCAAAGGCTCGGATAGGGCTGAAGAACCTCGCCCACAACATGCGCCGTCTGGTCCAACTGAACCGCCTCGCCGCGGCGGTGTGACAATACTCTGAGTAGGAGATCGCCTGGGCACGGTCTTGAAGCGGAAATAGCTCAATTGGAGCGCGGGAAACTCCCGGAAATCCCGGTGCCAGCATGGCCGCAGACGGCCACAGCCCGCTTAACAGCCCGTTGATTAAGTCGGCGCCGTCTGATTCTCTGGTTCCCTGATTTGCAGGGGGGGTTGCCGATGGCGATGGGACGGCAGAAGGCTGGTCAGGGGGATCTGATGGTGAGCTGGTCGGAGATGCCGCGCTCTCCGGGTCATGTGTTTTATGACCGCTTGCAGTCGGTGCTGATCGAGGGCGGCTTCGACGCCTTTGCCGAGGCGAGCTGCCGGCCTTATTACGCGGCCCGGATGGGCGCGCCCTCGGTGCCGCCCGGGCGCTATTTCCGGATGCACCTGGTGGGCTACTTCGAGGGCATCGACAGCGAGCGCGGTCTGGAGTGGCGCTGCTCGGACTCGCTTTCGCTGCGGGCGTTCCTGCGACTGGGGAGCCGTGATCGGGTACCGGACCATTCCTGGCTGTCACGAAGCCGCACGCGCCTGCCCCATGAAGTCCACGCGGCGGTCTTCGACTGGGTTCTGGTGCTGATCGCCGAGGCGGGGCTGATCAAGGGCGAGCGCATCGGCGTCGATGCCTCGACCATGGAGGCCAACGCGGCGCTGCGGAACATCGTGCGGCGCGCCAACGGCGAAGGCTACCGGGAGATGCTGGAGCGCCTGGCCCGGGAAAGCGGCGTCGAGACACCCACGGCCGAGGATCTGGCGCGTCTGGAGCGGAAGCGCAAGGGCAAGAAGCTTTCCAACACGGATTGGGTTTCGAAGAGCGACCCCGAGGCCAAGATCGCCAAGATGAAGGACGGCACGACGCATCTGGCCTACAAGCCCGAGCACGCGGTGGATCTGGACACCGGCGCGGTGGTGGCGGCCGAGCTGCACCCGGCCGATGAGGGCGACACCACGACGCTTTCCAAGACCCTGGCGAAGGCCGAGGCAAACCTCGGGGCGGTGGATGCGGCACCGACGGCGGAGGACCCGGCCGAATGCGTCGCCGACAAAGGTTATCACTCACGGGCGGTCTTGAGGGCTCTGGACGACAGTCCCTGGAAGACCCGGATCGCGGCGCCCAAGCAGACCGGCTTTTCGCGCTGGCACGGTGATGAGGCGGCGCGGCGCGCGGTCACCAACAACCGTGCGCGGCTCAAGTCCGGGGTCGCCCGCGAGGCCTTCAAGCTGCGCGCCGAGATCGTCGAGCGCTGCTTTGCCCACAACCTCGATCGTGGCGGCATGCGACGAACCTGGCTGCGCGGGCGAGAGAATGTGCACAAGCGATACCTGCTCCACGTCGCCGGCCACAATCTATCGTTACTGATGCGCCAGTTCATCGGCGCCGGCACCCCGCGGGAGGCCGTGGCGGGCGGATATGGCGGTATTTTCGTTCTGCTCACGCCCACCGGGGCCATGCTGGTGGCACGGGGGGTTTCGCAAAGCGGCCAGTCGGCTTTCGCCGCCGCATTCTTCATCTGGGGGTGAGAGCCGGAAAAAGCCACTTAATCAACGGGCTGTTAACCAATCATCCTCTGTCAAATCGCGAATTCTTAGAGGTGCCCTTAAGTCCCACGTGATCGAACGAACCCGTCACCCGAAGGTCGACGTCGCCCTCGGGCAATCGTCGACGCGGCGGGGCCCTGCTACCCTCCTCCTTGCGGTCGCGGAGGTGGATGATGGGGTTGTCGCCGCCGTAGAGCCAGGCGCCGGTGGACGCCAGGGGCGGACGTTCGCCGTCGCGTAGCCCGAGCACCTCCACGTAGAAGCGGCGCGACGCCTCCAGATCCTCGCAGCGTATGTTGACGTGGCCGATGAATCCGATGGGCATAGTTCGCTCGCCGGCTGTTCCATATGTCGTGAGCTTACACATGGCACCGAGCTGCGGCAATCCGGGCCGAGAACACGAAAGCAAACCAACGTCCGTTTCTGGCTATAAGCGGACGCTGAATGATTTGGTCGAATTGGTCCGCTTACTGACCGATAACGGACGTTATGACACTGGCAGTAGTGCCGCTAAGCTCTCCGATACTTCGCCGCATCATTCATGAAACCTGGAGCCGTTCCGGAGGCTGTTTACCAATTTCTTCACTACGGCCATATCACATCCATCTATGAGAGCGCCTACATACTTGGGTTTATGGTCTTGCGATAATTTGTATCCGATGACGACATTTCCAAACCCTTCTGATTCCCAGTCTGCAAGAGCCGCGTTTGCTATACCGTGAAAACCGTCTTTATTATTATGATATGACCAAGACATATTTCCTTTGAGTTCACCAAGATTACAAACAGCAAACGCATTGCTAGAAGTAAACAACAAGTAAAAGAGTGCAAAAAACAGCGTTCGAATTGGCATTGGGGCCTCCAAAATGTTCTTTGCTGGTAACTACCCAGGTCTGATTGGCCCGAGCGTTTGTATTGGCCTGCCCCCAATGTATGTGCCAATCGCTATGTTAGTCTTGGCACGGTGATTGGGAAGGGCTGATCCGGCTGGAGCCCATCCATAGCGCAAGCCGGATCAGTCCGGTTAGCAGCCCGTTGATTAAGTGGCTTTTTCCGGCTCTCACCCCCCCCCAGATGAGGAATGCGGCGGCGAAAGCCGACTGGCCGCTCTGCGAACCCCCCCGTGCCACCAGCATGGCCCCGGTGGGCGTGAGCAGAACGAAAATACCGCCATATCCGCCCGCCACGGCCTCCCGCGGGGTGCCGGCGCCGATGAGCTGGCGCATCAGTAACGATAGATTGTGGCCGGCGATGTGGAGCAGGTATCGCTTGTGCACATTCTCTCGCCCGCGCAGCCAGATTCGTCGCATGCCGCCACGATCGAGGTTGTGGGCAAAGCAGCGCTCGACGATCTCGGCGCGCAGCTTGAAGGCCTCGCGGGCGACCCCGGACTTGAGCCGCGCACGGTTGTTGGTGACCGCGCGCCGCGCCGCCTCATCACCGTGCCAGCGCGAAAAGCCGGTCTGCTTGGGCGCCGCGATCCGGGTCTTCCAGGGACTGTCGTCCAGAGCCCTCAAGACTGACGTTGACCCCAAAATCCGGACCAGGTGGTTCTTCACCTATGCGGCCTGAGCGATGGTCATATCCCTCCTGGCCTGTGCCGGCGTCCGGTAGCCGATGCTCGAGTGGCGCCGTCGTTGGTTATAGAAGATCTCGATGTACTCGAATAGCGCAGCCTTGGCCTCGCGCCGGGTAGAAAACCGGGTACGGTGCACGAGTTCGGTCTTGAGAGACCCAAAGAAGCTCTCCATAGGGGCGTTGTCGAGGCAATTCCCCTTGCGGCTCATGGAGGCCTTGATGCCATGGAGGCGGAGCAGCTTGCGGTAGTCACCGCAGGCATATTGCACACCGCGGTCGGAATGGTGGATCAGCCCCATGGGCAACCGGCGGCTGCGGATCGCCATCTTCAGCGCCTCCTCGCACAGGACGCTCTGACATTGCTCCCGGATCCCGGACCAGGCGGTAAATTGAATACCGATCTGGAGGGACGAGATGACAAAGCAGACGAGGCGGCGATTTTCGCCGGAATACAAGGAACAGTCGGTTGCCCGGCTGTCGGAGCCGGGTGCGACGCATAGCAGTGTGGCTGCCGAGCTCGGCGTCACGCCAACGCAGTTGAAGACTTGGCGGCTCGAGCTTGAGGCCGCGGGCTCGGCCGCGGCGACCGCGGCGCAGAAAGCCGAGGCCGCTGAACTGGTGCAGCTTCGCCGGGATAACAAGCGGCTGACGGAGGAGGTTGAGGTTCTACGCAAAGCCTCGGCTTTTTTCGCTCAATGGGCGGCGAAGACATGAAGACGAAGCACGCTTTCATCGCCGCCCATGCTTCAGGGCACGCCATCCGGTTCATGTGCCGGGTCCTGGGGGTTGCTCACAGCTGGTTCCACGCCCGGCGGCGTGCGGCCCCAAAGAGAGCTGAACGCGCTGCCCGGCGTGGCAGGCTCGGGTCAGAGATCCGGGAGATCTTCGAGCAGAGCAAGAGGTGCTACGGCGCGCCTCGGATCCATGCCGAGTTGAAGGCCCGCGGCTTACGCATCTCGAAGCGCTCGGTCGCCAAGCTCATGCGAGAGAACGGCATTCGTCCACCGCGAGGCAGGCGGCGGGCGCCGATCACCACCGACAGCCGCCACTCCCATGCGATCGCGCCCAATCTGCTCGACCGCAACTTCGAAGCCGCTGCGCCCGATGCGGTCTGGCTCGCTGACATCTCCTACATCCCAACTGACGAAGGCTGACTCTACCTCGCCGCCGTCAAGGATCTGGCCACGATGGAGATCGTCGGCTGGTCGATGTCCGAGCGGCTGAAGAGCGTCCTGTGCGAGGAGGCGCTGAAGATGGCGATCCGCAGCCGCCGGTTGCCCATGGGGCTGATCCACCATTCCGACCGCGGTGTGCAATATGCCTGCGGTGACTACCGCAAGCTGCTCCGCCTCCATGGCATCAAGGCCTCCATGAGCCGCAAGGGGAATTGCCTCGACAACGCCCCTATGGAGAGCTTCTTTGGGTCTCTCAAGACCGAACTCGTGCACCGTACCCGGTTTTCTACCCGGCGCGAGGCCAAGGCTGCGCTATTCGAGTACATCGAGATCTTCTATAACCAACGACGGCGCCACTCGAGCATCGGCTACCGGACGCCGGCACAGGCCAGGAGGGATATGACCATCGCTCAGGCCGCATAGGTGAAGAACCACCTGGTCCAGATTTTGGGGTCAACGTCACTCTTCAGCCGCTCGGACATCGACCAGCCGACGATCTCCATCGTGGCCAGATCCTTGACGGCGGCGAGGTAGAGCCAGCCTTCGTCAGTTGGGATGTAGGAGATGTCAGCGAGCCAGACCGCATCGGGCGCAGCGGCTTCGAAGTTGCGGTCGAGCAGATTGGGCGCGATCGCATGGGAGTGGCGGCTGTCGGTGGTGATCGGCGCCCGCCGCCTGCCTCGCGGTGGACGAATGCCGTTCTCTCGCATGAGCTTGGCGACCGAGCGCTTCGAGATGCGTAAGCCGCGGGCCTTCAACTCGGCATGGATCCGAGGCGCGCCGTAGCACCTCTTGCTCTGCTCGAAGATCTCCCGGATCTCTGACCCGAGCCTGCCACGCCGGGCAGCGCGTTCAGCTCTCTTTGGGGCCGCACGCCGCCGGGCGTGGAACCAGCTGTGAGCAACCCCCAGGACCCGGCACATGAACCGGATGGCGTGCCCTGAAGCATGGGCGGCGATGAAAGCGTGCTTCGTCTTCATGTCTTCGCCGCCCATTGAGCGAAAAAAGCCGAGGCTTTGCGTAGAACCTCAACCTCCTCCGTCAGCCGCTTGTTATCCCGGCGAAGCTGCACCAGTTCAGCGGCCTCGGCTTTCTGCGCCGCGGTCGCCGCGGCCGAGCCCGCGGCCTCAAGCTCGAGCCGCCAAGTCTTCAACTGCGTTGGCGTGACGCCGAGCTCGGCAGCCACACTGCTATGCGTCGCACCCGGCTCCGACAGCCGGGCAACCGACTGTTCCTTGTATTCCGGCGAAAATCGCCGCCTCGTCTGCTTTGTCATCTCGTCCCTCCAGATCGGTATTCAATTTACCGCCTGGTCCGGGATCCGGGAGCAATGTCAGACCGCCCGTGAGTGATAACCTTTGTCGGCGACGCATTCGGCCGGGTCCTCCGCCGTCGGTGCCGCATCCACCGCCCCGAGGTTTGCCTCGGCCTTCGCCAGGGTCTTGGAAAGCGTCGTGGTGTCGCACCTCATCGGCCGGGTGCAGCTCGGCCGCCACCACCGCGCCGGTGTCCAGATCCACCGCGTGCTCGGGCTTGTAGGCCAGATGCGTTGTGCCGTCCTTCATCTTGGCGATCTTGGCCTCGGGGTCGCTCTTCGAAACCCAATCCGTGTTGGAAAGCTTCTTGCCCTTGCGCTTCCGCTCCAGACGCGCCAGGTCCTCGGCCGTGGGTGTCTCGACGCCGCTTTCCCGGGCCAGGCGCTCCAGCATCTCCCGGTAGCCTTCGCCGTTGGCGCGCCGCACGATGTTCCGCAGCGCCGCGTTGGCCTCCATGGTCGAGGCATCGACGCCGATGCGCTCGCCCTTGATTAGCCCCGCCTCGGCGATCAGCACCAGAACCCAGTCGAAGACCGCCGCGTGGACTTCATGGGGCAGGCGCGTGCGGCTCCGTGACAGCCAGGAATGGTCCGGTACCCGATCACGGCTCCCCAGTCGCAGGAACGCCCGCAGCGAAAGCGAGTCCGAGCAGCACCACTCCAGACCGCGCTCGCTGTCGATGCCCTCGAAGTAGCCCACCAGGTGCATCCGGAAATAGCGCCCGGGCGGCACCGAGGGCGCGCCCATCCGGGCCGCGTAATAAGGCCGGCAGCTCGCCTCGGCAAAGGCGTCGAAGCCGCCCTCGATCAGCACCGACTGCAAGCGGTCATAAAACACATGACCCGGAGAGCGCGGCATCTCCGACCAGCTCACCATCAGGTCCCCCTGACCAGCCTTCTGCCGTCCCATCGCCATCGGCAAACCCCCCTGCAAATCAGGGAACCAGAGAATCAGACGGCGCCGACTTAATCAACGGGCTGTTAGGCGCGATGGTCACTGGCGCCGGGGGTCTGTAGCCCAGCGCACTGTGTGGTCTGACCGTGTTGTAGTGCTGCCGCCATCGCTCGATCAGCACCTGGGCCTCCTTGAGCGAGTAGAAGATTTCGCCGTTGAGCAGCTCGTCCCGGAGCTTGCCGTTGAATGACTCGTTGTAGCCGTTCTCCCAGGGACTGCCCGGTTCGATGTAGAGCGTCTTCACACCGACCCGCGCCAGCCACTCACGGACGGCCGTGGCAGTGAACTCGGCACCATTATCCGAGCGGATGTGGTCCGGCGGGCCACGATCGACGAACAGCGCGGCAAGGCGATACAGCACGTCGTCGGATCGCAGCCGTCGTGCGACGTCGATTGCCAGGCACTCCCGAGTGTACTCGTCGATGATGGTCAGCATGCGGAATGCCCTGCCATCGTGTGTGCGAGCCATGACGAAGTCATAGGCCCAGACATGGTGCGGCCAGTTCGGACGCAGACGGATGCAGGACCCATCGTTGAGCCATAGCCGGCCCCTCTTTGGTTGTTTTGCAGGCACCTTCAGTCCCTCCCGTCGCCAGATGCGTTCGACCCGCTTGTGGTTCACGTACCAGCCCTCGCCGCGGAGCAGCGCCGTGATCCGGCGATAGCCGTAGCGACCGTACGCGCTGGCCAGCCGCACAATGGCCGCGGTCAACGCCGCCTCATCGTCAGCCTCGACACGCCGATAGCGTTGCGTCGAGCGTGGTTGCCCAATGACCCGGCACACCCGACGCTCGGGCAGGGCATGCCGCGTGGAGATGTGCTGAACATAGCCCCGGCGGCGCTCGGGGCTTAGAAGTTTCCCTCAGCGGCTTCCTTCAGAATCAGCTTATCCAGCGTCAGATCAGCGACAGCTCGTCTCAGCCGCAGATTCTCCCGCTCGAGCTCCTTGAAGCGCCGTGCCTGCTCAATCTTTAGGCCGCCGTACTCCTTGCGCCAACGGTAATACGTCTGTTCCGAAACACCCAAGGTCCTGCAAACCGCGGGCACCGTTTGGCCGCCCGACAGGCTAACCTCCGCCTCCCGTAGCTTACCGATAACCTGTTCCGCGGCATGTCGTTTACGTGGCATCCTGACCTCCGTTCAAACAGTCCTAGCCTAACATTCGGCCTGGACCAAGTTTTGGGGGTCAGGTCAGTACCGGATCATCCGGATTGGAGACAGGAAGCGGATCGCCTGGCGGCGGCGGGTGAGGTTATCCTCTCGGACAAAGAGGCCTACGGTGTGCATCTCGATCCCATCCTGATCGGCGATACACGCCTGAAATGGGCGCTCTCGGACCTTCGCGAAACGATCCGGCGGGACAGCGCCACCATCCGCGAGAACACCGTAACAGAAACCCGGGAACGCCCTTCCTCGGTTCTAACGCCCGAAGAGAGTGCGCGCGAAGCCCAAAGCAAGGTCCACGAGTTCCGCCGGCTCCAGTCGGCCGCCTACCATGCATCGGGGGACGAGCGCATAGCGGCACAAAAGGCGTTCGACGAATATCGAACGCGCGAGTCCAAACACTACACCACACCCGGGGAAGAGCGCCGCTACGCCCGCGACATACATGAAGAGGCCCGACAACAGCCCTCCGTGCCGCAAACGGACGAGGAGCGCGGGCACGAAGCCCGAAGCAAGGCCCATGAGTTCCGCCGGCTTTAATCGGCCGCGTACAGCGCAACGGAGGACGAGCGCATAGCGGCACAAAAGGCGTTCGACGACTATCGCGAGCGCGAGTTCAATAAGAACGAGAAGCACGAGGAAAAGAAGCGCCAGACCCGCAAGAAGTCCAGAGGCCTGAGAATGCGCCTGCAGTAAGCCGCGCGGTTGGCTGGACCGGCGCCCTCTCGCCTACAACCTCGGCAACTTCATGCGCACCCTCTCGCTGGCCGCAAGGATCGAGCGCTAGTTCGCGAGGTCGGGCGGCGCGTTGCCGAGATCAATCTCAAGAGTGCCCACGTCGCGTCCGACCGTCGCGCGGAAGAGTTTGCCCGCCTGATGCGCGAACTTGGCTACTAGCGCGACGGAGAACCCCGAAAACACACCGTCAGGCCGACGACGCAAAGACAACCTGCGTGGCATGATGTTTTCTGTCGCCTCGGGCTTCGTGCTGATGGGTTCGTTTGGTCTGGCGCGACACGCTACGGCAGAACTTCATGCGTTCGAGGTTGCATTTTTTTGGACGTTTTTCGGTCTTCTGTTCCTTGCGCCCTGGTTTCGTAAATCTGGGATGAAGATATTTAGGACAGCGAATATTGGCATGCACGTTGTCCGGAGTGTGCTGCACGCCAGTGCGTCACTGAACGTCTTCTTTGCGCTGACGGTTGCCCCGCTTGCGGAGATAACGGCGCTCTACTTTGTATCTCCCGTCTTCGTGACGATCATGGCCGTTGTGTATTTTCGCGAAGTGGTCGGCCTGCAACGGTGGACCGCGGTGTTGATGGGTTTCGCCGGCATGCTTGTGATCTTGCGTCCTGGCATCGGGGTTCTCGAGCTCGGCTCGATGCTTGCCGTCGTCTCCGCAATATTCGGTGCCGGCAGCGCAATCTTCACAAAGGTGCGCACCCGAACGGATTCGGTTGCCACAATTTCTGCCTACGCGATGACTCTAATGTCACTTTTTCTGTTTGTTCCGGCGGCATTCGTTTGGCAGATGCCATCTCTACAAATTCTGCCATGGCGGTTGGCATCGGCGGCGGGTTGTCCAACTATCTGTTTGCTTCTTCTATAAAGTTTGCCGAACTTAGCGTGATAACACCGCTTTCCTTTCTTCAGCTGATTTGGGCGGCCGCGATCGGCTTCCTGTTCTTCGGCGAAGTTCCCGAGATTTTTGTCTGGATCGGCGGTTTCTTGATCTTCGCCGCGACAACCTACATCGCCATCCGCGAACATGCCGTCGCGAAATCAGCGCGACACGCAGCCGTGGCTCCAGAGTAACGTCACGTTGCGGGCTTTCGGACAGCGCGGATTGGAACGTGGTCTAATCGAATAAGCTGAGCCGCTCGCGGTCTGCGTCCGTCCCATGGTGTTGGTACCAGTGTCGCAACCTCTTCCCGGCGGCATACCCATACGTCCGGGTGCTTCGCAACATGTTAGAGAAATCGCGCGAGTGCGCTGATGCGTCCTGGTCGCCCGATCATTCGACAGTGCAAGGCTACCGTCAGAAACTTTGGAACCGACTCACCCTCGGCGTACAACCAGTCAAAGGCGTCACGCATGTAGGCAAACCAGTCGTCGGCCTCAGAGAATCCCTGGCCGCGGCTGAAGCGTCCGTCGTTCGTATCGAAGGTGTGGCAAATAACGAGGTGTCGCCGGTCGCCAACGGTTACCCAGTAGGGAAGGTCGTCGTTGATTGCGTCGCAGTCGTAGAGAAAGCCGCCGTGTGTTGACGCTCGGCCGCCCGGTAAACCAACCGAGCGGACGTTGTCCGGTTACGCGCTCGATCGTGTACACGCAGCGCTCGATATGTTCGCGCTCGACGGCTTCTGGCACGTCTTGATAGTCGATCCAGCGCCAGCCGTGTGCGACGACGTCGTAGCCACGTTCGGCAATCAACTCGCCGACCGCCGGGTTGCGCTCAAGCGCAAGGCCGACGCCGTAGACGGTCAACAGCATGTCCCGCTCTGCAAATACGCGCAGGATTCGCCACACGCCGGCACGGCTCCCGTATTCGTAGGATGACTCGATATTAAGATTGCGCTGTCCGACAAGGGCGGCCTGCGATCCCAGTTCCGACAGCATGGTCTCGGAGTGCGCATCGCCGTCCAGAACGCAATATTCAGCACCTTCCTCGTAGTTAACGACAAAGTTGAGCGCAAGGCGTGCATTTCCCGGCCACCGTGGGTCAGGTGGCTGCGGACCGTAGCCGATGAAGTCGCGTTTCGCTGTGGGCATAATATGACGCCCTCCGCTTGCGGCCGTCAGTTACTTCCAGACTTGTCCCGCGACGCGTAGCCAGTTGGCGCCGAGAATGCCCAGAATGTCGTCGTCCGCATAGCCGCGCTGCATAAGCCCTTCGGTGACCTGTGGCATCTGTTCCGGTTCGACATATTTTATGTCGACCCATTCCTTCACATCAGTCTGCGCAATCTGTGGCACCCAGGGCCCAGCGTATTGCATAACCGCCTTGGAGTAGTCGAGATCGAAGACATAATCGATCCCGAAGCCGAGGTGCTGAGGGCCGACCAATTCGGCGATGTAGTCGATATGGTCGAGCAGCATCTCGACAGAATCGTTGCCAGTACCGAGAAACGCCCCGACCCCATCCACGCCGATCACACCGCCGCCCTTCGCGCAGGCCTTGATCTGGTCGTCGCGCAGGTTGCGGTGATGGTCCCAACCGCCACAGGTGTCGCAATGGGTGAACACGACGGGATCCTTGGATACCTCCATCATGTCCATGGTCGTGCGATAGCCCGTATGGCTGCCGTCGACCAACACGCCAACCCGATTCATCTCCCCGACCATTTGCTCGCCAAATCGTGTCAATCCGCCGTCGGTCCGTTCCGTGCAGCCGTCCCCTGCGGCATTTTTGATGTTGTAGGCCAACAACATGTGGCGGACACCGAGTTTGTAGTAGACCTCGATCATGTCGAGGTTGCTGTCGATCGGATTCGTGCCCTGAAAGTTTATGTAAACCGCGAGCTTGTCCTCGTCCTTGGCGCGCAGGACGTCGCTGACGGTCTCGACGAAAACGTACTCGTCGGCGCGTGCCGCGAAGTAGGCACGCTCTTTCGCAATCTTGTGAATTGTTTGATTGAGCGAGTGGTAATCGTGGGCAACCGTGAGTGAAATCAGGTTGTAGCCGCTCGCCTTCATACGAGGCAGCGTCGCGAGTTTCAGCTCCTGTGACGCGTAGTCCATCCACGGGAAGATCATGTCCCATAGCAGCGCGTCCTTGTGCAGCGCCGCGGCCTGTTCGGAGATATTCCAGTCGTTCATATCCGCACGTCCCAGCTGACGGACTACCGTCGTACCTTGGTGTCATCATGCCATTCGCTTTAACGAAAAAATAGCACTGTTCCCATACTGCGTTTCTTCGAGGCATGATCTATGGTTTGTATTGATCGCGCATCCAGGTTGTACCCACCTGACGAGAAATCGTGTCGTCGACATGTCGTAGAGAAATGAAGACCGTGCCATGGCTGACATGACGTTGATTACCGCCAACAAGAACTATTGCCTGTGGCCCTTGCCGGCTTCCGCATGGCTTTGCCTGCGAACTGCCGGCCTCGAATTCGACGAAGTGATTCTTCCGTTTGGCGAGCCGGACTCGCGTGAACGGTTTCTTGAATATAGTTCGACCGGTCGGGTACCGGTGCTCCAGCATGGCGATCTTTCGATCTGGGATTCGGCCGCTGTTTGTGAATATGCGGCGGAGTTGGCTCCCGAGGCGCGGCTTTGGCCGGAAGACAGGTCGCGCAGGGCGATTGCGCGCTCGGTGGTTGCGGAAATGCATGTCCACAAATTGGACCCGCTCCACGTCTTCCTTCCTGGAAATGTGCGCGCACGGAAGACAGGCGTCATCCTGCCGCCGAAGGTCAAAGAGGTGACCGATAGGATGACCGACATCTGGATCGAGTGCCGCCGACTCTACGGCCAGGATGGACCGTTTCTGTTCGGCCACTTCACGGTCGTCGATGCGGTGCAAGCGCACATGGTCAACCGTTTCGTGACCTATGATATCGAGCTGAGGCCCGAGGCGGCCGAGTATCGCGATACCATGCTTGCGCATCCGCCGATGGTGGAATGGGTCGCCGCAGCAAAGGCGGAGAGGTCGAGTTTCGCCCCAGCCGACAAGGAGTTTGCAGCGTGAAGGTTGTGCGGAAAATGATCTAAGACTTATACAAGTGATCTTGGAGTTAGGCGATGGCTGAAAAGAACATCGACGATCTGCTGGTCGCCTGGGCAAAGGAGATCCAAGCCCTGGACCCTGAGAATGCAGGTGGGCCGACGGTATTCGAAACCGTCGCCAACCTGAACGAGCTCGCGCGCGAAGCGGCGAAGGATTTGCCGTTCGAGAGCGAGCCGGCGGATTTTGTCCGCATGCTCGAAGCGTATGCGCGCGCTCCGAGCGACGATGACTAGCTCCGAACTTACCGGCCTAAGCTTGACTGAAGTGGCGTCGGCGATAGCCGCGCGCGAGGTTTCATCGTTCGAAGTGACGCGCGCGTGCCTCGGCCGGATCGAGCGCCACGACGCCAAGCTCAACACGATCGCGGGAATCGACGTCGATGCGGTGCTGGCCGCGGCATCGCAAGCCGACGCCGATCTTGCGGCCGGCAACATACGCGGACCACTGCATGGCGTACCGCTCGCCCATAAGGACTTATTCTGTCGTGCGGGCCAGCTCTCGGAATGGGGCTCCAAAATGATGGCCGGGTTCAAGCCCGATCACACCGCGACCGTGCTGCAACGATTGGATGCGGCTGGCGCACTCGATATCGCCCGCCTCAACATGGTCGAGTTTGCGCTCGGCGCGACTGGACACAACAAGGACGTTGGCACGCCGCGCAATCCTTGGAATCCAGCCCATATAACCGGAGGCTCCTCGAGTGGGTCCGGTGCCGCGGTTGCCGCGCGTTTCGTGTACGGCGCGCTTGGCACCGACACCGGCGGATCGATCAGGCATCCGTCCTTCTGCTGCGGCCTGGTTGGCCTCAAACCGACATATGGAAGGGTCAGCCGCCACGGTGCCATGCCATTGTCGTTTTCACTTGACCATATTGGACCGCTGACCCGCACCGTTTCGGATTGTGCGCATATTTTGCAGGCGATTGCCGGCCTCGATCCTATGGATTCGACATCGAGCCACAGGATAGTTCCGGATTTTCATGCATACTTGGAGCGTGGCATCAAAGGTCTGCGCATCGCAGTATCGGAAAATCATTTTCGAGACGCCGTCGACCCGGCCGTGCAGGTGCTTCTTGACGACAGCATCGCTGTGTTCAGACAGTGTGGTGCCGAAATTGTCTCCGTCACTATTCCAAAGTCGATCGAGCTGGCTGCCCCGCTCGGTGCGCTACTTTTGGCGGTTGAAGGCGCTGCCAGCCACAGCAGATGGATGAGGGAAAACGCCGCCGAATACGGATCGGCACAATTTACACGCCTCGCGCCGGGCCTCTATTATCCGGCAAGCCGCTATCTCGAGGCCCTCAACCTGCGCACGCGCGTGCTCTCCGACTTCGTTGCCGCGGTGTTCGAATCGGCCGATCTGTTGCACGTACCCTCTGTTCCAATTCCTGTGCCAACGATAATCGAATCCGACTTAGGCGGCGATCCGAGATTTAACGAGTTCGTTGGCCGCTTTACCGGTTATAACCGGTCGATTAACTACATGGGCCTGCCGGCGCTCTGTCTGCCGGCTGGTTTGGACGACCGTGGGCTTCCGGTTGGTTTCCAACTGGTCGGTCGACCGTTCGACGAGGCCTTGTTGTTGCGTGCTGGACGCGCCTACGAGCAGGAGACCACCTGGACGCAGTTGGCGCCACCGCTTTGATGTTATTCGGGCTGGGCCGCGTGGCGTGACCGTCCGACCTTAACCCGACTTCCGCAACTCTGGGGTCATGAGCGTGCTAACCCATTGATATTCCGTGATCTGACCCCCAAAGGTCGGCACTACAGGGCGCCGAACGGAGGGGTGTCAACGGCGGAGGAATGATGCACCAGCGCTGGAGTGCACCCCTTAGCGTGGACAGGTTGCGCGTTTGGAATTGACCGGGAACGCTGGGCTTTCAGAGGATGGAAGCCATGGCCAAGCACCGAACCTACAGTATTGAGTTCAAGCGACAGGTTGCTCAGGAATATCTCGGAGGCGAGACCCTTCACGGGCTGGCCAGGCGCCACGACGTCTCGCGCACCCGACAAGACCGCCTGTCAGCTACCAGATCAAACCGACAACTGTCTGGGTGGATCCTTCCTCCACTGGTGTTACTTGCCGTTGGGGCACACTGAGAAATGCGGGTTAATGGGTGCAGGCCAGCTACGAGAAAGATATTGTTGAGAGCGTCGTACCCGGCTTACACTTCAAGTATCAATAAGAACATCTGCGATAAAGCAGCGACGAGAAGTGGCAACAGTGGAATTCGGTGTGGGGGCATCGACTCCAAGGGCGTAGCAGTCGAAAGATTGAAGCCTTGAAGCCGGTCTTGTCATTAATGTTTTGTTGAGGATTGCCTCCGCACTGTCAGCAACCGGTTCGCTGCGTGCAGCGTGGCGGAGTTCACAGTGCACCAAAACACCGCATACGCGGAAGGTGAACACATGATGGGAGAGGCAAATGAGCAACGATTGCAAAAAACCGGAGTCGATTGACTCGTCGATCGGAGACAATGATGTCTCGCGGCGCGAGTTCATGGATCGTGCTGCCGTACTAGGTGTAAGCACGGCCGTATTGGCGGGTATGGGCGCAGGAGCACTGCCCAAAGAAGCTAAAGCTGCAACACCGAAACGGGGCGGTCATCTCCGCATTGCCGCTGCCAGCGGAAATACGTCTGACACACTCGATCCACATTTAAAAACGAGCGAGTTCACGAATCTGGCGAGAGCGGCTTTGCGAAACACGCTCGGCGAAGTGAATCATACCGGGAAACTCGTGCCCTCGTTGGCGGAATCCTGGGAGCCCGGCGATAGCGCAGACATTTGGATCTTTAATTTGCGAAAGGACGTCACCTTCCACGATGGCAAAATGCTCGACCAGGATGATGTCATCAATACGATTGACTATCACAGACGTGAAGGGTCGAAATCGGCGAGAAAGGCATTCGCAAAGCAAGTTAAGGAGATGATCAAGGACGGCACGCATCGGATCGTGTTCAAGTTGGAAGGCAAGAATGCCAACTACCCCTTCATCGGCGGCGGGTTTGAAATCAATTCGTTCAACAAGGCCGGCGAGCTCTATGACTTTAACAATGGCACGGGCCCTTACATTTTTAAGGAATTTGTGCCGGGCCAGCGCATGACGATGACGCGCAGTCCCAACCACTGGGACGACAGTGTTGGCCACGTCGATGACGTCACGATCGTGAATATTACGGACGTGGCTGCCCGCCAGAATGCACTGGTGACAGGCGAGGTGGACGTCATTAGCAGACCCAGTCCCAAGACGTTTCCACTGCTCAAGCGCACCAAGGGCATTGAGGCAGAGAGCGTCACGGGAGCCCTCCACCGCACTTGGCCGATGGACATCCGTGCGGAGCCCTTCAGCAATCCCGACGTTCGGAAGGCGCTGAGATTGGCCGTTAACCGACCGGAGATCGTCGAGAAGGTGCTTAACGGCGGCGGCTCGCTGGGTAACGATGTTCCCATCTCAAGAAAGGATCCGATGTACAATCCGAACCTGCCGCAGAGGGAATACGATCCGGATCAGTCCAAGTTCCACCTGAAGAAGGCCGGAATGGAGAATCTGAAAGTGAAACTGAGTTCGTCGGAGGCCATTTGGGCGGGAGCGCTCGATGCTGCGCAACTTTATAGCGAGCACGCCAAAGCGGCGGGCATCGAAATCACGGTCAACAAGGTGCCTAACGACGGTTACTGGAACAATGTCTGGTTGAAGCATCCATGGGCCACGTCGTACTGGAATGCGGGGCCAACCGCAGATCATATGTTGACCCGTGCATACGGTGCCGATTCAGCTTGGAATGAAACCCATTGGGAACACCCACGCTTCAACAAGCTGCTAGGTGAGGCGCGGGCCGAGCTCGATTTCAACAAGGCGCGTGAAATGTATTGGGAGCTGCAGAAGATCATCTACGAAGAAGGCGCGACCGTGATTCCGGTCTTCGCCGATGAGCTCTACGCGCACTCGGACAAATTGACGCATGGTACGATAGCCGGCAACTGGGAAATGGACGGCTACTACTTGATCAAGCGTTGGTGGTTCGCATAGGTCGCGTTCGCGTTCATTAGTTTGTCTTCGGGTGGCCCGCGTCCTCAAGTCTGGGGGCGCGGGTCATTAGCATCTGATCTATCAGATACGCGGCGGCGGAGTTGGCGATCTAACCGGGCGAAAGCGCCCGTGGCCGGCGGGCGACTTGGATCGTGCGCTGGTTTGAGCCAAGGGAAGAAACAGGAATTAGACGGATTTCCAGCCCCCTGACTGCTCGAATGCGTGTGCCGCGCGATAGATCGTCGCCTCGTCGTAGTCTTTCGCCATCAGCATAAGACCGATCGGCAACCCCTCGCTGACGCCGCAGGGCACGCTTAATGCCGGATGTCCGGTGAGATTGGCGGCCCAGGTATTCACCGAGCCGGGTTTTGCTCTCGCCGGCTGTGCCTCTTTTGAAGCATTGGCTTTCAGATATGGCTGCGCTTTCCTTGAGTGAGTCGGCATGACCAGCAGGTCGCATGTAGCCAACGCATTTTCGTAATCCTGTCTGACTTTGCGCCGCAGGTTCTGCGCCTTGCCATAGAGACATCCCTGGTGGTTTTCGTGAAGATAGGTTCCAAGGAGCAGGTCGACCTTGACACCCGGGTCAAGCTGATCGGCCCGATCTTGCCAGTCGGCCAAGTGTGCGAGCAGGCTCGGGACATAAAGGCCTTTCAGCCCGGTCGTAGCGCCTTTGGCAAAGATCATGTCGACCGCAAAGGCCTCCGGCCCGATACCGCCCCATATGGCGCCGCACTGCAGATGCATGGGGATGCTTATCTCGCTCAGGTCGGCGCCAAGCTGAGCTAGGACATCAATCGCCTTGTGAACCGTTGGATCAACGTCCGGATCACCGCCGACGTGACCGAATCCCTCTTTGACGATGCCGATTCTCAAGCCCTCGATACCTTGGTCGAGAGTGCCTAAGTAATCGTCGGGACTTCTGGTTTCCTGCCGCATATCGATGCCGTCAGCGCCGGCTATCACTTCCAGCAGAAGGGCATTGTTGTGAACCGTGCTGGTCATTGGGCCGATGTGATCGAGCGTCGGTTCGTATTGCATGATGCCCGTAAATGGCACCAATCCGAACGTCGGCTTCATACCGTAAACACCACAGAAGGATGCAGGTCCACGGATCGAGCCGCCTTGATCGCCGCCGATCGCCATGTCGACCTCGCCTGCCGCGACGAGTGCGGCGCATCCCGAAGACGAACCGCCAGTTGCGTAGCCGGGCTTGCGCGGGTTGACGACTTCTCCATGGGTGCTCGTTGCACCCCCTCCATGACTCATGCACTCGGTTTCCGCTTTTCCGGCGATCTCGCCGCCGGCATCGAGTATCCGCGTGACGACGGTCGCGTCGACCTCGGGCACATAGCCCTCCATGACCCAGGTACCGTGCAGCATCGGCACATGGGCCAACATGATATTGTCTTTCAGTGCGATAGATTTGCCGTACAGCTTTCCTGACGCGGCACCTTTGACAACGACTTTGCGGCGGCACGCATTGTAGGGATTGTCCTCATGCTCCGGCCGGTAGCCGGGCGCGCGCGGATATTTTACCTCCGGCAAGTAGTCCAGCAGCGTCTCGAGCTTCTGAAGGTAGGCCATGCGCGGTTTCATGAGTTCGCGGAAGTTGCCGAGCTCGTTGGGGCTCAGCTCGAACCCGCACAACTTTGCGAGCTTCTTCAGTTCGGCGGAATTGGGAAGTCTAATCGGTATTTCAACGCTCCCCTCGGCTGGCCCTCAAGGCAATTAAACCAGCATTCGGATCACTCAACCAGCTAGCCGCCGCCAATTGGACCGCTGTGATTGTGTAATCTGGTGAAACCAATCATGTGGGCTTGTGACGAACTTGATGCCATGATGGTGCGTGCATGTCTCGACATGTTCCATCGGCAACACCGTTACGGACAGTTGCTCCGGGTGGAAACATTGATGCAGAGCACAGGCGACATGCCGACTTTACGGTCTAACCGGACCGTGGCGCCTGGTTCGTTCCGGAACGGAAGGTGGCCGGAAAGTTTGTTCGCATCTTCCTACAGGTGACACGTGGTTCGAGGTGCGAAATGAAAAGAATTGCGTTTCTTGTGGCTCAGCGGCTGGGGCTTGGGTTGATCTCGCTCTTTGTCGTTACGCTTTTTATCGCGTCCGGCGTCGAGTTGCTGCCCGGCGACCTGGCGGAAACCCTTCTCGGCCAGTCGGCGACACCGGAAACGGTGGCCGCGTTCCGCGCTGAAATCGGTCTCGATCTTCCTTTTCATATCCGCTATGTCGTTTGGCTGGGCGGCATCGTGCAGGGTGATTTAGGACACTCGCTCGCGAACAGTTACGTCGTGGTAACCGAGTTGATCGGGCCGCGCGTTTTCAACACGCTGTTTCTGGCTGTGATGGCCGCGTCGATGGCAGTGCCTGTTGGCTTGACCCTCGGCGTTCTTGCAGCGCTTTATCGCAACACCCCATTCGATCGTTCGATCAATATCGTGAACCTGACTTGGGTGTCATTTCCCGATTACTTCATTGGCTACGTGTAGATCCTCTTCCTGGCAATCCATGTCGGCATTTTTCCAAGCATCTCCAACATCACGCCCGAAATGACATTCGGCGACCGGGCGTTTCGCACCCTGATGCCCGCCTTTACGATGTGTTTGGCAAGCACGGCGCACATCATGCGGATGACGCGCGCCGCGATCATCAACCTGCTGGCCAGCCCCTATATCGAAATGGCACGTCTCATGGGTCTCAGCCCGACCAGGATCATTATCAAACATGCGCTACCCAACACCATTGCGCCGATCGCCAATGTTATTGTGATCAACCTCGCCTATCTCGTCGTCGGGGTCGTGATTACCGAGGTCGTGTTCGTCTATCCCGGTCTTGGGCAACTCCTCATCGATTCGGTTACCAGCCGGGATATTCCCGTCGTACAGGCCGCGGCGATGATCTTTGCCGTGACGTACATACTTTTGAATTTATTGGCCGACGTCCTCTCGATCGTCAGCAATCCTCTTGTGCTTCACCCGAGGCAGTGCGAATCCAATGACGGAAGCTCTCATTTCGACCCGGCGCAATGGCGCGGTCATTAATCAGGCGTTTAAGCTGTTCCGCGACGCTCCGCTGCCGTCTCAGTTCGGGTTTGTGATGGTATCGGCCTACATCTTCGTTGCGGTGTTTGCCCCCGCGCTCGCGCCATACGCAGAAACCGAGATCGTCGGCGATCATTACGAGGCCTGGAGCGAAGCCTTCCCGCTCGGCACCGACCATATCGGTCGTGACATGCTGACCCGGATGATCTACGGCGCCCGCAATACCATCGGTATCGCTTTTGTAGCTGCGTCACTGGGGTTCCTGGGCGGCGGCGTTGCCGGCATGTTAGCGGCCATGCTGGGCGGCTGGACGGATCAGGTGCTGTCGCGCATCAATGATATCCTGATGGCCATCCCCGGGCTCATCTTCATCCTTCTCGTTCTCTCCTTTCTCGGCACCTCGATCCCGGTGTTGGTCAGCGTGATCGGACTGTTCGAGGCGACGCGCGTGTTTCGCGTGACGCGCGCGGCCGCGACGAATGTCGAGGTGATGGAGTTCGTTGAGGTGGCGAAGCTACGCGGCGAGAATCTGTGGTGGCTGATCCGGCGCGAGGTCCTGCCCAACATAACCGCACCGCTGGCCGCCGAGTTCGGCATTCGGTTTACCTTTACATTCCTGTTCATCGCCGGCCTCAGCTTTCTTGGTCTCGGTATTCAGCCGCCGACCGCCGACTGGGGCAGCATGGTCCGGGAAAACTCGATTCTCATCACGTTTGGTGATTTCACACCGTTGCTGCCGGCGGCGACGATCGCGCTGCTGACGATCAGCGTCAACTTCATCATCGACTGGTTCCTGCACAAATCCAGCGGACTAAAAGAGTAAGGGTGCTCTACGCATTTCCGAAAATGGCCGGATTTACTTTTCGTAACGTGTCACGCGAATTCGTTTCAGTATTCGGACGCGTCCGCATACCATATTCTGTATATGGCCGGTCGGTCGGGCTTGGACCGCTGGCGAAGAAATATCTGTCGACGAAACCTCTTAAGGGGAAATGAGATGGCGACAACTGCTGCAGATATCCTGGGCAAGGACGCGATCGAGGCTCTTTTCCGCCCCATCGAAGAGGCGCGTGGGCTACCGACCAAGGCGTACACCAGTCAGGAATTCTACGATCTTGAGCAGCAAGTGCTGTTCCCGAAGACTTGGGTGGGTGTTGCCTTCGATACGGATGTGCCGGAGCCGGGCGACGCTATTCCGATATCCGCTTCGGGTCTGCCGCTCATTATCGTGCGCGACAGCAAGGGCGAGGTTCGCGCCTTTCACAATGTTTGCCGGCACCGAGCCACCATCATCCTGCAGAAACCCGAGACAGGGCTTTCCAACCTGCAATGCCCTTATCACGCCTGGACTTGGGATCTTGAAGGCAACCTGAAGGCAACGCCGTATTTTGACGGCACGCCGAATTCGGAGAATTTCCAGGTCGATCCGAGGGAAAATGGCCTGGTTCCGGTGCGCTGCGGCGTCTGGAACCACGTTGTGTTCATCAACCTAGCAGGCAACGCGCCGCCGCTTGAAGAGTATGTGGCGCCGACGGCCGAACAATATTCTTGCCTCGACCTCGACGACATGAAGCTCGGGTACCGGATCGAGTGGGAATATGCCGCGAACTGGAAGCTCGTGAACGATAATTGGGAGAACTATCACAACACCTGGATCCACGCCGGCATCTTCGACAAGATGTCGGACGAGGTGAATGTGGAAACCGGAGAGCTCTACACCGACCAACTTGGTACCGGATCGGTCATCACGCTTGCCGGCAATGACAAAAGGCCAGCCGACGCGCGCAAGCCGACCGCGTCGGTTCCTAATCCTCCGCTGCCGATTCCATTGAAGCCGGGTGCCAAGCAGGGCGGCGGCAGTAATTCGATCCTGCCCAACACGACCGTTTCGTGGGGCGGCCCGACCTACGCTCCGGTTGTCTACACGCCGATTGCGCCGGACCGGACGCTTGCGCGAATGGCGTTTTATTTTGCGGGTGAGGCGGCGGCGAGCGACAAGTATGCCGAGGCACGCGAGTATTCACTCGATCGCTGGCTTGGGCATACCCAGACGCTTGAGGATCGCACGGGAATCCGCCCGCAGGACCATTCCTGTATGGAGCTGCAGCAGCGGGCCCGAATGTCGCCAGCCGCTGACCGGGTTCAGTTTTCTCCGACTTGGGAAAACAACATCCACTATTTCCAGAAATGGGTGGTCGAGCACTTGTCCTGATCACCTAGCGTTGCGCTGATCGGCGTGGCTAGCACCTCCTCAAGCCGGACTGGGAATTCCGGTTTGCAGGCATGGTTGCTCGAATTCATCGTGCATTGATGTCGTCCGCGTACAAAATATGAGCGGATTCAGCGACTCGACGCCGCTCCGCAGTTAACTCTATCGATGATGTCCGACAGGCAGTCCCTAGCCAAACAACTGGATGTCGCTCGCGCCGCCAACCCAACTTCTTGAGACGGGTATAACCAAAAAGTCAAACACACAGAAGCTGGAAGGAGCACGAAGATGTGTAGCGCACCCGGTTCCTTGGACACAAGTTTGTCTCACGCGGCGGGCCTGATTGAGATCGCGGCGTGCCACGCCTGACGAGCTTGAGCGGGGCTCAGGTAGCCGTTCTTTTCGACGATCCACTGGGCATTGTAGAGTTCGACGAAGTCGCGGACGGCGTCCCGCAGCTCCGCGATGTTGCAGTAGATGCGACCATGGATGATCTGTTCCTTCAGCGTGCGATTGAACCGCTCGGCGACGCCGTTGGTCTGGGGCTCGGCGACGAAGGCGTAGGACGGCTGGATGCCCCAGAACTTGATCTGGTTGGTGAAGTGGTCCGACAGATACTGGGAGCCGTGATCCATCCGCAAGGCCAGCCCCCGAGCCGCGCCGGCCGCGGTCGAGCCATACAGCCCGGCAAGCCCCATGGAGATCGGCTGCAGGGCGGCGAAGCGGTCGCCGCGCTTGCAGACATGCCAGCCGACACACTCGGCGTTCCAATGCTCGACGGCGGTGAAGATCCAGCCCCAGCCGTCGTCCACCGTGAACACCCGAACGCCATCGGTGCCCCACATGAGGTTCGGGGCATGAGTGATGATCTCACCGTCATGGGGATTGCCGCCACGGCGGCGGCAGCGATGGGGCGAGAGCAGATTGTTCTCGCGCATCAGGCGGAGCACCCGCTTGCGGGCAACCCGGATGTCGCGACAGACCCGAAGCCGAGCCCAGACCTTGCGGTAGCCCTCGCCCTCCCAGGGCGATGCCTCCAGGTCGGCTTTGATCGCCACCAGCAGCGCCTGGTCCGAGATCGCGGGCTTCGGTCCCCGACGCTTTGCCGGCGGCTGCTCGGCGTGCTGGCCGGAGGTCATGGCGTAGAACGAGGAGCGGGCCATGCCCCAGGCGGCGCAGACCCGCCGCAGGCCGTAGGCCAGACCCGTGCCGGGAGAGGTGGCGGCACTCATCGCCGCGACCTCCGCCGCCCCAAAGGGCCGAAGGTCTCCGTCTTGGCCTCCAGCAGTTCCACCTGCATGGTCAACTCTCCGATCCGCTTCATGGCGCTATCCAGTTCCGCCTGCACCGGATCGCCCTTGCGTTGCTTGAGCGAGGCGTCGATCCCGCCGATCGCTTTCTCACGCCACTGCTCGAGCCGGAAGATCTCTACGCCCAACTGGCGCGACAGAAGTTGCACCGGCTCGTCACGCAAAAGCTGCAGAACGACCTCACGCTTGCGCGCCACTGTCCATCGCTGGCCAAGTCCCAGCGGGCCTGCCGGCAAAGCCTGGCCTGGGGAAAACGTGGACGAGCCAAGCTCGCCAGCATTTACCACAGGCCCATCAACAGCAACTTTCTTCTCAAAATTATCGGTCATGTTCCGGTCCTCCTTGGACACTTCGATTAAGCCAATTCTGTGTCCAAGGAAATCGGGTCCGACTCAGGAGCACGAAGATGACAATCGCGCGGCATCAAATTGGACGCCTGTATAGCGAGATCGTAATCCACAACAACGTCGTGCATCTCGCAGGTGTCATCGCCGAGGACACGAGCGGCGACATAAAGGCGCAAACCGCAGGCGCGCTTGCAGTCGTCGACAAATGGCTTGCGGTTAGGTCCATGGCCACGATCGGCCTGGTCGATTACAACAACTTCTATGCCTCGTGCGAGCGGGTGTTCCAACCTTCGCTCTCCGGCCGCCCCATCGTCGTGCTGTCCAACAACGATGGCTGCATCGTCGCCCGCTCCCAGGAGGCCAAGGCGCTCGGCATCGCCATGGGCGTCCCGTTGTTCCAGGCGAAGCGCCTCGTCGAACGCCACGATGTCACGGTGCTGTCCTCGAACTACGCTCTTTATGCCGACTTGTCGGAACGGGTGATGAGCATCCTGGCCGCCGAGGCGCCGCGCATCGAGGTCTACAGTATCGACGAGAGCTTCCTCGATCTCGACCGCCTGGCGGTTCCCGACCTGACCCGGTGGTGCAGCGATCTTCGCACCCGGGTTCGCCGCTGGACCGGCATCCCGGTATCGATCGGGATCGGCCCGACCAAGACCTTGGCCAAGATCGCCAACAGGATCGCCAAGAGCGCGCCACGGACGGGAGGGGTTCTCGACCTTTCGGGCAACCCCGCCTGGGTCGGCCCGGCGCTCTCCAGGACCGCCGCGGGCGATATCTGGGGCATCGGCGGCCGTTGGTCGAGGATGCTGGCTGGGCACGGTATCGGGACCGCGCTGGACCTGCGCGATGCGCCCGATGGCTGGGTGCGCCGGCGCATGGGCGTGACCGGACTCAGGACGGTGCACGAGCTGCACGGCATCGCCTGTCATGAACTGGAGACACAGCACGCCGCGAAACAAACTACCTGCTGTTCGCGAAGCTTCAGCCGGGCCATTAGCGATAGAACGCTGGTTCGCGATGCGATCGTATCCTTCGCGGAAAGGACGGCGGAGAAGATCCACCGTTCCGATCAAGTCTGCGGCAATCTACAGGTGTCCATCGCGACCGATAGTTTCGATACCGCCGCCCCGCGATACACGACCGCGGCATCGGCAGCATTTTTGACACCAACCGACGACAGCCGCGTTATCGTTGCGGCAGCCTTGCGAATATTCAAACGGGCGAGAGGACTTTGCCTACCGCAAGGCCGGCGTGATGCTGCTTGACCTGTCGCCGGCCGCTGATGCGGTTGGATCGCTGTTTGACGACGGGCCGTTGGAGAACCGCCGCTTGATGCAGGCGGTGGATCGGATCAACGGGCGGTTCGGGCGGGGCTCGATCGGCCTCGGTCTCACGGCCAGAACTGCGGAGTGGCGGATGCGCCAGGAGCGCCTGTCCCCGCGCTACACCACCCGATGGCGGGACCTGGCGGCTGCGAACACTGGACCGATCACGCCGCACGCCGAAGCAGCAAAATCCGGCATTCCGCCACTATGAGGGGAACCGTTCGGGGATTGAAACTGCGGCGGGCAGAAACCCATCGTTGCGCTGCATCTATCCGCCGCGCAAACACGCTGCTGTCCGCCATGGTGACATGCAACTCGTCATGCTTCTCCACGTCGCGCGTCGGGGGCTCGCGAATATCACGGTAACCATCGACCATCGGCCACGAAAACGACGGTGGCGCTTCAATAGCCAACGGCTAACGAGAGCCGCGCTCAACGCAGGCAAAAACACAACAAAGTTTGCCGTTCTCCCGATCGTCTAACTCACGAGACAAAAGGTGCGCGGACGCACATAGTTTTCTGGCAAGCACTGCCTATCTTTTATTCATCGGCATTCGACGTAGGTGCATGTCCATGAGAACGAGAACGAAGGCGATGATTGGCGTAGGCATCGCCGCGGCTATCGGTGGTATAGCACTCGCAGGCGCGAGCTACGCGGAACGCGGTCTTGGCGGCATGGGTTTCTTCGCCATGGGACAGTTCGGCCTCGTAGCGATGGAAATAATCGAGTCCATCGACACCTACAGTGATGGCAAGCTCAGCCAAACAGAGATCGACAAGGTCCGCAATGACCGCCACGCGACCCACGATGGTGACCACGACGGCAACCTCAACCTCGATGAGTTCGCCGGCGTCTGGCATGAGACCACTCGTCCGCTGACCGTGCGCGCCTTCCAGATGCTGGATAAGGACGGCAACGCCCTCATCTCGCGCGCAGAGTACGACAGGCCGTTGGCCAACATCGTCGAGCGGCTGGACCGCAACGACGACGGCGGGCTGTCGATGAGTGACCGATAATACCACCCGACGAGGGTTGCAAAAGCGTAACAATGTCAATTAGGCACCATACGCCGTCGCTCCAGATGTGGGCGATTGCCTCCCGTAGCCCACACCACAGGCCATCGGCTCTTGAACCGAACCCAATTCCAATTAGATTCTGGTGAGCTGGGGAAACTCCGGCTCAACCGGCAACTCCAATAACCTTGGAGATTGAAATGTTCGGCAATCCCTCTTTGAACACCCGCATTGCCGTCGGCAAAACGCTCGGCGCACTGTTCGGCCTTGCGGGGTTTATCTACCTCACTGTCTATCCGGTCGGCGACGATAGTCTGCTGCGCTGGGGAATATTGCTCTGGTACATAACGCTGGGCGCGATCATCGGCGTGTTCGGCGTCTACACGTGGGACCCCGTGCTGAAATTACCGATGCCGTGGTGGTTTCTGGCACCGCTCTTGGGGGCGTGGATGAACTTCGTGCTGATGTTCTTTGCCTATGACACGCTGGCCGCCGCCATGGCGTCCCTGTTCGGTCCGGAGGGCATCTTGTCTTCCCCGTTCTGGTTTGTCGCCGAGGGCGCCATCGTCGGGCTCGTCATCGGCTTCGCCGCCACACGGTTCGGTGGCGAGGGCCCCGAGACCGTTGCCCAGACCACGGCCGTCCGGTAAATCGGGGACTACTCGCGCCGCACTGCCAGGGCAACGCGTATGTAACGTGAACGGGCAAAACGGGGCCGGTTTTGCCGGGCCGTCAAGGCGCGTGAACGGGAAACCTGCACTCGATCGGCTTGTTCGTCCGCCTCGCATCCTCCGCACAATCGACGATTGTGCGGCCGTAGTTCTGCCAGATGTGATCGCTCCACCCGCTGGTCGGATCGTGGAGCGGCACGATCTGGAACTGCTGCTCGAGCAGCACGCCGAGCACAAAGAAAGCTGGCACCGCAACCGCCAGCGCGAGCGCCGACAATCGAAAGCGATATCGGCGCTGCGTGGCTCCCCAACGGTGGAAGTCAGCCGTGACTTTCCGATCGCCTTCTTCGAGCAATTTCGCTGCTTCGCTTGTTACAGTTTTCTGCTTAGCCAGCACTTTATCGAGCGCGGCTCCCGTTTTCTTCGCCTGGAACGCGAATTTCTCCGTGGCAAGGATTAGTTTGTCGACTTTCCCACTTAGCTCGGCCAAATAAACGTCCGGTTCCTTACCGAGGCGCGCGCAAATGCGGCGTCAGATCGAGGACGTTTTCAAGCGATACGGTTTCATCGGCCGAGTCGGGGGCGCCCCCAGTACCGCCAACCGGCGGATCCTTCGCGCCATCACTTTCGGCTGGCTGAGATGGACCGACCGTGTTCGCCGCGGGGCTCTCCGATGCTGTCTCCCCGAGATCCTCGCCCGGAACTTCCCCGGCGGGCGGCGCAGTTTACGGAGCCCCAGTTGCCGAAGTGCGTGTCCATCCGGCCGGCTTTAGTGCTTCATTCCCGCATTTCTCACCAGGATCTGGCGGCATTCAGATTTTCTTTTATAATCAATGTATTAATGCTGATTCAGATGGGCTTTAATAAAACAGGGTGTTTTCAGGATGCGCTTTGCGGATTACGGCAAACGGGTGGTGTTCGCCGCCTTCGACGGCGGCGAGATCACGTCGGACGCCGGTGTCCTGTTACTGCGCGAGCGGGCGCGCCGGATACGCCTGTTCGAACGCATGGCGGGCTGTTTCACCGATCACCGGGATCGAGAACGCCTAACCCACACCCTTCCCGCCCTGTTGGCTCAACGGGTTTGCGGGATGGCGCTCGGCTATGAAGACATCATCGACCACGACACGTATGTGGACGCCCCCTGCAGTGCAAGCAGGAATTTGAACAACTCGTGACATGCGGTCAGGTACTGTCGTATGTCCGGCCTCTCAAGTGCGGCATGCATGGCGAGTTCAATCGGTCGTCGCAACACTCTGGCATAGGAGGTTGCTATGACGGTACGCAGACGGCGGTCGGATCGGTCTGGACGGAGCAAGTTGCATTCGCCAGGTCGACCGGACTCGGCACGGCGTGAGGAGCTTGTTCGGTTCTGGGCAGCGATTGCGACGGGGCGTTCGAGCGAGGACGCGGCCCGAGATGCCGGTGTATCCCCTCCGGTAGGCTCGAGGTGGTTCCGGAGGTCGGGCGGCATGCCACCATCACATTTATCGCAACCGGCCAAGCCGCTGTCAGGACGTTACCTGTCTTTCGAGGAACGTGAGGAGATTGCTCTTCTGCGCGCCCAGGGAAGAGGCATCCGTCATATTGCTTGCCGGCTGGAGCGAGCACCGTCGACGATCTCCCGCGAGGTGCGGCGCAACGCGGCGACCCGAAGCGGTGGCCTGGACTACCGAGCAACGACGGCGCAGTGGCATACTGATCGGTCCGCCAAAAGGCCGAAGCCAGCCAAGCTGGCAACGAATGAGGCGCTGCGGCGCTATGTGCAGGATCGGCTTGCGGGTCGGATCTCGGCACCGGATGGAACGGTGATCGAGGGGCCACGCGTCGTCTGGAACGGTCGTCGGCATGGGCCGCGGCAGCACAGGCGATGGGCCAGGGCCTGGAGTCCTGAGCAGATCGCGCACCGTCTTCGGATCGACTATCCTGGGGACGGGCCCGAGGATCAAGCGATGCGGATCAGTCATGAGGCGATCTATCAGGCGCTCTACGTACAGGGCCGCGGCGCACTCCGTCGTGAGCTGACCGCCTGCCTTCGCACGGGAAGGGCACTGCGCGTACCTCGGGCACGTAGCCGCCGGCGGGGAAAATCCTTCGTCACGCCTGAGATCATGAACAGTGAACGATCGGCGGAAGCAGCTGATCGGGCCGTACCCGGACACTGGGAAGGTGACCTGATCATCGGCTTGGGCAGATCGGCGATCGGCACTCTGGTGGAACGCACCACGCGGTTCACAATGCTGCTGCATCTTCCCCGAATGGAAGGCCACGGCACCGTCCCGCGCGTGAAGAACGGGCCTGCGCTTGCCGGTCATGGGGCTGAAGCGGTTCGCGATGCCATCGCCCGGACGATCACGACATTGCCAGCGCAGCTTCGCCGCTCGCTGACCTGGGACCAGGGAGCAGAGATGGCCAGGCATGCGGATCTGCGGATCGCAACCGGCCTTCCCGTCTACTTCTGCGAACCGCACAGCCCTTGGCAACGCGGAACGAACGAGAACACCAATGGACTGCTTCGACAGTACTTCCCGAAAGGAACCGATCTGAGCGCACACAGTCCGGACGTACTCGCAGTTGTTGCTGACGCGCTCAATACACGGCCCCGCAAGACCCTCGGATGGAGAACTCCCGCCGAAGCTCTGGACCAGTGCTTGCAGGCCAGTCAAACTGAACGTGTTGCGACGACCGGTTGAACCCGCCCATTGCGCCGCGGGCCCATATGGTGTTCGTGGATCGGATCCAAATCGCTCCAGCGGTATGCTTGACAGCCCTGCGTGTCGTGTTGGTTTTTCCGACCCCGTCTCTCTGACCTTTTGCCTCTATGTTGTCTTTCGTCCCAACCGCACCGTCCGGGATCATCCACGCATCACGGCCTCAAACAGGCATCCGCGGAGCCCGGTATTCCAATTCCGAACAGCCCACTTCTCTTCCAAGCAGCTATTCCCCAGCAGCGGCAGTCGCCACCGGTGCCCGGTAACATTCCTTCTTGACCGACAGCGCCCAGATGATGCGCGCCATCTTGTTCGCCAGTGCGACGGCGACTAGCTTCGGCGGCTTTTCCGCGATCATCCTCCGCAGCCAGGGATCATCCAGCTCCTCGCGCTTGCGCATATGCCGGAGCACCGACGTTGCTCCCAGGACGAGCAACTGGCGGAGATCGCGCTGGCCCATCTTGGTGATCCGGCCGAGCCGCTGCTTGCCGGCCGTCGAGTGCTGCCGCGGTGTCAGCCCGACCCAGGCCGCGAAGTCGCGCCCGCAACCGAAGCTCTCCATCGGTGGCGCAAAAGCATTCACCGCCATCGCACAGATCGGGCCGATGCCGGGGATCGTCATCAGCCGCTTCATGTCCGCGCGCGCCCGCGTCCGGGAACGGATCTCCTTCTCAAGGCCGGCGATCTTCTGACTGAGTGCGGCGATCTGCTCGAACAGCAGCTCGGTCATCGGCACGACCTGTTCGGGAAGCGTCGCCTTCGCCGCTCCCCATTCAAACCGTAGCATTGCGATGCTCCCCACACCCTGTGCCGCGATGACGCCGAACTCCGCCAGCTGGCCCCACAGCGAATTGATTGTCTGCGTGCGTTGGCGGACAAGCAGCGCGCGGGTGCGAAACAACATGGCATCCGCCTGCGCTTCTTCCGACTTCACCGCCACAAACCGCATGGTCGGGCGCTGCGCCGCCTCGACAATCGCGGCCGCGTCATTGCTGTCATTCTTCTGGCGCTTGAGAAACGGTTTGACATAGATCGGTGGGATCAGCTTGCACGCGTGGCCAAGAGCGATGATCTGCCGGCCCCAGTGATGCGCACTGCCGCACGCCTCCATCACAATCTGGCACGGAGGCACTTCGGAGAGAAATGCAAGGAACTTCCCCCGCGAAAGCATTTTGCGGAAGACCGGCTTGCCTTCTGCCGTCGCCCCATGGAGTTGGAAACTCCTCTTCGAAATGTCGATGCCGATAATGGTAACCTGGTCCATGGATGCTCCTCCGTTGATCGAACGCACCCCTCGTGCGTTCCTTCCTGGCGCTTATGACGCCGTTAGATGGGGGCGTCCACTCCATCGCTTATTGGCCTTTGCGCTGTGCAACTCAAGACAGAAATCACCAAGGCCATGGTCCCGGAGGCGGCGGTAGACGACCTCGAGCGCTGCCATCTTCTCCGATACGAAAAGGACGCGCCGACCCAGCCCGATGTTATGGGCGACGATGTTGCCGATCGTCTCCGACTTGCCGGTACCCGGTGGGCCCTCAAGGACGAAATCGCCACCATTTCCTGAAGCGTGGATTGCGACGATCTGGCTACTGTCAGCGTTTAAGGACGCCATTACGCTTGCAGGCTCAATCTTGTCATCTATCTCGCACGGCTCCATGAAGCTGGCACCGCCCGCGTAGGATTCGCGTGGTGTGTCGATCATGTGACGTACAAATGGGCTGACCTTCAGCGTCTCCGTACGCTCCGCCAAATCCTTCCACATGAGGTATTTGGCGAATGAAAAGGTGCTGAGCACGACGTCCTCGACGACTTCAAAGCCCGGCACCTCACGAATTTTCCCCGCACCGTTTCCCAGATGAGCCCTACATCAACGCCGCTCTCGTCTGTGGGCAATTGGCTGGCAAGCTCCGGCATCTCGATCGCGAAATCCTGATGCAGCATCTGCAGTAGTGTAAGGTTGAAGATCGGGTCGTCGTCGTGGTTGGCAAGGTAGGGTTTGGAGGAGGCGCTGCGACGCACGAGCTTTACGGGTAGCAAGATCAGCGGCGCGCGGTAGCTGCGCGAGCTATCACCCGTGGGCCGCCAGCGTAACATCCCAATTGCGAGGAAAAGTGTGTTGGAACCGCCTTCCACGAAATCTGCCTTGGCCTTGCGAAAAAGCTCGACGATGCCCTTCTCGAGCGATTTGTCGTCGGTATTGGCGACAATTTCGTTGCGCTCGAGCGCCTCTTCTGCCTCGCGTACGGCAAGTTCGTCGCCAGTTCGTAGCCAGTTCGTAGCATACGCAGTACGGGGTCGATCTCGCCATTCTCGGTGCGCCGAGGCTGAGGAGTAATGATGCGGATCCGCTTGCCCGCGGCGATCCGGTCCTCAAGTGCGGCCGGGTCAGGGCAGAAAATAGAGATCGCGGTTTTGCTGTCGCGCAGGTTAAGCAGGCGATTGCGCTTCGAGAGATCGAGCAAGCTGCGTTTCCATCGTTCAAGCCGCTCTTCCGGCGTTGTCGGAACCGGTTCCTCTGCCTCCTCAGTGAACCTCTCAGGCAAACTGGGCGGCACGTCGAGTGCCGGAATGGGACGGGCAACACCTCCGGCATCGTTCTTACCGTCTCCGTCTGCGGTCGTAGAACCCGAAATCGGCTGAATGCCCCGACTGCGGGCCCGAGCAATATCGATCGCATAAACGAAATTGTCTTCGTTGAGTTCGTCGACTTCGTCGCGTCCGGCATTGATCGCTCTTGTGAAGGGGAGCGACACGTCGGCGGTCGCAAGCGTTGTTTCGAAGAGCACCATCTCCCCAGAGTCGATCGCCTTGCGAATTTCCATCGGGTCGTCGACCGTCAGCGTCGGCAGGGATTGCGGCTGCAGCCAGACGCCGCAAAGCGCATGACTGCGTGTGAAGACCACGACAGGATTGAGCCCAGCCTGCTCTATCGCGGAGGCGAAGAACAACGTGGTGTCAAGGCAAGTTGCGAGGCCCTGCGTCTCGATCATCGAAGGAAGCCAGATCTTTTGCCCGTCCGTCTCGAAGCTCGCCGGCGGCTCGGCGTAGGTGAGTCCCCTCGCCACAACGGCAGCCCAGATACCAGCAATGATCTCCCAGCTTCGCTTCGGGGATCCCGACTGATAACCTTCGAGCGCCCCAGACTTCGATGCATTTCGCAAGATTCCGGACGCATCACGTAGCAGGCGCTGCACCGCCGGATCGTTCGGCGCGACAAATGCCGCCAGCAATTCCGGCATATAGCGCGCGCCGCCCCATTCGTTACGCGCCAGAGCAACGACCGGTCGAATAAACTTGGCCAGAACCTCCTCGCCCTGGCGCAAGTCGATACAAATTTCGGCTCGCATGCGTTCAGTCAGCTCATTGAGCAGCCCGCCCGCGAGCGGAATCCGTCGGTCCCGGATGCGAAATTCCGAAAGCGCTCCGATGCGGTCAATGGTCCAGACCCTGGAACCGATCACCGCCGGTTCAGCAGAGGCGTGCAGGGTGAGGCCATTGAGAGCTTCCGTGGTCGAGTTGGCAATCACCAAGTCGGCCATAATTGCGACATCATTTTGATGACTCGCAAAGGTAAACTGCCCAGCGAGTTCGGCACGGATCTCGACGGCTCTCCCCTCATCGTCTCGCTCGGCGCCGGCTTTCCGATCCGGTTCCAAGGCCTCGCGTGGTGTCGAATTCTCGTTAGTCGTCATGGAATTTCATACTTTCTTACGACCGGTGATTACCACACAAGGGCTGGGATTCCGCCACGCAACCCGAATTGTCGCGACTATCATCAGTCTAGGAGATATCAACCGCGAGGAGAGGGCTGACCGTCCCCTGCCTTCATGAAGATTTGCTCATGTTGAGTGTCTGCGGTGCAGTCGCCGTGACAAACAGAGGAATTCAACGGCATACACGCCTCACAATTAATACGCCCAGCAAGTTTGCTGCGTCGGCAGAGCTGCTAGTAGCCTCGGGATATCTTCCAGCCAAGCAACTCGTTCCTCGACATTTGTTCTATGGCTGACCACGTACGAAATCGCCTGAGAGACGTCGTATTTTGTGGTAGCGCGCGCCGGTGAGCCTGGCACTCGACTCAGGTACAGGACGGGTTTCTCTGTCGCAGTTCCGGGCGCAAACGGGTTTTCGAACTGGACATCCGTCCCTGAAATACAAATGTGAAATGTCCGTGCCGCGGCCTTCTTGCCCCACGTCGCGGTTACTTTCTCGTCCACCCAAGCCTCGATATCATCGAAGGTGACCACTGCTTCTTGCCATTTTGTCATTCTTCTGCGGTCAAGCTCGACAGCCTTGAATGCAGCGCGTATCCGCTTCGATATCGCCGTGACATCAAGGCCCTGCCGATGATGCTCCCTTATTCTGATCTTCGACTCGCCGATGACCATGCCGTTCGAACAGATGAAGCTGTACCAACCAAACACTACCAACAGGCTCGAAGAGCCGTTCATCGAGTTGAACCCTTCGATCCGCAACCGAAGCTTGGCCCCCTGACCCTGAGCATCAGCGAAGTCGTATGCCTCGGGCAGGTAAATGCAGAGATGCATCCATTCGTCAAGCTCTGACAACCCTATCTCGTATTTCAGATCTTCGGGCTCGATTCCGGCATCCAGCAACCCCTTTCGACATTGGGCGATCACCTGTCGATGCTGCACCAGCATATAGGTTTGGGAAACCGTGCCAATCGGGATGGGGCGCTCAGCGGCTTTGGTGCATGGACCTGAGGATTAGTATATCTGGCTCCGCTTCCGTCTTTGAGAGTTTGTCATGCCTTTCAAGTTCCACGCATCGCGTCGCCACCATATCCCCAGAGCCAAGTACCGGGTCATGAACTGGCCGGATTATGACCGTGGTTTGGTTCGGCGCGGCGACATTCGTTTCTGGATTGATGAGTGCGCCCTGGAGCAATGGGACGCAGCCAAACGGCGAACTCCTGGTGGCCAGCGGCGGTTTTCAGAGTTGGCGATTTTCACGACACTGATGCCGGGGATGGTCTTCAGACTGCCGCTGCGCCAGACGGAAGGCTTTGTGCGTTCCCTCGTGGACTTTATGGGGTGCGATCTGCCGGTGCCGGATCACACCACGCTGTCGCGGCGGCGGCGAACGGTGGATGTCGTTGTGGAAACTAGCACGAACAAATGGCCTACGGATATCGTGCTGGATTCCACGGGCCTGAAATTCTTTGGCGCTGGCGAGTGGGCTCGCGCCAAGCACGGTGAAACGCGGCGCTCGTGGCGCAAACTGCATATCTCGGTTGACCCGGCCAGCAGCGAGATCCGGACGCATGAACTGACCGGTGACGACACGGCCGATGCGACGATGGCGGGACCGCTGGTCGCCGGTTCCGGTGGGATGATCCGGCGCGTGTTTGCCGACGGCGCCTATGACGGGGAGCCCGTGACAAAAGCGATCCGAGAAGCTCGGCCACCGAATTCACCACCTGAAATCATCATCCCGCCACGCGTCACATCCATTCCTCCCCCGGACACCCCTCATGGCGGATCGGAACGGGAGCACCATGCGGCGGAGATCGCGTCGAAGGGAAGGATGAACTGGCAGAAACGACAGGGCTACGGATTGAGAGCGCTTGGCGAAACAGCCATGGCTCGCGTCAAGAGGCTCAACGGCGGCAAGCTCACCGCTCGCACATTCCAATCCCAACAAACCGAAATCGCCATGCAGATCGACGCACTCAATCGCTCTATCCCTGCGGCGAAACCAAACACAATCAGGATCCGCTAACCAACCGGGGAATGGGCGATCACACCATCGCGGCTCCATGCACCAAAGCCGAACAAGGCGAGAGTTTCTTTCGCATCAGGCTCCGCACTGAACGCAGTGATCTCGGTGCCGATAAGCCGATCGTGCCCGGTATGACCGCGACGGTGGACATTCTGACCGGTAAACGAACGGTTCTAGACTACATCATGAAACCGATTCTGAAGGCGCGTCAGACCGCGCTGACAGAGCGCTGACGTCAATCAAGTCGAACCCAGAAGCCCCTCCCTGCGAGCGCCAAAGCTTGAGAGCTCTTCGGCGCTAGGTCGTGACCTCGATTCGAGCTCGCTGCTGCCCCTCGCTCGATTGCCTGGCCATCATTCCGAACGCCGTTTCCAGGTGTTGCACAAACCGTTCGCGGTCGAAAAATTGACTTGTCCCATTGGCCTCCACGAGACGGGTTTTCAGACCGGCAAATCGATTGGACGCCAGTTGCACCGCCAAATCCTCATAAGTCTGCATATCGGGAGCGACGAGATCGTCCAGACCGAGGGTCGTGAGCATACTGGCGGTTGCGCGGCCGGCGAGTGAGGGACCGGGGCAAGTCAGGATTGGCAAGCCTGCGGTCAATGCATCGAGTGCTGTTGTGTGCGCGCAGTAGTGATGTGTATCCAAAAGCAGATCTGCCAGACGGTGTCGCGCAATATGCGCCGACCTTTCAAATCGTCCAGCAGTAAATACGAGCCGCCCAGCGTTTACGCCAGCCTCCTTTGCGGCGGCTTTTAATGCCGGTTCCGCTTGACCACCCCGCAACCAAAGAACAGCATCAGGTACGCGCTTTAGAACGTTCATCCAACGCTCAAAGATATCGGGATCAATCTTGTAGGCTGCATTGAAACAGCAGAATACGGGTACCCCGTCGCGTAACCCCTGATCGGCCCGGCTTATCCTTGTCGACGTCGTTTCGATGTCCGCGTAGGCGGGTATGTAGCAACCCGGAAGTGACACCAACGTTTCCGCGAAGCATGCTTCGATTTCCTGCGGCGCGGCCACTGGATCGCAGATCAGATAGTCTATCAGCGAGCCGCCCATGGTCGCCGGGTATCCAAGCCAAGAAACTTGGATGGGCGCGGGACGTTGGGCTACGATCTCGCTCCGCGCTCCAGCCGTATGCCCTTGCAGATTGACGAGAATATCAACGCCGTCGGTGCGGATGATATCCGCGGCCTCTGCGTGTGAGGACTGAGCGATGTCGCGGAACTGGTCACATTCACTTTCCGCTGATCGTCGATAGACGCTGCCTTCGTCGTGGCCGGTTGAGTAAGCGTAAACTTCGACCTGCGCGCGGTCGTGAAGGGCGAATAGTCCGTGCATGGTATGGCCGACAGGATGGTCGCGGAAGTCATCGGATAGGTAGCCGATGCGGAGACGCTCGCGCATCGATACTGCGGCCGCTTCATGCCGCTGATAGGCGGCCGCGCGCCGTCCGATCTCCGCAGCCCAACGATCGGCGAGGTCGCGTTGTGATTGCGCCGGCAGTCCCAACATCAGAGATGCAAATGGCCCGTTTGAGCCGGGTAGAGCCGCACCAAGGGAAGTCGCGTCGATCGATTCGAAGCGGCTGCGCAATGCCTGGAGATTGGTCCAGTCGCAAATCATTAGGCGCGTTGCGATCAGTTTTGTGCGCGCTTGCGTCAAGGCCGGTTTGTGTTCCAGTGTTGTGGTGTAGGCGGCGATGGCGCGTGCGTAGTCATGCGCCTCAACGAACATATCGCCAAGATTGATATGAGCTTCACCCAGCCGGGAATCATGACGTAGCGCCTCCCTAAGCGAGGCTTCGGCGCGCGAGAGGTTGCCTAGCTCGCGCCAGACCGTGCCGAGGTTGGCGAGGGCCGCCGCAAATCCAGGTCGACGGCGAACCGCTTCTTCAAAGGCTTCGCGAGCCGGCACGAGCCGCTGTTGCGCTCGCAACGCCGAACCAAGATTACACCACGCATCCGCGTTCTCCGGCTGTAACTCCAAGGCTTGCTGGAACACCTTGGCGACCTCGGTCGACCGCTGGATCTGCAGCAGGGCCGTCGCACGGTTGAATGCGCGTCGAACAAGTCGGGATCGAGTTCGCCAGCCCGCCAAAAGCTTGCAAGTGCCGCCTCGGTTTTGCCGAGCGCAAGCTGCGCATTCCCAAGGTTGTTATGGTAGCGAGCGTCGCGATCGTTGCGGCCTATGGCCCGGCCTATAAAGTCGGTCGCCTTTAAAGGGTTTCCTCGCTGCAGAGCGAGGACGCCTAAGAGATGCAATGCTTCGGTCAGATGCGGTTGGTGTTGTTCGCCGATGTCGCTCGCGGCATCGATGATTCGACCGTAGCCAGTCTCCGCCTCATCCAGATCACCTGCGCGATGCAGGGCAAGCGCTGACTCAAGCTCTGCCGAGGCATCCATGCCAGCTAGTCCTCATAGGCGAGCAGCGCGTCGAATGGCACATCCAACTTTTCACGTCCATTGAGGAAAGTTAGCTCGATGATACAACAGGCGGCGCGCACGTCGCCGCCTACTTCTTGCGCCAGCGCGATCGCCGCGGCCATGGTCCCGCCGGTAGCAAGTAGATCATCCATAACGACGATACGCTGCCCGGGCTCGATCGCATTGGACTGAATTTCGATCGTGTCTTTGCAATATTCCAGGTCATAGGTGTGGCCGACGACCCTCCCAGGTAGTTTGCCGTTCTTCCGCACCATGATGAAGCCGCACCCAAGCTCCAGTGCAAGCGGGGCAGCCACGAGGAAGCCACGGGACTCGATGCCGATGAGAACGTCGGGCGCATGCGCCTTTACGCACTCCGCAAGGAGTCCGATACAGTGTTGCCACGCCGCGCCATGCGCCAGCATTGGTGAAATATCGTAGAACAGGATTCCCGGTTTGGGGAAATCGGGGACATGCGCAATGTATTCTTTCAGGTCCATCGCCGAAAGCTATCAGCTTGCTCCAGGTGCAGGCAGCACTCTATCTGGGCAGCCTTGGACCCGCAACGCGGCTGGCTCGACGGAAGTGCGCTATACATATTCCGATCCCGCGACTGTAGTATCGACGCGCCAACTCTCATGAGGACGGATTTATCATGGTGGCTGAGGTAGCACGACCACAGCACGCGGGCTGGCTTGAACGCGTGGTGGAAGGCGACCGTTTGATACTGCGAGCCGGCGGCGTCTGGGTCGTTGCGACGATCGCCGAACTCGATCAGCTAGTGAGCGAATTGGAGTCGGCTGCCGCTGCAAGCGTGCAAATCGACATGAGCGATGTATCGCGGCTCGATACGTCGGGTGCGATGTTGTTTTACCGCGCGGCAACGACGTTCGAAAGCCGCGGCGCAACGGTCGAGTATGTGGGAGTTTCCGAGGCTCATCAGCCATTGATGCGGCTCGTGGTCGAGGTCGAACGCGAGCCGCACGATGTCGAACTGCCGCCCGTCAATACGTTCGTCTTGATGGTGGAGCGGATCGGCAAGGCGGTTTTCGATGCACCGGGCGAAGGCGCCGCATTATTGAATTTTTTCGGCATGACCATAGTCAAACTATTGTACGCCTTTGCAAATCCACGCCGCCTCAGGTTCGTCTCGTTGGTCCATCAGATCGAGCAGACCGGTCTTAATGCGATTCCGATCGTTGCGCTGCTTTCATTTCTCATCGGCGTCGTTCTGGCCTACCAGGGAGCGGATCAGCTTCGCCAGTTTGGTGCCGAGATATTTACTATCGATCTTCTGGCAATCTCGGTGCTGCGGGAGATCGGCGTCCTGTTGACCGCGATTATGGTTGCCGGTCGATCAGGCTCCGCCTTCACGGCACAAATCGGCACTATGAAAGTCAATGAAGAGGTCGATGCAATGCAGACATTAGGGCTCGATCCAGTCGAGGTCTTGGTGCTGCCACGGGTGAACGCGCTCCTTATCACCTTGCCTCTGCTCGCATTCGTCGCTGACTTGTCGGGCCTTCTCGGCGGCGCGGTCATGGCAATTTTCTCGCTTGATCTCAGTGTTGTTCAATTGCTGCGGCAACTCGAGGGTGCCGTATCGCTCAAGAATTTTCTTGTAGGTATGGTCAAGGCGCCAGTCTTCGCTTTCGTTATCGCGATGGTTGGCTGCTACGAGGGCCTGCGCGTCACGGGCAGTGCAGAAAGTGTCGGGCGCAGGACGGCTTTGGTGCATGGAGCCGCGATGGTGTGATCGCCCATTCCCCGGTTGGTTAGCGGATCCTGATTGTGTTTGGTTTCGCCGCACGGATAGAGCGATTGAGTACGTCGATCTGCATGGCGATTTCGGTTTGTTGGGATTGGAATGTGCGAGCGGTGAGCTTGCCGCCGTTGAGCCTCTTGACGCGAGCCATGGCTGTTTCGCCAAGCGCTCTCAATCCGTAGCCCTGTCGTTTCTGCCAGTTCATCCTTCCCTTCGACGCGATCTCCGCCGCATGGTGCTCCCGTTCCGATCCGCCATGAGGGGTGTCCGGGGGAGGAATGGATGTGGCGCGTGGCGGGATGATGATTTCAGGTGGTGAATTCGGTGGCCGAGCTTCTCGGATCGCTTTTGTCACGGGCTCCCCGTCATAGGCGCCGTCGGCAAACACGCGCCGGATCATCCCACCGGAACCGGCGACCAGCGGTCCCGCCATCGTCGCATCGGCCGTGTCGTCACCGGTCAGTTCATGCGTCCGGATCTCGCTGCTGGCCGGGTCAACCGAGATATGCAGTTTGCGCCACGAGCGCCGCGTTTCACCGTGCTTGGCGCGAGCCCACTCGCCAGCGCCAAAGAATTTCAGGCCCGTGGAATCCAGCACGATATCCGTAGGCCATTTGTTCGTGCTAGTTTCCACAACGACATCCACCGTTCGCCGCCGCCGCGACAGCGTGGTGTGATCCGGCACCGGCAGATCGCACCCCATAAAGTCCACGAGGGAACGCACAAAGCCTTCCGTCTGGCGCAGCGGCAGTCTGAAGACCATCCCCAGCATCAGTGTCGTGGAAATCGCCAACTCTGAAAACTGCCGCTGGCCACCAGGAGTTCGCCGTTTGGCTGCGTCCCATTGCTCCAGGGCGCGCTCATCAATCCAGAAACGAATGTCGCCGCGCCGAACCAAACCACGGTCATAATCCGGCCAGTTCATGACCCGGTACTTGGCTCTGGGGATATGGTGGCGACGCGATGCGTGGAACTTGAAAGGCATGACAAACTCTCAAAGACGGAAGCGGAGCCAGATATACTAATCCTCAGGTCCATGCACCAAAGCCGCGGCGAGGCGCCAAGGTGGGTTTGGTGGTATGCAAAGGTCATCGGGGGATCCTGGAGATCGGCCGAGCAAATTTGGCGAACTCGTATGACTTCCGAGTCCGGAAGGAAGATCCACTGGTGAAGCGGAATCTGATATTCGAGACCAACGCCCGTACCATGGCTGATGGGGCGATCGTCGGCCGACCGGACGAAAGCGAGCTGGAAGCGATCGCAGCGGGTCTGAAGGCGAAAGACATCGAGGCGGTTACGGTTCTGCTTCTACACTCTTACATCTATCCCGAAATGGAGCAGGAAGTGGCGACCGGACTACGGGCACACCTCGACGGCGTCCCGGTGACGGAATCTGCCAATATCTGGCCGGAGCGACGGGAGTTTGAGCGCTGCCTGGTCGCGATCATGAACGCGTATGTTCAGCCGCTGTTGGACGATTATCTTTGTCTGCTCACCGAGCGGATCGGTAGCCTAGGCGTGAACGCGCCGATCTACATCACGACATCCAATGGCGGCACGCTAAGCCTCGAGACCGCGCGGCACCGTCCGGTAGACACAGTCCTTTCGGGACCGGCTTCGGGTGTCGTTGCGGCCTCGAAGGTAGCCGCGGCGACCGGGCAACGGCGTTTGATCACAGTGGACATGGGGGGAACAAGCTGCGACATGGCCGTGACCCAAAGCGGTGAACCAGAGTACACGACCTTGACCAATGTTGGAGATTTTCCACTTATCTTGCCGGTTGTAAACGTCTCGGCAATTGGCGCCGGGGGCGGCTCGATTGTTTGGGTTGACGCACAAGGCGTTCTGAAGGTCGGACCACAAAGTGCTGGTGCCGACCCTGGACCGGTACGGCATGGGTGGAACGGAGCCGACTGTTACCGACTGCTACCTCCTCGCCGGATACATCCATCCAGACCATTTCTTAGGCGGGCGCATGAAGCTCGACCGGCAGGCGGCAGCGACGGCCGTTGAAGGCATCGCCGATAAGGTTGGCATCGCGGGGGAAGACCGCGCGATCAAGGCGGCAGAGGCAGCGCTGCAGGTGACAACAGCGGTGATGTCGACGGAGTTATACAAGGGCTTGGCGCAGCGGGGCGAGGACCCGAGGGACTTCACGCTGATGGCCTACGGAGGCGCCGGGCCGACCCATGCTAACCTGTTGGCCCAGGAGGCGCGCCTCAAATCCATCGTAGTGCCCCCGGCGCCCAGCACCTTCTGCGCCGTGGGGGCGATCCTGGCCGACGTGAAGCGCGACTATGTTCGCTCGCGGCACTTGAGGTTCGACGAAGGGGAAAAGGCAGCGGACGACTTGGCCGCCGCGTTCCGGGAGTTGGAAAGAGAGGCTGAAACATGGGTCAGAACGGAAGGCGACCTTCTCGGCCAGCCCGAATTCACGGCGACTTGCGATATGCGCTACGCCGACCAAGCCTTCGACCTTCAGGTAGCAATACCGGATATGCTCCGCCTTAGCCCGGATGTCGAGAGCATCTCGGAGCTGTTTCACCTGGAGCATGAGAAAATTTACGGCTTCCGCGACCTGGAAAGCGGGGTCGAGATCACGACCGAGCGCATCCGGGTCACCGGTAAGATTCGGCCAATCGAACTCCCCGAGATCGCCCGGGCGACTGACATCAAGCCGGCGAGCGTTCGGAGGGTCTATTACATGGGCTCGTTTGTCGACACGCCAGTCTACCGCCGCCGCAGCCTCGGCGCCGACGCCGTCTTCGCCGGTCCCGCCATCATCGAGCAGGAGGACCGCACCATCTGGATCATCCCTGGCTGGACTGCGAAGGTCGACAGAATGGGCAATATCCACCTATCGTCGGACAAATAGCACGCTTGCCAAGAGGTGGCGAATCGGCGGTGCCGTCCGCATGAAGACCATGTCCAACTCGCGCCCGAGTTGGTCGTGGCGTGACGCCACCCATGGCGCAAACAGAGGGCTCGTATGCAGGCCCATTCAATTCATGGTTGTCAGCATATTCCAGTTATGGCCAACTGGATAATTCCGACCACCAGCCGCCAGGGCTCGAGCCCAATTCTTGTTCGGCGCCCGGCACAGCAGTAATCTAAGTTTGCCGCGTGCAAGAAATCGCTATTTGAGCTTTTCATATGCCTCTCGACCCCATTCTCTTAGAAATTCTGCACAACAAGGTCCAGGCGGTTGCTGAGGAGATGGGCACCACGCTGCAGCGCACGGCGCGCACCATATTCGTTAAAGAGGCAGCCGATTTTGCGACCGCGCTTGTTGGACTCGACGGCAAGCTGTTCGCCCATCCGCGCACGAACGGCGTGTCACTCTTCGTCGACTGCGACTGCTCGTCCACAATCGAGGCCGTGCCCGACTTGGAGCCAGGTGACATCATCGTCACAAACGATGCCTTCACGTCCGGGGGGCTCGCTACTTACCTACCCGACCTCCATCTTATCGAGCCATATTTTCACAAAGGGCAAATTGTCGCTTACGGATGGGCCTTCATCCACTCGACGGACGTAGGTGGCACTGTCGCCGGCAGCATCCTGCCGTCCAACCACGAGTACTTCCAGGAAGGCCTGATCATTCCGCCCATGAAGCTCATGCGCCGTGGTGCGTTCAACGAGGATTTTTTCACCTTCCTCAAAGCTAATTGTCGCATCCCCGACGAGAACATGGGGGACATCCGGGCCATGCTGGCGGCTCTGCGTCTTGGGAAGCAATGATGTATGGAAATCATTGGGGAATTATATGCGTGAGTGCCCAAGGTGAGGCTAGGCTCTTGCCTCTGTCGACTCGGACACCTCGGGGGATATTTCCTCCGAGGCACCATTGTCAGGCGGTCAAACGTCAGCAGAAGTCAGCCCTGCATAGAGGCCGATAGAAAGGAGATACCATGGATCGTTTGGCTTTTAATGGGCTGGGTTACAGACAGCCCATCACCACTAGGCTCGCGGCGAGCCTCGGAGTGATCCTCCGAAGGCATATCCTAGTTACCCCCCCCCGACACTCTGCCCCCTTGCACAAGGGCAAGAGCAAACGGCGTGCTCCTTCCAACAGGACACGCCGTTCGTGCTTTTCTAATGATTGGGGCGGTGTGTCAAATCTGATTTGCCCTGCGGAGCCACATGTAATGAGACACCATGTCAGCCTATATCTCGCGGCCGCGCTCTTGTTCACCGCCACATCTGCATCGTCCACTGATGTAAGCGACTATGACCGTTTCCGGCTATGGAACGATTGCCGTCCCATGGATTTACTGGTTGAGGACCCGGGCGACGAGGCAACCGCTATCGACGTTACCAGAGAGGCAATCGTAATCGCCGTGCGCAGTAGGCTACGCGCAGCGCGACTCTACAGAGAAGCGGCGTGGTCGTACTTGTACTTCAACGTGAATGTCGTTAGCTCCGTCATCCATATAGGGGTTGAATACAACAAAGAGGTGGTAGACCGTGCCACCATGTTAGAAAATACAGCTACGACTTGGGGTGTGGGCTCAACTGGAACGTATAGTCGAAATCCAAACTTCATCCTGTCGAGCGTGTCGCAGCACACGGACAAGTTCATCGACGAGTATCTGCGCGTGAATGCGGACGCCTGCAAGTAGGCTTGGGCACTCACGTATATAGGTCCCAATCATTGAGCGTCACGGCCTTGAGGCGTTTCTTGCTTGCCACGAGGCGCTCCAGGCCTACGCGGCTACCAAGGCGCGGGAGGTGCTGCGCCAGATCCCTGATGGTACCTATGAGTTTTGGGATTACATGGACGACGATCTGGTTACACCGCTGCCTATCAAAGTCCGCGTCAGGATGACAGTGAACGACGGCAAAGTGCACCTGGACCTAACAGGCACGGACCTCCAGGTCGACGCTTCCTACAACACTGCGTCGCTGAACCGCATGCATGAGTGGCTGACCATGCGGTTCACCTCGTATCTTATGACCCACGACCAATCCTTGCCACTAAACGCCAGGATATACCGCCATCTCAGCATGACCAACCCGCCGGGCACCGTGCTCAATGCGGAATATCCGGCCGCTATTGGCCTGCGCGCCTCCCCGGCCCGACGGCTCAACGACGCCATGACCGGAGCCCTCTTCAAGGCGGCGCCTGACATGACACCGGCGCCGAGCTCCGGGGCGGGCGTCATCTTCGTGCTGCACGAGTACGACGAAAGCGGCGCGAATCGTCACGTCACGGTGATCGAACCGATGCGCGGCGGCATGGGCGCTTGGGAGGGCAACGACGGCGTCGACACACGCGATTCTAGCCTATCCAACTTACGCAACCATCCCATCGAGAATATCGAGGCGCAGTGCGGAATCTTGGTCCGCGAATACGATGTCCGCCCCGACTCCGGCGGGCCTGGCCGTTGGCGGGGTGGCGTCGGGCAAATTCTCACCGTGGAATTCCTGCGCGACGGCGGGCGCATTTACGCCCGCGGTATGGAACGATTCCGCTTCCCTGCCTGGGGTGTAGCCGGCGGCAAGCCCGCGACCCCCTTCCGCACTGTCTTCAATCTGGGCCGTGAAGACCAGCGGGACCTCGGAAAGATCAATGAAGTTCCTGTCAAAAAAGGCGACACCGTGACGATAATGACGCCGGGGGCCAGCGGCTATGGCGATCCCTTCGAGCGCGAGCCCCAAGCTGTGCTCGACGATGTGACGCGGGGTTTCGTGAGCGTGGAGGGCGCTCATCGTGATTACGGCGTGGCGGTGGTCCAGAACGGCGCCGAATGGGCGATCGAAAAAGCGGCGACGGCGCGGCTTAGGGCGAATCGGGTCAAGGACAATGTCCGCGCCCAGTTCGACTTCGGCGCTGAACGTGAGGCTTGGGAGTCCGTTTTCGACGACGCCACCGTCTGCGAAATCAATCGCCGACTGTCTGCATTGCCAAAACCGATTCGCCAGGAAAAGCGCCGTTGGATCTATATGCAGGCTGTGCCCGACCTGGAGTCGGCGGGCGGCAAGACTGTCGCCGAGGCCATAGTCGACCCGGACGCCGCACGTGCGCGCCTGCGCGCGGCTATGGCAACGGTATTCGACGAGGTCATGGACCAGGTGGCAGAGTAGTGCAAGGCTTCGGCGTGCGTAGGCACGCCCCGCAATGGGCGCTCCATGTCCGATTGAGAACGTGTAGGCGCAAACCTCCCTCCCGCACAAGATCGAACTGCACGGGAGCGTGAGCAACCGCAAGAATGCCGCCGCCCGCCAGGATTTGGTCCCTCCGGGCGGCGGTCGAGTTGCGCTACTATTTTTTCGCGAACGGATTCTTATCGGGATCCATCTTCTCGAACCATGCGGTTGTGGTGAACCAGTACTTGTGGCGTGCTCCGATCCACCCGTCGAGCGTGCGAACGCGAATCCAGTTGTTTAGATAGTTGAGGAAGTCGTAATCGCCCTTACGTACCGCGAGCGCTGAGGGTCGCGGGATAAAGGTTCGATTGCCGAACGGCTGGAACAAAACGTCTGAATTCGTCGCCGTCCACAATGAGGGCTTCGGCTCGGCACTGATCACTGCATGGGCGTTGCCGTTCATGACTTCCTGGAACGCCTGGGCGTCGTCGTCGAAGTAACGCTGCGTCGCTTTGGGGAAGATCTCTTTCATCCACGGTATGTTCGAACTGCCGCGCCGCGTGACGAGCGTAACGCTCGACTTGTTGAATTCTTCCAGTTTCGACCATCCTTTGGCGAGCTTAGGGCTGGCGGCAAAGCCAATCGCTGAACGAGCGTACGGAATCGAAAAATTCACTGTCTGGTTACGTTTCATCAAGACGGACATGCCGCCGACAATCGTGTCGAATTTTCCTGCGATTAGGGCGGGGATGATGCCGTCCCAGGCCGTTTGAACGTGATCGATATCCCAGCCACTATCCTCCGCGATCTTCTTTGCGACGTCGACCTCGAAGCCCATCAGGTCGCCCTTCTGGTCGACCATGGCCCATGGGACAAAGCTCGCAAAGCCGACGCGGATACGGCCATTATCGCCACGTTTCTTGATTACCTCGAGCGTACTTGCCGCCGAGATCTCCTGCAGAATTTTTTGCGCCAATGCCGCGCCGGGAATAGTCCAGACGACGAAAGCGAACAGCGCTACGGTCGCCAGCCAAAGTGGTTGGAATTGTCTCATGATCTAGTTACCTCCGATTCGTTGAAGATTTTTTGGCTTTGTCGCTAGTCACGGTGGATTGCCGTAGTGCCCTTGGGAGACACGGCGACGCCCGATGCAACCACGAGCACGCAGTGTGCAACAAGTCTCTGATGGAAACAAGGACACGGTCTGGTGAGTGCCGGTATTCCGTTTTCAGGAAATGTTGGCCAGCAGGTAACCTGCTGCTAGACCGGATAGTCCAAGTCGCCGACACGCGCAGAATTGCGGGCAGCTTTGCGCCCAATAAGCATGAAATCGCCACTCTAATTTGCCGATGTCCAATTACTGGCCCTACTACCCGAAATGTCGGCATTGGGTCATAAGTGGACGTTTCCGCTCCCTACGATGAATGTCTGCTCATAGCCATAAGCCGACATTCGGATGTTGGTGACCCGCCCGCACGAACGATACCACTTTCTGAGTTGGACCGGCGTGCCGGTAAGGTCGAAGCCGGCAGCCTCGTTGGCCAGTGACAGCTTGGCTTTAGGCTCATGCAGCAGGATCGACAGGCTGGCGACCGGCACCTCGGCCGAAATCGAGTCTATACCGGTGGGTGCAGTTCGTGGAACTCGGTCGCTTGCTCGAATGTGTGACCGAGTCGCACGAGCAGCGGCTCGGCGAGGTGGTGGCCTATGAACTGGATGCTCAGGGGCAAGCCGTCACCGCTCATGCCGCAGGGCAACGCGATCGCCGGTAAGCCCGCGAGATTGGTCGGCGCGGTGAAGCGCACGCGCCAGGGGTCCCACTCGGCGAGCATCGGTCCGTAGAGTTCCTCCGGTGTCACCGGGTAAGCGACCCGCGAGGTCGACGGACAGGCCATTACGTCGATGTCGAGCATCATCTGGCGCAGCTTGCCAACACATGCGGTACGCAGGGCATTGGCATCGGCGTACTCCTGAGCGCTGTGCGCGGCGCCATTCGTCAGCCACTGCCGAAACCAGGGGCCGTACTCGCCGGAACGTGAAGGGAAGGTCCCGGCGTGCGCGGCCACCGCTTCGAACGAACACAGCACCGGCAACGCGCTCACGTACTCGCGAAGGTTCGACGGCATGCTCACCGGCACGATTTCGGCGCCTAGCCGTTCCATGGTTTGGACGCCCGCGGCGACGGCCGCCGCAAAATCCGCTTCCATGTCATCGGTGGCGTATTTCTCGTCATAACCCACTTTCAGTCCCCGCACCCCGCCGTCCAAGCTCGCCAGCATGTCGGGCACCATGTCCGGCAGCGACGTCGGGTCGTTCGGGTCAGGCCCAGAGATCGCCTGGAGAACGATCCCGGCGTCCCCGGAGGATCGGGTCAGCGGACCGACGTGGTCCAAGGACGGGGCAAGATCCATTACACCGTGCCGGGATACCCGCCCCCAGGTCGGCTTCAGGCCGACCGTGCCACAAGCGGCGGCAGGAGTGCGGATGGAGCCACCCGTATCGCTTCCGAGGGTTGCGAACGCCAATCCCGCGGCCGTCGCACACCCTGACCCGCTCGACGAGGCGCCGGAGAAGTAGCCCTCTTTCCAAGGGTTCTCGGGAATGTCGAACTTCGGGTTGTAACCGCCCATTGCGCCCTCGGTCAGGTTCAGCTTGCCGAGCAGCACCGCACCCGCTTCGTAGAGCTTGGCAACGACCGTCGCGTCGAATGTCGGGACATTCTCGGCGAACACCGCGCTACCGCCCATCGTCCGGACACCGGCTGTGTGGAATAGGTCCTTTACGGCGACCGGTACGCCGTGCAGAGCTCCGCGATAGTGGCCCGCCGCGATCTCGACATCGGCGGCCCGCGCTTGTTCTCTCGCGTGCTGGGACATGACGGTCGCGTACGCCTTCAGTCGACCGTCGAGGCGCTCGATACGCTCCAGTTGGGACTCCACCAATTCGACCACCGACAGCTTGCGGTCGCGAACCAGGGGCGCGACCTCTGCGATCGTCTTGAAATGAAGCTCTTCGTCCATCGCTATCTCCCTCGGAGAGGCATCGGTCAAACGTGAGCTTCGCCGCAACGTGCCATCCAGGTTGGATGACCTTCCCCCACGAAAAATACCACCCTCTAAGTTAGACCGGACCCCGGTGGAGGGAAGGCGGAAGGAAGGCACGATTCGGCTGTAACCTCCTTATGGCGTAGTCCGGTTTGTGTCAATTGCCGACATCTAGACTAGGTCGAAAATTTGTCCGCTATTAGCCATATAGCAGTCGTGATGTTGGCGTTCTTGTGACGGCCGCATTGCGTGAGAGTGCGGATCGCGAACATCGAGTCTGCGGAGTTGCAAGCTCGTCCCGGGCTCGGTCAGAAAGCCAAGGAACTCAAACTTGGCTGGTTGAATGCGCCTTTCACAGGCGCGCAAAGCGTTCGGTCAGGAGCGCATAGAAACGCACCGCGTCGGCCTGATCCATTACCAGGCAGTTGGGTGCTGCCTCACCCACCCCCCACCAGGTCGACCACCGTCTCGCCGATGGTCCGCTCCGAGGCGGCCTCAGGACCGTCGCGGACCATCGACGCTGTAGACTCTGCTGGTGAAGGAGTCCGCAAGCCGCCCCAGTTCCGGGCCGAGCATACGAATTTCCTCGATCTTCGGCACATGTCCGCGCACATCGGCTGCGAAGTCGGCGAGCGGTAGCGGCACTGGGCGCTCCGTCACTTCCAGCGCGTGCAGCGCCGTCACCGCGAGGAGCGCGAGCGACGCGTCGAGGCAGCGTCCCGCTTCGCGTTCTCCCAGCCATGCCGATTGGGTCGGCGTCTTTAAGTCGGTCTGGCCGAAGCCGCCGCTTTCGCTGCCGGGAATGAAGGTACGCTGGGCCGCCCGGCGCGCGCGCTCGACATAACCGACCTGGATCTGGGCGAGATAGCGCACCGGCCCTTCCACATCACCGGTGGTCAGCCAATGGGGCAGGCCCGAGACCGCGCCGTCCTGCAATTTTGACGTTTGGCGCTCGCCGACAAGGCAGAGGTCGGCCCAGCACGCCGCGAGTTCGTTGAGCACCGAATAGCTCATGGCGTTGTGCCACCCTGAACTGTGGAGAAGCCGGCCAAGCGGATGGTCGCCATCGGGCGGCAGGTAGATCGGATTGTCGACCGCGGCCGCGAGCGCCTCGTCGGCGGCCTTCTCCGCTTCCGCGACAGCGCGAAAGACCCGCGCGAGGATCCGCGTCAACGCGCGGAAGCTAACCGGCGCGTGGTAAGTCCGCCGCTCGGGGGCCGCTCCTGCTAGATAACGATTCAACGTCTCGGCCGCGGCGATGTCGTGGTCGCCGCCCCACAGCCGGGCGAGTGCGACGTCGTAATGCTCGAGCGGCGACTGGAACGCTTCGATCGAAAGCGCGAACACCTTAACCGCGAGCGCAAGGCGCCGGGTCGCGGCGATGGTCGTGTCGGTTAGGACCGCAGTGATACTGCCGGTTCCGTTGAGCAGCGCATTCGATTCCTTCACTTGCAGGTCATAGTCAAGAAACAGGTCGGAAAACGTGTGCGTCATAATATGGATCTGGCCCGCGCCGTCGTTGTTGTCGGCCGGCACCTCCGGCAACGGCCGCCCGTCGAGCATGGCGGCAACGGCTTGCGCCAGCTTCGGCGTGACGGCGGCATGACCCTCAACGAAGGTCGCAAGCTTGGACAACACGATGGTCCGGACGACACGTTCGGGCAACGGGTCGCCGAACAATACAGCCGAAGCGAAGGGCTTGCGCTGCGCCTGCCGGGCACGGCCCGCGTCGTCCAGCTGGGTCTTGGCGGCCTGATTAAAGCCCGATGTCACGCCGTAGACGAACATCGACGGATCGCTTTCGATGAGTGCCAGAAAGCTGCGGCGGCATTCATCGATGCGCGCGAGCGCCGCCTTGCTCAACACCACATCCTCACCTTGCCAGGCGACGCGGTATGCAGTCTCGAGGTTTATGTCGGCGCGGTGTTCAAGAGTAACCGTCATGGGTCAATTCCTCGGATGTCTGCGTAGGTGTGTTGGTTTTGGCACAATAGTGCCATCCGCACTCTGGATCAGAGCACAAATAAATGATGACGACCCGTGCTGCACGACAAGCCATCACAACGCGGTACCGCGCTCGATCTGATGGGCCAGGGCTCGAATGTCCGCCTTGGGTCAAAAGCAGATGGTCTCCGGCCTCGTGACGATAGTCCGCTTCTAGCCAAGAGCGGACCAAGGACTCGCCCGAAATGGATGAATGGGCTCGATTTAGTGTCTACGGACGTTCCCCCTCGAATCCGTTCAAATCAGCTTTAGTATCCTGCGCATTTGCGGCCAACCTCAAAGGGGCGGCCGCGTCATCAGGGTCTGACGAGGGCGCGCACTTGTTGCATCAGTGCTTTGGCAAGAAGCGTCCCCTCCCTCAAACCAAAGCATCGATGACCATGTTCTGGAAACGGTGGACGTGTCCCTCCCAATATGGAGAAAACTGTACATCGTCTGCCACGTGCGATGCGCGGGCGATCTGCTGCACCGCCATGATCCCGTAATCCTGATTGCGGATCCCATCCAGCGCGGTGGGCGATCGAGACTCACCCAACCACTGATCGAGTAGCGCCTCTCGGCGTTCCGCGAAGTCGGGATTGCTGGCTGCCTCGCCCACGAAGCACCACGCCATATTCGCCTGGGTCCGGCCAGGAGCGAGCGGGGTGTAAATGGCAGGTGCCATATAACTCGGTTGCATCGCCACTGTGGTATTGGGAAAGATGTGCAACAAAGTTCTTATGCATTTGGATGGCCAAGATCCCGGAATGTGTGGCAAGTCAAAATCGAGTGTCGGTGTGCGTTTCGTCTTTTCCTCACGCGATACGAGGCCGGAACAGCAGCCTTCTGCCGGCATGTCGAAATACTCGTTGGTTATCTTCTCCGTCGTGCCGCCTTCCAGCTTTTTTAGCTCGATGATGCGCTTGTGAACCCGGACCGAGTGATAGTTTTCCCAATTATCTGCCAGCAGTTTCCAATTCGCATCGAACTCCCAATATTCCCTGTGGCCCGAGCTCAGGGAGTCGAGATCGTAATCAGCCAACAATTCCTCTGCAGGGCGGATGTATTCCTCGAGCGGCGGCGCATTGCCCTCGAGATTGACGTAAATAAAGTCGTACCAGACCCCACTGCGGACTGGAACAAGGCCGTTCTTGGACTTTTCGACCCCGCTGTTGACCTGACCCCCAAAACTTGGTCCAGGCCGAATGTTAGGCTAGGACTGTTTGAACGGAGGTCAGGATGCCACGTAAACGACATACCGCGGAACAGGTTATCGGTAAGCTACGGGAGGCGGAGGTTAGCCTGTCGGGCGGCCAAACGGTACCTGCGGTTTGCAGGACCTTGGGTGTTTCGGAACAGACGTATTACCGTTGGCGCAAGGAGTACGGCGGCCTAAAGATTGAGCAGGCACGGCGCTTCAAGGAGCTCGAGCGGGAGAATCTGCGGCTGAGACGAGCTGTCGCTGATCTGACGCTGGATAAGCTGATTCTGAAGGAAGCCGCTGAGGGAAACTTCTAAGCCCCGAGCGCCGCCGGGGCTATGTTCAGCACATCTCCACGCGGCATGCCCTGCCCGAGCGTCGGGTGTGCCGGGTCATTGGGCAACCACGCTCGACGCAACGCTATCGGCGTGTCGAGGCTGACGATGAGGCGGCGTTGACCGCGGCCATTGTGCGGCTGGCCAGCGCGTACGGTCGCTACGGCTATCGCCGGATCACGGCGCTGCTCCGCGGCGAGGGCTGGTACGTGAACCACAAGCGGGTCGAACGCATCTGGCGACGGGAGGGACTGAAGGTGCCTGCAAAACAACCAAAGAGGGGCCGGCTATGGCTCAACGATGGGTCCTGCATCCGTCTGCGTCCGAACTGGCCGCACCATGTCTGGGCCTATGACTTCGTCATGGCTCGCACACACGATGGCAGGGCATTCCGCATGCTGACCATCATCGACGAGTACACTCGGGAGTGCCTGGCAATCGACGTCGCACGACGGCTGCGATCCGACGACGTGCTGTATCGCCTTGCCGCGCTGTTCGTCGATCGTGGCCCGCCGGACCACATCCGCTCGGATAATGGTGCCGAGTTCACTGCCACGGCCGTCCGTGAGTGGCTGGCGCGGGTCGGTGTGAAGACGCTCTACATCGAACCGGGCAGTCCCTGGGAGAACGGCTACAACGAGTCATTCAACGGCAAGCTCCGGGACGAGCTGCTCAACGGCGAAATCTTCTACTCGCTCAAGGAGGCCCAGGTGCTGATCGAGCGATGGCGGCAGCACTACAACACGGTCAGACCACACAGTGCGCTGGGCTACAGACCCCCGGCGCCAGTGACCATCGCGCCTAACCGGACTGATCCGGCTTGCGCTATGGATGGGCTCCAGCCGGATCAGCCCTTCCCAATCACCGTGCCAAGACTAACATAGCGATTGGCACATACATTGGGGGCAGGCCACTGTCTCTGGCGTTCTTCGTGCCATCCCAATAGGGCGTCGCCTTCAGCTTGCCGTCCAAACCATAGGTCCAGGCGTGATAGGGACATTGCAGATTGGAGAGTCCCTTCGCCGGCTCGCGCAAGACCAGCGCCGCACGGTGACGACAGACATTGTGGAAGGCCCTGATCTCACCCTTCTTGTCGCGCAGTACGATGATCGGCAGGCCCGCCACCGTCACTGGGATTGCGTCGCCGGGCTCGGGAATTTGGTGGGTGAAAGCGACACCCATCCAGGTCCGCGGGAAAAGGCGCTCCTGTTCCAGTTTGAAAAATTCTTCGCTCGTATAAGCGGCCGTCGGCAGGCCCCTTGCGTGCTCGATGGGTCGCCTCAATGCCTCAATCGCGTCCTTCCCCAGGACTTCCTCTAACGTCCGCGTCATCGCGATGCCTCCCTATCAGACGGCGAAGTTCCGGCGCGAAAGTCTCCACTGGCCTCCGCAGTCACTCTTTCCATAGCAAACGAGCCGTTTGCCTCACCGTGAGCGCCAATTGGCAATCGAGGCGATCTATCCGAGCCGCCCGCCACGCTTCCCTAATCGGTCATCAGGTCAGTCGCCATCTTCGATGTAGGCCATGGCTTCAACCTCGGCGGCGATCCCCTCCGCGAAAAAGCTGCCCATCCCGACCCAACCGGCCGTCGTCTTTATATCCCCGAAGACTTCGGCGTGCGCACGCGCCGCCTCTTCCCACCGCGACATGTCTTGCACATACATTCGGACCTTGAAAACGTCGGCGTAGGACGCGCCTACCTCGGCGAGTGCATCGCCAATAATGCGTAGGCATTCCTTTGTCTGCATGTAGACGTCGCCTGGATACAGGAACGTGCCGTCGGGCGCAGCCGCCGTCGTTATCCCGACGTCGACCAGTTTGCCGACGCGGACCGCTCGTGCGTAGCCGTGCTTTCCCTCCCACGGCACATCAAAGAATGCGACCTTGCGAGCCATTAACTTTTCTCCCTGTCAGATTCTTGCCACCAGGCCAAGAAAACCCGCCGCTGATACGAAGGGCGGGTTCCCAAGGCGAACGCGAATGATCACTACTTCATGAGAAACGGGTTCTTTTCGACGTCGGCGAACCATCCCGTCGTCGTAAACCAGTAGTCGTACCGTTCCTGCAGGAAACCGCTTTTCCAGTTCAGTGTGATCCAAGTGTTGAGGAATGTGAGGAAGTCCGGATCACCCTTCCTTATCGCGAATCCGGCGGCGTTAGGCGGAAGGGGATCGAAGCCGTCGAACGGCTTGTACAGGGTGTCTGGATTCTGCTGGCTGAAGAAAGTCGGCTTCGGCTCGGCTGTGATGACGGCATGGGCGCGGCCCTCTATGACTTCGAGGAACGCCTGCGTGTCGTCATCGAAAAACCGCAGCTCGGACTTCGGCCACGTTCTCTTGACGGCATCGATCTGGAACGAGCCGCGTCGCAGGACGAACACCACGCCGTCCCGGTCGAAATCCTTGTAGGACGTCCACCCAGGTGCGAGCTTCTTGCTGGCCGCGACGCCGCTGCCGTAAAACTCGTACGGATCGCTGAAGTTCACGGCTAGGGCGCGCTTGGGACGGATTGCGATGCCAGTCATGATGGCGTCGAACTTTCCGGCCAAGAGGGCGGGTATGATGCCGTCAAAGGAGGTTGGGATGATTTCGGTTTTCCGCCCGCATCCTCCGCAAGGCGCTTGATGACATCGATCTCGAACCCGATGAGCTCGCCCTTCTTGTCGCGGATGACCCAGGGGAAAAATGACGCAACACCGGCCCGAAGGGTGTCCCGTCGCTTGATTTCCTCAAGTACGCTACTGGCTGCGATCTGGGCTCTCAAATCCTGAGCCACAGCTTGGCTCCAAATGCTGGCTACGCCGAGCGCGAGCAATGCTACGACCGGCATAAGAATTGATCTGCCATGTTTCATGATACCGCTACCTCCCAGTTTCGCGTGACCGCGGCCGCTGGTGATAGAAGCTGACTCCGGCAATTTCTCGTGCCCAGGCGGTCACGATGACCCGTTATTTTCGAAATTAAAGCTGGCACGAAATCGTAGCATAACTGTTCGCTCACCCGTTCGCAATTTTGAAGCGGACGACGGCTGTGTCTCGAAAGTGGTGGAAATTTGAGGATGGCGTAATCTCCGGGTGACAAGACAACCACCCAACCGGCGGCTAGCACCGCCAAGGAGATCACGCCATGAAGAACACTACCGAGACTTCCGCGCTTTCGCTACTGGCCAATGACGCCGGCTATGATCCGCTCGAGGACCGGCTGCGGGAGAACATCAGATCCACGATCGAGGCCGTTTTTGAGGAGGAACTTGCGCAGTTTCTCGGGCGCTGCCGATACGGTCGAGAGGACGCGCTTCGGCAAGGGTATCGGAACGGGCACCGGGAGCGGCAACTGACGGGGACATTCGGGACCGAGAGGGTGAGCGTGCCGCGTGCACGGATCGTTGAGGAAGACGGTCGGGCGTCGGAATGGCGTTCGCGGGCGCTGCCGCGCTACCAGCGGCTGACCAGAAAGGCCGAGGCGCTGATCGCTTCGGTGTATCTGTCCGGAACCAACACGCGGCGGGTGAAACGCGCGCTGTTCGGGCTCTTCCGGGGTGCTGTGAGCAAGGACGTTGTGAGCCGGGCGTGGCGCAAGGTGAAGGTCGATTGGGACGCCTGGTGCAGCCGTGGCCTCGCGGATGAGGATATCGTTCGGCTGATCCTTGACGGTACTGTGATCAAGACCCGACTGGATCGCAAGGCCACCAACATCTCGGTTCTCGCGGCTATAGGGGTGCGCCGGGATGGCCAGAAGGTCTTGCTTTCGATCGGGAATATGGGCGGAGAAAGCCAGACGGCGTGGCGCCAGTTCCTCGACGACCTTGATGTGCGTGGACTGAAACGGCCCGGGTTTGTCATCGTCGATGGCGCGCCGGGACTGGAGGCGGCTCTGTCGGCGCTTTGGGGCGATGACCTTCCCGTTCAACGCTGCACCGTGCACAAGCACCGCAACCTTCTGGGTCATGCTCCCAAACACATGCATGACGAGCTGAGCGAAGATTACCGCGATATGATCTATGCCGACACTGCCTCCGAGGTGGAAACCCGCCGCAAGGCGTTTGTCCGCAAGTGGCGGCTGAAATGCAGGGCCGTCGCGGACAGCCTCGCAGAAGCGGGCGACAAGCTCTTTACCTTCACGCGCCTGTCCAAGAGCCAATGGAAATCAGCCCGAACGACCAACGCCATTGAGCGTCTCAACGAGGAGTTCAAGCGCCGGATCAAAACACAGACCGTGCTGCCGTGTCCCGAAACAGTGCCGATGCTCCTCTGGGCGCTCCTCGCTTCCGGCCAAATCCAGATGCGCAAAGTCGATGGATGGGAAACCCTCGATCAGCTAATCGCCGACGAAACCCTTGACCGAGCGGCCTGACCGCCGCAAAACTCAGCCCGCTCGGAGAGGCGCCAAAACCAATTTCCACCACTTTCGAGACACAACCCGGACGACCACCCACTGCGGACGCCAAAATCATGATTCTGGGCCTCACCCTGTGGCAGAAGGCCGTGTTTCCATTAGGCAACCTAGAAAAGGCCCCGTCAATTTTGCGAGACCCTGAATACGTAGATACAAGAGTCACATGATAGTGAGGCGTAACCGCTCACTTGGCAGGCTGAACAAGCCCTGCAGACGAACTAGGAATTGACGCACGCGCTTGCTTTGCCTCAGCGCCATTGTTGGCGCGGCGAGCCTCCACGGGGCACCAGAGAGTCTTCCAAGAACGAGTGTGTTAAATCATCAGATTCCATGCGTTCGAATGTCCGCTTTTGGTCATAAGCGGACGTTTCCTCAACTTGCGATGTTGGTCCGCTTACAGCCGGGAGCAACATTCAGCATCAATGTACCGTTCCATCCGTTCCTTTGTTCACCAACTCAATCACCGACTTCAGGATCGCCCTCACATAGAAAAGCGCGGCTCATCGAGTATGCATTTGGCCATTACAACGTTCCCAGCCTGATCGTGATACCAACGTCAATTTAAGCGGGATGGTCGACCAGAAGGGAAAGAGGCACCTGTTCACTCGGCAATGCAAGCGAGTGAAATGTTGGACACTGGCGACCTGGACGGGCTCGTGATCGACTTCTGGGTCATGTCGGCATGCAAAAAATGGGACGAGGCAGCGCCGCACTATGCACTCCACGCATGTCCGGCATCAGGACAAGGCGGCTGTCGGATAGTGCCGAAAAAGCTGGTGCCGAGTTCGGTATCCTACGCCCGCGCTTCTCCACTCAGGTCTGCACAGGCGGGGTGGGCGTAATCTCCGCTGTCGCTCCTTTTGCCCTCTCGCGATAGGCGATGTAGGTGGTCGACGCAACGATCATGGCGCCCCCGATCCATCTATAGAGATCGGGAATCTCGGCGAAGAACACAAAGCCGATCAGTGATGCCCACACCAGTTGCAGGAAGTTCAGCGACATGACGGCCGCGGTGTCCGCTTCCTTCATCGCCATGGCAAAGGCCAAAACCGAGAAGGCGGTAACGACGGCGATGGTCGCGAGCCAGGCCAATTGTGGCCATGTCGGCCACTGCCACACGAACAGCGCGGGGACCAGCAGGACTGGAGACATCATGCAGATCTGGACCGCCATAATCGTGAGCGGCGAGTCGGTGCGCGTCAGGCTCTTGATGACAATGACCGTGATCCCATAGAGCACCGATGCGGCCAGGACTAGGAGGGCGCCGAACTCGATTGCGCCCGTGCCCGGACGCAGAATCACATAGGTCCCTACAAAGCCGACGATGATCGCCGTCCAGCGCCTGATCCCCACGACCTCGCGCAGGATGACGATTGCGAGAACCGTCGCGAAGATCGGCATGGTGAAGCTGAGCGCCGCGACCTGTGCCAGCGGCGTCACGCTCAGGGCGTAGAATATAGCGAGCGTCGCCACGGCGCTCAGCGCGACCCTGACCATATGCATTCCCGGGCGCTTGGTCCTCAGCGGTGCAAGGCCCGTGCGCGCGAGCACGGGCAGAAGCACGAAAAATCCGAAGAAGAAGCTGAAGAACGCGATTTCGAACGGATGGACTTCTGCGGACACGTGCCGCACCATCCCGTTCGACGCGGAAAATGTCATGCCCGAGAGCAGCGCGTACGCCATTCTCTTAAGATTGCCGGGCAGGGTTGCCCAGACGACCGGTTCACGCAACATCCCAATTCGGCGTCAAACCAGGGTTGACGAGCCGGCAGTTCCCGGCAAGCGCATCGATTCGCGTCGTCTCGTCCGCGCTGAGCGCAAAGTCGGATATGTCGAAGTTCTCCCGTGCGTGACGTTCACTAACGGCCCCGGGGATGGTGGCAACGTTCGATTGATTGAGAAGCGGCTTTGCCGTGTGCCAGACGTCTCGTTCGTTGTTCAGTTTGGTCATTCAGAGCTGGTAGTTAAACCATACGAAATCAGAGCCTCGCAATTTCTGCGAGACCCCATGTGCGAAGTAAAGAAAGTACGAAATTAAGACATAACAACGATGATGCGCCGGCTTTCACTTGTCAAGCCAACCGAGCCTCGCCGTGTCGCTAACACACGATATGACCGGTCTATGTAACAGATGATCTGTCCGGTTTTAGATTTCCTCCAAATCTGGAGGAATCGGATGCGCCGGACGGAGCAGTTGCAGGGACTGAGATTGATGAAGTTCGAGGATGTCTACGGACGTTGTTATCGGGGTGATTTGAGCCAGGCCGAGGCCTCGGAGATCCTGGGCATGTCGGAGCGGACGTTCCGGCGCTGGCGGGAGCGCTATGAGGCCGAGGGTGCCGCGGGTTTGTACGACCGGCGCCTTGGGCGGGTCTCGGCGCGCCGCGCGCCGGTGGACGAGGTGATGCGGGTGCTGGAGCTGTTCGAGACGCGCTACCCGGACTTCACGGCCAAGCACTTCCACGAGAAGCTGGTCTGCGAGCATGGCTTCGGGCTGAGCTACAACTGGCTTCGCCTGAGCTTGCAGGCGCACGGCAAGATCAAGCCGGCGCCCAGGCGCGGGGCGCACCGCCGGAAGCGGCCGCGCCGACCGGTGGTGGGGATGCTGCTGCACCAGGACGGCTCGAGCCACGAGTGGGTTGCGGGCCAGTGGTGGGATCTGATCGTGACCATGGACGATGCGACATCGGAGGTCTATTCGGGCTTCTTCGTTGCCGAGGAGGGCACGATGAGCACGTTCCGCGGGCTCGGCGAGGTGATCGCCGAAAACGGGCTGTTCTGCTCGCTCTACGCCGATCGGGCCTCGCACTACTGGCACACGCCCGAGGCAGGCGGCGGTGTGGACAAGGACAACCCGACCCAGATCGGCCGGGCCTTGGCGCAGCTCGGCATCGAGTTGATCGCGGCCTATTCGCCGCAGGCCCGGGGCCGCTCGGAGCGCATGTTCGGGACCTTGCAGAAGCGCCTGCCCCAGGAGCTGCGCCTCGCCGGGATCGCCACCATGGCCGAGGCCAATCGCTTTCTCGAGGAGCTCTTCTGGCCGGCGCACAACGCCCGCTTCGCCCGCCCGGCCGCGGACACCGGCTCGGCCTTCGTGGCTTTTGCCGGCACGCTCGAGGACATCCTCTGCGCCCAGGAGGACCGCGTCGTCGCGGGCGACAACACCGTGCGCTACAAGAACCGCACGCTGCAGATCCCGGCCGATCGCCACCGCCACCACTACGTCAAGGCGCAGGTCCGGGTGCACGAATATCCCGACGGCCACCTGGCCGTCTTCCACGGACCCAGGTGTCTGGCGCGCTACCGCGCCGACGGCGAAACCATCGATGACGACAGGCTCCAAGCCGCGTGACCCGCTTCGACGCGACCGAGCCAAACCACCACAACAGAAGCGGTCAATTCATATGGTACATAAAGCGGTCAACTCAGTTTGTTATCGACAGCCAACCGAGCCTCGCCGACGGGCTGTGTCTCGAAAGTGGTGGAAATTTGAGGATGGCGTAATCTCCGGGTGACAAGACAACCACCCAACCGGCGGCTAGCACCGCCAAGGAGATCACGCCATGAAGAACACTACCGAGACTTCCGCGCTTTCGCTACTGGCCAATGACGCCGGCTATGATCCGCTCGAGGACCGGCTGCGGGAGAACATCAGATCCACGATCGAGGCCGTTTTTGAGGAGGAACTTGCGCAGTTTCTCGGGCGCTGCCGATACGGTCGAGAGGACGCGCTTCGGCAAGGGTATCGGAACGGGCACCGGGAGCGGCAACTGACGGGGACATTCGGGACCGAGAGGGTGAGCGTGCCGCGTGCACGGATCGTTGAGGAAGACGGTCGGGCGTCGGAATGGCGTTCGCGGGCGCTGCCGCGCTACCAGCGGCTGACCAGAAAGGCCGAGGCGCTGATCGCTTCGGTGTATCTGTCCGGAACCAACACGCGGCGGGTGAAACGCGCGCTGTTCGGGCTCTTCCGGGGTGCTGTGAGCAAGGACGTTGTGAGCCGGGCGTGGCGCAAGGTGAAGGTCGATTGGGACGCCTGGTGCAGCCGTGGCCTCGCGGATGAGGATATCGTTCGGCTGATCCTTGACGGTACTGTGATCAAGACCCGACTGGATCGCAAGGCCACCAACATCTCGGTTCTCGCGGCTATAGGGGTGCGCCGGGATGGCCAGAAGGTCTTGCTTTCGATCGGGAATATGGGCGGAGAAAGCCAGACGGCGTGGCGCCAGTTCCTCGACGACCTTGATGTGCGTGGACTGAAACGGCCCGGGTTTGTCATCGTCGATGGCGCGCCGGGACTGGAGGCGGCTCTGTCGGCGCTTTGGGGCGATGACCTTCCCGTTCAACGCTGCACCGTGCACAAGCACCGCAACCTTCTGGGTCATGCTCCCAAACACATGCATGACGAGCTGAGCGAAGATTACCGCGATATGATCTATGCCGACACTGCCTCCGAGGTGGAAACCCGCCGCAAGGCGTTTGTCCGCAAGTGGCGGCTGAAATGCAGGGCCGTCGCGGACAGCCTCGCAGAAGCGGGCGACAAGCTCTTTACCTTCACGCGCCTGTCCAAGAGCCAATGGAAATCAGCCCGAACGACCAACGCCATTGAGCGTCTCAACGAGGAGTTCAAGCGCCGGATCAAAACACAGACCGTGCTGCCGTGTCCCGAAACAGTGCCGATGCTCCTCTGGGCGCTCCTCGCTTCCGGCCAAATCCAGATGCGCAAAGTCGATGGATGGGAAACCCTCGATCAGCTAATCGCCGACGAAACCCTTGACCGAGCGGCCTGACCGCCGCAAAACTCAGCCCGCTCGGAGAGGCGCCAAAACCAATTTCCACCACTTTCAAAACACAACCCGCCGACGAGTCAAGATTCACTCTGCAAGCCTGCCAAGCCCTTCATTTGCCCGGAGTCGATGCGGACTCAGCGCGCCTCTACGGGGCGCTAAAGAGTCTTCTAGGCACAAAGGTGTTCCGGCTACGAGACCACTCTTTGTCTAGATGCCTTGTACCGTCAGATTGCTGGCGTTGTATGTCTGTAATGAGGCCAACAGCGGACATTTTCGAACCCCACAATTATGATCCGCATATAGCCAGGAGCGGACGCCGGATCATCAAACGAACTTCGTGAATGCATTCTTCTGCTAGCGGCGGATTTGAAGTACGATTTTGCCATAATTTCGATTGCGAATTGCATGTCAACTTATGGGGACAATCAAATACGGAAGATTGTCCCGCTACTGGTGTTGCCTCTCAACGGCTGTGCGGCAGTTGGGACGAAGTGCAGAGCCAGGGGACGGCTGCGCCCGAGCGAGTTCACCTTCGATTAGAGGACATGGCGATGACACGGACGGTAGATGAAATCCTTGGAACAGAGGCGATCGAGGCGTTGAAGCGGCCCGTTGCTAAAGCGCGGGGCTTACCGACCGCCGCATACACGAGCGAGGAATTTTACCAGCTCGAACGGGAGCGCCTTTTCCCGCGGACTTGGATGGGTGTTGCATTCGCGCACGAAATTTCCGATCGCGGCGATGCCGTTCCTGTTACCGTGGCGGGTCTCCCGGTCATTCTCCTGCGCGACAAGAAGGGGGAGATCAGAGGTTTCCACAATGTCTGCCGTCATCGTGCCACACTGGTCTTGCGCGAGCCGGCCAAGGGACTCTCCAACCTGCAATGCCCCTATCACGCCTGGACATACGGTTTGGATGGAAAGCTGAAGGTGACGCCCTATTGGGACGGTACCAAGAACGCGAAAGACTATTCGGTCGACAAGTCCAAGAACGGTCTTGTTCCGATCCGTTGCGGCGTCTGGCACGACATCATTTTCGTAAATCTCGAGGGCAATGCGCCGCCGCTCGAGGAGTATCTACGCCCAGCCGATGAGTATTTGGCCGCCTACGATCTTGACGATTTGAATCCGGGCTATTTCGAGGTCTGGGAATTCAAGGCCAATTGGAAACTGCTGAACGATAATTGGGAAAGCTATCACGGATCCTTTCTCCACCAGGCAGCGATCCCATCGATGAGCCGGAAAGGCGGAACGCTCGACATGCCTGCGGAGGGCTGTTGCGCCTGCCTCGTGGCGCGCGGACAAAAGACGGGATCGCCCGACGAAGTTGATTTGCCACGCGTCCCGGGAACGTGGGAATCCGAAGGACGCAACTTCACGTTAGCCAACATTTTTCCCAACACGACGATGACATGCAGAGCCAATCATTTGGCGCCGGTCATATATACCCCACTCGCCCCCGATCGGACGCAGGCGAGAATGTCTTGGTACTTCGTCGGCGAGGCGGCCACCAATCCCGACTTCGCGGAGCGCCGAGAGGCGGTCCTCGATCGGTGGTTAGGTAAGTCTCGATCGCCCACGGCGCGTGATGGAGTCAGGAGTCAAGACTACGGCATAATGGAGAACCAGCAAGTCGCCCGTGCGTCTCCGGTGGCAAACGTGGTTCAGTTTTCGCCACACTGGGAGCCACTCGTCCACCGCTTCCAGAACAAGCTGATTGATGCATTGGTTTGAAGGAACCGGGCTGGGACGAGCGGCCCCGAAATACGGAATTCCGAGCGCGACTTGGATCAGTTTCTTGTCGACTGCCACCGTGCCGGCACGCTCGTAGCCCGTTTAGCCGCCCGTTGATTAAGTCGGCGCCGTCTGATTCTCTGGTTCCCTGATTTGCAGGGGGATTCGCCGATGGCGATGGGACGGCAGAAGGATGGTCAGGGGGACCTGATGGTGAGCTGGTCGGAGATGCCGCGCTCTCCGGGTCATGTGTTTTATGACCGCTTGCAGTCGGTGCTGATCGAGGGCGGCTTTGACGCCTTTGCCGAGGCGAGCTGCCGGCCTTATTACGCGGCCCGGATGGGCGCGCCCTCGGTGCCGCCCGGGCGCTATTTCCGGATGCACCTGGTGGGCTACTTCGAGGGCATCGACAGCGAGCGCGGTCTGGAGTGGCGCTGCTCGGACTCGCTTTCGCTGCGGGCGTTCCTGCGACTGGGGAGCCGTGATCGGGTACCGGACCATTCCTGGCTGTCACGGAGCCGCACGCGCCTGCCCCATGAAGTCCACGCGGCGGTCTTCGACTGGGTTCTGGTGCTGATCGCCGAGGCGGGGCTGATCAAGGGCGAGCGCATCGGCCTCGATGCCTCGACCATGGAGGCCAACGCGGCGCTGCGGAACATCGTGCGGCGCGCCAACGGCGAAGGCTACCGGGAGATGCTGGAGCGCCTGGCCCGGGAAAGCGGCGTCGAGACACCCACGGCCGAGGATCTGGCGCGTCTGGAGCGGAAGCGCAAGGGCAAGAAGCTTTCCAACACGGATTGGGTTTCGAAGAGCGACCCCGAGGCCAAGATCGCCAAGATGAAGGACGGCACGACGCATCTGGCCTACAAGCCCGAGCACGCGGTGGATCTGGACACCGGCGCGGTGGTGGCGGCCGAGCTGCACCCGGCCGATGAGGGCGACACCACGACGCTTTCCAAGACCCTGGCGAAGGCCGAGGCAAACCTCGGGGCGGTGGATGCGGCACCGACGGCGGAGGACCCGGCCGAATGCGTCGCCGACAAAGGTTATCACTCACGGGCGGTCTTGAGGGCTCTGGACGACAGTCCCTGGAAGACCCGGATCGCGGCGCCCAAGCAGACCGGCTTTTCGCGCTGGCACGGTGATGAGGCGGCGCGGCGCGCGGTCACCAACAACCGTGCGCGGCTCAAGTCCGGGGTCGCCCGCGAGGCCTTCAAGCTGCGCGCCGAGATCGTCGAGCGCTGCTTTGCCCACAACCTCGATCGTGGCGGCATGCGACGAACCTGGCTGCGCGGGCGAGAGAATGTGCACAAGCGATACCTGCTCCACGTCGCCAGCCACAATCTATCGTTACTGATGCGCCAGCTCATCGGCGCCGGCACCCCGCGGGAGGCCGTGGCGGGCGGATATGGCGGTATTTTCGTTCTGCTCACGCCCACCGGGGCCATGCTGGTGGCACGGGGGGGTTCGCAGAGCGGCCAGTCGGCTTTCGCCGCCGCATTCTTCATCTGGGGGTGAGAGCCGGAAAAAGCCACTTAATCAACGGGCTGTTAGGCCCATCTCCCAGCACGCGTCCTTGCATTCCTTGTCTCGCATCGAGTTTCTCAGGATGCGCCAAGCCGCATATCCGCCAAATACCTCTACATCATCTCATCACCAGTTCCAGTGACGCCTTGGAAACGGATTCGCAGCCGCCTTCCGTGACGATGGAGGTGCGCCCGAGCGTCATGGCGAGACCACTCTCGGAATCGAAGATCATCATGCAGAAGAAGACTACCATGCCCGGCGCCACTTCGATCGGATTGCCGCGGTATATCAGTGGCCAGTCCATCCAGGTCGGGGCGAATGTCCCACCCAAACTGTAGCCGCAGGCGTTCAGTCGGTGTTTCCCGTAGCCCGCTTGTTCAAGCACCCGCGCGTGGGCGTCGAACGCATCGCCAAACGGCCGGCCGGGGCAAAGCGCCTCCTCACAGGCGGAAAGGGCGTCGACGACCGTAGCGTGCATGGCGCGTTGGCGCGGGTCAACCTCGCCGATCAGAACGGTGCGCATCAGCACCGCGTGATAGTGACGGTAGACCCCGGCAAATTCTAGTGTTATCTGGTCCTTTGCCCCGAGCGTGCGTCGGCCGGTGTAATAGCGGCAAAGCAGCGCACCCTCACTCGAGCCGATTATGAATTCGTTACCGGGGTAGTCACCGTCGCCGCGGAACACCGCGCTCTGCATGGCGGCCAGGATGTCGCCCTCAAACGCGCCGGGCGCGGCGAGGCATTCGGCCTCGGCCAGCGCGGCATCGGCCAGCTCGCCCGCCTTGCGGACGTAGTCGAGTTCCGCCGGGCTTTTCACGAGGCGCAGGCGACTTACCAGGTAGGATGCATCTTCGAGCGCGGCGAAGCCGTCAAGTGCCGCACGCAGTTTCATTCCGTGATGTGCGGTTAGCCCGAAAGCGTCCCACTCTACGCCGAGCCGCTTCCCGCGACACCCGCGGGAATCGAGCAATCGGCTTAGCTCGACCGCAGGCTCCGCCCCTTCCTCGTCAACCCAAACATGGATTTCCTCGATCACCGATGTGTGACGCGCTTGGCGCAAATCCGCCCCACGGGTCAACAAGAACATTGCCCCGTCGGCTCCGAGGTAAAGGCACTGAAAGAAGACGTAACCAATCGTGTCGTACCCGGTCAGGTAGAACATGCTTTCCTGTCGAAAGACAAGCAGCCCTTCAATTCCGTGCGTCTGCATGGCCTGGCAAGCGCGCGCCCTCCGATCCGCCAGTTCGTTTTCGCTGAAATGGATATTCACGCATAAGCTCCCTTGCTTACTCAACATGGGGTTCGTTCACCCAGTCTACCCCCGCAGGCCGCTCCAAATGGAACGCTATTTTTCGGCCACGGCTGTGGGGACGGTGCCATCTAGCCAATTCGCTTTATATGCTGAGTTCGGATTTGACACGCATGGCAAGACGGAGTCGGGTGGCGGTGGTTGCTTGAACCGTGCGCTTTGGCCCTATCGAGTATGTGGCAGGGCGATTGCCAGGCGCCAGCCGAAGGGGGAGCAATGTCCGTTTTGGGTCACTAGCGGACGCTTCTTCACGGCAAGGAGATGGTCTGCTCTTAGCCAGAAGCGGACATTCGATGTTACGTCCGCTGATGTCCGCCAATTGCCGGAATATGAACCAATGTCGTCCGCGTACGTTCCGTGAAACGTCGACGGCAGCGCGTTTCTAATGACCGTGGCCCGTAATGTTCCTATAATGGGCGCGGTTCCAACCCCAACCGCTAGGAAGGCGACAGCGATATGAAGGTCGTTGGCGGAAAGCCATACTATGGGGAGGCCATCGGCATCCTCTTGTTCGATAAGCGGCCTCCAATTATCCCGGGCGGTATACGCGACGCCTGCGCCCACGATTTTCCGGTGCGAATGAAGATGATCCCCGGAGTTGACAACAACCCCTTTCCACCGATTAGGGGCAATGATGGGGAATTGGTCCCGGACGTCCGGGCGACCGTTCAAGCCGCCAAGGAAATGGAGGCCGACGGGGTGCGCGCCATCACCTTGGGTTGCGGCTTCTTTTCGTTGATTCAGGACGTCCTGGCCGACGCAGTCGACATCCCGGTGTTCGCGTCGCCGCTGCTGATGATTCCGTCGATCCTACAGATGTTGGGCAAGGGCAAGAGCGTGTGCGTGTTGACCGCATCCAAAAAGCTTTTGTCGTCGGACTTCTTCGAGGCGGTTGGGGTCACCGAAGAAATGCCGGTTGTCGTCGCCGGCCTCGACGACTCCGAAGATTTGCCATTCAATGCCATGTCTTTGGGCGTCACGTCTATCGAGGTGGACGTCAACGGGCTGCGAAGCTCCGTGGTGGACGCGGTTCAGGCGGCGATCAAAGCCGATGCGTCGATTGGCGCGGTGCTCCTAGAATGCGCGAGCCTCCCGCTCTTTTCGGCGGATATTAATCAGGCGACGGGGCTGCCGGTGTTTGATTATAACGTCTACATCGACATGGTTTATCGCGCCGTGGTGCCGAAGCGCTATCAGGGCTTCCTCTAGACACTCTTGTTGCCTTGGGACAGGGTCGGAGCGATCCCTTGAGCTAGCCTGCTTCGGGTCAGTAGCGGACGTATTCCTAACTTTCGGTGATAGTCCGCAATTAACCAAGCGCGAACCCTGGAGTTGAGCCCGCGGGCTGCCTGCATCTGACCCTTAGCGGACATTTGTGGGCTCAGCGATGGCGCGTTGCCGCGGGTCGAACGTCGCCGAATTACCGCCAAACCTGCTTGGCGACCCGCATGATGTTCTCACCAAGGATCCCTCGCACCTCCTTTTCGCTGAAGCCGTGCTTGAGCAAAGCCTCGGTCAGCTCCGGCATGTGTTCGGGCTCCACGAAGTAGCAATCGGCCCAGTTGGGCCCGATTGACTTGCCGCCGGAAGCCTTGAGATACGCGGCCTGGTGCGCATCCATCGGGTTGAACCGTCCCCCATGCTTCGGTGATCTGAACGAAGCGGAAGGATCCGCCGGTTCTGCAGGCTTGCGCTCGAACTGGCCACGGCCATAATTATAGGCCTCGTAGTCTGTGCCGATTCCCACATTCTCGGGGCCGATCAGTTCGGCGACGTAGGCGATGTGCTTGACCATCAGTTCGATCAATCCGCCCGTATCGCCGAGAAATATGTCGACGCCGTTGATGCACATGACGCCGCCGGTCTTGGCGCAGGCCTTGATCTGGTCGTCCTTCGCGTTGCGCGGGATGTCCCACAACGCGGCTGCGTTCGAGTGAGAGAAGATGACCGGGTCTTTCGAGACCTCGAACATGTCCATGGTCGTGCGATAGCCGGTATGGGTCGCATCGACGATCATGCCGACGCGGTTCATTTCCTCGATCATTGCCACACCCAAGCGCGACAGCCCGTCGTCGGTCCACTCCATGCAGCCGTCGCCCAGAATGTTCTTCACGTTGTAGGTGATCAGCATGTGGCGGATGCCGAGCTTGTAGTAGGTTTCGACCATGTTCAAGTCACCGTCGAGAGGATTGGTGCCTTGAAAGTGGAGGAGGATTGCGATCTTCCCCTCGCGCTTGGCGGCTTCCACGTCCTCGACCCTCTCGACCAGCACGTATTTGTCTGGATGGCCGAGGAAGTATGCACGATCCCTCGCTACCGCCTTGATCGCACCAGCGAGCCCTTCCCAGTCCGACGAAATCGTTAGCGAAGCAAGCGTGTAACCATGCTCGACTGCACGCCTGAGAGTGACGTCCAGGGTCTCCTCGCCTGTGCGTACCGTCAAAGGCACAGTCATGTCCCACAAATGCGCGTCTTGAAGAAGCGCGGCGGCCTCCTCGGAAACGTTCCACTCGTTCATCGGAGTCTCCTTGTTGTTCGTGGAAGCGCCAATGCTCAAGTCCGAGGCCGAACAGATTTCAAGGGAACCCGCCGACAACGAGCCGGCATCCGCGGATCCCGACAACGGTAACTGGTCGCTCGATTACGCTCTTGATCGTTGAACCGGGCCGGCGGTGAGGCGTGGCACCCCCACCGAGGTCAAATGAGTACCCTTGATTCTGGACCTGAATTCCGAACTGGTTCCCGTCCCGGAGCGCTCTTGTCCCGTCAATTCTTCCTGAGGAACGGGTTGTTCTCCACGTCATCGAACCAGCCCCTCGTCGTGAACCAATAGTCATTACGCTTCTGTAAGAACCCGTCCTCCCAGCGCTGGAGAATCCAGTTGTTGAAGAAGCTCAGGGAATCCGGATCGCCCTTCCGGATCGCGAACCCGGCCGGCGTCCGGGGCACCGGGGTGAAGCCTTTGAACGGCGTGAAGAGGACGTCGGGGTTCTCGAGAACGTGAAAGGTCGGCTTCGGTTCGGCCGTGATCGTCGCATGGGCGTTGCCGTTCAGGACTTCCTGGATGGCCGTCTGGTCGTCATCGAAGAAGCGAAGCTGTGCCTTTGGATAGGTCGCCGCGATGATATCCTTCGTGAAGCCGCCGCGCCTGAGCACGAGCACGACTTCGGGCCGGTTGAAGTCCTCCAGCTTCGTGAACCCCTGGGCCACTTGCTTGTTCGCCACGATGCCCTGCGAGTACCACTCATAGGGGATCGTGAAGTTCACCGTCAGGTTCCTCGAAGTAGTGATCGCCATTCCGGTGATGATGATGTCGAACTTGCCGGAGAGAAGCGCCGGAATGATGCCATCGAACGGAGTGGTCAAAAACTCGACCTTCACCTCCATGTTCTTGGCCAGTCGTTTGGCGACGTCGATCTCGAATCCGATCAGGCCCCCTTTCTTGTCTCGCATGGCCCAGGGAATGAAGGTCGAATGCCCGATCTTCATGAGACCCCGCTCTTTGATCTTCTCAAGGACGGCGCCGGCGGCCAGCTGGCTGTTGATCTCCTGAGCCGCACCTGCCGTCACAAGGGCAGCGATCATGAGGACTGGCGCGAGCGTCCAAGCAATATATTTCAAGAGTTTCATGAGCATTCCTCCCTTTCTCGGTTAATGCCCCCGACACGCTTTGCGTCCTGGGCAAAAACTGTTGAACACACTGCGTTGCGCGCAGCGAACCAGTTGCGAGCAGCACCGGTGAGGAGGCGATCCTCGGCAAAAACGTTTATGACAAAGCCGGCTTCAAGGCTTCAATCCAATGATTATAACGCCCTCGAAGTCGATGCCTCCCGCACCGAATTCCACTATTGCCAATTCCCGTCGCTGCTTAAACGGAGATGTTCTTGTTGGTTTCATGAGTGTAGGCCCAGTCCTGGGATCGCAACAACAAGATTCTTGGAGTAACGATACACCCTAGCTCGCGTAGACGCGCTGGATTCTGCCAAATGCGCCATGTCACCATCTAGACGACATTTTATGCTTAGATTCTGTCCCAATCATCGCGCCCGATGTCCGCTTTGGGTCACAAGCGGACGCTTCCCGGCTTCACAATAAACGTCTGGTTCTAGCTAGAAGCAGACATCGCAGAGGCGAGTCCGGTCGTGTCGATAACCGGCTGATCCGTGGGTTCGAATCCCATCGCCCGCTCCATTTCTTGCGAGACAGTGATCACGGCCACCGGTGCGGTGCAATCTGCATCTCAATCTCACAATTCGAAGACGGCGCTGTAAACGAGGACGCCGAGGGCGGCGGCGGTATAGAAGACCGTGGCCGCAACGCCGATAAAGAGGATGTTGCCGATTCGCCGCAGAGGATGGGCGCGGCGCAGCTCGCCGATCCGAGCTTCATCGCGCCGTTCATGGCCCGCGACGATCGTTAGGAAATAGTGTGCAAACGGAAACGAAATCCGGATATCGACCGCGTGATCCGGTGCCCAAGATCTGATCGCCACCTCGTCCGCCGCGCGGGCGATCGCGCTTTTTTGCGCGTTGTTCAGTGTCTCGGCGGTTTCGACTGGTAGACGTGCCAGAAGTTGATCGCCGTGGCTCGCCGACGATTTTTCCTCATGCGTCATCGCGACCTCTGGGCTAGTAATCGCTCTGTAGCGAGAAAATCTATCACGTTCCAGTCAAGTTATGCGCGAGTAATTGTGCGTATGTTGCTATCGGTCTGCCGTGTAAAGTGCGCTTTGTCATCGTGGGTAATTAGAGTAACTTGAGAAAACTGTGTCGACCATAACTTGCAAGAGGATTGTCATGCTGGTCCAGGCGGAAAATCGCAAGGGCGAGGCGATTACAAATGCCGTAAAGAGGCTGGGGCCGAAAGCCAAGCGAAAACGTGCCGACGGTACGGAAGCCTTCATTCGTCATTTCTACGAGGATGTGCCGCCGGGTGACATTGCCGACGAGCAGGCAGGGGACCTCTACGGTGCGGCTATCTCGATCCGGCAGTTTGCCGCCAAACGCACGCCAGGACAGGCGAAGGTGCGCGCCTACAACCCGCGCGTCGAGAAGCATGGCTGGCATGCACGCCATACCGTCGTCGAGATCATCAACGACGACATGCCGTTTCTCGTCGATTCGGTGACTATGGAGCTCAACCGGCTCGGCTTAGGCGTTCACCTCGTAATTCACCCACAATTTGACCTCGTAAGAGATCGAGCCGGCAATGCGAAATCTATCCATCCTGGGCGCCGTGGTCCGAAAGTCGCCCTCAGAGAATCGATCATGCATGTGGATGTCGATGTCCAGACAGCTCCGGAAATACTTAAGGAAATAGAAACCGGGGTGTTGCAGGTTCTGGGCGACGTGCGTGCGGCTGTGACCGATTGGCGGCTGATGAAGGCTCGGGTTGAAGAGATCATCGAAGAGCTGACCAACGCGCCGCCGAAGCTAAAAAAGGCGGATGTGCAGGAGGCCATCGCGTTCCTGAATTGGGTCAACGACGACCATTTCACGCTCTTGGGTATCCGCGACACCGAGTATGAGGGTCGTGGTCGCAACTCGAAGATTAAGATCTTGCCAAAGGGGGCGCTCGGGGTTCTGCAAGATCCGAAGGTCCGGGTATTCGCTGGCCTGCGCAACCTTGGGCGCTTGCCGGTCGAGATCCAGGAATTTGTGCGTCAACCTCGCCTGTTGCGGATCGCCAAGTCAAACCGCCGCTCAACCGTGCACCGGCGCGTCCACATGGACACCATCGGCGTCAAGAAATTCGATGCCCGTGGCAAGGTCACCGGCGAGCATTTGATAATCGGCCTCTTCACCTCGGCCGCCTACAGCCAGAGCCCGCGCGAGATTCCGTTGCTTCGCCGCAAGGTGGCCGAAGTGATCCGGATGTCCGGCTTCGACCCGCAAAGCCATGCCGGCAAGGCGCTCCAAAATATCGTCGAGACATTCCCGCGCGACGAGCTGCTACAGATCGATGCGGAGAACTTGCTCGAAATTGGGCGCGGCGTGATTCACCTGCAGGACCGGCAGCGCATCGCGTTGTTCCTGCGCCGCGACGCCTTCGAACGTTTTATTTCGGCGTTCATTTATATCCCGCGCGACCGCTATACGACTGCATTGCGGCTCACCTTCGAGGACATAATCTCTAAAGCGTTCAACGGGACAATCGCTGCTCATTTCGCGCATTTGACCGAGGACGTTCTGGGCCGTCTCCACCTGATCGTCTCGACGACGCCGGGGGCGATCCCGGACTTCGATCAGGTTGAGCTCGAGGCACAACTAATCGAGGCGGCACGGGGTTGGGGTGACTGGCTCAGTGAGGCCCTCGTAGAAGAGTTCGGCGAAGAGAAGGGGAACGCACTGCTCTACCGTTATGGGAAGGCTTTTCCGACTTCCTATTGTGAGCAGTTTCACGCGCAGGCTGCTGTCTTCGATATTCAACGTATCGAACAGGCTCGTACGGAGCGCGGACTAAGCATGAACCTTTATCGGCCGGCCGAGGCCGAGCGCCATCAGGTCAAATTTAAGATCTACAACGTGGGAGAGCCGGTTCCCTTATCCAATGTACTACCGATGCTCGAGAATATGGGACTGGACGTTATAAGCGAGGTGCCATACGAGGTCGCGCCTACGGGATCAGAATCGAATGTCTACATTCACGATTTCCTACTCCATGCGGGCGTTGGCGAGGAAATCCCGGTCGATGAAGTGCGCCAGTCGTTCCACGACACGTTCGGCCGTGTCTGGCGCGGCGATATGGAGGATGACGGCTTCAATCGTCTCGTATTGCACGCCGGGCTGGGTTGGCGCGACGTGATCGTGCTGCGCGCGTACTGCAAGTTTCTGCGGCAGGCGGGCGTACCAACCTCTCAGGAGTATATGGAGGAGACGCTGGCGACCCACCACAGCATCTCTAGGCTTCTTGTGGACCTGTTCCACGTCCGTTTTGATCCGGACGGCGAGCGAAACCGCAAGCGGGAGGTTGAGAAAGTCGCGGCGCAAATCGACAAGCGGCTCGCCGACGTGCAGGTTCTCGATGAAGATCGGATGTTGCGCCGATTCCTCAATCTCATTCAGGCGACGCTCAGAACCAACTACTTTCAACACGACACTGATGGCGAACCAAAACCATATTTTTCCATAAAGCTTGACAGTCAAAACGTAGATGTTTTGCCGGAGCCGAAACCGTTCCGCGAGATTTTTGTCCATAGTCCTCGGTTCGAGGCGGTCCACCTACGCTTCGGGAAGGTTGCGCGCGGCGGGTTGCGATTGTCGGATCGGCGTGAGGATTTTCGGACCGAGGTCTTGGGCCTAGTTAAGGCGCAGCAAGTTAAGAACGCTGTCATTGTCCCCGTCGGCGCAAAGGGTGGATTCATACTTAAAAAGGCTCCACCCCCGTCCGATCGTGAAGCTCGTTTCGCTGAAGGTGTAGCCTGCTACAAATCGTTTATCTCCGCGATGCTCGAAATAACCGACAACCTGAAGCACGACAAATCTAAGGACAAAATTGAGCATCCGGAACGCACGGTCCGTTGGGACGGCAATCATACCTACCTGGTCGTTGCTGCCGACAAGGGGACTGCTACTTTTTCCGATTTCGCTAATGAGGTGGCTGTCAGCCATGGGTACTGGCTTGGCGATGCGTTCGCATCCGGCGGCTCGGCCGGCTACGACCATAAAAAGATGGGCATTACCGCCCGCGGCGGATGGGAGTCCGTCAAGCGGCATTTCCGTGAGTTGGAGCACAACACCCAGACTGAAGATTTCACGGTGGTCGGTGTCGGCGACATGTCCGGTGACGTCTTTGGCAACTCCATGTTGCTATCGCGGCATATCAAGCTTGTCGGTGCATTTGATCACCGGCATATCTTCATTGACCCAGATCCGGATCCTAAGACGAGCTTTACCGAGCGAAAACGCCTATTTGCGCTGCCCCGCAGCAGTTGGGCGGACTACAATCGGAAATTGATTTCCAAGGGCGGCGGGATATTTGAGCGGAAGGCCAAATCGATATCTCTAACGCCACAGATGAAGGCGCTGTTTGGTATCGACGACGATCAGAAACAGTTAGCCCCAGACCTGCTGCTGCACCGAATGTTGTTGGCCGAGGTCGATCTGCTCTGGTTTGGTGGCATTGGCACCTACGTTAAGGCCAAGTCCGAAAGAGATCTTGATGTGGGTGACCGTGCGAACGATGACATTCGCGTCAATGGCGGCGATCTCCGCTGCAGGGTTGTCGGCGAAGGTGCAAACCTCGGCGTCACCCAGCGCGGCCGCGTTGAATTTGCGCGTACGGGTGGGCGAATCAACACCGACGCCATCGACAATTCCGCCGGCGTCGACTGTTCGGACCACGAAGTCAACATCAAGATTCTGTTGGGTGACGTGGTCCGTTCCGGCGGCGCGACGCTCAAACAGCGCAACGCTCTCCTTGTGCGGATGACCGATGAAGTAAAGAAACTTGTCCTAGTCAACAGCTATCGACAGACACAGGCCATCTCCATAGCGCTTCCTTCGGCGCCCGCATTATTGGGCGCGCATCAGCGCCAAATGCACGCGCTGGAGAAAACTGGAGAGCTCGATCGCGGTATCGAGTTCTTACCCAACGACGAGGAAATCGACGAGCGGTTTGCAGCAGATCAGGGCCTGACTTCGCCGGAAATCGCGGTCTTGCAGGCCTACGCGAAAATCGCCGTCTACGACGCCCTGATGGAGTCCGACCTGCCGAAGGATAAATATCTGAATGACGTGTTGACCCGCTACTTTCCGGCTCCACTCCAGAAGAAGTATGCCGAATCGATTGCTCGCCACCGGTTGCGGCGCGAGATTATTGCGGAAGAGGTGACGAATTCGATCGTCGATCGCGCTGGGTCCACCTTTGTTACCGAGATGCAGAATCGCACGGGCAAGAGTGTTCACGAGATTACGCGCGCCTACATCATCGTTCGCGAAGCGTTCGAGTTGCGGTCTCTATGGGAGGAGATCGAGGCGCTGGACAACAAGGTGAAGGCGAAAAACCAGATCGCCATGCTGCAGCAAACGGTGAAAACGGTGGAGCGAACCACCCAATGGATGTTGCGCGAAGGCAAGGCAGGGCTCGATATCAAGATGCATATTGACCGATTTGAACCAGGCATCCGTGCGCTTCGCAAGAAGTTGTGGGAACTACTCGCCCACAAGCAGCGTAAAGATCTCGAGACACGAACTGATCGGTATGTCCAATCGGCAGTCTCCAAGCCGCTTGCTGAGCGGATCGGACAACTCAAGGCGCTATCGTCGGCGTTAGATATCGTCAAGAACGCAGACGAGACAAAGCGCCCGGTTGAGGTCGTCGGCCGCACATATTTCCTTTTGGGTGAAGAATTGAGGCTCGACGCGCTGCGGCATCAGGCTAATAGCATTGTCCCGGACAATCCTTGGCACGCCCTCGCGAAGGATGTGATCCTGGACGACTACTGGGGTTTGCAGGGCAGGATGGCAAGCAGCGTGGTCACCAAGCATGGAGACAGTGAGGATCCAATCGAGGCGTGGCGCGCTAAGAACCCGGAGTCGGATCAGCGGATCAAGCAGATTCTCAATGATTTTGGGATTCTCAATGACCCCCCCCCAAAGTTAGACCTCTTTGCCCTGACCGTTGTCAGTCGTAGATTGCGCGCAGTAGTGGATAAGCGACGATAAGACTAGGGTCCGGACCCATTAAGGGGATTCCCAAAGCGGGTCTGGCATGATTCATTGTTTCCAGCGAGGAGGCGATGGAAATGTCGGATTTCTTTTGGTTTTCGGATGCGCAATGGGCTCGGATTGGGCCGCTTTTGCCGACGGATACGCGCGGCATGGCGCGCGTTGACGATCGCCGGGTGCTGAGCGGGATCGTCCATGCCCTGAGGAATGGCGGGCGCTGGGCCGACTGTCCGCGTGAGGTCTACGGACCGAAGAAGACGCTCTACAACCGCTTTGTACGCTGGGCGGAGCGCGGCATCTGGGAACGGATATTCAGCGCGCTGGCGGGCGGCGAAGACGCCCCCGACCGGCTGTTCATCGATTCAACCTGCATCAAGGTTCATCGCTGCGCCGGCGGCGGAAAAGGGGGGCCTTGGCCCATGGCATCGGCCGCACCAAGGGGGGCCGCAACACCAAGCTCCACGCTGTCTGCGATGCGAAAGGCAGGCCCCTCGTCCTGCTCCTGACACCAGGAAACGTCCATGATTCCAAGGTCGCCCAGCGCTGTATCGAAGCCATGCCGCCCGCCGCCGAACTCGTCGCCGACAAGGGCTATGACAGCAAAGCCCTGCGCGACTGGCTGGCAGAACGCGGAACCACGGCCGTCATCCCACCGCGCAAGAACCGCAAGGTCCAATACCATTATGACAAGACCGTCTACAGGCAGCGCAACATCATCGAGCGCATGTTTTGCCGCCTCAAGGACTGGCGCCGTATAGCCACCCGCTTCGACCGCAACATCAAAAACTTCATCGCCGCAATCGCCCTTGCCGCCGCCGTCATCTGGTGGCTGTAATGAGGCTGGACCCTAGTGACGCGACCAACACCCAAGCGCCTCGGGGAGACCGCCCGGCAACGATAGTTGCGGAAAAGCCCGTACCATTGGAGGAATTCATGCTTTGCTGGGCAGTTGGACGCGCCCAACGCGAACCCGCGCGGCGTAATCGGCTAGCATGACGACGCAGAAGCGCAGCCTCATTTCGTGGTGCCTATACGACTGGGCCAATTCCGCCTACCCGACCGTGATTACGACCTTCGTGTTCGCAACCTACTTTACGAAGGCGATCGCCGAAACACCCGAACAGGGCACGGGACAAATCAGCTGGGCGCCTGGAATCGCCGGTCTGGTTGTCGCTGTGACGTCTCCACCCCTTGGTGCAATCGCCGATCGGGTCGGTGCGCGCAAACCGTGGCTGGCTGTATTCACGGCGCTTTGCGTGTGCGCCACGGCACTGCTGTGGTACGCGCGACCGGCACCGGACTATGCGCTGTTGGCTCTTGTGCTTCTTGTGGTTTCCAGCGTCGCCTTCGAGTTTGGATCGGTTTTCTACAACGCTATGCTTCCCGAGCTTGCACCGAAGGCGATGATCGGTCGTATTTCCGGCTGGGGCTGGGGGCTAGGTTATGTCGGTGGGCTGTTGTGCCTTGCTGTTGCGCTGATTGGATTCGTGCAGACCGATGCGCCGTGGTTTGGCGTGGGTATGGACGACGCCGCCAACGTTCGCGCAACCGCCATACTCGCGGCCGTGTGGTTCGCCGTCTTTTCGCTACCGCTGTTTTTTTCACAAGCGACCGACCAAATACCGGCGTAGCGTTTGGCGCGGCGATACGCGAAGGTTTTGCGGTCCTGGCGCAAACCGCCAGGAAAGCACGAAACTTCGGCGGCATCGTGCGATTTCTTATTGCTCGTATGATCTATACCGATGGTCTTGGCACCCTGTTTGCCTTCGGTGGCATCTACGCCGCAGTTACCTTCGGCATGGAGCTCGCCGAGGTTATCCAGTTCGGCATCGCGTTAAACGTGACGGCCGGCATTGGCGCGGGAGCCTTCGCCTGGATCGATGACAAGACTGGCGCGAAGCCGGTCATCATCATCGCCCTGTTGGCGCTGATCTTCTTCAGCAGCGCCGCATTGATCGTCGAGTCGAAACTGCTGTTTTGGCTTTTCGGCCTCGGTCTCGGCATATTTGTCGGCCCGGCTCAAGCGGCAAGCCGTTCATTGATGGCCAGGCTGGCGCCGGAGGAAATGCATGCGGAGATGTTCGGCCTATTTGCCTTCTCGGGAAAATTGACGGCCTTCCTTGGCCCCATCATCCTCGGCCGAATAACGCTTGCCTTCGATAGCCAACGCGCCGGGATGGCGACGATCGTCGTTTTTCTTGTGGTTGGTTTGCTGCTGTTGCTGCCGGTGAAGGAGCCCAGGTCGTAACGGCTTGCGAGGTGCGTTCGAGCCCACTGCCTCATGCCGCTCTGGGCGCCTGCCGGCTGGCAGATCAATGCCGGAAGTGGCGTATGCCCGTAAACACCATGGCCAAATCAGCGTCGTTGGCAGCCGCGATAATCTCGTCATCACGCATTGAGCCGCCCGGCTGTATTGCAGCGGTTACTCCGGCTTCGATCGCTACGAGCAAGCCGTCGGCAAATGGAAAAAACGCATCGGAGGCGACCACCGAACCCGCCGCGCCAAGTTGTTCGGCTGACTTCCAAGCGGCAATGCGCGCGGCATCGACGCGACTCATCTGACCCGCGCCGATGCCCACGGTCTGGCTGTCGCGCGCGTAGACTACAGCATTTGACTTCGCGTGTTTCGCAATCCTGCCGGCGAACAGGAGGTCCCTAAGCTCTGCCGTCGACGGTGCCCGTTTAGTCACAACTTTAAGGTCGGCCTCTCGAACGGACGTCGAGTCACCACTTTGCACGAGGAATCCGCCGGCCAGCGAACGGACATTCACTGCTGAGGCGGTCGATGCAGGTACAGCACCCGAAATAAGTAGTCGCATGTTCTTCTTTTTTCCTAACTTCGTAATTGCGGCCTTTTCAGCATCTGGCGCAATCACAACCTCTGCGAACAATTCGGAAATCTTCTCGGCCGTCGCGGCATCGAGCAGACAGTTTAAGGCAATGACACCGCCAAAGGCGCTTACTGGGTCACAGGCCAGCGCATTTTCGTAGGCGGCGCTGAGCGTGTCGGCCTCAGCCACGCCGCAGGGGTTGGCATGCTTAATTATGGCGGCCGCCGGGCGATCGAATTCGGCAACGAGCGCGAAGGCCGCGTCAGTGTCGTTTAGGTTATTGTAGCTCAGCTCTTTGCCCTGAAGCTGTTGTGCCGTCGCGACACCCGGATGCTCATCCCCGCCGGCGTAGAATGCAGCTTCTTGGTGTGGGTTTTCACCATAACGGAGCCGTTGTTTCAGAGTGCCCGCGATCGTGAAATGTCGCGGAAATCCGTCGCCTACGGTTTCCTCAAGCCAGCGTGCAATCAGCGCGTCGTAGGCGGCCGTTTTTCCAAACGCTGCCGCCGCCAACCATTTGCGCAACGTGTCGCCGGTTGCCCCGCCATTCTTGCTCATCTCCGCCATGACGCCCTCGTAGTCCGACGGATCGGTAACGATGGTGACGAAGTCGTGGTTCTTGGCGGCAGACCGGATGAGCGCGGGTCCGCCAATATCGATATTCTCGATACGGTCGGTGAAATCGGCGCCACGCCTGAGCGTATCCTCGAATGGGTAAAGATTTGATACGATCATGTCGATCGCCGCGATCCCGTGTTGCGCCATCGAGGCGCAATGATCCTTGTCGTCACGACGTGCGAGAACACCGCCGTGGATCAGTGGGTGCAGTGTTTTGACCCGGCCGCCCATCATCTCCGGGAATCCGGTGTGATCGGAGACGTCTTTTACCGATATTCCAGCTTCCGACAGTGCGCGTGCCGTGCCTCCCGTCGACAGGAGTTCCACGTCGCGATCGGCGAGAAACCTTGCAAACGGTACGAGGCCGGTCTTGTTGAAGACAGAGATCAACGCGCGGACGATCGGGGTATCGGCCATTTCGCCGCTCCTTTTATGATACCGGTCGAAACCGAGACTTCAGACCGACACCGCTGCTCGTGAATCGCGATCTGGTGTGTATTCGGGTACCAAACGACAAATCAGCGCCAGCGTCTGCTCTCGCTGTCGATTTCGTGCCGCCTCATCCAGTTCGTCGAACGCATTGGAAAGGGCGGTGAGGTCTCCGGTTCGCGGTGCTGCAAGCATAAGGCTGTCGGTCTCCGTCGGCACCAGCTCTTCGGCTTCGTGCAATAGCGTTTCCGCGAGCTTCTCACCCGGGCGCAAACCCGTAATTTCGATTCCTATGTCCTCGTCCGGTTTGTGGCCGGCCAACCGAATGACTTGTCGCGCTAGGTCAAGAATTTTGACGGGATCGCCCATGTCGAGAACGAAGATCTTGCCGCAAGCGTTCTTGTCGCGTGCCCCGAGTGCCGAAGCGACCAGCACAAGTTCAACCGCTTCGCGCACTGTCATGAAGTAGCGTGTAACGTCAGGATGGGTCACGGTCAGAGGGCCGCCTGCGGCGAGCTGACGCTGAAAGAGCGGCACGACCGAGCCGGTTGAGCCCAAGACGTTGCCGAACCGAACTGTCACGACTCTTGTTCCGCTTTGCGTCTCTCCTGCAAGATCCAGGGCTTGACAATAGCTCTCGGCCAGCCGCTTTGTCGCACCCATAACGCTGGTCGGATTTACCGCCTTATCCGTGGAGATCTGCACCATCAGATGCACACCCGCCGAAAGGCACGCGTCGGCGACGTTTCGGGTGCCAACTGCGTTCGTGAGGACGCCCTCCATCGGATTCGACTCGACCATCGGCACATGTTTTAGCGCTGCGGCATGAAAGACGATTTCTGGAGTTTCGCGAGCCAACACGTCGGCGATCCTCGTGCGGTCGCGGATGTCGCCGAGGACCGCCGTGCGCGCTAGATCGGGGTGAAGCTCAGCAAGTTCCAGGTCGATTTGGTAAAGCGCGAACTCACCGTTATCCAGTAACGTGATACTGGCGGGCGCGAGATCGGCGATTTGGCGCACCAACTCGGCGCCGATCGTACCGCCGGCGCCTGTGACCATGATGTGGCGTCCAGCGATGAGTTGACGCATGGGTTCGCGGTCGAGAACGGTTTGCGACCGCCCAAGCACATCCTCGACGGCGATCGGCTGTACCGTCATTGGCTCTTCGACGTTGCTCAACCGGCCGGGTCGCGGCAGCCGCGCGAGCGTCAGACCCATGCGCTCGGCGATCGCCAGCAGATCACGAACCTGGGCGCCGTCCAGCTTTCCGTTGGTGAGCACGAGGCGCTGTGGCCGAATCCATCCGCGCTGGCCTAAAGCTCCTTCGACAAGTTTCTCGACGTCTCCGAGCCCACCGAGCACCGGAACGCCATGAATCTCCCGGCCAATCCGCGTTCCCTTTTCGTCAACGACACCGACGACGCGATAGGACGCATCTGCATCGCGGTGTTGCTGGCGGATAAAGAGTTCTGCAGCGTCGCCGGCGCCGATCAAAAGGACGGGCACGCGCACGTGGTTTGCACGTTCCAGGACTAAATCGAGCCCGCGATCCTTGAACAACCGATAAGCAAACCGCGGTCCGCCCAGCATCAAAATTAGAAGCAGCCAATTGAGAAATGGTAGCGAGCGTGGCACGTCCTCCATGCGCGTCAACAGGAATAGAAGCGGTAGGAAGAGGAGCACCGTGATCGAAACTGCCTTGAAGATGGCGAGCATGTCGTTCATCGAAGCGTATCGCCAGACGCCGCGATAAAGTCGGGATACACGAAACACAACCGCCGCAACGATCCCGAAGGCGATGGTTCCCGGCACGATATAGTGTTCGGCAAAGGCAAAGGCGCCTTCACCAACGCGAAGATATAGCGAGAGCGGAAACGACACGGTCGCCATGACCACGTCATGGACGAACGCGATACGGGCGCGGTTGAAGAATGGCAGCCTAACCATCTAACTTGTTCTTAGTTCCCCAATGTGGCCGACGCCAGAGAAATTGCGTTCCGACGCGTCAATCGCTGTCCACGCTGTCAGAGTTTTTTCCTGGCTTCAAGATACCAATGCGCTGTCGTCCACAGGCCATCCGTGACACTCGACGATGGTGTCCAACCCGGTATTTTACCGTCCAATTGTAGCGATCCCGATACCTTTTGAAACTCCGTGTGGCGTCCGGCAAGAAGGGCGCCGAACTTCACAAGTGTCGGGGGAATAGCGATCAGTCGGGCGGGACGCTTCATCGCCTCTGCGAGACGGCGGATCAAGTCGGATGTGCTGAGATCTTCGCCGTCGGTGGGTAGATAGATGCCAGCTGGCGTTGTTAGTGCGTGCTGAATTGCGCTGGACAGGTTACCAACAAAGAGCAGACTTCGGCGATTATTGATAGCGCCCAGTGGCAATGGCACGCCGCGGTCTATCGCCCGCATCAGACGAAGAAAATTGGCTTTTACGTTGGGTCCATAGACGAGCGGCGGGCGCAGGATTACCACCTCCATCTCTCCCGCCACGGCTGCGATTACCCGCTCGGCCTCCCATTTTGACCGCGCGTACGAATCCTGTGGATCGACGGGATCGTTGGACGTCAATGGCCGAATTGAAATTTCACCCATCACTTTGGCAGTGCTGAGGAAGATGAAGCGGCGGACACCGGCTCGAGCGGCCGCGCGTGCCAAATGTTCGCTGCCGATCGTGTTGACCGCGCGATATCTTGCATGCTCGTTGCCGTCCGATTCCTCGCCCGCCGAGTGCATCTCGTGCACACGCGCGGCCAAATGGATGACCGCGGATGCACCCTCAACGACCGAACCCCAGTCGGTGGGATTGCCGATGTCGCCGACGACGTCCCGTCCAACGCGGCGCACAGTCATGCCGGCGCTCTCCAGCGCCGGACATAGCGACTTGCCGACAAATCCGGATGCCCCGGTTACAACGACGAGCACGGCAGTCAGGCGGCCGACGGCGGCGCGGACGTTTTGTCCTGCCGCATCCAAGCGAGCAGCATGGCGACGACAAAGACTGCGGCGACCACTGCTGGCCATGGCCGAACGAGCGAGGCAACCGCGAGCGCGATCAGCGCCAAGTTTGCGCAAAGCACCGCCTTGCCGACCGTGGCGTGACTGCGGCCCAGCTGCACTGCACGTTGATAAAAGTGCTGGCGATGGGCTTCCCAGATCTTTTCTCTTTTCGCGAGGCGCCGACCCAGTGTGATTGTCGCGTCAGCAAGATAATAGAGCGGCAGAATTAGGGCCGGTGCCCAAAGACCGGCGGCGGCGGTCTCAACAAGGAGCCAACCGAGCAAGAAACCCAGGGGCACGCTTCCAACGTCGCCAAGAAAGATGCGGGCAGGTTGCCAATTCCACCAAAGGAAACCAATCATCACCGCTGCTAGTGCGGCGCCCGGCCAGGGACTTAGGCCCGCGCTCGGACTAATGAATGCGACGAGCGCGATGCCGATGCTCACGCTGGTAGCCTCAACGCCTGAAATTCCGTCGATGCCGTCCATGAAGTTGAACAAATTGACGAACCAAACCCAAAGGAGTGCTGCTGCGAGAGCGTCGTACCAGAATGGCAGCAGCCCCTGGAAGATCATCCCATGCGAGCTGACCCACGCCATCGACGCCGTGACAGCTGCCGCATGCGCGACAATACGAGTCGCCGGTGACAGCTTGCGCAAGTCGTCGATCCAGGACGTGACCGCGAGTGCGGTGGTCGCGAGTAGAATGACGCCTGTTCCGCTCTTTACCGGCCCCGGAAAGTATGGTGCACCGCTCAACTGACTCCAGACGAACAGTGAGGCGAGTGAAAGTGCAACGACGGCGATGCCGCCGCCGCGCGGCGTCGGTCTATTGTGGCTGGAGCGCTTAATCGGGTGATCGAAAATTTCGCGTTCTCGTAAGACGCGAAGCACGAGGCCAGTGGCCGCAACGGAAGCAAGGGCGAGCGTGAGGAGTGAAGCGGCGAACCAAATTGGCGCAGACAACATGGCGCGGTTATAGCCCGCGACCCTTCGCGGTGCCATAGGTGCGGCGGCTGAGCGCGATTCTTCAGGCGTAGGCGCGCAGTGCGTCGCTACCCACCCGCACCGGGACTTCGCGCCCCAACAGATTCAGCAATATGATCGTGCGTTCGTTGTCATCGATACACTGGAACAAACCGACTTGATCGGTGAGCGGGCCGGCCATGATTTGCACAACCTCACCTTTGCTGAACATTTCTTTGTGTGGAAGCGTTATATGGCCGTCCTCGGCCTCGCTCGCCTTTATCTCAGGTATGATCGCTTCGGGAAGAGCCGCGGGGCGCTCGCCCATACAAACCAAATAGCTTACGCCATAGGTTGAACTGACCGCGCGCCAGCGCTGCGTGTCGAGATCGAGCTCTACAAATAGATAGCGCGGAAAGAGCGGGACGGTGATTTCGCTGACACGCCGGGCATGACGCCGTCGTTTGCGGTATTTGGGCAGATAGGTCGTGAAATTCTGACGCGCTAACTGGCCCTGCGCCATCGCTTCGCTGCCGGCATGCGTGTAAACGACGTACCAGCTTTTCATTTCGCGTCCGACTCCGATTGCCTTTTACGGAGGATTCCCAAAAGTCTGGGCGTGATGATGCGGGTGTCCTCAAGGCAGCCTTCCAGCGCATCGTATATCGCCTGTGGCGCTGCCAGATCGGTAACAATCACAGCGTCAATGCTGCCCAGTGCGTCAAGGCTCCGCACGACCTTGAGGCCAGCGAAGCTTTGCCTGGATATTTCGGCGTCGACAATTCCCACCAGCGTCACATCGGCATCGCGTGCCGACAGCGTAGCGATCTCCGCCAGCTCGCTTACCCCAGCCAACGCGACACGCTCCCAGTTTTGCGTTCTACAGCGGGTCAGGGCCGTGGCACATTGCGCGCGCGCGTTGCGGAAGAACCTGAACGAGCCGGCAAGATACTGCGCGGTGAGTTTTGACTTTTCGCCAAATCCTTTGGGCGTAAGGTAGTAGCTGTAGCGATTTGGCGGGACTTGTTTGACCTTGATTAGGCCCTTGCGGACACATCGCTTGAGGTAGGCGTTGGCTAGACCAAGCGCGATCCCCAGATCCTGCGCCATAGAGCGCTGCGTGACGGCGTCGTTTTCCTCCACCGCGCTGAGTAATTGGAGCGTGATTGCGGTTTCGCTATCCGTCCGCTCGGAAGTTATTTTGCCTTCCACCATCACCGCTGCGCCGTGACTGCTCTCATATGTCGCCGGCCGATCCTATCTAAGACATTAGCGTATGTTCACGCCACGAACATACGTTGTTCAATGCATGAACGTCAAGTAAAAGGTGCGATACACCCGTTGCAAGGCGCATGTGATCCTGGCCAGAAATGGCCAGCGGCGATTGACAAACCTTTGACACGCACGCTAGAGGGACGCCGACCCCTTAGAACCAATCCGGGTATAATCTGTCCGTGGCGGACCGAGAGAAGATAGCTGTCATCGGGCTGGGCTATGTGGGCTTGCCGCTCCTCGTGGCGCTGGCACGCCACCACGACGTCACTGGCTTCGATATCGATGAGCGACGTATCGCCGAGCTTAATGGCGGTTTGGACCGGACCGGTGAATTCGACCAGCTCGAGCTAAAAGCGATTGCATCGAACCTGACCAGCGACTCTGAGGCCATCGCAGGACACGACATCTATATCGTCACAGTACCTACTCCAGTCGATGCGGCAATGGAGCCCGATCTCTCTGCGGTGCGGGGCGCCAGCGAGACTATCGGCCGCAGGCTGCGTCGAGGAGCTGTTGTGGTCTATGAAAGCACGGTCTATCCGGGCGTTACCGAGGAGATCTGTGGACCTATTCTTGCCCATGAGTCCGGTCTCGAATGCGGCCGGGACTTTTTCCTTGGCTATTCGCCTGAACGCATCAATCCGGGCGATCGCTCACACACAATAGAACGCATCACCAAAGTCGTCGCAGGGCAGACCGAGGCGGTCGCACAGCGTCTTGCCGGGCTCTATGGCAGCGTTAACGGTGGCGATGTGTTCGTTGCCGCGAGTATTCGTACGGCCGAAGCCGCAAAAGTGATCGAGAACGCGCAGCGCGACATCAATATCGCCTTCGTCAATGAAGTCGCGAAGATTTTTGGGCACATAGGTCTATCGATGCATGATGTGCTGGCCGCCTCGCGCACGAAATGGAATTTTCTGGACTTTACGCCGGGTTTGGTCGGCGGGCACTGCATCGGTGTAGATCCGTACTGGCTCGCCCATGCAGCGCGACAAGCCGGACTGGATCCCGAAGTGGTCCTGGCCGGACGGCGCATGAACGATTCCATGGCCAGTTACGTGGCCGAGCAAGTACACGCCAAGCTCGCGCGTGGGTCGGAGATTCTGGTGTTGGGCCTTACGTTTAAGGAGAATGTGCCGGATTTGCGCAACTCCAAGGTTGTCGATCTTGTCCAGCAATTGGCGGCGTTAGGCCATCATGTCTCCGTCTTCGATCCAATTGCCGATTCTAATGAAGCGCGGGACTTGTATGGCATCGAGTTGGTCGCTCAACCTGGCAGTGGATACGATTGTGTCGTGGCTGCCGTCGCCCACTTGCCGTTTACAAAATTGAGTGTTGGTTCGTTAGTGAAAGAGACGGGTTTGATTGCCGATATCAAGGGCATTTGGAACGACAACGCCATTCCAATTGGAACGCAGCGCTGGGCACTGTGACATGGTTATGAAGCGCGCTCGTGCGCCGCTCGGTGATCGTGACGCTTTAGTTCCCAACTGACGGCTGTTTCGCTTCCTCCCGTCATTCCGTTTATCACGACTTGTCGGGACCGTCGCGGTTCGTGTGGCGTCTTCAGATAAATACTGTCCTCAAGGTGCAATTTCCCTTGATTCGAATGCAGACGCCAACCCGAGCCTCCGGGCAAGCGGAGCAGCACCTGATGATTATCCTTTGATAGCGAAGCCTGAACCCGCGGGTGGAGGTGGAAGCGGATCGTGTAGGGGTGTTCGGCCGGACCAGCGAAAACGTCCTCGCCGCGTAGGTTTTCTCCGTCTGCTGCAAGGTAAAGCCGGCGCTTATGCATGATAGACATCGGCGCAAGATAGCCATCGTGACTCATCGTCAGCAGGCTGCTGCCATCCTTGTCCTCACGCTCGCATAGAACGCTCGATGGTCGCCGGCCAATTGCGCCGTCGTCGCGTATTTCACTTGAATTTCGGTTTCCCACCTGAGCAGTCGAGTGAGCGGCGGTTGTGCGGCATGCCCATTGCCACTGTCGATCTCCGTCCGTCGCGGCTCCGCAATTTACGATGAGTCGATCACGTCCGACACTCGCCTCAAAACTTAGCGTCCCGGCGCAGCCGCTGCGGTCGAAACCCGCCAAAGTGCGCCCGGTGTCGACCAAAATCAGCATGCGGCCCGCATGCAGCCGTTCAAATCCGCTATGCGGTGCACTCCGTGGTGCCCGGCCGCGCGCGTCAGCTTGGCTTAAGGCCAAATCGATCAATTTACCTTCACCTTCGTTCGAGCCGTTGAAATGTGCCAATACGCGGTCACCGTGGCGGAAGAAACGCAGCATCGGTGCCAGTCTATCGATGGCGTGCTGCAGGAATTCCGGTAGTTCGCGACGTCCCGCGTTCAACGTCGCGCGGATATCGATCAGATCGCAAAGCACTCGGAGCTGCAGCGTCGGGTTGCGCTCGACATGTCCTCCGTCTGGAAGAATCTGTCGCGCAAGCTCTCTTTTTAGGAGTTTGCGCCCACTATCCTCGACCGTGTTCGGGCAGGGAAGAGCAATCGCACCGCAAATTAGCCCCTTAAGAGCGGTAAGGCGCGCCGCGCCATCAACCTCGGCAGGCAATACGCGGGTTAAGTGGCGAACTTGCCGGCCGATACTCGCCATTAATCTGCGTCGAAACGCATCATCGGCACTTGCAAAAAACACGTCGTAATGTGTCAGCCAAGCCATGATTCGTGACGCCAGGACGTCAGCGCGCCATGCCGTCGCTGACCATCCGCTATGCTGATTGATCCACGACATGGTGAGCGCTCGCGCGGCCTGCCTTGCATCGTCTCCCCCAAGCGCGCGGAGATCGCGGAGCCATGTGAACTCATGCATCGCGCGCTGCCAACGCATTGGATGCGCGTCGGCAAACGCGGCGACCCACGGATCCGTCGCACATGTCATTGAGTGGCCAGAAAATACAAAGCGTCCGCTACGGATCGCTGCACCGCGTAAGGGATCGCCGGGCCACGGATCTGGGGGAACGACTGCTGGCGCTTCTGGCACGCCGCCGGCCAGTGTGAGGGGATAAATCGGTGTCGAAAAGAAGGCTCTAAGGAACTGGTATCGCAGAGCCGGCCAAGCGAGCGTTTGCTCGGACGGAACGCCGCTCATCGTGCGGACGTTCAAGCCTCCCCGCGCAGCTGGCGGATGTTGCCGGCGTATGCATCGCGCCCGCCATTGAAGGCCGCGGTACCGGCCGCGAGGACGTCGGCGCCGGCGGCGATCGCCCTTGGCGCCGTATCGAAGTTGATGCCGCCGTCGACTTCGAGGTCGATTTGCCGGCCCGTCGCGTCGATCTGCCGGCGTAGCTCGCTGAGTTTGTCGAGCTGCGACTCGATGAAGGCCTGACCGCCAAATCCGGGATTAACCGTCATAACTAGGACGAGATCGACCTCGTCGAGCAAATGGTCAATGGCGGCTGCTGGGGTCGCCGGGTTGAGCGCAACACCGGCTTTCTTACCGAGCTGCTTGATGCGCTGAAGCGTGGTGCGAACATGCGGACCCGCTTCAGGGTGAACCGTGATGATGTCGGCGCCGGCCTTGGCGAAGTGCTCGATGAATGGGTCTGCAGGCGCAATCATCAAGTGGACGTCGAACACTTTTGAACTGTGCGGCCGCAGCGCCTCGACCATGCCCGGGCCGATCGTGATGTTGGGAACATAGTGCCCGTCCATGACATCAATGTGGATATAGTCGGCGCCCGCCTCGCTAACGGCGCCTACTTCATCGCCCAACTTGGCGAAGTCCGCAGCGAGAATGGAAGGGGCGATCCGGACCGGTTGCTGCATGACTCTTACCTAGTGCCTTGCGAGACGACGCGCAAGCGGCAATACGGCTCCGCGCGTGTACGTGGCCTCAATCGAGCTCGAACTCGTTAGCGTAGTCGTGTTTGAGTGCCGGTTTTTTTGATCTTCCTTGCGCAGATAACAGTTGCCGGCGGCCAGCACATCGATGTCGGTACCCATGAAGCAGCGGAATGCATCCTCTGGCGTACAAACGATCGGCTCGCCGCGCACGTTGAAACTGGTGTTGACGAGAACCGGACACTGGGTGCGCGCCTTGAAGGCAGTGAGCAGGGCATGGAAACGCGGGTTGGTTTGGCGATGTACGGTTTGGATACGCGCGGAATAGTCGACATGAGTAACCGCCGGAATGTCGGACCGCGGCACGTTCAGCTTGTCGATTCCAAAAAGTGTCTGCTCGCTCTGGGTCATGGCACGCCGTCGCCCGTCGCCAATCCCGGCGACGAACAGCATATACGGACTGTCGCAGTCCAGCTCGAACCAGTCGTCGAGATCCTCCCGCAGAACTGCGGGCGCGAATGGCCTGAAGCTCTCGCGATATTTGACCTTCAGGTTGAGGGTCTTCTGCATCGTCGCGGAGCGCGCGTCGCCGAGAATCGATCGTGCGCCAAGCGCCCGCGGACCGAATTCCATGCGCCCCTGGAACCATCCAACCGCCTTTCCGCCCTCCAACGCCTCGGCAACGCAACGAAGAAGTTCATCGTCGTCCAGAACCGAAAATTTCGCGCCACCGGCATCGCCCGCGGCAGGCTGGACCCACACTCGCTCAAAGGATCCGCTGTCGATAATCTTTCCGTTGGCGACGCAGTTGAGTGCAACGCCACCGGCAAGGCACAGATTACGGGCGCCAGTGTTGCGAGCGATCGACCGAGTGAGCCGAAGCACGATTTCCTCAGTTACGGCTTGGATCGAAGCGGCGAGGTCCATATGCCGCTGTTCCAGCAATGATGTCGGATCGCGCGGCGGCCCTTCGAACAGTGCGTCGAACCGCGCATTTGTCATACGCAGACCGGTACAGTAATCGAAGTAGTCCAGATCTAGCCGAAACGATCCGTCTTCTTTCAGGTCGAGCAGATTATCGAGGATCCGGGCCTTATATTTAGGCTCACCGTAGGGTGCTAGCCCCATCACTTTGTATTCGCCGGAATTTACCTTGAACCCGGTGTAGTACGTAAAGGCCGAGTAGAGCAGGCTGAGCGAGTGGGGGAAGTGGATTTCCTCGATCATATCGAGCTCGTTTCCATGGCCACGCGCGGCCGACGTCGTTGCCCACTCGCCGACCCCGTCCATCGTCAGGATCGCTGCCTCCTCGAACGGCGAGGGGAAAAACGCCAAAGCCGCATGTGCCTGATGGTGTTCCGTGAAAAGAAGACGTCGGTCCCAATCGTAGTCTGGAGCGAGCAGCTTGAGATGCTGTTTGAGAAGATTTTTCTGAAATAGCTTTTCCCTGAGCCAAACTGGCACAGCCATCGAAAAACTTTTGAACCCCCGCGGTGCAAATGCGAGGTAAGTCTCAAGCAGGCGTTCGAACTTGAGAAACGGCTTGTCATAGAAGGCGACGAAGTCGATGTCGGTCAACGACACCTCGCCTTCGTCGAGGCAATAGGCAACCGCGTTGGTTGGATAGGTCGAATCGTGCTTCTTGCGGGTGAACCACTCTTCCTGCGCTGCCGCGACGATCTGGCCATCCAAGACGAGCGCCGCGGCGCTGTCGTGGTAAAAGGCCGAAATGCCGAGAATACGCATGTAGCGATTGGCCGCTCGCGCCTAAGCTAGGCGCCGTTGCTCAAAAGATTGTGTAAATGAATGGTGCCACAGCCGTACCTTGAGTGAGGACGATAAGACCACCGAAGATCCCCATCATAATGAGGATTGGCAGAAGCCAAAATTTTTTGCGCTGCCGCATGAATGCCCAAAGTTCGAAGAAAAATGACATGTGATTCCGTGTCCAGTTTGGACTGCTGTCACCAACATTCGCAAATCTTCTTCAATCTGCAACCTTCGTGCTGTTCCGTAAAGCGTTTCTCATAAAGTTGGGATTTAGCGAGCCTCAAGTTTCTTCAACCGGGCAACAAAGAACCCGTCCAGGCTTCCGCGATCTGGCCATAGCGCCGGCGTTGTTCGCATGAAACCGTCGGGCCTGATCGCCTCGCGCAGCATCGGCTGTTCATCGGTCGTGATCGGCACTGGAACCAGGGGAGCGCCGCTGGCAAGGAGCGCCGCAATGCGATCGGGCCCCTCCTCGGGTTCAAGCGAACAGACTGCGTAGACCAAGAGCCCCCCCGGGGTGAGCATATCGACGGCGGCGGTCAGCAACTGGCTCTGCAGCTGCGCCATACGTTCGATATCGGTCACGGATTTCGATCGCGCAATGTCGGGGTGGCGGCGCATCGTGCCGGTGGCGGTACAAGGCGCATCGAGCAGGACCGCGTCGAATGGCGTGGGGGGACGCCACTTCGTCGCATCAGCGACTATCGGTGTTGCTTGCAGGTGGAGCCGGCGGAGATTGGATCGGAGACGATCCAACCGTCGCGCCGATTTGTCGACGGCGACAACCTCTGCGCCATTGGCCGCGAGTTGCGCGGTTTTGCCACCGGGTGCAGCACAGAGCTCGACAACGGATTTGCCTTGAACGTTGCCGAGGAGACGCGCGGGAAGGGCCGCCGCGGCGTCTTGCACCCACCATTCGCCGTCGGTGAAGCCAGGAAGCGAGGCAATGTCACCGCCCGCCAACCGGCGGAGGCTCCCGGTCGGCAGCAGATTTGCCTGCAGCCGCTTTGCCCAGAGCTCGGGCGATACTTTGACTGAAATATCGAGTGGCGGTTCGTTCAAGTGCGCCGCGGCAATCGCCCGCGTCCTGTCTTCGCCATACTCACCGCACCAGCGGTGCCACAACCAATCGGGGGTATTGAGGCGCGCAGCGTCTTGTGCCTCGACCTCCTCCGATCCCGAATCGGCGATGCGCCGCAGGACGGCATTTACGAGGTCTTTGAAGCGCCGCGCGTTTCGAGTGTCCGCCATCGCAACGGAGGTATCCACGGCGGCATGTGGTGGAGTCTTGAGGAATACCAATTGAGCCGCGCCGAGCCGCAGTATGTTGCGTGCCGTGCGGCCGGCCTTTGCGCCGCCAAGCTGTGGATCGTCGAGCCGTTGGTCAATTAGATCGTCGAGTTGACCGAGGCGGCGCAGCACGGTCAGAACGAGGAGACGCGAAAAAGCGTGATCACGTACGCTCATCCGCGCGAGCCGCCGATCGGCCAGAAATGCCTCTGCGAGTGTGCGGCCTGTTTCAAGCACCTGGCCGAGCAGTGCGAGTGCTGTAACGCGTGGAGATGGCGTGACGTGCGGCACAGGTCCTCGACAATCATATGTGGGCTGATTTGGCGTCCAAGTGGCACTATTGTGCCATATCCATGTCACTCACGCAGACATCCAAGGAGCTGAACCATGACGGTTACGCTTGAGCACCGTGCGGATATTAACCTCGACTCGACATATCGCGTCGCCTGGAAAGGTGAGGACGTTGCCTTGAGCGAGGCGGCGCTCGCGCGCATCGGTGAATGTCGCGAGAGCTTCCTGGCACTCGTCGAAAGCGACCCGTCAATGTTTGTTTATGGTGTGACGACGGGCTTCAACCAGGCCGCCAAGACCCAGCTAGACGATGCAGGCCGCACCAGGCAGGCGCAACGCAAGCCGTTTGCTTCCGCAGTATTGTTCGGCGACCCACTGCCCGAACGGGTCGTTCGGGCCATCGTGTTGTCCAAGCTGACGACCTTCATCGAAGGTCATGCCGCCGTCACCCCGAAGCTGGCGCAGGCTGTTACTGCGATGCTCGACGGCCGAGCATTGCCGGAAGTGCCCGCCGACAACAACGACGCCGGGGGCCAGATCAACATGATGACGCACGCGTTTCACGACCTGTTCCGCGACTATGATCTGCAGCCGAAGGAATCGAATGCGCTGCTGAACGGAACCGGAAGTATTACGGCTGTGCTGGCCGATACCGCCATTGCCGTGAGCCGACGTTTGGCGCTTGCAGTCAAGACATTCGACTTTCGATCGAGGCGTTTCAGTCGCCGCTCGAACACTACGACGTCGCCCTTGCCCGGTTGTGGGGCGGCGAGCACGAGATCGCGGCAGCCGAGACACTAAGTCGCTTTCTTGTGGAGGTGGATGCCGATCGCCGGACGTATCAGGCGCCGGTCAGCTTCCGCGCGATGCCGCGTGTCCTGGCGCGTGTCTTCCGCGCCGTGGCAGAAGCGGAAAAAGCGGCCGAGGAGGCGCTTGCGGGCGCCGTCGACAACCCGATCTACCTGCCGCCTGACGCCGACCATCCGCTCGGCCGCCTTCTCCATAATTCAGGGTTTCACAACGCCATCAGCTATTCGGTGCTCGACGAACTCGCGGCCTGCTGGGCCGATCTCTGCCGTGTCGGCGAACGGCAAACATCGAAACTGCAGGACGGCGCCGTCTCGCGTCTGCCGCATTGGCTGACCATCGGTGATATAGAAGGGCCGGTACGCTACCTCGCCCAGATTCAGGTCGGCTATGGTGAGCGGGCGCGCCGAGCGGCCCAGCGCACCTTTATTCCTGGCAGCGAAAGCGGCGGCTTCGGCCAATCCGATCTGAAGACGCCGACCCAATCGGCGTGGTTGGCGGAGCGAGAAGCAGGGCGCTGCCTCGACGCATCGCTCGCCATGCTATCGGTGACGGCGTTGCACGCGCTTGATGTGACGGAACGCCAGGTGCCGCCAGCGCTCGCCGACTTCGCGGCGGATGTGCGTGGATATGTACCAAAGATCACGGAGATCCGCATGCTGGGACCGGAGCTTGGGCGTCTCGCGGAGTCCTTCACCAGCAGCGTTTACAGCGCTGACGGCCCGCGACGGCCCTAACCGCGCAGACGGGCGGGGATCATTTCCATGGCCCGTCTGCGCCTGCGAGTTCGCGCAAGCGGCGCACACTTGGAAGTCGGCGTGGATTCCTTCATAGTCGCGATTATGTCAAAACTGACCGAACGTTTCGTGCCCGGACTCCGCAAGGCCGGACAGGCTCCAGCGACTGACGCAAAAGCGTTGCGCGCCGCACTTGAAAAGGCGCAGACGGACGCCGTTGCGACCGAAGAGCTCGTTTCCAAGGGGCAGGCCGCTGGCGCCGACGCCCGTCGGCGGGCGGAGATGGTGTCCGAAGCTGC
>CBDCIT010000009.1:0-19277 GCA_965217615.1 Alphaproteobacteria bacterium
GCCAGGAATGGTCCGGTACCCGATCACGGCTCCCCAGTCGCAGGAACGCCCGCAGCGAAAGCGAGTCCGAGCAGCGCCACTCCAGACCGCGCTCGCTGTCGATGCCCTCGAAGTAGCCCACCAGGTGCATCCGGAAATAGCGCCCGGGCGGCACCGAGGGCGCGCCCATCCGGGCCGCGTAATAAGGCCGGCAGCTCGCCTCGGCAAAGGCGTCGAAGCCGCCCTCGATCAGCACCGACTGCAGGCGGTCATAAAACACATGACCCGGAGAGCGCGGCATCTCCGACCAGCTCACCATCAGATCCCCCTGACCAGCCTTCTGCCGTCCCATCGCCATCGGCAAACCCCCCTGCAAATCAGGGAACCAGAGAATCAGACGGCGCCGACTTAATCAACGGGCTGATAGGCGGCCTTCTGCGCGAAAAGTCTGCTGCCTACGTCTTCCTCGCAAACCGCATACATTCAGCAGTGCGCCGATATGCCGGCGGCGATTGGCTCGGCTACTATCGGGGACTGTACGCGTCTGAAGCGCCGGGCTGGGCGGTCGCCCAAGCGAAGATCGGAGAGCTGGCGTGGGCCTCCAAGGCGCGGAACATAGACCTTGTCATCGCCAGCTATCCAGAGCTGCATCAACTCGACCCCTACCCGTTCACGGCCGTGAACGATGCCTTGGCGACATTGGCGAGCGATCTTGGCATACTGTTCATCGATCTCCTGCCGGCAGTCGCGAATGACGCGCCTCGAGCACTCTGGGTAACCTCGGGCGATGCGCATCCCAACACAACAGCCCACCGGAAATATGCTGGACGGCTTGCGACGGCTCTTCAAGGTCTGATTGATCGCTAGCTCATCGAGATGAACTTGTCGCAACTGTTGGGTTCTCGCTGCGGTATTGCCCGATGAGCTGCCCCTACCGACAGAAGCGAATCTCACGTTGGCCGGCAGGAGCCGCAGCGTGCTATTTTTTCACTGACCTCGTCTGAGAACATCGAAAAACAGCAGACGACGAGCCGAGACTGCGACGAATAATCTGTTGAAGAGAGGCGTAGGTACGATGGCCGATATGACGCTAGTGATCGCGAGCAAGAATTACTGCCTTTGGCCGCTCCCTGCCTGGCTCTGTATGAGGACGGCAAAGCTGGACTTCGAGGAAGTCGTGATTCCATTTGAAGAACCCGATACAACGACCCGCATGCTCGAATACGGTCCGACCGGTCGTGTTCCGGTTCTCAAGCATGGCGATCGGACGATCTGGGATTCACTCGCGATCTGCGAATATGTGAACGAACTCGTGCCAAGCGCCAGACTTTGGCCCAAGGATTCGGCGGCTCGCGCCGTCGCCCGTTCGGTTGTTGCCGAGCTGCATTCCGGTGGCGGGCGTTTTATCGCCTACACGCTCGATACGAACGTTCGGCGCCGAACGAAACGCGTGACGCTGACGGAAGTGAATCCCAAGCTGACGGAAAGGGCGGTCACCGATTTCGATCGCGTCATGGAAATTTGGCGGGACTGCCGAATCCGCTTCGGATCGGATGGACCATTCCTGTTCGGTCATTTCACCATCGCCGACGCAATGCACGCCCACCTGGTCAACCGATTTGTGACCTATGACATCGAGTTGCCGGCCGACTGCCAGATCTACCGCGACGTGGTGCGTTCCTATCCGCCGCATGTCGAATGGATCGCAGCCGCCGAAAAGGAACCATCGAAGTTGGAGCGGGTCGACAACCTATTCAACGAATGACGCAACCGAGCCTCGCGGACCTCACCCGCCGTTTGGCCGCAAACCATGCGTTGGCAGCAGCATTTGAGAGTCTGGTTCGTCGCGAGTTCTTCGCGTCCACCTTGCTCCCAGCGTTACTGTCATCCTGCGGCGTGGCAGGCCACACCTCGGACGCGAATCTCACGTTGGCCGACGTAGACCACGGCGTGCTAGCTTTATTCTTGGATCTTGCCTGTTCCGTTGAATGATACCGGACGGCGAAACAAGATAGCGACGAGCACTTTGTTGAAGAGAGGTTTAGGCACGATGACTGACCTGACACTCATGATCGCCAGCAAAAACTACTGCCTGTGGCCGCTCCCCGCTTGGCTGTGCATGCGAACGGCGAAATTGGACTTCGAGGAAGTCGTGATCCCGTTCTTCCAACCCGACACTACGAAGCGCATGCTCGAATACGGTCCGACTGGTCGCACTCCGGTTCTCAAACACGGTGATCGGACGATTTGGGACTCACTCGCAATCTGCGAATACGTGGGCGAACTCGTGCCAAGTGCCCAATTATGGCCGGAGGAGAGCGAGGCCCGGGCTGTCGCCCGTTCGGTCGTCGCCGAAATGCATTCCGGCGGTGGGCGGGCAATTTCCTTCTACTACGACACAAATATCAGGCGTCGCACAAAACGCGTGGAGCCGACGGGGGACGTTGCCAAATATATCGACCGCATCATGGCGATCTGGAGCGACTGCCGTGAACGTTTCGGATCCGGTGGACCGTTCCTGTTTGGCCATTTTACGGTCGCTGACGCGATGCACGCTCACATAGTCAACCGATTTGTCACCTATAATGTCGCGCTGCCCGCACACGGCGAGATCTACCGCGACGTGATGCGCTCCTATCCACCGCTCGTCGAGTGGATTGCAGCGGCAGAGAAAGAGGATTCGACGATCGAACGGGTCGACAATCTGTTCACCGAATGACCCTGTCGTCCGACGCGTTCGAGTCCAAATTAGGTCAACCCGAGACGGACGACCGCAGAGAAACAACCGGTCGGTTAGCATCATGGATGCGCGGCATATGACCCGCACATCTGAGGACCAACCGAGCCTTGCGGAGCTCACGCGCCGTTTGGTCACCTTTCGCGATGACCGCGACTGGCGTCAGTTTCAAACTCTCAAGAATTTGCTGCTGTCGATCAACCTCGAGGCTGCGGAGTTGTTGGAACTCGCACAGTGGAAAAGCGATGGCGAGGTCGAAGCGATGCTCGGCGACCCCGCGTTCATTGACAGGCTGAGCGAAGAATGCGCCGACGTGCTCCTTTACCTACTGCTGATTTGCGAACGCGCCGGCATCGATCTGCCGGCCGCGGCCGCCAAGAAGATCGATCTCAACGCCGCGAAATACCCAATCGACAAGTCACGTGGAACTTCGCGCAAGTACACCGAGCTATAGAGTCGTACTTGGTGTCGGCCCGACACGACGTCCTCAGTCTAGACCATCATAAGGGCATCTCTAAAAATGCCATTTTCGCGCACCGTCGGTTTAGAATCGGGTTGACGATTTGTTGACATCGGGAGGGGTGTTCATGGGTCAGATAGGATTTTTTGATCTTTCGAAGCGGTATACCGGGCTGGACGCCAAGAACGAGCCTCTGGCGAAGATCGACGAGGTTGTTCCGTGGGAAGACTTCCGTGGGTGTTTGGATGCGGTGTGTCGGCGTTCGGACAAGGCGCGCAAGTCGCGGGCGGGACGCAAGCCGTGGGACGCGGTGGTGATGTTCAAGACGATCATTCTGAGCGCACTCTACAATCTGTCGGACGATCAGGTTGAGCATCAGATCCGGGATCGCCTGTCGTTCATGCGGTTTTTGGGGTTGGGTCTGGAGGACCGGGTTCCCGATGCCAAGACAGTGTGGCTGTACCGCGAACAGTTGACGCAAGCTGGGGTGATTGAGACCTTATTCGAGACGTTCGATGGCCACCTGAAGGATCAGGGCTATCTGGCGATGGGCGGCCAGATCATCGACGCCTCGATCGTGGCGGTGCCCAAACAGCGCAACAGCCGCAAGGAGAACGCGGGGATAAAGGCTGGCGAGACGCCGGAATGCTGGCAGGATAAGCCGGCAAAGCGGCGCCAAAAGGATGTCGAGGCGCGGTGGACCAAGAAGCACGGCAGGAGCCATTACGGCTACAAGAACCATGTCAACGTGGACCGTCGGCACAAGCTGGTGCGGCGCTATCAGGTGAGCGACGCGGCGACGCACGACAGTAAGGTTCTCGACGATGTCCTGGATGGGGACAACACGGCCTTGGGCGTATGGGCGGACAGCGCTTATCGCTCGGCGGAGATCGAGGCGGCGCTGAAGAAGAAGGGGTTGAGGAGCCGGATCCATCGCAAAGCCCGCCGCAACAAGCCGCTGAGCGAGCGCGAGAAGCAAGGCAACAAGACCCGTTCGTCCGTTCGGGTCCGCGTCGAGCATGTTTTCGGGGCCCAGAGCAACGACATGGGCGGGACGCTGCTGCGTAGTGTCGGGCTGGCGCGGGCAAAGGCTCGGATAGGGCTGAAGAACCTCGCCTACAACATGCGCCGTCTGGTCCAACTGAACCGCCTCGCCGCGGCGGTGTGACAATACTCTGAGTAGGAGATCGCCTGGGCACGGTCTTGAAGCGGAAATAGCTCAATTGGAGCGCGGGAAACTCCCGGAAATCCCGGTGCCAGCATGGCCGCAGACGGCCACAGCCCGTTTAACAAATCATCCTCTGTCAAATCGCGAATTCTTAGAGGTGCCCATAATAGTCCTGAAGCACCTTGAGCACTTCGGGTCGGCTAAATTCCGGCGGGATCTGCTCGTGATTGGCAAACATCTCGCGCAGCCGCGTTCCTGAAATGCTGAGGCGATCCTCTTCGCCATGCGGACATGTCCGGCCGGTCGATACGCCGCCGCAACGGAAGCAATAGAACGTAATGTCGATTTTTAGCGGTTTCGTTTCGAGGCTTGCTTCTGGAAGCGTGTCGAATATGTCTTGTGCGTCGAACGGTCCGTAGTAGTCGCCGACACCTGCGTGGTCCCGGCCGATGACAAGATGCGAGCATCCAAAATTCTGCCGAAACAGCGCGTGTAACAGGGCCTCGCGGGGTCCAGCGTAGCGCATTTCTATCGGATAGCCTGCTTGGATCACCGTTCCAGGCACGAAGTAGTTCTCGACCAGGGCGTCGATCGCACGAGTCCGTATGTCGGCTGGAATATCGCCAGGCTTGAGTTTGCCAAGCACCTGATGAATGAGGAGTCCGTCAAAAACCTCCACCGCAATCTTGGCAAGGTGTTCATGGCTGCGGTGCATCGGGTTTCGAGTTTGAAAGGCGGCGACGGTGGACCATCCTTTTTCCTCAAACAAAGCGCGCGACTCAGTTGGGCGCAGGTAGAGATCGCTGTAAGTTTCCGGAAATATGCCCTCGCTCAATGCTTTCACGCGGCCCGCGAGATTAACATCATGCTGTTCCATAACCTTCTGGACACCGGGATGCGCAGGATCTGCCGTTCGATAGACATGCGAACACTCAAACGCCTTGTCGATCGCGTATTTCTCGGTCACCTCGAGGATTGCCATGAGTTCCGACGTTTCTTCGTCGACGAGCACAACTTCATCTCCGAGGTTGATGCCGTCGGCCAAGTCGGCGGCACACGAATGCGTAATCGGTATCGGCCAAAAGAGACCACTCGACAACTGCATGTCTTGGCAGACACCGCGCCAATCCTCATATCCCATAAACCCGTCGATCGGGCTGTAGGCACCCATCGCCATCATTACGAGGTCAGACGTTTCGCGGCTGGTCATTGGCACTTGTTTCAAGTTCCCTGCACGCGAACGCTGGTCGGCGAGCTCAGATTCCGGAATCATAAGTGCCTTCAGTCCAGCGCCACCAAAGGGCGTAACGAGTTCGGACATTTACTATGCTCCCGTTCAAGTTACTTGGAAAAATTTAAGTAATACGGAATCGTTATTTAAATCATTTTAGCCAGCCCGGTATGGGCGACCGGCGTTGTAGCAGAAGCCTGAACACATGTGCCATCGGAAATATCATCCCCGATGATCAATCATCGCAGCGAATTATCAAGCCCAGGGGGCGTATTGCAGGCGACCACCAAGGCGACTCCACTGCGATAGCTACCAGGTCAGATACGACCTTCCGGCCTTGTCATGGACTACATCGCGCTTTAGTCTTGTGTGAGATTTTGCGCAGAGATTATAATCGTTTCTCGGCGCAGCCGTGACCGGTTCGAAGTACATGGCTGGGACGGAACAAGGCTTGTTGTCGGGGAGGACAACCCACATGGCCGGAAGCGAAATGCCCAACCAGACGACTCTGGTTGTTGGGTGCAGTATTGCGGGATTGCGTCGATGGCTCCGCTGACCGAAGACGATCTCAGGCGGTCCGGTGCCTCGCGCGACAGCTAATGCCATCGGTCATTGCATTTGTAGTAACTGGCTAACATTGCGGTAGTTTAATGTTCACCAGCAATCCCTTTGCCGAGCTTTCGGCGTCCATACCGCCCATCGTTTTGCAGACCTACGTTGTCGTCATGACACTTCTGGTCGTGGGTGGCACGTTGTTCGACATCTGGCACAAGAGGAGCGCCAAATACTTCTTCGACAACTGGCGGAACGCGAGGATAAAAGGGACGCAGCAGGTCGGTGGCGGCGAGATGGTGTCGCTTGCGATTCAGACCGCTGTAGTTGAGGGACTGACGTCCGGTGAATTCCCCAACGGACAGCGTAGAGTTGCTCACCTTCTGACAATGTACGGCTTCTTGGCTTATGTGATCGCCAGCGCCATCATGGTGTTTTGGTACCCGACGCATGCCGCGCCTACGCCCGCCATCTTGCCGCAACTGTGGCACGTTGGGGGCTTGATGGTTTGCTTGGGGGGTTACTGGTTCTGGTTCTTCATGCGGGTTGATGTCGCCTCTGAGGGCAATTCACCGTTCCGCATTGTGCGCGCCGACCTGTTTATCGTCTCGCTGCTCGCAAGCGTAACACTGGGTCTGATCTGGTCCTACCTGCAGGCGAGCGGCAACTCATGGACAAACGTCTTCCTCGCTTTGTATCTGCTCGCCACGACGGTGCTGTTCGGCTCCGTTCCGTGGTCGAAGTTCTCGCACATGTTCTTCAAGCCAGCAGCGGCCTTCGAGAAACGGGTGGCCGAAGCGAACGGCTGGAGGAACAACCTGCCGGTCCCGGCCGACAAACCCAAGACATTCGGCAGTGCCCACGAGCATGCCCGACACTATTGATCCGCCCATCACTGGTCTTCGATACAGGAGATAACTGAGTAACATGCCGACATTTGTTTACATGACTCGTTGCGACGGCTGTGGACATTGCGTCGATATCTGCCCGTCCGACATCATGCACATCGATAAGACGTACCGCCGCGCTTACAACATCGAACCCAATATGTGCTGGGAATGCTACTCCTGTGTGAAGGCGTGTCCGCAAAACGCGATCGACTGCCGTGGTTATGCTGACTTCGCCCCCTTGGGCCACAGCGTTCGGGTGCTCCGGGAAGAGGAGAAGGGTACGGTTTCATGGAAGGTCAAATTCCGTGACGGCCGCGAGAAGAACTTTGAGTCGCCTATCAGGACCACGCCTTGGGGATCGATCAAGTCAGCATCCGATTACGAAGCGCCGACCCGAGAGGCTATGAAATCCCAGGAGCTCGCGCACGAACCGGAAGCACTCAACATCGATAAGTTACCCGCGTTGACGCCCGATCAACTCAAGCTGGAAGGGGTCTGATGGGACTGTTCTCGCGGCGAAAAACGATATCCGTGGATTCGGATATCCTCGTCATTGGCGGCGGCATGGCAGGCTGTGGCGCCACTTACGAATCCCGCTACTGGGCGCGCGACAAAAAGGTTGTCGTCGTCGAGAAGGCGAATATCGAGCGCAGCGGCGCCGTCGCGCAGGGCCTGTATGCCATCAACTGCTACATGGGCATGCAATGGGACGAGAACCAGCCCGAGGACCATGTCCGCTATGCCCGGAATGACCTTATGGGACTCGTGCGCGAAGACTTAGGTTACGATATCGCGCGGCATGTGGACTCCACGGTACACAAGTTCGAAGAGTGGGGTCTGCCGATCATGAAGGACCCGGAAACCGGGCGGTATCTGCGCGAAGGCCAGTGGCAAATCATGATTCACGGCGAAAGCTACAAGCCGATCGTCGCCGAGGCCGCTCGCAAGGCCGCCACCGAAGTTTACAACCGGATCATGGTCACCCACCTGTTGATGGACAAGACGAAACCGAACCGGGTTGCCGGAGCGGTCGGTTTCAACGTCCGTACTGGGGATTTCTACGTCTTCCGCGCCAAGGCCGTCATCGTATCTGCTGGTGGTGCGTCGCACATTTTCAAGCCCCGGGCTGTCGGTGAAGGCATGGGACGGACCTGGTATGCCCCGTGGAGCAGCGCTTCTGCTTATGCGTTGCCGATCCTCGCCGGTGCCAAAATGACGCAGATGGAGAACCGGATCGTCCTCACCCGATTCAAGGACGGCTATGGTCCGGTCGGCGCCTACTTCCTGCATCTCAAGACGTACACCGAAAACGCGTATGGAGAAGAGTACGAGTCCGCATGGTACGAACACACCAAGGAGTTGGTCGGGGACTATGTTGATCGGCACCCGGTGCCGACCTGCCTGCGAAACCACGCATTTCTGGAGGAAATGAAGGCCGGCCGTGGCCCGATCCGCATGGTAACCAAGGAAGCCTTCCAGGACCCGCACAAGGAGACGGTTGGCTGGGAGAACTTCCTCGGCATGACGATCGGACAAGCCGTCGTCTGGGCCTCACAGAACGTCGATCCCAAGGAAATCAACCCCGAGTTGACCACGTCAGAGCCCTATGTCATGGGCTCCCACGCCACATGTTCAGGCGCCTGGGCGAGCGGTCCGGAGGACTACGCACCCGACGAATATCAATGGGGCTACAACCGGATGATGACCGTCGACGGCCTCTTCGGCGCCGGCGACACTATTGGCGGCACCGCCCACAAATTCTCGTCGGGATCCTTCACGGAAGGCCGCATTGCCGGCAAGGCGGCGGTCAATTACGTGAACGACCTGGGGAACGACCAGCCGCAGGTCAGCGAGGCGGAGTACGAAACTCTCAAGGAGGTCGTCTTCCGGCCGATGGACAACTACGAGGTCGGCCGCAACGAAATCGTCGGGGGAAGCGTTTCACCGAGCTATCTCTTGCCAATTCATGGTCTGCAGCGTCTCGAAAAGATCATGGACGAATATGTCGGCGGCATCAGCTCCCATTACACGACCAACGAACCGTTGCTCACACGCGGGCAGGAGTTGTTGGACATGTTAAGGGAAGACCTCGACCATCTCGGCGCCGAAGACCTTCACCAGCTTCAGCGCGCGTGGGAACTTCAGCACCGGGTCCTGGCCTCGGAGTGTGTGACGCAGCACACGATGTACCGAACGGAAACGCGGTGGCCGGGCTACTATTATCGGGCCGATCATCCGAAGCTGGATGACACCGATTGGCATTGCTTCACGTTGTCCCAGTACGACCGGGACTCCGGGACCTGGGAGTTGGAGAAGGCCCCCGTATATCACATCATCGACTAATCGGATTGAGTGGCCGCCGAGGTCTGAAGTCCTCGCCGATTGGCGGCATCGGCCAACCCGTTGCGGCGGACGGCGAATGCCAAAGTCCCGTTTGAGCGACCGGCTTACTCCGGTGGCGGTGGCTCCGGTCCTTGTTTCCTGCCCTCGTCCCCACCGTCCGACTCGCCATCCAACTTGCGCAGCAGCGCCCACGGCAGAACCACTGCCATTATGATGCAGACGAGAACGGCGAGGACGACGAGACCCAATACCTGTCTCCAGAGTTCCGGTAAACCTTAGCACGATAGTCGCGCCGCTGCCGTCGGCGCTTCACTAACTTGATGCCGTCTCGCGCCGCAGCACATAGGCGGTGTGAACTGCGAGTGTGCCGAGCACCAATACCCCGCCATAAAACGTCTGGACGGCCGGCACCTCGCCAATCACAAGCCACACCCAGAACGGTCCGAGGACCGACTCCAGAAGGATCAGCAAGCCGACTTCGGGGGCCGGGATTAGGCGTGGACCGAGCGCAATCAAGCCCAAGGCGAGCGGCAACATCACAAACCCCATCACAGTAAGGAGTACGAGATCGCGCAGACTCACCGACAGCGGTGCCGCAAGGGGCAGGACGGCCAGAGCAGTAAAGAGGCCGGCGAGCGCGACCGACGGCACCATGTTGAGGTGTTTAGCGTAGCGCAGCGTTGTTAGGTGGCCGGAAAAGAAGAGCGCAGCGCCGATTGCACAGAGATCTCCGATCAGTGCCCCACCGCCAAGGTTGCCGGAGAAGATCGCCGCAATACCGATGAAGACCACCAAAACCGCGATCCAAGTCCGAGGCGATATTGCTTCCCTAAGAAAATTTCGACTGTGAATCGCCGCAAACAGCGGTGCGGCGCTGACGATGACCAGCGTGTTCGCCACACTGGTCAAGGTGAGGGAAACGACAAACAGGATGTTGCTGGCGGCCGCGAGAATTCCGGACAGGATGCCTGCACGACCCATCGTGAGGAAGATATCTGGTGTTGCACGCCCGAGCCTGACGCCAAAAAAGGCGACCAGCGCCAGCGCGACCAATACGCCGCGGAAGAAAAGTATTGTCCATACATCGGTCTCTACAAGACGAACCAACAAGCTGTCCGGCGTTATGATGAGGACCCCCGTCGCCGCGACGGCGAGGCCGCGCAGGTGCGGACTGCACAAGCTCATGGCGCGCGTCCGCACGCCGATACGTGTGCAAAGTCAATCAATAGGGTCGCTTGTGCGGGATAACGCTACGCACGCCGCCTCGTGGATCCTCAACGTCGCCTTGGCGCCGCGGTATCAGGTGAACGTGAACGTGAAAGATCGACTGCCCGGCCGCCACCCCGCAGTTTGCGCCAACATTGAAACCTTCTACGGAAGCATCCTCGCCCAGGATGTAGGTACGGATCTCAGCCAGCAACCCCAACATCGCCCGCAGTTCCGACTCGTCCAGATCGAATAGGTCTGCGACGTGGCGCTTCGGGATCACCAACGAATGCAGCGCCGTCGCAGGGAATCGATCGATGATGGCGTAAGCGAGCTCGTTCTCACCGATCAGGCGGTCATCAGGATAGCCGTCCTGAATATCGCAGAACTTGCAACCCGCTTCGCGCGTCACATCGATGCGTTGGATCGGCGCATCCCGCGCAGTGGGCGACATCTCGTTCTTATCTATTTGGTGTGAGGCGATAAGGACGGTTCAGAAATGACGGACCACGGATCGCCCGGTCAACGGCGCGGGCTATGCGCCACGACTGGGACCATCGGCCATCGGTTTCAACAACCGGCCGATGCCGGCGGAAGTACCCGTGGTTCCAGCAAGTTTCTCAGTGAAGCGCAAGCCGATCTGGTCGCCCCTGACCCACATCACCTCGGCCCGTCGCAGCTCGCCAAACCGGTCGATGCGCACATTAACGAATGTCTTGCTCTCAAGGGGCTCACCGCACCGGCAACGGACGCCAGCAAGCGAGAGATCCATGATGAGGCAATCGCGGACCTGTCCGGAATCGCTGATAAGCTTGCCGCCCAGAATTGTCCGGCGGCGGGCATCGCTTCTCAGCTCCTTGACTTCTTGGTCCGCCAACTCACATCCCTTCCGTGCGGCGATCACCTGCCTACGATAGCACGCCGCGCCGCGATCGACGCGCGCCACGGCCGAAACTGGGGTGGCTGATGGGAATTGAACCCACGACCCCTAGATCCACAATCTAGTGCTCTAACCAACTGAGCTACAGCCACCGTCGCTACCCGCTATAATGGCACAAAATAGCGCGGAGTCTTTAACCTGCCTCAAATAAATCTGCCAACGAGGGTAATGCTTCGCAACCGCAATATGGTGACGGTCAGCCCTTGAAAAAGGCCTTGAGGCGGTGGTTTGCCTCGTCCAACACCTCGTCTTCTTTGCAAAAGCAAAAGCGCACATAGTTCGTGACGTCGCCTTCCTGGTAGAAGGCGCTGACCGGCAGCGCGGTCACCCCCGCCTTCTCGGTCACATGGCGGCAGAAGGCGATATCGTCGCCATCGAAGCCGAGCGGACGGAAGTCGGCACTTATGAAATAGGTGCCGGCGCAATCGATAACCTCGAACCCCGCCGCCGAGAGCCCGTCAGCGCAGCGGTCGCGCTTGTCCTGCATGGCGCGCGCTAGCCGCTCAAAATACGCATCGTCCAGGGCAAGACCGTAGGCGACGGCCGATTGCAGGTTGGGCGGCGTCGTGAAGGTCACGAACTGATGCGCCTTGGCGATCGGCTCCAACAGATCCGCCGCGGCGGTGATGTAGCCGACCTTCCAGCCGGTCAGCGAAAACGTCTTTCCCGCCGAGCCGATCTTGAGGCAGCGCTTGCGCATGCCAGGCATGGTGATGAGCGGCGTGTGACGGCGTCCGTCGAAAGTAATGTGTTCGTAGACCTCATCGCAGACAGCGTAGGTGTCGTAACGCTCGACGAGGCCGGCCAGGAAAGCGAGTTCGTCGGTGTCGAACACCTTGGCCGCCGGATTGAGCGGGTTGTTGATGAGGAGAAGTTTGGTCCGTTCCGAAAAGGCCGATTCGAGCGCCTCGCGTGGCAGCGTCCAGTCTGGCGGCTCGACCCGCACCAGTTTCGGCACGCCGCCCGCCCGGCGGATCATCGGCAGGTAGGAATCGTAAAGCGGTTCGATGAGAACCACTTCGTCGCCGGGCTCTATCAGACCGAGCAAACAGTCGGCCAGCGCCTCCGTCGCGCCGGACGTCACCATGACCTCGCTTTGCCAGTCTACCTCCATGCCATAGAATCTGGCCTCGTGGGCGGCGACGGCCTGGCGCAGCTCGGGCAGGCCCATCATCGGCGGATACTGGTTCCAACCCTCGACCACCGCCTTCGCTGCGGCGTCGAGAACGTCCTTTGCCTCCATGCCGACGGGGAAGCCCTGCCCGAGATTGATGGCGCCATGTTCGGCGGCAACCTGATTCATCACTTCAAAAACGGTTGTGCCATATGAAGAAAGGACAGAGTTCGCAGGTTTCATGGACGTGGCTCCCAGAAGCGCGTGCCGTCAGCATACTTGCGCAGATCGCCAATACCAAAGGCATAGAGGCAGAGCCTGCCGGTTCCGTTATGTGTGGCAGGACGGCATAGTACGGGGCGATACGTGGGCTCAATCAACCATTGAGGATAGCTATGCGGCACTTGGCTCAAGCGATGTCACGGCTCGGCACGGAAACCGCCTTCGATGTATTGGCCCGCGCCGAGCAATTGGCTGCAGACGGCCGTGACATCATCAATCTCGGCATCGGCCAACCGGATTTCAAAACGCCCAGCCATATCGTCGAGGCCGCCATCAAGGCGTTGCGGGATGGCCATCACGGCTACACACCGGCGAACGGTATCAAGCTTCTGCGCGAAAGCGTCGCTGTCGATCTCGCGCGCCGGCACGGCGTCGGCGTCGATCCCGATCACATCGTCGTCGTGCCGGGCGGCAAGGTGACGATGTTCTTCGCCATCCTGATGTTCGGCGAACCGGGCGTGGAGATCCTCTATCCCAATCCCGGATTTCCGATCTACGAATCCGTGATTAACTTTACCGGTGCTGAAGCAGTGCCGATCCCGTTGCTCGAAGAGCGTGGCTTCTCGTTCGAGGCCGAGGCCGTGCTCGAACTCATCACGCCAGACACGCGCCTCATGATCCTCAACAGCCCGGCCAATCCAACCGGGGGATATGTACCAAAAGATCAATTGGACCGACTGGTCGCGGGCCTCGAGGCTCACCCGCAGGTCACCATCCTCTCCGATGAAATTTATAGCCAAATGCTCTACGAAGGCAGAGAGCATACGACGCTCTTGAGCTACGAAACTCTGCGCGACCGTGTGATCATGCTGGATGGTTGGTCGAAGACGTACGCGATGACCGGCTGGCGCCTCGGGTATGCGGTCTGGCCGGCGCATCTGGTCGAGCCGGCGACCAGACTTGCCATAAATTGCCATTCTTGCGTCAACGCGGCGGCCCAACATGCGGGCACCGCGGCGCTGACAGGACCGCAGGACCAGGTGCAAACGATGGTGGCCGCCTTCGATGAGCGCCGACGGATCATCGTCGACGCGTTGAACGGACTGCCCGGTTTTAGCTGCGTCGATCCCGCTGGCGCTTTCTATGCCTTTGCGAATATTACCGGTACTGGAGTAACAGCGGCCCAAGCGCAGAACGGGTTCCTCGACGAAGCGGGCATCGCCACGGTCGCCGGCACGAGCTTCGGCTCCTTCGGCGAAGGCTATGTCCGGTTTTCCTACGCCAATAGCGTCGAAAATATCCGCACGGCGATCGAGCGTATCGGCCAGTGTCTTTAGGAGTACCAAGCGGCCCCAACGGAACAGCTTGATGGTTTTCCTTGACGCCGTCTCGCGCCTGACCTTTCTTGGCCGGGCGGTAGCGATGCCGCCCGACCGGAGCTCACCTCGGCAGGCCAATGAAAAAAATCGAAGCGATCATCAAGCCGTTCAAACTGGACGAGGTAAAAGAGGCGCTGCAAGAGGTCGGCATCCAGGGATCGACCGTAACCGAGGCCAAGGGTTTCGGGCGACAGAAAGGCCACACCGAACTCTACCGGGGTGCCGAATATACCGTTGATCTGCTCCCGAAGGTGAAGCTCGAGGTCGTCGTCGAGGACTCCCAGGTCGAGCGCGCGATCGAGGCCATACTGACAGTAGCGAAAACCGGCCGCATCGGTGACGGCAAGATCTTCGTGAGCAACATTGAAGAAGCAATTCGCATACGCACCGGTGAGCGGGGCGCCGATGCAATATAGAGTTCCAACTAAAGCCATCAGATTGGCGCTTGCATCGTCGTCTCCGAGTTTGGACCAGCATTTGGCAAGGACAAGAAAATGTCGGACGTAAAAGAAGTAATGAAGCGCATCGCGGACAATGACGTCGTGTATGTCGATTTCCGTTTTACGGACCCTCGCGGCAAGTGGCAGCACACAGCCCAGCATGTATCGACGGTGAACGAGGACATGTTCCGCGACGGCATCATGTTTGACGGCTCATCGATTGCCGGCTGGAAAGCCATTCACGAGTCCGATATGACGCTGATGCCGGATCCCGAGAGCGCCTTCATGGATCCGTTCGCCGCTCAGCCGATGCTGGTTGTGACCTGCGATGTCATCGAACCGTCGACGGGCCAACCCTACACCCGCGACCCGCGATCCGCGGCGCGGCGCGCGGAGGCGTATCTGGAGTCCTCCGGCATCGGTGATGCCGCCTATTTCGGCCCAGAGGCCGAATTCTTTGTCTTTGACGACGCGCGTTTCAGCCTGTCGATGCGCGGTGCCTTCGTCGAGCTCGATTCCGAAGAGGGCCCCTACAGCAGCGGGCGAAATTATGACGAGGGAAACCGGGGACACAGGCCCGGCGTCAAGGGCGGCTATTTTCCTGTGCCGCCGGTCGACGCCGGCAACGATCTACGCGCCGAGATGGTCACGACGCTGGCCGATATGGGGCTTGAAGTGGAGAAGCACCATCATGAGGTCGCCCCCTCACAGCACGAGCTCGGCATAAAATTCGCGACTCTTGTGCGCTGCGCCGACAACTTGCAGGTCTATAAGTACGGCGTCCACATGGTCGCCGATTCCTACGGCAAGACCGCGACCTTCATGCCCAAGCCGGTGATGGGCGATAACGGCTCCGGCATGCATTGCCACCAGTCGATTTGGAAGGGTGGAAAGAATCTGTTCTCCGGCTCGCTTTACAGCGACCTATCGGAAAGCTGTCTGCACTATATCGGCGGCATCATGAAGCATGCGCGCGCCATCAACGCCTTCACGAACCCAACGACGAACAGTTACAAGCGGCTCGTTCCAGGCTTCGAGGCGCCGGTCCTGCTTGCCTATTCGGCGCGCAACCGCTCGGCGTCTTGTCGCATTCCCTACAGCACAAGCCCGGATGGGAAACGCGTGGAAGTTCGGTTTCCCGACCCATCGTGCAATCCCTACCTTGCCTTCACGGCAATGTTGATGGCGGGGCTCGACGGAATCGAGAACCGCATGCACCCTGGCGACGCGATGGACAAAGACCTCTACGACCTGCCGCCGGAGGAGTTGACCGACGTCCCAACCGTCTGCGGCTCGCTGCGTCAGGCGCTACGCGAGCTTGACGAAGATCGTGATTTTCTGAAGAAGGGCGATGTGATCAGCGACGACTTGATCGACGGCTATATCGCGTTGAAGGACGAAGAGGTCATCCGCTACGAAACAACGCCGCATCCGGTCGAATATGACATGTACTACAGCGTATAGCAGCCCGTTGATTAAGTGGCTTTTTCCGGCTCTCACCCCCAGATGAAGAATGCGGCGGCGAAAGCCGACTGGCCGCTTTGCGAACCCCCCCGTGCCACCAGCATGGCCCCGGTGGGCGTGAGCAGAACGAAAATACCGCCATATCCGCCCGCCACGGCCTCCCGCGGGGTGCCGGCGCCGATGAGCTGGCGCATCAGTAACGATAGATTGTGGCCGGCGACGTGGAGCAGGTATCGCTTGTGCACATTCTCTCGCCCGCGCAGCCAGGTTCGTCGCATGCCGCCACGATCGAGGTTGTGGGCAAAGCAGCGCTCGACGATCTCGGCGCGCAGCTTGAAGGCCTCGCGGGCGACCCCGGACTTGAGCCGCGCACGGTTGTTGGTGACCGCGCGCCGCGCCGCCTCATCACCGTGCCAGCGCGAAAAGCCGGTCTGCTTGGGCGCCGCGATCCGGGTCTTCCAGGGACTGTCGTGTCCAGAGCCCTCAAGACCGCCCGTGAGTGATAACCTTTGTCGGCGACGCATTCGGCCGGGTCCTCCGCCGTCGGTGCCGCATCCACCGCCCCGAGGTTTGCCTCGGCCTTCGCCAGGGTCTTGGAAAGCGTCGTGGTGTCGCCCTCATCGGCCGGGTGCAGCTCGGCCGCCACCACAGCGCCGGTGTCCAGATCCACCGCGTGCTCGGGCTTGTAGGCCAGATGCGTCGTGCCGTCCTTCATCTTGGCGATCTTGGCCTCGGGGTCGCTCTTCGAAACCCAATCCGTGTTGGAAAGCTTCTTGCCCTTGCGCTTCCGCTCCAGACGCGCCAGATCCTCGGCCGTGGGTGTCTCGACGCCGCTTTCCCGGGCCAGGCGCTCCAGCATCTCCCGGTAGCCTTCGCCGTTGGCGCGCCGCACGATGTTCCGCAGCGCCGCGTTGGCCTCCATGGTCGAGGCATCGACGCCGATGCGCTCGCCCTTGATCAGCCCCGCCTCGGCGATCAGCACCAGAACCCAGTCGAAGACCGCCGCGTGGACTTCATGGGGCAGGCGCGTGCGGCTCCGTGACAGCCAGGAATGGTCCGGTATGTTGTTCGGCGTGGAATATTGACCCCCTATTGGGGGTTATCGGCGTCCAAAATTTGGGAATTATATATTTATCTTGAAAGCAGCAAACGCTATCCCCATATATCGAATAACAAGGAGATTCGATTATGGCAAGCAAGGCACCAGGAAAGTCGCACCGCGAAGGTATCTCGCTTATGGCGCTGACCGAAATGTTTCCAGACGAAGAAGTTGCCCGCACATGGTTCGAAGAAATTCAGTGGGGCAGCGAGCGCCATTGTGGGCATTGCGGTTGCACAGACACCGTCGAAGTGCCTAACGCCAAGCCAATGCCCTATTGGTGCCGGGGTTGTAAGTCCTACTTCAGCGTCCGCACTGGTACAGCGTTTGAGAACTCGCGCTTGCCGCTCCGCAAGTGGGTCTTCGCCATCTACCTCTATGTCACAAATCTCAAGGGCGTTTCGTCCATGAAGCTGCATCGCGATCTCAAGGTCACTCAGAAAACGGCGTGGTTTATGTTGCAGCGATTGCGCGAAGCATGGGACGTCTCCAGCATTGACGCAATGATGGCCGGACCGGTCGAGGTGGACGAAACCTATATGGGTGGTCGCGAAGGCAACAAGCACGCCAACAAGAAGCAGCACTTAGGCCGTGGTGGTTATTGGAATGTCAGTAATTGCCGGCGCCAAAGACCGGGCCACGAACGAAGTGCGGGCAGAGGTTGTTCAAGCGATTGATGCGAAGACATTACTGGGTTTTGTGGCCGATCATGCCGCGCCCGATGCCACGATCTACACAGACGACCACGGTGCCTACAAAGGGATGCCATTCGAGCATGAGAGCGTTCGCCACAGCACGGGCGAATACGTCAAAGAAATGGCGCACACGAATGGAATCGAGTCATTTTGGGCGACAATGAAGCGCGCGCACAAGGGCGTTTACCACAAAATGAGTGCCAAGCACCTACAGCGCTACGTCAATGAGTTCTCCGGCCGCCACAACGTACGCAACGCCAACACCATCAACCAGATGGGTAGCGTAGTTACTGGATTGCTAGGAAAGCGCCTGATGTACCGCGACCTGATCGCCAACAACGGGCTGGATTCAGGCGCACGTAACGAGTAGGCTGGAGATAACGGCTGAGTGACCGCCCCGCAGCTTGCCGGCGAGAGGGGTGGCAGCACCTTGGACAGATTATCCGAGGTGCTTTGCTATGTCTAGGCGTAACCCATTCCCAGAACTGACGATTGGCGAAACGTCCTACCAGATTAGCTCCGCCGCTAAACCTCCCGCGCTAGCGCAAGGGCGGATTGCAGTGCTGTGTGGAAGGCTACTGCATCTTCTTGGGCAACAACGTACTCCCGAGGAGCATCGTCTTCACGGGTCGTGACCGTGAGGGTGAATTCGCTAGTGTCTTTTTCGTACCCGAGATAAATCGCTTTGATGGTCGGCTTGCTCATGAGAACTCTCCTTCTCGTGGGTTGAGAGCCCTGCCCGTGCCAGAGGGCAGGGCTCAGTTCTAGCGACGCGATCGAGATCATGGCTCGCGCAGAACATACAAAATGTGCTAAGAAATTGGGCCGCCCTACAACATCACGTAGGGCGGCCCTAAGACTTTGTTTCGTGTTTCGTTGTGACGCCGCTGTGGTGAAATTGGCAAACACACCCGACTCCCAATCGGGCGGGCTCTGCTGGTCACTCCAGCATCCTTTGCGGGTTCGACCCCCGCCAGCGGCACCATTACAGTCTGACTTGACGGCCCCTTATAGTCCCACTCGTGGGTCAAGACAATAGATTCCAGCTACTATCCATTGACGAGTTGAATCAAGCGCCGGTACGGTTAATCTTGGCACTTGAAGGGAACGAAAGAGAATTACTGATGGCCAAAGGCAAAATGATAGGCGCTGATGACCTGCTGGCGAAAGCCATGCGGCGAGTTCTCACTGAAGAAGTTCAAGAGCGCATTATCAATGACCAAGAGATTGAAGTCTCTGGCGCGCTGTTGAGAAGGCCACAATCTGCCGAAAAGGAAAAGTGCCCTGAGTGCGGACATGTTTTCCAGGGAAACGGGTGGGATGGCATTGACGCACATTGGCGATCTAAGCACGAAGCC
>CBDCIT010000010.1:0-110968 GCA_965217615.1 Alphaproteobacteria bacterium
TCTGACAACACTGGAATAATCGAGAAGATCGTAAAATGCGATGCTCCACATAAGTTGTGTACATGGATAACAACGCCCAGGCTCAGAATGTGATGGACGTGGCTGATGCGGCATTCCGGCAACTCATTTCAATAATTCAATCGGAATAGCCAGGGACCGTGGAGCACGACTTTTGGTAGACGATCCATGCTTTTGAGTTCGTGCTATCGGATGAAAGTGGTAGTACTAACCGGCTAAGTCGGACGCGCCAGAAATTAGACCGTGTCGGTGTCGTCCAAACTCTCAAGGATTGGGCGTTGTGCAAGCAGTCTGCTGACGTTTTCGACATGCTCTTGGAAAGGGGAATGTTGTTAGGCGTCGACGCTTGACTCCCCAGACGCTCGGAATGTCAATGGGTTAGCATGGCTACCGGCGTTGAACACCCACGCCGAACAACAGGAATGGGTGGATTGGTTCAACAACCGGCGGCTCCTGGGGCCCATTGGAAACATGCCGCTGGCCGAAGTCTGCCAGCGCTACTACGCTATGCTGGAGCAGTCAGCCAAGACGGCGTGACTCAAACAAAATAACCTCCGCCAAACCCGGCACGGTTCAGACAAAACAGAAAACAAATATATGCAGATCAAGAAGTTACAAATTGAGAATTTCCGGTCGATCGTCGATATAGAGCTATCGCTTGATGACACGACGGTGTTTATCGGAGCAAACAACTCGGGAAAGTCGGCGGTTCTCGAAGCTGTCCGGATCGCGTTGACACGACGATGGGGTCAAAGGGGTACTGGCTTTACTGAGAATGATATTCACATTGCCAGTCCCGAGGACGATCCACGCACTGCTCCAGCCCCACGAATACTGATCATCTTCCAGGAATCGTCAGCTGGCGAGTGGCCCGAAGATATGATAGCCAACTTGGACGAAATCATGACGCTGACGGCCAGGGGACTGAATCGTGTTTCTGTAGCGATAACGTACTCGTGGAATGCAGATGACGAGGTATTCAAGCCAGCGTGGGAATTTCTGGACACGGATGGGAATGCGCAACCGCCTCGGCGGAGAGCAATCAATTTGTCAGGCTTTTACAACTACGTCCTTTTCTATTGGCTCGGAGCACTGCGCGACGCAAAGGATGAATTCACAGCGCGATCCCAACATTGGGGTGGCCTTCTTAAATCGATCAATGTGCCTGCTGAGCTTGAGCAAGAAATCATGCAGACGCTGGACGAATTAGACATAAGGTTACTAGCGTCTGATCCTCGGTTTACGCAGATAGCAGAAACAATTGGACATGCAACTGAGGTAGCAGCGGGTGATACACCAGGCGCGGCAAAGCTTCGAATGTTGCCCCTTAATCTGTGGGACCTGCTGGCGCGAGCGGGGATTGTCCTGAAAAACGAAGAGCCTCTACCGTGGCTACCGCTCGACCACCACGGACAGGGCCTCCAAAGTCTCGCAGTGATCTTTTTGTTGCAAGCAGCAATTTCACACGCGCTTTCAGAAGAGCTTGATGAGGGCGCAGAGCCAATTTTTGCGATAGAAGAACCAGAGGTACACCTGCATCCGCAGGCAGCCCGTACGCTATGGAAACGTATATCTGAATTACCTGGGCAGAAAATCGTATCAACCCATTCGCCTTATTTCATCCAACATGTTCCACTTCATAACATTCGATTGATCCGCTTCGCCGACAATTCAACTTCGGTATCTGCTCTACAAAGACGAGTGGTGTCAGATTTGCCATGGACCCAGGAAGTGGAGAATCTTGTTGGTGGCAAGCAGCTCAATCACCTCAAAAAAGACGAGGAGATAGGCACTATTGCAGCGACTGTTTGGTTCGATGAGCGCACAGCAAGTGATCTGGCGGATTGCTGGAAGGGCGATCCGAACGAAAATGAGATGAGCAATAAAGTAGCGTCATTCCGCCGTGACTGTCGGGCTCTGGTCTCCAAAGAAGATGAAAGCGCTCTTGCGCTACTCGGGAGACGCATGCGCGGAGAAATATTTTTTGCCGGACAGTGGCTGCTTGCCGAAGGACAGTCGGACTATTTGCTCCTGCATGCGATAGGTGTAGCTCTAGGATACGATCTCGATCAGCATGGCGTCGCAGTAATTGACTTCCAAAACAATGGCAATCCCGGTGTATATGCAGGTCTGGCAGACGCGCTGGAAATCCCGTGGATGATGATCACAGATGGCGACGCGGAGGGCGAAAAAATCCGGAGGCTTCTCCTCAAAAGAGGCTTCACAGAAGACGACGCAAACGACCACATATCGAGATTGCCGACCCCGAACGATCTGGAAGAACAGTTGATTGCTGATGGTCACGAAAATCTGCTTCGAGGTATCCTTGCAGATACGCAAGATGAGAGCGCAAAGACGTGTTCTTTGGACGAATTCAAAAAGCGGCTCAAAAACAAGAAAACCGCTTATATGACCGAATTGGCACCGATGGTGGCGACCGACACGGCGCTGGCTATGAAAATGCCAGAGCCTTTCGTGAATGCGATCGAGCATCTGAAGAACGGCCTGAGATGAGTGACGAATACGAAGAGGCTTTATACGGCCTCAGTCAGATACAGGAAAAGGCGGCCGGTTGGGACGATGGATCAGCCTTGGTTCTAGCTGGACCGGGTGCTGGCAAGACGCGAGTTTTAACCAAGCGTGTCGCACGCCTTCTTCAGGGATCTCCAGATCTTCATTTCAAAGTATTGGCCCTGACTTTCACAACGAAAGCAGCGGCAGAGATGCGAGAGCGCGTCGACACATATGTGCCAGGTGTGGCGGAAAACCGAACCTTCATCGGAACATTCCATGCGTTCTGTACGCAGATGTTGCGCCAACATGGTTCGCACGTGAACATCTTTCCCGACTTCGGAATTTATGATCAAAAGCGAGAACGAGAAGCCTTGCTCGGAGATGCGCTCCGGGCAGCGATAGAAGCAGGGCGAGAGTTTTCGATGGAGGACATTGCTTGGTTAAATGGGATCGATGAAATGAAGGCGCGGTTGGTCGTGCCGGAAAAAGTGGGAGAGAAGATTCGCAATCCACATATGCCTCAGGTCTATCAGCTCTATGAGGAAGCACTAAAGGCAGAGAATGCCCTCGACTTTAATGGATTGATCTTAGAGACGTGTCGGTTGTTGGCGAAGATGCCCGCTGTCGCAAAGAGGATTCGGCACACATATCCATACTGGATGATTGATGAGTTTCAGGACACATCGCCAGCACAATACCGGCTCCTGCGCTACATGACAGGAGGCAAGTTCAAGAACGTGTTTGTTGTGGCTGATGATGACCAGATTATTTATCAGTGGGCTGGCGCGAGCTATCGACAAATCGAGCGGTTTCGAGAGGAGTTTCAGCCAGAGCTTATCCAGCTTGTTGAGAACCATCGCTGTCCGGCGGAGGTGGTGGAAATTGCGAACCAGCTCGTCGCGTACAACACACAACGGACGCCAGATAAGAAAGAAACGGTGGCGACGCGAGAAGCGTCATTTGGGGCAATATCATTTCATTCCTTTGAGTCGGATATTGAGGAGAGGGAGTTTGTGGCCGACCAAATACTGGCCGCTGGCGAGGATGTGTGGGAAGAGATAGTGGTCATCGGTAGAACCAGATCGCTGTTGGAGCCGGGACTCGATTGTCTCAGGAAAAAGGGGGTGACTGCAGTACTCGCTCAACGCCGCGACAACTTCATTTCTCCACAGTTCGTGTGGCTTCAAGCTTGTCTTGATCAAGCCCTACGGCCAACCAACAGAAGGGTTTTCGCAGTTCTTGTAAATTCTGGCAACCGAATCGCTGATCTGGATTTTGAACCGGCAATTCTCATTGCCGAAGCAGAAGTATCAGGTCTGAGTTATATTGAACATTGGAGCGTGATTGCGCAGGGGACTGGAAATACTGTCGCTCAAAACTTGGGAGAGCTTGTCGAGAAATTGGCCAACTCTCGTAGTGAATGGAGGCAAGTTGTCAAGGACGCGGTCCCTTTGTTGCTCGAAACCGAAGCGGTGGCAGAAGGTGGTGTAGGTGATGCGGTGGATGATCAAAAGGCCTGGGATTCGTGTATGAGAGAAATTCGGGCAGAACTCGGTGTTAATGCCGAGCTTTCTGAGGTGGTCCAAGGTTTAGCATTGCGATCAAAAGAACCGCCCAAAGACCCAAACACTGTGAGTCTCCTCACCGTGCACGGCTCCAAGGGTTTGGAGTTTCAGACCGTCTATCTACTGGGCTTGGCGGAGGGTGTTATGCCGTCTTGGCAAAGCGTTAAGAAAGGAGACGCATCACCGGAGATGGAAGAGGAGCGTCGTAATTGTTTTGTGGCCATCACTCGCACCGAGAAGCGTCTAATTCTGACGGCTGCCAGGAAATATCGGGGCTGGAGCAAAGATTACTCGCGATTCCTGGGCGAGATGCATATTGCAGATTAGCAAGGCGGTTGTTCTGGCGATCGTTGTCAATTATCAAGACTCGTATGGAGGCGGACGTTGTGTTCACGGACGTGAACGACATGGAGGATCGGCGCGCCACGGTCCGATATGGCACGGAGCGATCTGACGGCGTTATCAGAGCAAATCAGCTTGAGCCACCTGGCGAGGGGTCCCCTAGCGGCATTGTCATGTATGGACGCCCCCGGTGTTGCAAGGGAGAAACTGACTTAAAACGGCGGTAGAGCTTGCAGTCATGTATCCGGCCTTTGCGCTGCGGTACGCTGACCGCTGGCCCTGATGGAATCCGAAAGATCGACGCCCAGTCAGATTAACGAGCTCAAAGCCCTGACAATGCCTCGGGTTTGGCCGATCTCGGGTGGAGCCCTGTTTCGCCATCAAATCGTCGTTACCCTCGCAAGTTTGTATCCGCTTTCCAGCTGGTCAGGCGGGCGTCGGTCGGTAGATACGCTCGTATCTGAGCAGTGCCCAGGCGATGCGGGCTGTCTTATTGGCCATGGCGACCAGCACGACGTTTGTCGGCCGCCGCGCCAGGAGCCGGTCGGTCCAGCCAGGCCCCGTGCCTGGCTTGGCGCGGCGCCAGCGCAGCACGCTTCGCGCACCATGCACGAGCAAGCGCCTGATATAGCCATCCCCGCGCTTCGAGATCCGCCCCAGCCTGTCCTTGCCGCCAATCGAGTGTTGTCGGGGCACGAGACCGAGCCAGGCCGAGAGCTGTCGGCCCGAGCGAAACTGCGCGCCATCTCCGATCGTCGCGACCAGCGCCGTCGCGGTGATGACACCGACGCCGGGGATCGTCGCCAGCCGGCGGCTCGCCTGGTTGGATCGGTGCCAAGCCAAAAGCGTCGCCTCCAGCTGCTTGATCCGGGCCTGAGCGGAATGGAGTTGCTCAACCAGAGAGCCAAGCGCCTCGCGTGCCAGAGGGGGCAGTCGCACATCACCGGGATCTTCGATGATGGCAACCAGTTCCTCAACCTTCGACGCCCCTTGAGCGACGATCAGTCCGAGCTCCGCACAGTGGCCGCGAAGCGCATTGATCACCATGGTGCGTTGACGGACCAACAGCTCACGGGCCCGGTGCAGCATCAAAACCGATTGCTGCTCGGCGCTTTTCGCCGGCGCAAAGCGCATCGTCGGACGCGTCACCGCCTCGCAGATCGCTTCCGCATCCGCCGCGTCGTTCTTGTTCGTCTTGACGAAGGGGCGAACGTATTGAGGCGGGATCAGCCGGACCTCATGGCCCAGCGCTTGTATCTCACGCGCCCAGTAGTGCGCACTGGCGCAGGCTTCCATGCCGACAAGACAGGATGGCAATCCGGCGAAGAACGCCAACACCTTCCCGCGGCGCAGCTTCCGCCGTAGTACCGCTCGCCCCTCACCATCAGCACCGTGAACCTGGAACACCGTCTTTGCCAGATCAAAACCGATTGTTGTAATATCCATCGTGGACGCTCCCTCTGTCTGGAGTTCAAACCAAACACCATTCTGGCGCACTCGACGCCGAAAAGGGGGCGTCCATACCATCAGACTAACTGGACAGGACTTGTAGAACCTACAATCAGCGGCCTCAGGCTGCGAGTTGACTTCACTCGGCCAGCGCAGCGGTCCGGGCTTGTTTGAAAATGTCGCGGCGGGTGAGATGGCGTTGGTGACGGAACCAAATTTCTGCAGGGTCCCTACGTCCCTGAATTTGGCTATTGCCCGGTCTCGTCGTCGGAACGGCTGGTGTGAGTTCTCGGCCCGATTGTTGAGCCAACGGCCGCAGGTCTGGGCGGCCGCATCGCCGATCACCTTCAACGCCGCCCGGTATGAGCCCAACCGGTCGGTGACGATAGACCGCGGTTCACCGTAGCGCTTCATCGCGCGTTTCAAAGACCTTAGTGCAGCCCTTCGATCCCGCCGCTTCGTGGCAATAACTTCGAGCACCTCTCCTTCGTGATCAACCGCGCGCCATAGATAAAGTGTCTCGCCGCTGATGCGAACAAACACCTCATCAAGATGCCAGCGCCAGTTCGAATACGAGTGATGTTGAACACGGCGCTTCCGGATCACCGTAGCAAACAGCTGACCGAAGCGGTTCCACCAGTACCTCACCGTCTCCCGGCAGACGTCGATGCCACGTTCGGACAGCAGGTCTTCGACCTCTCTTAGCGATAACGGGTAGCCGACATACATCATCACCGCGAGGCGGAGGACCTCGGGCGAACTGTTGAAATAGCGGAAGGGATTTCGCCTCTGGCAAAACTCGGGATGCACCATCTGCACGTCAATTCATTTCCTGCTTATCCGAGACATTCCGCCAGGAAGGGCATATGTTCTCAATATGTCCCGTATGAGGGGGTCACGGTTATGAGGTTCAAGGTTGCATCGCGCGTGCGTGGTCTGAGCGACGAGAGGTTTCGGGAGGCCTTCGGCACCAAGGAGCAGTGCCGCGCGGCGCTGGTCCGGCTGCGCTGGCCGGGCGGCTTCGTCTGCCCCTGCTGCGGCCATCGCGGGCATTGCGTGCTGGCGGGTCGGGGTCTCTATCAATGCACCCGGTGCAAGAAGCAGATATCGCCCACGGCGGGCACGATCTTCCACGCGACCAAGCTGCCGCTGACACTCTGGTTCGCCGCCATCCACCTGATCGTGACGGCGAAGAACGGCATCTCGTCGGTGGAACTCGGCCGCCGTCTCGGGGTCAAGCAGCCGACGGCCTGGGCCGTGAAGCACAAGATCATGGCGGTGATGGCGCGGCGCGAGGGGGAGACGGCGCTTACGGGGCGGGTCGAGATGGATGACGCCTATCTCGGCGGGGTGCGCTCCGGCGGCAAGCGGGGCCGCGGCGCGGCGGGCAAAACGCCCTTCGTGGCGGCGGTCTCGACCAGTCCCGAGGGGCGCCCATGCAAGGTGAAGCTGGCCCCGGTCAAGGGCTTCCGCAAGCGCGAGATCGCGCGCGGCGCCAAGCACTGGCTGGCCCCCGGAGCGGCGGTTGTGACGGACGGCCTGGGCTGCTGGAGCGCACTCGACGAGGCCGCCTGCAGCCACCAGGCGATCCGCACCGGGTCGGGCCGACAGGCGGCCCGCATGGCATCGTTCAAATGGGTGAACACGACGCTCGGCAACATCAAGTGCGCGATCACCGGGACTTATCGCACGCTCGGCCCCGACCATGCCGGACGCTATCTCGCCAGCTTCGCCTGGCGCTACAACCGGCGCTATCAACTCGAAACCATGATCCCGCGTTTCGTCCATAGCGCCGCACGAAACCAGCCCATGCCCTATCGCCTCCTCATTGCCGGATGACTGTCAGGGATAAGCAGGATTCATTTTTTCTGATAAAGCACGCGAAAGCCATTGTAATTTGACGTCCAGACGTCTAAACATGCTGCGTGTGGAGAACGTGGTTATGAGTAAGGTTAGACACCCCCCAGGTGCCATCCGCGATGCGATCACCGCTTACCTGACCGAAAGGACGGGCGACGCCAGCGTGTCCGAGATACGCAGTGCCGTCGAAGGAGAGTTAGGTGCGGTTCCTGCATCTTCCGTCAGATCGTATCTTCGATTGCGACCCGACACCTTTAGGCGCACCAGTCGCGGACGGTACGAAGTTCAGCACGAGTGCGAGACGAACAGGGTCACGAGTGCAGTGATGGCGCGCGCCGAGGCGCGGCCTGTGTTCACGCACGGCAAGGCGAAGTTGTACCGTGCGGACTGTTTCGAGTGGCTGGAGAGTCGCTCACCTAACAGCATTCAGGCGATCGTGACAGATCCCCCCTATGGCTTGGTCGAGTACACAGAAAAGGAACAGCGCAAACTGCGCAACGGAAAAGGAGGTGTCTGGCGTCTACCGCCGTCGTTCGACGGGCATCAACGCTCGCCGCTTCCGCGGTTCACAACATTGAGCGCGCCCGAACTCGAGAATATTCGCACGTTCTTTGAGGAGTTCGGTCGCAGGATTTCCCGCATATTGGTGCCCGGTGCCCATGTATTCCTGGCGTCCAACCCGCTCGTATCGCATATCGTAGCCGGTGCCCTCAATGTCTCCTGCCTGGAAAACCGGGGCGTCATAACTCGTCTGGTGATGACCATGCGGGGTGGCGACCGACCAAAGAATGCGCATGAGGAGTTCTCTGGCGTGACCGTGATGCCCCGTTCTATGGCCGAGCCGTGGTTGCTGTTCCGCAAGCCCCTGGATGGTCGGGTGCAAGATAACTTGCGAAAGTGGAGAACTGGCGGGTTGCGGAGGATTTCTGGGGATAAGCCGTTTGGCGACGTCATCAAGTCGCACCCAACCCGAGCGGCGGAAAGGAGGCTGGCGCCGCATCCGTCCCTTAAACCCCAGGCATTTTTGCGCCAACTCGTTCGAGCAGCGCTACCCCTGGGAGAGGGCTTGATTCTCGATCCATTCGCTGGTTCCGGCTCAACGCTGGCTGCTGCCAACCACAACGGCTACCAGAGCATTGGCGTGGAATTGTTATCCGATTATATCGAGTTGGCGATTCGTGCGCTGCCGGCGCTTGAGGCGGTCAGATGTCAAGATAAATCCAGCTGTTGCGGAGCTTCCGAATACCGTTCCTGTCCAGGGTAGCGGTACGCGTTCCTAGCTCCCCTCGGGGGTTCTTCCGGAAGTCCTCGACAGTGACATGGCCGAGATAAATCTCGGTGAATTTCATTGCTTGCCGGTCGACTGCGGGCTCGGTTTCGTTGTCGATGCGGTAAACGAATACGCACATCAACTGCTCTCTCGCTCCGTGCGTGTCTACGGCGCCGCCCGGCTTGCGTGTGCTCTTGATTTCGACGCCCTGCTCTCCGGCTTTCACCGAATCGTTGGCATAAACGCCGTTGACGATCAGGTCTGGATGGCCGTTGTGGTATTTGTTTTCGACGAGTACCCGGGCGTGCTGCGCCATGCTTGCAGTGATCATGTCTGAGAGTAATCCTGACATCGCCGCAGGGCGCAGCATTTCATCGAGACGCCTGATACCCTTGCCGGACAGATGAGAGTTGACGTCGAACAGGAAGTCGTAAACGTCCTGCATGACAAGGGAAAAATCCTCAAGCCGCAGTTGGTGCGGGAGGTTAATGTCAGCATTGAATTTTGCGCCATCTGGGGATTGGCGGATTATCGGCATTCGATCCTTTCCTTTTTGCTGATCTAGGGCATGGAGCCCTTAGGCCGACTGAACACGCCGTCTCGAAGTTTTCTGAAAACTGTCCAACCGCTGAACGTCGATGCGCAAGGCTGGGAGAAACTTCGAATGCCGCTACTGTAACACTACCATGTGCGACAAGCCGCATCCTTTGCGTGATGGAGGAGTAGCCGATCAGTATCTTCGGGTTACAATTACATCCTTGATGCCTAGTTTGGAGTCACCTAAGCCGACACGACCGAGCCTGTCCGTCCTCAGATGATTTGAGACAAGATGGGACCTGAAACAACGGAGGCTCTAGCTCACTTGGTTGATGATTCTATGCAGCGAGATTGGGGTGTTGTAAGCGCCGGTGCTTGATGGTCTTTCGTTTTGATCTTTTCTCTTTTCAACAGAATGGTTTGGCCGCGCCCGAAGTAAACATCGGTGGGTGTCCCTTCCATTTATTCCATCGTGCCTCCCAACGACGGCTCGGCTCTCCGGCACGGACATCATTTTTAGCCAGTGGATTTTGTAATCGACCATGGGCGCGGTCGTTACGATGCTTATTCCGCCGGATCGTGCCAGCGAACCTACGCAAGAGCATGCGGATGTCGGCAGCGTCCACGTCGCCACAGAGAGGAATTGATCGAATCCGAGCGGGGGTGGTCAGGCCGCGAGGCGTTCGTAACGATGATGCAGACCGCCGACCTTGGGCAACGAAACGACCGTTCCGGACCCGGCCGGCTGAACGGGTCGACCATCCGGTGTGTCCTTGCCGATCGACAGGTGGGTCCTTGAACCGTGATAATAGTCGAGGTATGAGCCAAGAATGCGCCGCAAATGCCGCTCGTTGAGGATGATCGAATGGTCCAGGCATTCGCGCCTCACGCTGCCGATCAGGCGTTCCACATACGGATTTTGCCACGGGCTCCGTGGCACCGTGACGACCTCTTCCATGCCCATCGCCGTCACGGTCGAGCGGAACGATTGCCCGTATGCGCCGTCCCGGTCGCGGATCAGGTACCGCGGCGCCGTGCCCCACGGGAATGCCTCTCGGATCTGCTGTGCGACCCACGCCATCGTCGGGTTCGCCGTGACAGCGAAATGCACGATCTGGCGGCGCTCGTGGTGGAGCACGATGAACCCGAACAGGAGGTGGAACGTGGCCGTGGGGACCACGAAGAAATCGATCGACGCCAGGCAATCGGCGTGATTTGTAAGGAATGTCCGCCACGACTGCGATGGCGGCGATGGGTAACGGACCATGTATTTCGAGACGGCGGCCTGGGAGATGGAAAAGCCAAGCTTCAAAAGCTCGCCATGGATCCAAGGTGCGCCCCACCGTGTGTTCTCCCGCGACATCCGCCGGACCAGATAGCGGATCTCCCTCGACACCGGCGGTCGGCCCGGTTTTCCCCGCCGCGACTTCCATGTCCAGAAAAGCCTGAACCCCTTGCGGTGCCAACCGATGACGGTCACGGGCCTGACGATTACCAGGGCGTGGCGCCAGCCAGGCCATAGGCAAGACAGGATGACCCAGAAAACCCTATCTGCCTTCCGAAGCGATGGCCGGGGCCTTTTCCGTTTCAGGACAGCTACCTGCTGTCGCAGGGCAAGGATTTCTGTGTGGAGCGCCGCGCGGTCCGCGAAGATTTCGATGATCTTATGCATGCCGGAAAGGGTATCCGGTGGTGATGCAAAATTCCAAGCTTTCTGCGATGGATGGAATAAATGGGAGGGACAGGCGCAATGCGTCGTGAAGAGACGCGGGACAAGTGATTGTAGGCGAAGGTTTGGATATTAGGACGAGCCGCGGGATCAGGCCGTCGCGCGAAGCACTATTTCTCTAGAAGGGCCGGCGATGACCTCGCAACGCCCCGCAGTTGCCTGATTAATGTGACTTACCTCTTCGACAGTCAATACGGTGTGCTCCCGCCGCCTCGCGTCGTGGACGAAGCCCAGCAGGACATCGCCAGCTAAGGGGAATGCGAGCCCTCGGTCCGGGTCCTCAAGACGCCCGTCCGAATTCTCTGCCCCGGCAGGAATCACCACTTGGGAGCCAACAACAAGTTCTGCGCTTGCCGGAACGGAGAACAGGCAGAGGCCTTTGGTATCCAGCACTCGGGAAACATCCGGATCCGAGAGCAGGATTGCATCGACTCGTTCGTTGGGTTCGGCATCGCCGCCGTTCCAGATTTCCGGAGGCCGGTTGAACTGCACGAACATGTAGTAGTAGAGGAACAGTCGGCTCTCTTCGTCGATGTCCGGAGCGCACCCCAGTCTGGCCTGCTTGACCAAACAGCAGGTGATCCCGGCTATTCGTCCGTCGATCTTGGCGAGCTCCTTTTCGACCTGGACATCCTTGGATCCGTCGGCCGCATAGCGGGTGTTGAGGTTGTTCTTGACGAAAACGTTCTTCGGGATGTTGTGGTTCAATTTGCCCGCTGGCCAGTCTCGCATCCGCCACCAGAGCAATCCTTCGGCATCACAAAAGCGCTCCGATAGCCACACCGGAATGTAGTGGTGCGCCGTGGGCTCGTTCTGCTTGCTCAATAAACAATTCCCGTACCAGCTAATGGTTCTTTGGCGCCGTGCCAAGGCAGCCGGATATGCCATTCCTTCTCGCTGGGGCCGTGCTTCACGGCCCCAGCGCAGGGCTTGTAGCACAAAACTCGCGCCGCCAAGGTGATAGTCTGGTCTATACCCGGAATATGAATGACCGTGCGGAATGTGCATCTGTCGGAGACGTTATGTAGAATTTGCGGTGCGGAATTCCGACGGTACCGTCACCGGCACCCTGTGCGAATGGCCGTGCGACCCCGCTTTGCTGCCCATATGCGCCCTTATGTCCGGTGGCCTCCACGTGGGAAGGGTGGGTGGTCATGGACGCCGGCTTCTATGGTGCCGCGGACTGCTTCGATATCTTTCAGCAGCGCCCGGGCACCCGCGACCCGGGCGCCCAATACGTGTAGCCGAGCGCTCAGCCTCGCGTCGGAAGTGTAGACCAGCGCGCCGGCCGGATCTGGAAGCGGGCTCACCATCTCCACAATGCAGTCGTCCGCGCCATCCCGGCCGCAGTGCCCCGCACGAACGATAGTGAGGTGTGTTTTCGGCGGGTCTGTGGCGTGCGGACCGGGTCCATCGAACACGGTCGTCCATACACCGCCATGGGCCAGTGGGGCGATTCCGGCCACGAGCCGCTGCGCGGCCCCGGCGCGGTTTCGCCACCAGCCATCGGGACGCGAACCCATTACGTTGTTGCCGTCCACGAACACGCTGATCCGTTTCTTCCGGGCCATACAGTCTTGCCTTCGTCCTCGTGCTGTGGCTTCTATCATCGTGAAGCTGCAAGGACTGCCCATGTCTGCTCTTTGCATTGGAAGAGCGGGGTCGTGTGATTTTTTGGAAGCATATCGATGTCAGCTTTCTATGGCCGTAGCGCCGATAACCGCCGCTCTAGTGCGCCCAAGTCAAGTCCTGTCTCGCGTCCAAATCGTCGGAGTGTGCTACAGGCAGAGGCCTGCACATTGGGTGTTCCAAACGACTGGTGCGGTTTTCATTGGAGCGACAGCACGGCTCTCTGAAGGTTCGACCAACTCTGCCTCGTCATTCTCTTAACTTCGCGTATATGCTCGTCGATGTCCTCACTGGAGGCCCCGGAGAGTAGCGTCTGGCGGTTTGCTTGGGCCAATTTCGCGCGCAGTATCAGGACGGGCTGCCCGCCAAGAACTGCATCGAGATCGATACCGGGATCGGTGACGAAATCCGGCGGGCGCACACCGGATCGTGGCAGAAGTAGAGATCCCACGCTGCCTGGCGAACTGCCCTGTTATTCGGCGCGCAAATTTGACCCCCAGAATCAAGGTATCTCAAAGGGTTAGCGTGCCGATCGGCGTCGAATCGGCGCGCCGAATAACACCTGGTGACCCAGCGCATGAAGCGCTCCGGTATGCGCTGGCGGATCGCCGGCGGACAGGCTGTGCTGACCTTCCGCGCCCTGATCAAATCCGCTCGCATTCGACCGGGCATGGAAGGCCATCATCGGCGCAACCGACACACCAGACAACGACAACATCAATCCCTGTGCCGTCATCGCCATCGCTGCCTGAACTCAATGAACGAAGCCACTGCTATCAATGCCATACGAGACTCGCACCCGGGTTGAGCACCGCTTGATATGTCCGAGCAGCCCGCAATGGGGCGAACGTCATCGGGACGCGTTCTACAAATGAACCAAGCTCCAGAATGAACTTTTCCTGCCGTGCTCGCGGCGTAATCTGGCTTCGTAGGCATCGTACGCCTCAAACGCCCCGAAATCCTCGATTGCCGAAGCAAGACTCGAACACTCCGTGAGATGTCGTGCGGCATGCTTGTATCGGCTGGAGCGGCTATTTGTCAGTGCGAAGTCGATCATCGCGCGAAGCACCAGCGTCGCGGCCAACGGATACTTGCCAGCCATCGCGTTGGCGGCCGGGGTCAATATCTCATAGTGATTGCCGTCTAAATCCGGCGCCTGCCGGATAGTGAACGCAGCCGCTCTGTCTAGGGCGGGCCACGATATGAAGAATGACAGCGCCTCTAGTGGGCTGTCGTAGTTCTGCGCATAGTCGAGCGCCCGCTCCTCGGCCTCAAGATCGTCAAAGTCGGCCAAGCGCTTCAGATAGGCGCGCAGATGCAGGATCGACAACGACTGCTCGAAGCACGACCAGCGATCTGTCTGGGCTTCGTCGCCACGGCCGAGTGCGTCGAGCACATCGATCCGTGCTTCCTTCCACTCTAAAGTCGACCAGTCCCGGCCATCCTGTTTGTGCTTGGCAGCGTCGATCGTATGCAATGCTTCTTCGGACCTGTCCGCAGCAAGCAGCCGCCGGGCAATTTGCGCGGCAATATTCGGTACTTTCCTCGTTTGCTCGTCATATTGGGCTATGAATGCGTCGACGTCGCCCTGGGCATCCGCAATCGTCGTCAATGCCAGGTGTGACGTGCTGGTCCGGGACCGTCCAGGTTCTTTGGACAGCGCAATCATCCGCTGTTTCAAGTGCTCCAGGCCTTTCTGCCCCAGGGCCGGTATCAGAACATGGATCAGGGAATCGTACTGGCCATAGCCGTTGTCGACCAACGCGCGGAACGCATCGTCGGCGAGCATTTCCTGATCGGGCTTTGCTGCTTTCGCAATCTCGCCGAGGTCGTTTACTGCGTCGTGGAAGAGGCCGATCACGGTTCCACTGCTGTCATCGCAACGCTCGAAGACAGAGTCGGCCAGTGCCATGAAACGCCACATCAGTTCCAGTCCCTCGGACGGATTGCGTTTGGCCACCTTGTCGACGATGGCGCGGCGTTGAATTTGCAAATCATCGACCAGGGCCCGTCGGTTCTGCCAGTCGACGAACTCGCGGGAGCGGGCGATCGTCGCCAGCCGCTTGCGGATTTCTCCCGCAACGGCGGCGGAGCTCTCCTCGCCGGCTAGCTCCAGCCTGAGCCAACGTTTGGCTAAGGTGTTATCTGTGCTGATCTCGATCAACAGTTCGCCAAGCCGACGGGCGCCCAGCGCCTCGAGATTCTTTGCGTTCAGTGTCTTCTTCGAAGCCATCAGCTTAGCCATCCCGCCCTGGAATGACCTGCTGAACGGGTCCAAGTTTATGCGGATAACTCAAGCTGCCGCCTTGAATCGCTTGAAGCGCAATGCAAGTCGGTCGCGATCGGGGCGATCCTTGTCGCGGTTTGGGAGGTGGATGGTTCCGCCGTTCAGTCGCTTGAGGGATTCCAGCATCGGGCCGTCCGTTTGGATCAGCAGCCGCTCGGACACGTGCAGCCGATAATCCGGGTCGATACCGATCAGATGCGTGTCGAAGGCGGCGTGATGGATTTTCGACAGGGGGATGCCGTTGGGCACCACGGGTTGGCCGAGCCGCATGTCCGTGTCGGCAACGATATGGGCGGCGTCCAGAAGCAGCGGCTCCGGCAGTCCCGACAATGCACAGCGGCCGTTGTAGGCGCTGATGACGGCCTCGCGAAACGATGCCTGATGTAGCCGCTGCTTGACGGCGCGTAGAGCGTACCGACGTTCCAGCGCGTTCTCGGGTGGTGCCAGGGAGGCTTGATCTGGCACGCCGAACGCGACGCGCGCCTTCAGAGCCTTGGCGTCCCATCCCGAAATGAACGCAGGCAGCATGGCTTGGTAGCGGCCAGGCGCGATACCGAGGAAATAGATGATCGGAATCCTGTTCTCAAACGCTTCGCGAAGCCACCGATTATCGGCCGCATCCGGGTTCTCGCCCATAAAGGCGTAGTCGATCGTCTCGTCGCCCTCGAAAATCTGCCGATGCGCCTCACGCTGGTCGTCGTACCAAACCTTGCCACCCGGCTTCTGGAAAACGGTCTTGATGGAAAGCAGGAAGCGCATCTGCTTCGGCTTGAAGATGCCGCGCTGGGGATTGATGGGCGAATGCGTTCTCCTTGAAATACGAAGCCCGGCTTGAGTTCGTTCGCGGTCAGGTTGTCGTGGATTTCACCGAGCCTTCGCACATGCTCGAGAGCGGCCATGCGCATCGGGGTGTCGAGGTCGTCATCGGTCATCGGCGTCCCCCGTCATCCCTTGAAACAATGCTCGTTGTGCCAAGTCAGGGCGGCGGCATCCGGGCGCTGGCCGAGATATCCGAAGGCGCATCAATTTTGCGACCGTGAAGCGCGTAGTAGTGCTTGCCGTTGTCAAACTCCTCCCGGATGCGCCGGCTGACATCGAAGCGCAGATCGGGTGTCACCGTCACATAGCCGGCGTCGAACAGGCTGTGAATGTCCCGCCGCAGCAATAGTCCGTTCCGTGCCTCGTGCGCACCGCCATCGCCATAGGGGCGTATATGCGCCGCCTCCAAGGCAGGCAGTGTCCGCTCTTGAGTGACCGCGCAACGCCGCCAATAGATATCCGTGACCAGCACACGGAACGCGCCTTGCCCGAGGCGGGGACGAATGAGATGCGGCTCGCCAAATCGCGCCTGCTCCCCTGCCATGCCCGCCATCTGTGGCCGGCTGAGGCGATCGTTCACGGCTTCCCACAAAGCCAGTCCTTCGGCACTGCCTGTGTTGTAGGTCTTGAAAGACACAATGTTCGGCGACCAACTCGCCGGTATGGGAATCCAGTCGCGTTCCGCGAAGAAGAAGGGCTGGGTCAAAATGCGGCACCCAACCTCGAAGTCGCTACGATCGCCTGGGTCCGCGTGTCGGTAGTGGGCGATGCCGGCGCGCATTTCCCGCTCTGAGTGGGCACCGTTCGCTTCCTTGAATGCCTCCCAGGCAAGCGAGCACGGCAGCGAGTTCGCGTAGGCAAAGATACCACCACCGACAATCACGTTGCGCGGCGCGTGCAGCTTGAACAAAAACATTTCGCCCGGCTGGAGTGCACGGAAGTTCGCGGCCGACGGCGCCCAGAAGTTCACCTCGTCGAGGTTCGGTTGCTGACGCAGCATCTCGAACCAGTCTCCATCCGTGACCGCAATGACGAGGTTGATGCCCATTCTATTCCGCCGCCTCCATCTCTCGGGCTTGTGCGGGTGTGGGAACCTCGTCCACGAACGAATTCTGGCGGTCAACCGGACGAAGGTGACGTTGGTCGGGCTGGGTACCCGGTGCTTCAATCCGAAGCCCCTCATGGCCGCGAATCGTCACCCCTGTACCCCCTCCCTGACTTCCCGCAGTGCCCTGTTGAAGAAATTCCGGGTCGCCCGGTCGCGGGCCTCGGTATCGCTCAGGACGATGCTCTTCATCTCGTTGTGTCCGTTGTCAGAACAAATGGGACATGTGAGAGTAATTTCTAACGGAGGATCTGGCTCATCTTGGTTTGAAGTTAAGCCGCGTGACGTTGATGCTTCAAGCGGCAGTTTTGGATGGTTAGTTTTTTGGTTTTGTCTCCTTTAAATGATTGCGGTGAACTGCGGGGGGGGGCAACCGGCGTCCCTACCGCGACACAAAGCCCTCGGTAGAGTCGAGGGGAGGCGCGCCCTGCCGTAGATCAAGGGAGTCGCTGTTTGCCGACGGCTTTCGCCAGGTGCCGGTGCCTCCGCCTCAACCATAGCCACGTTTCACTCACCCCCGCTCATCAAACCGGACATGCCTATCTCAGGCATCCGGCTTTCCGACGAGATCATGCCTTCGCCCACGGAAAGCCCCTGGTCCTCGGCGCAAGGCAGGTAAGGCCATAGTGTTCCCACAGTCGATCGTCCGGAAAGCGCACGTACTTTCCGTTCCTGACCTTGTGCTTCCGACAGAGCCACTGTCGCAGCCGCTTCGTCGCGTGTGCATCGACCGCCGCATAGGCGGGGCTGACCTGCCCTAACTGGAAGTACTGCGCCCATCCGGATATCATCCGGTTGAGCTTGCTGACCATCCATTCAGGATCCTGCAGCCCATAGCGTCGTTCGGTTTGCTCACTGATTTTACGGCAGATGCCCTGAACGCTCACCTTGCTCGGTCGATTGCCGATATAGGCGTCGCCTCCGTTCCGGCGGTAGTTCCATCCGAACCGGTAGCCGAGGAACGCCATTGGTTCCCTTGGGCATTGCAGGCATCGGGTCTTCTGCTCGTTGACCGTCAGCTTCAGCCCTTCCATGAGCCGGGTAACCGCCAGCAGCATGTCTGCCGCCGGGGCCTTGCCGAGAACACAGAAGTCATCTGCATAGGAAACGATCTCCGCACAGAAGTGCCGGGCAAAGCCCAGCGTCTTCCAGCCCAGTATAAAACGCCTCATGTAGATATTGCTCAGCAGCGGTGAAAGCGGAGACCCCTGCGGGGTGCCCTTGCGCTCCTTGCGTGCCCGGTTCGTGCGGCGCTTGCCGCCCTTGCCGTCATCCTCCTCGACAGCCATCTCCAACCACGCCTTGATGAGCCCGAGCATCCTGCCGTCGCTCACGCGACGCGCTACGCTCTTGATCAACTCGGCATGGGGTATTTCGCCGAAGTAGTTGGACAGATCGCCATCTACAACCTCGTTGTGCCCCTTGTTCAGGAGCCGGTGAATGCGTTTGACCGCATCCTGTGCGCTTCGTTCCGGCCGGTAACCGTACTGTTCCGGTTGCAGGTCGGCTTCAAAGATCGGCGCCAGCACAAGCATGGCCGATGTCTGTGCCACCCGGTCCCGAATGCACGGTATACCCAGAGGCCGGAATGCGCCGGGCTGCTTCTTCGGGATCAGCACCTGTCTCACCGGTTCCGGCGTGTAGGTGCCACCCTTCAGATCCCGCGACAGTTCCCCAAGCCACCGCTCGATACCCTGCTCCTCGATATCCTGGAAGCTCTCACCGTCAACACCGGGCTGGCCGTCATTGCGGCGTGCCATAGCCCAGGCCTCCATGAGAAAGTCCTCCCGCCATACCTTGTCGCACAAGGCGTGAAAGCGACGCTCAGGTTCTTCCTTCGCTTTTGCATGCAAAACAGTCTGGAGTTTCCGAACACTTTGTGACCCTGTTAGGCTTGCGCCAGTGGCCATGCCTTGTCCCCTTTCCGTTTCCCTCTCGAAGTCAGGCCCCTTTCCTCGACCGGCATTACCCGGCGTCTTCAGTCGTACGGACCTGTCCGCCACCCGGCCTGCCCGGCCTGCCCCTCACGGGGGTCCGGTTGGTGCGTGCACACCACCGATAGGGCTTCCCGTGTTGCTACGTCTTCCATCTTCCATGCATGCTGGCACCCCTACCCCGGCGGAAACGGTTCGGTGCATCTGTCGCTTTTCTTCCCGATCCGTCGTCGGCCTTCCCCTAATCTCAGGAGGGTCGGCTCCCGCATTGCCCGTTTCGAGGCCTGCTCGGTGTTCACATCACATTCCGGTCGCGGTAGGGAAGCGGGTTACCCCGCTCCCCCCGCTCAGATCCCCGCATGCCCGGTGGGGCACGGGGCTCCTACCTCGGGTGTTTGACGGCAAAACGCACCGTCGGCCAAGGGTGCCGAACCTGGACGGGTGGCCAATGCAATGCGGCAATGCGCACGATATCGGCGATCGTGGTCCGGTCCTTCTGTGACCGTCTTCGCAGGACATTCACCCAGATCCATGAGAGCCGCCGCACAAACCCCCTTGCGGCCGAGCTGCTGGTCGGGACGGCGAAATAGTTCAGCCATCCATTGACCACCTGACCCAGCCAGCGCGCGGTTTCGTGGACATCTTCGTGCATCCGCCTACGGAGCTCCCCTTTGATCCGATTCAGGGTCCGCGTGACCCGCTTCGCTATCGGCTTGCGCCCCAGTCCGAATTTCCCGTTCCTCTTCTTCCGGCAATAGTGCGTGAATCCAAGGAACTCGAAGGTCTCCGGTCGCCGTTCCCCTCGTGCCCGGCGGTCCGCCATCGCGAACCTGCCAAACTCGATGAGTCGGGTCTTGTCTGGATGCAGCTCAAGCTCAAACTGGCCCAGCCTTTCCTTGAGATCGTGGAGAAACCGCTCCGCGTCCTGTTTGCGTTGGAACCCGACCACGAAGTCATCGGCATACCGCACGATGATTGTTGCCCCCGTGGCCACACGGGTGCGCCATTTCTTCTGGAACCAGAGGTCGAGGACGTAGTGCAGGTAGATGTTCGCGAGAATCGGTGAAGCCACCGCGCCCTGAGGCGTTCCTCGCAAGTTATCCCGCCACTCGCCATCTTCCATGACGCCGGCATTCAGCCATTTGGCGATCAGCCTGATGACCCGCTTGTCTCCGATGCGATCCTCAAGAAACCGGACCAGCCAGTCCCGAGAGACATTGTCGAAAAATCCGCGGATGTCACAGTCCACTATCCAGTTGACCTTGCGCCGTTCTATCCCGAAGGCCAGAGCATCAAGCGCGTCGTGCGCCCCACGCCCCGGTCGGAACCCGTAGCTGAACCCGAGAAAATCCGGCTCGTAAATTGGCGTCAGGATAACTTCCACCACCGCTTTCTGGACAATCTTGTCTTCCAGTGCGGCAATGCCGAGCGGTCGTGTCCCGCCATCCGGTTTGGGTATTTCGACCCGCCGGGATGGCCGCGCCCGATACGCTCCCGAGTGCACGCGTCCGTGAAGGTCGAGCAGCCGCTCTTCCAGCCCTTCCTCGTACTCTCCCCACGTCATCCCATCCACCCCCGGCGAGGCGTCCTTCTTCAACTCGAAGAACGCCCACGTCAGGGCATCTATCGTGACATGGTGTAGCAGCGCAGTGAGTTTCTCCTGCGGTTTCCTCGTTACAGCCTGCCGTATCCACGCGACCGCCTGTGACACGCTTTCCCGACACTGCGTCCGGCACGTGCTTTGATCTCGCGGATTCCCCTTGGTTGAGGCACTTCCCTCCGGCGACTCCGCAGGCGCTTGCGCGCCCTTGTTCGTCGCTTTCATCGGTACTATTCCCTCATCCGACTTCTCCATTCCGTGCGTCATCGGTTACGGATACATCCTTTCCTTTGCGGCCCCGTTACGACTTCGGGGCAAAATGGAGACCTCCCAGGTCCCGGCAATGAGGACGTACGAACGTGCATGGGTTCTTCGACACCGTGGAGCCCAACATCCCCTCACCATGTCGGTGATGTCGGTGTTGCCTTCGACCGCAGGCACAGTCTCGGCTCTCCAGACAAGCAACCTTTCGATGCTCCGTTGCCCTGCCCATCCGCACCCCTGTCAACGCTTCACCTGCCGCCTCGCGACGACCGGCGCATGACTCGGGGCGAGAGTGGTGGTTAACCTCTACTCCCTACCGGACTCTCACCGGCTATCCTCTGCCAGTTAGCCTGGCACACGCCTGCATGGTCGCTAAACTGCTCAACACAGCCCTTTGTCACCAGAGTGCTTCGGTCTACATCGTTACCTCCGTAGGCCGCCCTGGCTGCTACCAACCGAAAGCGACAATTGTTGGGTGGGGTTCGCACCCACCAGGAAAACGCACCTTTCCACGGCGCACTGAGATATCCGGACTAATCCTCGTCAGGTGGAAAGCCCACATCGTTTGGCTCTTGCGAATCGCGGGGTTGATCAGACTCCGACTGCAAGACACCATCCACATTGCGCTCTTCGCTTACTTCGACAATAACGGTGTCCTGAATTGGGTCGCGCTTATCGATCGATGGAGGTGGTTGACATTGCTCCCGGATCCCGGACCAGGCGGTAAATTGAATACCGATCTGGAGGGACGAGATGACAAAGCAGACGAGGCGGCGATTTTCGCCGGAATACAAGGAACAGTCGGTTGCCCGGCTGTCGGAGCCGGGTGCGACGCATAGCAGTGTGGCTGCCGAGCTCGGCGTCACGCCAACGCAGTTGAAGACTTGGCGGCTCGAGCTTGAGGCCGCGGGCTCGGCCGCGGCGACCGCGGCGCAGAAAGCCGAGGCCGCTGAACTGGTGCAGCTTCGCCGGGATAACAAGCGGCTGACGGAGGAGGTTGAGGTTCTACGCAAAGCCTCGGCTTTTTTCGCTCAATGGGCGGCGAAGACATGAAGACGAAGCACGCTTTCATCGCCGCCCATGCTTCAGGGCACGCCATCCGGTTCATGTGCCGGGTCCTGGGGGTTGCTCACAGCTGGTTCCACGCCCGGCGGCGTGCGGCCCCAAAGAGAGCTGAACGCGCTGCCCGGCGTGGCAGGCTCGGGTCAGAGATCCGGGAGATCTTCGAGCAGAGCAAGAGGTGCTACGGCGCGCCTCGGATCCATGCCGAGTTGAAGGCCCGCGGCTTACGCATCTCGAAGCGCTCGGTCGCCAAGCTCATGCGAGAGAACGGCATTCGTCCACCGCGAGGCAGGCGGCGGGCGCCGATCACCACCGACAGCCGCCACTCCCATGCGATCGCGCCCAATCTGCTCGACCGCAACTTCGAAGCCGCTGCGCCCGATGCGGTCTGGCTCGCTGACATCTCCTACATCCCAACTGACGAAGGCTGGCTCTACCTCGCCGCCGTCAAGGATCTGGCCACGATGGAGATCGTCGGCTGGTCGATGTCCGAGCGGCTGAAGAGCGTCCTGTGCGAGGAGGCGCTGAAGATGGCGATCCGCAGCCGCCGGTTGCCCATGGGGCTGATCCACCATTCCGACCGCGGTGTGCAATATGCCTGCGGTGACTACCGCAAGCTGCTCCGCCTCCATGGCATCAAGGCCTCCATGAGCCGCAAGGGGAATTGCCTCGACAACGCCCCTATGGAGAGCTTCTTTGGGTCTCTCAAGACCGAACTCGTGCACCGTACCCGGTTTTCTACCCGGCGCGAGGCCAAGGCTGCGCTATTCGAGTACATCGAGATCTTCTATAACCAACGACGGCGCCACTCGAGCATCGGCTACCGGACGCCGGCACAGGCCAGGAGGGATATGACCATCGCTCAGGCCGCATAGGTGAAGAACCACCTGGTCCGGATTTTGGGGTCAACGTCAGGTGGAGCCCAAGGCCGTAAATTCTGGCCGATTCGGTCGTAGAACTCCGGAATAAGATTTTCCAAGTCTTCTATGAAGGTTTGTCGTCCGGAGAACCGGCCAGCGATATCTCTGATCATGACAACTTCGAAGCTCGTTGGTGTCGCAGCCGTATGCCCACTCTCAAGACACCTTGGGTCTGACTTGATCTCCGTTAAAGACGCCTGAGTTGTCCCCCGCCTTCCAAGCCAAAACGCCCGCACGATCACATCGTCGCCTTCGACGCCTCGCAACTGCCGAACGAGCCAGTTTATCCTCGCGCTGGCTCGCTTCTTGTCACTCGGAGCATTTAGCTTCATGGAGCAAGAGATCGTTCGCCGTTGTAGATTTGCTGTTACTTCGAGATCACTTGCAGCATTCGGTACTGACGTTGACCCCAAAATCCGGACCAGGTGGTTCTTCACCTATGCGGCCTGAGCGATGGTCATATCCCTCCTGGCCTGTGCCGGCGTCCGGTAGCCGATGCTCGAGTGGCGCCGTCGTTGGTTATAGAAGATCTCGATGTACTCGAATAGCGCAGCCTTGGCCTCGCGCCGGGTAGAAAACCGGGTACGGTGCACGAGTTCGGTCTTGAGAGACCCAAAGAAGCTCTCCATAGGGGCGTTGTCGAGGCAATTCCCCTTGCGGCTCATGGAGGCCTTGATGCCATGGAGGCGGAGCAGCTTGCGGTAGTCACCGCAGGCATATTGCACACCGCGGTCGGAATGGTGGATCAGCCCCATGGGCAACCGGCGGCTGCGGATCGCCATCTTCAGCGCCTCCTCGCACAGGACGCTCTTCAGCCGCTCGGACATCGACCAGCCGACGATCTCCATCGTGGCCAGATCCTTGACGGCGGCGAGGTAGAGCCAGCCTTCGTCAGTTGGGATGTAGGAGATGTCAGCGAGCCAGACCGCATCGGGCGCAGCGGCTTCGAAGTTGCGGTCGAGCAGATTGGGCGCGATCGCATGGGAGTGGCGGCTGTCGGTGGTGATCGGCGCCCGCCGCCTGCCTCGCGGTGGACGAATGCCGTTCTCTCGCATGAGCTTGGCGACCGAGCGCTTCGAGATGCGTAAGCCGCGGGCCTTCAACTCGGCATGGATCCGAGGCGCGCCGTAGCACCTCTTGCTCTGCTCGAAGATCTCCCGGATCTCTGACCCGAGCCTGCCACGCCGGGCAGCGCGTTCAGCTCTCTTTGGGGCCGCACGCCGCCGGGCGTGGAACCAGCTGCGAGCAACCCCCAGGACCCGGCACATGAACCGGATGGCGTGCCCTGAAGCATGGGCGGCGATGAAAGCGTGCTTCGTCTTCATGTCTTCGCCGCCCATTGAGCGAAAAAAGCCGAGGCTTTGCGTAGAACCTCAACCTCCTCCGTCAGCCGCTTGTTATCCCGGCGAAGCTGCACCAGTTCAGCGGCCTCGGCTTTCTGCGCCGCGGTCGCCGCGGCCGAGCCCGCGGCCTCAAGCTCGAGCCGCCAAGTCTTCAACTGCGTTGGCGTGACGCCGAGCTCGGCAGCCACACTGCTATGCGTCGCACCCGGCTCCGACAGCCGGGCAACCGACTGTTCCTTGTATTCCGGCGAAAATCGCCGCCTCGTCTGCTTTGTCATCTCGTCCCTCCAGATCGGTATTCAATTTACCGCCTGGTCCGGGATCCGGGAGCAATGTCAGTACACTGAAGGCACAGCGTAATTCCAGGGAAGCAATCAACGAATCGCATGCATCTCGGAGCCGATGTGCGGGATCTACCTGATGCTTACGCGAAAGGCGGATACTGACCCGTTCACCAATACGACGGCTCAATAACAGACAGACATCTCGTTCTTCCTGATGCCAGCTTGCAACGGTGTTTTCTATCTCGGGCGAGGATCGCTTGAACTGCTGCTCATCACGAACCCCAAGAATAAGCGACCGCCACTCTGAATTCATTTTATCAAACCGCTTGACCCCAGAACTCGGATGTTCGAAATAGCGTGCCATCTCCTCAAGAATAAATGCTTGTTCGCGACTAATCCCTTCGTCATCTCTTAAAATTAGTGATGCCTGCGTGAGTACGCTAATCCAGGAAAGATGAAAAAACTGTACCCGATTACTAAGCCTCTTTGGGACTGAGTACGGAACATGTGACGGCAAGGGTGCGAGTTGGTTCGACAATGTAATAACAGCATCGATTCCTAATTCACGCGCTGACTCTGCATATCTATGTACTTGCTCTTCGCTTATCTCGTTATTGTCAATTTTGGCTTCGAGTAGCGCTGTCCACCGGGACTTCCGCGTCAATAGGCTTAAGACACCGTCGGGTCGGTCTTTTCTACTTCCATCGGCGGCCACAAGCTCAACTGACATTGCTCCCGGATCCCGGACCAGGCGGTAAATTGAATACCGATCTGGAGGGACGAGATGACAAAGCAGACGAGGCGGCGATTTTCGCCGGAATACAAGGAACAGTCGGTTGCCCGGCTGTCGGAGCCGGGTGCGACGCATAGCAGTGTGGCTGCCGAGCTCGGCGTCACGCCAACGCAGTTGAAGACTTGGCGGCTCGAGCTTGAGGCCGCGGGCTCGGCCGCGGCGACCGCGGCGCAGAAAGCCGAGGCCGCTGAACTGGTGCAGCTTCGCCGGGATAACAAGCGGCTGACGGAGGAGGTTGAGGTTCTACGCAAAGCCTCGGCTTTTTTCGCTCAATGGGCGGCGAAGACATGAAGACGAAGCACGCTTTCATCGCCGCCCATGCTTCAGGGCACGCCATCCGGTTCATGTGCCGGGTCCTGGGGGTTGCTCACAGCTGGTTCCACGCCCGGCGGCGTGCGGCCCCAAAGAGAGCTGAACGCGCTGCCCGGCGTGGCAGGCTCGGGTCAGAGATCCGGGAGATCTTCGAGCAGAGCAAGAGGTGCTACGGCGCGCCTCGGATCCATGCCGAGTTGAAGGCCCGCGGCTTACGCATCTCGAAGCGCTCGGTCGCCAAGCTCATGCGAGAGAACGGCATTCGTCCACCGCGAGGCAGGCGGCGGGCGCCGATCACCACCGACAGCCGCCACTCCCATGCGATCGCGCCCAATCTGCTCGACCGCAACTTCGAAGCCGCTGCGCCCGATGCGGTCTGGCTCGCTGACATCTCCTACATCCCAACTGACGAAGGCTGGCTCTACCTCGCCGCCGTCAAGGATCTGGCCACGATGGAGATCGTCGGCTGGTCGATGTCCGAGCGGCTGAAGAGCGTCCTGTGCGAGGAGGCGCTGAAGATGGCGATCCGCAGCCGCCGGTTGCCCATGGGGCTGATCCACCATTCCGACCGCGGTGTGCAATATGCCTGCGGTGACTACCGCAAGCTGCTCCGCCTCCATGGCATCAAGGCCTCCATGAGCCGCAAGGGGAATTGCCTCGACAACGCCCCTATGGAGAGCTTCTTTGGGTCTCTCAAGACCGAACTCGTGCACCGTACCCGGTTTTCTACCCGGCGCGAGGCCAAGGCTGCGCTATTCGAGTACATCGAGATCTTCTATAACCAACGACGGCGCCACTCGAGCATCGGCTACCGGACGCCGGCACAGGCCAGGAGGGATATGACCATCGCTCAGGCCGCATAGGTGAAGAACCACCTGGTCCGGATTTTGGGGTCAACGTCAAACCTCTGTATAGCTGTGGAGATCAGATGTCTTTCCCATTCTAACCCCACAACGCTCCAATAATTGTTCGGCAAACAGAGGCACCACGGACAATGTCGCAAGCAGAATGGATACTATCCGCTCTTCCTTGCGGGAATCGGCAACGGTAGGGATGAGTCTAACGCGTAAGGAGTCTTTCAAAATATCGTCGAGAGGACTCATGATGACTGCTTTCCTTTGTTAAGGCTGGAGTGAGGTTCGGCTAGGGATGTCCCGCCTACTGTTGAATTTCGTTCAGCAGGCACATTGCTGGTTGGGCAGATTACGCACCGCTGTCCCGCTGTACAAGGTCGGGGTTGATGCAGTGGGTACCCTGATCTGGTGGGCCAAAATGTCCGTCGTCAGCTGGCGAATCTCAAAATCGCCCGGCTCGAACCATGCGGTCTCCATGACGTCGCTCTAGCAGCCTGTCGGACTTGAGCCGGGAGTCGAAATAGGATTCGATGGTATCAGTTGATTTGCCCGCGCGTGATGGAGGCCGTCATGAGCAATTTCCGACCAGTCGACCGGGAAACGGGGTTTCTGCTGCCGCCGTCGGTGGAGGAATGGCTTCCCGAGCGGCATCTGGCGCGCTTCGTGGTCGAGGTGATCGAGCAGTTGGACCTCTCGGCGTTCGTGAAGGCCTATCGCGGCTCGGGCTCGGCGTCCTATCACCCGAGCATGCTGCTGGGGCTTCTGGTCTACGGCTACGCCACGGGGGTGTTTTCGAGCCGCAAGTTGGAGCGCGCGACCTATGGTTCTGTCGCTTTCCGCTTCATCGCGGCCAACGATCATCCCGACCACGATACCATCGCCGCGTTCCGGCGGCGTTTTCTCGACCGGATCGAAGGGCTGTTCGTCGAGGTGCTGCTGCTGGCCTGGGAAGCCGGGGTGCTGAAGCTCGGCACGGTGGCGCTGGACGGGGCACCAAGGTGCACGCCAACGCGAGCCGGCACAGCGCGCTGTCGTGGAAACACGCCTGCGAGCTCGAAGCCCGGTTGAAGGCCGAGGTGGCGGAGTTGATGGCGTTGGCGGAGGCGGCCGATGGGGCGGATGTGCCCGACGGGATGTCAGTGCCCGAGGAACTGGCCCGGCGCGAGGATCGTCTGGCCCGCATCGCCGAGGCCAAGGCGGTGATCGAGGCGCGGGCGCGCGAACGCCTTGAGCGGGAACGGGCCGAGTACGAGGCGAAGCTCGAGGCGCGCGCGGAGGAGGCCGAGAAGACGGGCCGCAAGCCGGGCGGCCGTCCACCCGAGCCGCCGGTGGCCGGGCCCGGGCCGAAGGACCAGGTCAATCTGACCGACGCGGACTCGCGCATCATGCCGGTGGCCGGCGGCGGCTTCGAACAGGCCTACAACGCCCAAGCCCTGGTGGCGGCCGACAGCCTGCTGGTGGTCACCAACGACGTGGTCCAGGCCCCCAACGACAAGCGACAAATCGAGCCGGCGCTGGAAGCGCTCGCCCGCCTTCCCGAGGCGCTGGGCGCGCCCGAGACCCTGCTGGCGGACAGCGGCTACTTCAGCGAGGCCAACGTGAACGCCTGCGCCGAGGCCGAGATCGCGCCGTTGATCACGCCCGGCCGGGAACGCCATCATCTCTCCTGGAAGGACCGCTTCGCCGGCGCGCCGCCGCCCCCGGAGAACCCGACGCCGCTGGAAGCGATGACACATCGACTGGCGACGCCCGAGGGCCGGCAACTCTACGCCCTGCGCAAGCAAACGCCGGAACCGGTGTTCGGCATCATCAAATCGGCCATGGGCTTCCGCCAGTTCTCGCTACGCGGCCTGGACAAGGTCACGGGCGAATGGAACCTGGTGACCCTGGCCTGGAACATAAAGAGAATGTTCACCTTGCAATACGCTTGAGCAGGCGGCCGGACTCCGTACCTCGCGAAAAGGAATAAGAGTATGCTCGCCTTGCGGCACGCGCGAGCAAGCAAACGTACTTCGTGCCCTCACGAGAGGGCATAAGAGTATACTCACCCTGCGGTACGCGCGGCCAAGCGACCGCACTCCGTGTCCTCACGAAAGGCGCTCGATCCCATGACCTCTCCACATCGCGATCCGTCCACACCCATTCTCGCGGACCTCAGTCCGACAGGCTGCTAGGAGCGTGCGCCGTAGAAGTTTTGATGTTGGGCGATTGGCGCGCAGCCGTCGGAGAGGTGGGATTTTGGCCCGAGTGTGGACATCTGGCCCGCCCGACTCTGGGATGGAAATCCCAGACCGGAAGGCAGGAACGGAAGAGATTCGCGTTTCATACGCGGTCGATGGGCACTGCGCGCCCCGGAGCAAGTGCGTTGGCAGGCCAGCACCTGCCTCAGCACGTGGCCGCCTTCCCCATCCGCTTGATGTTCAACGCCAAGCACACGAGGTCCCACTCGCCGCGCACCTTCGCCAAGCCTCGCAGGCTGAATCGTCGGAATCCGAGCACCTCCTTGATCCACCCGTTCGGCGCCTCCGAGAGCCACTTGCGTTTCGCGTACCGGGCTTTGCCCGCGGGGCTCGCCAGTTTCTCCCCCATGCGGTGGGTGGCAGGGAGCCGGGCCGGGTCGACCGCCACCTGGGACTTGCCTTCACGCCCCAGCGCTACGTGCGCGTCGATGCCGCGATCTTCCAGCTCCAACAGATCCGGCTCGTTGCAGTAGCCCGCATCGGCCAGTACCACCGCAGGCTCGACCCCAAACGTCTCGTTGATCTCGTCGAGCATCCCCACCAGCTGACCCTGGTCGCTGGCCTGTGGCCCCACCTGAGTCGCGACGATGATCTGGTGCTCCCCATCGACCACCATCTGCGCGTTGTAGCACTGCTGGAATCCCTCGCTGCTGGTCTTCATGATCTGGCTCTCGGGATCGGTGAAATTGCTCTGCGCCTTCGGCTCGGGCTCGCCGTAGGCCCGCTTGTAGGGCCGCCCGCCCCGGGGATTGCGGTCCTGCCCAGGCTCGCGCCCGCGCTCATCGTCGCGCCCGCGTTGCGCCGCCTCCAAACGCGCTTTGGCTGCCTGGATCGCCGCCAGGCGCTTCTCCCTGCGTTGCAACTCCTCGGGCAACTCGTCGCCCCGGAAATCCTCGCCCCAACGCTCGTCTTCTTCGGCGTCCACCATCCCCGCCTTCGTCAGCAGCGCCTCGATCTCCGCCTGCAAGCGAGCCGCCTCTTTGCCCATCCGCTCATAGCTCATCGCCTTGCGCTTGCTCGCGTTCGCTCGCACCTTCGTCCCGTCGACCGAGAGCTTGCCGAACCGCGCCAGTCCCATCTCGCGCGCCACCTGCACCACCCCCACAAACAGCTCGCTGAACTCCGCCAGATGTCGGCGGCGGAACTCACATACCGTGCGATGTTGCGGGAAGTTGCCCGCCGCGAGCATCCGAAACGCTACATCCTCCTCCAGCTTCCTCGCCACCGCGCGCGAGGAGAATGTGCCCATCGCGTAGGCATAGATCAGCACCTTGACCATCATCGACGGCTCGTAGGGGGCGTTGCGTCGACCGTCCCCCTCGTAGGGCGCATAAAACGCCGTCAAGTCCAGTGCATCGACCACATCGCTGACGTGATGAGCCAGGTGCCCTGGGGGAACCCACTCCTGCAAGTCCGGCGGCAAAAGCAAGGGTTGGTCCGGCTGGTAGGCGCGAAACGTGGTCGGCATCGGGAGTTCCCACACGCAACTGGCGTATCGGATCATACTTCCCCCTGCGCAAATCCACCCACAACCCGTCCGCTATCAACTTTGCCGCGCGGACCTTTCTGCGGCGCACGCTCCTAGGGGCAAATAAAGACGGTGCATGCCCCTGGAGCCAACGCAGCCCGTAACCGAATTAGACGCCGCCCTGCTTTGTGGGTGGCGAATGTTCGAGATCCGGTGCAGCGTCGAGGGCGTGCAGGGCATTTAGGATGCGACCTAAGATGTCTGAGTCCTGCCCGCCTCCCATATTCTCCTCTTCCGCAACTTCCATCGAATGTGCGTCATATTCCCAACGGCGCAAGATTTCGACCTTCTGTTCAAGGGTAAGGTCATTGCGCGGAGGAATCTCCTCGGGAATGCGGAACACTGCCGTAGGGTCCAGCAATGCTTTCTCAACATCAATCGGATCGGAGTTGCCCGTCATGTCCAAGTTCCCTGCGATCGGTTTGAAACTATTCATTAGGGAACCTCTAAAAATTCTCCTTTTCGGGCGTCGTCAATTTAGAATCGGGTTGACGATTTGTTGATAGCGGGAGGCGTGGTTGATGGGTCAGATGGGGTTTTTCGATCTTGGGAACCGGTATTCCGGTCTTGACGCCAAGAACGAGCCGCTTTTGAAGATCGACGGGGTGGTTCCGTGGGAGGACTTGCGCGCCCGTCTTGAGGCGGTGTGGCGGCGTGCGGACAAGGTGCGCAAATCGCGGGCGGGACGCAAGCCGTGGGATGCGATTGTGATGTTCAAGACGATCATTCTGTGCGCGCTCTACAATCTCTCGGACGACCAAGTTGAGCATCAGATCCGTGACCGCCTGTCGTTCATGCGATTTCTGGGGTTGGGTCTAGAGGGCCGGGTTCCCGACGCCAAGACGGTGTGGCTGTACCGCGAACAGTTAACGCAAGCTGGCGTGATCGAGGCTTTATTCGAGACGTTCGATGGCTACCTGAAGGATCAGGGCTATCTGGCGATGGGCGGCCAGATCATCGACGCCTCGATTGTGGCGGTACCCAAACAGCGCAACAGCCGCGAGGAGAACGCGCGGATAAAGGCGGGCGAGACGCCGGCAGGCTGGGAGGACAAGCCGGCAAAGCGGCGCCAAAAGGATGTCGAGGCGCGGTGGACCAAGAAGCCCGGCAAGAGCCATTACGGTTACAAGAACCATGTCAACGTGGACCGTCGGCACAAGCTGGTGCGGCGCTATCATGTAAGCGACGCGGCGGAGCACGACAGCCAAGTCCTCGACGATATCCTGGATGGGGACAACACGGCTTTGGGTGTGTGGGCGGACAGCGCTTACCGCTCGGCGGAGATCGAGGCGTCGCTGAAGGAGAAGGGGTTGCGGAGCCGGATCCATCGCAAGGGCCGCCGCAACAAGCCGTTGAGCGAGCGCGAGAAGCAAGGCAACAAGACCCGTTCGTCGGTTCGGGTCCGCGTCGAGCATGTCTTCGGGGCCCAGAGCAACGACATGGGCGGGACGCTGGTGCGTAGTGTCGGGCTGGTGCGGGCGAAGGCGCGGATCGGGTTGAAGAACCTCGCCTACAACATGCGCCGCCTGGTCCAACTGGAGCGTCTCGCGGCGGCCGTGTGACGATACCCGGAGGAGAAGACCGCCTGGGGACGGTCTTGAAGCGGAAATAACTCAATTGGAGCGTGGAAGACCCCGAAAATCTCGGCTCCGGCATGGCTGGAGCTGGTGACAGCCTAGTTAAACAATATCCTCCGGCAACTCACCAATTCTTAGAGGTGCCCATTAGTCTACCATGGAAATCCCGTCCGCAAAAATCAATAGCCGTGACACCGGCCGGGTACCCATCCAACCCGGAATTCGCTGACGCCAGAGGCTTGTTCCGCCATGGTCCTATCCCCTTGTTCCGGTAGCGTATGGTTGGGCCCCACTCCGCGTAACGACGCGCTCCGGAATCTTCGAGAAATGGTTGCATGCCCTCGGCTCGGCGTGGCAACGAAGTGAAGGGCCATCTATCTTCAAAATGTCCGCTCTTGGCTAATAGCGGACGTTCTTCGTGAAGCACGGAAACGTCCGATTCTGACCCAAGGCGGACATTCGGCGCGATTATATGCAAACGCACAGGGCGCGGCGTAGCAGAGTATTTCTTACGGTCCTGCCGGCATGCGCCAGGGTTTGTGGGCATTGTAGCGTTCGAGATGCCTCTGAAAATCCGCCATATACCTGTTTTCGTCCTCCTTTTTCAGGAGGGCGATGGCCTGCAATTGCGTCCTTATTGCTTCGTCGAACCTGCCCACCTCGGCGTAGGCAGCGGAGAGGGTATTCAGGTTGTGGGCATCCCGGTCGAGCTCTACCGCCCTTTCCGCCAGTTCCACCGCCCGCTTTCCGTTCCGAAGGACGGCATTCGGCGCGGTCGCGAACACCCAGGCCAAATGGTTGTAAGCAAGGCCATAATCCGGATTCAATTCGATGGCCTTGGTGAAGCCGGCTATCGCAAGGGTGTAAGAGCCCTTTCCCTGGTACAAATTTTCCCGGTTGTTGTGGGCGAGCGCCAAATCATGCTTGTCGCCCTTCAATTTGAGCAGGGCGATGGCCCTGGTGACGTCTGCAATCGCCTTGCGATGGAGACCTTTCTTATTGTAGACGACACCCCGGTTGTTGTAGGCAAAGGCATAATCGGGATTCAGTTCGATGGCTTTGGTATAGTGAAAAATTTTGCTATCGAGGCTATGGGCGCTCACACCCATGTTGTACCAAGCTTCCGCCGAGCTGCTGGCGCACCCATGCAGACCCATCAGCACGAGCGCCAGCAACGCCAATCTACTAAGAGCCGCATTCCTTGGTCTCATGACAGGCCTCCTTGGTGATCGAACTCGCGGCCACGCCTTACGATTGTTTGATTTTGAGCGAACCGCCGCCGCGCACACCCTGTGGAGCCGCCAACCCCGCATGAAGTAGGCGGTGCCGGGCCGGCGGAGACCGATGGGTTACGCCGACAGAAGGCTCGCAACTGCGAACGGTATGCCCCTCAAGAGTGAACCTCAAAGGAAAAACTCTAACGTCCGCTTCTGGCTACAAGCGGACCATCTTCATGAGCGTTGGAAACGTCTGCTTACTAGCCAAAAGCGGACGTCAGTAGTGAGCGGCTCTAACGTCTGCTTTTGACCCAAAGCGGACATTCAAGTGCTGATGAGGATCAGCCGGCTCGGCGCCCGAAATTCAGTATCCCGCGTCCCGCAACCGGCATAGTGTTTGGATTGGTATATCAGGCAACAAGGCAAAGCAGATGAAGATTACCAACCCGCCGACGAACTCTCTGCCGAGGCTAGTTTGCGCGCCGTCCCAAAGAGTATATTGGGCTTTGGATACTTCCGCCTGTTCATGGTTACCTCCCCGACACCTTACGTCGTAAAACGAACCGCCGCCTGGGCGATGATCGCCTCCTCGTCGGTGGGTATCACGTAGGCCGGGCAATGCGACTGAGCGGTAGTGATCCTTGTCGCATTCGCCGTATTCCCCGCAACGTCTGTGGCGAAGCCGAACCAGCTCAGCTTCGCAAGGACCCGAGATCTGATTGCCGCGGCGTATTCACCAATACCTCCGGTGAATACGAGCGCGTCAATTCCGCCGATGGCGGCCACAGCGGCCCCGATTTCTTGCGCTAGGCGATCTACGAACATTTCAACTGCCTGCCGCGCCGTTGAGCGATCGTCGGCAAGAAGAGTATGCATGTCAGAAGTCAGGTTGGACACGCCAATAGGCCGGACTCGTGGTTTAGGATCCAATCGACTTTGGCAGAATCGCCGCCGCAGTGGTCAATAAGCCAAAGGACCGCACCGGGATCGAGCCGCCCTGGACGACAGCCCATCATTAGACCGTCCAACGGCGTGAATCCCATCGTGGTATAAACCGAGCGGCGCCTAATCATGCCTGTGAGGCTGCAACCATTACCGAGATGGCAAACGATGACACGACCGTCAGCCACTTCGCCAAGAACATCCGGCATGCGGGCTGCGATCCACTCGTAGGATAGACCGTGGAATCCAAAGCGACGGAGGCCCTGCTCGGCGAATCGGCGTGGCAGTGGCAACAGTTTCCGATGCTCCGGTAACGTTCGGTGAAAGGCTGTATCAAAACAGGCTATTTGAGGAACGCTGGGCAGTTTGTCCGACACTGCGAGAATGCCCGATATGTTATGCGGCTGATGCAAGGGCGCTAGGGAGCAGAGCGCTTGAAGCTCTCCAAGAATCGCCTCGTCAATCCGTGTTGGGGTGTAGAATCGAGTTCCGCCATGGACCATACGATGGCCGACCGCCAAGATGTCACCAGCCCTCGGCGCAATGATGGTCTCAATGAGATGCGAAATGATCGAAGTGTTTGTGTCGAGACTGCCGGGCAGATAGGAGACTGCTGATCCGTAAATCTGAAGCCTCGGAATTAGCCCGCTGCCGATCCGCTCTACCTGGCCTCGGAAGACGAGCGCCAAACCTTTGGAGAAAGCCGCGAACTTAACTGAAGACGATCCGCAATTCAACGCCAGGACGGCTTCCGGCATTGATCTCAGACGTCCTGATACGTCAGGCTATGGCTCTTGACGATCTCGTCGCTATGTCGCTTCTCCGCGAATAACGACGGCGAGACGACCACGGGAAGCAGGCATATATCAACACCGCGTCGGCTTCCCCCATGGAGGTTGGCGGGCAAGGTGTTCTCGGCAAAGTTCCAGCGCCGCATTGCCTACTGGGACCACATGTCGGCTGGGTCGATCCCCGCGACGATCGTCGGCTTCTTCATCGCATCGCGACGAAACGGTTCGCCAAGTTCCTGGTTTAGGATGACTTCTATGAAGGTTGTGACGCCGTCTGCCTGAGCCCTACAAGCTTCCTGAAGGCCGGCTGTCAACTCTTCCATGGTGTTGACTAGAACGCCCTTCAAGCCGCAAGCATCAGCAACTTTGGCGTAGCTGAAGTTGGTGTTAAGCTCGGTGCCGACGAAATTGTTATCGTACCAGAGAGTGGTGTTTCGTTTCTCCGCGCCCCATTGGTAGTTGCGGAAGATAACCATGGCAATCCCCGGCCAACTCTCGCGCCCGCAGGACGTCATCTCGTTCATGGAGATGCCGAAGGCTCCGTCGCCAGCGAAGCCGACGACCGGGACGTCGGGGCAACTAATCTTGGCGCCCAGTATGGCGGGAAAGCCATAGCCGCATGGGCCAAAGAGTCCCGGCGACAGATACTTGCGTCCCTCCTCGAAGGTCGGATAGGCATTACCGATCGCGCAGTTGTTGCCGATGTCGGAGGAGATGATCGCATGCTGCGGCAACCCGGCTTGAATGGCGCGCCACGCCATGCGCGGCGACATGTGATCCGGCTCGCGGGCCCTGGCATCGGCATTCCAGGAGGTGCCCGGATCGTCCTCTTCGTGATCCATGCTGGACAGGGTCTGCAGCCAAGCGGATTTGGTTTGATGGATCGTGGCCTTGCGTTCCTCGCGATCGGTGTCGCCGGCGGTGTTGGGGAGCAACTCTAGGATCTCTTGCGCCACACTCTTTGCGTCGCCACAGATACCGACCGTCACCTTCATGGTAAGCCCGATGCGGTCCGGGTTCATGTCGACCTGAATGACGGCCGCCTCCGTGGGCCAATAGTCGATGCCGTAGCAGGGTAATGTCGAGAACGGGTTCAGGCGCGTGCCAAGCGCCAAGACCACATCGGCCTGCACGATCAACTCCATCGCCGCTTTCGAGCCGTTGTAGCCGAGCGGTCCGACGGCGAGCCGGTGCGAGCCCGGAAAGCTGTCATTGTGTTGATAGCCGCAGCAGACCGGCGCGTCGAGGCGCTCGGCCAGCGACCGACACTCGGGAATTGCATCGCTGAGGACGACGCCGGCACCGGAGAGGATGACAGGGAAACGCGCTTCCGACAGCAACCGCGCGGCCTCGGCCAGCGCGTCGACGCCACCGGTCGCCCGCTCAAGACGGACGATTTGCGGCAGCTCGATGTCGATCACCTGGGTCCATAAATCGCGCGGGATATTGATCTGCGCGGGGGCCGAGCGGCGGATCGCATTGTCGATCACACGGTTCAGCACCTCGGCAACGCGAGATGAATCGCGCACTTCCTCCTGAAAGCAAACCATGTCGCGGAACAGCGCCATCTGCTCCACCTCCTGGAAGCCACCCTGGCCGATCGTCCTGTTGGCCGCCTGGGGCGTGATCAGCAACATCGGCGTGTGGTTCCAGTAGGCGGTCTTGATCGGCGTGACGAGGTTGGTGATCCCGGGGCCGTTCTGGCCGATGCACGCGGCGATCTTTCCAGTCGCGCGGGTATAGCCGTCGCACATGAAGCCGGCATTTCCCTCATGGGCGACATCCCAAAATGTTATGCCTGCCTTCGGGAAGAGGTCGGAGATCGGCATGAAGGCTGAGCCGATGATGCCGAAGACATGCTCGATGTCGTGCCGCTGCAGGACTTTGACGAACGCTTCTTCCGTGGTCATCTTCATGCCCTCTTTCCTTTTCCTCTCATTGCTCCCAAAAGGTACGGACGCAAGCCCTCGAGCTATCTCCTGAATTTTGGGGCTTCGAGGCGCCGCCCCATAACAGGATTTTCGTTTGAGCGATTCTGTGGGGTTTGCTGAAACAGAATCGTCTGGAGACTGCGGACTTTGTCTAAGTGGCGCGCGACCGTGGCGCATTGGCGAGCGTCAGCTTGCGTCACGTGATGGAGCCGAAGATGTCTTGGACTCGTTCATGGCTCGGGTCTCGCGATCGGCGACATGCGCGTTGATTTCCCGCCGCGCGACGTCTCTTGCCGCCGCGCACGCGGCTTTGAAGGGGTTAGCGAACTTAGCGCCGCCGACACTACGTCACGTCCCTTCCTAGTAGGGTCGGTCGCCCAACATCTGCACACGAGTCATGTAGCGCAGGCTCTGTGGAATGCCCCTGAGTTCGTGAAAGTAGTCCGCCTGCACGCGATGCAGCGTGCACCGATTGTCCCAAATGGCGATCGAACCGTTCTCCCAGTGGAAGCGGCACGTGAAATCCGGATTGGCAAGATGTTGGTAGAGATAGTCGAGGATCGGCGCGCTCTCCTCGACCGTCATGTCCTTGAAATTGCGTCCCGGTTCGACGGTAAGAAACAGCGACTTCTTTCCGGTCACCGGATGGATCCGCACCACCGGGTGCGCGGCAGTTCGGTCCGGCCCCTTTTTGTGCGGCATGCCGCCGTAGCCCATGAAGCCTCTATGCGAGTCTTCAAAAACGTACTTGAGCCCGGACAACAGCCGCTTCATCCCCTCGGACAGCGTTTCATATGCCAGGTACATGTTCAACCATTGCGTATCGCCGCTGTAGGGCGGCACGTCCTTGGCATGGATCACCGATCCAAGTGGCGGGCACTCGAACGAGGGGCTGTCGATATGCCAGCAGTCGCCCCAATTGTGCTTCTCCTCCGGTAACTTGATGACTTCGACGACCTCGGGGTAGCCATCCATCGTCTCCGTGTAGTCGTGGATATGAAGCTCGCCGAACCGGCTGCCTAAGGCGATCAGCTCTTCCGGTCCTAGATCCTGATTGCGAAAGAAGATAACCAGATGATCGAGGAAGGCTTGGTGGATCTCAGCGAACTCTTCGTCCGAGAGCGGTTTCGAGAGATTGATACCTGTTATTACAGCGCCAAGCGCACCGCTTAAAGGAACTATTGTAACGCGCTCTCGGCTTTCGGCATGTGTCTGATCGACCATCCTCAGTCTCCCGATAACTCTGATTCGCTAAGCTCCACAACAACGCTCATACAGACATCCGGTCATGTGTCAGGCAGTAATGCAACTTCGAATGCAAAAAATATATCTTTATCATTGAAATGGCGAGCGCAAATGATGCTGTCAGACAGGTCGGCGACCTAAACCTGAACTCTCTGGGGCAATGTCCCCAATGAGTTAGATGCCGACAGGCCGCGTATAAAGCAAGGCCGAAGATCCTAGCGCACAGCATCAGTAGCATATGCGGATCAACATCGATCCAGTTATCAGCTGTTTCGCGCACTCGTGGACAATGTGCTTGGTACGGATGACGTGGCGAAAAGCAGGGTGCCTCTAGTCATCACTAGGTTCCTAGAATTAAACATTCAATGCAGAGGTTTATCAGATTATAGATATTGTCATGTCGGGCGTTTGCCTGCATTTTGGGTCACCACCCCAGCGCAATAAGGCCATCGGTGCCCGTCTGGCCGAGGTTGTCGACAAGATTTATGATTGAGGCAGAGTATGGAGGTTGTCGAAAATCACCCGGTTTGTGCAACGGCCTATATGGAGTGGGGGAGACACTCAGGGGAGGTAGATGATGGCAAAGCAAGATGAGAAACCGGCTTTAGCAGTGGCTCATATCAACGTCGATGTATCCGACCTCAAGCAAGCAAGTGACTACTATGTGAAGCTCGGAATGCGCGCGGTGCATCTAGACAAAACGATCTCGGTACTGGAATTGCGCGGCGGCACGCGCCTCGTGGTTAGGCCCACTGACAAGTCAAATGTGCCCGGGACGAAGGCGCCATTCACCCTGATGGTCGATGACCTTGATGCGGTTCGCAAACGGTGGAGCGCTGATGGGTTGAATCCATCGGATGTCACGTCGGGTCGAATCCACAACTCGTTTTGCATTACCGATCCGAGCGGTTATGAGATCACAATCAAAAAATACCACACTTCAGACAGGCCGGTATAAGGTCGCAGCCTTGCCAACGTAGTGAGGCGCATTGTCTACGTTTGCGGTGTAGCGAACTCAACGCATTTTGTGTGTTGAAGACGGTCGCAATGACGTGGTTGATAACCTCAATAAGTCAGTTCCGACATTCGGCTAAAGGCCGGTTTGCGAGCAATGCTCAAGTACCGCTGCCGCGTCGAGGGACCTTTGGGTGTCGGGGTCTTTGCTGTTAGCGGCTTCAGGCTAAATTCCAAGCACAACCAGATGGATCTTTTAGTGGGGCCTGAAAATCAAAATCAAACAGAAACTGTCACCAATGAACACGCGACACGGCGCTGGAGCGCGATCAGGTCTTCACCTTTCGATTGATAGATCGTTTTGATGTGGAGCGGCAATCGTGGCTGGAGGTGAAAGGTTTGTTCGCTCATGTCCGCTTGTCGCCAAGAAGCGGACCTTCATCATGAGTTAGGGAATAGTCCGCTAATGATCCGAGGCGGACTTTCGGGTAGCCGGGCACGGCTTGACCCCCTACTGCAAAGGTGTAACATGTCCCACAGAATGGCGGATCCTTGGGATTTTAAGACACTGGGACGAACGCCGCGGGGGCAAATTTGAGCAAATTGGATCCAACAATACACCAACGCTAGGGAGTGTCACAATGACAACGAGTAGAATTTTCACCGGGTCGCTGATCGCATTGGTGGCGATGGCGGTCGCGGCCACCGTCCAGCCGGCTGCGGCCCAGGTAACACACACGGATCTTGTTAGCGGAAGCCTGCTGACGGAACTCAAGAAGCGGCAGCAAATAAACGTCGGGTTTTCCACCTTCATCCCTTGGGCGATGCGCGACCTGAAGGGCGAGATCATCGGCTATGAGATCGACGTCGCCAACAAACTTGGCAAGGACTCGGGCTGGAAAACGGAGTTGGTTCCGATGGCCTGGGACGGCCTTATCCCCGCGGTGTTGTCGGGAAAGATCGACGTCATCATCGGCGGCATGTCCGCCAATGTTCAGCGTTCCCAGACCGTGGCTTTCTCCATCCCCTATGAGCGGGGCGGCTCGAATATGGTAGCGAACCTAAAGATGGCAGGCGGTCGTACCACGATGGAGGAATTCAACACGCCCGACACAATCTTTGCCCAGCGCCGTGGGACGACGGGTATCAGGAACGTCCAGAATTTGTTCCCGAAGGCGAAGATTCTGCAGTTCGACGACGAAACTACGATGTGGCAGGAAATACTGAGCAGCCGGGCACATGTGGTCTATTCAACGGCGATGCTCGCAACCTGGAAGGTGGAGGATTGGCCGGACCAGCTCTATATTCCGTTTCCTGGACAGAAGCTGACGCCTTGGGAAGCGGGCATCGGCATCCGCCAGGGTGATCCGGTGTTTTTGAACTATCTCAACAACTGGATCCGCGAAAACACCATCAACAAATACCTGCCGGAGCGGCACACGTATTGGTTCGAAGGCCGTCCATGGAAACATTTGATACCGGAAAAGAAATAAGGTTTGTAGCGGACCAGCCAATGAAACTGGTTAGTCGGCTGGATTGATAAGATACAGGCGCACAGGATAATCGTGCGCCTGTATACTGCAAGTACGGGGCGTGGTTGCGACAGCGGAACACATTCGCACCATGAAGGTCCCCTTGCGCACCGTACAAGACCGCAAGTTCCTTTTGGGCTCAGGCTGGAGTGAAAGGATTCCACTAGCATTTAGTTCGAATCCAAACTCGTTTATGGGGCTCACTCGGCTTTACAGGTAATCAGTTACCTCTCACCATAGCCGTTCTCCTTGCGTTTTTTGGGTGCCTGGAGCCTCGCAGGCTTGCGAGGCTCTATTCTTGTCGAAGTTGCTCAGTCGGCTTGAACGTCCGCTAATAGTTATTAGCAGACGATAAATGGGAAGCTAGGGAACGTCCGCTTTTGACGGCGATCTCAATTGATCGACGCAACACTTTATCTCAAACGAAGAGGTGGAGTGTATGCAGATGAAGCAAAGATATGGTCGAGGGTTCAGTGCGGTAGAGAAGACGGAGTTGTGGGATCGCTGGCGGCGCGGGGAGTCGTTGAAGGCGATTGGTCGGGCGTTTGGCAAGCCGTCATCGTCGATTTATTTCCAGCTGGCGCCGCATGGCGGGATCCGGCCGTCGCCTCGCTGCCGCTCGCGGCTGGCGTTGACCTTATGGGAACGCGAGGAGATATCCCGCGGGATCGTGGCCCGGCACTCGATCCGATCGATGGCGTCGTTGCTGGGCCGGTCGCCGTCGACGGTGAGCCGGGAAGTTCGCCGTAATGGCGGCTATGATCGGTATCGAGCCGCGCTTGCCGATGACAGGGCCTGGGCTCGAGCCCGTCGCCCGAAGCGATGTAAGCTGGCTACGAGTTCTCGGTTACGCTGGGCGGTGGCGCGGATGCTCGGGTTGAACTGGTCACCGGAGCAGATCGCCGGATGGCTCAAGCGAGCGCATCCGGGAGACGGGTCTTATCAGGTGTCTCACGAGACGATCTATCGCAGTCTATTTGTTCAAGCCCGCGGTGTGCTTAAGAAGGAGCTGCTTCAGCATCTTCGCTCGAAGCGGACGATCCGTCGCTCCAAACAGGCGTGCCGGAAAGGCGTTGGACGAGGTCAAATCACGGATATGGTGTCAATCCGTGAGCGGCCGGCCTCGGTTGAAGATCGGGCGGTGCCGGGTCACTGGGAAGGCGATCTCTTGTCGGGATCGAAGAACAGCTACATTGCGACCCTGGTCGAACGTCAAACGCGTTACGTGATGTTGGCGCAGGTTGCCAACAAGGAAACCCTGACAGTGGTATCCGCGCTCATCAGGCAGGCGAGGAAGCTGCCGACCGAGCTCTACAAGTCCCTGACCTGGGACCGGGGCAAGGAACTCGCGGACCATCGCCGGTTCAGCCTGGCGACCGACATCGATGTCTACTTCTGTGATCCGCAAAGCCCATGGCAACGGGGTTCCAATGAGAACACTAATGGCCTGCTCAGACAGTACTTCCCCAAAGGCACCGACGTGTCGGTATACTCGCAGGCTCATCTGAACAAAGTGGCGCGTCAGCTCAACGAACGGCCACGCAAAACCTTGGGGTTTGAAACACCGGCAGAGAGATTCAACGCTTGTGTTGCGTCGACCGGTTGAGGCGGCAACCCAAAGCGGACATCAAAGCGGAATTGAATAAGGCGAACTGGAAGGGCTGATACGGAAGGATATCTGAGCAGTCTTGTCATGGTTTCTTTGCCACTGCCAGGACCGCTGGCATCGCTACCTCTATGCCGTCACCAGTTCGATACGCTTCAGCGCGTTCTAAGATTGCTCTGTGAATGTTCGCGCGCGCTTCAGGTTCCTGTAGTTCAAGAATCGCTGCTGCACGGACTGCGCCGTTGTAGATCTGGTCCAAAAACCCCTGTGCCGTAGGTGTCCGCCACACCAGTGGTACGTCTTGAATGTCCACATCGTGGAACCCAGTAGCCTCAAGTGTTTTTCGGGTTTCCGTGTGGTTGCTGAATCGAAAATGCGGCGGGCTTGGTGGCAGAGGCACGTTTAAGTCGCCCGCGGCTTCAATCGCCGTCAGCACAATATCAAAAAACTCGTGCGTATCCGGGGTAGCCCATACGGTAAACGCATATCGACCAGCTGGCCGTAGTACGCGATATGCCTCTGCGATTGCCCGGTCCGGATCAGCAAAGTGCAGGACCGCAAAACCACAGATCGCGGCATCGAAAGCGTCTTCCTCAAAGGGTAAGTTTTCCGCGTCAGCTTGACGGAACTCTGTCTTTGGAAATTCACGTGCAGCGACTTCCACCATGGCCGGGGCAAAATCAACTCCGGTGGCCCTCGCCCCTCGCTCGCTTGCCGCGGCTGCCAAGCGACCGGTACCACACGCGATGTCCAAGACAGATTTCCCTGCCGATAACGCCGGCAGCATCCAAGAGAACGTCGATGGCTTGCCAGGTCACCTGCCCGGTGTAGTCGTCATAACAAGCGGCGTTCTTATGCCACCCTGTCGCTAACACACGATATGACCGGTCTATGTAACAGATGATCTGTCCGGTTTTAGATTTCCTCCAAATCTGGAGGAATCGGATGCGCCGGACGGAGCAGTTGCAGGGACTGAGATTGATGAAGTTCGAGGATGTCTACGGACGTTGTTATCGGGGTGATTTGAGCCAGGCCGAGGCCTCGGAGATCCTGGGCATGTCGGATCGGACGTTCCGGCGCTGGCGGGAGCGCTATAAGGCCGAGGGTGCCGAGGGTTTGTACGACCGGCGCCTTGGGCGGGTCTCGGCGCGCCGCGCGCCGGTGGACGAGGTGATGCGGGTGCTGGAGCTGTTCGAGACGCGCTACCCGGACTTCACGGCCAAGCACTTCCACGAGAAGCTGGTCTGCGAGCATGGCTTCGGGCTGAGCTACAACTGGCTTCGCCTGAGCTTGCAGGCGCACGGCAAGATCAAGCCGGCGCCCAGGCGCGGGGCGCACCGCCGGAAGCGGCCGCGCCGACCGGTGGTGGGGATGCTGCTGCACCAGGACGGCTCGAGCCACGAGTGGGTTGCGGGCCAGTGGTGGGATCTGATCGTGACCATGGACGATGCGACATCGGAGGTCTATTCGGGCTTCTTCGTTGCCGAGGAGGGCACGATGAGCACGTTCCGCGGGCTCGGCGAGGTGATCGCCGAAAACGGGCTGTTCTGCTCGCTCTACGCCGATCGGGCCTCGCACTACTGGCACACGCCCGAGGCAGGTGGCGGTGTGGACAAGGACAACCCGACCCAGATCGGCCGGGCCTTGGCGCAGCTCGGCATCGAGTTGATCGCGGCCTATTCGCCGCAGGCCCGGGGCCGCTCGGAGCGCATGTTCGGGACCTTGCAGAAGCGCCTGCCCCAGGAGCTGCGCCTCGCCGGGATCGCCACCATGGCCGAGGCCAATCGCTTTCTCGAGGAGCTCTTCTGGCCGGCGCACAACGCCCGCTTCGCCCGCCCGGCCGCGGACACCGGCTCGGCCTTCGTGGCTTTTGCCGGCACGCTCGAGGACATCCTCTGCGCCCAGGAGGACTGCGTCGTCGCGGGCGACAACACCGTGCGCTACAAGAACCGCACGCTGCAGATCCCGGCCGATCGCCACCGCCACCACTACGTCAAGGCGCAGGTCCGGGTGCACGAATATCCCGACGGCCACCTGGCCGTCTTCCACAGACCCAGGTGTCTGGCGCGCTACCGCGCCGACGGCGAAACCATCGCCGACGACAGGCTCCAGGCCGCGTGACCCGCTTCGACGCGACCGAGCCAAACCACCACAACAGAAGCGGTCAATTCATATGGTACATAAAGCGGTCAACTCAGTTTGTTATCGACACGTTCTTATGCCACCCTTGTCTTTCCATTTCTTTGAATGTAGGCTGACTAGATGGTTCTGATTCCGTCAACCGCACCTCCAATTGCTGACCGGGTGTGCCCAATCCTAGGTAGCCTAGTTATCACGCTACAGTTGATTTCCACCAGCGCCAACAGAGACGGTAGTGACTCCAAAATTCTGCTTTGATGTGGTCAGTTTGCAGCTATGAACAGACCAAAATCGCTTGGTGAGGAATCGTCTGCGCCTGGCTAAGAGCGGACCATTGTCGAAAGTTGATGCGTAATTTACATTCTTGCGCGTAATAGTATCTGACCTCCTAGTCTTAATGGAACTGAAGTTATGTCGGCGAGGCTAATACGACTAATCCATGGGGGACAGTTGTCTGCGTTGTTGCAACGGTCTTTCCGATGGCTCGTGGTATTGGCCGGCCGATGCGCGACGCACGCTGGTTCTGAGCCCCGATGAAGCAAACGGTCCGTACCTCACGTATGAGCAAATTCAGGTTCGACGCCGCCGAAGGTCGCGCGCTCGCCTCGTCCGATCGCTGCCGCATAAAGATCAAGGAAGACTGCGACAGACGGCCTGACCAACACAGGCGGTGGCAATCGAACTCGGTTTCCGTGCAACTTGATAGCTACACGATTCGGCAAGTGGCGCCGCCGCTTCCTGAAGGCTGCGCATCGAGCGGACTTGCTCGGATGACAAGCCTGCGGAACGATAAAGGACGGCACGACGGACCACTGACGGTTACAGTTCCTTTGGGAACGAGCAAAGCAAAGGTTATTCGAGCGGACGCTGGAGACTGACGAAGAGCCGACGCTACCCACTGGTCGAATCCGCTCGATGGCCCGGGTTTTGCTTTCCGAAGCTGTCGCAGCACGACTAATCCGGAAGGAAATCTTAGGGCGGCCTTCAGTCAGGTATGCAGCGCGCAGCTTATCTGCGGAATGACCTTCAAGCTCTCCGTGCGATGTCCGCTGTTCGTGGCTACAAGCGGACATTACCGCGACAGTCGTCGGGAAGCTCGGAACATCTGTCGACCGCCGGATTAGTCTTTAGCGCCGCGCTGAGTGTCTCTGTGTCCGATGAAAAAAGCTCAGATCCAGGTGGAATCGACTCTGCGCAACAGCCGGTCCTGCGCGAATGCTGCCGGGCATGCCTGAGCGGCGCACACGGCCGATCGATACAAGCGTCACGGCACCGACCTCGCTGTTCGCTGATCGCCTCACCGAATGCTCGCCACCGGCCACGGTTCATCGGCAAGTGGTTTACAGATCGCCACTCGGCATGCCACTGGACGTTCCTCGACTTCCTGAAGGAGATCGACAGGCGCATCGGCAATTCGGATGGCCGTCCACATCGTCATGGACAATTACTGCCACGCCACAAGACGACGAGGCGGTTAGGGCCTGGCTGGCAAACGGCGGACTGACTCATGGCATGTCCACTTCACGCGGAACGTCTCTCGCGTCCTGGATCAATCAGGTCGAACGCTGAAGATACCGCCAGAAACTGACACGCAAGCAGCTGCATGCGCGGGGTCCGCGACACCTACGACTTTCGCCAGCTCGGGAAGCCGACATCCGCGCCTTCATCGAACAACACAACGAAGATCCGAAGCCCGGTGGTTCATACGTCCGGACGAAATCCGCCGACGACATTCTCGCTGCCGTCAAGCGCTTCTGCCTCCGAAGTCGACTCAAAACTCCTGAATGCCACGAACTTTAGAGGCCCAGGATCGGGACGCCCTGTGCAACACAGGCCTTAACCACCTGCAGCGCCACCGCATCCCGGCCCTGATCGTAGGGTTCGTGGCTCGGATGGGGTTCGACGTCGAAATGAGTCGGATGAACGTTGGCGCGCCCGCCCGTCAGCATGATGCCGTCCACGACCTCAAGCAACGACCCGATATCCGTGATGTCGGGCGCCCCCGCGAACATCAGAGGCAAGGCGTTGGCGACTTCCACCACAGCGCGAAGGTTCTTTTCCCCGACCCGCTGTACGGTGGAGCGATCACTCGTGGGATCTCTCGACCCGATGACACCGACCAATGGCTTTGACATCAATTGGTTCGCGTCCCTCCGCGCGCGGCACGCCTCCGCGTGACCTCAAATGGCTAGCAGCGGGCCTTGCTAGTTCACAGGAACTTAAATGTATCCGGTGCCCAGCCCTGGCCCAAGTATTACCCACTCGGCCCGCCGAATCCGATCAGAAATAGCGCAGATATTCCCGCTTTTCCCAATCGGTGATGTGTTCGTGAAAGCGGTCCCACTCGTCGTGTTTATAGCGGCTGTAGGAATTGTGCATTGTCGGACCAAGCACCGATTTCGCCAACGTGTTGTTGTCGAACACCTGTATCGCTTCCAACAGGTTCGTCGGCAGCCGCGCAGTTCCAGCTTTATCCAGCTCAGCTTGGGGAATGTCGTAAAGCGTCTTGTTCGTCGGCGGTCCCGGATCGAGTTTCTGCGTCATGCCTTCGAGCGCAGCTGCCGAACTCATGGCGAGACCGAGATAGGCGTTGACACACATATCGACGGCCCGGTTCTCGATCGCTTTTCGGGCCTGCGGCAGGCGCAACATTGACGAGCGATTATTGTCGCCGTAGCTGATGTGGGTTGGGGCCCAGGTCACAGTACCGCCTTCGAACGCGCTCGCCACACCGATCAGGCCCTTATAGGAGTTGACAGTCGAGCAGGCGATTGCCGTCAACGCGGCGCCATTCTTCATCAGTCCGGCGACGGCGTTGTAGACCGGATCGCCCCAGGGGCCGTCTATTTCGCCGAACAGATTGACGTTCGGCGCGTCGGTTGAGCGCGCGCTCAAGTTGATGTGCGCGCCCGAGCGCCAATCGCCCTGCGTCGGCTTCGGCATATAGGTCACGAAATGGCCGTTCCGCTTGGCCACCTCTTTCAACAGGATACGCAAGAACGTCAGCCGGTCGGCCATCGTCAAGACGTCCGCGTAACCAAAATCCAGCTCGAACTGCGAATAGGCGCCTTCGGCGACGACGTCCTTCAATCCCCAACCGAGATCGCCCAACGTGTCGATCAATTGGCCCAGGAACGGCATCGAATCGATCGAATACTCGGCGTCGTAACCGAACGCCTGACGCAAGGGGCGCATTGCCCCCGGAGTGATCGGATCGTCGTCGAAGGCCTTGACGAAGTTTCCGTCGTCGTCATAACGCATGACGATAAACTCCGGCTCGATTCCGGCGTAGAAGGCATAGCCAGCGTCGGCCGAGGTCTTGATCTGGCGCTTAAGGGCGAGCCGCGGGCACACGTTGTAGGGAGCGCCCTCCATATACAGGTCGGCAAAGACCCAGGCGCAGGTCTTGTCCCAGGGGCAGATAACCAGGCTGTCGAGGTCGGGGATCGGAATCTGGTCGGGGTCGGCCGGCCCCAGTTCCGGCACCATGGAGACGGAGTGAACGGCAAATTGTGGGCCACGGCCCATGCACACTTCCTCGAACTCCGCTATCGGCACCGGCTTGGTTTTGGGCAGGCCCAGAATATCGATCCAGCAAGACAGGACATATTTGACGCCGGCCTCTTCCAGATGGGCCCGCGCATCGGCAATCCGTTCCTTGTCCGGATACGCCTCTGAGATGGAGATTGGGTAGACGGCGCTCATGATCTCCCCTTATTTATTGAACTGATTTCGTCAGCCGCGCCGCATGATATTTCCCAACAGCCGCTAGCGACAGGCAAAACGGCGCAAGGGGCGGCGTACCGTCATAGCAACCTCCTATGCCAGAGTGTTGCGACAACCGATTGAACTCGCCTCGTTAACCAAACTCCGCGCCTGCAACCACAAACACCTCAAGGTCCTCGACGATATTGTGTAAGTGCCGAGTTCCGAGCGAACGAAGGTTTTGAGGAGCGTGCTTGGCAACATCAGCTGACAACAAAAACGACTGCTCTAATGTCTTACATTCCTGACTCAGTCGAGCGGCGACGCTGACCGCAGTACCGATGACGGTAAAATCGAGCCGTTTCGGGATTCCGACATTGCCGTACATTAGGTCACCGAAATGCAATCCGATTGCGCATTGTAATGACGTTGACCCCAAAATCCGGACCAGGTGGTTCTTCACCTATGCGGCCTGAGCGATGGTCATATCCCTCCTGGCCTGTGCCGGCGTCCGGTAGCCGATGCTCGAGTGGCGCCGTCGTTGGTTATAGAAGATCTCGATGTACTCGAATAGCGCAGCCTTGGCCTCGCGCCGGGTAGAAAACCGGGTACGGTGCACGAGTTCGGTCTTGAGAGACCCAAAGAAGCTCTCCATAGGGGCGTTGTCGAGGCAATTCCCCTTGCGGCTCATGGAGGCCTTGATGCCATGGAGGCGGAGCAGCTTGCGGTAGTCACCGCAGGCATATTGCACACCGCGGTCGGAATGGTGGATCAGCCCCATGGGCAACCGGCGGCTGCGGATCGCCATCTTCAGCGCCTCCTCGCACAGGACGCTCTTCAGCCGCTCGGACATCGACCAGCCGACGATCTCCATCGTGGCCAGATCCTTGACGGCGGCGAGGTAGAGCCAGCCTTCGTCAGTTGGGATGTAGGAGATGTCAGCGAGCCAGACCGCATCGGGCGCAGCGGCTTCGAAGTTGCGGTCGAGCAGATTGGGCGCGATCGCATGGGAGTGGCGGCTGTCGGTGGTGATCGGCGCCCGCCGCCTGCCTCGCGGTGGACGAATGCCGTTCTCTCGCATGAGCTTGGCGACCGAGCGCTTCGAGATGCGTAAGCCGCGGGCCTTCAACTCGGCATGGATCCGAGGCGCGCCGTAGCACCTCTTGCTCTGCTCGAAGATCTCCCGGATCTCTGACCCGAGCCTGCCACGCCGGGCAGCGCGTTCAGCTCTCTTTGGGGCCGCACGCCGCCGGGCGTGGAACCAGCTGTGAGCAACCCCCAGGACCCGGCACATGAACCGGATGGCGTGCCCTGAAGCATGGGCGGCGATGAAAGCGTGCTTCGTCTTCATGTCTTCGCCGCCCATTGAGCGAAAAAAGCCGAGGCTTTGCGTAGAACCTCAACCTCCTCCGTCAGCCGCTTGTTATCCCGGCGAAGCTGCACCAGTTCAGCGGCCTCGGCTTTCTGCGCCGCGGTCGCCGCGGCCGAGCCCGCGGCCTCAAGCTCGAGCCGCCAAGTCTTCAACTGCGTTGGCGTGACGCCGAGCTCGGCAGCCACACTGCTATGCGTCGCACCCGGCTCCGACAGCCGGGCAACCGACTGTTCCTTGTATTCCGGCGAAAATCGCCGCCTCGTCTGCTTTGTCATCTCGTCCCTCCAGATCGGTATTCAATTTACCGCCTGGTCCGGGATCCGGGAGCAATGTCAGTAAGGCTGTGTGATCCGGTCCAACAGACATCGTCGCAATCCTTGAGACAATTTCCTGCGCCGTCTCGCGCGCACGACGGCAGGCAATGCTTGTTGTCTCATCATCCGTGTCGTCGCCTTCCAACGGAAATATTGCCAGCACCGCATCACCGATATATTTCAACACTTCGCCGCCGGCGGCTAATATCGGCTCGGTCGCCTGCTCAAAGAAAGTGTTTAGCAAATCCAGGTACGCTTCACTGGATAAGGATTGTTGGAGAGCCGTCGAGTTGCGCAAATCGCAATAAAGGATGGCGGCGCGAATATCTTCCCCATCTCCGCGATGGGTTAAACCGTCCAGCACCTGTCGCCCCGTCCTTATCCCAAGATAAGTGTCGAACAGGACGGTGGCGTTGCGCCGCAACGTCAACACCTCGAAAAATCGGCCCAATGCTAGGGTCTGTGGACAATTACCTTAATGCGATGACTGTAGCAGCGATGCACCAAGTTGCTTCATAGCTTGTATCAGTTTTGTCATAGCGGGTGTTGACGCCTCTGAATTCTTTGATTTTGCTGAAGTAATTTTCGATGAGATGCCGCCATTTATAGATTTCCTCGTCGTGAGGGATGTGTATTTTGCGATTTCGTTTGGCGGGAATGACGGCTTGTGCGCCGCGCTCATGCAAGGCGTCGCGCAGATCATCGGCGTCAAAGGCCTTATCGCCGAGAAAAGCGTCAAAGGTCAGGTCGTCAATCAACGCCGGCACACCGATGATTTCGCTGCGTTGACCGGGCAGCAAGCGGAAGCGGACCAGATTGCCAAGGGCGTCTACCAGGGCCAGAACCTTGGTGGTCAATCCGCCTTTCGAGCGTCCGATGGCTTGATTGAGAGTCCCCCTTTTGCGCCGCTTGCCTTTTGATGCACGCTGATAATCGTGCCATCGACAAGCACATACTCAAAGTCCGGATCACCAGACAGAACCTCAAATATACGGTGAAACACCCCGTGCTCGGCCCAGCGGCGAAACCGCCTAAAGATACTATTCCAACCGCCGAAGCCAGAGGGCAGATCGCGCCACGGCGAACCAACCTGTCAATCGGCGTGCAATATTGACCCCCTATCGGCGTGCAATATTGACCCCCTGAGTGGCACGGCGGAGGTTGTCCCGGTAGTCAATAGGGGGGCGTGCGGCTTCGTGTAGCGCCTTGCGGTGCGCGGAGCGAAGCCGCGTGGGCTTGACGTATACGTCAAGCCTGTTGACCCACCGGGGCAAGCGGGCCGCAGGCACGGCCGGCGCCCGGTCAGGAGCGGTTCTTGAAGCGCCAGCTCTCGTTTCGATGATCTCGCAATGGTGGGTCAGGCGGTCGAGCAGCGCGGTGGTCATCTTGGGGTCGCCGAAGACGGAGGGCCATTCGCCGAAAGCGAGGTTGGTGGTGACGATGATCGAGGTGCGCTCGTAGAGCCGGCTCATCAGGTGGAACAGCAGCTGGCCGCCGGCCTGGGCGAAGGGCAGGTAGCCGAGTTCGTCGAGGATGACGAAGTCGCGTCGGACGAGTTGGTCCGCGGTACGGCCCTGGCGTCCGGAGCGGAGTTCGGCCTCGAGGTGGTTGACCAGGTCGACGACGTTGTAGCAGCGGCCACGGGCGCCCTTTCTGATACAGGCGCGGGCGATGGCGACGGCGAGATGGGTCTTGCCGGTGCCGGTGCCGCCGACCAGCACGATGTTGCGCTTGCTCTCCAGGAAGTCGCCGCCGGCGAGTTCCTGGATCAGGGGCTCATTGCCCGGGGAAGCGGCGAAGTCGAAGTCGGCCAGCTCCTTGGCCGTCGGCAGCTTGGCGGACGTCATCTGGTACTTGATGGAGCGCGCCTGCTTGTCGGCGACCTCGGTCTGCAGCAGCGTACCGATGATCTGCTGCACCGGATGACGGCGCTTGAGCCCGTCGGCGAGGATGTCGTCGTAGGCGGCGCGCATGCCTGCAAGCTTCAGCGCCGTCATCATCGCCAGCACATCATGACGCTCCATGACCGGCCTCCCTCAGGCGGTCGTAGCGGCGGCAGTCGGCCACCGGCTGGTGGCGAAGCTGCAGGCCCTCGGGCGTTGGGATGGCCGGCGGCGGCTGCTGCTGGCACTGCCGGGCGAGGATGTTGAGCACAACATCAGCGCTGCAGGCGCCGCAGGCGAGCGCTTCGGCGCAGGCCGCCTCGACCGCCTCCAGCCCGTCCTCCAGCACCGCCGCGAGGATCCTCACGAACTACCTGTCACCGTCGTTGCAACCCGTCAGCCGAGCCCGTATGCGGCCCAGCGCGCCGGGCAGTTGCCAACCCTTGAAAGGCGCGCCATTCCTCAGCGCACCGGGCTTCCGTGTCAGGATCGGCACGTAGTGCCATGGATTGCAGGCGATCTCACCGCGTCCAAAGCTCCGGGGGTGTTCGGCAACGGTCTCGCCATCCTGGCGGATGACAATACGATCGGCATAGGCCCGCACGTCGACCGTCTGCCCGACGGCGCGGGCCGCCACGCTGTAGTGGTTGTTGTCGAAGCGCACCAGACAGGTCTTGGAGACCGATACCTCGGTGGCGTGGAAGCCGTCGAAGGGGCCGCGATAGGCCATCAGGAAGGGCCGCTCCTCCTCGAACACCTGCCACACCGTCTTGCCCTCGATCGTCGGATGCGGCCGCTTCTTGGCGTCCTCGATACACCGATCCATCAGCCACGCGTTGATCTCGGCGTAGGAGCCGCCCCGCGGGATGGGCACGAACAGGCGGCCGCGGACGTCACCCACCTGCCTCTCGACCTGGCCCTTCTCCCAGCCCGCACCCGGAGTGCACGCCACCGGCTCCACCAGATGGTGGGAGCACAGCTCCAGAAAGCGCCGGTTGTAGGCGCGCTCCTTGCCCACGAAGACCATGCTCACCGCCGTCTTCATGTTGTCGTAGATGCCCCGCCGGCAGACCCCGCCGAAGAAGTGGAAGGCCCGATCGTGCGCCTCGAACACCATCTCCTGGCTCTCGCGCGGGAAGATCTGAACCAGCTGCATGCGGCTGTAGCAGAGCCGCATGTGCGCCGCCTTCACCTTGGTCGTCACACCCGACAGGCACGCGTATTCGTGGCTCCAGTCGAACTGGTAGGCCTCGCCGGGATCGAAGCTCAGCGGCACAAAACCCTGCGACGGCGACAACAGCCGCCACCGCCGACGCCAGGTCCTGGCGTAGCGGCGCACCGCGTCGTAGCCGCCATAGCCCAGAGCCGCAAGGTCTTCATGAATCCGCAGCAGAGAAAAGCGGTCCCGGCGCGGCTTCTTCTCGTTGGCCTCAAGCCGGCGCTCCAACTCCTCCACCCACGGCCCAAGCTTCGGCATCGGCTGGATCTTGCGCGCGTAGCTGTACGAGGTCTCATCGCCCCGTACCACCTTGCGCACCGTGTTCTTCGAAACCCTCAAATCCCGGGCGATCTTCTTGATCGGAACGCCCTTCACCAGATGATCCCGACGGATCCGCGCAATCGTCTCCACAACCAGCATCTCCCCCACCTCGTCTGTCCAAACAACAAGGTGTGTTAAAAATCACAAAACCAGGGGGGTCAATTTTGGACGCCGATTACCCCACCAAGGGGGTCAATATTCCACGCCGATCAACAGTTTGATGGATACGGTGCAGGCCATCGCCAGAGAACGCGCGTATTTCCTCGCCAACTCCGACAGGTTCGTCCTCGTGGACACGTTCGCGGATGTGGAGCGGGCCAAGCGCGACGGCAAGCTTGCGATCGTCCTCCACTTCCAGGGCACGAATCCCGTCGAGGGCGACCTCAACATGGTGGAAACCTACCACGCGCTCGGCATTCGCCACATGCTGATGGCGTATAACTGCAAGAACCTGGTGGGGGCCGGGTGCACGGAACGCACCGACGACGGCCTCTCCCGCTTCGGTGTGGCGTTGATCGAGGAGATGAACCGCGTCGGCATGATCGTCGATGCAACCCACACCGGCTACCGCACGACGATGGACATGTTCGAGGTGTCAACAGAACCCGTCATCTTCTCGCACTCAAACCCGTCCGCGCTGTGGGACATTCCGCGCAACATCAAGGACGACCAAATCAAGACCTGCGCGAAGTCGGGCGGCGTCGTCTGTGTCAACGGCGTCGACATCTTCCTCGGCATGGAGGGCGAGTTCAATCGGTCGTCGCAACACTCTGGCATAGGAGGTTGCTATGACGGTACGCAGACGGCGGTCGGATCGGTCTGGACGGAGCAAGTTGCATTCGCCAGATCGACCGGACTCGGCACGGCGTGAGGAGCTTGTTCGGTTCTGGGCAGCGATTGCGACGGGGCGTTCGAGCGAGGACGCGGCCCGAGATGCCGGTGTATCCCCTCCGGTAGGCTCGAGGTGGTTCCGGAGGTCGGGCGGCATGCCACCATCACATTTATCGCAACCGGCCAAGCCGCTGTCAGGACGTTACCTGTCTTTCGAGGAACGTGAGGAGATTGCTCTTCTGCACGCCCAGGGAAGAGGCATACGTCATATTGCTTGCCGGCTGGAGCGAGCACCGTCGACGATCTCCCGCGAGGTGCGGCGCAACGCGGCGACCCGAAGCGGTGGCCTGGACTACCGAGCAACGACGGCGCAGTGGCATACTGATCGGTCCGCCAAAAGGCCGAAGCCAGCCAAGCTGGCAACGAATGAGGCGCTGCGGCGCTATGTGCAGGATCGGCTTGCGGGTCGGATCTCGGCACCGGATGGAACGGTGATCGAGGGGCCACGCGTCGTCTGGAACGGTCGTCGGCATGGGCCGCGGCAGCACAGGCGATGGGCCAGGGCCTGGAGTCCTGAGCAGATCGCGCACCGTCTTCGGATCGACTATCCTGGGGGGACGGGCCCGAGGATCAAGCGATGCGGATCAGTCATGAGGCGATCTATCAGGCGCTCTACGTACAGGGCCGCGGCGCACTCCGTCGTGAGCTGACCGCCTGCCTTCGCACGGGAAGGGCACTGCGCGTACCTCGGGCACGTAGCCGCCGGCGGGGAAAATCCTTCGTCACGCCTGAGATCATGATCAGTGAACGATCGGCGGAAGCAGCTGATCGGGCCGTACCCGGACACTGGGAAGGTGACCTGATCATCGGCTTGGGCAGATCGGCGATCGGCACTCTGGTGGAACGCACCACGCGGTTCACAATGCTGCTGCATCTTCCCCGAATGGAAGGCCACGGCACCGTCCCGCGCGTGAAGAACGGGCCTGCGCTTGCCGGTCATGGGGCTGAAGCGGTTCGCGATGCCATCGCCCGGACGATCACGACATTGCCAGCGCAGCTTCGCCGCTCGCTGACCTGGGACCAGGGAGCAGAGATGGCCAGGCATGCGGATCTGCGGATCGCAACCGGCCTTCCCGTCTACTTCTGCGAACCGCACAGCCCTTGGCAACGCGGAACGAACGAGAACACCAATGGACTGCTTCGGCAGTACTTCCCGAAAGGAACCGATCTGAGCGCACACAGTCCGGACGTACTCGCAGTTGTTGCTGACGCGCTCAATACACGGCCCCGCAAGACCCTCGGATGGAGAACTCCTGCCGAAGCTCTGGACCAGTGCTTGCAGGCCAGTCAAACTGAACGTGTTGCGACAACCGGTTGAACCCGCCGAGAACGACCTGATCGGAATGATGGTCAAACACATGGCCTATGTGGCGGAACTCGTTGGTCCCGAACATGTCGGGATCGGCACGGACTACGTCGCCGACATTCGAGGAGAACGCGGCGAGTTTGAGCAGCGCACGGGCACGGTGCCGGACCCTTCGACCTCCACGCCACCCGCGAGCCAGATGGAACGCTTCAATCCGATGGACGTGCATCTGCCGGCATACTTGAAGGCATCCGGTGGCAAGACCATGGGGCCCCACTGGGACGATTGCTACTATGTGGGCCCCAATGACTTCCCGGAACTGACCGAGCGGTTGCTCGAGCACGGCTTCGGCGAGACCGGGGTGCGCTGCATCCTCGGCGAGAACATCATGCGGGTTGCCAAGCAGGTCTGGAAATAGTTCAGCGAGAGCCTTGTCTGCGAACGCGCGTTGATGCGAAGCCTGCAATCGACCGCTTTGGGTCACTGCGACCTCGTGCTATGCGGCATCTGCTGCACTATGTGCCTGCCGCCAAAGCGTGGTGCGGAGGAGCAGGTATACGAACAAGACGGCCATCGCTGCGGCGAGTGGCAATGCAGCTTGGCGCGGGCCTAGTGCACCAATTACAAATCCCATAACCAGCGCGCCCAGTCCCAAACTGCCCAAATAGCTCATTTCGAGTACAGAGAGCGCCCGGCCAATGTGCGTTTCTGGCGCAGTAATCTGGATGATACTGCGGGCTAATGCCTGCATAACAGCCCGTTGATTAAGTGGCTTTTTCCGGCTCTCACCCCCAGATGAAGAATGCGGCGGCGAAAGCCGACTGGCCGCTTTGCGAAACCCCCCGTGCCACCAGCATGGCCCCGGTGGGCGTGAGCAGAACGAAAACACCGCCATATCCGCCCGCCACGGCCTCCCGCGGGGTGCCGGCGCCGATGAGCTGGCGCATCAGTAACGATAGATTGTGGCCGGCGACGTGGAGCAGGTATCGCTTGTGCACATTCTCTCGCCCGCGCAGCCAGGTTCGTCGCATGCCGCCACGATCGAGGTTGTGGGCAAAGCAGCGCTCGACGATCTCGGCGCGCAGCTTGAAGGCCTCGCGGGCGACCCCGGACTTGAGCCGCGCACGGTTGTTGGTGACCGCGCGCCGCGCCGCCTCATCACCGTGCCAGCGCGAAAAGCCGGTCTGCTTGGGCGCCGCGATCCGGGTCTTCCAGGGACTGTCGTCCAGAGCCCTCAAGACCGCCCGTGAGTGATAACCTTTGTCGACGACGCATTCGGCCGGGTCCTCCGACGTCGGTGCCGCATCCACCGCCCCGAGGTTTGCCTCGGCCTTCGCCAGGGTCTTGGAAAGCGTCGTGGTGTCGCCCTCATCGGCCGGGTGCAGCTCGGCCGCCACCACCGCGCCGGTGTCCAGATCCACCGCGTGCTCGGGCTTGTAGGCCAGATGCGTCGTGCCGTCCTTCATCTTGGCGATCTTGGCCTCGGGGTCGCTCTTCGAAACCCAATCCGTGTTGGAAAGCTTCTTGCCCTTGCGCTTCCGCTCCAGACGCGCCAGATCCTCGGCCGTGGGTGTCTCGACGCCGCTTTCCCGGGCCAGGCGCTCCAGCATCTCCCGGTAGCCTTCGCCGTTGGTGCGCCGCACGATGTTCCGCAGCGCCGCGTTGGCCTCCATGGTCGAGGCATCGACGCCGATGCGCTCGCCCTTGATCAGCCCCGCCTCGGCGATCAGCACCAGAACCCAGTCGAAGACCGCCGCGTGGACTTCATGGGGCAGGCGCGTGCGGCTCCGTGACAGCCAGGAATGGTCCGGTACCCGATCACGGCTCCCCAGTCGCAGGAACGCCCGTAGCGAAAGCGAGTCCGAGCAGCGCCACTCCAGACCGCGCTCGCTGTCGATACCCTCGAAGTAGCCCACCAGGTGCATCCGGAAATAGCGCCCGGGCGGCACCGAGGGCGCGCCCATCCGGGCCGCGTAATAAGGCCGGCAGCTCGCCTCGGCAAAGGCGTCGAAGCCGCCCTCGATCAGCACCGACTGCAGGCGGTCATAAAACACATGACCCGGAGAGCGCGGCATCTCCGACCAGCTCACCATCAGATCCCCCTGACCAGCCTTCTGCCGTCCCATCGCCATCGGCAAACCCCCCTGCAAATCAGGGAACCAGAGAATCAGACGGCGCCGACTTAATCAACGGGCTGATAAGGCCTGCAGAGATCCCCCAAATGAACACCATGATGCAGTAGACGACAAACGGCTGGGTTCTGCTGACGAGCAGCAATACGGCGATGCCGACCAGAAACGGCAGGGCAAGGGCACGCCCAGGTCTCCTGATTTCGCCTATTCGAACCAAACTCATCGTCGCAACAATGGCACCAAACGAAAAGCTGAGCGTTATAAACATGATCTCCTGCGCACCGCCGGCATACTCGTCGCGGATCAGTATCGCCCCTATGACGCCTATCCCGCCGCCGATCCACCCAACAGCGGCCTGCGTCAGGATGGCTGGAAACATTTCCGCGGATCTGTGGACGACACGCAACCCGTCGCGAATACGTACAATTTGAGACTGCTCGTCACCACCCTCGACCTTTCGCGGCGGCGCGGCGTTCATCGGAACTGCGGCCAAACCCGATCCAAGCTTCATTGCTGCCAGCAGCCAGACCAAGGGAAGGGCACCGACAATACTCGCGAGGCCGATAAGCACATGTCCGAGTAACTTTGCAACGAACTGGACGGCATTTGCCATGGCGACGGCACGCTGGATGTCTGAGGCAACGCGGTTCAGCAGCGAGTTACAAGCGGGGATGACAAACGGATCGATCGTCCCGACAAACAGCGCGTATACGATCAAGAGAGAGTAACTGAGGAAGCCCAGTTTCATGGCTAACGCCAACACCACGGTCGCGAGCCCAGCAAAACACTGAAGCCATATTAGGATCTTTCGGATATCGAACTTGTCGGCCGTCGTGCCACCGAACAGTGCAAACAGCAGCGAGGGGGGTTGTGTCTCGAAAGTGGTGGAAATTGGTTTTGGCGCCTCTCCGAGCGGGCTGAGTTTTGCGGCGGTCAGACCGCGCGGTCAAGGGTTTCGTCGGCGATTAGCTGATCGAGGGTTTCCCATCCATCGACTTTGCGCATCTGGATTTGGCCGGAAGCGAGGAGCGCCCAGAGGAGCATCGGCACTGTTTCGGGACACGGCAGCACGGTCTGTGTTTTGATCCGGCGCTTGAACTCCTCGTTGAGACGCTCAATGGCGTTGGTCGTTCGGGCTGATTTCCATTGGCTCTTGGACAGGCGCGTGAAGGTAAAGAGCTTGTCGCCCGCTTCTGCGAGGCTGTCCGCGACGGCCCTGCATTTCAGCCGCCACTTGCGGACAAACGCCTTGCGGCGGGTTTCCACCTCGGAGGCAGTGTCGGCATAGATCATATCGCGGTAATCTTCGCTCAGCTCGTCATGCATGTGTTTGGGAGCATGACCCAGAAGGTTGCGGTGCTTGTGCACGGTGCAGCGTTGAACGGGAAGGTCATCGCCCCAAAGCGCCGACAGAGCCGCCTCCAGTCCCGGCGCGCCATCGACGATGACAAACCCGGGCCGTTTCAGTCCACGCGCATCAAGGTCGTCGAGGAACTGGCGCCACGCCGCCTAGCTTTCTCCACCCATATTCCCGATCGAAAGCAAGACCTTCTGGCCATCCCGGCGCACCCCTATAGCCGCGAGAACCGAGATGTTGGTGGCCTTGCGATCCAGTCGGGTCTTGATCACAGTGCCGTCAAGGATCAGCCGAACGATATCCTCATCCGCGAGGCCACGGCTGCACCAGGCGTCCCAATCGACCTTCACCTTGCGCCACGCCCGGCTCACAACGTCCTTGCTCACAGCACCCCGGAAGAGCCCGAACAGCGCGCGTTTCACCCGCCGCGTGTTGGTTCCGGACAGATACACCGAAGCGATCAGCGCCTCGGCCTTTCTGGTCAGCCGCTGGTAGCGCGGCAGCGCCCGCGAACGCCATTCCGACGCCCGACCGTCTTCCTCAACGATCCGTGCACGCGGCACGCTCACCCTCTCGGTCCCGAATGTCCCCGTCAGTTGCCGCTCCCGGTGCCCGTTCCGATACCCTTGCCGAAGCGCGTCCTCTCGACCGTATCGGCAGCGCCCGAGAAACTGCGCAAGTTCCTCCTCAAAAACGGCCTCGATCGTGGATCTGATGTTCTCCCGCAGCCGGTCCTCGAGCGGATCATAGCCGGCGTCATTGGCCAGTAGCGAAAGCGCGGAAGTCTCGGTAGCGTTCTTCATGGCGTGATTTCCTTGGCGGTGCTAGCCGCCGGTTGGGTGGTTGTCTTGTCACCCGGAGATTACGCCATCCTCAAATTTCCACCACTTTCGAGACACAACCGCGAGGGGACCAACAACATACTGGAGGCAAAACCAACCCGTTCCGGCGACTCGCCCAGCTCGATCGTAATCAGATAGACGTAGATGACCTTCAGAAGGCCCCAACTGCACATCCAGCCGAAGTGGCCGCCGAGATACCAAACCCGGAACTGCCGGTCGGCGCTGGTGCCGATCGTCTCAGCGGTCACTGTCCGCTCCGACTAGCGCGAGAATTTCCGGAATGGCAGCGACAATGTGGTCGGGCCGAACTGCGTGATTGTCGGGTAACCCGGTGCCTTCATAATCGTGCCAGATTCCGCACATGCCCAAGTGCTGCGCTGCCGCCACGTCGAACTCAAGGTGATCGCCGACCATCCACACGTCTTCCACTTGCAAGCTGAGCGCGTCGAGCACGTTTCGAAAGGCCGCGGGGTCGGGCTTGCCGATGCCGAACTCGCCCTCGATTTGAATATGCTCGAAATACCTCTGCAGCGCAAAGCGCTCGATCTTGTCGCGTTGTGCATCGACGCCGGCGGTACTGTTCGTCAATAAAGCCAGAAGAACACCGGCGGATCGGAGCGCGGTGAGCGTAGATTCCGATCCCGGATACAGGCTAATCAGTTGCTGTCTTCGCTCCACGAAGGCGTCCAGCAACGAGCTATTGTCAAAAGTTGGTGACGGTGGTTTTCAGGCGGCGCGTTCGATCAGCTTTTCTCCGTCCTTGAATTTGACGCCCTCGACGATCTCGGCGAGGCGGTGAGATCCGTCGAGACGCCGCCATTTCCTGGCTGCCGACTGGCACAACTTGAAGACCATGGTGAGCGCCGTGGTCCGGCTGAGGCAGCCCTTGGTCTTGATGGTCCTCAGGCGGACGGTTGCGAAGGTGCTTTCTATGGGATTGGTCGTGCGCAGGTGCTTCCAGTGCTCGGCCGGAAAGTCGTAGAAGGTGAGCAGCCCCGCGCGGTCCTTGGCCAGGCAGGCCGTGGCCTTGTCGTACTTGGCGCCGTAGGCCTCCAAGAAGAAGTCGAACGCCTTCTCGGCCCGATCCTTGGTCTCGGCCATCCAGATGTCCTGCAGGTGCCCCTTGGCCTTGGCTTGGAGGGACTTGGGCAACTTGTTCAGAACGTTGCCGGTCTTGTGCAGCCAGCAGCGCTGTTCGCGCGTCGTGCCGTGGCTCTCGCGCAAGGCCTTCCAGAAGCCGAGCGCTCCGTCTCCGACGGCCAGCTCGGGCGCCACCTCGAGGCCGCGCCGCTTGAGATCGAGCAGCAGCTCGCGCCACGACTGGGCGCTCTCGCGATAGCCGTCGGCGATTGCCAGCAGTTCCTTGCGGCCCCACTGGTCGGCGCCGATGATGACCAGGATGCATTGCTTGTCGTGCTCCATCCGGGGCTGGAAATAGATCCCGTCGGCCCAGAAATAGAGAGAGCGCCGGGCCGAGAGGTCGCGCTTTTCCCAGCGCGCCAGCTCGCCTCGCCAGACATCCTTCAAGCGCGTGATCGTCGAGGCCGAGAGCCCTGGCGCGTCCGGCCCCAGAAGAGCGGCCAGGGCCTCGGTGAAGTCGCCCGTCGAGATGCCCTTCAGGTAGAGCCAGGGCAAGAGCTCCTCGATCGACTTGGCCCGCCTGAGGTAGGGCGGCAGGATCGCCGAGGTGAAACGGATCTTGCCGGCCTCTCCCGCACCCCCGCGGTCGCGCACCCTGGGGCAGCGCACCGCGACCGGCCCGATGCCGGTTTGAACCCGGCGCTCGCGATGATGACCGTGGCGAACGACACGGCGCCGGCCCGCATCGTCCTCCAGATCGCCGTGCGCCGCGATGAAGGCCGTGACCTCCATCTCAACGGCTTGCGCCAAGAGACGCTGCGCTCCCGAGCGCAACACCGACGTCAAGGGATCCTCCGAAAATGACCCTGGATGGCGAAGCTCAACAACTCTATCCTCACTCATGGCGTATCCTTTCCTTATGGGAATCGGCGACTCGGCATCGCCAGGATACGCCGCCTTCAATTCATCGCGTCACCAACTTTCGGGTATAGCTCTCCAGCAACTCAAACTCTAGCGAAATATCGCTGATCCCGAGCTTGTCAAAGCTTCGACGGACAATTTCTCTCCGCGCCATACTTTCTTCTGTGTGCTTCGTTGTGGCCCAAAACGCTGTGCCAATATTTACGAACGCCTCCAGCACGGTTTGAGAATCCTTACCCTGGAATCTCGTCGCAAAAGAGTCGACGACGCTGGACCATGCCCGCTTGCGACTATCGCTAGTGGTTACCAGGGTGTTGTCGAGGTCGAAGATGATGGCTTTGGGTGGGGCGGCGCGATTCATTTCACTGCCCTGTGGCGCAAGTGCAGTCACTTCAGGGGTACTCGCTAAACTCTTCCGACACTACTCCGCCGCCGTCAACACCTTCATTCGCCGCCGATGGACGGATTGCCTTTGCCCTCATCGACAAGCGCCGGCAGGCTCGACTTCAGAAAGCGATTCCATCCGCTGTCGCAGAGCTCGTAGCAGTCAAGCTCCGGGGTCAGGCCTTCATGGCGGAATTCGAGCCGCGTACCGCCATCATCGGTTGGAAAGAGGTGGAAGGTGATTACCGCACCTTCCCATTCGTTGGTCTGTGATATTTCACCGGGCGCATGGTGGTACTGTTCGACAACGCTCCAGTGGACCTGGCTGTCGACATCGAGCCGATCGATCCGCATGACGTTTCGCGTCTTGCCAAACCGAAACATGGCTGTTGCGCCGACGGTTTCTCCAACCTCGCAGTCGGTCGTCCACCATCCCCGAATGCCGTCTTCCGTGGCGATGGCCTGGTAGACGTCCGCGGGCGGCGACTTGAAGATGACGCGCGCTTCATAGCTCTGCCGCTTCGCCGCCGCTTGTGCGGTATCTGTCGCGTTTTGTGCCATCAATCTGCTCCGTGACTTCGCTGGCCCCTAGAGACTTCTGAGCCACCCAAGTATCAGTTGATCTTCTGAAATCGGTGGATGTGAACAGGCGGCAACCCATTCGTTGGTCAAGCGCCGTAGACGACCGGATACATCTCGCTGTCGAGCACGTCGCCTGGCTTCAGCGCCGGATTGTAAAGCCATTCGTTGGTGGCGGGCTCGTAGTAACGGACATCCTCGCCGGTAAAGCGCACCGCATAGGCGCGCCGCCAGCGATCGGCCGACGTGTTGCCGGCAGCCCCGTGCACAGTCATGGAATGGAAGGCGAAAACATCGCCCGGTTGCATGTCCCATGAGACGATATCGTGGCGATCCCGCTCGGCCTCGAAGTCGGGCATGGGATCGTAGACTTCGCCCTTCGCCCCCTTGAACCTAACGGCGCCGCCGTGGAAGTCCGGATCGAACGGCTGGAAGCGCTTGTTCCATTTGTGCGAGCCGCGGATGAACTCGAGCGCGCCGTTCTCCTTGGTGATCGGGTCGAGGGCGACCCAAGTCGTCAGGACTTGCCAGCCCTTGAGCGGCCAATAGGGCAGGTCGTTGTGCCAGCCAGTGCGGGTGCCTGTGGCCGGCGCCTTGGCGAACAACTGGTCCATGAAAAGGTTCACCTTGTCCGTGCCGAACAGCTCGGCCACGATCTGCGGCGCCGGCGACTTCTTGCAGAAGCGCGCGAGATCCGGATCGGACCGCCACAGCAGACGACGCCCGAAGAACCCCTCGGTGCGCTTTAGCTCCCGCGCCACGGCCGCGCGCAGGTAGTCCTGCCAAGTCTCGTCGATTGCGCCGCGCAGCAGAACCGCGCCGTCGCGCTCGAACGCCGCGATCTCATCCTTGCTGACGAGGCTTTCCCGGACGCCTGTCATGACACTCTCCTCGCGGCCCCTACACCGCCTTCATCTCTCTCACGCACCGCCCACCCAAGGACCGCATTTCCCCTCATCAACGAAACCGGGCAAACTGGATTTCAGGAAGCGATCCCATCCGATATTGCATAGATCGTAGCATTCGAGTTCCGGAGTCAGGCCCTGATGGCGGAACTCAAGCCGAGTCCCGCCGTCGTCGGTCGGGTAGAGATGGAACGTGATCACCGTACCTTCCCACTCATCGGTCTTTAATACTTCGCCGGGCGCATGGAGGTATTGTTCGACCACGGTCCAGCGGATCTCCCTGTCGGCGTCGAGTTTGTCGACCCGAATGACATTTCGCGTTTTGCCAAACCGAAATATAGCCGTTGCGCCTTCCGAGTCCCCGATCTCGCAGTCGGTCGTCAACCAACCCCTGACGCCATCTTCCGTAGCGATGGCCCGGTAGATGTCTGACGGCGGGGACTTGAACGCGATCTGAATCTCGTAGCTCTGCCGGTCGTCCACCGCACCCGGCGCCTGTGCGACTGTCATGATCCTTCCCTCGCGTCTCCTATGCCGACCTCAACTCCTTGACGCGGCGCTCGACCTCTTTTCGGCGCTCCTCGTAGGATAGCGGCAGGGTGTCCAGCACGATCTTGCGAACACTGCGCCCGAATATCTTGCGGAACTTGGCGTCATCCTCGTCGGTGCCCTTTTGGGGCAGGTCGACGATGACATCGCAGGAGATCGTGTGGATCAGCCCGTCGTCCTGCTTCTTCACTCGCGGCGGGCTCTTACCTTTTTTCACGTTGTTGATGGAGCGGCGGATGAGCTGCCGAAGCATGGCGACGCCTGTATCCGTATAACCCAGATGCTCGAGCTTGCGCTTGGCGACCGGACCCTGCGCGACAAGCGCCTCATAGTCGCCCGGATGCCGTTGTCCCTCTTCATAGCTGCGCTCGTATTTGGTTTGTCCCATATAATCAATTGTGTTGTGTCCACACTTTTTTGGATCGCCACGTCCCTCCGAATCTAGTTCGTCGTTATAGTGTCGCCATGCACAAATTTTACAGTGTGTATCGTCGACTGGCACTGTCCACGTCGTGATCGCGGCTCTTGGAAAAAACTTTTCACGATCTGGATTTTGATAAATATCAGCTGGTTGAGAAAAATTCGGCACAAACAACTCGTTCAATCGAACCCATACGAAGTTTTCCCAACGGCGCGTATTTGTCACAAACATTCCAGTATTGTCCGGCAATTTTGTCCATTCCGCCTGCGAAAAGGCACCCCAGGACGCATAGAACTGCGGGCCGGTCATGCGCGTGTGCAGGAACACGCTGTGAAACGGATCCATGGGCTGTTCCTGAACCTGCAGCCAGTTGCAGTCCATGTCGATCTCATAGGGAACCGTCAGGTTGTCCTCGACCTCCATCGTGTCGTAGATCGGAAACTCAGGCCTTTCCCCGGGCGGGCCCATATAGGCAAACACCAACCCCTTGTATTCGAGTGCCGGGTAAGCACCGTGGTGAAGGCTAACTTTGATCGGGCTATCCTCCGGCTCGCCTGGTGTCTCCAGAATCGTGCCGTCGACGTCAAACAACCAGCCGTGATAGCAGCAGCGAATGCCATGCTCGGCGATGACCCCGTATTCGAGCGAAGTGCGGCGGTGGCTACACTGGCGATGTAACACTCCGACTTGGCCCGAGAGGTCGCGGAAGGCTATCAGATCTTCGCCCATGATGCGGATCGCCAGCGGCAGGTCGGTCAATCGATCTGACATGCAGACCGGCTGCCAGAAGCGGCGCAGATACTCGCCGCCCGGCGTCCCAGGCCCTACAAGGGTCAAATCGGGATCGTTGTCGGAATCACCGACCCGGTGGTACCCGTTATATGCGGAGGCAAACTGTTCTTTGGAAGCACCTACAGCCATCGTCCTCTCCCAGTCAATCACTATGCAAAGGCGACAGATCCGCCTACATCATGGCATCAATCAGCTTGTTCTGAAAATGGTGGACCAGGCTCTCCCAGTAGGGCGAGAATTGTACCTGATCGGCGATCGGCGAAAGACGGGCGATCTGCTGTGTCTGCATCAAGTCGTAGTCCTCGTTGCGGATGCCATCCAACCCTTCAATTGACCGCGAGTGTCCGAACCAGCGATCGATGCATTGCTCGCGCGCGTCGGCCAATTCGGGTGACGTCGCTGCATCGCCAACGAAGAACCAGGCCATCTTGGCCTCGGTCCGGTCGGGCGCGATTGGCGAGTAGATGACCGGCGCGAAATGGTCGGGCGGCATCGTCATCGTCGTATTGGGAAAGACATGCGTCGACAGGCCGCGGCGCTCATCCTCTGGCGGCCCCGGAATAAGCGGAAATTTGTTCTCCCGTTTGCGCCGGTTTGCGGCCGGTGTGATGTTCGCCATATAGCAACCGTCCGTATGGTCCTCGTAGGTCAGCTCGTCATTCTTGAAGAAATCCTTCATCTCGAAGTATTTCCCGTGCAAATAGGCAGCGTGATAGTTCTCCCAATTGTCTGGCAGCAGTTTCCAATTGCTCTTTATTTCGACAGACATCGTGTAGCCCGCGCGCAACACGTCGAGATCGTAATCCGCATAAAGCTCGCTCAGTGGCGCCAGATACTCTTCAAGCGGCGGCGCGTCGCCGGAGAGGTTAACGAACACAAACTGATGCCAAACGCCGGTGCGTACCGGCACCAAACCGTTTTTCGACAAATCCAATGTGCCGATCGGTTTGGCCGTTGGGCCGTTGAAGAAGGGGGCCGCCTTAACAGCCCGTTGATTAAGTCGGCGCCGTCTGATTCTCTGGTTCCCTGATTTGCAGGGGGATTCGCCGATGGCGATGGGACGGCAGAAGGCTGGTCAGGGGGATCTGATGGTGAGCTGGTCGGAGATGCCGCGCTCTCCGGGTCATGTGTTTTATGACCGCCTGCAGTCGGTGCTGATCGAGGGCGGCTTCGACGCCTTTGCCGAGGCGAGCTGCCGGCCTTATTACGCGGCCCGGATGGACGCGCCCTCGGTGCCGCCCGGGCGCTATTTCCGGATGCACCTGGTGGGCTACTTCGAGGGCATCGACAGCGAGCGCGGTCTGGAGTGGCGCTGCTCGGACTCGCTTTCGCTGCGGGCGTTCCTGCGACTGGGGAGCCGTGATCGGGTACCGGACCATTCCTGGCTGTCACGGAGCCGCACGCGCCTGCCCCATGAAGTCCACGCGGCGGTCTTCGACTGGGTTCTGGTGCTGATCGCCGAGGCGGGGCTGATCAAGGGCAAGCGCATCGGCGTCGATGCCTCGACCATGGAGGCCAACGCGGCGCTGCGGAACATCGTGCGGCGCGCCAACGGCGAAGGCTACCGGGAGATGCTGGAGCGCCTGGCCCGGGAAAGCGGGGTCGAGACACCCACGGCCGAGGACCTGGCGCGTCTGGAGCGGAAGCGCAAGGGCAAGAAGCTTTCCAACACGGATTGGGTTTCGAAGAGCGACCCCGAGGCCAAGATCGCCAAGATGAAGGACGGCACGACGCATCTGGCCTACAAGCCCGAGCACGCGGTGGATCTGGACACCGGCGCGGTGGTGGCGGCCGAGCTGCACCCGGCCGATGAGGGCGACACCACGACGCTTTCCAAGACCCTGGCGAAGGCCGAGGCAAACCTCGGGGCGGTGGATGCGGCACCGACGGCGGAGGACCCGGCCGAATGCGTCGCCGACAAAGGTTATCACTCACGGGCGGTCTTGAGGGCTCTGGACGACAGTCCCTGGAAGACCCGGATCGCGGCGCCCAAGCAGACCGGCTTTTCGCGCTGGCACGGTGATGAGGCGGCGCGGCGCGCGGTCACCAACAACCGTGCGCGGCTCAAGTCCGGGGTCGCCCGCGAGGCCTTCAAGCTGCGCGCCGAGATCGTCGAGCGCTGCTTTGCCCACAACCTCGATCGTGGCGGCATGCGACGAACCTGGCTGCGCGGGCGAGAGAATATGCACAAGCGATACCTGCTCCACGTCGCCGGCCACAATCTATCGTTACTGATGCGCCAGCTCATCGGCGCCGGCACCCCGCGGGAGGCCGTGGCGGGCGGATATGGCGGTATTTTCGTTCTGCTCACGCCCACCGGGGCCATGCTGGTGGCACGGGGGGGGGTTCGCAAAGCGGCCAGTCGGCTTTCGCCGCCGCATTCTTCATCTGGGGGTGAGAGCCGGAAAAAGCCACTTAATCAACGGGCTGTTAAGGTCGCCGTCGAGCCCGTAGGTCCAGTGATGATAGGGGCACTGAAGTTCGCTGAGGCCGCTTTTTGCCTCGCGCAGCACCATTGTGGCGCGGTGTCGGCAGACGTTGTGGAATGACCTGATTTTGCCCTTGTCGTCGCGCAGCAGAATGATGGGGAGCCCCGCCACCATCATTGGCATCGCATCGCCCGGCTCGGGAACTTCATGGGCAAACGCAATGCATGTCCAGGTCCTGGCGAACAGACATTGCTGTTCAAGCTCGAAGAACTCGTCGCCCGTATAGGCAACGCTCGGTAAGCCCCGCGCCTGGGCAATCGGCCGCCTCAATGCTGCGATGGCGTCTTTCCCGAGGATCTCCTCCACCGTCCTGCTCACAACGCCGCTCCTTCCAGTGGAATCCTGAGCCGTATCTAGATCTAATCGCGCACGATAAAGCCCAATTTATCGCCGCGTCCAGCGTCTTGCCGCTACCTGCGCCTGCGGCGTCGATATTGTCATCATAGATATACTTTGATTTATCTATTTTCAAAATTTGCCGTCTCATGGCAAGATGTCCGCATAAACTGTGCTGAATCTCGCAAGGACGATGCTGGGGAGTCGGTCGAAATAGTTTTAGCTGGAGATGTGAGATGGACGGTCAAACGCAGGCAGAGGGCGGAGATCAAGTCACTGTCAATCCGATAAGCGGGGCGCTCGGAGCTGAAATCAGCGGCGTCGATCTGTCGCAGCCCTTGGACAACAAGACATTTTCGGACATTTATCAGGCTTGGCTAGACCATCTTGTTATTTTCTTTCGCGATCAGGTTATTACACTTGATCAGCAGGAAGAGTTTGCGCGTCGCTTCGGCAAACTGCACGTCCATCCTCTCACCGAAGGGATGGACGACCATCCCGAGGCGATCGAAATTATCAAGGAGCGCGAGGAACGGCACAATTGGGGGGATCGTTGGCATATAGACCTCACCTCGCTCGAACGTCCGCCGATGGGCTCGATCCTCTATGCCAAGGAAGTGCCCGACTATTGCGGCGATACTTCATGGGCAAACATGTACCTGGCTTACGAGACCCTCTCGGACGGCATGAAACGCCTTATCGACGGGTTGGTCTGTGTACAGACAGGCGGCGCCGACGGTTACAAGAACTACAAAGGCATGCAACATATCGACGCGCCGCCGATGCGTGCCGAACACCCACTTGTCCGCACCCACCCGGTCACTGGAAAGAAGTCGCTATTCCTGAGCCGCAGGTCGGTCAAGCACTTCAAGGACATGACGCCTGAGGAAAGCGCACCGCTGCTCGATTATCTCTATCAGCATTTGACAAATCCGGACTTTGCCTGCCGGTTCCGCTGGCGCAACAATTCGATTGCGATGTGGGACAACCGCTGCACGCAGCACCGGGTGGCAGCGGATTACTTTTACGACGAGCGAGGGATCAAGCCGGTATACCGGCGCATGCACCGGGTAACGATCGAAGGCGATCGGCCAGTCTAGGACAAGTTGAACCCGATCCAATGCGTGCGAATTGAGGAGACTTAGATGGCCAAGGTAAAGTCAGCGACGACACGATCCAGGATCGAGGTTCGGCCGATTAGCGGCGCACTTGGCGCCGAAATCTCTGGCGTCGACCTCTCCAATCCGCTCACAGACGAGCTCTTCGCGGAGATCCATCAGGCGTTCATGGATCATCTGGTCATCTTCTTCCGCGATCAGGATCTCGGTCTGGAGGAACTGATCGCCATCGGCAGCCGGTTCGGCGAACTTCACATCCACGACTACACGGAGACGATGGACGGCTATCCCGAAGTGATCGAGGTCATCAAGTTGCCCGAGGAGAAGCATAATTGGGGAGATAAATGGCACGTCGACAGCCCGTCGTTCGAGTGCCCGCCGCTGGGATCGGTGATCCATGCCAAGGATGTGCCGCCCTTCAGCGGCGATACGCAATGGTCGAATATGTACCTCGCCTATGAAACATTGTCGGAGGGTATGAAGCGGCTGTTGGCCGGACTTGAATGTGTGTTTGAAGCTTCGCATAAGAACTTCATGGGATATGCCGGCATGCCGCACAAGGAGGGCCCGGCGCGGACCGCGGCCCATCCGGTGGTGCGGACCCATCCGGTGACCGAAAAGAAATCGTTGTTCCTCGGCTTCAGACAGGGACGGCACTTCAAGGACATGACGGTCGAGGAAAGCGCGCCGATCCTCGACTATCTCTACCAACATTTGGCAAACCCGGATTTCACGTGCCGCTTCCACTGGGAGAACGGGGCGGTCGGCATCTGGGACAATCGGTGCACGCTGCATCGCGTGCAGGCGGACTACTTTCACGAACTCAGGGGCATTCCACAGAGCCTGCGCTACATGACTCGCGTGCAGATGATGGGCGATCGGCCCTACTAATAATTCGGAGTCTCGCCCCGGCTAGAACCTGCGGCGTTTCCAAACCAAGCTACGACGGGATGTTCGGCTCAATGCTGGATGATCTCGCCAGTCAACTCGTCAGGCTGGCGATGGCAGGCGACGAGATGGCCCTCAGCCGGCTCACGCCGCGGCGGAGCTTGCGTATCGCATGTCCCTTCAATGGCGAGCGGACAACGCGCGAAGAACGGGCAGCCGACTTCCGTGAGTTCGACCTCTCGGGCAATCCCTGAGATTGCCTCGCGCGTCGTCATCACGTCCTCCAACCAACCCGGACGAATTTCGGGCACCGACGATAGCAAGAGCCGCGTGTAGGGATGGTAGGGCGGTGACAGGACCTCCATCGTCGGGCCGCTTTCGACGACCCGGCCCGCATAGAGGACGACGATGCTGTCGGCAAACGATGCGACCGTCGACAGGTCGTGACTGATGAAGACGTAAGCGACCCCGAGTTTCTGCTGCAGGTCCTTCAACAGGTCGATGATGGCCGCTCCGACCACTGTATCGAGCGACGATGCGACTTCGTCGCACAGGATGACGTCGGGCTCGGCCGCTAGTGCCCGCGCCAGGTTGACCCGCTGCTTCTCGCCACCTGACAACTCGTTCGGGTATCGCGACTCGAAGTTGCGCGGCAGCTCCACGAGTTCGAGAAGCTCACCGACCCGGCCCCGCCGTGCGGATAGGTCCATACCTTTGTAGAACTCAAGCGGTCGTCCGATGATGTCGCGGACACGCTGACGCGGATTGAGCGCCACGTCCGCCATCTGAAAAACGATCTGAATGCTTTGAATGTCGGGTTTGCGCCGCTGCGCGACGGCCGGTGGCAGTGCCGTGCCGTTACGCACAATTTCGCCCGAAACCTGGGGCAAGAGGCCAGAGATGACGCGGGCGAGAGTACTCTTTCCGCAGCCCGACTCGCCGATCACACCGACGACCCGACCTGAACTCACACTCAGGTTGACGTCCCATAAAACGATCTTTTTTTTGACTTTGCCATAGCCGGCCGTGATGCCACGCGCTTCCAGCACGGGCGTTGCAGGCGCGCCGGTGTCGTCGCGGATTGCTCCGGTTTCGACTGTGGTTCGCGGCGGCGGCCGCACGGCCCTCATCAACTTCTTGGTATAATCGTGCGTCGGGCGTTCAACGATTTGTTGCGTTGTCCCTTGCTCCATGATCAAACCGTCGTTCAGCACGATGATCCGGTCGGCAATCTGGGCCACGACGGATAGGTCGTGGGTCACATAGATGGCCGCCGACTGTTGCTGCCTGATAATGGCCTTGAACGCCGTCAGCACCTCGATCTGCGTTGTCACGTCGAGCGCCGTCGTCGGCTCATCCAGCAGCAGGAGCATGGGGTCGCAGGACACCGCCATCGCGGCCATGAGCCGCTGAAGTTGGCCGCCGCTCACCTGGTGCGGATAGAGCCGGCCGAGCTTCTCCGGTGTTGGCAGGTCGAGCCTGCGATAGGTATCCACCGCCCGACGCTCCGCGTCCGCCGCCGACATGATTCCGTGGATCTGCGCGACTTCGGTTACCTGGCTGCCGATGGTCAGGGCCGGGTTAAAGGCCGCCGCGGCGCTTTGCGCGACGTAGGCCACCTTCGCGCCCCTGAGCGGACGCCGACTCTCGCTGTCGAGCGTCAATACGTCTTGGCCATCCAACAGCACCTTGCCGCCGGCGAAACGGCAACCCGGTCGGGCATATGCCAATGCTGCCAGACAAATCGTCGACTTGCCGGAGCCAGACTCGCCGATCAGCGCCAAGACCTCGCCGCGTTCGACGCTCAGGCTGACCCCCTTGACGATCGGCTGAAATTCGCCGCCGGGAGGGCGGCCTTCGACCCATAGGTCGTCGATTTCGAGAAGCGCCGTCATTGCAGTATTTCGTCTGAAATATCCCGGTTCGACTTGTGAAGGAACCAGTCGACGATCAGGTTTACCGAGAATGTGACGGTGGCGATGGCGGCTGCCGGTATGAGGGGCGCGGTCGAGCCAAACAGCAGCCCCTGCAGATTCTCACGCACCATGCTGCCCCAGTCGGCGTTCGGTGGCTGCACGCCCAGACCGAGAAAACTCAAGGCGCTGATGAACAGGATGGCGTAGGTGAAGCGGATGCCTAACTCCGCGGCAAGCGGACCCGTCGCGTTGGGGAAAATCTCGCGCAGCATGATCCACCACAGACCCTCGCCGCGGGCTCGCGCCACCTCTACGAAGTCCATGACGGCGATGTCCATGGCCAGGGCCCGCGACACGCGGAACACACGCGTTGCCTCGATCGCCGCAATTGTAAGGACCAGGACCTCCAGCGAGGTTCCGAGTGAGGCAATTATGATCAGCGCCAGCATGATGGAGGGGAAGGCCATGATGGCATCGATGGAGCGGCTCAGGACCGTATCCACCAAACCCCCGGCGACCGCCGCGAGGAAACCCAATGCGATGCCGGCGGCGAACCCGATTACCGTGATCACGGCTGCGAGTCCGAGTGTCATTCGCGAGCCGAACATGATGCGCGACAGGACGTCACGGCCGAGATAGTCGCCGCCGAGCAGGCCGACCTCACCGGCCGGCGCGAAGCTCGCGTCCGAAAGCAATTCCCCTTGGCCGTAGGGTGCGATCAGCGGCGCGAAGAAAGCAACGAACACCCAAATTCCAAGGACGGAGGCGCCGATCCATGCCGCCGTTTGAAAACCACGGGACCCAGGCACTTCCACCGCAACCGATTCGGGTGATTGCACCTCGCTTGTCATCTCGGATGCCTCAACCGCGGGTTGGCGATAATCGACAATATGTCGGCCGTCAAATTAAGACCGACATAGGCCGTGCAAAAAATCATTGCGCAGGCCTGAACCAACGGAATGTCCCGGACGGCAACCGCACCCACCATAAGGTTCGCCATCCCCGGGAAATTGAATACGGTCTCGACGATGACGACGCCGCTGATCATGTAGGCGAGGTTGAGTGCGATAACATTGAAAATGGGCGCGAGCGCGTTGGGGAGTGCGTGGAGCAGTATGATTCGCGACCGTCCAACGCCCTTCAGAATGGCCATTTCAATATAGGATGACGACAGCACATTTAGCACCGCCGCCCGCGTCATCCGCGTCATGTGCGCCATCACCGACATGGTGAGCGTGATCACCGGGAGCACGAGCGCCGGTAGCATCTGCCAGAAGGTTTGTCCGGTCCGAAACGACGATATGACGGGGAGCCATCGAAGTTGCACGGCGAGGAAGATCACGAGAATTGCCGCGATGAAATACTCCGGCACCGAGAGGAAACACAGCGTTACGCCCTGAATTCCACGGTCGAGTTTGCTGCCGGCAGTCATGGCGGCGATCAGTCCCAAGCTTACCGACAACGGCACGGACACCAATGCCGCCAGCGCCGCAAGCCGGAACGTATCGTCGATCCTTTCCGCGATCAGATCCGAGACCTTGACCTCAAAGCTCGGAAGGCTATTGGCGAGCGAAATGCCGAGATCGCCGGTTAAAAGGCCACCAAGCCACTCGACGTAGCGGACCGGTGCCGGCCGATCGAGGCCGAGCCTTTCACGGATGGCTGCCAGCGATTCCGGTGTCGCCTGCTGGCCCATGATCGCAATGGCCACATCGCCGGGCAGAACTTCCGTGGCCGTGAACACCAGAAGCGATACGACCCACAGGACAACAACGGCAAGTATCAGCCGCCGCACAATCAGGGTGAGCATGCGCTCAGCTCCATTTTTGGCGGGCGGCCCGCCTATTCACCTTTTTCAGCGTGCCACACGGACCCAGCCCCTCGATCTTTTGAGGCTGGATCCATGATGGCCTAAGGTTGCCGCCAGTTACAGTTGGACGCTGTCGGCTACTTGTCGAACCAGATAAATTCCGCAACCTGGAACCCACCCAAGGTTCCCGTACCATTGGGCACAAAGCCCTTAACATAGTCGCGGATCGCATCGACATAGTCGTAGAAAGTCGGACCGACGACGCCACCATCATTGTGAATGATGGTCTGCATCTCGCAATACATCGCCGCACGCTTCGTCCGGTTGAGCTCGCCACGCGCCTTGATCAGAAGTTCCGAGAATCTCGGATTCTCCCAGCGCGACTCGTTGAAGCGCGTGCCCGGTGAATGCGCCGCCGTCATCATGAGATCGGCGGTCGGGCGACCGTTCCATCCCGAGATGATGATGGGCTGCTTGAGCCACGTATTGGACCAGTAAGTATCCGCCGGCACCTTAGTGACCTTGATCTTTACCCCCGCCGGCGCAGCCGTCTGCTGGAGCACCTCAGCAACCTCGATGGCCCCCGGGCCCGGTGTCTCGGACGTGAACAACGGTATTTCCGTGTTCTCGAGCCCGGCCTTCTTGATGTGGAATCTGGCCTTGTCCGGGTCGTATGTCCGCTGCGCAAGCTCCTTGCAATAGAACGGATCGCTTGGATGAACGTTATGGTCGTTACCGAGCTGGCCCAACCCCTTATAGACGTTGCGTAACGTCTTCTCGCGATCCATCGCGTATTTCAGCGCCAGTCTAAGTTCGCCGTTATCGGCCGGTGACAGCTCAGTCTGGCAGGAAATAAGAGTATGCGCGCCCGCCTTGGTCGAGGCCACTTCCACGCCCGGCGTCCGCCGCAACAGGTCGACAGTCCTCGGATCGGCGTTCGACATGACGTCGATTTCGCCCGAGATGATGGCGTTGGTTCGCGCCGTGCGGTCGATGATCGGGAAAATCTCGACCTCGTCGAGATAGGGCAGTCCCTCTTTCCAGTAGTTCTCGTTGCGAACCCATGTTGACGAAATGCCGGGCTTGAACTCCTTCAACCGGAATGCGCCCGTTCCGACACCCTTGCCAGCCGCCGCAGCCTGCAACTCCTCCGGCACCATGCCTACATTTTGCAGGCCAAGATAGATCGGGAAGTCGGCGTTCGGCGACGAAAGAACGACGCGAACGGTCGAGGCATCGTCGACCTTAACTTCGGCGACGCTCTTGAAAAGCGCCTTGGCCTGCGACTCCGTCTTCTGACCGGTATGTCGACGCAGCGAATGCGCCACATCCTTTGCGGTCATGGTTTTGCCGTTGTGGAACTGCACGCCCTGGCGGATTTTGAAGATCCACTGCTTGGCGTCAGGGGTGCTTTCCCACGACGTCGCCAACTCAGGCATCGGTTCAAATTTTGGCGAAAGTTTGACTAATGGGTTCCAACCTGTCATGGCGCGCATATGCGCCGTGTTGCTGTTGGAAGCCAACGGATCCAGATTTTCTCCCTGTGTGATGTTGGCCATAGCGATGCGGGCGGACCCGCCCTTTTTGGGCGTCGCCGCCCTCGCCTTCTCTGCCGTGCCCAGCACGCTGCCAGCCACCGCAGCGGTGACGCCGACGGCGGACAAGCGTCCTACGAACTCACGACGGGAAATGCGCCGCCGCTCATACTGGTCCTTCAGATAGTCGACATACTTGTCTGACATTGAGGATTCCTCCCTGTTATATTGTGTTTTCTTTTTTTGACGTTTTGCCGAGTTGAACGCGTCGAACCGGCCATGTCAACCGTTCACAATTGACGCAATCCCGCCATTAGGCGCGGCCAGATGTCTCTTCAAAACGGGAAATGTTGAAGGCGTCGATTGGCGTGTCAGTCGCCCCCTTCACCACCAAGTCGGCCATGACGGCACCGACGCCCGGGCCCAGTTGAAATCCGTGGCCGCAGAAACCGAATGCGTGAAACAAGCCTGGGGTCGTGGCGCTGGGGCCGATGATCGGCGTCATGTCGGGCAGATAGCCCTCTATTCCACTCCAGAAACGAATGATCTGCGCCGCGCGCAGCCTTGGAACGAGCCGGCTCAGTGGTTCGCGCAAATCGAAGAACGTATCCGGAATCGCTTGCGAGTGCGGCGGATTCATCGATGGCGTGCCGTGGTCACCGCCGCCGAAATCGATGTTGCCGCGTGGATGCTGGCGCAGATAGACCCCTGACGGCTTGAGCGTGCCGTCGTCGGAATACTCGCCATCGGTCACAGCCAGCACCGTATCGATGAAGTAGGGCATGGGTTCGGTCACGCCGACCTGCGGCCCTTCCGGCGATACCGGCGCGCGCTCACCGAAATGCTCGGCGATCCAGGCGCCCCACGCGCCCGCACAATTGACGAGCGCGCTCGAGCGGACCTGGACACCCCGATTTGCACTCACGACAAAATGATCACCGTCATGAGCGACCTCCGTCACTTCGCAAAACTCTTCGATGCGGGCGCCGGCATCGCAGGCGGCGCGTGCGAACGCCGGCCCAACCTGGCGCGAATTGGCGATTGCATCCTGCGGCGTCCACGATCCGCCTATGACCTCATCACTCAGATAGGAAAAGCGCTCGCGTATGGCATTGCGCCCCAACATCTCCACCTCAAGATCGTAGTCGAGAGCGGCACGGGCATATTCATCGAGAGCCGACATGCCCTCTTCCGAATAAGATACCTGCAGATTTCCGCAATTCTCGAACTCGCAGTCGGTGCCAACCAACTCTTCGAGGCGATCCCAGATTCGGCGCGAGCGCCACGCCAAAGGAAGTTGCAGAAGGTGGCGTCCTTGCAGACGGATATTGCCGAAACTAGCGCCGCTCGCCTGAGAAGCAATGTATCCGCGCTCCAACAGGACGACCCGCTGTCCAAGCCGGCAGAGATGCAGCGCCGTCGCACTTCCCATGATGCCGCCGCCAACGACGACGGTGTCGGTTTGGACCTGCTCGGTCATTTCCAGCTGCGCTTTCGACGCATCGTTTCGACCACGACCAGCGCGCATTGTGCCGTGAGAGATGTCTATTGCCTACCACAGACCGCTGTTTACAACGGGTTGCCTGAATTGGTCGGGTCTATCAGAAGGTCGCGCTCGTGTTGCTATTGCTCACAGCCCTGCCGATTTGAGCGCCCGACAGTGCCAATAGGCAATACATTCTATATAAGTTCGATGATGAACTACTAAGAAGCCCAGCCAGATCGCTCTATGACGGCGAGTGGATTGCAGTTCGGGAAGTGGGCAATCCGGGAGAAAAGCAAATGGATGCACGGCGCTCCTCGATATCTTGCGAGGTCGATTTCGAAAGAACAGGGCGGCAGGTCTCCTTCTTGCGCCTTCTCTACTCCGACAACAAGCACGCCTATGGAATGGTCCCGGTGCCAATCGCCGTGATCGCAAATGGCAAGGGTCCGACAATTCTTCTGACCGGCGGAACGAACGGTGACCAATACGAAGGCCAACTCATCTTGCGCCGCATGATTCATGAGCTCGATCCGAAGACGGTGAGCGGCCGTGTCATTATCATGCCTGCGCTCAACTATCCGGCAGCACTTGCCGGTGTACGAATTTCGCCGCTCGACGACGGCAATATGAACCGAGTATTTCCCGGTGAGGCGAACGGCAGCCCGACGCCGGCCATAGCCGATTTCGTCGACAGCACCATCTTTCCGCTGTGCGACTCCGTGATCGACATGCACTCCGGCGGCAGCATGTGTCGCTACATCCCCTGCGTCTATCTATGTAAGGCCAACGAACCCGATCTGACGGCGCGCAAACTGGCGATGACCGAGGCATTCGCCGCACCCCTCACCGTCGTCATCGGCGCGACCGCCGGGCGTTGGTCGGTCGATCTGTCGTCCGCGAACGGACACGGTGTGGTGTCGATCTCGACCGAACTCGGCGGCGGCGGCGGCGTCAGCCCGTACGCGCTTGAAGTCGGAACCAAGGGCGTCTATCGCGTCCTGCGCCACCTCGGCATCCTTGCGCCGGACGCCGCCGATGAGGACCTCCCGGAAACGCGCTTCGCCGCCTTTGCCGACAAGCCGAGTGGAAACCACGTTCATGCCCCGGTCAGCGGCCTTTTCGAGCCGTACTGCGTCATTGGAGACACTGTCGAGGAGGGCCAGATCGCCGGTTGTCTCCACCCCCGCGACGATCCCGACCGCGCGCCAGTCGAACCTAAGTTCCCGAGCGCAGGCATGATTGTCGCCGCGCGCGTTCCCGCGGTCGTCAAGCGTGGCGATTATTTGTTCACGACGGCCAGCGATATCGCGCGCGACGAAATCATATAGTCGCCTCCAGCGCCGGACGAGCGCAAGGAACTCGCTCGGATATTCGGGCAGACACGACGGCCCTTTCAATTCTGTTTCGATTGCGGGAGAACACAGATGGATGCGCGGCGATCCACCATTTCTTGCGACATAGACTTCGAGAAGAAGGGGCGGCAGATTTCCTTCCTGCGTCTCATGTATCCCGACCACGTGCATGATGCCGGAATCATTCCGATCCCGATCGCAGTGGTCGCCAACGGCGAAGGGCTGACAATTTTGCTGACGGCAGGCACCCATGGCGACGAACATGAGGGGCAGATCATACTGCGCCGGCTGCTCCAGGAACTCGATCCATCTGTTGTCAATGGGCGCATCATCATCTTGCCGGCGCTTAACTATCCTGCCGTCCTTGCCAACCTGGTCATTTCTCCACTCGATGACGGCAACATGAACCGGGTCTTCCCCGGTGAGGCGGACGGCAGCCCGACTTCGGTCATCGCCCATTTCATCGACAACGTGATCTTTCCGCTCTGTGATGCCGCCATCGATATTCACTCGGCCGGAACGCGGGGTCGTTGGATCCCGAGCGCGTATCTCTGCAAATGCAAAGACGCCGATGTGAATCAAAAGAAACTGGCCATGACGGACGCGTTCGGCGCCCCCCTTACAGTTGTCGTCGGCGCGACGGGAAGCAGCGGGTCGGTTGACCGCGCAGGTGCCGATCGGCATGGAATCGCGACGATCTCTGCCGAGTTGGGTGGCGGCGAGATGGATCCCGAAACTTTGGCGTTGGGAAGTGCCGGAGTCTATCGCGTGCTGCGCCATCTCGGAATTCTACCCGCCGATCCGTCGGACACCGACGCACCGCCAACACGCTATGTCGCCTTCGGGGACATGGCCGGCAGCAACCACGTCTTCATTCCGACCAGCGGCCTATTTGAACCCTATTGCACACTGGGCGACACGGTGAAGAAGGGGCAAGCCGCCGGCTGCATCCATCCGTTGGAAGATGTAACGCAGGCGAGCGTCGAGCCAAAATTTCCAAGCGACGGCCTGATCGTTCGTCGCCTCACATACGCCTTCGTCAATCGCGGTCTCTATTACTTCACAACTGCGAGCGACATCTCGCGCGACGAGATTGTCTAGTCGTCGGATTCGCGTGGCCATGCGGAGCCCCGCTAATGTTGCGCAGGGCCGCCCCGATGTGGTTGTGTAATCGGCAGTGGAGCCAAGACCTAGTCTGGCTAATTCACATCATTCGGCAGCCCGACGGCTGCATGGGGAGGACGAATGACCGAGCGCATTCCTGTTAATTCCGGCACCGTGGATTGGGCCGGCGAGAATCCCGGCATCTATCTAAAGGACACGCCCGACGGTGACTATGTCTCTATGGGTCTTTACTTCCGCATCGTGCTCTCTCCTCACGGTCGCGGCCACACGATGTTGATCCTAGGTGCGCCGGACGAGGCCAAGGGCTTTCCGGACGCGACCAATCTGTGCTTCACGGACAATGAGCCGCTGACGCACTACCTGATGGATGGGTTCGTCTCCAAGTTTCCCACCTTCAAGGGTCGGGCCGGACTCCAGGCCGCGACCTGGATATCGTCGGCGGCGTTCGATAAGTCTGGCGACTTGAAAGCCACCTATACGGAAACAGCGCAAGGTGAAAATGTATCCGCGTCGATGATGTGGAAGGATATGAACCCGCCGTTTGCCGTTGAGGTTACGCCGGAACATGCAGTTACCGGCGCTCACGACATGTACAGCGTGTTCCTTGAGGCCAAGGATGCAGCGATCTCGGTCAACGGCACGGAGTTGAGCGGTCGCGTGGCGGACCGCGTATTGTTTGGGAAGACGATCAGTACGGCCTTCCTCGCCTTCGCGGAGACCTGGGTCACGCCGGCCGCATAGCCGGAGCCCACTCAACCAGCACGAAGAGTAGATACGATGCCGCTAACAGATCAGCCAAAGAATCCAGGAGAGATCCACTGGTCGGGAGAAAATCCCGGGATCATGCTCAAGGAAACCGAAGACGGCCCGTGGACCGCGCTGATGCTGTTCTTCCGCATCGCCTGGTCGCCCCACGGACAGGGCCAAACGCTTCTGCTGCTTGAGAACCCAAACGAGGCGAAGGGCCTGCCCGACGCACACAACGTCATCATGGGCGACAACGAGCCCCTCACCCGATTTCTGATGGCCGAGTTCATCGAAAAACTCGCGACGTTCGGTGGTGCGCCCGGATATCAAGCAATCCAATATGTGCCCATTACCGAGGTTTATGCGAGCGGCGATCCGCATAGCCGCTACACCGAAATGGTGAGAAGCGAGAACTTCAACGTGGAACTCGTCTGGGACGGGCTCGGCACGCCGACCGCGCTAGAAATACCACCCGAACTTACCGGCACGAAAACGCATACGATGTTCAGCCTGCTCGTCGAATCGCGCGACCCGGCGATTCTGATTGACGGACGGAAACTGCCCGGCAAACCAGGCAAGCGGGTGCAGGCCGGTATCGAGACGACAACAGCATTCCTATATTTCTGTGAGACATGGATTTGGGCATCGGCACCGTGAGGCCAAGCGGCACGCGGGAGAGCTAAAGGACGTCATCTGCATGGGCATCGAAGTTAGCAAGCCAAAGGGTAAATTTGCTGGGTACGAGCGTAATTCAGAGATGCTTCAGCCGCCCGACGACGAACTAACGAAGGTCGGTCCGGGAACGCCGTGCGGGGAATATCTGCGCCGCTACTGGATGCCGGTCGCGATGACCCAGCAGCTTACCGACCTGCCGCTGCGCATCCGTATTCTCGGCGAAGATCTGGTCCTGTTCCGCGACAAGTCCGACCAGTTTGGCCTCTTGCATTTGAACTGCAGTCACCGCAATGCGTCGCTCGAATACGGCATCATCGAGGAAAAGGGCATCCGTTGCTGCTATCACGGCTGGCTTTACGATGTGGATGGCACGATCATCGAGGCCGGAGCTGAGCCGCCGGAGAGCAAGATCACCCAGAACATCCGTCACGGCGCCTATCCGGTCGTCGAGTTCAAGGGTCTCATATTTACCTACATGGGTCCGGCTGCCGAAATGCCCGAATTTCCGGTGCTCGATCATTTCGACCTCGGCCCGGATGACGACATGGTGCCGTTCCTAATCCCGAGCCCGTGCAACTGGCTGCAGGTCTATGAGAATTCGTTCGATCCATTTCACACAGCATTCCTGCACACGCGCGTCTCCGGCGTACAGTTCACCGACGAGTTCGCAGTGCTACCGGTCATCGACATCTTCGAGCGCGACTATGGTTTCGCCTACACGAACTCCAGGCGTGTCGATGACAAGATTTGGATGCGTCTGCACGATCACATGCCGCCCAACTTCTCTCAAAACGGCAGCATGTTCCCTGACGCCAACGAGCCCTTGTATTTCGCCCACGCGGGCCTGACGCGCTGGGTTGTGCCGATCGACGACACCAACACGCTGACGATCGCTTGGCGCCATTTCATCGAAGGCATGGACAAGCGCGCGATCGGCAGCAAGGAGGATTGCGGATACAACAAGGTTGATTTTTACGGCCAGACGGGCGACCGGACTTACGAGCAGATGCAGCGTGTGCCAGGCGACTACGAGGCATGGATGAGCCAGGGTCCGGTCAACATCCACAAGCGCGAGCATTTGGCGACGACCGATCGCGGCCTTGCGATGGCGCGCAACCATCACCGCCGCTCAATCCGCAATCTGGCGAAAGGCGAGAAGCTGTCACAACCAACCGTGCTGGGCGATCCGGTACCGTTATGGGGCGGCGATACGATCCTCCGCATCCCCAAGAGCAACAAAGATGAGCGCCAGCAAATCAGTGACGTTGCGCATCGGGTCGTGGATATCTACCGGGCCGGCGACAAATACGTCGGCGAAGAGCGCGTTGCCTTCATGCACAAGGCGCTGAAAGAATTCGAGGCAAACGGACCGCATACCTGAGGGCGGGTAGTCCTATACTGAAGGTCTCCCTACGGCTACATGGCAGACCCTTGGAGACCTCGCCGCGGCGCACCGGATTTGTGACCCACAGAGGACAACATCAACAGCAGCCGACGTGCACGCTATTGGGTGGTTATCCCCTGTCTCCTGGCCGCCGCTCAAGTCCACGGAGAGTGACTTGACGACGGAGCGCGCGCGTCAAGACGCGAGGAAATCGGTGCCTTGAAACCTCTTAGCCAGGTTCGAATGCAAGCGCGAGTTCTAACTTCCCGCTGCTAGCCCGTCCCAGAGCTGAAAATTCGCGTCCATCAGCAGCTCGTATCGGCGCCCCTCAAGGCAATGACGAAATCCAGACACCATCTCTTGCCGAGGATCGTCAAGACATGTCGAGAAGACTTTCGCAGCGCGGCGCATACGGAAATCCGCAGGCGTTTCCAAGGGTGCACCGGCGACATGCGACCAAATGTTAAGACGGCCCTGGTAGCTCAGGTGAGATGACCTGTCTATCAAATTGATCGCCCGGTCGAGGATACTGATTGTGTCGCCGAGCCCGCTCGGGGAATCATAAATGGCCGCCGCAAAATGACGTGCCGGCCCCGTTGCCATGGCTTTCTCCGCCCCCGTCATCGGGTTCGGATCGTCGGCCGCGGTTTCAGGAAATAGCGTGACCAGCTTGCCGACTTCCACCGACACCTCTACCGCACCGAGGGCAGCCATTTCGACAGCCGAAATATTCACCTCGACGCCTGTATAGCCGCGGGTCGATGCCAACTGTACGTAGCTGTCAGCGGGAACCGTCCGCTGGCCCCCATCGCTATCGGTCAGGTGAAGCCAGAGACCAGTGTCCCCGGCGACAAAATAAGGCGTGTGATGGTTTGGCGCCGCTCGGTCTTCTTGCAAACAAAAACTGCTCAGCTGGGTTACACATCCGCCATCGTCGCAGATCATGGGCACCGGCTTAGCGGTAGCGACCAATCCGAGGCTTTGCGGAGCGGCAGAGGCAGTAGCCGGGAATATGAGCAGGATAGCCACTGCGATCGCGCTGAAGAACAATCCGAGGAATGGATGAGCATTAGGTTGTGCGAAGATGGAACGATCCATGACAGGACTCCTTCCTTTTCTGCGGTGTGCGCCACCATCTTCGCTTCGGCGTCGATGATGTCGGTGATTTCTGAGATGCCGTTTCATACTAGCCGAAATTGCCGGAGCAAGGAATTGCGGACCGCATACGCAAACTCCGCGATCCGGAGCGAGAAAACGCACAATCGATCCCTCACTTCCAAGATCTCCGCGTTCCTAGCGCAGTTTTTTGAGCTCCGATTTGATAAAGGCCTGTCGCTCATCGCCCTGGTACTGATCCCCAGCTAGCACGGCGGCGGTCACCTTTCGCCCGAGCTCCGTCAGCACGTCTTTATCTTTCCCTTGTTCCGCCAGCGGAAGGCACAGTACGGTATCCTGCGTGTAGGTCGGAATGGGACCGCCGTTTTTCCCTTTTGCCATCTTAGGGTTCTTGCCTTGCGCGACAGCGCGAATGCCACGCCGCAGGTGATTGCGTAGCTTCGCGACGCCAGCGTCTGTCAACCCTAGATACTCCATGTCGTGAATTGCGATCGGCCAATGGGCGACCTGCGCATCCCAGTCGCCCGGTTCGCGCTGCTTTTCCTCATGGGTCCTGTTCCCGATCTGGCCGACGAAGTCGACCATCTCTTTGCCGATCTGGCTTTCGTCGCCTCGGCCCTTTGGATCGACGGTCTTGTTGAAGTGCCGCCAACCGAGAATGTAGCAGTTGGTATCGTCGATCGGCACCGTCCAGCGGGTGATGCTGACTCTCGAGAATAGCTTTTCCTTGTCCGCATCCTCCCACAGAACGCCGACTTGACCGCAATTGGGAAGCATGACGTGGTTCGAGCGTATCCAGACCCAGTCGCCACAGCGCCGCGTTGTCGTGTAGAGCATCCCATCTTTCGTGTCGCTGAATTCGAGGATTGGCAATTCTCCCCAAGCCTCCGTGAATTGTGTGTTGGTCAAGCGTGTGTGAAGAAATACGGCGTGAATTGGGTCCATCATATTTTCATGGACCTGGAGCCAATTGCAGGGATGCGAGATCGAATAGGGAAGCATGCGGGGCGGGTTCAACCGGTCGTCGCAACACGTTCAGTTTGACTGGCCTGCAAGCACTGGTCCAGAGCTTCGGCAGGAGTTCTCCATCCGAGGGTCTTGCGGGGCCGTGTATTGAGCGCGTCAGCAACAACTGCGAGTACGTCCGGACTGTGTGCGCTCAGATCGGTTCCTTTCGGGAAGTACTGTCGAAGCAGTCCATTGGTGTTCTCGTTCGTTCCGCGTTGCCAAGGGCTGTGCGGTTCGCAGAAGTAGACGGGAAGGCCGGTTGCGATCCGCAGATCCGCATGCCTGGCCATCTCTGCTCCCTGGTCCCAGGTCAGCGAGCGGCGAAGCTGCGCTGGCAATGTCGTGATCGTCCGGGCGATGGCATCGCGAACCGCTTCAGCCCCATGACCGGCAAGCGCAGGCCCGTTCTTCACGCGCGGGACGGTGCCGTGGCCTTCCATTCGGGGAAGATGCAGCAGCATTGTGAACCGCGTGGTGCGTTCCACCAGAGTGCCGATCGCCGATCTGCCCAAGCCGATGATCAGGTCACCTTCCCAGTGTCCGGGTACGGCCCGATCAGCTGCTTCCGCCGATCGTTCACTGATCATGATCTCAGGCGTGACGAAGGATTTTCCCCGCCGGCGGCTACGTGCCCGAGGTACGCGCAGTGCCCTTCCCGTGCGAAGGCAGGCGGTCAGCTCACGACGGAGTGCGCCGCGGCCCTGTACGTAGAGCGCCTGATAGATCGCCTCATGACTGATCCGCATCGCTTGATCCTCGGGCCCGTCCCCCCAGGATAGTCGATCCGAAGACGGTGCGCGATCTGCTCAGGACTCCAGGCCCTGGCCCATCGCCTGTGCTGCCCCGGCCCATGCCGACGACCGTTCCAGACGACGCGTGGCCCCTCGATCACCGTTCCATCCGGTGCCGAGATCCGACCCGCAAGCCGATCCTGCACATAGCGCCGCAGCGCCTCATTCGTTGCCAGCTTGGCTGGCTTCGGCCTTTTGGCGGACCGATCAGTATGCCACTGCGCCGTCGTTGCTCGGTAGTCCAGGCCACCGCTTCGGGTCGCCGCGTTGCGCCGCACCTCGCGGGAGATCGTCGACGGTGCTCGCTCCAGCCGGCAAGCAATATGACGTATGCCTCTTCCCTGGGCGTGCAGAAGAGCAATCTCCTCACGTTCCTCGAAAGACAGGTAACGTCCTGACAGCGGCTTGGCCGGTTGCGATAAATGTGATGGTGGCATGCCGCCCGACCTCCGGACCCACCTCGAGCCTACCGGAGGGGATACACCGGCATCTCGGGCCGCGTCCTCGCTCGAACGCCCCGTCGCAATCGCTGCCCAGAACCGAACAAGCTCCTCACGCCGTGCCGAGTCCGGTCGACCTGACGAATGCAACTTGCTCCGTCCAGACCGATCCGACCGCCGTCTGCGTACCGTCATAGCAACCTCCTATGCCAGAGTGTTGCGACGACCGATTGAACTCGCCCGGTTGTCGGGCGTCTCGAAGGTGTCGAGGATCGGAAAATCCGGCTTCTTGTCCGGTGGTCCCATATCAGCCCGTTGATTAAGTGGCTTTTTCCGGCTCTCACCCCCAGATGAAGAATGCGGCGGCGAAAGCCGACTGGCCGCTTTGCGAACCCCCCCGTGCCACCAGCATGGCCCCGGTGGGCGTGAGCAGAACGAAAATACCGCCATATCCGCCCGCCACGGCCTCCCGCGGGGTGCCGGCACCGATGAGCTGGCGCATCAGTAACGATAGATTGTGGCCGGCGACGTGGAGCAGGTATCGCTTGTGCACATTCTCTCGCCCGCGCAGCCAGGTTCGTCGCATGCCGCCACGATCGAGGTTGTGGGCAAAGCAGCGCTCGACGATCTCGGCGCGCAGCTTGAAGGCCTCGCGGGCGACCCCGGACTTGAGCCGCGCACGGTTGTTGGTGACCGCGCGCCGCGCCGCCTCATCACCGTGCCAGCGCGAAAAGCCGGTCTGCTTGGGCGCCGCGATCCGGGTCTTCCAGGGACTGTCGTGTCCAGAGCCCTCAAGACCGCCCGTGAGTGATAACCTTTGTCGGCGACGCATTCGGCCGGGTCCTCCGCCGTCGGTGCCGCATCCACCGCCCCGAGGTTTGCCTCGGCCTTCGCCAGGGTCTTGGAAAGCGTCGTGGTGTCGCCCTCATCGGCCGGGTGCAGCTCGGCCGCCACCACAGCGCCGGTGTCCAGATCCACCGCGTGCTCGGGCTTGTAGGCCAGATGCGTCGTGCCGTCCTTCATCTTGGCGATCTTGGCCTCGGGGTCGCTCTTCGAAACCCAATCCGTGTTGGAAAGCTTCTTGCCCTTGCGCTTCCGCTCCAGACGCGCCAGATCCTCGGCCGTGGGTGTCTCGACGCCGCTTTCCCGGGCCAGGCGCTCCAGCATCTCCCGGTAGCCTTCGCCGTTGGTGCGCCGCACGATGTTCCGCAGCGCCGCGTTGGCCTCCATGGTCGAGGCATCGACGCCGATGCGCTCGCCCTTGATCAGCCCCGCCTCGGCGATCAGCACCAGAACCCAGTCGAAGACCGCCGCGTGGACTTCATGGGGCAGGCGCGTGCGGCTCCGTGACAGCCAGGAATGGTCCGGGTACCCGATCACGGCTCCCCAGTCGCAGGAACGCCCGCAGCGAAAGCGAGTCCGAGCAGCGCCACTCCAGACCGCGCTCGCTGTCGATGCCCTCGAAGTAGCCCACCAGGTGCATCCGGAAATAGCGCCCGGGCGGCACCGAGGGCGCGCCCATCCGGGCCGCGTAATAAGGCCGGCAGCTCGCCTCGGCAAAGGCGTCGAAGCCGCCCTCGATCAGCACCGACTGCAGGCGGTCATAAAACACATGACCCGGAGAGCGCGGCATCTCCGACCAGCTCACCATCAGATCCCCCTGACCAGCCTTCTGCCGTCCCATCGCCATCGGCACCCCCCCCCTTGCAAATCAGGGAACCAGAGAATCAGACGGCGCCGACTTAATCAACGGGCTGATATAGGCGAAGAGCAGGCCTTGGTAGTCGACGACAGGATACGCGCCGTGATAGCGACCCTCCTTCAGTTTGCTGTCCGGTGGCTCGCCGGGCGTGTCGAGAATCGTACCGTCGACGTCGTACAGCCAGCCGTGGTAGCAGCAGCGGATGCCCTCCTTGACCGGAATGCCGAATTCGAGTGACACGCCGCGGTGACTGCAATGGCGGTGAAGCAACCCAACCCGGTTCGAAAGATCCCGGAACAACACGAGATCCTCGCCAAGTATGCGCACCGCCAATGGTAGGTCGGTTAGCTCCGACGAGAGGGCGATCGGATGCCAGAACCGCCGCATGTAGTTGCCCCCCGGCGTACCAGGACCGACATGGGTCAGCTCTGCATTTTCGGGTGGCAGCTCACCGGCTAGATAGAAGCCACCATACGGCGCACCATGCTCGTTTCTTTGTTGTGACATCCCACCCTCCTCGACAAACTTACGTCTAGTCCTAGATACGACTCTAATACCAAATCGGCGCGATTACGCGTCCTTCTTTGTCACCAGGCGGTTGATCAGTATAGCCGCATCGCTGCTCCCGCCGCCGTAGCTGATGATCTCTCCGTAGAACCCCTCCACCATTTCTGCGACGGGCAACTCGATGCCCATGGTATGCGCTTCGTTTAGGCAAATCGCCAGATCCTTGAACAACAAGGCGACCGTACCAGGGTCGCTGAAGTCCTTCCTCAGCATGGATCCGCCGCGGCTTTTCATCTGCCACGAAGCGGCCGAGCCACGTGAGATTACATCAAGGACTTTCTCACCATCGAGGCCCGCGGCGGCCGAGAAATTAATGGCTTCGGCAAGCGACTGAATGATGCCTGTCGCGCAGATCTGGTTTACCATCTTGGTCAATTGGCCGGCGCCCGTACTCCCCATATGGACGACGCGGCTTGCATACACCTGCATGATTGGCGCCACTCTATCCAGGGCATCGGCAGCGCCACCGACCATGATCGCCAAGGTACCGTCGCGGGCGGCCGGCACGCCGCCGGCGATCGGCGCATCGAGAAAGGCCAGACCTCTTTCCGCCGCCATCTGGCCAACCTCGCGCGCAGCACCGGCTGAGGTCGTCGTGTGGTCGACAAACACGGTGCCGGAATCCATGGCCTCGAAAGCGCCATATTTTCCAGCAGTCACCTGACGCAGGTCTTCGTCGCCTGTGACGCAGCAAAAGACGATCTGCACACCCTCGGCAGCAGCAGCAGCGGGCGTGGCGGCGCTTGTCCCATCATGCTCGCCGGTCCAGACATCCGCCCTCGCTGGCGTGCGGTTGTAAACGCTCACCTCGTGCCCGGCGCGGGCTAGATGTCCGGCCATCGGATATCCCATTGCGCCAAGACCGATGAATGCCACTTTCTCGCTCATTGGAACGACTCCCGATCATCGACGCACGGCAGACGCGCGGCGCTTACTTGGTTTTGGCGGACTCGGCCATCGCCTGTTTGATCTCCTCAAGCGTTGCACCGGGCGAACGGCCGCTTTCAAGATGACCGCCTCGCGGCGCGTTATGAGGTCTGCGGCTTCGGCAACCGTGCGCGCCGCGCTAGCGGGGATGACCACGGCGCCATGCTTGTCGGCATGAATGAGGTCACCCGGTTTGACGGTCATGCCGGCGACACTCACCTCGATCGCTGACTCAACGACATGAATGTGGCCGTGCGACGGGCCGATTTGACCCGCCAGTAATTGAAATCCTTTGGCACAGTCATCGAGGTCGCGGATACTTCCATTCGTGATCGTACCAATACATCCAAGGGCGCTGTGGACCGCCGTGTTCACTTCACCCCAGAACGCCCCGAAGCCAGGCTCGTGGTCGAGGTCTTGAACCACAGCAATCGTCGGGCACGGCCCGGCGGCGACATGATCGAGATAGGGTCCGCGTGCGGCACCACCGTCCGAACTCGGCGCCATTGCTCGAACCGTTGCCGTCACCGCATAACCAGCGATCGCCGGCAAGTCCGGCCGCGCACAAACCAGTGGTGCGGTGGTGAAGCCACTCGCCCGCCGCTCGGGAAGTACGATTTCGATGGCGTTGCAAACGGTCGGGGTATCCAGCGCGCGCAACGCTGCGAATTCTTGTTCGCTCAGGTCGTTCATACTGCCTCCGATATTCGGCGCCTCAAAGCCGTGGGGTCAATTGTGTCCAAGCGGATTCCCGCTCGTACGCTCGGCCGGCACGCAGCAGCAAGGCCTCGTCGAAGGGTCGCCCGACAAGCTGAAAGCCAACGGGAAGGCCGCGGTCGTCCAACCCAACTGGAAGGCAGAGTGCCGGCAGCCCCATGTAGTTGAAGGGTCGGCTATAGCCGGTAAATCGGCCGACAAACTCGTTGAACCTCGGATCGCCGCCAAGGTCGGATTCGGCGATCGTCGGAACAAGAATGGGAACCGAGGGGGTGTGAAATAGATCGGCAGTCTCGAACGCCGCGGCAACAAAATCGGAGAGCACCCGCGCCCGCAGATTGCGCGCCTCGAGGTAGCGGGTTGCCGGATAGTAGAGACCTGGTGCCATCCGAGCGTATTGGGCAGCACCGTAGCCGCCGAATCGTTCCCTGATCCAATTGCTATGACTGGCTGCACCTTCAACTGCTAGGAGGAATGCGCCGAGTGGCGCTGCCAACTCAATGGATTTGGGAAGCGTGACGGGAACAATCTCGGCGCCGCAGGCCCGGAACACGGCAATACTCTCGTCCAGGAAAGGCCTAACCGCCGGATCGATAGCGTCCTGAAAATGAGTCTCCGGTATCGCGACGCGCAGGCCCTTGATGCCACGCTCCAGACTCGCGAGGTAGTCTGGCACCGGCATCCGGCTGGTCGTCGGGTCCAAAGGATCTGGTCCAGCAATCGCCTGCAAAATGCTTGCGCAATCTGAAACGGTGCGCGTCAGCGGACCAACATGGTCGAGCGAGAAGGAGAGCGGCATGGCGCCGTGGCGGCTGACCCTGCCATATGTCGGTTTGAGGCCAACAAGGCCGCAACAGTAAGCCGGAACCCTGATCGATCCGCCCGTGTCGGTGCCGAGCGCGCCGTAAACGAAGCGCGCCGCGACAGCCGTACCGGAACCGCTTGAGGAGCCGCCGGTAATGTATAGTCCGGATTCCAGGGATTGCGCGGTGTAGCAACGTCCTTGTTGTGCCCGGTCGCGCCCAGTGCAAACTCGACCATGTTAAGGCGTGCAATGTCGAGAGCGCCTGCCGCATCAAGACGTTGCAGCACCGTTGCCGTGTGGTCGGGTCTGAACCCAGCCATCATTTTCGAGCCCCATTCGGAAAGTTGGCCCGAACGATAGAACAGGTCCTTGTGGGCAAGCGGCACGCCATGCAGCGGTCCACGAACGCGGCCGGCCTCGAGGTCGGTGTCGGCCTGTGTTGCCGCCGCCATAACAGCGTTGCCGTCGATAGCGGCAACCGCGTTGAGATTGACGTCGTAACGCTCGATCCGCTCCAGACATGCGCGTGCCACCTCGACCGCCGACACTTTGCGCGCCGCAATTGCAGTCGCTATTTCAGTCAGACTTTGGTCGGTGAGTTCGGACTCAGTCATCGTCGCTCGGAGCGCGTGCATACGCTTCGAGCAGACGAACAAAATCCGCGGGCTCGCTCTCGAACGGCAAGTCTTTGGCCGCATCGCGGGCGAGCCGATTGAGGTCTGCGACGGTCTCTAAGACCGCGGGGCCGCCTGCCTGTTCAGGTTCCAGCGCCTGCATCTCCTTAGCCCAGGCGACCAATAGATCGTTGATGTTTTTCTCAGCCATCGCCTCTCTCCAAGATCATCTACGCGAATTGCTCGATTACGTGACGCTCGACCTTCACGCCGCGAATACCTTGTCCGAAGGCGCGAAGCTCGAATCCTCGGCCTTGGCTGCGGCAATCCACTCCATCAACGGCGGGTGGGCGAGCATGGTATCGCGGTATTCAGCCGCTTCCGGTTCGAGCTCAATTCCGTAGGTCACGAAACGGTTGACCATGTGCGCTTGCACCGCATCGGCAACGGTGAAATGGCCGAACAGAAACGGCCCGCCTTGGCCATACAACCGGCGACATTCGATCCAGATGTCCGTCATCCGGTCGGTCACTTCCTTGATGTCCGGCGGTAATTCAACACCTGTCTTGCGGCCACGCACATTCCCTGGAAGGACGGCGTGGAGCGGAATCGGTGGGTGGGTGTGCATCTCAGCGACCACCGAGCGCGCGATCGCCCTTCGCGAGCGATCCTCTGGCCAAAGCCGAGCCTCGGGGGCCAACTCCGCCACATACTCGCAAACTGCCGCCGAATCCCAGATCGATAGGTCGCCATGCTTCAGCACCGGCACGCGACCGGTGGGACTGTATACAAGGAACCGTTCGCGAGAATCCGGTTGGCCAAATGGTATGATGACCTCGTCGAAGTCGAGGCCAGCGGTCCGCAAGCAAAGCCACGCCGAAACCGGCCATAGGCAATAGTTCTTTGAACCGAGGATCAGCGTCAATTCAGCCATAACAAACAGCCTCTTGGCATTGTTGTTCGTGTCACAATGTCAGGCCGCAAATGGCCGATCCGAGGGTTCATAGTCCCAGGGCTCGGCTTCGGCAATTGCAACGAATTCCATGACCTTCGGGTGGCTCCGCACCGCATCGCGATACTCGCTTTCAACGGGTCCGAGCGGAACATTATAGCTCACGAAGCGGTTGACGAGCGGCGCGTGAAAGGCATCAGCGATTGAGAACCGCCCGAATAGATAGGGGCCGTCGCTCGAATACTTCGCCCGGCACTCGCGCCAGATATGTGTGTTGCGGTCAATAATTTTTTGAATATCCTCGGGCAGGTCCAAGGGTCCGGTCCGTCGCCGCACATTCGTCGGCATCAACCGGCTCACTACCGATTTATAGCCAGAGTACATTTCCGACGCAGCAACGCGTGCCAATGCGCGTATTTCGCGATCGTCCGGCCACAAACCGGCTTCGGGTACAAGCTCCGCTACGTACTCGCAAATCGCCAAGGATTCCCAGAGCGTCATTTCGCCGTGCTTTAATGCGGGAACCCATCCGGAGGGGCTGTGTTTTTCAAAGCGCTCCCGCGCGTCCGGGTCGCCGAACGGAATCGTAATCTCGTCGAACTCGAGCTCCGCAATTTTGAGACACAGCCAGGCCGGCAGCGGCCAGAGGCAATAGTTCTTGTTGGCGGTGACCAGCGTCATATCAGCCATGGCTTCTTCTCCAATTCGCTACGACCATAGAATATGTCATGAACGAGCACGGTTTGAGAACGGTGCTATTTTTCCAGCGAGGCGAATGGCATGATGAGATCGTCGGACGACGGCTTTCCATCATCTGGGAGGTTCGATGATGAATGACTGGAATATCTCCGAACAAGCGGCGGCGCTGCACAAGGATGCGCTGGTATGGGACATGATTTTCCCATGGATGGATTACGCCTCACAGGAGCTCAAACTCGGCACTCTGCCTCGCATGAAGGCAAGCGGCTACAACCTGATCTCGCTCACCGTCGCGCACGACTACCACTCGCTCAACCAAACAATCCATAAGATTGCGAAGGAGCGCGCCTATTTCGCAGCGCACGCGGATACCTACGTATTTGTCGAGACCGTCGATGACGTCTTGAGAGCCAAGGCGGAAGACAAGCTCGCCGTCTACATTAATTTTCAGGGGACAAACCCCGTCGAGAACGATCTCGGTATGATCGAGGTCTACTACAAGCTCGGGGTTCGCCACATGTTGATGGCCTACAACATCAAAAACGCAGTGGGAGACGGCTGCACGGAAAAAACGGACGGTGGCCTAACGAATTTTGGCGGGCGCTTCGCGCAAGAAATGAATCGAGTGGGCGTACTCGTCGACGGCAGCCACACGGGGTACCGCACCACCATGGACATGATGGACGTGTCCAAGGATCCGGTGTTTTCACCCACTGCAACGCCTCCGGCGTCTTTGACCACCACCGCAATCTGCGCGACCACCAGATCAAGGCATGCGCAAAGGGCGGCGGTGTGATCGGCGTGGACGGGGTTGGCGCCTTCCTAGGTACTGGAGACGATTCGGTGGCGATGTTGCTCGAGCATATCGACTATATCGCCGAACTGGTGGGTCCTCAGTATATCGGTTTCGGGATCGACTATGTTTTCGATCTCGATTACTCCAAGGCGGTCATGCAAAACGCCGGCCCCTGGGTGCCGCAGGTTGCACAGACCGACCCCAAGGAATGGGTCGACATCAAGTATGTCGAGCCGGAGCAGGTACCGCTGGTTACCGAAGGGCTTATGCAGCGCGGTTATTCGGAAGCAGACATCCGCGGCATTCTCGGCGCCAATTGGCTACGCGTTGCTGGCCAGGTCTGGAAATAGCGAGAAACCTTGGCTGTAAGCGGAGGACGCGACATTACGCATTCGGCGGAACGTGACTTTATCGGCTATGGTCCTCAGCCGCCCGATCCGCAATGGCCGGGGCGCGCGCGCCTCGCGCTCAACTTCGTCGTCAACTACGAAGAAGGCGCGGAATACAGCATACTGGAGGGCGACGCACACTCCGAGACCATGCTGTCGGAACTCGGATCACAGGAGGCCCTTGCCGGCCAGCGCAACCTCAATATCGAGTCCTCATACGAGTATGGGAGTCGCGCCGGCGTGTGGCGGATCCTGCGCGTTTTCGGCGAGCGGGACCTGCCGCTGACCGTCTATGGAGTCGGCCTTGCGCTCGAACGCAATCCTGCCGTCGGCGAGGTGATTGCCGAACGCAGTTATGATGTCGTCGGACACGGTTGGCGCTGGATCGAGTATCGCGATGTTCCGGAGGCTGAAGAGCGCGAGCATATCGAGCGCTGCGTCAACACGATCCAACGGCTGACCGGGCGCCGCCCGCTGGGCTGGTTTACGGGACGGCCGAGCGTTAACACAAGGCGACTCGTGGTGGAGGAAGGCGGTTTCCTTTACGACTGTGACGCAATCAACGACGACCTTCCCTACTGGGTGAACATTGGCGACCGGCGACATCTCGTTATCTGCCACACTTTCGATGCCAACGATGGGCGCTTCAGCCGCGGCCAGGGTTTCTCGATGGCCGACGACTGGTTTGTCTACATGCGCGATGCCTTCGACTGGCTGTACGCCGAAGGGGCGACGGCTCCGAAGTTCCTGACGGTGGCATTGCACTGTCGAATGATTGGACGACCGGGCCGCATCAGCGCACTCGCCCGTTTTCTCGAGCATGTCGGGAAGCACCCCGACGTCTGGGTGTGCCGCCGGGAAGACGTCGCGCGACACTGGTACCAGCACCACGGCACCGAAGCGGACCGCGGGCGAGCGGAGTTGTCCATTTAGCCCCAACGCCAAATCGAAACTGCCGGACACCGCAGTCTGATGACGTTAAACCTGAACCGGACCGGCTTGCAGTTCTGCTTTTGCGACGGCGCGCTCGCGGATCGCGATGTAGGTCGTCGCCGCAAAGATCATGAAACCACCGATCCAGACAAATTTCTCTGGAACTTCGTCGAAGAACAGAAAGCCGATTGCGGCCGCCCAAACCAGTTGCAGGAACGAGAGCGGTGTGATCACGCTTATTTCTGCGGCCTTGATCGCAGACGCGAACAGGTAGCTGCCGAGCCCGCCCGCGGCGCCGATCACGATCAACCAGGGCAGGATTTCTAAGCTTGGCCATTTCCAGACGAAGGCAGCTGGAATCAACTGAAACAGTGTCATCAGTATCATTGTGTAGGCGGAGATAGTTAGAACCGACTCCGTGCGGGCGAGCCCCTTTGTGAGGACCACGCTGCACGCCCCGAACATGGCGGAGACGACCGCGAGCGACGAGCCGAGTTCGAGAACTTCGATGCCCGGTCGCAATATGACGAGCATCCCGGCAAACCCGATCAATACCGCTGTCCAGCGTTGCAGCCCCACAACCTCACGAAGGAACACAACGGCCATGACGGTCACGAAAACTGGCGAGACGAAATAAAGCGCCGTTAGCTCCGCAAATGGCGCGATCGTCAGCGCAAAGAAAAAGGACAGCGACGCGCCTACATGAAACACGCTGCGGATAACGTGCATGCTGAGGCGTCGGGTCCTAAACGGATTCACCCCGGCCCTCAGATACCACGGCATCAAGAAAAGGAGGCCGAAGAAGGAGCGAAAGAACGCGACCTCGAACGCATGAAGTTCAAGCGAGGCATGACGCGCCATTCCAAACGATCCCATCAGGACGAATCCCGAGGCCACCGCGAATGCCATGCCTCGCAGATTGTCACTGCGACGTGTGCCCGGGGGCGAGTTCAAGGTTTCTCCGAGGCGTCAGTAGCCAAGTTCGCGCGTCATGCGGACAAACTCTTCCGCGCGACGATCGGATGCGACATCGGTACTCTTAAGATTGATCTCGGCAATTCGCCGCCCGACTTCCTGGACCAACGTGCGATCTTTGCGTCCAACAGGTTCGACCTTTAGCACCGTATCCTGCGTATAGGTCGGCACAACGCCGTTGCCATCAGCCGGCAGCGCACCCATCGGCTTGCCAGACTGAACTGCCTTGATTCCTTGCCGTACCATGCGCCGGAAACGCATAACGCCGCGATCCGATGCCTGAAGGTTTTTCAATGCATGTACCGCGATCGGGCGCTGGGAAGTCATTGCATCATAGTCGCCAGGAACGCGCTGATGATCCTCATAGGGCCGATCATCTGCAAGCTGCCCAAAGGAATCGACCATGTCCTTGCCAATCCGGCTCTTGTCACCCCGGCCCTCGGGATCAACTCTCTCGTTGAAGAAGCGCCAACCGATGACTTCGGTGTTGGTGTCGTCGATTGGGACTTTCCAACTCGTACCGCTGCCGCGCTGAAAGTATTTCTCGTCTTCAGCGGACTCCCAGATCGCTCCACCTTGGGTCAAGTTGGGCATGATGACCTCGACCGTGCGAACGTGGATGTTCGATTTCCAGCGCCGGGTCGATACATAAATCAATCCAATCGGCGTCTCGACGAAGTCGAGTACGGGTACTTCGCCCTGTGACTCCGAGAACTGTACGCCGCTCGACCGCGTGTGCAGGAAGACGGCGTGAATGGGGTCCTGGCTGTTTTCCTGGATTTGCAGCCAATTGCATGGATAACGATAGGAATAAGGAATCGGATCGGTATCCGGCTCCTGCCAAACGTCGAGTATAGGAAAGTCCGGCACGTCCTCAGGCGGACCCATATGCGCGAAAATGATGCCCTTGAATTCATATGTTGGGTAGGCGGTCCCCTTCAGCTCGTCCTTGAGACCGCTTGCGGGGTCGTTCGGCGTGTCGAGGATCGTTCCGTTGATTGCGTAGTGCCAGCCGTGATAGCAGCAGCTGATACCGGTATCGGTGACGATGCCGTATTCGAGGGAGGTGCCACGATGGCAGCAATGGCGCCCGAGCAAACCCAACTTCCCTTTCTTCGTGCGGAACAGGACCAGATCTTCAGCTAGCAGGCGCCGTGTGAGCGGCAGGTCGCCGAGCTCCGAGGACAGCGCGACTGGCTGCCAAAAGCGGCGCAAATATTCACCGCATGGCGTTCCCGGCCCGACATGCGTTAACTCCGCCGTCTCGGGCACATCCTGCCGGCACTGCCGGCCGGCGAAGGCTCGCCAGCACTTCAATCCACTCTGGGTCATGTTTGAGCAATCCCGCCAAATCGCGTCAAGCAGTCGAGGATATAAGCACCGCAAATCGATCGGCCACAAGGCGCTAATTCGACTGGTCCTGGTTGGGATCGGCGCGCTAGAGCATTTTCGGATCAATCCGGCTTGTAACCCGAGTTTGTAAAATAGTTGGCGCATTCACTGGGGGGGAAGGCATCGAGCGCTGTCGCGATGGCGGCCTTGAGTGTGTCGATGGTTCTTGCGGCGGCTTTTCGCAAGAGCGCCTTGAGCTTTGCGAAGACCTGCTCGATCGGATTGAAGTCCGGCGAGTAGGGCGGGAGGAACATCAGTGTCGCTCCGGTCCGTTCGATTGCCGGCCGGGCGTCCGCGGCCTTGTGGGCGGGGAGATTGTCCATGATCACGATGTCGCCGGGGTTCAGCGTCGGCGCGAGGAGGGTCTCGGCATAGGCGGTGAAACCCTCTCCGTTCATGGCGCCGTCGATGACCATGGGGGCGGTCAGGCCGTCGAGGCGCAGGCCCGCGACCAGCGTCGTGGTTTTCCAATGGCCATGCGGCAGCGCGGCACGGCAGCGGTCGCCGCGCGGGGCGCGCCCACGCAGGCGGGACATCTTTGTGGTTGCGCCAGTCTCGTCGAGGAACACCAGCCTTGTCGGATCGAGATCTGGCTGAAGGGTGAACCAAGCCTCGCGCCGGATTCTCACATCCTCGCGCTCTTGTTCGCTGGCGTGGGCAGTCTTTTTTTAAACGTCACCTCGTGGCGGCGGTAGAAAGCGTGGAGTGTGCTGATTGCAAAGCTCTCGCCCCGCTCGGCGATTAGCTTCTCGCGCAGTTCCATCAACGTGATGTCAGGTGTCTCCTCAATGGCACGCATCAGAAGATCAGCCTGCGCCTCGATCCGGCCGGAACGGCGGTCGCCGCCGCGCGGCTTCGGCGCCGTCCGCCCGCACCGCAAATATTCATCCATCCAGCGCACCGCGCTGGCGATGCTGACACCGAACCGCCTGGCCGCCCCGTTGCGCGACATCCCGCCTTCAATCGCGCCGATCACCCTGATGCGAAGATCTTCTGATAGATACTGAGCCATGCATGCTGACCTCCTACCCAGCATGCAGTTTGAATCACAAAATTGACGGCCTGTGAATCCCTCGCGATTCATTCAGACACGGAAATGCTCTAGTCTGGAGCATCCAAGCTTGGCGCGGCAGCAAACGTCGCCCGTCGGGCCATAAATCGCGGGAGGGGAAAATGGCCGATTGGAACGTTTCAGAGGAAGCGGCAGCACTGCTCAAAGACGTGCACTTGTGGGACATGACCGTGCCCTGGATGAGCCGGACCGGTGTTGACGTTCAGCGACTGGTGCTCACCCGGGCCGCCGAATATGGCTACTCGCTCGCGTCGCTGACAATCTCTGACGATTGGGTTGGGCTGGGCCCCGCGATAACGGCGATCGCCCGCGAGCGCCCTTACTTCCTGGACAATCCGGACAAGTTCGTGCTGGTCGACACATTCGCCGATGTCGAGCGCGCCAAACAAGAGAACAAGCTTGCCATCGTCTTCCACTTCCAGGGCACCAACCCGGTCGAGGGCGACGTCAACATGATCGAGACCTACCACAAGCTCGTGTATCCGACACATGTTGATGGCCTACAATATGAAAAATCGTGTTGGCGCCGGCTGTATGGAGCGCACTGATGACGGACTGAGCCGATTCGGCGTGGCAATGATCGAGGAAATGAACCGCGTCGGTATGATCGTCGATGTGACCCATACTGGCTACCGCACGAGCATGGATACATTCGAGGCCTCGAAGGCGCCGGTCATCTTCTCGCACTCGAATCCGGCCGCGGTATGGGACATCCCACGCAACGTTAAAGACGACCAGATCAAGGCCTGCGCAAAATCCGGCGGCGTCATGTGCATCAACGGCGTCGGCGTGTTCATGGGTGACAACGACGGATCGCCCGAGCGGATGCTAAAGCACATCAACTATGCGGCTGAGCTGATCGGCCCGGAGCATGTGGGGATCGGGACGGACTATGTGCCAGACGCCTGGGGCCGCGAGCCGCGACCCGCAACTCCAGCGGATCCGGCCGTCGGCGCACGCCAGACCTCATTCGGCGGGCGCTTAAACCAGATGGACCTGCACCAGGCGGCGCATCTTCATGCTTCAGGTGGCGATTCCATCGGCCCCGATTGGCAGGATATCCACTACCTGGGACCGGAGGATATGCCGAAGTTGACCGAGCTGATGCTGAAACAGGGCTACAGCGAGAAAGAAGTGCGGGGCATCCTCGGCGAAAACATCATGCGGGTCGCCAAGCAGGTCTAGCACTAGGGGGCAGCCCACGAGAGGCGTATCGTGGCGGGCTAACGTGGCGCCTCGTCGCCGGCGATGGTCACGCAGTAACAGTGGCGCCGACCTAGCTTCGCATCGAACACACTGGCGCGGTGCATTGTGCAACGGTTGTCCCATAATATGGCGTCGCCAGACCGCCAGTGATGGCGGTAGACAAACCGCGGCTGCGTGGCGAAGCTGCGCAGTTCCTCCAACAGGGCGCATCCCTCCTCGGCCGACAGCCCGCTCACTTTATCGGCGGGGCCGACGCCGCGCATTCCAGCATAGAGCGCCTTGCGCCCGGTCTCGGGGTGGGTGCGAACGAGCGGATGCGTCGCCGGAGGCAGATTTTCTCTGACTTCCGGCGGCAGCGGTGGGAGATGCGGCGAGAGATACGACCAGCTGTCATAGAAGCTGTATATACAGGTCCGGCCTTCGACGCGATTCCGCATGTCCTCAGGTAGAGCGTCGTAGGCGGCGGTCTGGTTGCAAACCAAGTATCTCCACCTTCCGATGGGGCCTCCTCGGCATAAAAGAAGGAACCGTTTGGCGGCGTATCCATGAATATGTGATCGCTGTGCCAGCCCTCGCCGGTATCCTCGGGCAATTGCCCCACCGGTTCGCCGTTAATTTTGACGTTCGAAATGACCAGAAACTCAGGGTGGTCGGGGTGAGTGCTCGCGGTGGTTCCGCTTATCACCAATTCGCCAAACCGTCGCGCAAAGGCAATCTGCAGCGGACGCGTAAGCTCCTGCCCGCGAAACAACAGGATGTTGTTTGCTAGCCATGCTGCATTGGTCTCCTCGTATGTCTGGTCGTCAATCGGATCCCTCAGATCCAAACCGACCACCTCGGCACCAGGTTCTCGCTCAATGGATTTAGTTGAAGTGTCATCGCATCGCCTCAGTACGGCATCTCTTCAATATCGCTAGGCGAAATCTCTGCCGCATTGTGCCCTCAGCTCGGTCTTGTGTCGGCCCATGTCTCGAAGCCAATGGGCTTCTCCTCAGCACGCCGAAATATCAGCTGCGACTTCCGGCTCGTGAAGCGCCAACCTTCCGGCGTGCGCATCGCTTCTGTGAAGAAATCCTGAATCCTATGTGGGCCTTCAAACGGAAGTGGTCCGTCGGAATCCTCAATTCTGCCGTCGGGCGTGTAGTAGACCGTGCTGTACCAACGCGCTTCGGCATGATCCTCATCGATTACGGTCACGACCGTGTTGGTCTGAACATGACGGATCGTGCCGTCGGTCAAACCGCCGTGCAACGCCTTGAGAATATTCTCCCGGCCCTTGAGCTTGACGCCCATCGACTCCCAGTCGGCGTCCGGCACGTACAGGTTGGCCGCCTTCTCGAACTCCCGTTGATCCACGTATTGATAGAACTCGCTCATAACTCTTTGCACATCCCGCTCGATTGCGCGTTCCGCTTCGCGTTCCATGAAAAACTCCTTTTCAATCCCCTGTGCCCGCGGTCCATTTCGGAACTCGCAGTCTAATTTTGCAGTTCGATTGGCCGCGCCCTAAGCAAGCGTCTGCTTGAGGAATTCAATGGTCCGCGACCACGCAAGCTCGGCGGAGGCCTTGTGGTAGCGCGCCGCTGAGGTGTCTTTGTGAAAGGCGTGGTTGGCGCCCTCATACATGTGAATGGTGTGTTCGACCCCAGCCGCCTCAAGCGCCGACTTGTAACCCGGGATGCCCGCGTTCGCCTCGTCGTCCACTTGATGTCCTAACGATTATGGCAATCCCGACGCGTTAATCCACTATTGGCTTACGACAATTTGAACGCCGTGACGCTCACGAAACAATCTGTTCCTGGGCAATGGCAAGATTGCCGCAACGAGGATCACGCAGGTAACGGCCATATGACTTGCCCTGGGAACGGCACATCGCGGTGCGGCATGCCCCGTGCAACCCAGTCGGCGGTCCAATGTGTCATTTGAGATAGCGACACAATAGGGTAACCAAACAACCGAGTTGCCTTAGCGCTGTCCACGAGCCAAATCCTCTCCGCTTCGCTGCCTTCAAACCGTGGCTCCTTTCCAAAGATTCGGCCAAGTGTGCAAGCGAGGTCACGCAAGCTCACCGTTTCCGGCCCTGTCACATTGATTGGGGTCGTCGGCGTGGTGCAATGGTGAAACGCACGCAAGAGCTGTGAGGCGAAGTCGCCCTGCCAAATAACGTTGACGTGCCCAAGGGTGATATCGATCACTTCATTCGCATACACCTTACGGGCCACGTACTGCATAACGCCTTTGCGTACTTCAATCGCGTAGGCCAATCGAATAATACGGCCGGCTGTCTCGTGCTTTTCCGAGAAATGTTTGAATATGCGCTCACGGGCGAGACAGGAGTTGGCGAATTCATCGGCAACAGGGGTTGTCTCGGACTCTTCGGTCGAGCCCTGGCTTATGACGCTTTCCAACGGGTAAACGGTGCCTGAGGACATTGTGATCAAGCGACAATCCGCAAAGACTTCGGCGATCGTTGCCGGCACGCAGGTGTTTGTCATCCAACCCAGCGCCCGATCGCCATCGGGACCGAACCTGCCGCCCGCCGCGAAGACGACATTAGGGAGATGCGGCAATTCGGTAAGGCTGGACCGGTCGAATAGGTCGCACGTGGCGGTCTCCACACCCCAGGATTCAAGCTCGGCCCTAGGGTCGGACAAAACAAATCGAGCGACACCGACAACTCGTTTGTCGGGGGCCGCCCGCTTCGCCAACCTGCAGATCGTCTGCCCCAACTGACCGCTGGCGCCAAAGATCAATATATCCCCGTCGAGGCGCGCCATGTCTTCGATGAGAGCCTCCGACGGTCGGGTTAGGACCTCGTCGAGGTGCGCGACATCGTCAAGGCGCTCCGGAAGCGTGCTAAATGATAAAATGTCCATGGTTAAGAGTTCCAGTTGGTGTTGCGATCGGCCTGATCCTGGCGGCAACGGCAGCAAAAGGAAATTCCAATTCTATTTCCACGCATTCGCTAGAACGGTTGGTCACCCATGACGGTCACCCGATGGGCATGGCGCCGATATTTCTGCTGGTCCCATGGGGTCGCCCGGTGAATTGAGCCGCGGTTGTCCCACGCCATTACATCGCCCGCCTGCCAGTGATGTGAATAGACGAAGCGCGACGCCGTCGCGAAGTCCCGGAGTTGCTCGACGAGGCCAATGCTTTCCGCATCGGACAGGCCTTCAATCCTCGTCAGACTCGCCCGTCTCATGGCGAGGTAAAGCGTCTTGCGTCCACTGAGCGGATGGGTCCGCACAATCGGGTGGGCGACGTCGTGGATGTTAGCAAGCTCCGCGTCACTGAAAACCTTGCCCGGATTTAATTCTCGCTGAACTTTCATCCTGTCGCTCCGCCACTTCAGGCCCTCGATCCGAGCCTTCATCGCCTCAGGAAGAGCTTCGTAGGCGGTGTACATGTTGGCGAACATCGTATCGCCGTAGATTTCGGGTGCGACCGTCGCATGGAACACCGAAACCGATGCCGGGTTGCGCTTGTATGAGTAGTCGCTGTGCCACCCACCGCCATCGGACGCTGGAGGCGCGCCCACCAGTTTACCATCCACTTCCACATTGGAAAGAACAAGCACCTCGGGGTAATCCGGGTGGGCATCCTCAGGAACAGTGTGGATCTCAAGCTCGCCGAACCGCTTGGCAAAGCCCATATGCTGCGGGATTGTTATGTCCTGATCGCGAAATAGGACAATCGCGTTCTCCAGCAAAGCGTTGTGGATCTGTTCAAATGTCGCATCATCGGTTGGCTCGGACAGATCTACTCCCAAAACTTCTGCCCCAAGCGCGTCGCTTAAGCGCCTGATTTCAGCAGCCATTGGCTTAACTCCTTCCGGCGCAATACGCAGGACTTCGATAATAGCGTTCCAGGAGTTGCCGGCCAACTTCCGAATCTAATCGACAATTTACAAATAGCGTGCGAAGCGTGCCTGAATATATCTGTTCGGCAGGTCGAATGAGTTTGCACAAATGGAGAATCGGCATGGACCGCGACGAAGAACGAGCGATCGAGTGGGAGTGTCAACGGATACTGACCCGCTTTTGCCTCTACGGCGATACGAGACAATATGACAAGTGGGTCAATCTCTTCACACCTGATGGTGTTTGGTACCGGCTGGGAGAGGAACTCAGAGGGCACGAGAAGCTCCGCACAGCGATGGAAGCGCGACCCACTGCGGCGCTGAGCCGCCACGTCCTGACCAACGTCCTCGTCACGGTCATCGACGCTGACCACGCGGAATCTGTCTCCTACAAGTCGATTTACCGCCACGAGGAGGGCGAGACGCTAGACAAACCAGTCCCGCTTAACGGCCCAAAGTGGGTCAGCGTCTATACCGACAAACTTGTGCGGACGGACGACGGTTGGCGCATACAGGAAAAGGAGGGGGTTACGCTTTTCGAACGCGAGCCCGCCCCTTAGTCCACGTCAATAATTCGACTGAGACGGTGATGCAAAATTGAATGTTCGCGAAAGTGCAAAAATGGAACGAGACGAAAAACGCGCAATCGAGTGGGACTGTCAGCGGATTTTGACGCACTTTTGCCTGTTCAACGATAGGAAACAATCAGATGAATTGGCGAATCTCTTCACGACAGATGGTGTGTGGGTTCGTCTTGGGGAGGCGCTTGCGGGCCGCGAGAACATTCGCAAGGCGATGGAAGCGCGACCCGCCGAGGCACTCCACTGCCATGTGTTGTCCAACGTATTTGTAACGGTCATCGACGCGAACCATGCAGAGATCTCCTCCTACAAATCGATCTACTACGACGTCGCGGGGGAGGCTCTGGAAAAGCCGATACCGCTCAATGGTCCCAAATGGGTCAGCGTCTATACCGACAAGTTTGCGCGTACAGACGACGGCTGGCGAATTGCGCGAATGGAGGGGGTTACGCTCTTCGAACGCGAACATGTCCCCTAGTCCACATAGATGGTTCGACGACTACGGCGAAACAAATCTATTCAGCAAGGTTGGTGTCGCATGAACCGCGATGAAGAACGAGCGATCGAGTGGGAATGTCAACGGATCCTGATCCGCCTTTGCCTGTATAACGATACGCGAAAATTCGACGAACTGGCTAATCTCTTCACGCCCGATGGCGTCTGGTTGCGTTTGGGCGAGGCACTTGAAGGCAGCGAGAATATTCGCAAGGAGATGGAAGCGCGACCCGCCGGGGTCCTTGTCCAGCAGGTGTTGTCAAACGTGCTTGTAACGGTCATAGACGCCGATCACGCCGAAGCTATCTCCTACAAATCGATCTATCGTCACGAAGAAGGGGAGACTCTAGATAAGCCCGTTGCACTCAATGGCCCAAAGTGGGTCAGCGTCTACACCGAAAAACTTGAACGTACAGACGAAGGCTGGCGCATCGCGCGAAAGGTGGGCGTAACGCTCTTCGAGCGCGATCCCCCCGCGTAGTCCAAATTAAGCGCGTTGCGCAGCAGCCGCATCGCGGGCGCGTCGGTCCTCGCTCAATAGGGTACGTCGCCCTTCGCGAAGGTCCGATAAATCAGGCGCTCATACTTCTTCTGATCCCAATACGTGGCGCGATGCAGCGAGCAGCGGTTATCCCAAACCATCAAGTCACCGACTTCCCAACGCTGTGAGTAGACGAATGGGGGCTGCGTTGCGAAATCGCGCAGTTCATGGAGTAGAGCTTGGCCTTCACCAACATCCATATCGACGATGGTTGTCATTTCGACATGCCGCATGCAGAGAAAAAGCGCCTTTCGACCGGTTTCCGGATGGGTGCGCACAACCGGGTGGAAGACATCGGGATACATCGCCTTACCATCCGCTGTTTTTGGCGGCCATATGACCTTCTTGCCCTCGATTTTGTCGCTGTGCGTGCGCCATTTCAGACCGTCGATGCGCTGCTTCATCTCTGACGACAACGCGTCGTAGACGGCGTACATGTCCGCGAACATCGTATCGCCGTTCTCGGCAGGAACAACCTCGGCATAGAAAACTGACGCAGAGCACGGCGCCTTCAGATAGGCGTTATCGCTGTGCCATCCACCGTCGTCCTCCGGCGCCGCGCCAAACGCCTTACCATCCTTCTTGACGTTTGAAAGCACTAGGACTTCCGGATGGTCGGGATGCGCGAACGTTGGATTGGCATGATCCGGCACTTCACCGAACAGTCCAGTGAATTCCATCATTCGCTTCAGCGTCATGTGCTGACTTCGGAACAGCACAAGAATATGCTTCAGGTAGGCGTCGTGGATCTCAGCAAACGTCTCGTCACTAAGCGGCTGTGACACGTCGACGCCAATCGCTTCGACACCCATCACATCGCCCAGAGGTCTAAACTCAACGTTCATCGCGCCTATCCCGTTCATTCATGTCGCCGACCGGCAATCTTGCGCGGACAGACGACGATTTGCGGTTACTAAAGCGGAAGCGGGATACGCTCCTCGAGCGTATCCCCGCCCCCAGTCACTAATGCGTACGGAGTGCTATTTCTTGCGTGCAAAGGGGTTATTATCCACGTCGCCGAACCAGCCCGTGCTCGAAAACCAAAAGTCGGCTCGTTCCTTAAGCCAGCCGTTTTCTTCGTGCTGGATGATCCAGTTGTTGTAATAATTGAGGATATCCGGATCGCCCTTGCGCACTGCAAACCCCGCCGGCACCGGAAATATTCTCGCGCCCTTGCCGAGCGGCAAGAACAACTTGTCGGGATTGGCCAGCACCCACATGGTCGGCTTCGGCTCCGACGTCATGATGGCATGCGCGCCTCCATTGAGGACTTCCTGAAGCGCCTGGGCGTCGTCGTCGAACAGGACTTGCTTCGCCTTCGGCCACAACTCCTTGATCATATCGGTGGTTTGGCCGCCACGGCGATGCGAAAGGATGACGCCGTCTTGGTTGATGTCATCCATGGAGTCCCAGTCGCCGGCCAATTTCTTGTTGGCGGCGATATTCCGTGCGCCCCAGTAATAGGGAATTGTAAAGTTGACCGTGAGGTTGCGCTTCGGCGCTATAGCCATGCCGGTGATGATCGTGTCGAACTTGCCGGCGAGCAGAGCCGGAATAATGCCGGCGAACGAAGTTGGCACGAACTCGACCTTCCATTTCGAGTCCTTGGCGAGCTTTTTGGCGACATCAATTTCGAATCCGATCAATTCGCCCTTTTTGTCGAACATCGCCCAAGGCACGAAGGACGCCATGCCGACCCGCAAGACACCCTTTTTCTTGATCTCCTCGAGGACGCTGGATGCAGCAATCTGGTTTCTGAGGTCCTGTGCCGCGACAGGGCCTGAAATCACCGTTAATGCCAGCGCCAGCGGCACCAGAAGCACAAAGGCGAACGCTTTGAAATGTTTCATCGAATGACCTCCCTAAAGATTAACTGACATGTCGCATCACGCTTTTGGATTCTTGAATTCGCGCCCATCAATACTAGGAGACGACGAAGCGCGCTGGGTGATTTTGCCCAAGAGTGTCGCAACTTTCTGCGTGGATACGGGTGGACTCGCCCCTTTTCGGGTAGCCTCGTAGAAAGGCTAGGATCAAACATAGAGTATGTCAAACACCGCGCCGCCGCTGCCGAAAGCCGGGAAGTCGCCCGATAGCCAGCCGCCGCACGTGCCGATTGTTGCCGTGTCCGCGCCCTGCTAGTTTTAATTATCAAACGACAGACACAGTACCGGCGGGAGTGGACGATGACGGATTGGAACATATCAGAGCAGGCGGCAGCACTCCACAAAGACGCGATTTTTTGCGACATGAGCAAGAGCTGGGTCGGACATGAGGATCCGGTCGGTCGCGTGGAAACACTGGCCGAATGCGTCGCATGCGGCGTCGATTACGTCGCCTTGACGCTCGCTCATGACTGGGAGGGCATGGACAAAACAATACACACGCTGGCCAACGAGCGAACCTTTGTGCAGGCCAACCCGGAGAAATACCGTTTCGTGGAAACGGTCGACGACATACTAGCGGCGAAAAAGGACGGCACGCTCGCGATCGGCTTTGGGTTCCAGGGAACTTCCCCTATCGAGAACGACCTCAATATGATCGGCGTCTATCACAAGCTCGGCGTGCGAACCATGCTGATGGCGTACAACATGAAGAATCCGGTCGGCGACGGCTGCATGGAAATTACCGATGCCGGGTTGACGCATTTCGGCGTTCAGGTCGTTGAAGAGATGAACCGGGTCGGCATCATCGCCGACGGCACACATACGGGCTACCGCACCACGATGGATATGATGAACGTCTCGACCGAACCGACGGTTTTTTCGCATTCCAACGCCTGGGGCGCCTGGAACCACCCGCGCAATATCAAGGACGACCAAATCAAAGCCTGTGCCAAGACGGGCGGCGTGATCTGTGTCATGGGCGTTGGCACTTTCGTCGGCGACAACGATGATACCGCCGAGGGATTGCTGAAACACATCGACTACATCGCCGAGCTTGTCGGACCGGAACATGTAGGCATCGGCCTCGACTTCGTGTTTGACTGGGACCATAAGAATCCAGGAGCTTCGGGAAATTGGAACCCAAAGGAGGCGCACAAGGAAGCCACCGAGAAGGCGTCCGGCGGACGCTCCAGTGTCGACTGGCTCGACATCAAGTTCGTCAGACCGGCGCGGCTGCCGGAAGTCACCGACGGCATGGTCACACGCGGTTATAGCGATACCGATATACGCGGCGTACTCGGCGAAAATTGGATGAGGGTCGCGCGCCAAGTTTGGAAATAGCGCTATTCGTCGGCTGTCATCGAGCCGGACCGCGACCTTATTTGACTGGCATCGTGTTCGCGCCTGACGCTAATCTGCGCCCAACAAATAGCCATTTACGTCTCACGGGGAGGATCTCATGACTGAGTGGAATATTTCCGAGGAAGCGGCGGCGTTGCATCGCGATGCAATCGTCTGGGACATGCTGATCCCCTTGGCCGGCCATGACAGCCCGCCGATCCTTGCGGACATGCTGCGGTCGATGATCGAGGGCGGCTACACGTATGTCTCATTCACTATCGCCACCGACTGGCACAATCTCAACGACACCGTTCATGCGCTCGGCCGCAATCGTTCGTACTTCCTCGCCGAGCCGGAGAAGTATGTTCTCATAGACTCGGTTGACGACGTCGCGCGCGCGAAGAAGGAAGGTAAGCTCGGCGTCAGCTTCCATTTTCAAGGCACCAATCCGGTCGACGCCGACTTACAGATGGTCGAGATCTACTACGAGCTTGGCGTTCGTCACATGCTAATGGCCTACAACATAAAAAACGTCGTGGGCGATGGCTGCATGGAGAGAACCGACGATGGCTTGAGCCGTTTCGGCGTGGCCTTGATCGAGGAGATGAACCGCGTCGGTATGATCGTCGACGCGACCCACACGGGCTATCGCACGACGATGGATATGTTCGAGGTCTCCACGGATCCCGTCATCTTCTCGCACTCGAACCCGGCCGGGATGTGGGATATCCCGCGCAGCATCCAGGATGACCAAATCAAGGCCTGCGCCAAAACGGGCGGCGTCATAGCCTTGAACGGCGTCGGAGTCTTCCTCGGCGACAATGACGCGTCAACGGAGATGTTCCTCAATCATATCGACTATGTGGCGAAGCTGGTGGGGCCGGAGCATGTGGGGATCGGTACGGACTGGATCCACCCGAAGGAACGTCGGGCCAACCCGCCGTCGGCCGCGCATAATCCGATGCAAGTTCACCAGGACGCCCACTTCAAGGCATCGGGCGGAAAGTCTCGCGGGCCCAGTTGGGACAAGATCGACTATGTTGCGCCGATCCAGATTCCAGAGCTAACCGACCAGATGCTAAAGCGCGGTTACGCGGAAAAGGAGGTCCGAGGCGTGCTGGGCGAAAACATGATGGGTGTGGCGAAGAAAGTCTGGCAGTAGGGTAACGACCGCCAAGTGCAGCGACAATTCTGGGAGGACGAATATGGGCCCACTTACCTATCACATGGTCAGCGATGGACCGGACGCGGTCGGCTATTTCAGCCATGCGGTTGAGGCCGACGGTTGGATATTTCTTGCGGGACAGATCGCCAGCGGAGCTACAGGCGAGCCGCTGCCCGAGGGAATCGAAGCGCAAACGCGCAAGACGCTCGACAATGTTGTGTCTGTGCTGAAGGGTTGTGACTGTGGCGTCGAAAACGTGGCCAGCGTGCGCATCTTCCTGATCGATCTCGAAGCCGATTGGCCAACCGTGAATCGCATCTATCAAGAGTATTTCCCGGAGGATCACAAGCCGGCGCGGACGACCATCGGCGTTACCGCATTGGCGCTCGGCGGCCTCATTGAAATCGACGTTGTCGCCAGCCGGGGCAATTAGCACGGCGATGGGCGCCGACCGATCGACCAGCGACGTGCCGGGAGAAGAGTTGGAAGCCCATGTCATACCTTCCGGCCAACCCTGGGCTGGAATTATTCCCCGTGGCGCGGTCCTTCGAATAATCGACCTCGAGGGACAGCAAGGTGTGGATTTCCTTTGCTACAACGCAACACAACCGCACGAGCGCTATCATGCGCCCAACACGTTGAAGGCGTCGCGCTCGCTGCGCTTGACGGAAGGGCACATACTCTACTCCGATGATGCGCAGCCGATTTTCACGATCGTCGCCGACACCTGCGGCTTCCACGACACGATTGGCGGCTGCTGCAGCGCCGCCAGCAACGAACTGCTTTACGGCGTCAAGAACAGCCCTGGCTGTCGTGAGAATTTTCTCGCCGCGCTCAAACCATACGACCTCGGCCGCAAAGACATCGTCCCGAACATAAACTTTTTCTGTAACGTGCCGGCGCGCGCGCGCGGACGGCTTGACGCAACAATATTTGTCGATCCACCTTCAAAACCAGGTGACTATGTCGAACTGCGGGCGGAGATGGATGCGCTCGCCGTCGTCTCGAATTGTCCGCAGGTCAACAATCCCTGCAACGGATCTGGTCCGACGCCGATCAAACTAATCGTCTGGCGGCCACAGTAAGCGGGCAAGAAAATGCCGCCCGCGGAATCACCGCGGACGGCAGATATATTAACGAACTTCTTGGGTACTACTTGGCTTCGACCATGCTTAGCCAGGGCCGCTCGAAGTCGTACCAATAACCGAAGCGCTCGCCGATAAATCCGTTTTCAGTGTTGATCCTGATCCAATTGGTCAGGAAGTTTAGGAAATCGACATCGCCCTTGCGGACGGCGATACCCATCGGCCAACTGTTAAAACTCTGATCGGCATAAGGCTTGTACAAGACGTCAGGGTTGTCGACGACCTGATAGCTCACCTTGGGCTCGGACGACAAATAGGCGTGGGAATTGCCGTTGATCACGTCCTGCACCGCCTGCTGGTCATCCTCGAACTGCAGGATCTTCGCCTTCGGGAAATGCTTCTTGACGATCTGAATCGGCGCTGTCCCGCGGCGCATGGCGAAGGTTACGTCTGATCGGTTGAAGTCGTCGCTTTCGGTGGTCATCGGGCCAGTCACCTTGAAGCCTGCCGTCATTTTCTTATTTGCGAGCATACCCTGGTTACCCCAAGCATATGAACCCGCGAAGTTGACCTGAAGGTTGCGGCTCGACTTCATCTCCATACCCGCAATGATAGTATCGAACTTGCCGGACAGCAGACCCGGAATGATACCTGGGAACGCCGTCGGCACGATCTCCATTTTTACACCCGCCGACTTCGCGATCGCATTCGCGACGTCGACCTGGAAGCCGATCAGCTTGCCATTTTTGCCGATCATCGCCGATGGCACGAACGTCGCCACGCCGACCATTATCCGGCCGCGCTTCTTGATTTCCTCGAGCGTGCTCGAAGAGACGAGCTGCTGCCTAACGTTCTGCGCGAACGATGTGCTGTGAATACCAATTA
>CBDCIT010000011.1:0-39259 GCA_965217615.1 Alphaproteobacteria bacterium
CGCAGGCACCATCCAGCAAAGATCCCGAAATCGCGGTGCGCACGCTCACCGAACGCTATATGCAATTCACGACCGAGAACGCGAACCTCTGGTACGTGTTGTTTGAGCATGTGTGGCCGAGGAACTATGTGATGCCGCCCTGGTACCCCGAGCGCATTCACCGCCTGCTGGCAATCCTCGCCGGAGCCATGGCGCCATTGTTCCCGAAAGGCTCCGAACCAGAGCGTCTTCAGGCGGCAGCAGTCCTATGGAGTAGTTTGCACGGCATCCACTCCCTCGCCGTTTCCGGCAAGATGGGCTTGGTCTCGTCAGAGTCGGTGACCGACATGACAGAATTGCTGATCCACAATTTCGTTGCCGGCCTCAGCCAGCACAAAACCAGGCTCAAACCGAAACGATTGCGGAAATAGCGCCCAGCCTAATTCGCGCGACCTCGTGGCCTCACTCGTCAGCCGTCCGCAAATTCTTCAAAAATAGCCCGGGAGAAAGTGCGCTCCCGGGCTCATGAGTACAGTTTGATTCGAAACCAGCTATTTGAAGAAGATCCGATTGAACTCTTCGTTCCATTTCTTCACGTCGTAGTGCGAATAGTCGACAAAGTAGCCGTTCGCAAGTTCGGCGGGGTCCAGGATCAGCGCCGGATTACCCATCTTATCGAGCAGAGGACTTCCGGAGACCTTTTTAAGTGTGGTGTTGTTCACCGGAACGATGCCGCTCGTGTTGTACCATTCCTCCTGCTGTTCCGCACTGATCAGTTCGTTCATGAACCAGTGTGCGGCCTCCTTGTTCTTCGATGCCTTGGAAAGGGCGATGAAACCCAGCGTAGGCATGCCCTTCTTGCCGCCAATCACCGGATGGACGACGGCGACTGGCTGGCCGGCCTTTATCAGGCGAACGCCCCAGCCGGCGTGAAGCATCGCTGCCCACACATCGCCCCGCTCCATAAGTTGAGGGCCTTGGCTGCTGAATCCGAGGAAGGAGTGGAGATCCATTTCCTTGAGCTTTTCGAGCCCTGGCGTGATGTTCGATTCACCTCCGCCGAACTCGCGTGCCAAGCCGACGACAGGATATATGCCGGTGAAATTAGTAAAGTCTCGTGAAACGACACGTTTCTTCAACTTCGGATGGATCAGATCCGAAAACTTGGTTGGCGCGGGAATGCCGTTTTCCTTGAACTTGTCGACGTTGTAAATGATCGATTGTAAGACGATCCAGTGAGCGACTCGAAAGTCGTCATACATCTGCTTGTCGAGCTGTGAGACGTTTGGGATTTTCGAGTGATCCCATTTCTGGACGAATTTGCCCTCGCTCCACTTTGGCCAGAGATCATTCGTGACCTCCATGATGTCGAAGACGTAACCGCCGCGCGCGGCGATCGCCTGTTGCAGAAACTCGGTGGTGGACCCAGGTGTCCAAGCTACCTTGCCGCCGAGCTTCTCAAATTTGGCACCGGTAATTTTGATGATGCCTTCCCGCCACGCACCGGGAAAAGTAGCGACGGTGAGTGTAACTCCGTCGAATTTCTTACTCTGCGCCATGGCGTCCTGGCTTGCCAGCAACCCAAGTGCTATGGCTGCCACACCAATCACTCGCAGCGCCTTCACAATTTTCTTGTTCGTCATAAGTCCCTCCCTGTGGATCGCTGCTCGTTGTTAAATTGTTATTAAAGTGTATCGATGGACGCTGGAGCAGCGGCGGCAACATAGCAGACCGAAAACCTGCTCACAATTCACCTTCGCGCTAGCCATGAAAGCGAACTTTCGGACCGCAATCTGATGACCGACACTACTCTCGCTAATTTAAGCTTGACGGAAGTTGCGGCCGGAATTGCCGAGAAACGATATTCGTCTGACGAAGTGACGCAGAATTGCCTCAATCGGTTGGCTGAGATCGGCGAACGGCTCAATTGCGTTGCCGGTATCGATCCCGAAGCCGCTCTCGCCGACGCGCAAGAGGCGGACCGCGACCTCGCATCGGGTCGCCTTCGCGGTCCGCTGCACGGTGTGCCACTTGCGCACAAGGACATGTTCTTTCGTGTCGGTCGCGTCAGCGCCTGCGGGTCACGCATCCTCGCCAACTTCGTGCCTAACCGCACCGCAACTGTGCTGACACGGCTCGATTCGGCGGGTGCTATCGATATCGCCCGGCTCAACATGGTTGAGTTTGCGACCGGCGGCTCAGTATTCGGCCACAACCCGATCACCGGCACGCCAAGAAACCCGTGGAACTCGAAGTATGTGACTGGCGGGTCGTCAAGCGGCTCAGGAGCAGCGGTCGCAGCGCGCCTCGTCTATGGTGCGCTCGCCTCCGACACTGGTGGTTCGCTGCGCATCCCGGCTTGCTGCTGCGGCCTCGTCGGAATTAAGCCAACATACGGTCGCGTCAGCCGATATGGCGCCATGCCTCTCGCATTCTCGCTCGATCATCCAGGTGTTGTGACTCGCACGGTTGTCGATTGCGCCCGCTTGCTCCGCATTATCGCCGGACACGATCCCAACGATCCATGGTCCAGTACGAGATCCGTTCCAGACTATTCCGCCGCGCTGGAAGGCGGCGTTAGTGGCCTCAGAATTGGGATCCCCAGTAGTTATTTTTACGACTATGTCGACGAAGCGATCGGCGAGCTATTGGAGACGAGCATTGCGGTTTTTAGGAACGCAGGAGCCGACATCGTGCGAGTCGAAATTCCTCCGTCATTTGCCAATGCTTCATCCCTGAACTCATTGATATTTCACGCGGAAGCCGGGCGCTTGCACAGTAGGTGGTTGCGGAGTCGTGCCAGCGACTATGGCCCGCGAACCGGCGATCGCTTTGTTGCCGGTCTTCACCTTCCCGCGACGCGATACATCGAAGCCCTCAATCTAAGGGCTGCATTGTTGGCCTACTTCGTCGGCGCCGTATTCGGAAAAGTTGACATCCTTCATGCTCCAGTCGTGCCGATCCCGCTGCCGACCATCGCCGCCTCCGATCCCGCAAATTTGCCGGACTATGCCGACTATTCGGCGCAGATGAGCCATTGCACGCGCCCCTTGAACTTTCTCGGTCTGCCGGCGCTCAGTATGCCGGCCGGTTTCGACGCCAACGGACTTCCCGCGGGCTTTCAGTTGATCGGACGTCCCTTCGATGAGGCGTTGTTGTTTCGCGCAGGACAGGTTTACGAGCGTGAAACCGGCTGGACTCGCGAAACTCCCGCAACCTAGCCACATTCCCTAACAGCCCGTTGATTAAGTCGGCGCCGTCTGATTCTCTGGTTCCCTGATTTGCAGGGGGGTTTGCCGATGGCGATGGGACGGCAGAAGGCTGGTCAGGGGGATCTGATGGTGAGCTGGTCGGAGATGCCGCGCTCTCCGGGTCATGTGTTTTATGACCGCCTGCAGTCGGTGCTGATCGAGGGCGGCTTCGACGCCTTTGCCGAGGCGAGCTGCCGGCCTTATTACGCGGCCCGGATGGGCGCGCCCTCGGTGCCGCCCGGGCGCTATTTCCGGATGCACCTGGTGGGCTACTTCGAGGGCATCGACAGCGAGCGCGGTCTGGAGTGGCGCTGCTCGGACTCGCTTTCGCTGCGGGCGTTCCTGCGACTGGGGAGCCGTGATCGGGTACCGGACCATTCCTGGCTGTCACGAAGCCGCACGCGCCTGCCCCATGAAGTCCACGCGGCGGTCTTCGACTGGGTTCTGGTGCTGATCGCCGAGGCGGGGCTGATCAAGGGCGAGCACATCGGCGTCGATGCCTCGACCATGGAGGCCAACGCGGCGCTGCGGAACATCGTGCGGCGCGCCAACGGCGAAGGCTACCGGGAGATGCTGGAGCGCCTGGCCCGGGAAAGCGGCGTCGAGACACCCACGGCCGAGGATCTGGCGCGTCTGGAGCGGAAGCGCAAGGGCAAGAAGCTTTCCAACACGGATTGGGTTTCGAAGAGCGACCCCGAGGCCAAGATCGCCAAGATGAAGGACGGCACGACGCATCTGGCCTACAAGCCCGAGCACGCGGTGGATCTGGACACCGGCGCGGTGGTGGCGGCCGAGCTGCACCCGGCCGATGAGGGCGACACCACGACGCTTTCCAAGACCCTGGCGAAGGCCGAGGCAAACCTCGGGGCGGTGGATGCGGCACCGACGGCGGAGGACCCGGCCGAATGCGTCGCCGACAAAGGTTATCACTCACGGGCGGTCTTGAGGGCTCTGGACGACAGTCCCTGGAAGACCCGGATCGCGGCGCCCAAGCAGACCGGCTTTTCGCGCTGGCACGGTGATGAGGCGGCGCGGCGCGCGGTCACCAACAACCGTGCGCGGCTCAAGTCCGGGGTCGCCCGCGAGGCCTTCAAGCTGCGCGCCGAGATCGTCGAGCGCTGCTTTGCCCACAACCTCGATCGTGGCGGCATGCGACGAACCTGGCTGCGCGGGCGAGAGAATGTGCACAAGCGATACCTGCTCCACGTCGCCGGCCACAATCTATCGTTACTGATGCGCCAGCTCATCGGCGCCGGCACCCCGCGGGAGGCCGTGGCGGGCGGATATGGCGGTATTTTCGTTCTGCTCACGCCCACCGGGGCCATGCTGGTGGCACGGGGGGTTTCGCAAAGAGGCCAGTCGGCTTTCGCCGCCGCATTCTTCATCTGGGGGTGAGAGCCGGAAAAAGCCACTTAATCAACGGGCTGCTAAGGACCGCGTCAATTTTAGCCCTGTCAAACGCCTTTTTTGGTGAGGCGGTTGACGCTACTATCGCCTAAATTCGGCCCATCATGTTGGTGATGTCAGGAGGAGTCGGCAAATGACGCGATCGGTGCAAGAGATACTCGGCGATGACGTAATCGCTGCGGTCAGGCGGCCAATTACGAATGCGCGAGGCCTACCCGCAAAAACATATACCAGCGAAGACTTTTTTCAGCTGGAGCAGGAAAGATATTTCCCGCGGACATGGATGGGAGCCGCATACGCTTGCGATATCCCTGACCCGGGCGATGCGATGCCGATCATGCTCGCAGGCTTACCTCTTATGCTGGTGCGCGACGAAACGGGCGAAGTCAGAGCGTTTCACAACGTCTGCCGGCACCGCGCCGCGCGAGTGTTAGAGGAGCCATGCAAGGGTCTCACGCAGCTCCAATGCCCCTACCACGCGTGGACCTACGGCCTCGAAGGCGAACTCAGAGTGATGCCGTATTTCGACGGAACGCCTGGTGGCGACGAGGAGGGACGGTTCGATAAGGCACAGTATGGACTGGTGCCGGTACGGTGCGGGGTTTGGCACCACTGGATCTTTGTCAATATCGATGGCAATGCGCCGCCGCTCGACGAGCATATGCGGCCATTGATCGAGCTCATGAACGGCGCCGACATTGGGGCAACAAAGCCCACCTTGAGGCTTGATTGGGAATTCAAGGCTAATTGGAAAATGCTCAACGACAACTGGGAAAACTACCACCATATGTGGGCGCATTATCCCATCTACAGCAAAGTGACAGACGATCTGGACCTGAAATCCCGCGAACCATGGTCGAAGCCCCTACAGAAGGGTGCGGTGATGAGCATCAAACGTAGTTCCGAGACGGCGCCGCCGTATGCCAATCGCGAGTCCGACTTACCGATGATTCCATTCCCGGATGGTGCCGAGCGAGTTACGTCACCAAACCTTGTGCTGCCCAACGTCGAGATCACGATCGTCAGGGACCACATCGGCTCCATCATTACGGACCCATTGGCGCCTGACCGGACCATGGCGCGTATGGGATTTTTCTTTGTCGGCGACGCCGCGACCGATCCAAAGTTCGAAGCGGGACGGCAGAAAAATTTCGACAGGTGGCTGGGGAAATCTCGCTCGCCCGACGCGCGCGATGGCCTGCGCAACCAGGACTTCCGTATATGGGAATCGCAGCAGATCGCGCGGCAATCTCCAGCGGCGGATGAAGTGGTTTTCTCGCCGATTTGGGAGTCCAACGTCCACTACTTCCAAAATCAGTTGCTCGACCTGCTGGAAGCGTAACTCCGGTCCTTCAAAGATCGCATCCATGCTGGTGCAATCAGAAGGCGGCCGTTTGCCGCATTGCATTTTTGTCTTCGTAGTTAGCCCGCGGCGGCGCAAACCCTAACCGCTGCCGCCGCCGCGCAGCAGAATGTCCATGCCCGCAAGGCGTTGGATGACATAGAGCAAGATCATCGACCCGACTATGACGATTGTCGCCATGGCCGGTATCGTTGGATCGAACTCCCGGTCTAGCGCGAAGAAGATCTCAACGGGAAGCGGGCTGATGTTCGGACCGGCAAGAAAGAGGGAAATCGTCACATCGCCGAACGACACGAGAAATGCATATATTCCACCGGCGAAGATGCCTGGCATGATGATTGGAATGGTGACGCGGCGGAACGTCCGCCACCGGCTCGCACCATGAATGAGCGCCGCCTCTTCAAGTGAAATGTTGAAGCGCTGCAAGACGGCACCTACAGCGCCGATCACGTAGGGCGTTGCAACGAATATATGACCGAGCACCAACCCTGCGAACGTCGCCCGGAGCTGTAAGCCGACGAGTTCGCCGAACTCGAAATAGGCCTGAAGGAATGCGAGACCGATGACAATAAACGGGATCTGTAGCGGCGCACGAAACATTGCCCCCAACAATATTCGCCCGGGAAAACGTCCACGGATTAGCGCAAGAGCGGCTGGGACACCAAGGAGGATCCCGAAAAAAGCGGCAATCGCAGCCATTGACGTACTGATCCATAGGGCTCGGTAAAGCGAGGGTGATATCTGGAAGTACCAATCGATGGTCCAGACCTTTGGCGGAAAGTTAAGAAACGCACTACCCGCTCTCACCATGCTGCCTCCGTCGAATGACGATCCCGCGACGACGACGATGGGAGCAAAGATGAAGATATATCCTGCACCCACCCAAATGATTGCCGCTAGAAGGCGCAACTTCTTATCGAGGCGCGCACGCCAAAGGCGCGGGGCTCTTCCCATACCTACCGGTGAGGCCATCGGGGTCATTAGTGAGCGTTGATCGGTCACGTGACAGCCGAACTCGCCGCACGCAGCCGCGTAACGAGAATAACGGAAAGAACGTTGATAATGAAAACGAAGGCCATCAGCATGCCCGACAGCGCTGCAGCCATGCCGTATTCAGTGTAGAGGAGGATCGTTCGCTGAATGACAACCGGTAGTGTCATGATCAAGCCGCCGCCAAGCAGAAGAGCCGAGACAAAGGCGCCCATGACGATGTTGAACAACAACAGCGAGGAACTCACGACACCTGGCAGGCTCAATGGAATTATCACCCGATAAAACACGCGCCAACGGCTGGCACCGTGGATTTCCGCCGCCTCCTCGAGCGACCGCGGAATTGTCTGGATCACGCTGAACATCATCATGACCATGAAAGCGATGGCGAGGTGCGTCAGGCCGATCACCACGCCCGTAAACGTCCCAATGACCGAAATATTTTCCTCGACCAGTCCGACCCAGCGCAAGAACAGGTTCACCGGACCGCTTGCGCCGAAAATTATGATAATTCCCAGCACCTTGATGACGATTGAGACAAAGGACGATACGACGATGGCGGCTATGAACAGGATCGCCCATTTAGGCCGCATCCGCGCAACGACGTAGGCCATCGGATAGGCGACGACGAGCGTGATCGCAACGACGACGATCGCCAGAATGAAATTGAGCTTGAGCGCGTTTAGGAAAAACGGCTCCGTAAACGCGCGGACATAATTTCCGATTTGCAGCTCGGTGCCGACCTGACCGATGCCGAGGTCCTCAAAAAAGCTGGACCGCAAGAAAACATACTGAGTGCCGAGTAGCAGCACCATGCACACGGCGAGCGGCGGTATCAGCACCAATACCCAATTCGCTCTCATCGCTCTCCCCGTGTCCCAGCTCTTCGCTATTCTACGACGGCCGGCCTCATTTTTTCACCTCGGAGGCTTCTCTATACGACTTCGTATCCGTTTTCTAGCGCGTTGAGTAATTGGCCCATGATTCCTGCGACTGGCCTACTCACGATTGGTGGGAGAGTCTAATGGCGGCAGAATGCCAAGGGCCGTCATGCCCTCTGCATCGGCTTTTGCCTCGGCGATTAACCATTCCCGGAATGCGCGAACCTTGGGTCGCTCCGCGGTCGGCTTGGGGCAGACGATGTAATAGGCGTATGCGACCGGCAGAGAGGGCCCGAACGGCCTGACGAGACGTCCGGCCAGCAGGTCGGAGGCGGCCAATGCGCTCCTACCAAGCACTACACCTTGCCCGCCCACCGCCGCGTCCAAGGCCAAGCTGGCCTGATTGAAGACTGCGCCCTTCGACAAATCAGCCCCGTGCACACCGGCCGCATTGAGCCACTTCAGCCAATCCTCGCGGTTATCCAGGTGAATGAGCGTGTGGTGAATAAGGTTCTCCGGTCCCGTGAGAGGAGGGGAGCGTCCAACAGATTTGGACTGCACATGGGAAAGAGCGTCTCCGCCGTCAGGCAGACAGCGTGCAGGTCAGGCCACCTGCCCTCGCCGTGGCGCACGGCGACATCAACGTCTTCGCGGGAGAAATCGATATGTTGGAGCGACGCGCTGATGCGCAGGTCAATGTCGGGAAACGCTTCACTGAACTTGCCGATACGCGAGACCAGCCACTTCGACGAGAAGTTTGGAGAGACGCTGACGGTTAGGATGCCGGCGTCGTCTTTTTCGTACAAAGCCTCGAAACCCGCGGCAAGCCGGTCGAACGCGTCGCGGACAATGAGCTGGCAGGCCCTCCCCGCCTCGGTGAGGACCAGGCCCTGCCGACGCCTGAGAAATAGTTTGAACCCTAATCGTGCCTCCAGGGCCTTGACCTGATGGCTGACCGCTCCTTGGGTGTAAGTGTTCGTTCAGGCCGTGGAATCAGCGCGGACGTTTCTATCGGCCCCGGTGGATCTTAGCGATTGAGGGTGCGTTTCCAGTCCCGTCGCAGGGGCCGGAGCCAGACATCCTTTTTCGGCTTGTCGTACTGCCTGTCCCGGTCGTAGCGCCCGCGCCCCTGGGTGGCGCCGACATGGATCCAGCCCGATGCCCTGTAGACCGCGCCGGTATATCGCGGGGTCTCTACGAAAGTCTCGATGAGCACGGGCGTGGTGTTGTAGCGCTCGGTCCAGTCGTCGGGCAGGCGCTGGCGGATGAGGGCGAGGATGTGCGAACCCAGGTTGGGGATCTTGATCCAGGGCAGGATCAGGAACCTCGGGTTGTCGACCACGAAGGGAAGGTTCTTCTCGCGCAGTTGCCGTGTCCATCTGATGAAGGTGTCGCGCGGGGCAAGCTTCCACGCAGCGGTGGAGAAGCCGAGCATGGCGAGTGGCCAGCCGTTTCGGTCATGGACGGCATAGCGCATCTGGGCGCCGACCAGGGTCTTGTATCCGAGATAGTGGTAGCGGGCGACGAACTCGTTCCAGAGCTTGCTCTCCCGGGTGCCGCGCACGACGGGGCGCAGGTCGAGCGGACGGATCTCGTCGAGGGTTGTCGGGGCCGGGAACAGCGGCGGTTCGGTGTCCGGCCCGAAGACGATCGGCCCGGGCCGGTTCTGCCGTCCCTGCGGCGCCGGCAGGGCGATCAGGCCGTCCCTGTGCATGGCCAGCATGGTGACCCTGGCCATCATGTCCTTGAGGCCGCCGTCGGGCTTGAACCAGCCGATGCGCCGGCAGAACTCCTTCGACAGCATATGGCGGTTCAACGGCGGCGGCCCGGCGATCAGCGCGCGCAGCAGCGCCATTTCCCCGGCGGTGAAGTCGCGGCCGTAATAACGGCACCCGATCGCGCCGGTCACGCCGGCGCCATGAGTTCGCGCCTGCGCTCCTCGCTCATCGACCATGGCAGCCACGACGACAGGTCGCCCGGCGGTTTACGATCGTTCTCCGCGCACGCTGCGAGCCACGCGTCCAGCCAGCTCAGGATGTCGATGCCATTCATCGAGAGCGTGCCCACCACCGAGTACATGATCGCCGTGAACCTGGCGCCGTCCTCGCTGTCGGAACCGAACGACAGCCGTCGCCCTATCAGCCCGTTGATTAAGTCGGCGCCGTCTGATTCTCTGGTTCCCTGATTTGCAGGGGGGGGGGTTGCCGATGGCGATGGGACGGCAGAAGGCTGGTCAGGGGGATCTGATGGTGAGCTGGTCGGAGATGCCGCGCTCTCCAGGTCATGTGTTTTATGACCGCCTGCAGTCGGTGCTGATCGAGGGCGGCTTCGACGCCTTTGCCGAGGCGAGCTGCCGGCCTTATTACGCGGCCCGGATGGGCGCGCCCTCGGTGCCGCCCGGGCGCTATTTCCGGATGCACCTGGTGGGCTACTTCGAGGGCATCGACAGCGAGCGCGGTCTGGAGTGGCGCTGCTCGGACTCGCTTTCGCTGCGGGCGTTCCTGCGACTGGGGAGCCGTGATCGGGTACCGGACCATTCCTGGCTGTCACGGAGCCGCACGCGCCTGCCCCATGAAGTCCACGCGGCGGTCTTCGACTGGGTTCTGGTGCTGATCGCCGAGGCGGGGCTGATCAAGGGCGAGCGCATCGGCGTCGATGCCTCGACCATGGAGGCCAACGCGGCGCTGCGGAACATCGTGCGGCGCGCCAACGGCGAAGGCTACCGGGAGATGCTGGAGCGCCTGGCCCGGGAAAGCGGCGTCGAGACACCCACGGCCGAGGATCTGGCGCGTCTGGAGCGGAAGCGCAAGGGCAAGAAGCTTTCCAACACGGATTGGGTTTCGAAGAGCGACCCCGAGGCCAAGATCGCCAAGATGAAGGACGGCACGACGCATCTGGCCTACAAGCCCGAGCACGCGGTGGATCTGGACACCGGCGCGGTGGTGGCGGCCGAGCTGCACCCGGCCGATGAGGGCGACACCACGACGCTTTCCAAGACCCTGGCGAAGGCCGAGGCAAACCTCGGGGCGGTGGATGCGGCACCGACGGCGGAGGACCCGGCCGAATGCGTCGCCGACAAAGGTTATCACTCACGGGCGGTCTTGAGGGCTCTGGACGACAGTCCCTGGAAGACCCGGATCGCGGCGCCCAAGCAGACCGGCTTTTCGCGCTGGCACGGTGATGAGGCGGCGCGGCGCGCGGTCACCAACAACCGTGCGCGGCTCAAGTCCGGGGTCGCCCGCGAGGCCATCAAGCTGCGCGCCGAGATCGTCGAGCGCTGCTTTGCCCACAACCTCGATCGTGGCGGCATGCGACGAACCTGGCTGCGCGGGCGAGAGAATGTGCACAAGCGATACCTGCTCCACGTCGCCGGCCACAATCTATCGTTACTGATGCGCCAGCTCATCGGCGCCGGCACCCCGCGGGAGGCCGTGGCGGGCGGATATGGCGGTATTTTCGTTCTGCTCACGCCCACCGGGGCCATGCTGGTGGCACGGGGGGGTTCGCAAAGCGGCCAGTCGGCTTTCGCCGCCGCATTCTTCATCTGGGGGTGAGAGCCGGAAAAAGCCACTTAATCAACGGGCTGCTATGGCCGGACCTTGTAAAACTCTTTCGGCGCGATTGTTATCCAGAGGCACCTGCGGGCGGTCGACGAACACGCTCAGCCCTTCGCGATGGTTCAGCAGCGAACGCAGCGCCTTGCCCTCGCGCGCCGGGTCCGGCAGGCCGGCAAGCTCCAGTTCGGCCTGCGCGAACAGGCCGTCGAGCGCCTCCTTCAACGCGCCCTGCGCCGCGTCGAACGCCGGCGTCTGGCGCTCGATCCCGGGGTCGTAATGAGCCAGCCTCGCCTCGTTCAGGCGGTAGATCGACGCGATCCGCTCGATCCATCCCTGGCACCAGTCCGTCAGTCTCACCTGGCCGGCCGCGCACTCGACAAAATCGCGGCGCATATGTGACCAACAGAATGCAAGGGTCACCTTGCCCTCGCGAAGGCGAGCGAGTCGCTTGTAGGCGCTATAGCGGTCGCAGACGATGACCGTATCGAGGAGGTCTTCGGCGAATAGCTTCCCGGCGGCTGTGTCTCGAAAGTGGTGGAAATTTGAGGATGGCGTAATCTCCGGGTGACAAGACAACCACCCAACCGGCGGCTAGCACCGCCAAGGAGATCACGCCATGAAGAACACTACCGAGACTTCCGCGCTTTCGCTACTGGCCAATGACGCCGGCTATGATCCGCTCGAGGACCGGCTGCGGGAGAACATCAGATCCACGATCGAGGCCGTTTTTGAGGAGGAACTTGCGCAGTTTCTCGGGCGCTGCCGATACGGTCGAGAGGACGCGCTTCGGCAAGGGTATCGGAACGGGCACCGGGAGCGGCAACTGACGGGGACATTCGGGACCGAGAGGGTGAGCGTGCCGCGTGCACGGATCGTTGAGGAAGACGGTCGGGCGTCGGAATGGCGTTCGCGGGCGCTGCCGCGCTACCAGCGGCTGACCAGAAAGGCCGAGGCGCTGATCGCTTCGGTGTATCTGTCCGGAACCAACACGCGGCGGGTGAAACGCGCGCTGTTCGGGCTCTTCCGGGGTGCTGTGAGCAAGGACGTTGTGAGCCGGGCGTGGCGCAAGGTGAAGGTCGATTGGGACGCCTGGTGCAGCCGTGGCCTCGCGGATGAGGATATCGTTCGGCTGATCCTTGACGGCACTGTGATCAAGACCCGACTGGATCGCAAGGCCACCAACATCTCGGTTCTCGCGGCTATAGGGGTGCGCCGGGATGGCCAGAAGGTCTTGCTTTCGATCGGGAATATGGGCGGAGAAAGCCAGGCGGCGTGGCGCCAGTTCCTCGACGACCTTGATGCGCGTGGACTGAAACGGCCCGGGTTTGTCATCGTCGATGGCGCGCCGGGACTGGAGGCGGCTCTGTCGGCGCTTTGGGGCGATGACCTTCCCGTTCAACGCTGCACCGTGCACAAGCACCGCAACCTTCTGGGTCATGCTCCCAAACACATGCATGACGAGCTGAGCGAAGATTACCGCGATATGATCTATGCCGACACTGCCTCCGAGGTGGAAACCCGCCGCAAGGCGTTTGTCCGCAAGTGGCGGCTGAAATGCAGGGCCGTCGCGGACAGCCTCGCAGAAGCGGGCGACAAGCTCTTTACCTTCACGCGCCTGTCCAAGAGCCAATGGAAATCAGCCCGAACGACCAACGCCATTGAGCGTCTCAACGAGGAGTTCAAGCGCCGGATCAAAACACAGACCGTGCTGCCGTGTCCCGAAACAGTGCCGATGCTCCTCTGGGCGCTCCTCGCTTCCGGCCAAATCCAGATGCGCAAAGTCGATGGATGGGAAACCCTCGATCAGCTAATCGCCGACGAAACCCTTGACCGAGCGGCCTGACCGCCGCAAAACTCAGCCCGCTCGGAGAGGCGCCAAAACCAATTTCCACCACTTTCGAGACACAACCCTTCCCGGCGGCCTCGGCACTGCGGCTCGGATCGATGTGGAAGTAGACCGCGTCGCTGCTCACCGAGGCCCACAGCCAGGCACGGCTCGACCGGTCTTCCCCGCGAAGCTCCTGGACGCGCCAACCGGTCTCGTCGGCATGGCGCAGCACCGCCTTGTTCTGGTGCGCAAGGATCGCTGCGGCCAGCGGCTCGAACAGCGGCACGAACCGCTTCAGGCTGTCGGCCAGGGTCCCCGGCGAGACCGGCAGCCCCTGGCTGGAGAACCACGCGGCAACCCGGTGCAGGGGGCGGAAGCAGGCACAGTGCTCGAACAGGAAGCGCGCCCAGAAGCTGGTCCCGTAGAGCGTCCTGGGGAACAGCCGCGGCACCGGGCGCGCCGAGACTTCCATGGGCGACGACGCGCACTCGCAGGCCCTGCGCCAGCGCGACCGGCGGATCACCCGCTTGTGGGCCTTGACCTCGATCTCGACGAGGGTGGATTCCTCGGCGCCGTTCGGCGCATAGCAGCCCGTTAATTAAGTCGGCGCCGTCTGATTCTCTGGTTCCCTGATTTGCAGGGGGGTTTGCCGATGGCGATGGGACGGCAGAAGGCTGGTCAGGGGGATCTGATGGTGAGCTGGTCGGAGATGCCGCGCTCTCCGGGTCATGTGTTTTATGACCGCCTGCAGTCGGTGCTGATCGAGGGCGGCTTCGACGCCTTTGCCGAGGCGAGCTGCCGGCCTTATTACGCGGCCCGGATGGGCGCGCCCTCGGTGCCGCCCGGGCGCTATTTCCGGATGCACCTGGTGGGCTACTTCGAGGGCATCGACAGCGAGCGCGGTCTGGAGTGGCGCTGCTCGGACTCGCTTTCGCTGCGGGCGTTCCTGCGACTGGGGAGCCGTGATCGGGTACCGGACCATTCCTGGCTGTCACGGAGCCGCACGCGCCTGCCCCATGAAGTCCACGCGGCGGTCTTCGACTGGGTTCTGGTGCTGATCGCCGAGGCGGGGCTGATCAAGGGCGAGCGCATCGGCGTCGATGCCTCGACCATGGAGGCCAACGCGGCGCTGCGGAACATCGTGCGGCGCGCCAACGGCGAAGGCTACCGGGAGATGCTGGAGCGCCTGGCCCGGGAAAGCGGCGTCGAGACACCCACGGCCGAGGATCTGGCGCGTCTGGAGCGGAAGCGCAAGGGCAAGAAGCTTTCCAACACGGATTGGGTTTCGAAGAGCGACCCCGAGGCCAAGATCGCCAAGATGAAGGACGGCACAACGCATCTGGCCTACAAGCCCGAGCACGCGGTGGATCTGGACACCGGCGCGGTGGTGGCGGCCGAGCTGCACCCGGCCGATGAGGGCGACACCACGACGCTTTCCAAGACCCTGGCGAAGGCCGAGGCAAACCTCGGGGCGGTGGATGCGGCACCGACGGCGGAGGACCCGGCCGAAAGCGTCGCCGACAAAGGTTATCACTCACGGGCGGTCTTGAGGGCTCTGGACGACAGTCCCTGGAAGACCCGGATCGCGGCGCCCAAGCAGACCGGCTTTTCGCGCTGGCACGGTGATGAGGCGGCGCGGCGCGCGGTCACCAACAACCGTGCGCGGCTCAAGTCCGGGGTCGCCCGCGAGGCCTTCAAGCTGCGCGCCGAGATCGTCGAGCGCTGCTTTGCCCACAACCTCGATCGTGGCGGCATGCGACGAACCTGGCTGCGCGGGCGAGAGAATGTGCACAAGCGATACCTGCTCCACGTCGCCGGCCACAATCTATCGTTACTGATGCGCCAGCTCATCGGCGCCGGCACCCCGCGGGAGGCCGTGGCGGGCGGATATGGCGGTATTTTCGTTCTGCTCACGCCCACCGGGGCCATGCTGGTGGCACGGGGGGTTTCGCAAAGCGGCCAGTCGGCTTTCGCCGCCGCATTCTTCATCTGGGGGTGAGAGCCGGAAAAAGCCACTTAATCAACGGGCTGCTAACTGCCCTTTTCGCATGGACAGAGCCGGGGGTGATTCGTACCATTGGAGCGTTGCCGTCCAATCATCAAGGCGCGGAGCCATGGACCAGATCGATACAGCGCATTATTCCAACTATGCAGGTCGCCAACGCAGTGGGGACGTGATTGAAAATACCGAGCTGACCCACATCGGGCCGGGTACACCGTGTGGCGAGTACCTGCGCCGTTTCTGGCAGCCGGTCGAGCTCTCCGCCGAACTACGCGATCTGCCGCTCACGGTCCGCATTCTAGGTGAAGACCTCGTCCTGTTCCGTACCAAGGCCGGCGAGATTGGCCTCCTCGGTCGTCATTGTTGTCACCGCGGCACTTCGCTCGAATACGGAATCGTCACCGACGACGGTATTAGTTGCTGCTATCACGGCTGGCATTACAGCGTGGACGGTACACTCCTCGATACGCCAAACGATCCCGACAGCAAAATCAAAGAGACGTTGCGCCACACGGCTTATCCGGTCCGCGAGTACAAGGGCATCATCTTCGCCTATATGGGCCCCGCCGACGACGTTCCGGAATTTCCGATCATGGATATCTGGGATGACCCCGAAAGCGAGTTGGTTCCATTCTGCTACCCCTACCCCTGTAACTGGCTGCAAACGCTCGAGAATACGCAAGACCCAGTTCACAGCGTTTTTCTCCACACGCGCATCAGCGGTGCCCAGTTTGAAGCATCATGGGGCGTGCTGCCCAATGTCGAATGGGTCGACACGCCACTTGGAATGATGAACGTCAACGTACGGCGCTGGAAGGACAAGGTCTGGGTCCGGACGACAGAGCTGATTCTGCCAAACATGAACCAGTCCGGTGCGAACAACGAAACGGGCGAGCAGGAAAAATATCTACAGCGCAATTCCGCATGCCGCTGGTTTCGCCCGACCGACGACGCCACCACCGAAATTATCGGCTGGCGGATCTTCAACGACAGTGTGGATGCAGGACCGAGAGATGCCGAGTTCTACGGGAAAAACAAGACGCCCGTATTTGGCCAAATGGACGGAGGCCGCCCGCTCGAGGACTGCCAGCGCCAACCGGGCGACTACGAGGCAATCGTTTCGCAAGGACCCGTCACGGTTCACGCAAGAGAGAATCTCGCGACAACCGACACCGGCGTTGGAAAACTACGGACACTCGTGCGCCGGGGCATCCGCGCCGTGCAAATGGGCAAACCGTTCACCTCGCCGCCACGCGACGCTGAAGGCACTGTTCCCACCTACACGCAGGACACCGTCATTCCGCTCGAGGCGAGACATGATGACAACGCATTCATCCATGACGTTGGAGCGAAGGTCGCGCGGATCGTTTTGGAGAGCGCCGAATTTCCGGCGGCCCAACGCCAAGATAAGTTTGCCCGCGCGGTAGGGAGCCTGACCTTCTGATTTCATATTGAGCGACTTGATGAGCGCACGGCTATGAGCAAGGTAGAACAAGCAACCAATCGAACCTATTCGGGACGTCAGCGACCACAGGATCTCGCGGAGAATGCCGAGCTGACGCATGTTGGACCTGGCACTCCTGGCGGCGAATACTTGCGGCGTTTCTGGCAACCGCTCGCCCTTTCGTCCGAACTTGGCGATCTGCCTCTCGCCGTTCGTATTTTGGGCGAAGACCTGATTCTGTTCCGTACTGGCCAGGGCGTCCTGGGGCTACTCGATCGACAATGCTGCCATCGTGGCACTTCTCTTGAGTACGGTATCGTCACTGACGAGGGTATCAGTTGCTGCTACCATGGCTGGCTCTATGGCGTCGACGGCACGATCCTCGAAACGCCGAACGATCCGACAAGCCGCATTAGGGAACAGCTGCGCTCGACTGCCTATCCGACACATGAACACAGGGGAATTATCTTCGCCTATATGGGTCCGTCCGCAGATGCGCCCGAGTTCCCGTTGTTTGACACCTGCGAGGATCCGGGCACGGAGTATGTTCCCTACTCTCTGCACTTCCCCTGCAATTGGTTACAAATTCTGGAGAACGCCGAGGACCCGGTGCATACGGTCTTTCTTCACGCGCGGACGAGCGGCCCGCAGTTCGCGCAATACCATAGCGAGATGGGCGCATTTGACTTCGTGGAGACGCCGATCGGCGTGACGAGCGTTCATTCTCGGCGCTGGAAGGACAAGGTGCTGGTCCGCACAATCGAGGTCATCCTACCCAACATCAGCCAGGGTGCCGCCATTTGGGAGACGGCTGAACGAGAGAAATGCTTTCAACGGACGTCAGGGCTGAGCTGGAAGGTCGCTCTCGACGACACCAACTCAAACATAATCGGCTGGCGCCATTTCAACGACAGCATCGACCCAGATCAGCGCGGCGACCGTGATCATATCGGTAAGGAGTTGATCGATTCCTACGGCCAGTATAACGACGAACGTTCCTATGACAGGCGCCAGCGCGAACCGGGTGATTTCGAGGCGATAGTTAGTCAACGACCGATCGCCGTACACCCATTGGAGAACCTGCAGAGGTCGGATCGCGGCGTTGCCCTGGTGCGGCGGCTCGTGCGGCGCGGCATTCGGGCGGTCAAGAATGGCAAACCCTTTCTCCAGCCGTCACGCAACGGACTTCGCACAATCCCGACCCACACGCAGGATACGATCATTACGATCGCCCAAGATAAGAACGATGAAATCGAGCTATTGCGCGATGTCGGCGAGAAGGTCGCACATGTCATTTTGGAGTCCGCACAATTCGACACCGACGAGCGCCAACGCGCGTTCGAGCGTATGATGCAGGGGATATCATTCTAATCGCGAGCCGGCTAAACGTCGGCGCTGGCCTATATCGTGGGAGTGTCGGAACATGAACATCGCTGAGGCTGATCGATTTAAGAACTATGCTGGCCGGCAGCAAACGCGTGATGTCCTTGCTGACCAGGAGCTCACTCAGGTCGGACCCGACACACCAGGTGGTGAATATCTGCGCCGATTCTGGCAGCCAGTCGTGCTGTCGTCCGAACTTGGCGAACTGCCGAAAATCGTTCGCATCTTGGGCGAGGACCTCGTGCTCTTTCGGACCAAGCAAGGCGAACTGGGGCTGCTCGACAAACACTGCTGCCATCGCGGCACGTCGCTCGAATACGGCATCATCACCGACGAGGGCATTAGTTGTTGCTACCACGGCTGGCACTACGCCGTTGATGGAACTATCCTCGACACGCCCAACGACCCGAAAAGCCGACTCAAGGACAAGCTCCGCTCGACGGCCTATCCGACCCACGAGTTCAAGGGCATCATCTTTGCCTATATGGGCCCGCCCGAAACTGTGCCCGAGTTCCCTCGTCTCGATACGCTTGAGGACCCGGACACCGACTATGTTCCCTATTCGCTCTTATACCCTTGCAACTGGCTCCAGGTGCTGGAGAACACGCAAGACCCAGTGCACAGCGTGTTCCTGCATACCCGTATCAGCGGCGTGCAGTTTCACGAATCCTGGGGCGCCTTGCCGGTAGTCGAGTGGGTGCGGACGCCGCTTGGCATGATGAACATCAATGTCCGACGCTGGGGAGACAACGTTTGGGTCCGCACGACCGAGTCAATTATGGCGAATATGAACCAGTTTGGCGCCCTCTGGGAAAGCGCCGAGGAGGAAAAATATTTCCATCGCGTCAGCAACACGCGGTGGATGCGTCCGATCGACGATACGCAAATGGAAATGGTCGGCTGGCGATATCTAAACAAGCAAGTAGACCCTGACGGACGTAGCGACCGAAGCAAGATCGGTCATGGGCGAACCGATGTCATGGGCCACACTGAGGACGAGCGACCCTACGATGAACGTCAACGCCATCCCGGCGACTATGAAGCGATGATGTCGCAGGGTTCGGTTACGATCCATGCACTTGAGAACTTAAACACGACCGATACTGGCGTCGCCATGTTGCGGACGCTTCTGCGCCGCGGCATCAATGCAGTTGCGCAGGGCAAGCGTTTCATTTCACCGCCACGCAACAAGGACGACATAATTCCAACCTTCGCGCAGGATACCGTGCTGCGGCTACCGCCGCGTGACGGAGATGACGAGGCCTTCATCCGGGAAGTCGGGAGTAAAGTGGCACAGGTCATCGTCGATAGTGCCGAGGTGGCTCTTGAAGAGCGGCGTGATGAAATCGAACGCCGGATCAAGGCCCTGAAGTTTTAAGCGGCTCCCTCTCGCAGCAATTAACCGCCGAGCTTCTTAGCAACGAGCGGATCGTTTTCACAAGGCGATCCCTGCGAGGGGCAGCATCTCCTTTCGAGCGCCTGCGAACTGCTCCATCGACCGTCCGCCATCCATAATCGTCGATAATTCCACGACCGCAGCAACCAAGGGAGACACCAACATGATGATCGGAAAAGCAGGCGACGCCAAAAGCGCCATCGCCACCGCGGATTCGACCGCGATCACAATACGCGGAAAGGACCTCGCCACCGAACTGATGGGGGTCATGACATTTACCGAGTTGTTCATATTCCATTTGACCGGCAGTGAGCCGACCGACGACCAGGTATTCTTCCTCGACGCATTGCTCGTTGCCATTACCGAGCACGGCATGACGCCCTCGGTACAGGCGAGCCGCATGACGCTTGCGGCCGAGCCCAACGCAATGCAGGGCGCGGTCGCGGCCGGCATTCTTGGCTGCGGATCAGTTATTCTCGGCGCGTCTGAGACAGCCGGACGACTTTTGGCCGAGGGCGTGCGACGGGTGAACGACGGCGAAGGCGATACGGATGCTGTCGCTCGGGCACTAGCTGAAGAAACGCGGACCGCTAATGCACGGCTGCCGGGATTTGGTCACCCGCACCTAAAGCCAGTCGATCCACGCAGCGAACGCTTGTTCGACCTTGCCGATGAACGCGGCGTTTCCGGGCCGCATGTCGCGATGGTGCGCGCCTTGAGCAAAGCGGCCGATGAAGTCTGGGGGCGGAACATGGTCCTGAACGTCTCTGGCGCTATCCCGGCCATCATGCTCGACCTCGATTTCCCGCTGGCATCCCTAAAAGGCGTGCCGATTCTCGCTCGCACCGCAGGACTCCTTGGGCATCTCGTGGAAGAGCAGGAACGGGCGATCGGGTTTCTAATTGCACATCACGCCGAGGCGGCGGTCACCTACGATGGCCCATCAGCCGGCTGAGTCTTAGAGCGGCGGCGCTTGCATCGGCTGAACCTCGCGTTCGTAGGCTCGCGCGACGCGCATCAAAGTGGCTTCGTCAAACGGCTTGCCGACCAGCTGGAAGCCAAGCGGCAGTCCCTGCGAATCCAATCCTGCCGGCATTGCAATCGCTGGCAGCCCCAACAAATTGAAGGGCCGGGTACAGCGTGTCAGCCGGTTCACAAGCGCCATGAAATCCGGATCGTTACCGCGGTCGGTTTCAGCAATGATCGGCACCTGCATTGGCACGCTCGGCACATGCAGCACATCGGCTTTCTCGAATACGGCAGCGGCAAATTCGCTAAACACACGCGCACGTAGGTTCAACGCGTCAAGATACCGCGTCGCCGGGATGTGAAGGCCCGTTACCAGCCTGGCACGAGCCTGCGGCCCATACTCGCCCGGGCGTTCGCGCAGCCACCGGCTATGAATTGCGCCACCCTCGGCGGCGAGGATCAGCGCCCCCATACGCGCCGCAAGCTCTATACTCTTCGGCAGCCTGACCCGGACGATCTCCGCGCCGCAGGATTGCAAAGCAGCGAGGCTTTCCTCCAGACAATCACGGACCGCGTCATCCACCGAGTCCAGGAAGTATGTTTCCGTGACGCCGACACGTAGCCCCCTAACGCCGCTGTCCAGATTGGTCAGATAGTCGGGAACAGGTCGACGGCTGCTGGTCGCATCCTTGTCGTCGTGCCCGGCGATGATCGAGAGCAGCAACGCCGCATCCGGCACCGTGCGCGTGAGAACGCCGATATGGTCCAGGCTGAACGACAGCGGCATGGCGCCATAGCGGCTGACCCGTCCATAGGTTGGCTGCAGGCCGACGAGGCCGCAGCAATAGGCAGGAATTCGAACCGAGCCGCCGGTATCGGAACCAAGCGAGCTAAAGACGAGCCGGGCGGCAACGGCAACCGCAGAGCCGCTCGACGATCCGCCTGGGATATGGGCCAAATTCCAGGGGTTGCGCGGCGTTCCAGTTATCGCGTTGTGGCCGGCGACGCCGCCAACGGCGAACTCGACCATGTTGAGGCGTGCAATGTCTAATGCGCCCGCCGTGTCGAGGCGGGCAAGCGCGCTCGACGTACGGTCAGCGATAAATTCAGCGCGGATACGCGAGCCGCATGCGCTGATATGACCCTCGCGGTAGAACATGTCCTTGTGCGCCAACGGCACGCCGTGCAGCGGTCCACGTGACCTACCGGCCGCAAATTCATCATCGGCAACGGCCGCAGCTTCGAGTGCTGCGCCGGGATCGATCCGAGCGATGCAGGTGAGCGCATCCCCATGCTCAGAAATACGGTCGAGACATGCGCGCGTAGCTTCCAGTGACGATAGGTCGCGACTTGCGATCGCGGCGGCGACCTCGGTCAAACTCAGGTCGTTGATCTTTGGGTCCGGCATTGCTGTCCGACAATTGTGTCGATGAAACGACGAGGGTATCACGCCTGCCGATCAGAAAGCTGGTTTCGAGCCTCAGATCACCGCAACCAAATACGCGATTCTAGCCCCGCGCGAAGAATGCTACGGTCGAATGGGCTGTACCAATTCGGGGCTGCTGCAACGCGTAAAAGATTCGGATTGCGACAGGTTCCAAGAGAAATCGGGGGAGTCATGATCGACCTATACAGCTTCAGGACCAACAACGGACAGCGTGTCAACATCGTCCTCGCCGAAAGCGGGCTCAAATTCCGCACCACACTGTAAACATCTTCGAGGGCGAGCAGCACACAGCGAAATTCCTGAAGATCAATCCGTTGGGCGCGATACCAGCGATCATCGACCGGGACGCACCGGGTGGCAAACCATTGACACTCGCTCAGTCGGGTACGATCTGTCTTTATATCGCTGAAAAGGTGGGCAAATTCCTGCCGCGAAATAAGCGGAACCGGGCGGTCGCATTGCGGTGGTTCCCCCATGCCATCACGGATGTTGCCGGATCCAACAGCGCCTGCGTACAGGTCACCCGCGTGCCGAAGGTCGTGAAAGGAAATGCCGACTTTTTTGAAGCGCGACTACTCAAGCATCTAGCCTATTGCAGCAATCGGCTAGGTGAGGCGGAATATCTCGCCGGCGACCTTTCGCTTGCCGACTTTGCACTCTATCCGCTGGTGGTACTGCGCGCGCCGATGATCGAGGCGCAAGGTGGCCTCAAGCACCTTTCGCGGTGGGCCGCGACGATGGCGAAGCGCCCCGGGGTCAAGCGGGGCATGAAACTAGCGAGCTGACAAAAACGCGCCTCGAGCCGTTGGGGGCGTTCGACCGGCTAAGGCACGCGGTTCAATTGAACCACGCACCCAAGCCGGCAAAACACTAACCATGCAGACTAGCGGCTGCGACCTCCACCGCCGCCGGATCCACCGGAGCCGCCGCCGGAACCACCCGAACCGCCGCCACCGCCGACCCCTCCAAATGACTGGGCGGATACGGCGTTGCCACCAACGCCGGCTGTTTGAGTACTGGCGTTGCCATTCTGGATGGCGCGGCCAAAGATTCTGCCCAGAGCCCTTGCACGCGGCTGACCGGCCGTTGGACGCTGGTTGCGAATCGCGCGTCTTTGGGCGGATGCCTGCGAGAGTCGGCGCCGCGCATTCGTTTCATCAGAACCCGCCAAAGCGGCCTGAATTCGGGCATAATTAACCCGGTCCAAATCGGCGAGTGCCAACCTGATCCGCGCATGACTAGGTGAACCCAATGCTGCAAGCGCCGCCCGGATCCTCGCATAACTGACGCCATCGAGACCAGCGATCGCCGCGCGAATTCGCGCGAAGTTAGGTTCGTCGAGACCGGCCAGGATAGCTCTGATCCGACCATAACTGACGTTATCCAAGCCGGCGAGCGCCAACCTGATGCGAACGAAAGTCGGGTTGTTGGATCCGCCCATCGCGCGCCTTAGCCGTCCGAGGTCCGGCGTGTCGACATCGGCTAATGCCGCTCGGACCCGGGCGTAGTTCACTCGATCTAGGCCGGCAGGTGCAGCCCGGATCCGCGCATAATTAGGCTCGCCCAACCCTGCCAAGGCTTGCCGAATACGCGGGTAATTGACTTCGTCCTGGTCAGCGAGAAACGCTCGAATCCGCGCAAAGCTAGGATTATCGAGCGTTGAGAGAAATGCCCGCAAACGGGCATAGTTAGGCGCATCCAAATCGGCGAGCGCGGCCCTTAGCCGGGCAAAATTTGGCCCGCTAAACTCGGACGACGTCGCGAACAGCGCTGCGGCTCCGGTCCCCGTGATCGGGGTTCCGGTTAGAACGAAGGTTTGCCCCTGGCTATTCTGCGTCTGCGACAGGGCCGGTGAAGTCACGGCCACCGTGGCAGCCAAGACGAGGCCCGTGCCGATTGCCAGTTGTTTTATCATCATTTCAACCTCCGAAGTATCGACCGGTAGAGAGACGTTCAAAGCGCCATACGGGTCAGAAGTTTCAGTTCAACGGGCTCGACTGACAGTCGGTCCCAACTACCGAGGTGGGAAATTTTCCCACTCCAACAAAATATATATGTGGGAATTATTCACACGTCAAGAGAAATTCCTCTATAATTGGGATTTAACGAACTGACGGAGGGCCGTGGTCACGGCTAAAAATGCGTGTGATCAGCGGCTTAACTTATGTGAGCAAGGCGTAAGACAATGGCGGAAAATTCAAACCAAGGAAGTGCCGGGAGACCACCCGAGGCATTTCTGCGCGCGCTGCAGACGCTGCTTCGTCCCTTGGTGCGCGGCCTTGTCGCCAGAGGCGTGACGTTCCCCTATTTGGCGGAGATGCTAAAGACGATCTACGTGGACGTCGCGGCCACGGATTTCAGGAAACCGGGCGCGAAACAAACGCAGAGCCGCATCAGCTTGCTGAGCGGTGTGCACCGCAAGGACGTAAAGCGCTTGCGTGACGTCTCGCCGACGAGGAGTGCGGTGGCGAGGGTAGCGCCGATCGGCGCCCGGCTGGTTGGCATATGGGCGGGTGTAGAAGAGTATTTGGATGAAAATGGAAGGCCTCGACCGCTGCCATTTCACGGATCAACGCCGGAAGAACATTCGTTTGATTCACTTGTCCAATCGGTCAGCAAAGATGTGCGGTCACGCAGCGTACTCGATGAGTGGCTACGACTTGGTATCGCGACACAAAGTGCAGACGGGTTGATTCGCCAAAACGTCCGTGCATTCGTGCCTCACGACGACTTCGACGAGACGGCGTACTTCTTCGGCCGTAACGTGCGTGACCATATTGCAGCGGCGATACGCAATCTCCTGCGAGAGGGCCACCCCCTTCTCGAACGCGCCGTCTTCTACGATCGTTTGTCACAGAGTTCTGTAGAGCGGCTAGAGGCGCTGTCACGCAAGTTTGGTGAGGAAGCGCTGTTTGAGGTCAACCGCGAAGCGCTCAAACTCGCCGATCAAGACGAAGGCCGCGACGACGCGGCGATGCGAATGACCTTCGGCGTGTACTTCTACGGCACCGATGAGCAAGTCGGCCACGGCGAGGACGGCGATGGCACGGACTGACATCGCAAGGGCATCGAATTGGCGTCGGCTAGCGCGTTTGGCCGCATTGATCTGCGCCGTCGGCCTCGCGGCCTGCGCGCCCCTCGAAGACGCATTTCAAGCTGCACGGCAGACGGTCGCCGACCGAGGAATCGGCGGCACGGGTATTTCAGACAATGACAGGGGAATTGGCGGCACCGGCATCATTGGCACGATCACCGCATTCGGTAGCGTCATCGTCAATGGACTGGAGGTGGAGTTCGACAATACGACGCCACTGTCCTACGACGCGACGCCAGGCACGTCCGATGGTCTGAGCACCGGGCAAGTCGTTGCCATCGAAGCCGCGACGGTTGCGAGTCAGCTGGTCGCCCAATCGATTGCAGTGCAATTCGCCGTCTCCGGGCCTATTTCTAGCCTCTCGTCCGCTGAACGCACACTGACCGTGCTTGGCCAGACGATTGCGCTGGGGCCAAATGCGCTTATCGATAGCAATTCGTTACAAGCGTCGGACTTTGCAGTTGGCCGATGGGTGACCGTTAGCGGACTTCGCAGACCGGATGGCCGGATCGTCACGTCGCTCGTCGAGCGGCGTGCCGCCGAAGGCATCGCCAGTCTTCGTGGAACAGTTGGGACCAGGACGTCAGCCGGATTTAGGGTTGGCGACCAAACTGTCGTCGTCGCAGACGGGGCTGCCTTGCCCGAGCCCGGACGATCCGTATTTATCGCCGGCCGCCTCACTCAATCGGGGCTTGTGGCTGACAACATCGAGGTCGCCCCGATCGTACCGTTTGACGGCCGCATGTCACGGCTATCGCTTGAGGGTTATCTCGGCGTTTCACGCGACCAGCTCGTCGTGAACGGTTTTGTCATCACTCTCGACGCCGCTGCTGCAAGTCGACTTGACGAAACGCCGGCGTTGACTGCAGGTTCGCGAATCAAGATTGACGCGCGCTTCAGCGGCGACGGAACGCTCGAAGTGGAAGAAATCGTCCGCGTTGAACCGGGGCCAGCGGACACCGGCAACGGTGCGTCTAGCAATCCGGCTGGCGAGACACCTGAGCGAGAACCCTCGTTGATGCGCCGCTGAGCGGGCATTGATCCAACGTTTCGATCCAGCTGGTCACGGCACGCCGTGACATGCTGAAAATACAGCACCCCACATCGAACACAACGACTGCTATTCTGTCATTAGACGAGACGGATGGGGTTGTGTCTCGAAAGTGGTGGAAATTGGTTTTGGCGCCTCTCCGAGCGGGCTGAGTTTTGCGGCGGTCAGGCCGCTCGGTCAAGGGTTTCGTCGGCGATTAGCTGATCGAGGGTTTCCCATCCATCGACTTTGCGCATCTGGATTTGGCCGGAAGCGAGGAGCGCCCAGAGGAGCATCGGCACTGTTTCGGGACACGGCAGCACGGTCTGTGTTTTGATCCGGCGCTTGAACTCCTCGTTGAGACGCTCAATGGCGTTGGTCGTTCGGGCTGATTTCCATTGGCTCTTGGACAGGCGCGTGAAGGTAAAGAGCTTGTCGCCCGCTTCTGCGAGGCTGTCCGCGACGGCCCTGCATTTCAGCCGCCACTTGCGGACAAACGTCTTGCGGCGGGTTTCCACCTCGGAGGCAGTGTCGGCATAGATCATATCGCGGTAATCTTCGCTCAGCTCGTCATGCATGTGTTTGGGAGCATGACCCAGAAGGTTGCGGTGCTTGTGCACGGTGCAGCGTTGAACGGGAAGGTCATCGCCCCAAAGCGCCGACAGAGCCGCCTCCAGTCCCGGCGCGCCATCGACGATGACAAACCCGGGCCGTTTCAGTCCACGCGCATCAAGGTCGTCGAGGAACTGGCGCCACGCCGCCTGGCTTTCTCCACCCATATTCCCGATCGAAAGCAAGACCTTCTGGCCATCCCGGCGCACCCCTATAGCCGCGAGAACTGAGATGTTGGTGGCCTTGCGATCCAGTCGGGTCTTGATCACAGTACCGTCAAGGATCAGCCGAACGGATATCCTCATCCGCGAGGCCACGGCTGCACCAGGCGTCCCAATCGACCTTCACCTTGCGCCACGCCCGGCTCACAACGTCCTTGCTCACAGCACCCCGGAAGAGCCCGAACAGCGCGCGTTTCACCCGCCGCGTGTTGGTTCCGGACAGATACACCGAAGCGATCAGCGCCTCGGCCTTTCTGGTCAGCCGCTGGTAGCGCGGCAGCGCCCGCGAACGCCATTCCGACGCCCGACCGTCTTCCTCAACGATCCGTGCACGCGGCACGCTCACCCTCTCGGTCCCGAATGTCCCCGTCAGTTGCCGCTCCCGGTGCCCGTTCCGATACTCTTGCCGAAGCGCGTCCTCTCGACCGTATCGGCAGCGCCCGAGAAACTGCGCAAGTTCCTCCTCAAAAACGGCCACGATCGTGGATCTGATGTTCTCCCGCAGCCGGTCCTCGAGCGGATCATAGCCGGCGTCATTGGCCAGTAGCGAAAGCGCGGAAGTCTCGGTAGTGTTCTTCATGGCGTGATCTCCTTGGCGGTGCTAGCCGCCGGTTGGGTGGTTGTCTTGTCACCCGGAGATTACGCCATCCTCAAATTTCCACCACTTTCGAGACACAGCCACGGATGGTATTCTCGGTTTGTCAGCATTAGTCAGACCCGCATTTTGAGAGCACGTCTTTCCACACTTCTGTCCAGCCGGCCGAGCAACCTGCGCGGCATAGGACTCGGTGCCGTTGCCACGTTCACGTTCGCTGTCGAAACTGCCGTGGTGCGGCACCTGTCCCAGGAACTACATCCCTTCGAAATTGCGTTTTTCGCTGCCCTTAGCCAATCGATCGCAATGCTCCCATTGATCCTGCCGCGCAGGATGGCAGCGATGCGCACAGCAAAGCTGCATCTGCACACACTCCGCATTATCCTCAGCACGATCGCCGTACTGGCGCTATTTTATGCGCTTCGCGCGACGCCACTCGCCAAAGTCACAGCGCTCAGTTTCACCATGCCGATCTTCACGGCGCTGCTTGCAGTATCCTTCCTCGGCGAGAACATAAGCATTCGACAATGGGCGGCAATTCTGTTCGGCTTTGCTGGCGCCATGGTGGTCCTGCGCCCGGGTTTCGCGGTCGTCGACGCGGGATCGGTGATCGTCATTCTGTCAGCATTCTTCTTCGCATTGACGATCCTTGTCATCAAGGTGCTGATCCGGACCGATTCGGTCGTCACCATTTCAGTCTATGGGGCCGTACTACGGGTGCCGTTTTCCTTGCTGCCGGCACTCTTCTTTTGGCAAACGCCGAGCCTTGCGCATCTGGCTTGGTTCGCCGCCATCGGCGTGTTGGAGGTTGTTGCGACCCTCACCTTTACGCAGGCTTTGAAAGACGCCGATACGGGCGTCATCATGCCGATGTTCTATCTTCAACTTATCTGGGCGGCTGCACTTGGTTATGTCTTCTTTGCCGAAGTGCCCGGACTATTCACCTGGATAGGGGCCGCCATGATTGTCGGCGCAACGACATACATTGCTGTGAGAGAACGCGGCCCCAACACCACGCTCAACGGCGCGGACTAAGCTTGCCGACATCTTCTACGCAAATTTGAGCTGTCCGACCGCGGGCGGCGAATTCAGGTTGCGTCAATAAAGATTGCGACCCTCGATCAGCTTCGAAGGCGAGCGATATCCGTCTCCAGGCACAACCCAAATGAGAGTGCCCGGCCCATCTGAACAGATATCGTAGCAATCCCAACCGAACGCGCCCCATTTGGAACAATATTGTCCTTTCGCCGCGTCGGCGCGCCATCGGCCGCAAAATAGGATCGATAGGGCGTCCCACGCCAGATCCCTTCGATGGTGTTGCCTGTAAGTGATAGCCGGATCTCTTCGGCCGTAAGCTTCCGTTCAGTAGCATTCAACGCGTTGCCCGCCAGTGCCAACCCGACGACGAGCGCCAAAACGGCACTCGAAATCGTCCTGGGTTGTAGAATAATTCGCATGGTCCCATCGTATCCGGAAGCGGATCATGATGACCACTTTCGCGAGCGCGTCGATGCCCCCTCAAGGCGAACGCCATTCGCCGGGACGTGTCGACGAACGGCGATCCTGAGACGCGCGTAATTTCTTGAGAAGGTTAGACCGCCGCCGAATGCCGACGGCGGCCCAAATGTGATTACTCGACGATCGCGAGATTCTCGGCAGCGGACTTGCCATTCTGCCCGGGCACGAGATCATAGGAGACCTTCTGCCCTTCGCGCAGGGTGCTTTCACCCGCGCGTTCAACAGCCGAAATATGAACGAAGGCGTCCTTCGAACCATCCTCCGGCTGGATAAATCCATATCCCTTGACGGGGTCAAACCATTTCACTGTTCCAGTAGCCATAGCCACTCCTTTAGCAAAGGATCGGTCGCCGTACGATATGCACGAGCCGATCAAAAAACGTCCACAATGTCAGGAGGTAACTCGGCCAGCCGATGAAACGGCCTTCGTAGTAGACAACGACAAGTGTGTAACGTGCCGCCTAGATATAGACGCCCCGCAGCGCGAGTCAAGGTGATTGAAACTGGCAAGTCTGCTCGCGCAACGTGCCGCCGACGGTGGACCACTTAACACGGTGCAGTCGAATATTACGCTTGATCCGTTGGGCCACTTCAGGTTGCCGGTTGCTCCAGGTGTGCCTGGTCGCGCGGCACAAGGAACGGCCCGGCAAAACGCAATGCTTCATCGGTGCTTGCAAGGCAAGCTGCCTTGACCGCAATGACCGCCTTGCCCGCCACGGTCTCGCGCCAATACCAGTTATTCAGATCCGTACTCGACGCATGCCCGGGCTGCGACGTCGCCGCCTCGATGCAGAACGCTCTGAGGTCATCGCAGGCAAGTTTCAACACCTCCGTCCGGTCCATGTCTTCGCGCGGGCTCGGCGCTGGATCGTCACCAAGGAACGAACCCACGAACGGTGCTAACTCATCGATGTCGAGACCGCTTATTCCGAACGCCGTCCGATTGCGCTCCTTCAATCCGAGGTCATACCAGGTCGCAAGCTGCGCCACTTCGGCTTCAAGCGCCGCGGCCGGTTGCCGTGTCGGCAATGTCTTCGGGTGGCGCGAGATTGATGGGGCACGCCCATCCGGTGATATCCTCGGCCTCAGGTGCGTCGTCGGGAAAGTCGATGTGGACCGGACCGACGTCAGCGTCGAGTAACGCAAGACAGCTGATCAAAACGCGCTTTTGAAACTCCGGCTCGTCGGGCGCGCCGAGGGGACGACCGAGTTCAAACGGCCCCCACATCGCCCGCGGCGGGCCGATCTTCTCGCTGTGTGTTGTTCGGCGTGGAATATTGACCCCCTTGGTGGGGTAATCGGCGTCCAAAATTGACCCCCCTGGTTTTGTGCTCTTGAACACACCTTGTTGTTTGGACAGACGAGGTGGGGGAGATGCTGGTTGTGGAGACGATTGCGCGGATCCGTCGGGATCATCTGGTGAAGGGCGTTCCGATCAAGAAGATCGCCCGGGATTTGAGGGTTTCGAAGAACACGGTGCGCAAGGTGGTACGGGGCGATGAGACCTCCTACAGCTACGAGCGCAAGATCCAGCCGCTGCCGAAGCTGGGGCCGTGGGTGGAGGAGTTGGAGCGCCGGCTTGAGGCCAACGAGAAGAAGCCGCGCCGGGACCGCTTTTCTCTGCTGCGGATTCATGAAGACCTTGCGGCTCTGGGCTATGGCGGCGGCTACGACGCGGTGCGCCGCTACGCCAGGACCTGGCGTCGGCGGTGGCGGCTGTTGTCGCCGTCGCAGGGTTTTGTGCCGCTGAGCTTCGATCCCGGCGAGGCCTACCAGTTCGACTGGAGCCACGAGTACGCGCGCCTGTCGGGTGTGACGACCAAGGTGAAGGCGGCGCACATGCGGCTCTGCTACAGCCGTATGCAGCTGGTTCAGATCTTCCCGCGCGAGAGCCAGGAGATGGTGTTCGAGGCGCATGAGCGCGCCTTCCGTTTCTTCGGCGGGGTCTGCCGGCGGGGCATCTACGACAACATGAAGACGGCGGTGAGCATGGTCTTCGTGGGCAAGGAGCGCGCCTACTACCGGCGCTTTCTGGAGCTGTGCTCCCACCATCTGGTGGAGCCGGTGGCGTGCACTCCGGGTGCGGGCTGGGAGAAGGGCCAGGTCGAGAGGCAGGTGGGTGACGTCCGCGGCCGCCTGTTCGTGCCCATCCCGCGGGGCGGCTCCTACGCCGAGATCAACGCGTGGCTGATGGATCGGTGTATCGAGGACGCCAAGAAGCGGCCGCATCCGACGATCGAGGGCAAGACGGTGTGGCAGGTGTTCGAGGAGGAGCGGCCCTTCCTGATGGCCTATCGCGGCCCCTTCGACGGCTTCCACGCCACCGAGGTATCGGTCTCCAAGACCTGTCTGGTGCGCTTCGACAACAACCACTACAGCGTGGCGGCCCGCGCCGTCGGGCGGACGGTCGACGTGCGAGCCTATGCCGATCGTATTGTCATCCGCCAGGATGGCGAGACTGTTGCCGAACACCCCCGGAGCTTTGGACGCGGTGAGATCGCCTGCAATCCATGGCACTACGTGCCGATCCTGACACGGAAGCCCGGTGCGCTGAGGAATGGCGCGCCTTTCAAGGGTTGGCAACTGCCCGGCGCGCTGGGCCGCATACGGGCGCGGCTGACGGGTTGCAACGACGGTGACAGGCAGTTCGTGAGGATCCTCGCGGCGGTGCTGGAGGACGGGCTGGAGGCGGTCGAGGCGGCCTGCGCCGAAGCGCTCGCCTGCGGCGCCTGCAGCGCTGATGTTGTGCTCAACATCCTCGCCCGGCAGTGCCAGCAGCAGCAGCCGCCGGCCATCCCAACGCCCGAGGGCCTGCAGCTTCGCCACCGGCCGGTGGCCGACTGCCGCCGCTACGACCGCCTGAGGGAGGCCGGTCATGGAGCGTCATGATGTGCTGGCGATGATGACGGCACTGAAGCTTGCAGGCATGCGCGCCGCCTACGACGACATCCTCGCCGACGGGCTCAAGCGCCGTCATCCGGTGCAGCAGATCATCGGTACGCTGCTGCAGACCGAGGTCGCCGACAAGCAGGCGCGCTCCATCAAGTACCAGATGACGTCCGCCAAGCTGCCGACGGCCAAGGAGCTGGCCGACTTCGACTTCGCCGCTTCCCCGGGCAATGAGCCCCTGATCCAGGAACTCGCCGGCGGCGACTTCCTGGAGAGCAAGCGCAACATCGTGCTGGTCGGCGGCACCGGCACCGGCAAGACCCATCTCGCCGTCGCCATCGCCCGCGCCTGTATCAGAAAGGGCGCCCGTGGCCGCTGCTACAACGTCGTCGACCTGGTCAACCACCTCGAGGCCGAACTCCGCTCCGGACGCCAGGGCCGTACCGCGGACCAACTCGTCCGACGCGACTTCGTCATCCTCGACGAACTCGGCTATCTGCCCTTCGCCCAGGCCGGCGGCCAGCTGCTGTTCCACCTGATGAGCCGGCTCTACGAGCGCACCTCGATCATCGTCACCACCAACCTCGCTTTCGGCGAATGGCCCTCCGTCTTCGGCGACCCCAAGATGACCACCGCGCTGCTCGACCGCCTGACCCACCATTGCGAGATCATCGAAACGAGAGCTGGCGCTTCAAGAACCGCTGCTGACCCGGCAGGCCGTGCCTGCGGCCCGCTTGCCCCAGTGGGTCAACAGGCTTGACGTATACGTCAAGCCCACGCGGCTTCGCTCCGCGCACCGCAAGGCGCTACACGAAGCCGCACGCCCCCCTATTGACTACCGGGACAACCTCCGCCGTGCCACTCAGGGGGTCAATATTGCACGCCGATAGGGGGTCAATTTTGGACGCCGATTGACATTGTCGCCACTGAAGGTTACGAGGTCTGCGCCGCTCGACAAGGTGTCCCGGACCGTCGGCTCGTGCGGCAGCCCGAAAGCTTCGAGATCGACGAGCGAGCCGCTTCCCAAGTCGACAACCAGCGGCAGCGAATTCTCCTCCGCGAGCCCGGCCAATTCGCTGACGGGCACCGCGGCGCTGAACCCCTCCACTATGTAGTTGCTCGTATGGACTTTCATGAGGAGCGAGGTTTGCGCACGAATGGGGTTGTGTCTCGAAAGTGGTGGAAATTGGTTTTGGCGCCTCTCCGAGCGGGCTGAGTTTTGCGGCGGTCAGGCCGCTCGGTCAAGGGTTTCGTCGGCGATTAGCTGATCGAGGGTTTCCCATCCATCGACTTTGCGCATCTGGATTTGGCCGGAAGCGAGGAGCGCCCAGAGGAGCATCGGCACTGTTTCGGGACACGGCAGCACGGTCTGTGTTTTGATCCGGCGCTTGAACTCCTCGTTGAGACGCTCAATGGCGTTGGTCGTTCGGGCTGATTTCCATTGGCTCTTGGACAGGCGCGTGAAGGTAAAGAGCTTGTCGCCCGCTTCTGCGAGGCTGTCCGCGACGGCCCTGCATTTCAGCCGCCACTTGCGGACAAACGTCTTGCGGCGGGTTTCCACCTCGGAGGCAGTGTCGGCATAGATCATATCGCGGTAATCTTCGCTCAGCTCGTCATGCATGTGTTTGGGAGCATGACCCAGAAGGTTGCGGTGCTTGTGCACGGTGCAGCGTTGAACGGGAAGGTCATCGCCCCAAAGCGCCGACAGAGCCGCCTCCAGTCCCGGCGCGCCATCGACGATGACAAACCCGGGCCGTTTCAGTCCACGCGCATCAAGGTCGTCGAGGAACTGGCGCCACGCCGCCTGGCTTTCTCCGCCCATATTCCCGATCGAAAGCAAGACCTTCTGGCCATCCCGGCGCACCCCTATAGCCGCGAGAACCGAGATGTTGGTGGCCTTGCGATCCAGTCGGGTCTTGATCACAGTACCGTCAAGGATCAGCCGAACGATATCCTCATCCGCGAGGCCACGGCTGCACCAGGCGTCCCAATCGACCTTCACCTTGCGCCACGCCCGGCTCACAACGTCCTTGCTCACAGCACCCCGGAAGAGCCCGAACAGCGCGCGTTTCACCCGCCGCGTGTTGGTTCCGGACAGATACACCGAAGCGATCAGCGCCTCGGCCTTTCTGGTCAGCCGCTGGTAGCGCGGCAGCGCCCGCGAACGCCATTCCGACGCCCGACCGTCTTCCTCAACGATCCGTGCACGCGGCACGCTCACCCTCTCGGTCCCGAATGTCCCCGTCAGTTGCCGCTCCCGGTGCCCGTTCCGATACCCTTGCCGAAGCGCGTCCTCTCGACCGTATCGGCAGCGCCCGAGAAACTGCGCAAGTTCCTCCTCAAAAACGGCCTCGATCGTGGATCTGATGTTCTCCCGCAGCCGGTCCTCGAGCGGATCATAGCCGGCGTCATTGGCCAGTAGCGAAAGCGCGGAAGTCTCGGTAGTGTTCTTCATGGCGTGATCTCCTTGGCGGTGCTAGCCGCCGGTTGGGTGGTTGTCTTGTCACCCGGAGATTACGCCATCCTCAAATTTCCACCACTTTCGAGACACAGCCACGAATAGCCGCGGCATAGTCTGCCAGGTGAGTGCGGTTTGTGGTGCCCACTTCGACGAGCTTGCAGCCCGCGCGGGCCATAATATCGGGCATACGGAACGAACCGCCGATCTCGATCAACTCGCCACGGGAAACAAGAACCTCCTTCCGCAGCGCCAAACTCTTGAGCACAAGCAGAACCGCGGCCGCGTTGTTGTTCACAACGGTGGCGGCTTCGGCGCCGGTCTGGTCCCGGATCATTCCTTCCAAATGATCGTCGCGCGCGCCGCTTCGGCCATCGCTGTCATAGCCATCTCGGGCAACGGCGCTCTACCGAGGTTGGTGTGGATAACGATGCCGGTTAGATTGAAAACGCGCCGCGGCGTCATACGGGCCGACGCGCTAAGTCGCCGTTCGACCTGACCGAGCAGATCATTGCTTGAAAACGTCTCTGCCGCACCGGCCGCCAACTGCGTCCGGCGAACGCGCGCCAGCTTGTCGCGCACAGCCGATTTCACGTTTGCCCGGCCATATTCAGTTACTAGATTCTTCGCGCGCGCGAGGGATAGGATGCGGTCGACCGACGGTAGCCTTACCCTAGCCACCTTCTTCTTGTTCAACACAGACCTGGACATTCTAAGAATATAGGTTTCAGCGGCGGCGGCACGAAAAGGCTTAAGACTGGGCGCCCTACATGCGCGCAATCGCTATTCCGCAATAGGCAGGCAGACCTTATTCTGTCGGCAAATGTTCATCGCCTTGAGTCGGCTCTACGGTGTCCTCATTCCGTTTCTTCGACTTTGCTCTCTTGGCCTCAAGCCGGGCGGCTTTTTTCGCGGCTTTTGCGCGCTCTCGCTGCAAACGCTCAAATCGGTAATTCGGCTTGCCAGCCATGCTCGTCCTTTCAATAGATCGATGACAGTGGCGTCATGGGGCCAAGCCTATCATATACCGCGCCCGACGCTTGGATTAAGTCGCGGCACCGGTTACATGTCGATTACTGGCGCTGAGCCTGCAGTTCACGCTGTCGCCAGAACGAACCGCGCACGCTTAAAGGCCGGCCTGGCGGAATGACCGTCGAATGACGCGCAGCTGAATTCCGTCCGGGTTGCGTCAGCTCAGCTTGTCGATGACTCCCGCCAACTGCTCGCGGCGCAGATAATGGCGGCCGTGGGGACCCGCATCGCCGCCCAAGCGAAACACCTCGCGGCCGGCGCCGTCGAAAATAAACGCCGCTGGAATGCTTTGCACACCGCCGAACGTGCGGGCGATAGCGCCGTTGCCTTTGACAACCGGAATGCTCGGGTCGATCAATCGCAACATGCGTGCGAGCCGCGGTTTCGACTCACCAATCAGGTCTTCGATCCAGTTGACGGCGACCACGCTGACCTTGTCGCTGTCTTCACTCTCGATATATCGGCCTATCTCGCCGAACTCGGCAGCGCAGGGCGGGCACCAACTGGCGAAAAAGACGACGAGGACCGGACGCCCGTCGAAGGCTGAGGCTGCGATGCCGTCGCGCAACGCGTTCAGCGCGATCAGCTGTGTTTTGACCCCTTGCGTCAGCTCAATTCGGCTCTGCGCTTGCGCCGACGGCGCGGCAGCAAACACAACGACGACAAGGGCCAACGCCCAAGTATGAAGTTTTTTCACCTGTCACCTCCCCCTGGCGGTCGGACTCTTGAGCGGACGCAAAGCCGATCATGCGGCCGCCATACCTTAGCGATGGGGACGGCCTCACTTGAAATCACACTTGCGTTAGTCAAAGGGGGCATTTTTCGGCGAACACCTTGGGGCGCCGGCCGCTTAAGGACGCGTGACGGTCCACTCCTCGACGATGTTCGTCCCGGCCGGGCGGATCACCTTCGAGACGGGACAGAATTTTGCCAGGTCACGCTTGATCGTCTCGAGCTCGCTCTCGCTCGCCGTGGTTGAGAGATCGATCTTCAGCTTGATGTCCGGAAACGATACGTCGACCTCCTCCTCGAGGATCACACCCCGCCGGTCGAAGGCGGCATCGGCCTCCACGACCATCGCTGCGATCTCGACGCCGCTTGCCGCGGCGATCTTGTGGGTGATGACGTTGGTGCAGCCGATCAGCGCCGCCATCAGCGTTTCCGTCGGCGACAGTCCCATATTGGTCCCGCCCCGCTCCTCCGGCTCGTCGATGGTCGTCGCCACGTCGCGAACCGTCACGTCTGTTCTCGCATGACTGGCCGCCTCACCCGCCACCCGAATTTTCGCGACCGTCTTCGGTTTTATCGTCACCATTTTCATTTCTCCCGGCGTGCCGTCTCCCGATAGAACACATAGAGCCCGGCGCCGCCGATCAAGGCAATGCCGAGCCAGGTCACCGCGTCGGGCCAATCGCCCCAGACGACAACACCCCAAAACACCGCGAGCGGCATGGCCAAGTATTCAAATGGTGCAATCAGGCCGGCCTCCGAGCCTCGATAGGCTTGGCTGATCAGATAGGCCCCCATGGCGTTCAGCGCGCCGATGCCGAGTATGATCAATGCGTCGCCGCCGCTCGGCCAGACCCAGGCGCGCAGCAGAAATTCCAAGCTGGGACCGGTGCCGCCCGCGAAGCGACCGTCGCCCACCGTCAAACCGACGCCGCCGCTGACGACAATGAAGGTGATCTGAATGTAGAAGGCCATGGTCGAAGCCTTCTCGGCGATGCCGAGCTTGCGCGTCATGATCTGCATCGATGCGTAGGCAAAGGCGGCCGCGACCGGAAACAACGCCGCCGCCCGGAAAATCTCGTCTCCGGGCCGCAGCATCACGACGACGCCCGACAACCCGATCAGCACGGCGATCCAGCGCCGCGGGCCAACGCGTTCACGCAGCAGGAGCACCGAGAGGACCGTGATGAAGAGTGGCGCGATGAAGAACAGCGCCGTCGCCTCACCCAGCGGCAGTGTGGCAAGTCCCATGAGAAAGGTCATGTTTGCGACGACGATCGCCAGCCCCCGCAGCAGGTGGAGTGCCGGGCGCCGAGTTTGCAGATTGCGGTAGCCACCTTCGAGCGGCACGAGGATCGTCAGCGTGATAGTGATCGCGATCGAAGCCCGGATTAGCACGACCTGATGCAGCGCGTAGTCGCCGCTCAGCCACTTGATCGCCATGTCCTGGGTGGTAAAGACGAAGGCCGCGGCGACCACACAAGCGATGCCGAGAAGGTTGGATGCGGGCTTGGCGCCGCCGTTCGGTGCGGCGGTCTGCAGCGCGTCGGGTAGCACGTCCTGCGGCACGGCGCGGTCATCTCCCTGTGATGTGTGCTGGGCCAAGCGGCGTTCCTCAGAGAAAAGTTCAACCCGCTCGACGGGGAACCGATACTCCGAATTCTCCTAGGCCCAACCGCAAATGTCCAACGGGAATGCTGACTGTGCTCCAATCGGAATACGCTTTGAGCCAATTGGTACGCAGTCGGAAAAGCCTGGATCCCAGAGAGTTGCAAATTCCTGCACACCGAGGAAGTTCATAAAGTCATGATCGTAAATGCAATCTCACTTTCACCTACTAACAACGGCACATAAAGGTTGCAGTGAAAGGCAACAACCAACAAAGCTAGGAAGTGATATCTGCGGTATAGCTAGTTGGTTCTGTACAGACAACTGGAGTCTTCCGCCAGTAGAACTCTATCATCTGTCACCAGCACCGGATTTTAAATACTCGGAGTTCCGCTTAGATACCGTCAATAATCAGGCAACCTAAATCTCGAAATGCGTTAAACTGTTGTGTAGAAAAATTTTGATCAACTGTTGACCGTTGCGGGAAGAAACCCAGATAAATTAGTCTTTTCTTGCACTTCCCGAATGCGTTTTTTGACGCCCTCCCTTCTACAATCTGGCCGGCAACATTTCGACCATAGTAACGATTCTCAGAAATTCCCTCTTTAACCGTTGTTTCCGATAGTTCCCTGGGATCTATGGAGAGCTTGATGTAGTATAGTCTCATCGCGTCCGTGGGTCCGGTTTTTCCTAACATTTGAATGTTGGAAATAGTGCCTTCGATAACCGGAATGGGAAAGCGGTGCTTTTTCAGTGCAGAATCTTCATCTTCCTCTTCATCAGAAATTTTTGATTTCGCCATACTTTCAGAATTTTCGTCGTTGAGCTCAAATGAAGTTTCGATATTTTCATTTGAGTCTTTGCTCTGAATTTGAAGCGAGAGATTAATGTTTTGGTCGCGTAGTTTCTTACTAAGTATCTTAAGTGAAGAAAATTTGTAGTTTAGATCGTACTCCGCGTCCACCAATAGTAGATTTTGGCAGCCCCCTTTTTAATAGTGAATAAATTCCCAAATTGTCTGAATGACCACCGTCAGACAACGATATGTCTACGAGCGGCGTCTGGTTTTGGTGAAAATAAATCGAGTGCAATGGGAATGGTCCAAATTTCCGCGGCCGATGTTTCTCGATCGAACCGCGTTCCCACTCGCGGCTTTCCCCAACGGGATTGTTATCATGGTAAAGCCCTAGATCGTGATTCATACCCGACATGATTCGGGCCAACCATTCGATACGGATAAGAGCATGAGGTTCGTATGCCGCGCCGGATAGCGCGACTGCATGATGAATTGGAAAGTCAGCTTCACTGTTGTAGGTGAAATCGTCGGACCCATACCAGAGCGGCGTAACTTCATAGACATCTCTATAAAATCGCTTGCTCGCTAGATGACCTACCGTGTCTTTGCCGTAAAATGCCTCCGCTTCCCTATTCTTGCGCAGGAATTTGTTTTGGGCGGTGAGATTAAATATGAAGAATGGGAGCTGGTCTGTATCACCCCCGACTCAAAGCCTCATTTCACGGTTATTAGGTCGAAAATCATCATACTTATCCGAGAACAAAATCTGTCCCAACTTTT
>CBDCIT010000012.1:0-6143 GCA_965217615.1 Alphaproteobacteria bacterium
GAGGAACATGCCGATGCCGGCGAGCGTACCGCCGGTACCGACCGCGCAAATGAAGGCGTCGACCTTGCCGTCCGTCTGCTCCCAAATCTCCGGGCCCGTGGTCCGATAGTGGCCGTCACGGTTTGCGGTGTTGTCGAACTGACGTGCCCAAATCGCGCCGTTGGGCTCAGACTTGGCGAGCTCTTCGGCGAGACGGCCCGAGAAATGAACATAGTTGTTGGGATCTCTATAGGGCGCCGCCGGAACCTCTCGCAGGTCCGCACCGCAGAGCCGCAGCATGTCCTTCTTCTCCTGCGTCTGGGTTTCGGGGATGACGATCACGGTTCGATAGCCGCGTGAGTTGCCAACCAGCGCCAGGCCAATCCCGGTATTGCCCGCCGTTCCCTCGACAATCACGCCGCCGGGCTTGAGCGTTCCCCTTTTTTCTGCGTCCTCGATGATTGCGAGCGCAGCCCGATCCTTCACCGAACTACCGGGATTAAGGAATTCAGCCTTGCCGAGAATCGTGCAACCGGTGATCTCCGAGGCCTTGCGAAGTTTGATCATCGGCGTGTTGCCGATCGCCTTGGCAAAGTCTTCGCGAATTGTCATGAGCCTGTACCGCCGCGCGAATGAGTTGGACCCTGAGAAGGCCGAAGAGTACAGCCGCGCTTTGGCGTGCCGCAAGTCCGCAGAAAGGAAGCCAGGTTAGCTAGACAAGCCAGATATTACGCAATGAATCTCGATGCAGTGCCAGCCATTGAAGCGCGATGATCAGCATCGCGTTGTGAATCTCCCCGGCGTCGAGGCGCTTGAAGGATATATCTGCGGGCTCGACAAGTACGCGGATGTTCTCGCCTTCGTCGGCATGTCCGTGAACGCCGCCAATGCCTCGACTGTCGACGCGGCCACAGAATAGCGAAACGATTTCGGAGGAACCGCCAGGGCTCGGGAACACATTGAACATCGGCACGATGTCGGTAATCGTGCATCCTGCTTCCTCAATCGCTTCCCGTCGGACGACCTCCTCGGCGTTCTCGCCATGTTCGACGATGCCGGCGATAATTTCGACGAGCCATGGGTTGCCGCGATCGGCGGTCAGGGCGCCTGGCCGGAACTGTTCAATGAGAACCACTTCGTCGCGGTCGGGGTCGTAGAGTAGCGCAGCCGCCGCGTCACCGCGCTCGAACACTTCGCGGCTTAGCTCGTCGCTCCAACCACCTTCGTAGAGTCTGTGGCGAAGGAGATAGTGGTCGAGTTGAAAAAAGCCTCGATACACGGTTTCTTTTTCAACGATTTCAACGTCGTCGCGGGTCATAGCGCGTCCTTTGGTCGTTCAAGCGTTGTAGTCTCATGCGATGTTGCCTTGAGGCAAAGCGCTCTGTAGATCACCGAGTGTGTCGCATTGGAATGCTACACTTCACTACCAACCAAGCGTACGCACTCGCAATGGAGATGTCCGTTCGTCGGAATGAATGCCCTCATGGGTTTATCAGCCCGTTGATTAAGTGGGCGCCGTCTGATTCTCTGGTTCCCTGATTTGCAGGGGGATTCGCCGATGGCGATGGGACGGCAGAAGGATGGTCAGGGGGACCTGATGGTGAGCTGGTCGGAGATGCCGCGCTCTCCGGGTCATGTGTTTTATGACCGCTTGCAGTCGGTGCTGATCGAGGGCGGCTTCGACGCCTTTGCCGAGGCGAGCTGCCGGCCTTATTACGCGGCCCGGATGGGCGCGCCCTCGGTGCCGCCCGGGCGCTATTTCCGGATGCACCTGGTGGGCTACTTCGAGGGCATCGACAGCGAGCGCGGTCTGGAGTGGCGCTGCTCGGACTCGCTTTCGCTGCGGGCGTTCCTGCGACTGGGGAGCCGTGATCGGGTACCGGACCACATTCCTGGCTGTCACGGAGCCGCACGCGCCTGCCCCATGAAGTCCACGCGGCGGTCTTCGACTGGGTTCTGGTGCTGATCGCCGAGGCGGGGCTGATCAAGGGCGAGCGCATCGGCGTCGATGCCTCGACCATGGAGGCCAACGCGGCGCTGCGGAACATCGTGCGGCGCGCCAACGGCGAAGGCTACCGGGAGATGCTGGAGCGCCTGGCCCGGGAAAGCGGCGTCGAGACACCCACGGCCGAGGATCTGGCGCGTCTGGAGCGGAAGCGCAAGGGCAAGAAGCTTTCCAACACGGATTGGGTTTCGAAGAGCGACCCCGAGGCCAAGATCGCCAAGATGAAGGACGGCACGACGCATCTGGCCTACAAGCCCGAGCACGCGGTGGATCTGAACACCGGCGCGGTGGTGGCGGCCGAGCTGCACCCGGCTGATGAGGGCGACACCACGACGCTTTCCAAGATCCTGGCGAAGGCCGAGGCAAACCTCGGGGCGGTGGATGCGGCACCGACGGCGGAGGACCCGGCCGAATGCGTCGCCGACAAAGGTTATCACTCACGGGCGGTCTTGAGGGCTCTGGACGACAGTCCCTGGAAGACCCGGATCGCGGCGCCCAAGCAGACCGGCTTTTCGCGCTGGCACGGTGATGAGGCGGCGCGGCGCGCGGTCACCAACAACCGTGCGCGGCTCAAGTCCGGGGTCGCCCGCGAGGCCTTCAAGCTGCGCGCCGAGATCGTCGAGCACTGCTTTGCCCACAACCTCGATCGTGGCGGCATGCGACGAACCTGGCTGCGCGGGCGAGAGAATGTGCACAAGCGATACCTGCTCCACGTCGCCGGCCACAATCTATCGTTACTGATGCGCCAGCTCATCGGCGCCGGCACCCCGCGGGAGGCCGTGGCGGGCGGATATGGCGGTATTTTCGTTCTGCTCACGCCCACCGGGGCCATGCTGGTGGCACGGGGGGGTTCGCAAAGCGGCCAGTCGGCTTTCGCCGCCGCATTCCTCATCTGGGGGTGAGAGCCGGAAAAAGCCACTTAATCAACGGGCTGTTATGGCAGCAATATCCATTCCACCGGGCAGTTGCGTTGGACTCTGACGCCTGCGTTTTCTAGATTGTGGCCAAGAAAATTCACCGGGAGGGGAATTCTGTGGCATCGGAGCGCGAGGAGCGGCGGCTCGCGGCCATATTAAGTGCCGACATGGTCGGTTACTCGTGGCTCGTGGAGGCCGACGAGCGGGGCACGATCGCGCGCCAGAGGGCCCACCGCACGGAGCTCATCGAACCGAGGATCGCTGGACATAAGGGCCGTATCGTCAAGACTACGGGTGACGGCCTGCTGGTGGAATTTGCCAGTGCGGTCGACGCGACGGAATGCGCCGTGGCGATCCAGCAGGCGATCGCGGAGCGTGAAGCAGGCGTCCCTGAGGATCGCCGCATCCAGTATCGCATGGGCATCAATCTCGGCGATATCGTGGTCGATGGCGACGACATCCTTGGCGACGGCGTCAACGTCGCGGATCGTCTCGAAGGTCTGGCGGAGCCGGGCGGCATCTGTATTTCCGGGATGGTCCACGAAGGCGTGCGGAACAAGCTCGATTACAAGTTCGATGACCTCGGCGAGCAAAATGTCAAAAATATCACGCGGCCGGTTCAAGTCTTCCGGGTGCGGATCGACGGAGGTCAACCTGCGGGAAGCACGGCAGCACTTCCCACGGAGCAACTGGCGCTGCCTGGTAATCCGTCCATAGCGGTCCTTCCCTTCGACAACGTAAGCGGCGACCCAGAGCAGGCGTATTTCAGCGATGGGATCGCCGTGGACATTATCACGGGTCTCTCGAAGATCTCGGCAATCTTCGTTATCGCCCGCAACTCGTCTTTCAAGTTCAAGGAGGCGCCGGTCGATGTGAAGCAAGTGAGCCGTGAGCTCGGCGTGCGCTACGTACTTGAAGGCAGCGTGCGCAAGGCCGGCGGACGCGTGCGCATCACCGCGCAGCTCGTCGACGGCGTGACGGCAGGCCACCTTTGGGCTGAACGCTACGACGGCGACCTCTCCGATGTCTTCGCGATCCAGGATGAGGTAACGGCTAAGATCATCGCCGCGCTGGAACTCAAGCTCACCTCGGACGAGGTGGAGCGCGTGTCGCACCGCGGCACAGACAATATGGAGGCCTACGAGTGGGCCATGAGTGGGCGCAAGCCCTCTATTTTTGGTAACCGAATGGAGAACGCGCGAACGAGGCCACTGCTGGAACGGGCGATTGAGTTGGATCCAACGTATGCCGCTGCCTATGCCGAACTGGCCGCTGTCCACGGGTGGGATTACGTGAATGGATGGAGTGATTCTCCTCAGGAGTCATACGACCAATGCCTCGAGCTGGCGAATAAAGCGGTCGCGCTCGATGATGCCGAACCGATCGCACATTTCGTCCTCGGTTGGGTTCATATGTGGACGGGGAATCATGAAGCATCGGAACGCGAGCAAAAGAAAGCAATAAGCCTTAATCCGAATTACGCGCTTGCCTACGGGATTCTTGGACATGTCACGAGTTATTTGGGTCGTCACAACGAAGCCATCGATCTTTTCAACAGGGCCATGCGCCTCGATCCCAGATACAGTATCTACGTACTACACTTTTGGCGCACGCCTATTTTATGCTCGAGCGTTACGAAGAGGCGGCAGAACTTCTAGAGAGACGGGTCAGCCTGCTTTCAGATTCATTCGGTCAAGGAGATATCTTCATATCTCAATTCTTACTAGCAACTACCTATGGCCAATTAGGCAAACTAGAGAAAAGTCGTGAAACGTGGGAAGATATTCTCGAGGCAAGCCCGAAATTCTCCTTTGATCGTTACACACAGTTATTGCATTACAAAGATCCGGCGGACATGGAGCGTTTGCTTGCTGGCTTCGCCAAGGCAGGCCTGCCGATGTAGGTGCTCGACATTGGACGGCATTTCGCGTTTGGCTGAGCTCTAAGGACGGATGCAATCAAACGGAGGTTGCCCGACGTCAGTATACTTCGTTGGAGAATACAGCGCCGCCGGTCCTGGTCGGCGTGACCTCAACCATATCGCCCCATCGTTCGAGGGTTTCCTGGAAGCTCGCACCCGCGGCTTCCTGCTGTGCCTGGCTCTCGTACATGCCGACGATCAGCCAGGTATCGTCGCCCCTGTCGACAATGATGATCTGTTTCAGACCATCGACTTGCTCCAGATCCGGTCGCCGTGAACGACCCACGTCGATCGCCTCCTTACTCTTGCCGGGCTTGAACTTAATCTCGGTTATGCTCGCGTGCATTGATCTTCCCTCTCTAGTGTTGTGTTCGTGCGCGCACGGGCGCGTCGGCCCGACCGATTGGCTCACCCTAGCGAAGATTTCCCCTTCACCCAAACCTATCTCGTCCATGAAACCAAGAGGCGCGATCGTGTGGGTGCTTGGCGACTGGCAATGCCTAATGGACCAGATTCGCAGCGCGTGCGCGGTTTGACGGGCTTTGTTGCCCGAAGTTGCTGTTTCAATTAGCCTTCTAGGACGGAATGCCTTAATCGTCCCAACCAATCGTCGGGGCAATTCGGCGTAGCCTCTAGAAGGACAGATATGCCAATGGCGAAGTCTGCCGATACAAACAATGTGACGCGGACCCATGCCGGGCGGTCTACAACCGGCAGCGCGGGACCGACAGACACGCCGTCTCTCATCTTCCACAAGCGCATTGAGGCGTTCGATCCCAAACGGCACGGAGATCTCACGTTGGCGCCTAGCGTTTCCTATGCGTTCGCGCGGGAAACCAACTGGCTGCCACTCAATGCAGCGGAATTCGGCTCGGCGGCTCGCCACTATCCCATTCTGTTTCGCGACGACGAGCAGGCAAGTCCGATTGCCGTGGTCAGCGTGCACGCCCACCAGAATCTGTTTGTCGAAGATGGCGATGGTTGGGCAGAAGGGTGTTATGTGCCTGCATTCGTACGCCGGTATCCCTTTCTAGTTGCACAGCGCGAGTCGGGCGCACGGACGCTTTGCGCTGATGTTTCGTCCGATTTGTTGCACTCCGGCGAAGGTCGCCCGCTTTATGAGGGCGAGAAGCCGACGCAGCTTTTGCAGAGTATTACCCGCTTTTGCACGGCGTTCGCGGCGGAGCAGGAGCGCGCACACCGCTTCTGTGCAGCTCTTGTTGAAAACGATCTGCTTGTCGAACGTACGGTTCAGCTCACGTTGCCCGACGGACATGTCGTTGCGATGCGGGGATTTCGCGTGATCGACGAGGCAAAACTT
>CBDCIT010000013.1:0-18519 GCA_965217615.1 Alphaproteobacteria bacterium
GCGACTGCACTTCCGCCTCGACGGAAAGGTCGGCCTGCAGCGTTTCTGCCGTTCCGCCCGCAGCGCGGATTTCTGAGGCCACCACATCTGCTTCTGACTTCGAGCGGCCGTAATGCACGGCCACTGCCCAGCCATCATGCGCAAGATCGAGCGAGATGGCACGTCCGATGCGCCGCGCCGCGCCGGTAACCAGTGCTGTTCGTGGGACTGAATCGGAAATAGCCATCGTGGCTTTGAGCATAGGGCCGGGGCCGAAGCGCGATCAAGACACCTGATGTGCGTCTATCGTCGCGACCGCCCCCGACGAAAGCGACCGTGACGGCCGGTGGCGGATTTACTTTTCGCTTTGCCACGCGTTGTGACGGCGCGTTCTTCCACAAGTTTCGCGGCGATCTCAGGGTCAATAGGCACGGTCGTTACCGGCATATCCAGATCCATCGCCTCGAGCCGTTTAATCTCGTCGCGCATTCGAGCCGCATCTTCGAACTCGAGATCGGCGGCCGCTGCCCGCATGCGGGCTTCGAGGTCGCCGATATAGGTTTTGAGATCGACGCCGACCAGGTGGGGCTGGTCTTGGTCGCCGGTTGAAACTGTAACGCGATCTCGCTCATAGACGCTATTCAGAATGTCGGCGATCTGCTTGCGGACAGACTCCGGCGTGATGCCGTTGGCGGCGTTATAGGCTTGCTGCCGATCGCGCCGCCGGTCGGTCTCTTCGATCGCCTGGGTCAGCGCCCCGGTCATTTTGTCGGCATAGAGGATGACGCGGCCATCGATGTTTCGTGAGGCCCGCCCGATGGTCTGGATGAGCGATGTGCGGCTGCGCAGATATCCTTCCTTATCGGCGTCGAGGATCGCTACCAATGCACACTCAGGGATGTCGAGGCCCTCGCGCAGGAGGTTGATGCCGACCAGGATATCGAATACGCCGAGGCGCAAGTCACGAATGATTTCGATGCGCTCCAGCGTGTCGACGTCGGAATGCAGATAGCGCACCCGCAGGCCTGCTTCCGTCATGTATTCGGTCAAGTCCTCCGCCATGCGCTTCGTCAGCGTCGTAACCAGCACGCGCTGGTTCTGCTCTGCGCAGGTGCGGCACTCGGCCAGCAAGTCGTCGACCTGCGTCTCGGTCGAACGGATGATGCAGGGCGGGTCGATGAGTCCGGTCGGCCGCACGACCTGTTCGGTGAACACGCCGCCGGTTCGCTCGAGCTCCCAAGGACCTGGCGTTGCCGAGACGTACATGGTCGGTGGCCGCATGGCGTCCCACTCCTCGAACTTAAGCGGCCGATTGTCGAGACAGGACGGTAGACGAAATCCATACTCGGCAAGCGTCGATTTGCGTGAGAAATCTCCGCGATACATACCACCCAATTGAGGCACCGTGACGTGGGACTCATCGATGAACAGCAGCGCGTGGTCAGGCAAATACTCAAACAAGGTCGGCGGTGGTTCGCCTGGCTGGCGGCCGGTCAGGAATCGTGAATAGTTTTCAATACCGGCACAGGACCCGGTCGCCTCGATCATTTCGAGATCGAACGTGGTGCGTTGTTCAAGCCTCTGTGCTTCGAGAAGCTTGCCGCTGGCGCGCAGGAATTCGAGGTGGCTCGCCAGCTCCTTTTTGATTTCCCGCGCCGCCTGCTGCAGCGTCGGCCTGGGCGTGACATAGTGACTGTTGGCGTAGACCTTGACTGCCTCGAGCGCATCGGTCTTCTCGCCGGTCAGCGGGTCGAACTCCCAGATTGCCTCCAGCTCGTCGCCAAACAGCGACAGGCGCCACGCCCGATCCTCATAGTGGACGGGAAAGATCTCTACGGTATCGCCGCGGACGCGAAAGGTGCCGCGCACGAAACTGGTGTCGTTCCGGCGGTACTGCAGTTCCACGAGTCGTTTCAGAAGCTTGGCCCGGTCCAGGTTTTGGCCCAGCTTCAGGGGCACGACCATCTGGGAATAGGTCTCGACCGAGCCGATGCCGTATATGCAGGACACCGATGCCACAATGATGACATCGTCGCGCTCGAGCAGCGACCGTGTGGCGGAATGGCGCATGCGATCTATCTGTTCGTTGACCGAAGACTCCTTCTCGACGTAAGTGTCGGTCCGTGGCACGTAGGCCTCAGGTTGATAGTAGTCGTAGTAGGAGACGAAATACTCGACGGCGTTATTCGGGAAGAAGGTCTTCATCTCGCCGTAGAGCTGGGCCGCCAGCGTTTTGTTGGGAGCCAGCACTAGGCTAGGACGCTGCATCGATACGACGACCTGGGCCATGGTGTATGTCTTGCCGGAGCCCGTGACGCCAAGCAGCACTTGGTCGCGCCCGCCGTCTCGCAATCCGGATACAAGATCCTCAATCGCTTGCGGCTGGTCGCCAGCGGGGGCGAGATCCGAGATCAAATCGAACCGGCGCCCGCCTTCACTTAGGGGACGCTCGAATGAGAGAACGGGTGCGACGTCGTTCATGACCGCAAGCATAGGACGAGCGTAGCCATTCATGCCAGGGCGTCCGTCCGTCGACATTGTAATTTATTCGGGCTTGGGCGTAGTGTGCGGCTAGCACGGTTGCAAGCTAGAGTGCGGAACCGAGCCAACCACTTTTCAGGGGAAAGTGGGCGAACGAGGCGCAATTGTGCGCCGTCTCAACTGGATCAAGGAAACCCGACAATTATGTCGTTTCTCGCGGACCGACTTTCTCTCGTGAACCCGTCTGCAACGGTCGCCATGGCCTCCCGCGCAAAGGAACTCAAACAGGAGGGCAGGGATATCATCGACCTGGCGGCGGGCGAGCCCGATTTCGATACGCCGGAGCACATAAAGCAGGCTGCGATCGAAGCTATGGCCAAGGGTCGAACCAAATATGCGCCGGTCCCTGGAATTCTGGAGCTACGCGAGGCGATCTGCGCGAAATTCAAGCGTGACAACGGCTTGGACTACACGCCTGCGCAGGTGACCGTTGGCTGCGGCGCCAAACAGGATATCTACAATGCGATGATGGCGACGCTCGATCCGAGCGACGAGGTGGTCATTCCCGCGCCCTATTGGGTGAGCTATCCCGATATCGTGCTGCTGTGCGGCGCGTCGCCGGTGATCGTAAATTGCTCTGCGGAAAGCGGCTTTAAGCTGCAAGCGGACCAGCTTGACGCCGCGATAACGCCCAAGACCAAATGGCTGATGTTGAATTCGCCCTCCAATCCGACCGGCGCTGCCTATACGCGGGACGATCTCAAGGCGCTGGCCGATGTTCTGACACGGCATCCGCATGTCTGGGTGATGACGGATGATATTTACGAGTTCCTCGTCTACGACGAGTTTGAATTTTCGACGATCGCGCAGGTCGAGCCGGCACTCTACGAGCGCACGCTGACGCTGAATGGCGTTTCAAAGGCCTACTGCATGACGGGCTGGCGGGTTGGCTACGCCGCCGGTCCGGTCGAGCTGGTGTCGGCCATGAACAAGATTCAGTCGCAATCGACCACCAGCACGTCGACGATCAGCCAGTGGGCCGCCGTGGCTGCACTTGAGGGCGATCACGGTTTCGTCGCCGAAAACAATAAAGTGTTCAAAGAACGTCGGGACCTCATCGTTTCGATGCTCAACCAGGCGACCGGCATTTCATGCCCGACGCCGGAGGGCGCATTTTACGTTTATCCCTCCTGCGAGGGTGCGATCGGCAAGAAGGCCGCGAATGGAAATGTCATAGAAAACGATGAGGATTTCGTAACGGCGCTGCTTGAGCTCGAAGGGCCGGCCTGCGTTCACGGCGGGGCGTTCGGGTTGTCACCGTTCTTCCGCATCTCATATGCAACATCGACGGACTTGCTTGAAGAGACTGGACAGCGTGTCCAGCGATTCTGCGCGTCGCTTTCTTAGAACGTTCTGTTATGAAAATCTGCTTGGTGCAGTCGCTGAAGCTGGCGCCAGGTGATTTCTGCGTTAACCATCGGCAAGCTGGTTGCCTGATTTCGCTTGCATCGCATTGGCGGCGCTGGAACCATATCCTCTAAGCATGGGAGGGGTGCGTCCAAACTCCGTATGGTCGCACCAGCTAACTAAGACAAAACCCGGAAAGGAGGATCGTCATGCCTGGCACCTCGCCCGTTGCGCCGCGTTGCGCTGCCCTTGTCGGACCGTATCAGAGCGGCAAGTCAACACTTCTTGAATCGCTGTTGTTCGTTTGTGGAGCGATCGAACGCCGCGGCACGCAGCGTGACGGCAATTTGGTTGCCGATGCGTCCAGTGAAGCCCGCGCCCGCAATATGAGCATCGAGATTTCCGCGGCAAGCGGCGAGTATCTTGGCGAGCGCTGGCACTTTCTCGATTGTCCGGGATCGCTCGAATTCATGCAGGATACGCATGCAGCACTGATGGCGGCAGACGTGGCCGTGGTCGTTTGCGAGCCCGAAGTCGAGCGCGCGCAGGGCATGGCACCGTTGCTTCATCTCCTTGATTCTCTGGGGATTCCGCACATGATCTTCATTAACAAGATGGATACCGCCGTAGCTCGCGTGCGGGACATACTCGACGCGCTGCAGTCGGTATCGTCGAGGCCACTGGTGCTGCGAGAGGTGCCGATCCGCGATGGCGAGACAGTTTCGGGCTATGCCGATCTTGTCTCGGAACGAGCCTATACCTACAAACCCGGGGAAGCCTCCGATCTCGTTCCGCTGCCGGAATCGGAAAGCACGCGGTATGCGGAGGCACGCCAGACGATGCTCGAGTCTTTAGCCGATTTTGACGATGCTTTGCTCGAGCAGCTGCTGGAGGATGTCGTTCCCACCAAGGAGGAAATTTACAAGCACCTGACTAAAGACTTCCAGGAAGATTCGATCGTTCCCGTTTTCTTGGGCGCGGGCGAGCAGGCTCATGGCGTGCGACGCCTTTTGAAAGCGCTGCGCCACGAAGTGGCCGAATCGCTAAACACGATTTCGCGTCTAGATTTGCCAGCCGGCGAACCGCTGTTGGAGGTCTTCAAGACCTATCATTTGCCGCGTACCGGCAAAATCTCCCTTTCACGCGTTTGGCGCGGTGCGGTCAAAGATGGCATGCATTTCGGTGACCAAAGAGTGAGCGGGTTGTTCCGCATGATGGGACACACGTTAGAGAAGATCGACGCCGCCGAACCGGGTGACGTGGTTGCGTTGGGCCGCCTTGAGGAGATTGGTTCCGGCGCCGTGTTGGGCGCAAACGGTATCGTACCCGATGCGCTTGCCTGGCCGGAGCCGCTCAAGCCGGTCTACTCGCTTGCGATCGAACCGAATAAGCGCGAGGACGAGGTGAAGCTGTCGGCGGCAATTTCCCGTTTGATCGATGAAGACGCCTCGCTATCGGTCGAGCATAGTCAGGACACCAATGAGATGGTGCTTTGGGGTCAGGGCGAGATTCACCTGCAGGTCGCCGCGCAGCGGTTTGGCAGTTTGTACAATGTGTCCGTTAGCACGCGACGGCCGCAGATTCCCTACAAGGAAACCATCCGCAAGCCGGTCAAGCAGCACGCCCGCCACAAAAAGCAGTCCGGTGGTCATGGTCAATTCGGTGACGTGCACCTTGATATCAAGCCGGTTGCACGGGGCGTCGGCTTCAATTTTGACAATTCCATCGTCGGCGGTGCTGTGCCTAGGCAGTACATTCCCTCAGTCGAGGCAGGGGTCCGCGAGTTTCTGAGCGAGGGTACCCTTGGGTTCCCCATCGTCGATATTGCCGTCTCGCTTGTCGACGGTCAGTTTCATGCGGTCGACAGCTCGGACATGGCGTTTAAGACAGCGGCCATCCTGGCCATGAAAGAGGGTCTTCCCAAGGCTAACCCTGTACTTTTAGAGCCGATCTGCCGGGTAAAGATTTCGGTTCCGAACTCGGCGACGTCCAAAGCGCAGGGCCTGATTACCAAACGGCGCGGTCAGATTCTGGGATTCGACGCAAAAGCGGGCTGGCGGGGTTGGGATGAAGTTGAGGCGTTCGTACCGCAATCCGAACTCCACGACATGATTATTGAACTGCGATCAGTTACCCAGGGCGTTGGCACCTACGAATGGGGATTTGACCACCTGTCGGAGTTGAGCAGACGCCTGGCCGATGATGTCGTTGCGCAGCGCCAGGCGGCTGAGTAGCGAACTGCCGCCAGCTATTGCGGTTCGGCACAGCACCCATCAATTGGCTTGGTGGCGGTGTGGAACGGCCATCGGCATACCGCACTGTGTCGTTAGCTGACTGTCACAGAATTGGTCGCACCTGGACGGACACGTTGCTGTCCGGACCAGCAGTGGTGCCTCAACTCCTCCCTGCCCACATTTAATTGATTTGGCAGTGTAAGGGTCTCGCGCTACATCAATTACCAGATCACAAGCCATACCCGATCATGAACAAATCGAGACGAGGGAAGAGATGCTAGTGAAATCCAAGCGGGGTTGGGAGCTACCCGATTCAGCGGCGACCGACGAAAGCGTGTTCTTACAGCGCCGTCAGCTGGTCAAGGCCATGGCAGTTGGGCCTATGCTGCTCGCAGGGGGGGTCCCCCTAAGTGTGGCGGCCGCAACCGATACCGCTGATCCGTCGGCTGGTCACTACCCGGTTGGACGCAACGATCGCTACAAGTTGGATCGGCCAATTAGCGACGAAAAACTCGTCAAGACATACAATAACTTTTACGAATTCGGCAGCCATAAGAAGATCCACAAGGCGGCACAGAAGATGTCGATCCGGCCTTGGGAAGTCATGATCGATGGCCTTGTGGAGAACGAGCGCAAGGTCGCAATTGACGATCTGCTTGCTGCGATGCCGCTCGAGGAACGGCTATACCGCCATCGTTGCGTTGAACGATGGTATATGGCGGTTCCGTGGAGTGGATTTTCCTTCAAGAGTTTTGTCGACTACGCGAAGCCGTTGGGATCCGCCAAATACGTGGTAATGGAGACGCTGTCGGAACCCGAATCAATGCCCGGCCTAAAGCAGTTTTGGTACCCCTGGCCCTATGTCGAGGGCCTGACGATGGCCGAAGCGACCAACGAACTCGCTTTTCTCGTTACCGGCGTCTACGGCAAACCGGTGGTCAAGCAGATGGGCGCTCCTTTGCGCCTCGCCGTGCCGTGGAAGTATGGCTTCAAGTCGATCAAATCGATCGTTCGCTTCACGTTCACCGACAAGCGGCCCGTCAGTTTCTGGGAGCGGTTACAGGCCAAGGAATACGGTTTTTGGGCCAATGTTAACCCTGAGGTGCCTCATCCGCGCTGGAGCCAGGCAACGGAGCACGCCATCGACTCCGACGAGCGTATCCCAACGCAGCTCTATAACGGCTACGGCGAGTTTGTCGCCGACCTTTACCAGGGCATGTCGGGCGAAAGTTTGTTCATGTAGGGAGGATGAAAATACCGGGCCCCGAAAGGGGGGCCCGGCAAGTTGAACAGGGAGGCTTCACGTCTGGGAGACGTGGGATCCGAAGACCCTTGCTCCGGGCCAAATGCCCGGATGCCGGTGAACAGAGTCACCGTACTATCGTTAGATAGGAAATCATCTGCCGCGCGTGAAGGGCGGTTTCCTCATTGCCGCTATGCATTTTTTGCATAGCTAAGCGTGAATCTAGGCAAACCGCGAAGGATTATGGCTAAGGTTGGTCCTAGTAAGACATCCTCAAGGGCGTTTATTCGTTACATTTTGCAGGAGAAACTCGCGAAAGATCGAGATGCGCTTTGAGTGGCGTAGTTCCTCCGGATAAACAAAGTATGCCTGGATTGTCGGCCCTGACAAATCCGGCAATACGCGCGTGATGTCGACATCATCAGGAATCATGTAATCAGGCAGTGCCGCCAAACCTAGACCGCTTCGCGCGGCGCGGTAAACGCCATATAAGTTATTGACGCGGAGGACCGGCTGGCGCCGCTTGTCTGGCCGCGCGCCGACATCGAGCAGCCAGTTGACCGATGCGACCGGCGGCGGTGTGTCGAATCCGTAAATGATGATCCGGTGATGATCCAGATCTTCGACCTTTTGGGGAACGCCGTTCCGTTGCAAGTAACCGTGCGACGCATAAATATGCGTAAAAAGGGTGAGAAACCGCCGTTGGATTAGATCAGGTTGTCGCGGTGGCTCCATCCGGATGGCGATGTCCGCCTCGCGCATCGAAAGATCAACTTCGCCGTCGGTCAGCAGGAGGCTGACTTCGATATCCGGATAGAACTCGACGAATTCTTTGATGCGCGGCGTCAGCCAGCTCGACCCGAATGCAACCGTCGTCGAAATCTTGAGAGGCCCCGAGGGCCGTTCGCGGCTGTCCGAAAGTCGCGATTCGGCCATGACGAGTTCCTGATATACGCGCCGCACCGTGCGGTGCAGCAACTCGCCCTGCTCGGTCAGGATAAGTCCCCGCGCATGGCGATGAAACAGGAGCTGGTCGAGACTCTCCTCAAGCGCGCTAATCTGGCGACTAACTGCCGACTGGCTGAGATTGAGTCGCTCTCCGGCATGCGTAAAACTGCCAGCCTCCGCGACGGTGTGAAAAACTCTGAGCTTGTCCCAATCCATCATGCAGCTCGCAATGTGTGTCGGTGTGAACAGGACACCTTACACCCAACATCGGTCATCCTCCGATGCGCGCACCACATTCCAGTGCGTCGATTTTTGGGATTGGCCGGCCTGACTAGTACCCGAACATATGATCAAGGCTGAAGGCGGATTCGCCCTGGATCAATCCGTGGTAGCCGAACAGCCGACAGGTAACGTCGCGGACGACGAGGTAGGCGTGCTCGCCCGCATCCTTCCGTGCCGCATCGTCAAATGTCTCGGAATAGTGCCAGAGCAATGAGCCGCCGCAGGGGATTGCAATTTTCTTTCGTGCGACTTCTTCGCCCTGTGCGTTGTGAAGCACGAGTTCAGTTGTGGACGTCTCGTGCCACGGCGTTGAGGCCGGGTAGATCAATTGGCATATCGTGTCAGAAGGTGCGGACCCAATGCGCAAGAACAACCGCGTCGAAAGGCCTGGCGCGCGACCGCCGTAGGATTGCGGCTCGTTGCGATAGGTCAGGATCGAATTGAATATATGTGCGCCAAAACTCGTTTCCGCCGCGTGTCCGCACTGCCTGTCTTCGTAGCGGAAGAGGCCATGCAGCCAGCCGTCGGCATCGCCTCCGTCTTGGAAATCATAGGTGAGTTCCATGTGTCCGTAGCCGCTCGCGAGCCGGCCGTTGGCTGCGCCGTCCAACATGTCGTCGACCTCGAGTAGGGTCGCGTGGTCCCGTGGCAGGCATCCAAGTGGTTGCCGGGCCACTTCCTGGCCGGACGCATCGTATAGGGCAATTGCCACCGGCAGATTGGTCTGCGCCGTCGACATAGGTGTCGGCAGAGCCATGCTGCGAAACCGCTTGGTTGGAAGAATCGGCGCTGGCAGCAGGTAGCTCTTTCCCATCAAGTTGGAGAGCTCTGCGATATGCGGGTCGGGTTTGAGATCGATTCGCTCGACGTTGGGGTGAGCGATCAAAATGCGGCCTGCTGCACTTTCCACTTCGTAGCGCGGCCGCACGAAGTGCTTGCCAGCGTGGATTTCGATCTGCTCTGGCCAGGTGACGTTGGGAAGTAGTGTTGCAACATCGAGGGCGAAGGTCGCAAAGGGCGCTATTTCCCTGTCTAAACGCACGACGTTATTCCGACCCATCCGGTTCAAGCCGACGCCGCCACGTGGAATCGGACAGGGATGGCTGTTTTGTACCCAGAGCACGACCCGTTCACCTTCGGCCGGCGCCGGCAGCCCAGCATAGCGCTCGGCGGGCCAGGCATTGGCGTCGTGTGTGCACGAGAACATGGTGTCATCGTCGCCGTAAGTATCCAACGCGTATTTCACGATGTCATGGCCGGCGCCGGCGATCACGTGGATGAAGAGCTGGCCGGTATACGGACCCAAATTGAACCGCCTGCGTATTTCCACACTGTCGACGACGATGGGTACCGCGGCAGTGCCGAGATCCTCCAGCCATTGGGCGAGAACCGATCCGTCTTCGCCGAACAGACAAAACCAAATCTTTGTATTTCGCGCGCCATAACCCGACCAGTAGTTCGCTGTCGTAAGCCGCGTATGACGGCCGTCTGCCTCGCGGAAGAAGGCCAAGTTGGTGGCAAAGTTTAGCGCATGAAGATAGGGGCCCGGTCGCGCTAGCAGTTCGTCGTTGATGCGGATTTCGTCGAGGCTCGCGACATCCACTCCTTCTGGTAAGAGATGTCTGATCTGAGCTATCGCCAGATCGGCGTCGAAGGCCGTGACGAACACGGTTTGCACGCGGGCAGCAGCGAGGTCGGTTACGGGTTCGGTTCGGCAGCCAAGGACGGTGGCGTCCAGCTGCTCCAGATCCTGAACATAGACATGAGCGATATCGATGTCTCTCAGATCATAGAATTCCGCAAACCTCGCCGCTTGAGCGAACGGGTCGTAGATTGCAACGGTACCGGAATTTGCAAGTCGCGCAACGAGCGCCTGCGCCTTGGACATCGCAAGCGGATGACCGACGGCCTTGTAAAACACCGACCCTCCATCGACGTTGCTAAACGTTTGGATATTAAGCGTCATGGGGCCAGGTATCGTTGCGCCAAGTCCAACTCACGATCCATGGATCGCGTGCTTGACTTTCTTCACCGCGGCGGAAATACGATGTCGGCGCCGCTCGCGCGTAAGATAGCGTTCATCGGTTACCCAATTAAGTTGAAGCGCGCGACGCTGACCGTCATAGGCCTTATGACCGTGCCAGCTGCGTTCGGTACAGCGAAACGCGATCATGGTCCCGCCGGATGGCGTCACTTCAACGACATAGTCCTCCAGGTCGTGGCCCGATCGTAGGAGTCGAAGGCGACCACCCTCCGCGCTCCAGTCGCGGTTTAGATAGATCAGCGCCGTGACGATCTTTCCCTTCGAGTCACAGTGGATTTGTCCGTCGCGTGCGCGACACCAGCCACGGGCAGTCAACATTGTCGGTCGGCCCCGTAGGTCAATATCGAAGAGCTGCGATATTGTTTCAGTCATGGCCGATCCGCGCAGTTCATCGTTGAGTTGTGCCAACGCGGGCCCGCAATTGAGCGCTTCCAAGGGAAAGCTGCCTAGTGCATCGATCACTGGAAAGTCTGCGCCGACGGCATCAAGAACGGGTTCGGAGATGAGACCGCGAACGACCACATGATCGAACGGCTCATGTTCGAGAGGCGTAGATCGCAGTACGTCCAAATTAAGAGCCGGCATGGAATTCCTGGTGACGACGCGCGCGCGGCGCTTCTGTGAAGATATACGGGAATGCGGCCCAATTGGGAACGGATAACCACCGTATCTTCGGCGTCACTCGCCTATTCAGCAAGGTCCAGGCGGCGGCAAATCGCCGCAGCGATCCGGGAGGTGTCGTCGAGCGCCGGATACTGCCATCTCTCGAGTTCGCCAGCAAATGGGCGCGTCATACCCGCTTCGGACAGATTGCGGTGAAAGCGTTGGAACTTGGCGTCACCACCCTCCAAGCCGATGACATATACTGGCTTGCCGGTCGAACAGGCCTCTGAAACCATGTTGACCGAGTCGACCGTAACGACGAAGGCGTCGGCCAGCCCGAGATAGCCAAAGTACGGGTTCTCACCGTTTCGATCCCATACGACGGCCGGTAGATCGGCTAGCTGCCGCCGCAAGAGAGCCTCGTTGTCACCGCCGGTTCGACGCGATGAGGTGACCAGCAAACCGACACCTTGCTCGCGGGTGAGTGTCGCGAGGTTTTTTGCCAGCTCAGAAATCGTGCGGTGTGTCAGTCGGTAACTGCGGTTCGACCCACCAATCAATACGGCCACGAGCGGCCGGGGCAGGTGGGCAACCGACGGCGCAATTTGCTCCGCTGCGGCGGCCAGTCTCGCCGGTGTGGCGCGATGGAGGGAACCGAGCGTTGTCATCACGTTTGCGCCGGAAAGGCCGTCGTGCGCGGGCGCGACAACGATGTCGAAGTGCGCCGGATTTACGCGCGGGTGCTGAACGTGGACGATAAACGTGTGACCGCCGCTGCGCTGTTTGACGGCAAGTGCAGGCCCGACAGCATGTCGTCCGCAACTTACGAGCAGATCGGGCCAGGGCGCGTCCAACAGGTCTCCACTGCGCGCGGCGCCGGTTATGCCGCCGAACAGGCCGTGCGGCCACCACGCCGGTGGAATCCACCGCCATGGCGCCGATGGGGCAATTACTTTGTCGACGATCGGCAGCCCAACGGCTTCGCCGAGGCCGCGTGCCTGGGAAACCATGCCGGCCTTACCGTCCGTTACGACCCAGGCTAATTTTTCCGTCATACTCCAACCAGACCTAATGCGCGCCTTGGCTGCCAAGCCTACCGAGATCGGGACTATTGCAAGCGGTCTCGCAGCGTACAAGGGCCGCGCCACAACTTGCGAGACAACGCGCGATTTGTAATATTATTTCAAGATTATGCTCGATGGAGCGATATGACGATGGCCCGCATTAAGCTCGACAGAATTGATCGGCGGATCCTCGGTGATCTCCAGCGCTCTGGCCGCATGACCAACGTGCGGCTAGCCCAACGCGCGGGCATTTCTGCGCCGCCGTGCTTGCGGCGCGTGCGTGCGCTCGAGGAAGCAGGGATTATCCGCGGCTATCATGCCGATCTAAACGAGGAGGCGCTTGGATTTGGCGTCATGGTATTCGCCCAGGTCGGTCTGGCGAGCCAGGCCGAGGTCGACCTGCTTGCCTTTGAAGAGCTTGTCGCAAACTGGCCGCTGGTACGCGAATGCTACATGTTGGCTGGTGAAACTGACTTTCTACTGAGAATCGTTGCAGCCGACTGGGATAGCTACAACAGATTCTTGACGACCCAGCTGACAGCGGCGCCCAATGTCAGCCATGTTAAGTCGGCGCTGGCGATCCGGCCCTCGAAACGAGAGTACGGTGTGCCGATTGAGGCGGGCAGTCATGAGACTGAGGGCCACGCGCAGCTGGATAACGCCTGACCGCATCGCAGCGAACCCAGCGATTTTAGGCGCGTTGCTGTGACGCCAGTGTTTCACGTACCTGCTTGAGAATGTCTGCTGCGGCGCGTAAGTCCGCCGCGTTCATGCCATGTGCTAACTCGTCGGTCGCATGGCGAAGCCCAAGCATCATTTCCTCTAGGCGGACCTCCCCCGCACGGGTGAGCCGCACGAGGTTCGAGCGCCGGTGCGCCGGGTTGTCGGCAAACTCGACCAATCCGTCAGCGGCCAGCTCGTTCACGATATGTTGGATGCGTTGGCGTGCGACCGGGCGTGCCCGCGCCATCTGCGGCACCGTTTGCGGTCCTTCGGCCTTCAGGCTGCTCAATACGCCGCCGAGCCCGCCGCCCCACGGTGCCACAGCTCCGGTTGCTTTGCCGGCCTCGCGTACACGAAATCCTGTACGAATCACCTCGATGCAGAGATCAAGCAAGGCTTCGCCTACCGACGTACTTTTGCTTGCTGTTCCGTTCATTTCATCAGTCCGGTTGCAGATGCGCTGCGAAGATTATCGGCTGTCGCTATGGATCTTCATTTCCAGAAAAAGAACAGTGGTAAATATTGACAATTAAATTGTCATAATGACATAATTGTTGTCATATATCCAAATTGGAGACGCGGTATGAAGTATTTTCTTATGTCGACGATGATTGCGGCAGCGGCAGCGCTTGGGTTGCCGCAGGCGCCGCCGGCAGCGGCGGCGGGAACGCCGGTGCTGGCCAGCAATGTAGATGGCGGAGACACGACACGCGGATTCGGGTGGCGATCCCTTAGTTGGTGGCACAGCAGAAGCGGGTCAGGTCATTTTTGTGGCGGCCATGTGAAACAGCTGGACGAAATGAGTGCCATCGTCGAGGGTCTGTTCGAGTTCACAACCGAGCAGACGGAGGCCTGGCGCCGACTGATTGCGGCGTTGCGCGACAGTCGTAGCTCACTTGAGATCTCGTGTCGCGCTTTCGGTGGAGAGGCGGGTACCAGACCAGCGCCCGAGCAGCTGGCCGCGGTCGAGGCGGCGATGGCGAGCGGTGTGGAAGTGTTTAGATCGGTGCGTCCCGCATTCGATTCATTCTACGCTCTACTCTCGACGCAACAACACCAGTCAATCGACGATCTGTTTGCCCGCCATAGTCGGCGTTAGGCTTCGGAAAAATCGCAGAGATGCGAGACTCGACTTTCAGCACTAACGATCGGCCGGCGGTCATCGCGCCGCCGCCGGTTCTCTTCCTCGGCTATATCATGCTTGGCGTGGTTCTCGATCTCATTTGGCCATCGAGCTTGCCGATCGGCGACATGAGGTACGCTGCGGGACTTGTAACATTCGGGCTCGGTGTGGCGCTTCTCGCCTGGAGCCTTCTGCTATTTCGCAAGGCCGGCACGAATATCGAAACCCGCAAACCAACGCACGCGCTCGTCATATCCGGGCCGTACAGTATCTCTCGCAATCCCATCTACATTGCCTTGAGCTTGATCCACCTCGGCATCGGCGTCCTTAGCGACAGCCTGTGGGTTGTAGGGTTGATCGTGCCGGCGCTTCTCACCATCCGCTACGGCGTCATCGCCCGTGAAGAGCGATACCTTGACGCCAAGTTTGGCGATGACTACCGGCGCTACAAAGCATCCGTCAGGCGCTGGCTGTGACGGGATCGTCGGGGAATCCTACAACACTCTCAGGCGATACGTGCATAGAGGGTTGATGGCGATGCTGATGAGCATGAGCGACAAGACTGACCAGTCATTTGCGATCAACAGCCGCGCAAGCGCAGAACTCATTGGCTTGCGGGAGGATCGAGCGTCCCAGAATCGGCAAGTTGACGGCTAGACGCGGGCCCGCGTCATTTGTAGCGGACTCTTTTGATCTCGTAGTCCTTCTGGCCGCCGGGCGTCGTGACCTCGATCGACTCGCCAACCTTCTTGCCGATCATCGCCCGGGCGAGTGGCGAGGTCACCGACAGACGGCCGTTAGAAACGTCGGCTTCCATTTCGCCGACGATCTGGTAGGTGTTTTTTTCTTCGGTCTCCTCGTCCGCCAACGTCACCGTCGCGCCAAACTTGATGTCGCGGCCTTTCAATTTGGACACATCGATCACCTGCGTGCGGCTCAGATTGTCTTCGATTTCCGCGATTCGGCCTTCGACAAATCCTTGCCGCTCGCGTGCCGCATGGTATTCGGCATTCTCCGACAGGTCGCCGTGCTCGCGCGCCTCGGCAATGGCCCGGATGATGGCTGGCCGCTGTTCGACCTTCAGCATTCGTAATTCTATCTGCAGCCGTTCATATCCGGCCACCGTCATTGGTACTTTGGTCATCTCACCGCCCGTCAGACAGATTCAGGAGCAAAATTTATTCGCCTGGCCCGCAAAACACGAGCCACCAAGCCAAAATGCCCGCACATGAGTCGGGAAATTCAATAGAACGACCCCCTAAAATAGGATTGCAACGGCGCAACATCAAGGGAGCCGTGCTTCAACGCCTCGATCGCCTGCACCGCCGCGCGCGCGCCGGCGACTGTCGTGTAGTATGGGATCCCGTTGATCAGCGTTGTTCTCCGCAGGCTGAAACTGTCTTCGATTGCTTTGGCGCCTTCGGTCGTGTTGAAGACGAGTTGCACCCTTCCCTCAAGCATCGCATCGACGATATGTGGAGGACCTTCGAGCACCTTGTTGATGCGCTCGACAGTCAGCCCTGCATTCTTCAAGAACGCTGCCGTGCCGCTCGTGGCGATAACGTTGAAGCCGAACCCGATCAACTGATACGCCAACTCGGTCATGGCCGTCTTGTCTCCGTCCTTGACCGATATGAATGCCGTACCTTCCGTCGGCAGGTCGACGCCAGCGCCGAGCTGGGATTTTGCAAAGGCGCGGCCGAAATCGCTATCCAGACCCATCACTTCACCCGTCGACTTCATTTCCGGTCCCAGCATCACATCGACACCCGGGAATCGTGCAAATGGAAACACAGATTCCTTTACAGCGACATGCGCCGCCGCTGCTTCTGCTTTGAGCCTGAAATCGGCCAGGTTCTCGCCGGCCATGACCCGGGCTGCGATCTTGACGATCGGAACACCCGTCGCTTTGGCGACGAACGGCACGGTTCGACTCGCGCGTGGATTGACTTCGATCAGGTAAACCGTGCTGTCCTTTACGGCGTATTGGACGTTCATCAGGCCGATGACGCCGAGCGCGCGGGCAAGTGCCTCCGTCTGCCGGCCGATTTCATCGAGCACTGTGGACGACAACGAGTAGGGCGGCAGCGAGCACGCGCTGTCGCCTGAATGGATTCCTGCCTCCTCGATATGTTCCATGATACCGGCGATGTGAACTTGTTCGCCGTCGGCGAGAGCGTCGACATCGACCTCGATAGCATCGCGTATGTAACGGTCGATCAGTACCGGATTTTGGCCAGAGACGCTGACCGCCGTTTTTATGTATCGCTTCAGTGCCTCCTCTTCATGGACGATTTCCATCGCCCGGCCGCCAAGGACGTAGGAGGGACGGATCACGACCGGATAGCCGATCGATCGCGCGACCGCGAGCGCCTCGTCTTCGGAGGTGGCCGTTCCGTTCTCGGGCTGCTTAAGGTCGAGTCGCTGCAGCAGCTTCTGGAACCGCTGGCGATCCTCTGCGAGATCGATGGCGTCTGGCGAGGTCCCCAAGATCGGGATCTGCGCCGCTTCCAAGGCGCGCGCGAGCTTGAGTGGGGTTTGTCCGCCGAACTGGACGATCACCCCCAGAAGATCTCCTTTCTCCTGCTCAGCGCGCGCTAGCTCGATAACGTCCTCGGCTGTCAGCGGTTCGAAATAGAGCCGGTCAGAGGTGTCGTAGTCGGTGGAGACGGTCTCGGGATTACAGTTGACCATAATCGTCTCGATACCCGCCTCGCCAAGCGAATAGGCGGCATGAACACAGCAATAGTCGAACTCGATTCCCTGACCGATGCGATTGGGTCCACCGCCCAGAATCACGACTTTCCGTGACTCGGAGACCTGGGCCTCCGAATGCGGCGCGCCCGATTCGCCGCCAACGCTTTCGTAGGCCGAGTACATGTACGGTGTGGGCGAAGCGAACTCGCCGGCGCACGTGTCAATCCGCTTGTATACCGGGACAACGCCCGCTTTGCGCCGCGCCGCTGTGACGTCGCCTTCTTCCATCCCTGCGAGTTCGCCGAGCCGGGCGTCGCTGAAGCCAGCTTTCTTTAGCGCCAGCCAGCCGGCCGTGTCTCCAGGCAGGCCGTTCACACGCACGACGTCTTCGCTCTGGACGATATTGTAGACCTGTTCAATGAACCAGGGATCGATTCGGCATGCCCGATGGATTTCCTCCAGCGAGACCCCGTGGCGCACGGCCTGCGCGACGGTCAAGAGCCGGTCCGGGCGTGGCAGGGAAAGGGCGGAAAGGACCGCCTCTTTGTCGCCAGGAGGGCCGATGTCGAGTTCGTTGAAGCCGGTCAGGTCGGTTTCCATCGAGCGCAACGCCTTCTGCACGCTCTCCGCGAAGGTTCGGCCGATCGCCATGGCCTCGCCGACCGACTTCATGGCGGTTGTTAAGGTCTCTTCGGCGCCGGGGAACTTCTCGAACGTGAAGCGGGGCATCTTCGTGACGACGTAGTCGATGGTCGGCTCGAAGCTGGCCGGCGTCACGCGCGTGATGTCGTTTGCCAGTTCGTCGAGCGTGTAGCCGACGGCCAGCTTGGCGGCGATCTTGGCGATCGGGAAGCCGGTGGCCTTGGAGGCGAGCGCCGAAGACCGAGATACCCGTGGATTCATCTCGATGACAACGAGCCGCCCATCGTCAGGGTTGACGGCGAATTGGACGTTGGAGCCGCCGGTATCGACGCCGATCTCGCGCAGCACCGCGATCGAGGCGTTGCGCATGATCTGGTATTCCTTGTCGGTCAGGGTGAGCGCCGGTGCGACGGTCACCGAGTCGCCGGTATGGATTCCCATGGGATCGACGTTTTCGATCGAGCAGACAATGATGCAGTTGTCGTTGCGGTCGCGCACAACCTCCATTTCGAACTCTTTCCAGTTCAGCACCGACTCCTCGACCAGCACAGAGCCGACCGGCGAAGCCCGAAGGCCGCCCTCCACGAGTTCAGCATAGTCTTCGGCGTTGTAAGCGACGCCGCCGCCGGTCCCACCCAGTGTGAAGGACGGGCGCAGAATCGCCGGCAGCCCGACATGCGCCACCGCTTCCTCTGCTTCGCTTTGGTTGTGGACGAGGCGCGAGCGCGGACACGCAAGCCCAATTAGCTCCATGGCCTCGCGGAACAGCAGCCGATCCTCGGCTTTGGTGATAGCCTCGATTCCGGCGCCGATCATCTCCACGCCGTACCGTTCAAGCGTACCATCGTTTGCCAACGACATTGCCACGTTCAATGCGGTCTGGCCGCCCATCGTCGGCAGCAGAGCATCCGGGCGCTCGGCCTCGATGATGCGAGCGATCATTCCCGGCGTGATGGGCTCGATATAGGTCGCGTCCGCCGTGCCCGGATCGGTCATGATGGTGGCCGGGTTCGAGTTGGCGAGGATGACGCGGTAGCCTTCTTCCCTGA
>CBDCIT010000014.1:0-298772 GCA_965217615.1 Alphaproteobacteria bacterium
CAGCCGGCTCCTGAACATAGAGCAATGCCACTCGACCACCGGTTCTGTGTGCACGGAGGCTGGCAAATTGCAGCGCTACGCGCATTTCCACGCTGTCGTCCACAACGACCAGGAATATCCGCGCGTTCCCGCCTACCGACGACAAATCCTTACTTTCCGCCGCGGCCGGCGTCTCTTCGGCAGCGTTCATGTGCACACTTCTCCCACCAACGGATCCAGTATCCTGCCATCATTGTCGGATGCATCGCAATGTCAGTGTCCGAAGCATATCGACGAGCGACAATCGACCTACGGCCGCTTCGACTTCTCACCGATTCTTGCATCCAACGAGATGCTAACTCTGGATAAAGCCGACGATGTCGAACACTTCGCACAGTACCGGAGCTGACAGTGCGCGGGCAGACGCTGCACCGTCCTTCAAGACGCCGTCTATGTACGACGCATCGCCCACGAGACGTTGCATTTCCGTGCCGATCGGCCCAAGCACGGACACCGCGAGCTCGGTGAGCTCGCTCTTAAAATCCGAGAACTGCCAGCCGCCTACTTGAGCCAGCGCCGCATCGCGATCCTTGTCCAAAAGGGCCGCGTAAATGCCGATCAGATTTTCCGCCTCTGGACGGCCATCGAGTCCTTGCGGTTCGCTGGGAAGAGGGTGGGGATCCGTCTTGGCTCGACGGATCTTCAAAGCAATCTGATCCGGACCGTCGGTCAGGTTAATCCGGCTCAAGTCCGACGGGTCCGACTTCGACATCTTCTTTGTACCGTCGCGCAGGGACATCACCCTTGTCGCCGCACCAAAAATCAGCGGCTCGGTCAACGGGAAATAATCCACGCCGAAATCGTGATTGAATTTTTGCGCGATATCACGGGCCAGTTCGAGATGCTGCTTCTGATCCTCGCCGACGGGAACGTGCGTCGCCTTGTATACAAGAATGTCGGCCGCCATCAGAGTCGGGTAGACATAGAGCCCGACCGAGGCGTTTTCCCGATGTTTACCGGCCTTTTCCTTGAACTGCGTCATGCGGTTGAGCCAACCAAGCCGCGATACACAATTGAAGATCCAAGCAAGACCGGCATGATCGGGATTCTGACTCTGATTGAATAGGATATTCTTCTGCGGATCCACGCCGGCGGCAACGAGTCCTGCGGTCACCTCGCGGGTAGCGTCTCGCAACTCGTGCGGATCTTGCCACATCGTGACAGCATGCAGATCGACCATACAGTAGATGCATTCGTAGTCGTCCTGCAGGCGCGCCCAATTGCGGATCGCGCCCAGATAATTGCCGAGATGCAAATTGCCGGTGGGCTGGATGCCCGAGAAGATTCGGTTCATGGGTATGGACTCCGCGACCGATCGAAAAGTCAAGGCGGGGTGTTATGGCGACTGTGTCGGCACCGGTCAAGGCGGCGGCCGACGCCTGAAAACGACAGCCAGTTCGCGAAAGTCCATCGCACCACAAGTCTGCGCGAGAATTGCAAACACCATGGTGCCGCCTACGACGACGAGCGCAAGTGCGCCGTACCGTTGCCAGAGCGGGCCGTTGAACAGAACGTCAAACGATCTCGTTGCTTGCCACACGACGATGCCCATCACGGTGGCGGCCAAGGCGATACGGGGCAGGCGCAAGATCAGTTGTCGATCCGGGTCGATAAAGCCGCGGCGGACGAGGACCACGACCAGCAATGCGGCGTTCAGCCAAGCCGAAATGGCGGTCGCAAGAGCTATTCCGACATGGGCAAAAAACTGCATGAGCGTCACTGCCAAGATTACGTTTGCCACCATAGACATCACGGCGATTTTGACCGGTGTTACCGTGTCCTCACGCGCAAAGAATGCCGGTGTAAGCGTCTTTATCAGGACGTACGCCGGCAGGCCGCAAGCAAAAGCGGCCAGCGCACCGGCGGTCGCGCTAGCGGCCGCCAGATCGAACGCACCGCGTTGGAAGAGCACGTTGACGATCGGCTGAGGAATGGCAATCAGCGCGGCGGCGGCCGGCAGCGTGAGCAGCAAGCTGAACTCGATGGCACGGTTCTGGCTCGTACGTGCTCCCTCGGTGTCACCGGACCCAAGCTGCCGGGAAAGCAACGGCAACAGTGCGACTCCGACCGCCACGCCGACGACGCCGAGCGGCAACTGGTTCACACGGTCGGCATAGTAGAGATAGGACACCGAGCCCTCCGCCAGCAACGAGGCAAGAATGACATCGACGACCAGATTGACTTGAACGACACCTGCGCCCACAAGCCCCGGCGCCATTAGCGTTAGCAAACGGCGAACGCGCGGGGTCAGCCTTGGGCGCGGCAACCTTATCATGACCCCGGCGCGGTGGCAGGCCCAGGCAATAGCGACGAACTGACCGGCACCGGCGATCGCTACGCCCCAGGCAAGGGCGTGTCCAGGGAGGTCGAGTATTCCAGCTCGCGCGAGTACGAGTGCTGCAATCAATACGACGTTCAGGATTATCGGTGCGGACGCCGTCGCGGCAAAGCGTTCTAGCGAATTCAGCATCCCGCCCAGGAGCGCGACCAGCGCCATAAACATCAGATAGGGAAACGTCAGCCGGGTAAGCTGAGTCGTTAGCGCGAATTTTTCCGGATCGTCGGAAAACCCGGGGGCCAGCGCAAACATGAGCCACGGCATTGCGATCATCGAGGCGATCGTAAATACAGCAAGCGTGGTCGACAGAACGGCTGCCACCTCGCCGGCGAAACTCCGGGCCGCCTCGACGCCGTCCCTTGCCAGGCGCCCCGCGTAGAGTGGCACGAAGGCGGCGTTGAACGCGCCTTCCGCAAATAACCGGCGAAAGAAGTTGGGAAACTTGAAAGCAACGAAAAATGCATCGGCAATCATGCCCGCCCCGAGCACATTGGCGATGAGAATGTCGCGGGCGAAACCAAGGATGCGGCTTGCCAAGGTGTAGCCGCCAAGCGTCGCAATCGAACGGAAAAGTGCCATGGAACCCACCATCTATCGCGGATTCGCGGCGGGAAAAAGGCAGATCTGAAATGAGTGGGCTAGCTTGGGGCGGATTGGCAGCTGATTAGCTTAGGCATAATGCGGCTGGAATGCCGAAGCCAGTCCATGGCTACGCCGCGACAGCCGAGTCATCCAAAGCCGAAAGCAGTGCCGAGCGAAGCTGAGCGAGCCTCGATGGATGCTCAACTTTTATTCCGAAACCATCTTTGACGTAAAACACATCAACGACCTGCTCGCCATATGTTGAGATCTTTGCCGAGGAGATCTGCAGATCCTCGTTGGTGATCGCGTCGGTCAGGTCGTAGAGCAGACGAGGTCGGTCGAGGCTGTTAACCTCAAGAACCGTATGCGTATTACTTGCACTATTGTCGATAAGAACACGAGGCGTAACGTTGAACACCTGCGCTCGGGCCATACTCCCTGCGCGCGCCGGAAGAGGATGCCAGTCCTCCGCATCGCCAGACACCGCTCGGCGGATCAATTTTTCAAGTCGCGCAAGTCGCATCTCGTCCTCGTAGAGTTCTCCCTGGGCGTTCTGAAACCAGAAGCTATCGAGAGCCATGCCGTTCTTATGGGTCGAGACTTTTGCGTCTACGACATTGGCTCCGGCCGCAGCGAGCGCGCCGGCAATACGCCTAAATAGGCCAGGTCGGTCGACGCCGTAAACGGTAAGACCGGTAACAGCGCGATGTGCGTCGACAGCAATCTCAATACCAAGACGGTCGTCGCGCGATTCGGCTTCCTGCATCATCCGGGAATGCCTCACCAACTGGTCAATGTCGTATGCCAGCCAGTAGGACGCTTCAGCGCAATCAAGATATGCCTCGACATCGATATCCGGCCAATCCGCAAGGTCAAGGCGTACCGCATGCTTGACGCCGTCGACGCGAGAGTCGCGGCTCTCGGCCTCGAGACCAGCCGACATGACCTCTTCGGCACGGCGATAGAGCTCGCGAAGGAGTGCCGCCCTCCACTCGTTCCATACTCCGGGTCCGACGGCGCTAATATCGGCGACAGTCATGCAAAGGAGTAGGCGAAGTCGTTCGCGCGACTGCACGAGCTCGACCAAATCGGTAACGGTCTTAGGATCGTCGAGATCACGGCGGAATGCAGTATCGCTCAGAACTAGATGATTGCGAACGAGCCAGGCAATAGTTTCGGTTTCCTCAGATGTGTACCCGAATCGCGGACAAAGTCGTTGCGCCACCTCCGCGCCCAAGGCCGGATGGTTGCCGCCACGACCCTTGGCGATATCGTGCAAAAACATTGCCGCATATAGGACGTCTCGGGACAGAATCTTTTTCATCGCTTCAGACGCAAGGGGATGCGCCTCCGCAAGCTCGCCGCTCTCGATCTGACCGAGTATCCCAACCGTAAAGATGGTGTGCTCGTCGGTCGTGTAGACGTGGTACATGTCGTACTGCATCTGGGCAATTACCCGACCAAAATCGGGGATGAATCGGCCCAACACACCCGCTTCGTTCATGCGCCGCAGTGTCGTCTCTGACCGTTCGCGCGATGTCAGGATACTGCGAAACAATTCGTTTGCTTCTTTGTTCTCACGCAGACCGACATCGATCATACGCAAGTTGCGCGTCACTTGCTGCAACGCACCTGGATGAATGTCGGTTCCGGTTCGTCCGGAGACTTCGAACAGGCGAATCAAATCGACCGGTCGATTAGCGAACTGGTCCCGTGTCGCAACGTTCAGCCGTCCGCTATCAAGCAAGAATCCCTCAACTGATGGGCCAAAGTGCCGCGTCGGCCTAAGAGACTTCCGTTGATGCCGCGCTTCCAACACGGCGCAAAAAATGCGCGTTAGGCTGCCGACGTCCTTGGCAACAAGAAAATAGTGCTTCATGAAACGTTCGACGGCGCGGGTGCCGGCATGATCCTTGTAGCCCATACTCCGAGCGAGCTCCGGCTGAACGTCGAAGGTCAACCGTTCCTCATTCCGGCCTGCGAGATAGTGAAGGTGACAACGCAACGTCCACAGGAACCTCTCTGCCTTCTCGAAACGCTTCACTTCCCTTGCATTCAATATCTCTCGATTCGCAAGTTTTTTTGCGGTGCCGGCGCGATAGAGATATGTGCCAATCCAATAAAGGGTGTGAAGGTCGCGCAACCCCCCTTTGCCATCTTTGATATTGGGCTCAAGCACATAGCGCGACCCGCCAAGACGCCGGTGGCGACGGTCACGTTCCGCAAGCTTAGCCTCGACGAAATCGGATTCGGTTTGTGCGACGACTTTGGCACCGAACCGCCGCCTGAGTGTGGAGAATAGGCGGCGGTCGCCGCACACGAATCGCGCCTCCAGTACGGCCGTGCGGATTGTAATGTCCTGCAGCGAGAGGCGCGCACAATCATCGAGCGATCGTGTCGCATGACCTACCTTCAGTCCCATATCCCACAGCATGTATAGCAGGTGCTCGATCGCCTGCTCGCTGTGAGGCGTCAGCTTGTAAGGTATGAGAAACATCAGGTCGATATCGGACGAGGGCGCCAATCGGCCACGCCCGTATCCGCCCACTGCAACAACGGCAATCCGCTCTCCAGCCGTCGGATTGGCGGCGGGATACAGATACGCCGCTGCATCCCACATAACGCGCAAAAGATGATCCACGAGCCGACACGTTGCGCGGGCTGTTCCAATTCCGTCTTGACTGGCCTCGAATCTGCGTCGAATTTCGCTCGCCGTGCCATCGAACGCCGCGATATAGGCCGCGAGCATGGCTGCGCGACGGTCGCCGTCGGCCATATCCCGATCTTCCAGGAGCGGCGTCATTACGGCGACAAGCGCCTCCTGATCCAAAACACTGGTTGTCATGCTAAGTCGAGCCATGGCTACAGACTTGCTTCCCCTTCTCGCCATTTTCAAGCAATTGCGCCTGTGATGGAGCGATCAGCACTTCAGTTGACCTTTCAGTCGGTAAATCAGCTCAAGCGCTGCGCGCGGCGTGAGTTCATCCGGATCTATCGCAGCGAACGCCTCCTCCAGTGGTGACGGCCCTCCGGTTTGTGGTTCATCAGGCACGGCGCGAAAGAGCGGCAGGTCGTCCGCGAGTCGGGCGACTGCCCCAGATTGGTCGCCTGCCTCGACGGTGGCGAGTATCTCCTCGGCGCGTCCGACGACAGAGGTAGGCAGACCTGCGAGCCGCGCCACATGCACGCCGTATGAACGGTCCGCCGCGCCTGGCGCGACCTCGTGTAGAAAGACGACGTCTCCGCGCCACTCCTTCACCCGCATGGTGTATGGGCGGAGTGCCTCAAGCCGGGCGGTCAAAGCGGTCAGTTCGTGGTAATGCGTCGCAAAGAGCGTGCGGCATTGATTAACTTCGTGGAGATGCTCGACCGACGCCCAGGCGATCGATAAGCCATCGAATGTTGCCGTGCCCCTACCGATCTCGTCGAGGATGACCAGCGAGCGGTCTCCGGCGCGATTGAGAATTGCCGCGGTTTCAACCATCTCGACCATGAATGTCGAGCGTCCACGGGCCAAGTCATCTGCGGCGCCGACGCGGCTGAACAATCGATCGACAATGCCGATATGGGCCTGCGCGGCTGGCACGAACGATCCCATTTGCCCGAGTATTGCGATAAGTGCGTTCTGCCGCAGAAATGTGCTCTTGCCGGCCATATTTGGGCCAGTCACGAGCCACAACCGCTGCTCCGGCCCAAGATCGCAGTCGTTGGCGACAAAGGCAGCTTGGCGTGTCACGGCGAGCGCCGCCTCAACGACCGCATGACGACCTTCATTAATCTCAAAAGTCGTGGAATCGTCGATAACCGGGCGACTGTAACTCCGCTCAGACGCGAGCGTTGCAAGGGCGGCGGTCAGATCGAGCATCGCCAGAGCTTGCGCTGCGCTCGCCACTGGCTCGCATTGACTGATCACCTCAACGACTAAATCGTCGAACAATCCCAACTCGATCGCCAACGCCCGATCCGCCGCCTCGCCGATATCACGAGCGAGATCCGAGAGCTCAACGGTCGAGAATCGCATGACACTGGCCAAGGTCTGGCGATGAATAAATTCCTCTGACAGCTTCGAGGCATGCGCAGCAGGCACTTCCAGGAAATACCCCAAGACGTTGTTGTGGCGGATCTTAAGCGGTTGGATCCCGGTCTCTTCGCGATATCGCACCTCCAGATTGGTGATAAGGCGCCGGCTGTCGTCGCGCAGTTGCAGTACGTCATCGAGCTCCAGCGAATAGCCGCGCGCTACAAATCCTCCATCCCGCACAATAAGCGGCAAATCGGCAGCAAGCGCTTGCGATAATCTGCCGACCATAGCGTCGTGGACACCTAAGCCTTCGACCACATCGGAAAGAGCCTTCGGCAGTTGCGTGGCAGCCTGCGTAAGCGTCGTCTTGAGTGTGGCGGCGAGCGTAAGCGCGTCCCGTACCGCCGCCAAATCGCGCGGACCTCCTCGGCCTACCGTGAGCCGAGACAGCGCACGCTCCAGATCTGGGGACCCCCGCAAGGCTTGGCGGATTTCTTCGCACTTAGAAGTGTCATCAAAGAGAAACTGTACAGCGTCGAGGCGGCCGCGAATTCGTTCGCAATCGGTCAACGGTGCAGCAAGGCGTCGCGACAAGAGCCGCGCACCAGCGCCGGTAATTGTCTCATCTATTACCGACAGTACGCTACCTTCCCGCTCGCCTGAGAGCGTGCGGCTTAGCTCAAGATTACGCCGCGTCGCCGGGTCAATCTCCATAACTGACCCAGCCGCAATCTGGCTCGGTCTCTCGAACCTCGGCAGCTGGCCGGCCTGGGTAAGTGCGACATAGTCGACAAGCGCGCCAGCGGCCGACAGCTCGGCACGGTTGAAATCGCCAAAGCCCTCAAGTGACGCCACCCCGTAAAGCGACTGAAGGCGCGCCGTCGCATTTTCCGAGTCAAATCGGCTGTCGGGCTGTGGCGTCAGCCGGTCGCGCCAGTCCGCAAACAGATCGGACAGCCGGTCGCGCTGCGACAATCTCTCCGGCACGAGAAGTTCGCCGGGGGCGATACGCTCGAGCGCGACGCTCAGTGAGTCGACCGTGATGCGTTCGGTCAGGAATTCGCCGGTCGACATTTCGATCCAGGCTAGGCCCAGTTCACCGCCAACCTCCGCCAACGCCGCGAGATAGTTGTTCTCCCGCGCGTCAAGTAGCGTGTCTTCGGTTAGTGTCCCGGGCGTAACGACCCGTGCGACGTCTCGCATCACGACGGATTTCGGCCCGCGTTTCTTCGCGGCGGCTGGATCCTCCATCTGCTCGCAAACAGCGACCCGAAACCCCTTGCGGATCAATCGCGCCAGGTAGGCATCGGCAGCGTGCACCGGCACACCGCACATCGGCACATCCTTGCCGTCATGGGCGCCGCGTTTGGTAAGCGTGATGTCGAGCGCAGCAGATGCCTTGACTGCATCTTCAAAAAACAGCTCGTAGAAGTCACCCATACGGTAGAACAGCAAGCAATCCGGCTGAGCCTGCTTAATTTCTAGGTATTGCGCCATCATCGGCGTCACACCGTTGGACTTGCGGCGGTGCTTCGTCATCGCATCGCACCATAACACGACCGGTCCACTCGCCGTAGTGCACCACGAGGCCGAAAAGCGCGCGGTCGGCCGTCGCTAGCAAATGTTTGCGGGTTCATGCGACAATGTGAAAAATGCGAACACCAAGGGCCAGACCAGCGACGGAATCCGGCTCGATCGGCGGGGGTAAGATGGACGACAATCGGATCACCGACGAAGAAGCGTTGCTGTTTCACTCGAACGGCCGCCCCGGCAAGATCGAGATCAGCGCGACCAAACCTCTCACGACACAGCGCGACCTGTCACTCGCCTATTCACCAGGTGTCGCAGTCCCTTGTATGCGAATCGCCGATGATTCGGCCGCAGCCTTCGACTACACAAACAAAGGCAATCTGGTTGCCGTGATATCGAACGGTACGGCAGTGCTGGGTCTCGGCGCCATCGGCGCACTTGCCTCCAAGCCCGTCATGGAGGGCAAGGCCGCCCTCTTCAAGCGCTTCGCAGACGTCGACGCTATCGACCTTGAGGTCGATACCACGGATGTCGACCAGTTCGTCAACTGCGTGCGCGTGCTCGAGCCGAGCTTTGGCGGCATTAATCTGGAGGATATAAAAGCTCCGGAATGTTTCATCATCGAACAGCGGTTGCGTGAGATGATGAACATACCGGTCTTTCACGATGACCAACATGGCACGGCGATCATTGCATCGGCCGGCTTCATCAACGCGCTGCATCTTACCGGCCGCGACATCGCAAAGACCCGCATGGTGGTCAATGGCGCCGGCGCCGCGGCGATCGCCTGCGTCGAGCTGATCAAGGCCATGGGCATGCCACATGATAATGTTGTCATGTGTGATAGCCGTGGCGTGATCTATCAAGGCCGAGAAGACGGCATGAACCAATGGAAGTCGGCCCACGCGGCGAAGACAAAAGCACGGACTCTCATCGAGGCAATGGATGGATCTGATGTGTTCTTTGGCCTCTCACGCAAGGACTGCGTTACGTCGAAGATGGTCGCCGGAATGGCCGACAATCCTATTGTCTTTGCGATGGCGAATCCCGACCCAGAGATCACCCCGGAGAAGGCGCGCAAGGCTTGCCCGGATGTAATTATCGCGACGGGCCGATCGGATTATCCGAATCAGGTTAATAATGTTCTTGGATTTCCTTATATTTTCCGCGGTGCGCTCGACGTCAGAGCAAGCACAATAAACGATGCGATGAAGATCGCAGCCTCAGAGGCACTGGCCTCGCTTGCACGCGAGGATGTTCCTGAGGAAGTCGAAGCAGCGTATGGCGGTCAGCGCATGCGCTACGGGCCCGACTACATCATTCCGGTTCCGTTTGATCCGCGGCTCGTCGTCGCCGTACCGGAAGCGGTGGCAAAGGCGGCTATTGACAGCGGCGTCGCGCAGCGTCCGATTGCCGACATGACCACATACAGACAGCAACTCTCTGTACGGCTGGACGTCACAGCTTCAAGTCTCCATCTGATCTTTGAGCAGGTCCGCTCGAGTCCACAGCGTGTGGTGTTTGCCGAGGGCGAAGACGAGCGCGTGATCCGGGCGGCCATCGGTTTCCGAAACGCCGGCTACGGGACACCCGTCCTGATTGGACGCGAGGAGCGCATTGCCCAGACGATGACAGCAATCGGTTTGGGCCAAATTGAAGGCATCGAAATCCACAATGCCCGGCTCAGTTCCGAGAATCCTAAATATACGGAATTCCTCTATGACCGGTTGCAACGCGAAGGAATGCTGCACCGCGACTGCCAGCGACTCGTCAACCAAGATCGCAACGTGTTCGGCGCATGCATGGTTGCAAGCGGCGACGCTGATGCATTGGTGACTGGCGTGACGCGTACATTCTCAGTTGCCTACGAGGAAATTATGCGGGTCATAGACCCTTCACCGGGGCAGTGCGTCATCGGTCTTCAGGTCATCGTTCTTCGGGGACGTACCGTGTTTATCGGCGATGCGCGCGTAAATGAGAACCCGGATAGCGAGACGCTTGCCGGCATCGCCACACAGGCAGCTTTGAAGGCGCGTGAGATGGGGCATGAACCGCGGATCGCCTTCCTATCGGACTCAAATTTCGGCAACCCGCCGCGACCGGCAAACGCAACGATTCGCGAGGCCATACGAATTCTCGACGAACAGGAAGTCGACTTCGAATATGACGGTGACATGGCGGCGGACACCGCACTCGACTACGCGTTGATGCAACGGCTTTATCCGTTCTCGCGTCTGACGGGACCTGCAAATGTGCTTGTTATGCCGGGACTGCACAGCGCCAACATCAGTGCAAAACTGCTGCAGGAAATGGCGGGAGGAACCGCGATAGGCCCGATTCTGCTCGGACTGTCAAAACCGGCCCAGGTAGTGCAGATGGGCGCAACGATCAACGATATCATTACTCTCGCGGCCTTGGCGGCATACGACGCTATTGTTGTGCGTGCCTAGGATGCCTTAGGGGAGTTGATCGGAGCGGCCCCTCTTGTACCGGACGAGGGCCACCTGCGGGTCGAACTCTATGGAGAACTACGGCTCTGACCGGCTCACAATTCCTCATGTCTGCCGCAATGGCGCCTTTCACCGTTTCAATGTATCGGAGAGGCGCGATTCCATGGGCGGGCCACCGCTAATCAACATATCCCTGGTTTCAAGATGCGATATAACTTTTTCGCTAGAAGACAATAGAGGTCCATATGCACAGAATTGGGATCATTCCCTTCGACTCGCTCGAGGATTCGGTGGCGTTGTTGTTCGTCACGTCGCAGACCCGCGGGCGATGGATCTTGCCGAAGGGCAAACAGAAACCGAACGAAACCCACGCAGAAACATGTCATCGCGAGGCATTTGAGGAAGCGGGCGTACGCGGAGTCGTCATCGAGGACTTTCCTTTCACCGTCACCATCACCAAACAGACCGATCACGGCAAAGACATCGTCCCGGTGACGTATTATCCGTTCCTTGTGACCGAACAGACCGACGAATGGCCGGAAATGAACAAGCGTCAGCGCCATTGGGCACTCGTCGAAGATTCGTCGCGTGTCGCCTATCGGGAAGATTACCTATTTCTTATCAATCAGTTCGATTCGCTGAAGCCTTGGATCAGAGAAGCTGCAAGAGCCCATAAATCGTAGCTCCGAGACCGGCCGAAGCCGGAACGGTGATTACCCATGCTGCGGCGATTGAGACAACGAACCGCCGCCTCACCAACCGGCGTACGGAACGAAAGCCTGGGCTGTTAAACGCGTCATCCGAGGTCGCGTTCAGCTTGTGCCCGGGGCGCAATTTCCGTTTGTTGGGGTTCTCAAGGAACTCACGCAAAAACCCGACGCCGAAGACCGCGCCAATGGCGACATGGGTTGAACTTACGGGAAGGCCCAAGGTTGTTGCGATCAAGACCGTGATCGCCGCGGACAGGGCGACGCAATAGGCTCGCGGCGAATTCAAGCGCGTTATCTTCTCCCCGACGACGGCAATCAGCCTTGGCCCGAACAGACCTAAGCCAAGAGCGATACCGAAAGCCCCGACCGCCATGACCCAGAGCGGAATCGTCACCTGGCTCACGAATTCGGTCTGGTCTCCGATTGTCGATACGAGGGCAGCCAGAGGGCCGACGGAGTTGGCGACATCGTTGGCCCCATGGGCAAAAGACAACAAGGCGACGCCAGCTATCAGGGGGACATCAAACAGGCTGTAAATATCTTTCTTGCGATTTTCCAATCGGCCGACGCGGTTGGCGATATAGGGGCGTGACAACAGAAATGCCACCAAGAAAGAGACGACGGTAAACAGCATGACTTCGGAGATCGAAGGATTCCAAACCTTCTTCAATCCTTTCATCGCCATGTAGGCGGCAAATGCCGCAGCCATCAGTGCGATGAGGATGGGCACCCACTTTTTGGCGGCTTCTAAGCGGTTCTCCACGTTCAGAACACGAACTTTGATGAAGAACAGGATCGCCGCGGCGCAAGCGGCACCAAATACCGGTGAAATCACCCAACTGGCGGCAATTTGAGCCACCGTTATCCAATTGACCAGCCCAACGCCGGCCGCGGCGACGCCGGCGCCAAGGACGCCGCCAACAAGCGAGTGCGTCGTCGAAACCGGGACACTTAGTACGGTCGCCAAATTGATCCACAACGCGGCGGCGAACAATGCACTCAGCATCAAATCTCTGAATTCGCCGATGCTGACTTCATTGCTGGGAGCAATAATCCCTTTGGATATGGTCTTTACGACATCGCCACCGGCAAGCATGGCGCCGGCGCCCTCGCATACTGCGGCAATCACAATGGCGGCCGCTACCGTCAGAACCTTGCCGCCGACCGCCGGGCCCATGTTATTGGCAACATCATTGGCGCCGATGTTGAGCGCCATATAGCCGCCGATAACCGCCCCGATGGCAACGATCAGCCAGTCCTCGCCAAACGTGCTGTGCGAACTGGCGACTAGAAGGCCGACCAATGCCAAGAACACAATCGCTAGCCCGAGCGGCACGATCGAGCGACGGAGGCCGTAAAACTGGGATTGGCTAAACCCGTAACGCCTCAGGTCATTGACGTAACGGGCTGCTGGATTTTTCTTCGGTGTGGCCAAGGGTCTTTAGTGTCGGCCCGTGCGATTATTACAGAACTTCAATTGTGACAAACCGGTCGCAAAAGCATGAACGAATAATCCCACACGGCGACTGGCATGTACAGAGCGAGATACCGACGGACTGCACGACCGCCTAAAAGCCGCCGAATTCGTCGCACACTTAATTCAGGCGACAAGAAGGACACGATTCAAACGGTGCGCTCCGCAGGCCATGCTCTGAGCTTGGACGAACTGCAGATAGCGCTCAATCTTCTGAGGATCGCCCCGCGCGCGGATATCCCCGCACCGAAAGTTCAGCACGGTAGGCGGCGGTCGTCTCGGCGCCGAAGCAACAGAACAATACACGTTCGAGCGACGGCTCCACAGACAAGACTTCGATGGCTGTCGTGACAGCAATTGCCGTAGCGCGTATCAGCGGAAACCGGTAGACGCCGGTGCTTATCGCAGGAAAGGCGATCGTGCGAACGTCGTGTGCGACGGCAAGCGCGAGCGTGCGCCGGTAACAACTTTCAAGCAGCGCATCTTCGTCCATTCCGCCGCCGCGCCAGACCGGCCCAACCGTGTGGATGACATAGCGCGCCGCCAGGTTGTGTCCACCGGTAAGCTTGGCCTCACCCGTCGGACAACCGCCGAGGCTACGGCATTCCTTGAGCAGCTTGGAGCCGGCAGCGCGATGAATGGCACCATCCACACCGCCGCCGCCGAGGAGCGTCTCATTTGCGGCGTTGACCACCGCATCGACATCAAGGCCGGTGATATCACCCTCGACCACCGCCAACCGACCATCCAGACCCAAGTTCATTTCGACGTCATCACGATCTCGCGGCGTTCCTCGGCCAAAGTGCGAATTCAGACTCCGGAAAGTCCACCAGTTTGGTCACCATCGTTCGATTGGAGCCCGTCGTTCCAAGCCGTGTGGGAATCGGACTTGCGCTAGCAAGAGATTACGCTGACAATCCATAGCCGAAGATCAAGGTGCAATCTTATATGAGGTTATCCGATGGTGCTCGCATGCCTGCCAACCAGGACCCCATGCTGGAGCATGCGCGTGATTTGGACGCTTTTCGCGGCCGTTTTCCTTCTCTTCGGCACGAATGCGCGGGCCTCGGAACCGCAGCATGGAATCGCGATGCACGGCGATCCGAAATACGGACCTGAATTCGCCCATCTCGATTACGTTAACCCCGATGCGCCGAAACGAGGTCTCTTCAGGTTCGGTGTCACCGGAAGCTTCAACAGCCTAAATCCGTTCATCGTCAAGGGTTCACCCGCGCCCGGCCGGCATCTGGTCTTTGAAAGCCTGCTCAAACGGAACTGGGACGAGGCTTTCTCGCTGTACGGCCTGATCGCGGAGAGGGTCCAGGTTCCCGAGGATCGTTCATGGGTCATCTTCACACTGCGACCCGAAGCACGGTTTCATGACGGCTCACCGATCACCGTCGAAGACATAATTTTCTCGATCGAGACGTTGCGCGAGAAGGGGCGCCCCAACACTCGCCAGTACTACTCGAAGGTCGAAAAGATCGATCAACCCGGTCCGCGCCAAATCAAGTTTACATTCGGCCAGGAGCCCGGACAGGAGCGCGACCGCGAGCTGCCGCTCATCATGGGTCTGATGCCGATTCTCTCCAAAGCTTACTACGGCAAAAACGATTTCACGAAGACCGCGCTCGAGCCGCCGATGGGCAGTGGGCCATATCGGATCGGCCGCGTTGACCCCGGCCGCTCAATCTCCTACGTCCGCGTCGCGGATTATTGGGGACGCAACTTGCCCATCAACCGAGGGCAGAACAATTTCGATGAGATCCGCTACGACTACTTTCGCGATTCCAATGTCTCCTACGAAGCCTTTAACGCCGGAGAATATGACATTCGCCGGGAGACCGACCCAACGCGTTGGGCGAACTCGGCCGAACTGCCGGCCATTAAGGAAGGCAGGATTGCGACCGCCGAGCTTGGGAATGGCCGACCGGCAGGCATGCACGCTCTGGCTCTCAACACCAGACGCGAGATTTTTCGGGATGGCAAGGTGCGGCAAGCGCTTGCCTACGCGCTCGATTTTGAGTGGATGAACAAGACGCTGTTTCACGGCGCTTACAAGCGTACGAACAGCTTCTTCGTGAATTCGGAGCTGGCGGCAACAGGATTGCCTGGCCCACAGGAGCTCTCAGTCCTAGAGCCCTTCCGTGGGCAGATCCCCAACGAAGTTTTTACCAAAATCTACACGCCGCCGAGCACCGATGGGTCTGGCAACATACGAAGCAATCTGAAATTCGCGCGCGACCTGCTGGTCGAGGCTGGTTGGAAGATCGTCGACAACAAACTGGTTCACGGCCAATCAGGTAGGTCCATGAGCTTCGAGATACTTCTCGTCAGTTCCAGCAACGAGCGCGTCGTGTTGCCGTTCATTCGCAACCTCGAACGGCTAGGCATTGTAGCGCGGGTTCGCACCGTCGACAGCGCGCAATACCAGGCACGCGTCGAAGAGTATGACTTCGACATGGTCATACGCACTTGGCGCGTGACCTTGTCGCCCGGTAACGAGCAGAGCTTCTACTGGGGTTCAAAGTCCGCGGACACGCCGGGTACGCGAAACCTGCCGGGCGTCAAAGACCCGGTTGTCGATGCGATCATCGAACAGATAGTCGCGGCGCCCAACCGCGAGACCCTGATTGCCGGAACACGCGCGCTAGATCGCGTTCTCCTATGGGGACACTACGTAATTCCACTGTTCTACAGAGCGACAGACTGGGTTGCCTATCGGGCAACCTTGGACCGTCCGGACGTCACACCGATCTATGGGTATGTGACCGAGGCCTGGTGGTCCAAAGAGTAGGTACGGACGAGTAGCCGGCCCTTACAGTTTGCCGTGTCAGCCGACCTTCGCATCGACGAGTTCCGCCATATTTGCTTCCGGTCGCGCACCAGGGTGGCTGATGACTTCGGCAGCAGCGATGCTGGCGATGCGGCCGCATGTCGCGAGGGGCAAGCCACGCGAAAAGCCGTATAGGAAGCCCGCGGCATACTGATCACCCGCTCCGGTCGTGTCGACGACGCTTGCCACTGGCTCCGCGTCGATAACGTGTATCTCTCCGCCGCCAAGCACAATCGAACCCTTCTCGCTGCGCGTTAGGCAAACGATCTCGCAATGACCCCGAACCTGCTGTAGTGCCTCATCGAAGGTCTGCACTTCGTAAAGTGAAATGACCTCCGCCTCGTTTGCAAACAGGATGTCGATGTGACGCTCAACGAGTTGTCTGAACGCGGCGCGGTGACGGTCGACGCAAAAGCTGTCGGAGAGCGTTATCGAGACTTTGCGTTCAGCCGCGTGGGCGAGCTCCGCTGCTCGCACGAACGCATGTTGCGCGTCCGGCGGGTCGAACAGATATCCCTCCATGTAGGTGACCCTTGCCGCCTGAATGACATCGGGATCTATATCCGCTGGACTAAGTCTGGTTGCTGCGCCAAGAAACGTACACATCGTGCGTTGCGCATCGGGAGACATCATAACGAGACAGCGCCCGGTCGCTGGCCCGTCGACCTCAGGTGCGGTATCGAACGAGACCCCCATCGCTCGCATATCGTGGCGAAATACCTGTCCCAGCTGATCGTCACGGACTTTTCCAACGTAGGCCGCAGATACCTCGCCCTTCGAGCCGCTCAACGCGGCGAACCCGGCCATCGTGTTGCCACACGATCCGCCGGAACACTCCAAACCTTGGCCCAGTTGATCGTAGAGGAAGCCCGAGCGCTCTTCGTCCACCAGGATCATTGCGCCTTTGGCAAGCTCGTGCCGCTTGAGAAAGTCATCGTCGCAGTGTGCCAAAACGTCGACCAGCGCATTGCCAATGCCGACGACATCGTAATCGGTCATAAAAGCCTTTTGGGTCGGTGAAAGCGGTCTTTGAGAACCGGTCCGCTGACCGCAGGTTGCACGAGTATAGACGCGACTTTGGCACCGGCAAGCAAAGAGACGTCTTGTCGCGCACCATTGCAAAAAGGTACACCCGCCGCCAGGTAAGCGAACGAAAGGCACGTCATCGGTCTATGACGGTGCGGTCCGCGTGCGATCTGGATTACAACGCAGTGGATAACTGATGATTTCCTCGTTCAGGCTAGCGGCAAGCCAACTTCTCCACCCAAGCTTGCGCCGCTTTCTCTTCGGCGGGATCTTGGGTGCCGCCTGTGTCTTTGCCCTGCTTTGGGCGGGCGTATGGTGGTTGTTGGCCGGCATCGACCCAACGTCGCTTCCGCTGATCGGCTGGCTTGTGGATCTTTCAAGCGGGCTGTTCGATTGGATCGCCGGTTTCGTGATCGCAACCACACTCGGTCTGGTGACGCTTCTGCTCTATCCGGGCGTCGTGATACTCATCGTCAGCCTGTTTCTTGACCATGTGGCCAACGCTGTGGAGGCCCGCCATTATCCCAATCTGCCGCCAGCGCGGCCGCAAAAGCTCGCGGAGATCATATTCCAGTCGATGCGGTTTGCTGGAGTGCTTGTTACTTTAAATCTCCTAGCTCTACCTATCTATGCGGTGCTGATATTTCTGCCTCCCTTCAATATCGTGCTTTTCTACCTGCTTAATGGATACTTGATTGGGCGCGAGTATTTTGATCTTGTAGCCGTCCGTCGCCTCGAGCCGGAAGCAACGCGGACGCTAAGGAAAATCAGCCGGGGACGCCTCTTGGTCGCGGGAGCGATCCTCACGTTCCTCATGACCATCCCCATCGTCAATCTATGTGCGCCAATCTTCGCTGCCGCGTTCATGACGCATTATTTCCATCGGCTGGCCGGCGAAAAAGGCGTGATCGTGGACCGATTGTCTTGACGGTTGTCAGCGATATGACAAGGGTGTTGTAATGAACTTAGGCTCTGCCGACACTAATGCACGTTGCGGCGGCAACGCCGAATGCCAAATTCAGGGAACTTCATGACTACAAACTCCCGCACGCCAACACAGTTCAGCCCGCAACCGGCGAAACGCGTGGTTGACATCCCAAGTCCACGGCGCTCGGCGCACTCGAGCGACGAGTCCGACGGAAAGAAGCTGATCGTTGGGCAAGATATCTGCCTGTCCGGTGAAATTACTGAGTGCGACACGCTGGTCGTCGAAGGCGGCGTAGAGGCGTCTCTCAGCGACAGCCGGGTCATCGAGGTCACTGAGACAGGTGTCTTCAAGGGAAAAGTGGAGATCGATATTGCTGAGATCAGCGGTGAGTTCGACGGTGAACTGACCGCCCGCAAGCGTCTGATCATCCGTGGAACCGGTCGTGTATCCGGAATCATTCGTTATCGACAGCTGGAAATTGAAAGCGGCGGCGAAATCGCCGGTACCGTTGAGGTACTGCCGTCAGCCGAGACGGCAAACGACGGTGACGACAACGCGAAAGACGAATAGCACGCTTCGCGCGGGCGTAGTTTTCACCTGGGCGGCGTTGGCGGGCTGTTCGGCAATCGAGCGATCCAACCCCCTTCCAACGGTCACAACGACTCCGGCGACTTCAACTCAAACGTTGACGACAACAGACGTCGCTGTGCAGCAACCCCAGCACTCAGCGGGCGCATCTGATCCACCGAAGGCGGCGCGCTCCGCTGCGAACGAGGCAAAGTCAGCAAATCTTGCCGCCCCACAGATCAACGATGATCCTCAGCAGCTCTTGGGCTTGTCTGGTATCGCCGTCGCCCGACGCCTTGGTGCCCCGAGTCTTGTACGTCGTGACGGCCCGGCGGAGATTTGGCAGTACCAGGAAACTGCCTGTATTCTCGATGTTTTCCTCTATACGAACACCGATGGTCAGCATGTTCGCTATGTCGAGCTTCGCAGCCGCGATACGACGACAAGGCCACAACGGCGTTGCTTCGCAAAGCTTCTTGAGGCCGAAATGAAGCCTCCGTCGGGCTAAACAGCCCGTTGATTAAGTGGCTTTTTCCGGCTCTCACCCCCAGATGAAGAATGCGGCGGCGAAAGCCGACTGGCCGCTTTGCGAACCCCCCCGTGCCACCAGCATGGCCCCGGTGGGCGTGAGCAGAACGAAAATACCGCCATATCCGCCCGCCACGGCCTCCCGCGGGGTGCCGGCGCCGATGAGCTGGCGCATCAGTAACGATAGATTGTGGCCGGCGACGTGGAGCAGGTATCGCTTGTGCACATTCTCTCGCCCGCGCAGCCAGGTTCGTCGCATGCCGCCACGATCGAGGTTGTGGGCAAAGCAGCGCTCGACGATCTCGGCGCGCAGCTTGAAGGCCTCGCGGGCGACCCCGGACTTGAGCCGCGCACGGTTGTTGGTGACCGCGCGCCGCGCCGCCTCATCACCGTGCCAGCGCGAAAAGCCGGTCTGCTTGGGCGCCGCGATCCGGGTCTTCCAGGGACTGTCGTCCAGAGCCCTCAAGACCGCCCGTGAGTGATAACCTTTGTCGGCGACGCATTCGGCCGGGTCCTCCGCCGTCGGTGCCGCATCCACCGCCCCGAGGTTTGCCTCGGCCTTCGCCAGGGTCTTGGAAAGCGTCGTGGTGTCGCCCTCATCGGCCGGGTGCAGCTCGGCCGCCACCACCGCGCCGGTGTCCAGATCCACCGCGTGCTCGGGCTTGTAGGCCAGATGCGTCGTGCCGTCCTTCATCTTGGCGATCTTGGCCTCGGGGTCGCTCTTCGAAACCCAATCCGTGTTGGAAAGCTTCTTGCCCTTGCGCTTCCGCTCCAGACGCGCCAGATCCTCGGCCGTGGGTGTCTCGACGCCGCTTTCCCGGGCCAGGCGCTCCAGCATCTCCCGGTAGCCTTCGCCGTTGGCGCGCCGCACGATGTTCCGCAGCGCCGCGTTGGCCTCCATGGTCGAGGCATCGACGCCGATGCGCTCGCCCTTGATCAGCCCCGCCTCGGCGATCAGCACCAGAACCCAGTCGAAGACCGCCGCGTGGACTTCATGGGGCAGGCGCGTGCGGCTTCGTGACAGCCAGGAATGGTCCGGTACCCGATCACGGCTCCCCAGTCGCAGGAACGCCCGCAGCGAAAGCGAGTCCGAGCAGCGCCACTCCAGACCGCGCTCGCTGTCGATGCCCTCGAAGTAGCCCACCAGGTGCATCCGGAAATAGCGCCCGGGCGGCACCGAGGGCGCGCCCATCCGGGCCGCGTAATAAGGCCGGCAGCTCGCCTCGGCAAAGGCGTCGAAGCCGCCCTCGATCAGCACCGACTGCAGGCGGTCATAAAACACATGACCCGGAGAGCGCGGCATCTCCGACCAGCTCACCATCAGATCCCCCTGACCAGCCTTCTGCCGTCCCATCGCCATCGGCACCCCCCCCCTGCAAATCAGGGAACCAGAGAATCAGACGGCGCCGACTTAATCAACGGGCTGTAAAGCCCACTTATTTACAATGTCTTTGCCTTATACTCGCAGAGGTCGTGCAATATGCAGGCTGCGCATTCGGGCTTACGGGCCTTGCAGACATAACGACCGAGAAATATCAGCCAATGGTGAGCGTGCAACTTCCAACGCTCCGGAACCGCTTTCTCCAGCGCAAGCTCGACTGCCAGAGGGGTCTTTCCAGGGGCAAGACCTGTGCGATTGGAAACTCGATATACATGCGTATCAACGGCGATTGTCGGTTGGTTGAACATGTTATTGAGCACCACGTTCGCCGTTTTACGCCCAACGCCCGGCAACTTTTCGAGCTGATCGCGATTGTCCGGCGGCTCGCCGCCGTGTAACTTGATCAGTTGCCGGCTGAGCGCGATTACGTTCTTCGCTTTGTTATTGAACAATCCGATTGTGCGGATGTAATTGCGTAGCTTCGCTTCTCCCAGTGCGACCATTTTCGCTGGCGTATCGGCAACTTTGAACAACGCTTTCGTTGCCTTGTTGACGCCGACGTCGGTCGCCTGCGCAGACAACACGACGGCGACGAGCAGTGTGTATGAATTTCGGTATTCGAGCTCGGTCTGCGGCTCGGGATCCTGCGCCGCCAGACGGCGGAAGAACTCATTGGCATCGGAGCGTGTCAATGTGATGGCGTGCCCAATTGGAGTTGGTTGGCGGCGAGCCGCCAGTTTACTGAACAGCTAACCCGGTTCCCGCTTACTCCTCGAAACCCAGCACGTGCCGCATTGAATAAAGTCCGGGCTCGAGTCCCACGGCCCACTGCGTCGCACGTACCGCGCCCGCCGCAAAAATCTTGCGGCTTGCCGCCTTGTGCGAGAGCTCGACACGCTCGCCTTCCCCGGCAAACACGACGCTATGATCGCCGACCACGTCGCCGCCGCGCAAGGTCGCAAAGCCAATTTCGCCGTCCGGTCGCGCGCCTGTGCGGCCATCGCGGACCGCCTGCTTTACATCATCAAGGACGGCATTGCGCCCAGCAGCGGCCGCACGGCCAAGGCCTAGGGCAGTACCGGAAGGTGCGTCGACTTTGTTGCGGTGATGCATCTCCAGGATTTCAATATCAAAACTTCCGTCGAGCACCTGTGCAACCTGCTCTGTAAGCGCCAGCAAGAGCGTAACGCCGACGCTCATATTCGGGGCCCATACGACCGGTACGTGCCGTGCCGCGCGCACGAGCTCCTCGCCCTGAGCGTCATCTATGCCAGTCGTCCCGACGATAATCGCGGCGCCAGCCTGCGCCGCAAGCCTCGCATGCTCAACTGTCGCCTCGGGCGTTGTGAAGTCGACGACCGCGTCGACGGCGGCAATCATTTCTGCCGCATCGGCGCCAACTTTGACGCCTAACGCGCCGAGTCCGGCGAGCGCGCCAACATCTTGCCCGATCGCGGTGTGACCGGCATGTTCCGTAGCTCCCGCAACATTACAGCCGTCGGTCGCGCAAACCTGCGCAACGACCATTTGGCCCATCCGACCGCCACAGCCGACGATGCCGATTCCAATCTCATTTTCCATTCTTGGCGTTCCCCGCCCGTCAGAACGCCGGCGATTAAAGCATATCGCCTCGACTCAGGCGAGCGGTCGCATAGGGTCGTTTGGCCGCGCAATGCGGGCGCTTATTCGGTTAGTCGTCCCAGAATTCCTTAACTTTCGAGAAGAAGCCCTCCGATTGTGGACTGTGCGACTGACCGCCGCCTGCTTCCTCGAACTCCTTCAGCAGCTCGCGTTGACGCTTTATCAAATTTACCGGAGTCTCCACGGTTGCTTCGATGAACATATCGCCGCGATTCGTCGAGCGAAGAACCGACATTCCTTTGTTCTTAAGCCGGAATTGCTGACCCGACTGCGTTCCCTCGGGAATAGCGACCTTGGCGCGGGAGCCGTCGATCGTCGGCACTTCGATCGTACCACCCAATGAAGCCTTGACCATCGGGATTGGGACCCGACAGAAAACGTTGTTTCCATCACGCTGAAAGATGCGATGCGGCGCCACTGCGATGAAAATGTATAGGTCGCCAGGCGAACCGCCACCCGCAGCGGGCTCACCCTCCCCGGCGAGACGAATGCGTGTGCCGTCGACGACGCCGGCAGGGACATCGACGGATAATGTTTTCTCCTTGCGAACGCGACCCGTACCTCCGCAAGACGTGCAGGGTTCTTCGATCACCCTTCCGTGCCCATGACAGGCTGGGCAAGTCCGCTCGATAGTGAAGAAACCTTGCTGCGCGCGTACCCGCCCCGCGCCGCGACATTGAGAACAGGTAACAGGACTGGTCCCCGCCATTGCCCCGCTACCATTGCATGCTTCGCATGAAGCCGTGGTCGGCACACGAATCTCGACCTTCCGTCCGCTAAAAGCATCCTTGAGGCTGATTTCCAAGTTATAACGCAGGTCGGCTCGGCGGCCGCCACCGCCACCCCGACGGCCGCCCACGAAGTCACCAAACATTTCATCGAATATGTCGGCAAAGCCGCCTGCAAAGTCGAAGCCGCCTGCCTGCGGACCGCCACTTCCCTCGAACGCCGCGTGGCCAAACCGGTCATAGGTCGCGCGCTTCTCATCATCCTTAAGGACTTCGTAGGCTTCGTTTATTTCCTTGAATTTTGTCTCGGCTTCCACGTCACCCGGATTGCGATCGGGATGAAAGGACATCGCGAGCTTGCGATAGGCGCTTTTCAACGCATCCGCGTCGGCGGTCTTCGGGACACCCAGGGTCTCGTAATAATCCTGCTTCGCCATAGACTACCCCTGCGCCCTGATCGGCAACACGCAAGCGCCGCCCTACCGGCCGCTATTTCCCCGCCATTTGTTGATTGCCCTGAGCCCCATTTCAGACCAGGTGCCTCAGGTTCCCGATTTCTTATCCTGGTCCTGGTCTTGTTCGTCAACTTCCTCAAAGTCGGCGTCGACCACTTCGCCTTCCTCCGTCTTTCCTTCTGGTGCCTCTTCTCCATCGCCGGAGGAAGCGGCCTCCTCTTCCTCTTGCGTCGCCTTATACATCGCCTCACCAAGCTTCATCGAAGACTGTGCGAGCTGGTTTGATTTCTCATTTATCTCGGCCGTGTCTTCACCCTCCATGGCCGTCTTGAGGGCCTCAATGTCCGACTCGATCTGTGCCTTTTCGGTCTCGGGCACCTTGTCGCCAAATTCGGTCAGGCTCTTCTCCGCGGAATGAACTAAGCCGTCGGCCGTGTTTCGCGCCTCGACGAATTCTCTGCGCAGTTTGTCTTCGGATGCATGCCCTTCCGCATCCTTGACCATATTTGCGATTTCATCATCCGATAGGCCGCCCGACGCCTCGATCCGAATCTGCTGCTCCTTGCCGGTCGCCTTGTCCTTTGCAGAAACATTGACGATGCCGTTCGCATCGATATCAAAGGTCACGTCGATCTGGGGCAGGCCTCGCGGCGCGGAAGGCAAGCCAATGAGGTCGAACTGGCCAAGCACTTTGTTATCCGAGGCCATCTCGCGCTCGCCTTGAAATACGCGAATCGTCACCGCGGTCTGGTTATCTTCGGCAGTAGAGAAGATCTGACTCTTTTTCGTCGGAATCGTCGTATTTCGATCGATGAGTCGTGTGAACACGCCGCCCAGGGTCTCGATTCCGAGCGAAAGCGGTGTTACATCGAGAAGCAGAACGTCTTTTACATCACCGCGAAGGACGCCGCCTTGGATCGCTGCGCCCATGGCGACGACTTCGTCCGGATTAACACCACGGTGCGGATCGCGGCCAAATAGCTGTTTCACGGTCTCGATAATTTTCGGCATGCGCGTCATGCCGCCAACGAGAATCACTTCATCAATTTCGCTAGCCTTGAGCCCGGCATCCTTCATAGCCGCCTTACATGGACCAACGGTTTTTTGAATGAGTTCGTCCACCAGCGCCTCGAGCTTGGCGCGCGTCAACTTGATATTGAGATGTTTAGGACCGGATGCGTCCGCCGTTATGAAGGGCAGATTAACTTCGGTCTGCACCGCGCTGGAAAGTTCGATTTTGGCTTTTTCAGCGGCCTCCTTAAGACGCTGTAGAGCTAAGCGATCGGACCGTAGGTCAATGCCGCTTTCCTTTTTGAACTCCGATGCAAGGTAGTCGATGATGAGCTGATCGAAGTCTTCGCCACCAAGGAAGGTATCTCCGTTGGTCGATTTGACCTCGAATACACCGTCGCCGATCTCGAGGATCGAAACGTCGAAAGTGCCGCCCCCCAGATCATAGATGGCGATCGTGCCAGTGCCCTTTTTCTCGAGACCGTAAGCCAGCGCGGCGGCGGTCGGCTCGTTGATGATACGCAGAACCTCGAGTCCGGCAATTTTTCCTGCATCTTTCGTCGCTTGCCGTTGCGAGTCGTTGAAATAGGCCGGCACAGTAATCACGGCCTGTGTAACAGTCTCGCCGAGATAGCTCTCCGCCGTTTCTTTCATCTTTTGCAGGATAAATGCGGAGACCTGACTTGGGGCATACTGCTCGCCGTCAGCCTCGACCCAAGCATCGCCGTTTTCGCCAGCAACGATCTTGAAGGCAACAACCTTCATATCCTTCTTGACTTCTTCGTCTTCGAATCGTCGGCCGACCAGCCGCTTGATCGCATAGAGCGTGTTCTCTGGATTGGTCACCGCCTGACGCTTGGCCGGGTGTCCGACCAGCCGCTCGCCGCTATCTGTAAATGCGACCATCGACGGCGTCGTGCGAATACCTTCAGCGTTTTCAATGACTTTTGACTGCGTGCCTTCCATAACGGCAATGCAGGAATTCGTTGTACCCAGATCGATGCCGATTACTTTGCTCATCTCCTACTCATCCTTTTCGCAGCCCCTGCGACTGGTTTCTCGGGCGCGCTTGCCGGCGGCACCCCAATCTCGTCAAAAAGAACGCCGAAACTAGTGACTCAGTGGGCTATATGGGAAGGCGTGGAAGCTGGTACAAGCTTAGACTGGGCCCGATTGTCACGGTCTGTAGCTAAAATGCAACAATCTGGATGCGTACGATTGAGTTAAGGTATCCGAGGTACATATTCAATCGATCGCATGATTATCTCAGCAAGTTACCGGACTGATATTCCGGCATTTTATGGGCCCTGGTTTTTGCAGCGGCTGAACGACGGACACTGCTCAGTTGCAAATCCCTGGGGCGGCAAACCCTACTCCGTCGCACTCACGTCCGACGCCGTCGATGGTTTTGTCTTCTGGACACGCAACCTGCGGCCATTTGCACCCCATCTCACAACGGTCAGGCGTCACGCACCGTTTGTCGTGCATTACACGGTTACAAATTATCCGCGCATGTTTGATGCAAGAACCCCAACGGCGCGGCATGCCGTGGACGATATCCGTGAGGCCGCGCAGACCTACGGTCAAAGTGCGGTTGTGTGGCGCTACGACCCAGTGTTGATTTCAAGCCTCACGCCCATGGCGTGGCACCTGCGCAATTTCCGTGTACTCGCCTCGCAATTGGCGGGAGCTGTCGACGAAGTCGTTGTCTCATATACCCATTTTTATCGCAAGACTGAGCGCAATTTGACGCGGGCCGCGGAAGATCACGGATTCATCTATCAGAACCCCCCACCGACAGAAAAGCAGGGGCTGATTGCTGAACTCGCAGAAATTTCGGCCGAATTCGGAATCGCCCTGACGATTTGCGCGCAGCCAGAATTCCAGGCGGGTGATGCGGGCGCAGCACGATGCATCGATGCCGATCGGTTGGCAAGGGTGGCTGACCAGCCAGTGGATGCCGTAGTGAAGGGAAATCGTCCAGGCTGTTTATGCCACGAATCGCGCGATATTGGCGCTTACGACACATGCCCGCACGGATGCGTCTATTGCTACGCAGTACGCAACCGCGACGAGGCCAAAATACGCTTTACGGAACACGATCCGTCGACCATATCGCTTGGCCGCCAATCGACTGGCGGATCCACCGGACGAGCAGCGCCGCCTACGGCGTAAGCGGATTAGCGGAACACTGCCTCAGGCTGTCGTATCTATGTGTTCGACGTCCTCCGGTGGCGCCTCGGGATCACCTTTCGCGACACCGACCATGGCTGGCCGCAATAACCGGTCGTACAGCATGTACCCCGGCTGCAGTAGTTCGACGATCGTGCCGGCCGGCTGTCCCGTGTCTTCAACCTCGAACATCGCTTGGTGCTTGTTGTGATCGAACTGTTCGCCCAACGGTTCGACTTTTTCAACCCCGTGCCGCTCCAAAGCGCTCAAGAACTCTTTCCCGGTGAGTTCCACGCCCGTGGCCAGGGATGCGACTGTCTCGTTATCCGTTCGAGCGTCTGCCGGCACGCTGTCAAGCGCACGCTGGAGATTATCGGCGACAGCAAGAATATCGCGAACCAGGTTGGTCACGCCGTAACGGATGATGTCTTGATGCTCGCGCGCGGCTCGCCGACGCGTATTTTCAGTCTCTGCCAGCGCACGTAGAAGTTGGTCCTTGAGATTGGCGACGTCGGATTCAAGGGCCGTGATTGGGTCCTCGGGCGCGGTCTGGCCCGCATCGCCGTTTTCCTCTACCACCTCGTCGGCGTTGTCCGGACGATCGTCGGTAGTTTCCGCTTTTGTCGCCTTATCGTTAGGATGCTGGTTCTTGCTTTCTGCCATTGACGTGCACCACCTACTCGATCAGTTGGCTTACTATCTTCGCGGTGTAGTCCACCATCGGGACAATACGCGAATAGTTTATGCGCGTCGGCCCAATCACGCCGATTGCGCCGATTACCTTCTCCTGACCGTCGCGCACAATTGGAGCGACAATTGTGGAACAGCCAGCAAGCCCGAAGAGTTCATTTTCCGATCCAATGTAAATTTGAACGCCCTCCGCGCCTTCGGTGGTATCCAGCAAACGGAGCAACGCCTCTTTCGTCTCCAGCGCCTCGAATAGTGTGCGAATGCGTTCAATATCGGCAACGGCGGTAACGTCTTCGAGGAGATTGGCCTGACCCCGCACGATCAGAACCCCGTCGTTGCCGGAGTCCGTTTCGGACCAGGTTGCTAAGCCAGCCTCAACGACACGCGTTGTCAACTCATCTAGGGCTGCGCGGTGTTCTTCAATTTCTTTCCTGACTTCCTTGCGCGTGCGGCCAAGCGTGCGTCCGACAAGCTTTGCGGCAAGATAGTTGCTCGCCTCTACAAGGCTCGAGGCGGGCATGCCGAGTGGCACGTCTATTACGCGGTTCTCAACAAGCCCCGAATCGCCGACCAGGATGACCAGCGCCCGCCCGGGACCAAGGCTGATAAACTCGATATGCTTGAGCTTTGATTCCACCTTCGGCGCCATGACTAGGCCGGCGCAATGCGACAGGCCGGAAAGAAGTGCGGAGGCTTCCTGCAGAATTTGGGAAAGGCCTAGTCCACTGGCGGCACATTTCGTTTCGATCTCCGTGCGCTCTTCCTCGGTAAGATCGCCGAATTCAAGCAAGCCATTTACAACGAGCTGCAAGCCGGTCTCGGTCGGAAGGCGACCGGCCGAGGTGTGCGGCGCATAGAGCAGGCCAAGTTCCTCCAAATCGGCCATGACATTTCGGATTGTCGCAGGCGACAGGCTCATGCCCAGGCGGCGGGAAATCGTCCGCGAGCCAACCGGCGATCCGGTTTCGACATAAGCCTCGACTACATGGCGCAGGATTGCCCGCGACCGTTCGCTCAGCGTCATGGACATGGTGCCGGGGAATGTAGTAATCGCCCCCTACAGCGTCAATGCGAGCGTCGCGGCGGGGCGCGCGTCGGGCGGCGCCGGCAGGAGGGATTAGCAATGGTACGACCTAGGGTAGATCGTCCCTCAGGGCGCGCGGCGGACGAAATGAGGACTGTGCGCCTCGAAACCGATGTCTCGAAATATGCTGAGGGATCGTGCCTCGCCTGCTTTGGCGATACCCACGTACTGTGCACAGCAAGTATCGAGGAAACAGTTCCTCCATTTCTTCGCAATAGTGGCCGCGGGTGGGTAACGGCTGAATATGGTATGCTACCCCGTTCGACCAACACGCGAACGGATCGCGAGCGGGCCAGCCGATCGGGCCGGACACAGGAGATCCAGCGGCTGATCGGTCGCAGCCTGAGGGCCGTGACCAAGCTCGAGGGTTTCGGCGAACGTCAAATAAAAGTCGACTGCGACGTCATTCAAGCCGACGGCGGAACGCGCACGGCGGCAGTCACCGGCGGATTCGTCGCCCTGCACCTTGCGTTTCAGCACCTGTGCGCGCTGGAGGTTATCAAGGAACTCCCGTTCCTCGATTCTGTTGCCGCCGTATCCTGCGGTTTATGGCGTGGCGCGCCCGTTCTCGATCTCGACTATGCCGAGGATTCGACAGCCGACGCTGATGCCAATTTCGTACTGACCGCTGGCGAGCGCATCATCGAGATTCAAAGTACGGCAGAAACCGCACCGTTTTCGCCAGAGGCATTCCAAGAGCTACACAAACTCGCCAACAAAGGAGTCGGCCAGCTTGTCGACGCTCAGCGTGCAGCGCTGGGTCTCGATTGACCGAAGTCAGCTTTTGTCCGCTTCACCAACGATCGAAGCCCGGCAGCGTGCTCGCCAGCTAGAACAACGAAGACTTGTGATCGCCAGCCACAACACGGGAAAGGTTGCCGAAGTCGCGGAATTGCTCCGACCTTGGCGCATAAAATGCGTTTCAGCCAAAGAACTGACGCTCTCAGAGCCCGAAGAGACCGGCGAGACATTTGTAGACAACGCCATCCTCAAGGCGCGCGCGGCAACCACTGCGTCGCACCTGCCAGCTCTGGCAGACGATTCAGGGCTCGCAGTATCCGCGCTTGGTGGCGCACCAGGCATTCATTCAGCGCGCTGGGCCGGACCGGAGCGCGATTTTTCCGCAGCAATGGGGCGGGTGGAACGGGCGCTAAAGGATCACCGCGACCGCACCGCCCGTTTTGTCTGCGCTCTTGCGATTGCGTGGCCCGACGGCAGACTCGATGTGTTCGAGGGCGAAGTCGCGGGCACGCTTGTCTGGCCCCCAAGAGGAGACAGTGGGTTTGGCTACGACCCGATGTTCGTAGCCGATGGCATGCGTCAAACGTTCGGTGAGATCGACCCCAAGATCAAGCACGCCAATAGCCACAGGGCCCACGCCTTTGCGAAGCTCGCTGCGAGTTGTTTGCCGAGCAGAATCGGCAAAAAAGCCGCTCCAGCATGAATGGCGCACCAAAACTCGGTGACACGCTGACCGCACAGATGCCCGCGGTAGACGACATCGGCGACCTCGCCGTCTATGTCCATTGGCCCTTCTGCCTTTCTAAATGTCCCTATTGTGATTTCAACAGTCACGTCCGAGACGACGTGGATCAGGCCCGCTGGCGTGCCGCGCTACTGCGCGACCTCGATCATTGGAGCGCGCTGGCGCCTGGCCGCAGGGTAACAAGCCTGTTCTTCGGCGGCGGCACACCGTCGTTGATGGACCCCGACACGGTCGCCGCCGTGATCGACCGTGCGGCAGAGCGCTGGAGCTTCGGTAACGATACCGAGATCACCCTTGAGGCCAACCCGACGTCGGTTGAGGCCGGGCGACTGACCGACTTTCGGGCTGCAGGAGTGAATCGAGTCTCACTGGGAGTCCAGGCGCTCGACGATCGCGCCCTGCTGTTGCTTGGCCGCCATCACAGCGCACGCGAAGCGATAGACGCGATTGAATTGGCGGACCGCTTGTTCGATCGCTTTTCGTTCGACTTGATATACGCGCGACCCGGACAGACGATCGCAGCTTGGCGCAAAGAACTGGCCCGTGCATTGCCGCTCGCTGGCAGCCATATCTCTGTTTACCAGCTTACAATGGAACCCGGCACAGCGTTCCACGCGCGTTGGCGGCGGGGTGAACTCAAGACATTGAAGGACACCACGACTGCAGCGCTATTTGAAGAAACCCAGAGCGTCCTCGAAACAGCCGGATTGCCTGCCTACGAGATTTCCAACCACGCCAACGTAGGAGAGGAATGCCGGCACAACCTCACTTATTGGCGGTACCGCGACTATGCAGGTATTGGCCCTGGCGCGCACGGCCGTTTGACGTCGGCCGATGAAAAACGCGCGTATCGCCAGATCCGCGGGCCCGAAGCTTGGCTGCACACCGTCGAAAAGCAAGGACACGGTGTGATGGAGCCACAATCTCTCAGCCGCACAGAACGTCTCGAAGAGATGCTGATGATGGGTCTGCGGCTTACCGAGTTTGTGCCCGTCAGCCACATCGAACGCGAGGCAGGCACCCGCTTTGAACAGGCCCTCCCAATCGAGCGCTTGAAACGGCTGGTTGACGGCGGCTTCCTGGAAGCCGGCTCGCAGGGACTGCGCACGACACCAGTTGGGCGACAACGGCTCGGCGCCGTTCTCTCGCAGCTCCTGTGCTGAGTGGCAACCTCAGTTTGTCAGCTTCTGAAAACTCCGGGGTGCAGGCCGCAACGTGCGAAACCCGTCGCGCCGAACTTCGATAACTGCAAATACACGCTGGACGCCGCCATCGGGGCGCAGTCGAAAGACTCCGTCAAGACCGAGAAATCCATCTTTGTTGGTAAGGGTTTCAATCGAGAAATCGGGTACACCGGCTCGCCCGGCCAACACCGCTGCAAGCGCTGTTGCATCGTAAGCAATAGACACCAGGCGCGGCGGCCTATGATCAAACGTCTCGACATACCATTTCTCAAACTTCGATCGTTCGGCCAGTGGTGGTGCTGCGAACCATGCGCCAACAAGAGCCGGTTCTGTCCCGAGATCGTGAAATTCATCCCAAGCTCTAATTCCAAGCAAACGTACGGAGGGTTGGTCGACATCGTAAAAGGAAAGAAGGGAAGCAACCGTCCGTAGCGCCTGCCCACCTTCGGGCAGTAATATTGCGTCGAAGTCGACGTCCCCTATGGTGTCGAGCCGCTCAAGTCGCTGGAGTGCCTTGCGCGATATCTCATCGTCCCGCGACTTAAGCTCGGCACGCTGCGCAAGCAACGCCGCCCGCCGCTCATCGAAAGCGGCAAGCGCTTTGATATCAGCGCTCAGATCCGTTGCACCCGGCGGGTATTTCGTGACCTTGGTCACAAACACATTATGCGCGGCAGCGGCCTCGTTCAGCGCTTCAACCACGGCGGTGCCATAAGGGTTGTCTGGGGCCAACACCGCAAATCGGCTGTGCCCAAGCCCAGCTGCGTACCCCATGATCGTTTCAACCTGCTGGCTTGGCAGAAACCCCAGTATGAACATCCCGTTACCGGCAACTTCCCTGGAGTTCGAAAACGACAGGACATTGATGCGCGCGCGGCGCGCAATCGGCGCAACCGCAGCTGCCGATGGAGCAAGCAATGGTCCGAGAATAAGGCTTACTTGCTGTGTTATCGCGCGCTCCGCGGCCAAGGCAGCGCCGTCCTGCGTGCCCGATGTATCGAAAGGAAGCAGGTCGAACTTCTCGTTGCCGATTTCGAAAAGCGCGAGTTCAGCGGCAAGCAGCATCGCCTGACCAAGCGGCGCGCTGGGTCCGCTCAACGGCAGCAGCAGTGCGACCCGGACCCGCCCTGGGTCCACCTCGACCAAGCCCTCCGCATCGAGAGACGGGGCAGCCGGCTCGGTCGACGGCAGCCTAGCCACAGACTGCGGTTCTTGGACCTTGGGCTGAGACACCGTCGCCACTTCCGGTTTCGGCGCTGGCGCAGCGGGTGCAGGCGCCGCAGGCGCCGGCGGCTTCTTAACGACCGGCTCCACTTTACGCGGTATGCGGAAGTCCTCTAGTGTCCCGGGCGCGCATGCGACAAGCAGCAATGCGCAAAACGCCGCTACGAAAACTGACGATGCGAGACTCGAACCGCGCAACTCGACGAGCGAAACGCGCATCGGAGGACTCCTCGACGAACAAAGCGGCCAGCGACAAACCGGGGCACGAAACTAGCGACCGCGAAAAGCAAAGTAAACCGGCGCCGGGCCTTCATATTGTTGCAACGCCGATTGGCAATCTGGGCGACATAACGCTGCGCGCATTGGAGCTCTTAGGATCGGTCGACGTCATCGCCTGCGAGGATACGCGCATAACCACTCGTTTGCTCACCCGGTATGGGATTACAACGCCCCTGACACTCTATCACGATCATAACGCCGTCCGCGCCGCGCCCAAGCTCATCGGGCGCCTCAGGGAGGGCGGCGCCATAGCGCTAGTCAGCGACGCGGGGACGCCGCTGATCTCGGATCCCGGCTACAGGCTGGTCCGCCAGGCCCAGACAGCTGAAATTCCGGTCTTCGTGGCGCCAGGTCCGTGTGCCCCAATAGCCGCCCTTATCGCATCTGGCCTTCCGTCCGACCGATTCCTGTTCACCGGATTTCTGCCCACCCGCCAGTCGGCTCGACGCAAGGCGCTGACCGAAATTGCCGGCGTTCGCGCGAGCCTCGTGTTTCTCGAATCCCCGCGTCGCCTCGCCCGTAGCCTTTCAGATATGGAAGCAATTTTAGGACAGCGTGAGGCTGCTGTGGCTCGAGAACTCACGAAGCGCTATGAGGAAGTCGTGCGTGGCTCGCTCGAGGAGTTGGCCACCCGCTACGCCACCGCATCGACGCCAAAAGGCGAAGCCGTGATAATCGTCGGGCCACCCGACGCCGAGTCAACCGTTGAAACGAGCCAGCAAGCACTCGATGCGGAACTGCTCCATGCGTTAGCCACCATGAGCGTGCGCGATGCGGCGCGCGCAGCGAGCATTGCAACGGGACGGCCGCGGAGCGAGGCTTACCGCCACGCACTGTTGTTGTCGAAATCCGCACCGAAATGAGCGGCGCAAAACGGAAGCAGGCATGGCGCTGGGGTCATATTGCGGAGGCGATATGCGCGGTGTATCTGGTATGCCGGGGGTACCGAATTCTCGCCAAGTGTCTGCGGTCGCCGGTTGGCGAGATCGATCTCCTGGCGCGACGTGGAAGCACGCTCTCCATTATTGAAGTGAAAGCGCGGCAGGATTTCATGACGGCTGCGGAGGCCATTTCCGAACGCCAACGAGCCCGTCTCGTCAGAGCCGCGGAATGGCTGATCGCCGGACGCCCGGAGCTTAGCGAGCTGACGATTCGGTTCGACGCCATGCTCGTGCGACCTTGGCGTTTGCCGCAACACATCGTAGACGCTTGGCGTGCAGACCCCGACTAGTTACAGTTCATTGCACTAGGCACTGTCCATCGCCATGAACGATCCGACATGACTCGAACTCAACAATGCTGGCATCCTCGATCTCTTGCCATCGGGGTGTCGCTCGCGTTGTCGCTCGCCTTCCTAGCCACCGGATGCACGCCGATCGGCGCGGCCGCAGGGGCTGGAGCCGCCGCCGGGACGATGTCGGCGCAGGAGCGCGGCTTCAAAACGGGCGTCAAGGACACGGTGACTCTGGCCAAAATCAACCAAAACTGGATTGAGCACGACTTCAATATTTTCGCCAAGATATCGGCCAAGGTCGTCGAAGGGCGCGTCCTCCTAACGGGAACGGTTCCGAAATCGGACGACAGGATTGAGGCGGTACGACTTACCTGGCAGATCGACGGTGTCAACGAAGTGCTGAATGAAATTGAGGTCGCCGACAAGAGCGACTTGCTCGATGTGACCCGGGACGCATGGGTAACAGCGCAGCTGCGGATCAAGCTCACAGTCGACGGTGAAATCAAAGCGATTAACTACGCGATCGATACTGTCAACGGCACAGTATACCTGATGGGGATCGCCCAAGATTCGACAGAACTCCAACGTGTGACAGCGCATGCGAGAAATTTGAAATATGTTCGGCGGATCGTGAGCTACGTCAGATTGAAAGGCGGAGCCGACGCGAAGAAAGGCGCCACATGATGACCGCGGAACGCCCGGATAGCACTCGCGACGCTGAAGCACTCCTCAAAGGCATCGGTGAGGGTGCAGACAGCGGGTTCGACATTTTCGAAGCCGCTCTGGCGCTCGCCGCATTGGAAAGGCCGCGCGTCGATCTCGCGCGCTACCGCGAGCACATGACGAAGCTGGCCCAAGACGTCGAGAAGAACACTAAAGATAGTCCCGATTCGCTTGAGGAATGCGTCACCGCGCTGCGTCAGGTCCTCTTCGTTGAAAATGGCTATCAGGGCGATGTTGCGACCTACGATGATTTGCAAAATGCGAACCTGATGCGGGTTATCGATCGCCGCAAGGGATTGCCGATTTCCCTCGGCATCCTCTATCTTCGGGCTGCTCGGGCTCAAGGCTGGGCAGCCGATGGACTGAGCTTTCCCGGACATTTTCTGGTTTTGCTGGGGCGCGAAGGGCGGCGCGCAATCATCGATCCGTTCAACGATGGCGCCACGCGTAACGCGGACGATTTGCGCCGGCTGCTTAAAGCAACGATCGGCAACGATGCTGAGCTAACACCGCAGCACTATGCCGCGGTCACCGACCGAGAGGTCCTGCTGCGCTTGCAGAACAACGTCAAACTGCGCCTCATGCAACTCGGCCAGGGCGCGCGTGCGGTTAGCACGATCAAGGTGATGCTGAAGTTTGCACCGACCGAGTCCTCGCTTTGGCGCGAGATGGCGGCATTGGAAGCCAAGCTTGGCAACCTACAGGCAGCGATCACGGCACTCGACGAGTATCTGCAACGCGAGAATCGCGACGGTCCGCGTCAGGAAGCGGCATTGCTGCTGCAACGCTTGCAGAGGCGCGTGAACTAGGAGGGAGCAGTATGAGCCTTGCGGTCGCGATCCAAATGGATCCTATCGAGGCGATCGACATAGACGCTGACAGCACATTTGTGCTCGCACTGGAGGCGCAGAGCCGCGGGTACGCCCTGTTTCACTATCTAGCGAGCGACCTCACCCTTCGCCACGGACGCGTTTGCGCCAAAGCACGGCCGCTCACCGTACAGCGCGTTGCCGGCAATCACGCAACATTCGGTTCAGCCGAGGTTCTCGACCTCGCAACCGTGGACGTTATCCTCATGCGCCAGGATCCGCCGTTCGATATGGCGTATATCACGACAACACACCTGCTTGAGCACATCCATCCAGCCACGCTCGTCGTAAACGATCCGCTCGCCGTCCGAAATGCGCCGGAAAAGCTGTTGGTCACTCATTTTGCCGAGCTTATGCCGCAAACGCTTATTACGACCGATCGCGACGAGATCGTCGCATTCCGAAAAGAGATGGGGGATATCATTATCAAGCCGCTCTACGGCAATGGCGGCGCCGGCGTGTTTCATCTGCGTCCCGAGGACGACAATCTGAATGTAATTCTCGAATTGTTTACCGAATTTTTCCGTGAGCCGGTGATTGTTCAGGAATACCTCGCGGATGTGCGCAGTGGCGACCGTCGCATCATCCTGATCGACGGCAAGCCTGCAGGCGCCATCAACCGAATCCCAGCCGAAGGGGAGGCCCGCTCCAACATGCACGCCGGTGGACAGCCAACAAAATGGAAGATGACGGCGCGCGAGAACGAAATCTGCAACGCCCTTGGACCCCTGCTAGCAGAGCGTGGGCTTATCTTCGCGGGCATCGATGTGATCGGCGACTATCTGACCGAGATAAACGTCACCTCTCCGACCGGTCTTCAGGAGGTCAATCGGTTCGACGACGTGTCGCTCGAAGCGCAGATTTGGGATGCAATTGAGCAACGATTGAACCATGATCGTGGCCCCACGAAACCTAGTTGAGGGCCGCCCAGCTAGACCAAAAGCTCGAAGAGCGTATTGCCGTCGCCGTCCTGCTGGAGTTCACCGTCTGAGGTATAGGTCGCGAGATTGATGGTCTCAAAGCCCGCTTCAAGCTTGATCGTAACATCCAAATTCTGGACCGCCACGGCCTCGGTAAACGTGAGCCGGACTCGCGCAGTCGCGCGCTGAGCTTCGAAGGTTGCCGTCGCCGCGTCGAATCGGGTGATGGCGTCGCGCACGTCGGTCGCCGCCTGGTCGCGCAGCGCACTGTCCTGGAACCCTTCGTAGAGATAGGAATTCAGCAGGCGTACGCCGGCCCGCGTGACGGTACCCGAGAGGAACGCCGAGCCCGCGCCATTCCGCGTCAGCGTAATCGCCCCGGTGCCGAAATCGAAGACGATCGTGTCGTCTTCTAGAAGCTCTATTTTGTTGACCGGGGACGGTTCCGGCAATTCCTCGAGCTGGCGTCCGAAGACGCCTGGGAAGAAGCGGTCGCCGCTGCCATCCTCGATGAAGAAGTCCGATCCAAGGAAGCTGCCGCTCACCTCTTCAGTGTTGAAATTGCCGGGCCGTATCAGGTACTCCACGTCGTCGGGCAGAAACACGCCACGCTCGACACCGCCGATCAGATTGATACCGCCGGCGCTTGCAGCGTTGATAATGTTGTTGAATTCCCTGAGACTCTGGTCGAACTGCAGCGCATTGGACCGCCGGTCTTCCGCGCTGGCGGTGGAGACCTGAGCAAGCTCAACCTGGTGCACCAAGTCCCGCAGCAGAAATCGGGCCGAGGTCAGCGCGGCAACGGCCGCACCCAGCGTGTCAACGGCCGTTCTCTGGTCAGGCAAGAGGGACGCAAAGTTTTCCGCCTTTGCCAGCGCCTGGCGCGAATCAAGGTCACGCGCAGCCGACAATCGGTCCGGCGCAGCCGGCCGCTCGATGACCCCGAGCGTGCGGAAGCGCGCGTCCGGCAGGAAGCTGGGCAGTGATACCAGGATCGCGTCTGTAGATACCGTTGCCATGGCGTCCCCACGCCAGAGTTCGTGCGTACCTCAACGTGGCAAGCCGGACGCCTGCGATTCCATCTTAACACTGCTACGGAAAAGAACGCCGACCTACTGCCTTATATTTTGCCATTTTTTGCGCAAAATTAGAAGGGCCATGTCGCGACCGGCTAATCGGCAACCAAAATTCGTCAAATATTAAAGGAGACGTTGCCACCTTGCGCGATATCGAGCAGGCCGTTTGCGTTATAGGTCAACGACGAGGTTATGGCACTGCCGATGAGGAGCTGCCTGCGTTGCGCCAGCAGCGCGGCGCGAGCTTCTTCGATCTGAAGGCTGGTCGAAATCTTTGACGCCGCGTCGCGGTTGTCGGTAATGGCCTGTTTGGTGAAATCGTGCCGGACGGCAGCCTGCTTGGCGTGCGAGGTGAACACGCTGATCTTGTTGCGGACCGTTGAAAGCGCATTGTTGACGTCGGTGAGGGCGGTATCCATGTCACCTGTCGTTTGGAAGTCGCCGTACAGCCAAGAATGCACAACGCCGAGTCCTTTGCGCACGAGCGTACCCGATAGGTGCGGCGCGCCGGCCCCGTTGGCGGTAATGGAAATCGCACCGGTGCTCGAGTCGTAGGTGATCTGATCGTCGCTTTGGAGAAGCGTGCCCGGATCGTTGGGATCGGGATTGGGGGCGATCACCAGCGTGGAGCCAAAAATTGTCGGATAATGCTGGTCACCGTTCGCGTCCTCGACGTAGTAGTCGCTGCCGAGATACTCACCGGACACTATGACCGTTGAGAGGCTGTTGGGCCGCGAGCGATATTCGAGGTTATCAGGCGTGAACGAGTCCCGAAAACTTGTGCCGATCAGATTCGTGCCGGAATAGCCGGCCGTCTTGACCCTGAGATTAACGTCACCCAACAATTGGTCGAACTGCTGCGCATAAGCGGTGCGTTCCGTGGCCGTTACCCCGGTTTTCTGCGCAAGCGTAATTCGCTTTTGCATATCGAGGAGGATTTCCTTCACCTCGACAAGCCGTTCCGTCGCTTTGTCGAGTGTCTTCGTCACGATATTAAGCTTACTTCGCAGCGCCTCAAAGGCGGCCGCGCGGCCGTTCGCTGCCCTGATCTCGACGTCGGCGGCATAGGTATTGCGAGTCCTGGTCTCGTTTCTTCCCGCCCGCGCCGCAGCAAGCGCCGCAGTGCGTGCACCCCGGGCGTTCGAATTGAGCGACAAATTCGTCATGAATTCGTACGTTGAAAACTTGCCGGTGACAACGAAGTCGAGCATGTGGTCGGTTTGCCTTATTTAACCGCGGTTTAACGAATAAATTCATGCACAAAACATGCCGCGCGATGCGGCGGGGCGGGGTCTGTGAAAGGGAATACATGGTGGCGGACCGCGGTAAATATAGGGGCTAGGCCCTTGCCGCTGCTCTCGGACACCCCAGTCCTCCACGCACGTAATTGACAGGAAACCGGCTTGAACGTGATGCTTGGCCGCTAGTCCTGTTTGCTAAGCGCTCGCCGCGATCCGCGCAGCCGGCCGGCAATCCAGGCAGCGATACCGTGAGGCTGCCCATTGCCCTGATTGGCGTCGACCGCACGCTCACGACGCGGTGCAGAAGCGCCCGCGCCAGTTGCCCGATAGACCGCGATCGCCAAGGCCGACACGCCCGGCTCGACGTCCAGCGTGACATCGTTGATGCGAAGACCACTGTCGTCTCCAACGACGTGCCAGTGATCGAACCGCAGGGAATCTCGTTGCACAGTCGGCTCACTCGAAGCCGTGCCGAACGCGGAGTCCCGCGAGCTAATTTGCGGCCTGGCCCGCACTGTCACGCCGACGGGCTCGGTGTGAAAGCGGCGGCCCGCACCGTCAGATACAGCGAGCTCCGAGCCCTCCAGAACATGACCGACCGGAAGGAGCGCACCCAGATCCATGCCGAAAACGTCGAGTACACTGTCGTCAAAAACGCCGTCCTTCAAGCGCCGGTACCAGCAGACCGCCGTGAGGTCGGGCGAACCCGCATTGTCGACGCTGACGCTGTCCTCGTCGTGGATTTCATTCTGCAGGGTCCAGAACAGCCGCGTATAGCGGATGTTCGTATCGGCGACCGGGATGGATGCCACTTCCGGCAACTCAAAATGGTCGCTGCCAATGTCCATGGTCGCTTCGTCTGCGGTGATTGCATCGCCGGAGTCGATGTCACGGCGTTGCACCGTCAGGTTGGAAAGAACCGGCTGTTCCATGATACCACCCGAATGTCTGTTGTTCGTTGTCCGCGATGGAATGCGCACGGTTTGGGCGTATCAGCGCGGAACGTTCCGACAACGTCGCGACAATTTCGGCTTGCGTCTACCCGACAATCTGACCGGTAGACCGGCATTCTGACCGGATTCAGGGCGTAAGATGGGAGAATACTGCGCCTTTTTGGAGCAGAACGTCTAGTCCACGAACGATCGACGCCTACCGGCGCAAGCGCCGGTGTGTATTGACAGGTGGCTTTTTCGGGCCACGACCGCTTAACTACATTCCCTCCCGGTCCCGGGAGGCGTAACCGGCACAGTCATGGTCGCACGCATCAAATCGGTTGCATTTCAAGGTATCGAGAGGCGCCCCGTCGACGTCCAGGTGCAGATGGCGAACGGGCTGCCCGCCTTCACCATCGTCGGCTTGCCCGACAAGGCGGTGGCCGAAAGCCGCGAGCGCGTGCGGGCGGCGCTGGGGGCACTGTGCTTGGCCCTACCGCCCAAGCGCATCACGGTCAACCTGTCCCCGGCCGACCTGCAGAAGGAAGGCAGCCATTTCGATCTGCCCATCGCAATTGGCCTGCTGACTGTCATGGACGTGCTCGGCGCGGAAGACATGGAAGCGTATGTCGCGCTTGGTGAATTGGCCCTCGACGGAACGCTGAGCCCGGTCGCGGGCGTGCTGCCGGCCGCGGTCGACGCCCACGCGCGGGAGTGCGGCGTCATCTGCCCGGAAGCGAATGGCGGCGAGGCGGCGTGGGCCGGTGAGGGCGAAGTTCTGGCGCCGTCCAACCTGATCGCACTCGTCAATCACTTCAAGGGCACCCAAGTCCTGACGCCACCGGAGCCCCGCATCGCCGAGCAGCCTGGAAGCGATCCCGATCTGGCCGATATCAAGGGCCAGGAAACCGCCAAGCGCGCGCTCGAAGTGACCGCGGCCGGCGGCCACAACCTGTTGATGATCGGCCCGCCGGGCGCCGGCAAGTCGATGCTGGCTCAAAGGCTGCCGGGCATCCTGCCGCCGCTCGACGCGAAAGAAGCGCTCGAGCTCAGCATGATCCATTCGGTCGCCGGCCAGCTAGCCGATGGGCGGTTGTTGCGGCGGCGGCCGTTTCGCGACCCTCATCATTCGGCGTCCTTGCCGGCCCTGGTCGGCGGTGGTCAACGCGCGCGTCCGGGTGAAATCTTGCTCTCGCACCACGGCGTGTTGTTTCTCGACGAGCTGCCGGAGTTTCAGCGACAAACCCTGGAGGCGTTGAGGCAACCGATGGTGTCCAGCTATGTCCTGGTTGCCCGCGCAGCACTCCACGTAACCTACCCGGCGCGTATCCAGCTGGTGGCAGCTATGAACCCGTGCCGCTGCGGCCATCTCGACGATCCAGCGCTGGCCTGTGGCCGGGCGCCGCGCTGTGCGCAGGACTACCAGGCTAAGATTTCGGGGCCGTTGTTCGACCGGATCGACCTGCATGTCGACGTGCCGGCGGTTTCGCCGGGCGATCTATCGCTGCCGCCGCCGGCAGAGGGTTCGGCCGAGGTGGCGGCCCGCGTCGCACGCTGTCGTGAGATCCAGCTTACCCGCTATGCGCGGCTGCCCGAAGACAGCCGTATCCGCACCAACGCCGAGGCCGATGGCACACTCTTGGAGGAGGTCGCCGCGCCCGACAGCGAGGGGCAAAGCCTGCTGACCGAGGCCGTCGAGCGGCTCAAACTCTCGGCCCGCGGCTATCACCGGGTGCTGCGCGTGGCGCGCACATTGGCCGATCTCGAGGGCGAGGAGAGCGTGCGCCGGCTGCATGTCGCCGAGGCGCTCTCCTACCGCCGCATCGCGTTGACACGCTAAAGCGAACGGGTCTAAGTCGGCGAGCCGCATTTCGGGAGAATCACACGATGAGCATTGAAGGATATAAGGAAGTCGCCTACCTCGATTGCGCGGGCGGAGGCCAGATGTATCTGGACGGCACGACCGCCTATATCGGCCATATGGACCATCCGCTCGGCACCAGCATCTACGACGTAGCCGACCCTAAGAACCCGCAGCTGCTGGCCGAGATCGACATTCCCGAAGGCATGCATTCGCACAAGGTGCGGGTCGTCGACGGGTTGATGCTGGTCAACCACGAGCGCGCGCGGGGCGTGCCGGAGACTGACCATTTGGCGCCCGGGATCGGCATCTACGACGTCTCCAACCCGGCCCAGCCGAAGCACATCACCAATTGGGAGACGGTCGGCAGCGGCGTCCACCGCTTCGATTTCGACGGGCGCTACGCCTATCTCTCGGCCTCCATGGAGGGCTATAGCGACCGCATCGTCGTCATCATGGATCTCAAGGACCCGGCCCGACCGCAGGAGGTTGGGCGCTGGTGGGCCCCCGGCCAATGGGTCGCCGGCGGCGAGACTTTCGAGGTGCGCGAAGGCTTTCCCCTGCCGCGATGCCACCACCCGATGCGGATGGGCGACCGGCTCTACACGAGCTATTGGCAGGCCGGCTTCTACATCATCGACATCGAGGATATGAGCCAGCCGAAAACGGTCGCCAACGTCGACTACCACCCACCGTTTGTCTGCCCGACTCACACCTGCCTGCCGATCCCCTTCGATATCGGTGGACGCCGCTACATGCTGGTCGCCGACGAGGATGTGGCACGAACCGACCCGAACGGGCCGGCGGCCTTCGTCTGGATCTTCGACATCACCGATGAAACCCGGCCATGGCCGGTCTCGACCTACCAGGTCGAAGAGGTGATCGGCAAAAAGACCCCGGAGCGCAGCGGTTGCCATCAACCCACGGAGAAAGTGACCGGCACGGAAATTCCGATCGCTTGGTTCAATCAGGGGCTCAGGCTGATCGATATCGCCAACCCGCATGCGCCCAAGGAAATCGCCCACTTCAAGCCGCCGCCGGCAAACGGCCAGAAGCTGATCGCCAGCAACGACGTCGACGTCGACGACCGGGGCCTAGTGTATCTGCTGGACCGCTTCGGCGGCATGCACATCGTCGAGCGGACGTGAGCGCGAGCCTGAACAGCTTCAAGGTCCTAACCTTCGACTGTTACGGAACGCTGATCGATTGGGAAACCGGTATCCATGCCGCGATGCAGTCGCTGCTCGAAGAGGCCGGTGTGTCACCCTCCCGCGAGGCGCTTTTGGAGATGTTTGCCAAGCTCGAGTCGGCGCAGCAAGTGGCAACACCGGATCTGCCCTATTCGGACTTGTTGACGGAGGTCCACCGCCAGCTCGCCGATCTCCTGGAAGTCAACATGAGCGACGCCGCGCACCGCCGTTTCGGCGCATCGGTGGCCGACTGGCCTGCCTTTTCCGACACCGTCCCAGCGCTCGAATATCTGCAGGAACACCAGAAGCTGGCGATCCTCTCAAACGTGGATAATGCCAGCTTCAAGGGCAGCAATCGGCGCCTCGAGGTCACTTTCGATGCGGTCTATACTGCCCAGGATATCGGCTCCTACAAGCCGAACCGCCGGAACTTCGAGTTTATGCTGGCGCGGCTGGCAGAATTGGGTTTTGAGAAGACCGACATCCTGCATGTGGCGCAGAGTCTGTTCCACGACCACCAGCCGGGCCAAATCAGCTGGCCTGGCCTGCGCCTGGATCGATCGGCATCACGACACCAGCGGCTGGGGCGCTACGCCGCCGCCGGCCACCGAGGTCGCCGTCGACTTCCGCTTCGACAGCCTGGCCGATCTGGTGAGCGCGCATCGGAAGGGGGTTACAGCGTGAGTCGCACCGCTAGAAAGGGAAGGCGAAACCTCAGCTCTTGACGATCATCGGCCCGAGATCGCCGCCGCCAAAAATGTGGATGTGGTAGTGCGGCACAAGCTGCCCTGCGGCTTCGCCGTGATTCGCGAGAATACGATACCCCGCCTCGATGAGGTCCAGCTCGCGCGCAACGCGGCCGACGGCCCGGTCGAATCCCGCCAATTCACCGTCCGACGCCTTGGCCGAAAAATCCTCGAACGAGACGTATTTGCCTTTGGGGATCACAAGCACATGGACGGGTGCCTGTGGGTTGATGTCGCTAAAAAGCCAGCGTGTGCTCGTCTTCATAGACTTTGTCGCAAGGTAATTCGCCGCGCAGGATCTTTGCGAAGATATTGTCGTCGTCATATGCCATCGCACGCTCCTCCCCGCCGCATGGGGCGGCACACTCGCGTCACTTCGCGTCCGGCCCGTTCAAATGCTTGAAGTAGTAAAGGCCTGTCACCCATTTCTTGCCGTTGAACGCATAATAGGGATGGGTCGCCCAATGCGTGTAGCCAAGCCTCTGATACAAGGCGATCGCCGCCTCCTGTGTCTCGCGGACATCGAGGTTGAGGAGCGTGAAGCCGGCCTCTCGGGCCACATTCTCGACCATCTCGGTTAATTTCGTAGCGAGCCCGTGGCCGCGCGCCCAAGGCGCCATGAAAGACGTCGTCAGGTTGGCCGATTTCGCCTGCGCCTCGTTGTTGCGCGATGGCAGCATGAGCTGGGCAGATCCACCTATCACGCCGTCCAGGCGGGCGACGAATAGCGTGCGCTCGGGAACCAAAAGCACGCCCCGCCAATAGGATTCCAGAACCTGTCGCGCGGGCGGTTTCAGCCAGCCGAAGCCGCCACCGGCACCAATCGCGGCCTCTGTCGCATCGCAGAGATCGCTGAGATCGTTGTTCGACAGCTCCTTAAGCTGCTCGACGGCGGTACCAGTCATCGATCAAACAGCCGTCGTTGCGCGCACGGTGGTCACCTGAGAATTCTCCAACACGAGAAATGTTGCCATTAGGGGTGCGTTTTCTGACGCGGCGCGTCGGCAGCGGCGGTCTTTTAGCAGGAAGCTACCGCTGTTTCCAGCGGCACGCATTTCAATCGCTCTTGCGGTGATTTAGGCGCGCAGTTTGCAGCCCGACCTTGACCGCGATGACAAAAACCGCCACATGGTAAAAACTGCCGGTTCAGCTGTTCATTCCATTCCCAATTCCCGACTTCGGAACAACTGCAATGACCGAGACACCCGATTGGCACGGGACAACGATATTATCGGTCCGTAAGGACAACGCCGTCGTTGTCGCCGGCGATGGTCAAGTAAGCATGGGTGCAACCGTGGTCAAGGCGAATGCCCGCAAGGTGCGCCGGCTCGCTGACGACAAGGTCGTCGCGGGATTCGCGGGCGCGACGGCGGATGCGTTCACGCTGTTCGAGCGGCTCGAGGCGAAACTTGAGCAGTATCCCGACCAGTTGACACGCGCCTGTGTGGAGCTTGCAAAAGATTGGAGAACCGACCGTTACCTGCGTCGGCTCGAAGCCATGATGGCCGTCGCCGACAAGTCCGTTTCGCTCATCCTTTCCGGGACTGGGGACGTGTTGGAGCCGGAGGACGGCCTGATCGGCATAGGTTCGGGCGGCCCGTTCGCGCTCGCTGCCGCACGGGCGCTGAGTGATCTGGACGGAATGGACGCGGAGGCGATCGCCAGGAAGTCGATGCAGATCGCGGCCGGTATCTGCATCTACACCAACGAGAATGTCAGCATCGAAACGCTATGACGTCGTTTAGCCCACGCGAGATCGTCTCCGAGCTGGACCGTTTCATCATCGGCCAGGAGGACGCCAAGCGGGCCGTAGCCATCGCGCTGCGCAATCGATGGCGGCGCCAACAGCTGGCTGACGACTTGCGCGAAGAGGTGCTGCCCAAGAATATCCTGATGATCGGCCCGACCGGCGTCGGAAAAACCGAAATCGCGCGGCGTCTCGCCAGGCTCGCCAACGCACCGTTTATCAAGGTCGAAGCGACCAAGTTCACCGAAGTGGGCTACGTTGGCCGCGACGTCGAGCAGATCATTCGCGACCTGCTGGAGAGCGCGATCCACATGACGCGCGAACAGCAGCGCAAGGATGTGTTCGCCAAAGCCGAACTCGCCGCGGAGGAGCGGGTTCTCGACGCGCTCGTCGGACCCAATTCAAGCGAGAGTACGCGCCAGACGTTTCGCGTCAAACTTCGCCAGGGCGAGCTCGACGACAAGGAAATCGAAGTCGAAGTATCGGACTCAAGTGGCGGCCTACCGACCTTCGAGATTCCCGGCATGCCTGGCGCGCAGATGGGGATGATCAACCTTAACGATATGTTCGGCAAAGCGTTCTCTGGACGCACCAAGCCCAAGCGATTTACCGTCGGAGAATCTCACAATCTTCTGATCGCCGAAGAAAGCGACAAGCTTCTCGACGACGACATGATCGTTAGGGAAGCGATCGCATCGGTCGAACAGAACGGAATCGTTTTTCTCGACGAGATCGATAAGATTTGCGCGCGGTCCGAGCGGGTCGGCGCCGACGTTAGCCGGGAGGGTGTGCAGCGCGATCTGCTGCCGCTTATCGAAGGCACAACCGTGGCAACGAAGCACGGACCGGTCAGGACCGACCATGTGCTGTTCGTAGCCTCCGGTGCCTTCCATCTAGCAAAACCGGCTGACCTTTTGCCCGAGCTTCAGGGCCGTCTACCCATCCGGGTGAGCCTTAAGGCCCTCACACGCGACGATTTTGCCCGTATCCTCCGCGAGCCCGAAAACAGCCTTATTCGGCAATATGTCGCGTTGATGGGGACCGAAGAGGTGACGCTCGAGTTCACCGACGACTCGATCGAGTCGCTCGCGGACTTGGCCGCAGAAATCAATTCATCGGTTGAGAATATAGGGGCAAGACGGCTGCATACGGTGCTGGAGAAGCTGCTGGAAGACATCAGCTTCGACGCACCCGACAAGGGCGGAACCAGCATTACAATCGATGCCGACTATGTCGAGTCCCAGGTCGCCGAATTGGCAAAGGACACAGACCTGAGCCGATTCATTCTCTAGCGAGCGTTCAACGCTTACGCCGAAGCAATACGTAGAGCGCCCCAGTTCCGCCATCCTTCGGCAGGGCATGCGCGAAGGCGAGGACAAGCGGTCGAAGGGTCGCCTCGTTGATCCAGCGCGGTACCGCCTCGCGAAGCACGCCCTGTCCGCCATCTCCTTTGCCGGTAATGACAAGGACGGTGCGACGCTCAGTGTCGCGCGCATCCTCGAGAAAAGTGGCAAGCTCCTTATGCGCCTCGCGCTGCGTAAGCCCGTGAAGATCGATGCGTGCATCAATCGGCCGCTGTCCGCGCCGCAGCCGCATTGCGGTGCGCTTGTCGACGCCAGCTGCCGAACTCGCGCTGAGTGGCGCGGACTGTGGTGCCGGCGGCGTCGCCGCGGGTGAGTCCATCGTTGCGCTTTGCGGCGGTGATGCTGCGACGGTCTGAGGCTGCTTGGGCGCGTCGGGGGCGGTCTGTTTCGTGGGTGCCTTGGCGCGTGATTTGCGACCGCGTAGTGGCGTTACCTCCGAAGTAACCGCGCGCCACAATTCACCTTCGTCGCCTGACGAGCTGCGGTCAGCCATCGCCGAGCTCCTTCGTCGTCCTCGGATCGCCAACCAGAATTATATGCAGCCGGCGCGGCCCGTGGGCACCCAGTTCGAGCTGCTGTTCGATATCCGCAGTACGCGATGGACCGGTTATGAAGTTGACGGTGCGGGGCAGCGGACCTTCAGCGTGCAATCGCGTAAGCGCATCTTCGTAGGCGCCGACAATTTGATCGGTGGAGAGAACCACGATGTGGGTCGCAGGCAAGAAGTTGAGCGTCGTCGGGCGCTCAGCGTCAGAGTGCAAAACCAGTGTCCCAGTCTCCGCTACGCCGGCGTAAGCGCTGGTCAAGCCGACCTCGTCGCTGCCGTCAGTCGCGCCGATGGTGACAGTGATGGTCGGAGTTCTCGACCAGGGTATCACCGCGAGCAGATCGTCGGCCCCCATTCGCAAGGCGGCTGGCAGGTTCTCAGCGGCTAGATAGCGCGCCACCGTGTCCGGCACATCGTCGATCGACGCGATCCGCTGCACGGTCGCCGATACATTTTCAGCTTCCGCCACAAAGCGTTGGACGAGCTGCGCAGGGGTTCCGCGCGCACGTTCGGGCACGAGCCCCTGTTCGAGTTCGCGGTTCGGCGGCGGATCGCCTGTGTCACGCCCCAGCGAGGTCTGTATCTGGCCCAAGATCAGATTACGTTGAGGATCGTCGCGCATATCCATCATTGCGGTTGGTTTGTTGTCGCCCGACGCTTCGATGCGGCGTTATTCGAGGAGGCCCAGAGTCTCATAAAAGTTCTGCCCTGCGGCGCCGGGAAGTCGCGGCCATTTGTCCAAGACGATGCAAACGGCAACCACCCAATTCGCCCTTTCTTGCCGCCTACGAGGGCGAGCAAGCGAACCGACGCGGCGGCGACCATTCGGTAAAGCCGGGGTCGTCGAGCAACGACGGCCCAGAGCCCTATCCCCAGGCGCAAGGTCATCGATCCGAGACGACGTGAAAACTCTTGCTCGCGGTGGTGTCGCAGCAACTTTGGCAACGGGATGCGCATCGGGCACACTTCCTCGCAGCGGCCACACAAGGTCGACGCGTTGGGAAGTGCGCCCGTGTCCGCGATGCCAGCCAGCGCGGGCGTCAGCACCGCGCCGAGCGGTCCTGGATAAACACCGCCATAGGCGTGACCGCCGACCGCGCCATATACAGGGCAGTGGTTCATACACGCGCCGCAGCGGATGCAACGGAGGATCTCTCGAATCGGGCCGCCCAGCATAGTGCTGCGGCCGTTATCCAGCAGCACAACGTGAAACGCCTCCGGCCCGTCCGCGTCGCCCAGGCGTTTCGGACCTGTGGCAAGCGTCGTGTAGGTCGAAAATTCCTGTCCGGTGGCGGAGCGCGCGAGGATGCGCAGGATTGTTACAGCGTCCTCGAGCGTCGGAACGACCTTCTCAAGGCTCGCAAGCACGATATGAGCACGCGGCAACGTTTGCGTTAGGTCGCAGTTGCCTTCATTGGTAACGATGATCGCAGAACCAGTTTCGGCGACGAGAAAATTGGCCCCCGTGATCCCTATGTCCGCCGCTAGAAACTTCGCTCGGAGCACCGATCTCGCTTCGTCGACCAGCGCGCGTGCCTCGTCCAGCGGGCGTGCCGGATCGAGCGTCGGGTGAGCTTCCCGGAAGGTCTCCGCGACTTGTTCTTTTAGAACGTGAATCGCCGGTGCAATGATATGACTAGGCGGTTCGTCTCGCAGCTGAATGATATATTCGCCGAGGTCGGTTTCAACTGGCTCAATCCCGTTTTCCTCAAGGTACGGATTGAGCGAAATCTCCTCTGCTATCATCGACTTGCCTTTCGTCACGTTCGTGGCGCCGGCCGCGCGACAGATTTCGAGTATTTTCTGCCTCGCTTCCTCAGGCGTGACCGCCCAATGAACTTGGCCGCCGCTGGCGACAACCTCCTCCTCGAATCGAATGAGATAATGGTCGAGATGCGCGAGCGTGTGGTCCTTGATGCGCCGGGCGCGATCGCACAATTCGTCGAACTCAGGCAGCCGAGCGACCGCTTGCGCGCGCCGCGCGCTGAAACCGCTCTGGAACCGGCTGAGTGCCTTCTGCAGAGTCAAATCCGCCAATGCGGCACTGGCGTTTTTCTCGAATGAGCGGCTGGAGTTATGCATCTCTCAGCCGCGCCCCTCGCCGATCGGAGGTTCCTCGGTCATACCGGCAAGTATTTCGGCGACGTGACGCACGGCGATCTGAGAACCGTCCCGTGTCAGCCGACCGGCGATATTCATGAGGCAACCGAGGTCACCTGAAACGACAACATCTGCGTCAGTCGCGGCAATCGAGGCGACTTTGTCGGCAACCATGCGGTTAGAAATCTCCGGATATTTGACGCAGAACGTGCCGCCGAAGCCGCAGCATGTCTCGGCACCTTCAAGGTCGACCAATTCGAGGCCGCGAACACTTTCAAGCAACGCGCGCGGTTGGCTCTTTATCCCGAGTTCCCGCAAACCCGAGCAGGCGTCATGATAGGTCGCACGACGGGGAAAGTCCACATCGACGGTATCCACTCCTCTGACGTCAGTGAGAAACGAGACCAGCTCATACGTGCGTCGCGCCAGCTCTGTCGCGCGCCGCGTCAATTCGGGCTCCGTTTCAAACAAGGTGGGATAATGGTGCCGGATCATCGCTGCGCAGGACCCGGAGGGAGCCACTACATAATCGCAGCCATCAAACATATCGAACACTTGCACGGCGATGGCGGCGGCATTGCCGCGATCGCCCGAATTATGGGCGGGTTGTCCGCAACAGGTCTGTTTTTGCGGCACCACAACACGACAGCCGGCGCGCTCGAGCAGGCGAATGGAAGCAAACCCTACCGTTGGGCGAAAAAGATCCACCAAACAGGTAACGAACAAACCGACAGTTGGTGCGTCATTTGCCACATCGCCGCCCTTCTAACGCCCTGCCGATCCAAACCAGAATTATACTGTTTTCAGCCGACCGGCTACGGTGCGTGGCAGAAGAAGATAGTAGCTCCCGCGACTACGCATTCTGCCCGCTGACTCCAACGCAGCATCGCCAAATCCCCAGAAGAAATCCCCCCGTACGGGCGAGCGAATGGCGTTGCCAGTGTCTTGCGCCATCATCAGTCGGCGCAGCGGCAGCGCGGCGCTGCCGGGTTCTTTGGTGTCGAGCCAGAGTGGCAGCCCAAGCGGAAGGAATTTCGTATCCACCGCAAGACTGCGTCCCGCAGTCAAAGCAACGCCCTCAGCGCCAATCGGACCCTCACCGTTAATCTCACGAAAGAAGATATAGCGCCGGTTGACCGACAAGAGCGACTCCGCGCGATCTGGATTCTCGCCGATCCAGCCCCTAATTCCTTGCCACGACGTCTGATCAAGTGTGAGTTCTCCGCGTTCGATGAGTTCCCGACCGATTGAGCGATAGTCATGGCCGTTGTGGCCGGCAAATCCCAGCCGCAACACGCTGCCGTCCTGCAGCATTATCCGGCCCGACCCCTGAACGTGAAGCATGAATGCGTCGACGACATCTTGGACCCAGACGAGCTCCAGGTTCCGACCCGCCAGCGTGCCGGCATCGATACGGTTGCGCGCTGGATAGGGTCTGAGCTTTCCGTTTTCAACCCGGCCGACAAGGTTACGGCCGGCGAGCGCCACATCGAACTCGCCGAGCTCTATCGTGACGTGGTCGTCGGGCAACTTGTAAATAGGAACGTTGTATGTTTCATTGGGCATCAATCGCCCTTCGAGGCCCACCTCGAAATAGCCGGTGAAGAGACCTCCACCCGCACCGTTGTTGGTCACTAAAAAGGGCGTGAACCAGCCTTCAAAATACGCGCGCGCTGCATCGTCGTCACTTGTACGTAACACCGCGGCTGCATGACATGGCTGGCGAAGGTCGGCGACCGTCGCAGCAATATCTTGACCGCCGATTCGTGTTTCCGGCGGTAATCTTGTGAAGCGTGCGCAGGATTTGAGAAGCGCCGGAAGGACTTCCGCAAGGCTGTCGTCTTCCCAGCCCTCAAGTTCCTCGAATGCCACCGGCTTGAGAACAAGGCGATCTTCCGTGTCGGGCGGCGGCGCACAAGCTACGGCCGCGGCCGACAAGGCGGCCAATCCAACTATTCGGCGGACGCTCCGTGCGACCCGGCACAAGGTCTTCGCAGGGCTCGACGGCGTCGACATTTCCGGAAAATCAATCTGGGCTGCGGGTCGCGACCAGCGTCCAGTTAGGGTCGGCAGATTGAGTGTCGCGCGCAAACGTCCAGAGATCGGTTACTTCGGCAACGACTTCGGAATCACCTTCGACCATTTCGCCAGCCGAATCGCGCGTTGCATTAACCTGATCGCTGATGAATCGTATCGTGACGAACGCGCCGTGCCCTTCCATATTCGCCTCAATAATATTTGCCGAGGTTATGCTGACGAGTGTCGTCTCATGCGTGTAGTTGGCAATCTCGCGGGCGCGAATTTCCTTTGCGAAGTTCTCGTAAACCTGATCGCTCAGCAGCGTTCTTAGCGTCTTACCGTCGCCGGCAGCGAAAGCTGTGATAACCAGTTCGAATGCGGTCTTCGCGCCTCGTACGAATTGATCCTCGTCGAAGGATGGTTCTGCATCTTTAATCTGAGTGACGCCAGCTGCCACCGACGTCGGACCATCGCTCCCGTCGCCGTTCTCGGCGCGCACGCGATCGGGCAGCGCTATGACATTGTCGTTTCCGCCACCTGCGCGCCGCCTAAAAATGTCTCCCTGCGATCGTTCGTGACCAGTTCGCTTGCCGAGCACGCTTCCCAGCCTGTAGACGAGGAACGCAGCGATACACGCGAATAGAATAATTTCGAAGAAGCCGAAGCCGCCACCCATATGCCAGTCCTTCTCGCGGCCCGACCTGCCGGTCACTGGACCGGCAACGCACGCTGGGTTAAACAGAGCCAAAGTGGACGACCCGTCAAGGTCGCCGCTCTTGGGCGGACCGTCGATGTGCGGTTTTACATAGGCCGTCCATGGGAAAAGGGCAAGTATGTGGATACTCCTGCTCGCGTTTGTCGGCGTTCCTCTCGTCGAAATCGCGCTCTTTATCGAAGTCGGGGGTTGGATTGGCCTCTGGCCTACGCTCGTAACGGTAATCGCGACCGCAATCGTCGGCACAGCGCTGCTGCGCCTTCAAGGCTTGCATGTCTTGGGGCAAGTACAGGACAGTCTTCGTCGCGGCGAGATGCCGTTGGAGCATATTTTCACCGGCGCCTGTCTCTTGGTGGCCGGAGCATTTCTCCTAACGCCAGGTTTTCTCACCGATGCCATTGGATTTCTGCTGTTTGTGCCATTGATCCGCAAACTGGTCGGCCGCTTGGTACTGGAAACGCTCGTAAAGCGCGGCGCGCAAACTTCCTGGAAAGGTAAGTTCAGCGGTGACGAAACCATCATTGATGCGGAATTCAGCGAAGTCGGCACGGAGAACGCAGACGGCGAGGGAGATGACGCACAGAAACTCGAACAGCAACCGCCCGAGAACAAACGCAGATGATCCTTGTCCGTCATGGCCAATCGGAGTTCAACGTCGTCTTTGGCGTGACGCGGCGGGACCCCGGCATACGGGATCCGCGGCTGACCGATGTCGGGCGCAGCCAGGCTGCTGACGCCGCGCGTTATTTGCTAGGGCGGAACATCAACCGGGTAATCACAAGTCCCTACATGCGGGCGCTCGAAACTGCCGACATCATTGCGCGCGCCCTCAAGCTCGATCTCGAAGTGCAGAATCTGGTGGGCGAACACGCCAAGTTTACCTGCGACATCGGAACGTCCTGCTCCCAACTTAAATATCACTGGCCGATGCTCGAGCTCGACCACCTGGAAGAGACATGGTGGCCCGAGATCGGCGAAGGTCAGAGCGATCTCGACGCTCGCTGCCGACAGTTCCGCGAAGCGATGCGCCGAGAAAGCGAATGGGCCGGCACCGTAGTGGTAACGCACTGGGGGTTCATCGGCGCATTGACCGGACACAATGTGAAAAACGGAACCCTGATTGCCTTCGATCCGACCACCCCGCATCCTGGCGGCGGTTCTGTTGTGCCCCTCCCAAATCCGTGCTAGCCAAACGGCGCGCAGCAGACGCCGGACAAGCTCATGTCAGACGAAACCGATTCCAACGTCGAAGACGACGCTGAACAGTCGCAAGGCACCGCTGAATCGGCGGACGAGAGTGCCGCTGACGAAATGCCGCCGCTCGTCATCGCGACGCAATACATCAAAGATCTTTCATTCGAGAACCCGGCAAGCCCGGACATCTACCTAAATCCGGTCTCGGTACCCAATGTTGATGTCCGCGTAGATGTTACGGCGCAAGGGCTGGGGGATCGTCAGTACGAATCGAGCCTGCAGATTGAAGCGAAGGCAGAGAGCGAAGAGCGGCCAATCTTTATCGTCGAGCTGACCTATGCGTGCATAGCCAACGTCGGCGACGTGCCGCCCGACCACGTTCAGCCGTTGGTGCTAATTGAAGCACCGCGCTTAATATTCCCGTTTGCGCGTGCGATTCTAGCCGGTGTCACCCGTGACGGCGGCTTCCAACCACTGATGATCAATCCGATTGATTTCGTTGAACTCTATCGCCAACGGATGGCGGCGCATGGAGCACCATCCTAGGCCCTAGGTTCTCCAGATCGGTTTCGTCAAACGCGCAATCAGTGCGTCATTGGCCGCGCGCTCCCCGTCGCTTGCCGAATGGGACCGCGGCGGCCGCGTTTTACCAATCTCGACGTCCACTTTCTGATCTTGCTTCTCGCCCGCCAATTCCAGATTTGGCTGCCTGCCGCCGATCAGCTGAAGATAAACCTCTGCGAGAAGCTCCGCGTCCAACAGCGCCCCGTGCTTGTCTCGCGACGAATTGTCGACCTCAAATCTGCGGCATAGCGCATCTAGGCTTGCCTGGGCGCCCGGAAATTTGGCCCGCGCCAATTGAACCGTATCGACACTGCGTGAAATCGGGAGCAGCTCGCGCGCGATGCGGGCCAGTTCGTTGTTGATAAACCCCATGTCGAAGGCCGCGTTGTGGATCACCAATGGATCGTCGCCGATAAACTCCAAAAATTCATCGGCAATCTCCGCAAAGCCCGGATATTCGGATAGAAACGGCGCGGAAAGGCCGTGGACCCGAAATGCCTCCTCGGGTATTTCGCGCTCCGGGTTCAAATATTGGTGGTAGGTTTTGCCGCTTGGAACATGATTTACGAGTTCGACACAGCCGATTTCGACGATACGGTCACCAGAGGCTGGATCGAGTCCGGTTGTTTCGGTATCAAGAACAACTTCGCGCATGGCTTCGGGCGGACCTCCGTCGGCGAACGGCGGAAGCTCTTCCCTGCCGGGCCGCGCGACGTCTCGCCAGTCTGACAATCCCGGCAAGCGAGCGAAAGGTCGCGCGAAATCCAAGTCCAGTTTGCACGACGAAGTCGGCATTTCGTTGTTTCTCACGATCCGGCATCTGGCGCATACCGATCCGCGCGAGTCGCTCGTCAGTCATGCCAGGGCGGCTTGCAATTCGCGCTCGCTGGACACAGCGCGGTGCCGTAACGACAATCGTTACGTCGCAGTCCCGGTCGCTTCCGGTCTCGAACAGCAGTGGGATATCGACGGCGACGATAGGCACTCGTGCGTGCCGACTTGCGGCTAGAAACCGCTGTCTATCGCGATGAACCAACGGATGGAGTATGGCCTCCAGCCGATCGAGTCCCTCCGGATTACAGAACACACGGCGGCCCAACTCCCGGCGGTCAACCGCGCCGTCGCGCACAACGCCCTTGAATGCCGCTGCAACGGCCGCAACCGCATCACCCCCGTTCAACATTAGGCTATGCACAATGGCGTCAGAATCGTGCACCGGCACGCCCATGCGCCTCAGCATGGCCGCAGCCGTGCTCTTTCCCATTGCAATCGACCCAGTAAGCCCAATTACAACCACGGGCGCAGTCTTCCCTCGGCCGTTAACACATTCATAGCGCCCCAACTATTGTTCCAAAACAAACTCGCGCAACCCCTTCGACACCTCGGGCTTCACACCGAACCAGGTCTCGAAGGCTGGTCGGGCCTGATGCAACAGCATGCCCAAGCCGTCAACGACGGCATTGCCGCGAGCGCTTGCGGCGGCGAGTAGCGGCGTTTCGACTGGCACGTAGACGATATCGTTGACCACCGCTTGAGCGGGCAAGGCGCCGAGCTCGAGATCGAGCAGCGGCTGTCCCGTCATTCCAAGGCTGGTCGTGTTAACGAGTAGACCAGCGCCTTGCAGCGCCGCGTTGCGCTCGTTCCAACGAATGGGCACGCAAGGCCCACCGAGAGTAGCCGCGAGCGACTCGGCGCGCGAATACGTGCGGTTGCAAATGCGAATCTCAGGTACCGCGGCGTCGGCTAGCGAAGCAACCACTGCCCGCGCCGCACCGCCTGCCCCCAGCACAACCGCAGGACCTTGTTGCGGCCGCCACTTGCTGCCGACTCGAAGATTCTCGAGAAACCCAACTCCGTCGGTGTTGCAGCCTGCCAGCTTTCCGTCCTTGGTTACCGTAACCATATTCACAGCGCCGATCCGCCGTGACGGTTCATCAACTTCATCACACAGCTGCAGCGCATGTTCCTTGTGCGGAACCGTAATATTCACGCCCATATAGCTTACGAACGGCAGCGCTCGCAGCGCTGTTTCAAGGGCGTCCGTCGGCACGGCTAGGGGCAGATAGAGGCCATCGATTCGATGCTCGCGAAGCCAATAGCCGTGGAGGCGTGGCGACAGCGAATGGGATACCGGCCAGCCCATGACTCCAGCAATGCGTATTGCGTTCGGGGCGATCATCGGCTGACCACACCCTGCTTGCGCAGGAATTCGACAAGCGGCAGGAGCGGTAAGCCGAGAATTGAGAAATAGTCTCCATCTATCTTTTCGAACAACTGGACGCCCCGTGCTTCGACTTGATAGGCACCGACCGACTCGCACGCCTTGTCGGCGATCTGGTCGAGATAACAGTCAAGGAATCCGTCGCTGAACGCGCGCATGGTAAGCGACGAATGATCGTTGTGATGCCACAGTCGATCGCCATCCCTTACGACGACGACACTCGTTACGAGCATATGAGTCTTGCCGCGGAGTGCCATCAAGTCTGCCCGTGCGCGATCGATGTCTTTCGGCTTGTCATAGAGAGTCCCGTCGCAATCGACGACTTGATCGGCGCCGACAACGAGGCACCCTGGATGACGAACCGCCACGCGTTGGGCCTTAAGTTCGGCCAATGTTTCTGCGATCTGCGTAGAGGTCGCCTGCGTGCCGCCAAGCGACAACTTTATCTCTTGCTCATCGACAACCGGCGGGTCACAATCAAATGTAAAACCGGCGTTGTCGAGCAGTCTGCGGCGCAGTTCGCTTGCCGAGGCGAGGATGAGCGTCGACTCGCTGTCATTCATCAGCTTTGTTCGCGTCCCGCCGCCGCTCCAGCGACTGGAAAATTGCAGCTGCGGTCTCTTCAATGGACCGGCGGGTCACATCGATGATCGGCCATCCACGCTCTCTGAAGATTCGGAGTGCGGCGCTAACTTCATCCTTCACAGCCTCGAGATCGGCGTAAGAAGACTTCCTGTCGTCGCCGATCATGCGCAAACGGTTGCGCCGGATTTGAACGAGCCGCTCGGGTTCGCTCGTGAGACCCACGACCATTGGCCCCGAAACGGAATCCAGCGTCAGCAGTTCCTTGGGTAACGGAACGCCAAGCACGAATGGTACGTTTGCCGCCTTGACTCCGCGATTCGCCAGGTAGATGCAAGTCGGCGTTTTCGACGATCTCGAAACCGCAACGAGTACGACATCGGCATTCGCAAGGTTGGCCACAGCCTGGCCGTCATCCTGCTCTATGGCAAATGTCATTGCATCTATGCGACCGAAATATTCAGCGTTAAGTTCATGCTGCCGACCGGGCTGGCCACGAAACTCCGTATGCAGAAGCTTTGTGAGTGACTCGATCACGGGATCAAGTACCGCGATACACGGCATCTGTATTTCTCGACAACCATCTTCAATGGTCTGTTGCAGCAGCTCATCGACGACGGTGTACATAACGACACCAGGGTTGTCCTTTAGCTGCCCCAAGACATGGTTCACCTGTGCGGTGGTACGTACCATCGGCCAATTATGCTCGACGGCATCGACATTCCTAAACTGCACGAGGCAAGCCTTTGCAACACCGCGAACGGTCTCGCCGGTTGCGTCGGAGAGCAGATGTAAGTGAAAAGAAACCATGGTTGACTGCGACTCCGACCCATCTAGGATCCGCTTATGAGAAACTTGTTGAAGGAAATGACAGAGCGGGGACTAAGTCAGACGACATAGCCTTGGCTAAAATTTCATTCCCATCGACTCGAATTTCCCGGACAGAGATATACGGCTGGGATAGTCAACTATGACGTCGTTGAAATGCCGGGACAACATATGTGAGAGCAACTAATATCCCCGCTTTCACCTCTTTCTTAAGTCGTCCTAGTGCTACCAGCGCATCCACTTTCTTGCACTTCTGCACAGCCTGACCCGTACGGTCGAAAATCCGAGATAAGTTTTTGGATTATCAATAATCCCCGTAATCCACCGCAATACAACTACTACTACCATATAAGGTAGATTCTTAGAGTTATAGAAAGTGATGGAACTCGCCAGCGTGCCAAACGTCGAATCAAAGCAGGGCGAAGATGGGACAGTAAAATCTCTGCTGAACGTTCTTGAGGGAAAGGTACAGAAACCGCCGCCGATCTGGTTGATGCGACAGGCGGGCCGCTATCTCCCAGAATATCGGTCGCTACGCTCGCGGGCCGCCGACTTTCTCGAGCTGTGTTATGACCCTGATCTAGCCTGCGAGATCACGCTGCAGCCGGTGCGGCGGTTCACTCTCGATGCGGCAATCATTTTCTCGGATATACTCGTTGTGCCCCATGCTCTTGGGCAGGAGGTTGGTTTCGTCGAAGGCGAGGGTCCGAAGCTCTCACCGATCGCGGATGATGCTGGAATCGCGAAGCTGGAATTGGTACGTCTGCGCGAACATCTAGACCCGGTTTATGAGGCCATAGCGCGGGTCAAGCAGAGCCTTCCAGGGAACGTCTCGCTGATCGGTTTTGCAGGTGCACCGTGGACCGTTGCGACCTACATGATTGAGGGCGGATCGAGTCGGGATTTCATGTCGGTGAGGCAATGGGCCTATGCGGCGCCGCGGCAATTTGCACGCCTGATGGACCTTTTGGTTGAGGCGACGTCGATTCACCTTTGCAATCAGATTGAAGCTGGCGCAGAAGTTGTACAAATTTTTGATAGCTGGGCTGGCGTACTGACGGCCGATGGGTTTAAGCGTTGGGTGATCGAGCCAACAGCTGCCATCGTAAATTGCGTGCGTGAGCGATATGGCGATGTGCCTATTATCGGATTTCCACGCGGCGCAGGCCTCGGGTATGCGGATTACGCCAAGAATACCGGTGTGAGCGCAATTAGCCTTGATAGCACCATACCCCCGGAATGGGCGGCGCAAGTCCTACAGCCACTGGTTCCCGTCCAGGGCAATTTGGATCCGGTCGTGCTGCTTGCTGGCGGTCAACCAAGGAATAATGGCACGAATAGAATTTTGCATGCGCTGGGCGAGGGACCGCTAATTTTTAATCTTGGCCACGGCGTAGTTAAGGAGACGCCACCGGAACGAGTCGAAGAGCTCGTCCAGTTTATTCGGGCATAACAGACCTAGGAAATCGACTGAGCGTATAAGAGAGCCTTGGGCGAAAATGGCCGAGCAACCTCAGAGAATTGCTGTCATCCTATTCAACCTGGGCGGGCCAGATAGCCTGGATGCAGTAAAGCCGTTTCTTTTTAACCTCTTCAGCGATCCAGCGATCATCCAAGCTCCCTCGCTTATTCGCAGGGCGCTCGCCCGGTATATTGCCTGGCGTCGCGCACCTGTCGCTAGGCGCATGTACGAACAAATCGGCGGCTCATCGCCTCTGTTGGCGAATACCGACGACCAGTCGCGCGCTCTTGAGGCGGCATTGGCCGATGTGGGCGAAGTACGCTGTTTCATCTCGATGCGTTATTGGCATCCCCAGAGCGAGGCCACCGCGGCTGAAGTCAAACGTTTCGCGCCCGAGAGGCTGGTGCTTTTGCCGCTCTACCCTCAGTTCTCGCGAACGACGTCTGGATCTTCATTCGATGATTGGCACGCAGCGGCTGGCCATGTCGGGCTGGATGTTTCCGCAACTACGATCTGCTGCTATCCAACAAACCCTGACTACGTTGCGGCACTCGCGCAGAGTCTCCGCACTGCGCTGTCTGATCAAAGTTCGCACTCTGGTGTGCGTATCCTGTTCTCCGCCCATGGACTTCCAAAGAAAATTGTCACTGACGGTGATCCATACCAATGGCAAATCGAGCAGACGGCCGCGGCCGTCGTCCAGGAATTGGGCATATCGGATCTCGACTGGGTGGTCTGCTATCAAAGCCGCGTCGGTCGGCTCGAATGGCTTGGTCCCTATACGGAGCACGAGTTGGAGCGCGCGGCCCGCGATGAGGTGGGCGTGGTGATCGTGCCGATTGCCTTCGTCTCGGAACATTCGGAAACGCTGGTAGAACTCGACATAGACTATTGCCAACGCGCCGAGCGGCTGGGCGTGCCTTCATATCGGCGGGTGCCGGCGCTCGGCACCGACGCCGGTTTCGTGGCTGCCCTGGCGGCGATGGTGCGTCTGGCGGTGGGGCGAGAGGCAAGCGCGGCAAGCGGTGTCGAGCGGCGGCTTTGCCCCCAATCCATGCAGTGTATGTTGTCCGTCAGCGCGGGAGATGCAGATGAGTGAGTTTTATCCCTGGATCAAGGCATTGCATATCATCAGTGTGATTGCATGGATGGCTGGTTTTCTCTATTTGCCGCGGCTCTTCGTTTATCATTGCCGGGCAGAAACCGGCTCGCTGCAATCGGAAACGTTCAAGGTCATGGAGCGGCGACTCCTCAGGGCGATTATGAATCCGGCGATGATCGCTGCCTGGGTATTTGGCCTTACCATGTTGTTTCTCGGCGAGATTTGGCGCGAGTCGTGGATGCACCCAAAGTTGCTCCTCGTTCTTGCCTTAACTGTAACCCACATCGCCATGGCGCGCTGGCGGCGGGAATTCGTCGAGGACCGCAACACCAGGTCGGAGCGCTTCTACCGAATCGCCAATGAGGTGCCGGCTGTGCTGATGGTCTTTGTCGTCATTCTGGCGGTGGTCAAACCTTGGTGATCTGCCGCCTGGTGCGGGAGTGTTCTCAGCTTCCCGAATTGGCCTATATGGCGGTGCGCGCTCATAAATGCGGATTCCGAAGACGATTGTTCCGGGGGCTTGAAACTGTCGGAGCAATGCATAACTAATTGACTTAGGTCGCGGCTTTCGAGTAAGGGGTTAGGGCGAAAGCTAGGCCCTGACTGGCAGCGATGTTCTCGAACTCGTCATTCCCTTCCAATTGACACAGCGCCACCTGTAGGTCGAGCGCATTTCGGATTAGGTGGTGCGGTCGCTCCACACGCAGTTGTTGGTAAACCAACATGCAACTCCAAGAACTTAAGCAAAAGACCCCGGCAGACCTTCTGGCGTTTGCAGAAGAGCTTCTGATCGAAAACGCGAGCAGCCTGCGCAAGCAGGACATGATGTTCGCCATTCTCAAGCAGCTTGCCAGCAACGACGTGACGATCTTTGGCGGCGGTGTGCTTGAAGTTCTCCAGGACGGATTCGGCTTTCTTCGATCACCGGAGTCCAACTATCTGCCAGGCCCAGACGATATCTACGTCAGCCCGAGCCAGGTCAGGCGCTTTTCGCTGCGCACGGGCGACACAGTCGACGGCGAGATCCGTGCGCCGAAGGATGGCGAGCGTTATTTTGCCCTGCTCAAGGTCAACAAGATCAACTTCGATGCGCCGGAGGGCGTTCGTCATCGCATCAACTTCGACAACTTGACGCCGCTTTATCCCGACGAATGGCTCCAGCTTGAGGTAGAAGACGCGAAACCAACGAAGGATCTGACGACGCGGGTTATTGACCTCGTGGCGCCGTTGGGCAAGGGGCAGCGCGCGCTGATCGTTGCCCAGCCGCGAACCGGCAAGACCGTGATCATGCAGCAGATCGCGCAATCGATCACGACGAATTACCCAGACGCCTATCTCCTGGTGCTTTTGATCGACGAGCGTCCCGAAGAGGTCACCGACATGCAGCGCTCGGTCGACGGCGAGGTGATCAGTTCAACCTTCGACGAGCCGGCGTCACGCCACGTCCAAGTAGCCGAAATGGTGATCGAGAAGGCAAAGCGACTGGTTGAGCATAAGCGCGACGTTGTGATCCTGCTCGATTCGATTACGCGCTTGGGCCGCGCTTACAACACCGTCGTTCCGTCAAGCGGTAAAGTGTTGACCGGCGGCGTGGATGCGAATGCGCTGCAGCGCCCGAAGCGGTTTTTCGGGGCGGCCAGAAATATCGAAGAAGGCGGATCGCTGACGATCATCGCGACAGCGCTGATCGATACGGGAAGCCGTATGGACGAGGTGATTTTCGAGGAGTTCAAGGGCACGGGCAACAGCGAGATTGTGCTCGACCGCAAGATCAGTGACAAGCGGACCTTCCCGGCGATCGATATTGCAAAATCGGGAACCCGCAAGGAAGAACTGCTTATCCCGAAGGCCGACCTGCAGAAAATATTCATTCTCCGACGCATCCTTCAGCCGATGGGGGTCGTGGATGCCATGGAATTCCTGCTGGAGAAGCTTAAGCACGCGAAGAACAACGCGGATTTCTTCGACTCGATGAATCAATAAGCGGGCTTCGTGCTTGCGACGCCATCGGCTGAAGGCCGAACGCTCGGGTTGATTCCCAGGGTCTATGGTCGATTTTCGGCATTCATCGCAGTATCTTGTATGGAGTTTGTTGGGATCGGGCGATCTTCCAGCAGAATTGCGCTCGAAGCGGCGAATTCCCGCGTGATATTGGCCAAATTAGGCATAAGCCCTAGAGGTGGCGGGCCCGCTGACATGAATTCTACCGGGGGCTAGACGGCCTTCGACCTATGTCGGGACGCCGCAACTGCCTTTGCAGTCAAGGTTGGGGCGATTTTTCTAGAGTGTTTAATACCTACGCCGCGGCTCGACGCCTACACTAGGCGGACAACTGACCGGGCAGGCGATTGCCGCGCAGAAATTGGCGTCACTGCCCGTTGGTCGTATCAGTGCCTAGACCATGAGAATTGTCGAACCGGTCGTCTTCCGCGCTTCCAGCGCCTGGTGCGCCGCTGCGGCCTCGCGCAGCGGAAACTTCTGATTGACCTCGATACGCACGCCCTTGGCGATGGCATCGAATAGCGCCTGCGCGCTGGCCAGCAAATCTGTTCGTTTCGCATTGTAGTTCATCAGCGTTGGGCGCGTCAGATAATGCGATCCTTTCTGCGCCAGGAGGCCGGTGTTGAATGCGGATACCGGCCCCGAGGAGTTGCCAAACAGGACCAGCATGCCGCGCTGCGAGAGACAATCGAGTGAGCCCTCGAAGGTGTCCTTGCCAACCGAGTCGTAGACGACGGGTACGCCGTGGCCATCTGTGATCTCGCGGACGCGAGAGACAAAATCCTCGCGCGTGTAGATGATCGGGTAATCGCAGCCGTGCGCCCGCGCAAGCTCCGCCTTGGCCTCAGAGCCGACCGTGCCGATCACATTCGCACCAAGCAACTTGAGCCATTGGCAGGCGATGAGCCCGACACCACCGGCAGCGGCATGAAACAGAACCGTCTGGCCCGCTTCGATTTTGAAGGTGCGGCAGATCAAGTATTCCGCCGTCATGCCCTGCAGCATCATGGCCGCAGCCTGTTCGTCGGTAATCGTGTCCGGCAGCGGAACCAGACGGTGCGCTGGAATGACACGGGCCTCGACGTAGGCGCCTACGGGCAGATCGGCGTAGGCAACCCTGTCGCCGGGTTGCAGATCGGCGACGTCGTCGCCGACGGCCTCAATGACGCCAGCGCCCTCCATGCCGATCGTAAACGGCAGCTCCATGGGATACAGCCCAGTGCGATGATAGACGTCGATGAAGTTCAGCCCTGCGGCGGTTTGGCGGATGCGGGCTTCTCCCGGTTTCGGGTCCGGAACGGCGACGTCCTCCCACTTGAGAACTTCGGGTCCTCCTGTCTCGTGAATGCGAATTGCATGCGTCATGTTGGCATCCTTCCACTGTGCGTATCAGCCTCAAGTGCGAGGAGGAGGCGTTTGGTCGGAAGTCCCTCGCCACCGGAGAATCCGCCTATTCGACCCGCGGCCGCAATAATGCGATGGCAAGGAACGATGATCGGAATCGGGTTGCGCCCACAGGCTTGGCCGACGGCGCGCGGGGCCGATGCAAGAGACGTTGCAGCCTCTCCATAGCTGCGGGTTTCGCCAGATGGAATTGCCAGCATGAAGTTGCGCATTCGTTGCTGAAATGCCGTAGCCGCGGGAGCAAGTGGCAGGTCGAACCGCGTCTTTCGGCGCTCGAAGTAAGCACCGATCTGCGCCTTTGCCTCCTGGAGAAGCGGCGTTTCGTAAATCTCGCCGCCGCCGTTCTTGCCGATGTGCAGCCGCGCGATCACGCCTTCGTCTTCGACGATTTCCAACTGCCCGAGTGAGCTTTCCACGGTTATTCGATGCATTTTTACTTCACCGCCTGTTCAGGTCCGCGGTCAAAGCGTCAGGTTCTACAAATGGTGCGGAACAAACAGGACCCTGGCAAACGTAAGCTGTGGCGGCGCCTGACGCCTGCCCTTTGCCGTGCGCTGGATGGTGTTTGGGCAATTTCGCATCCGGCGCAATGATCTGTAGAACCCTGTTGGGCAGCGACGCGGCATACGCCGCAGCGATCATGGCGGTGGTCGCCAGCTCGCCGCGGTGGCCGACAATGACGATTTGAATCGCGTCCAAGAGCACTTCAGCGCTGTTCAAGAGCGTCGACATGGGCAGCAAGTTGGCTTCGAGCTCGCCCGCGAACGCTGCTACGATCTCCTCGCTCCCAGCGCGATATGTGTCGTTGCCTGTGACGTAGTACATCCGTGCCAGGACGCCGGCGAGGGTGCCGTTTCCCGATGGTACCGCGTTGTCGGCGGCTGTCTTGGCCCGCGTGACGAGATGCGGTGTGTCGCGTGCTGCGAAAAAATATCCGCCACCTTGTAAATCCGCGTAATGCTCTTTTACCATCGCGATCCATGTTTCGGCTTGCGCCAAATAGTGTGGTTCGCCTGTCACTTCGTGAAGGGCAAGCGCCGCGCGGCATAAATTCGCGTAGTCGTCGAGCGTTGCCGGATGCCTGGGGCGGCCGACGCGCCAGCTATGCATCAGGCGACCGGCCTCCACCATGCTCTCCTCGACAAATGCGAAGGCGCGTCTCGCGGCGTCGAGCCAGTCGTCGCGATCGAAGGCGGCGGCCGCATTTGTGAGGGCCGATATCATCAGGCCGTTCCAGTCCGCGAGGACTTTGTCGTCTTTGCCAGGTGGCACACGTTGGGCGCGCGCGCCAAGCAAAATTCTCCGACAATCTGCGAGCGTCGCCTCCGTCGCTTCATCGGCAAGCTGCAGATCGCGCAAACGGTTAAGGATAACCTTTCCTTCCCAATTGCCGCTTGGCGTGACGTCGTAATGGCTTTTGAAAACTGTGGTATTTTCGCCCAGCAACGCATCAACTTCTGTTTCGCTCCAAACGTAAAACTTACCTTCTTCGCCTTCGCTGTCGGCGTCGAAAGAACTCGCGAACGCGCCCTCATCCATCACCATGTCGCGGAGGACCCATTCCAGGGTTTCACTGACGCGCATGCCATAAAGCGGATTGCCGGTTTCCTGCCATACGAGCGTCAGGAGTTCGACCAACAGGGCGTTGTCGTAGAGCATCTTCTCGAAGTGCGGCACCAACCACCGGTCGTCGACGGTATATCGGGAAAAGCCGCCGCCGATGTGGTCATAGATACCGCCCTGGCTCATCTGGCCTAACGTCAACTCCACTGCCTGAAGGAACGGCGCTTGGCGGGTGCGCTTCCAAGCGCGCCACAGCTGCTCAAGGAACATGGTTTGCGGGAATTTTGGGGCGCCGCCAATTCCGCCGTGGAAAGGGTCGATTTCGCGAACGAGACGCTTGGCGACTTCGTCCAGCGCCTCGCGTGTAATCTGGTTTCCGGGCTGCGAGTTCGAGAGGCGTTTCAATCCGTCACGAATGGCCTCCACACTATTGGCAATTTTCTCGGGTTCGGACTGAAAGACCGACGATACGCCACGCAGCACCCCGGGAAATCCGGGACGTCCAAATCGAGGCTCGGGGGGAAAATATGTTCCTCCCCAAAACGGATCTCCGTCTGGCGTGAGAAACATGGTAAGCGGCCATCCGCCGCGCTCCCCCAGCATTGCCAGCGCCGATTGATAAATCATGTCGAGGTCGGGACGCTCTTCTCGGTCGACCTTGATCGAAACAAAATGCTCGTTCATCAAACTTGCGATGTCTTTGTTCTCGAAGCTCTCATGCGCCATCACGTGGCACCAATGACAGGCGGCATAACCGACCGACAGGAGGATCGGTTTTCCCTCACGCTTTGCTTCGGCAAGCGCGCCCTCGCCCCACGGCTGCCAATGGACGGCATTGTCTTTGTGCTGCAGCAGGTAAGGGCTCGTTTCTAAGTGAAGTTGGTTTTGGCTCATTGGCTTTCATTCCAGACGAACTAATTCCTACCACAAATTACGAGGTGCGCCCGGCCCAGTGTACGCAAGATAAATCGACGTCGATGCGAATTTGCGTGACGCGCACTCGTTGCCGCACCCCACGATGCCCACTAACGTGAAGCCCGGCAATCCGAGAGCAGGTTGTAGATGTCAGATGCTGTGGAAACGATATATGCCCTTTCGAGCGCGCCCGGGCGCGCGGGCATTGCCGTTATCCGCGTTTCGGGCCCAGAGGCCGGCGCGGTCTACGCGGCGTTCACTGGCGTCGCAACAGACGTCCCTCGACTAGTCCAGAGAGTCAACCTGCGCGACCCGGTCAGCGGCGAGCGGCTAGACGATGGACTTGCCATCTGGTTCCCGGCGCCGCACAGCTATACGGGCGAGGACGTTGTTGAATTTCAAATCCACGGCGGAATCGCCGTTCCGTCGGCGGTACTTGATGCCTTGTCGCGAAAGTCCGGCCTGCGATTTGCCGAGCCGGGCGAGTTCACCCGCCGCGCCTTTCTCGGAGGAAAGCTCGACCTGACCGAATCCGAGGGGGTAATCGACCTGATCGATGCCGAAACAGATGCTCAACGTCGGCAGGCGTTGCGGCAGAGTGGCGGCGCGCTGCGCCAACTGTACGAAGCTTGGATTGACCGGCTGACCGGTGTTTTGGCCCACCTCGAGGCGGATATCGACTTTCCCGATGAGGACTTGCCGGACACTATCATCGGAGCGGAAAAACACCATATATTGCTACTTATCGACCAAATGTCCCAACATTTAGATGATGGACAGCGTGGTGAGCGGCTGCGATCGGGCCTAGAGATTGCCATCATCGGCCCGCCGAATGCGGGTAAATCGAGTCTTCTCAATCTGCTTGCCCGGCGCGATGCGGCAATCGTCTCCTCGCGTGCCGGCACGACCCGAGACGTGATCAAGGTTCACCTCGACTTAGCCGGGTATCCGGTTGTATTGGCCGACACCGCAGGCATCCGCGAGGCTGATGATGAAGTCGAACAGGAGGGCGTCCGGAGAGCGCTGGGCGCCGCGGCACGTGCCGATCTCAAGATCGCAATATTCGACGCCGCGGAGGAGCCGCCGCCTGCACCGTCGTATATCGACCAAGATACCATCGTCGTCGTCAACAAAATTGACCGCGCTCCGGTTCCTGCCTGGGCCGCCGACGCGGGCATCTGGCAGTTCGCCATCTCGGTGACGACGGGTGTTGGTGTCGAGGCCTTGATGACCGGCCTGCAAGAACTTGTCGCAGAGCGCATTGGCATTACGGCCGCACCAATGATCACGCGGGCGCGCCATCGCGAAGCGGTCGCCGACAGCGCTGCGGCGCTGCAACGCTCTGTCGTGGCGACGCTACCAGAGCTTGCGGTGGAGGATGTGCGTTTGGCCGTGCGCGCGCTGGGCCGCATCACTGGGCGGGTAGATATCGAGAATATCCTCGATGTGGTCTTCCGCGATTTTTGTATCGGCAAATGATGTTTCACGTGAAACCTTTGCCGCAGCTGGGTTGGCGAACGAAAAAACCGCTCGCGTCAGACCTTCTGGAGAATCCGGCAAGCTCCGTTGCGGCCCCATCCTTTGACGAGGCATATGCGGACGGCTAGATTTCACACCATGCGACCCTATGACATAATTGTCGTTGGCGGCGGTCACGCGGGATGCGAAGCGGCATCCGCAGCAGCCCGATGCGGCGCTCGGACGCTTTTGGTTACTCACAAGCGCGGGACCATTGGGGAGATGTCTTGTAACCCGGCAATCGGTGGTCTCGGCAAGGGGCATCTCGTACGCGAAATCGACGCGCTCGACGGCGTTATGGGACGGGTTATCGATCGTGCCGGGATTCAGTTCCGAATGCTCAATCGCAGCAAAGGACCTGCTGTCCGTGGGCCGCGGGCGCAGACCGATCGCAAGCTGTACCGATTGGCAATGCAAGCGGTTCTGAACGAACAGGAAAATCTTGAGATACGGGAAGCCGCGGTCGAAGATCTCCTGATCGATGAATCCCACTGCGTTGCTGGTGTTTCATGTGCAGATGGGTCCGAGATCCGTGGCGCGTGCGTGGTGTTAACGACAGGAACATTTCTGCGCGGCATGATTCACATTGGCCGCGAGCGCATTCCAGCCGGCCGGGTTGGTGACGAGCCCAGTTATGGCCTTTCGGCGACATTGGAGCGCAGCGGGTTTTCCTTCGGCCGCCTCAAGACCGGAACGCCGCCGCGGCTGAGCCGCACCTCCATCGACTGGCTGGGCCTCCAACTCCAGCTAGGCGACGATCCGCCCATCCCATTCTCGTTTCTTACCGAGCGAATTGTGACACCGCAAATCTGTTGCCACGTAACGGCGACGACGCCGGTCACCCACTCCGTCATTCGCGACAATCTGTCGAGTTCACCGGTCTATTCGGGACGGATCGCTGGAACCGGACCGCGATACTGCCCCTCGATCGAGGACAAGGTGGTTCGCTTTGCCGACAAAGAAAGACACCAGATATTTCTCGAGCCTGAAGGATTGGATGACGACACGATCTATCCCAATGGCATCTCGACCGCATTGCCGCGCCACATCCAGGCAGACTTCGTTCGGACGATTCCGGGACTTGAACGCGCCGAGATTACCCGACCTGGCTACGCCATCGAATACGACTATGTGGATCCACGCGAACTAACCTCGGCTCTTGAGACGAAACGAATTGGCCGGCTATTCTTCGCCGGACAAATCAATGGGACGACCGGGTACGAGGAGGCGGCGGCACAAGGCCTGATTGCCGGCGTCAATGCGGCACGGCTCGTATCGGGCAGCTCATTCTTTACACTCGACCGGGCGGACGCCTACATAGGTGTACTGATCGATGACCTGGTGACAAATGGAACATCCGAACCTTATCGAATGTTCACATCGCGGGCTGAGTATCGCCTGCAGCTCAGGGCCGACAACGCAGAACAGCGGTTGACGGACGCAGGTGTCGATGCGGGATGTGTATCATCGCAGCGCACCGACTCTTGGTCAAAGAGGAAGGCTCAACTCCAAGAGGGCAAAGCGATGGCGCTGGCATTGCGCGCGAGCCCTGACGTCCTGCGTAAACAGGGATTTGCCGTAAATCGAGACGGTGTTCGTCGCAGTGTCGCCGATCTCCTTGCCTATCCGGGTATCGATGTCGGTCGATTGACCTCGCATTGGCCGCAACTGGCCGAGCTACCACGATGGGTTGCCGAGCAGCTCGAAATCGATGCGCGATACGCGGGCTATCTGCAGCGCCAAGAGGCCGACATTCGATCGTTTCGACGCGACGAATTGCTTCGGCTCCCGCCGGATCTCGACTACAGCCTGATTGGCGGGCTTTCGAACGAGGCACGACAGAAACTTACAATCGCGCGGCCGGTAACGCTCGGTGCGGCCGAACGCATTTCCGGCGTCACGCCGGCGGCGATTGTTGCACTATTGCGGTACGTGCGGCTAAGTCCCAAGGCCATCGCCGAGGCGCCGCCGCAAAACAACGCTGTCCAACGAACGTGACACCGCAGGAGTTCGCAGACGCCGCCGATGTTTCACGTGAAACGTTGGCGCGTCTCAGCGCTTACGCCACCCAACTTGAGACATGGCAGGACGCGGTAAATCTTGTGGGTCGACGGACGATAGGCGATCTCTGGCGTCGACATATGCTCGATTCAGCGCAACTTTTTCGCTTGCTCCCTTCCCCTCGATGTCGACTCATCGATCTTGGGAGCGGCGCAGGTTTTCCGGGGCTAGTCCTCGCAATCATGGGCGTTGCTGACGTCGAGTTGATTGAAGCGAACGCGCGAAAATGCACTTTTCTCACAGAAGTAGCGAGAATTACCGAAACACCCGTCGTTATCCATAATGAACGTATCGAGGCACTGCGTTTGTCGGGGAACGCGGACGTCATCACCGCGCGCGCGCTCGCACCGCTGCCGAGACTGTTGAACTACGCTGAACAACTGATCGGTCCGAACACGACCTGTTTGTTTCTCAAGGGGTGTCGCCTGCATGAGGAATTGACCGAGGCGAAAAAAACGTGGAAAATGGGCATAACAACTATTCCAAGCGCATCAGACGCGGAAGGAACGATACTTTGCCTGAAGACACTCGCTCGCAACCATGACGCTGTCGACGCCGACCGAGTTTGACGCCGGACTAGATTCAATTTCGAGACCACGCATTATCGCCGTCGCCAACCAAAAGGGTGGTGTCGGCAAATCTACAACTGCGGTTAATTTGGCAACTGCGCTTGCAGCCGTTAAGAAGAAAGTGCTGATTGTCGACGCTGATCCGCAAGGAAACGCAACGACCGGCGTCGGAGTCGAGCGCAGGTCTGGGATGCTTTCGGTCTACGAGGTGTTAATCGACGGCACTCCCATCATGGAAGCTGCGCTCGATACCGTAATTCCAGGGTTGGCTGTTGCGCCATCGTCAGTCGATCTGGTCGGTGCAGAACTTGAGCTTATCGATATGGAAGCGCGCGCGTTTCGCTTAAAGTATGCCCTCGATCGCGTTGACGACACCTTTGACTACATCTTGATCGATTGCCCGCCGGCGCTAGGGTTACTGACCCTCAACGCATTGTCGGCGGCGCACGCCGTATTGGTGCCGCTGCAATGTGAATACTATGCGCTGGAAGGTCTGAGTCAGCTTGTGAAAACCATCGAGCGCGTTAAGCGTACGTTCAATTCGAAGTTGGAAATTCAAGGCGTAGTTTTGACTATGTTCGATAAGAGAAATAATTTATGCAGTATGGTAGCTGACGATGTCCGAACTCATTTTGGCGACAAGGTTTATGATACGGTTATTCCTCGCAATGTCCGGATTTCCGAAGCCCCATCGCACGGCAAACCGGTGTTGATCTACGATTTGGCGTGTGCGGGAAGCCGGGCCTACATGCATCTCGCGAGCGAGGTCCTTAAACGCGAGCGCGGGTTGACGACCTAAATGGCATCGGCAGAGGACGGACAGCGCCGAAATCTAGGGCGCGGTTTGTCCGCGTTACTCGGCGACGAAGACGAGGACTATGCATTGCTGGACCGGTTGCGGTTAGCCAAAATGGTCCCGGTCGAGTTTCTTCATCCCTACAGCCTCCAACCCCGCAAGCATTTTGATGATGAGGCTTTTGCATCGCTTGTCGCGTCGGTGCAGGAAAAAGGTGTCCTGCAGCCGATACTGGTCCGTCGGCATCGCGATTCGGCGAACGAGTATGAAATTATCGCCGGTGAGCGGCGCTGGCGTGCTGCGCAGCAATCGCAATTGCACGAAGTACCTGTAATCATTAAGGATCTCGACGATTCGCAGGCTTTGGAAATTGCCCTCGTCGAAAATTTGCAGCGCGAAGACTTGACGCCGTTGGACGAGGCACAGGCCTATCGACAATTGATGTCGGAGTTTGGGCGTACACAGGAAGACGTGGCCAGGGCCATCGGCAAAAGCCGCAGTCATGTAGCCAACATGCTTCGGCTCCTTTCGTTACCGGACTCTGTAAAATTGAAGATCAACGCAGGACAGTTGAGCGCGGGTCATGCACGTGCGCTCGTCACAGCGGAAAATCCCGCGGTGCTTGCTGACAAGATTATTCGGCGTGGGCTCAATGTTCGCCAGGCAGAGGCCCTTGTAAAGCAGGAAAAAAGTGGCGGCGCATCAAAGCGAGGAAAGTCTCGGAAAGCGAAGGATCCCAACGTCGCTGCCCTCGAGCATGACCTCAATGAACTCTTAGGGCTCCGTGTGAAGTTCGCTGTCCGCGGCGAGGGCGGTTCGCTGACCGTTCACTATGATACACTCGAGCAGCTCGACGATCTGTTGCACCGATTGAGCCATGGGGTGCGGCGCCCGGACACCTCTAACGGCACCTAGGACGGATTCGATCGATCGCTAGTTGAATTTCTAGGCAGTCGCGAGCCCGGCCACTTGGCTCAAGGCGTAGCCGCATATGGCTTCTGCCGGTGCCCCTGTCTGTTTGACCGCATGCTCGGCGTCCAGCATTAACGCCAGCGCCAGGGAAATATTGTCTGCGCACCACCCACGCACCTGACGGCCGAAGCGATCCTTGAACTTGAAGAAGACAGGGGGCCGCAACGCCTGCATGGCCCGCGCCGCGTCGCCGGTTCTGGCTGCTTCGGCCATCACGAGTTGGAGCCGCGTCAAGTGGCGCTGCACGACTCGGAGGACGGAAACGGCTGTCGTTCCCTCATCCTGACATCGGCCATAGGCCCTATCGACTGCGGTCTGGTCGCCATCGCCGACGGCAAAGGCAAGCGCATCAAGGTTGAATGCGGAATTATCGCCGACGCAGGCGATCGCGTCATCCAAGGTAATCTCCGAATTTTCGCCGGCGAATATCGAGAGTTTTTCAAGTTCCGTACGGCTGACCGCCCGATCGGCGCCGAGACTTGTCACAAGGTACGTGACCGCCTCGGGCGCAACCGAGATTCCCTGCGTTGAAAATGTGTTGTGAATGAGTCGATCGAGCGCCTGCGCGTCGTCTGTGTAACATGCCACTGCTGCCGCGTTTCGGGACTTTTCAAAAAGGAGCCGCAACTTCGATCTCGGCCCAAGATCGCCCGCACGCAATACGGTTAGCGCGTCGCCGACGCCGTGCGTCAGATGGGCCTTGATGAGGGTGGCCGCGGCGTCGGTTGCGTCCCGAATTCGGATCACGCGTCGGCCTCCAGTCAGCGTCAACGCTGCGGCCTCGTCCGCAAGGCGGGCGTGGTCTGCGAGCAGCTCGCGTTCTGTCAACTCGCTGACAAGAAACGGATCCTTCAGATCATCGACCGCCGACCGCGCGACCATATCCGCGCGTTCGTTGACCAGCCCAGCGTCTGGCCCATAGATCAAAACCGCCAGAACTTCAGAACCCGGATCGCGGAGAAAGTCCTCGACACGGTTGGCTCCGATCTTCATGGCGGTGGACTAAGATCCTGACTGGGTTGCAAAATACAGTGCGAGGCGTGCGCGTATGGTGTCGCTGACTTCCCGCGCTGCCCGATCGATCGCATCTTTCTCAGCACTCAGATTGGCAAAGTCCGACTGGACGATTGTGAAGCTGTTGGCGGTTTGGGCGCTTCCTTGAAATAACAGACTGCCGCCCTGTTTTCGCGCCAATCGATAACTTGCAGCGAGGACGAACTTGGCTCGTGCCGCCGTAGCGTCGCGCTGAACGCCTAGCGCCTGTTTCGACAACCTGAGATCAACGTCCAAGACATAAAGCGGAGAGGCCGGCTGCCCCAACGGTGATATCCGGTCCAACAAATAATTGTGCACCTGCTGACCCAGACGTCCTGCGATCACAGCGATTTCGACTTGTGTGAGCTCATCACGCGCACCTGCCTGGTCTCCACGCTTACCATAGAGTGGCTGAAATCCGCATGCCGCCGTCAGGAATAGAATTCCTACAGCTACAAATTGTCTATACGACAACGTTCACGACCTTATTGGGAACGACGATCACTCTGCGCGCAGTCTTGCCGTCCATGGCGCGCACAACCCCTGGCAGGGTAAGAACCTGGTTTTCCAGATTTGGCCCACTAGCGTCGCGCGACAACTCCAAGGTCGCGCGCAACTTGCCGTTGACCTGCACGGCGACTGTCACAGAGTCTTCCACCAAGAATTCCGGATCCGCCTCGGGCCACGGTGTTTCGACAAGCAATGTTTTATGCCCGAGTTGGTGCCAAATTTCCTCTGCCAGATGCGGCATCATCGGGCCGATCAATTTGGCCGCAGTTTCAGCGCCGAATCGGCGCACCCAAGCCATATCATCGCCATCACCGCTTAGTTCGCCCAAGAGGTTTGTCAATTCGCGTACGCGGGCAACCGCGCGGTTGAAACGAAATTTTTCGAGATCGTCGGTAACCGCTTCAATTGCCCGGTGGATCGAACGGAATGCCTGCTGCGCTGCATCGCGCATTCGCGCAGGACGCGCTGACCCTACCGGCGCCATCGCTCCCACGGGTTCGGATATCATCCGCCAGAGCCGGTTGGAATAACGCCACGCGCCCTCGATACCGGCAGCGGTCCACTCAAGGTCTCGCTCGGGCGGGCTGTCGGAGAGCATGAAAAGGCGGGCCGTATCGGCGCCGTAAGCGTCTATGATGGCCACCGGATCAACGATGTTCCGCTTCGATTTGCTCATCGACTCCGAGCGACCGGCCTGCACTGGTGCGCCGGACTCCGTCTGGATAAAAGTGCCATCAGGTTTCGCGGTCACCTGTTCTGGATAAAGCCAACCTCCGCTCTGGTCTGTGAATGTCTCGTGACAGACCATGCCTTGCGTGAAGAGGCCGGAAAACGGCTCGTCGACCGAGAGGTATCCGCAAGATTTCAGTGCCCGTGTGAAGAAGCGCGCGTAAAGGAGGTGTAAGATTGCATGCTCAATTCCCCCAATATACTGATCGACGGGAAGCCAGTAATCGACCGCCTCGCGAGAAAATGCGGAGTCCGCGTGCGGCGAACAAAAGCGGGCGAAATACCACGACGACTCAAAGAATGTGTCGAGCGTGTCGGTTTCGCGCTCTGCAGGCTGTCCACACTGCGGACAATCTATATGTTTCCACGTCGGATGATGGTCGAGCGGATTTCCGGGCCGATCGAGGTCAACGTCGTCGGGAAGCATGACCGGTAACTCGGACTCCGGTACCGGAACAATTCCACAGGAGTCGCACTTGATCACGGGGATGGGACAGCCCCAATACCGCTGTCGCGAAACGCCCCAATCGCGCAGACGGTATGTGATCGCGCTGCGACCAGCCTCCAAGTCAGTCAAACGCTCGATTGCTGCCGACTTCGCCAACGCGATATCGAGCCCATCCAGAAACGATGAGTTAATGTGCGTTCCATCGCCCAGATACGCGTCATCTCCGATTTCGAACATTGCAGGATCCGCATCGTTCGGTGCGACGACAGGAATCACGCGAAGATCGTATTTGTGCGCGAACTCCAGATCGCGCTGGTCATGAGCCGGACAGCCAAATATCGCACCAGTACCGTACTCCATGAGCACGAAGTTAGCGATGTAGACGGGTAACTCGATGCCGGCGGCAAACGGATGAATTGCCTTAAGTTCGGTATCAAAACCTGTTTTTTCTGCTGTTTCGATCGCCTCTTCGCTGGTCCCCAGGCGATTGCACTCGGCGTTGAATTCGGCGAGTTGGCTGTTGCCGCGGGCTAACTCTTGTGCCAGCGGATGGTTTGCTGCGACGGCGCAAAACGAAGCGCCGAAAAGCGTATCTGGGCGTGTCGTAAATACTTCCAGCCTATCGTCACGGCCCTTCAGGTCGAAATTTACGTAGGCGCCCTCGGACCGGTTGATCCATTTTTCTTGCATCAGGCGCACCCGTTCGGGCCATCGCTCCAAAGCGTCCAATCCGTAGAGCAGATCGTCTGCAAACGCCGTAATTCGTAGGAACCATTGTGACAGCAGGCGTTTTTCGATTACTGCACCAGAGCGCCATCCGCGTCCTTCGATCACTTGCTCGTTGGCGAGGACAGTATTTTCGACAGGATCCCAATTGACCCAGGCCTCCCTACGGTAGGCAAGATCCGCGGCAAGGAAATCAAGGAACATCTTTTGCTCGTGCCGGTAATAGTCAGGGTCGCAGGTGGCTATTTCGCGATCCCAATCGTAAGACAGCCCCATCGAACGCAGGTGGGCGCTCATAACGGCAATGTTTTCCCTAGTCCATTCGGCTGGGTGGACGCCACGCTCGATCGCAGCGTTTTCTGCCGGTAGCCCGAACGCATCCCAACCCATGGGGTGGAGGACGTTGAACCCGCGCGCGCTCTTATAGCGCGCGACGACATCGCCCAAAGTGTAGTTGCGGACATGACCCATATGAATGCGTCCCGATGGATATGGGAACATCTCCAGCACGTAGTATTTGGGCTTGCTGGTGTCCTCAGCGACCTCAAAGCAGCCGTGTTCGGCCCAGGTGGCCTGCCATCTTGCTTCCGCGTCCTTGAAGTTATATCGGCTCATCGGCAATTCAGCGGCTAGTGAGTCAGTGAATCGGGGCCACGGCCATCATCCTGTTTGATTCCGGCCAACCCGAAAATGGTGAGTTTACCTCAACGAAGGCTAGCTGCCGATCCGATTTGCGTCGAAGCGCGGGCTGTTTGTCGGGCGTACATTACTGCCCGCTGTTCGAACTGATGCGCAACTGGCGCGCGCGCGTGAGAATCGCGTTTTCCAAGTCAATAACGGTCTGCTCGCTGACCGTTGCCTGGATCCAGGCACCAGAGCTGTTCAGGTTTTGGCGGAATACGGCGACGCGTAACCCGTCAGATCTCAGCTGACGATCGAGGATATAGACCTGTACCTTAAGGCGCTCGCGCGTGCTGTCGGGCGGCGTATACCAATCGGTAATGATGACCCCGCCAAACGGGTCGGCCGAACTGAGTGGCATGAAGGATATGGTGTCGAGTGAGGCGCGCCACAGGAAACTGTTGACCGCAATTCCGACGCCGCCCGCACCCTCGCCTTTGTTTGCACCGGGCCCAAAGACAAAGGCGTCGTCGCCGAAGATCTTGCCAGAGCCTTCGCGCCGCTGTTGGTCAAGGTCCTTGAGGTCTTCCTCGGTCGGCGGCGTTGAGCCGGCGCAGCCGGAGACCAGGACGCACAGCGTCAGCGCCGTGAGCAGATGCGGGATTTTTAATTGCATGAATGAGTTATGCCCCAAGACGCAAAGCGACATCCAGCGAATTGTCATTTCGCGGCGAGGACAAAGAAAAAGGGGCAGCGAATGCTGCCCCCTTAAAGGTCGAAAATTCTGACTGGCTTTAGAACGCGACTTGCGTACCAATCATGAAGTAGGTCACATCGTTGTCACTGGCCGCGCCCGTACGATCACCCTCGAACTGCAGGATCTCAGCCCATGCCCGCATACCGGGCGCTGATGCGAAGTTGTGGCTCACGCCCAACGTATACACGTCAGCCTGGTCGCCAATCGCAGCGCCGGCCGTGTTGCTTTCGACGTCAGATAACCGCCAGCGACGGTCGTGTTGCCGAACTTGTATTGGCCGGCAACGTCCCACCAATCGCCCGCGTCGCACAGCGTGTTGGCTTTCGTACAGTTCGAATCGTCATTGTCGCCATGACCTACGCCAACCGAAAAGCCGGAATAGCTAAGCGTGCCGCCGATCGACCAGGCGGAGACGTCGTCAAGGGCTGCAACACTTGGAATGGCAGCCTCCGTTGAGGCATGAGCATACGTGGTGCCAAAACGAATGCCGACGTCGCCGATCTTGTTGTTGTAGTTCAGACCAAGGCCGAGACTGTTCTCATTGTTACCGTCGTTGTCACCGGCGATTCCGGAATCGAACGAATTGCCGGAGTCCGGCGTCCAACTGGCGCCCAACCGCAGGCCGTTCCAACGCGGCGTGTAGTAACTGACCTTCGTCGCATCGCCGGTGTCACCCGACAAACTTGCGAATACGAGACCATTACCGGCTGTTTGGACGTTAGCTGTATAACCGCCGTCATAACCGAAGCCTGCGGTGAGGAGCGAGTAGCCGCCGACCATCATGATGTCGTCAGCGCCGTCATCGTCGCCCATCACCAACGAACCCCACTGGTTGGTGAGCGTAACTTTCGCTTCGTCCACGGTAATGTTACCGCCAGCGCGACTCTCTATCGAAGTCGAAGCCGTATAGGTCATACCGTTATCCGCCGTACCCTTAGCGGACCAAAACAGGTAGTTGTCATCGACCTCGAAGTTGTAGCCGCGGCCTCGGGACGTCGAGAGATCCTGGTCGACAAAACTGACTTCGACCCGGGTGTAACCCGAGAATGAAAGTGTCGGCGCTTCTGCTGCGGCCACCGGAGCGGCGCCCAGCAGAGAGGCTCCAACTAAAGCCGTGCTGCCTAAAAGAACTTTTTTCATGTGCACATAACCTCCAATTGTAGGCCAAACACGTGGCCCCCAATAACTGGAATGGTCCCGCAACCCCGGGATCCCCCATGGGTTCATCCATTGGATACCCACGGAACCTGCCGCATATGACCGTGGGAACCGAAGCAACGCAACGCAGAAGTGGCAAAACAGCAACGAAAACTTTTCTGTGTGACGGATTTACAACAGCCAATTTACCGCCAATTTCACGATCTGGAGCGCTGCGTTAGATTCGTTGGATTACCTTCATGGCCGACAGTTCCCGTAACAGGTTATTCCGTCCGGCGGTGTCTGTGTCGGGAAATGCCGTGCCAAACTCCTCGCTCGAGAAGACTTCGCGCCCCAACACCCAGCGAACATGGAGCTCAAATCCAGCTGGAATTGGAACTGAGCCCTTATAGCTCGTCAGAACCCAGTCTGTTCCTTGTTGTTTCATCCCAAACTTGCTGGCATCGATCCGATAACGGGATGCTGCCGACTCGATCGGCAGTGCAAATCCTCCGCGACGGTAGTGGAAATCGCGCTGGAAGCCAGCAAAGCTTTCATGAATCTCGGGTTGCCGCGCGGTCTCGGCAAGGCGGTCACCCAAGCGCGCCAAATGTTCCGCCATTGCGCTGGACTCTGTTGATCTCGGTACACTTGCCCGAAACAACGGATCCGCGATCGCTTGGTCATATAACAGCGACAAGAAGTCCAGTCCTATGACCGGTGTGATGCCGAAGGACACGTGGATTGTCCCATCGGAGCTCGCGAGCGCGTCGTGATATTGTCCACGCGGAATGTAGAGCAGATCGCCCGGTCGCATGGGGATCTCCGCGGCAACCTTGCCCTTGTGCTTCTGATGGTAGTCCTCGCCGAAATTCTTGAAACCAGGATGGGCGATCGGGTACTCGAGACGTCCTTCGTACACCCGCCAGACTTTTTCGCCGACGGTATGGATGGCGTAGACGTCGTGCGTATCAAAATGGCTGTCGAATGCCCGGCGCTCGCGCCATGAGCAATAGAGATTGGTTTGTGCTTTACCACCCAAGGCGGACTCAAGTGCATCGGCGGTGGCAGCGAGCTCCGGCGTTAGGGTGTCAATATCGTTCGCGACCAGCGACGCCCCCTGTCCGAGCAACGCCGCGACAAGTTCGGCATCCGGTCGGAGCAGTTGTCTTCCCTCCGTGTCCGCGGCCGGACGGCAGTACTGACCAGCGGGAACCATTTCGCCGTCGAGCGCGAGCTGCAGCGATGCCTGCGACCACACGGCGGTCATATTGAGAAGGCCGTTCAGAGTGTTCCAACTCATCAGCGAATCGAACTTTGTCCCCCCGCCCGGGATATGTAGCGGTTTGCGGTCGTGGTATTCGGAGAAGAACTCTTCGGGTCTTATCGGCGCGAGGATGTCTTCGAATGTAAGGTCGATAGAGTCAGGCACGAGGCTTCGCCACGCTTGTTGCAACTGCCAGCATTATCGGAACAAATTATTGCGTAGTCGAGCCCTTGGCATGATCCGACGAATATCCGCACCATGGCATCGCCGCCGCGTCAGACCACGACCGTGCTCGGGTTCCGACGACGGTCTAAAAAGGGGAATTATATACTTGACTGTGCATCCGTCAATCCCCATATGCTAATCAGGAGGGATTGTACATGGCACGCAAGGCACCAGGAAAGGCAGAGCGCGAAGGCTTTTCGATTATAGAGCTGACCGAAATGTTTCCCGATGAGGAAGCTGCAGCGGAGTGGTTTGAGACATACATCTGGCCAAATGGCAGGCATTGCCCGCGCTGCGGCGGCTTGGACACCATCGAGGCCCATGGCGATATGCCGTACTGGTGCGGCTCATGCCGAAGGTACTTTTCGGTGCGGATTGGAACCGCCCTTGAACGTTCCAAGGTTTCGCTTCGCAAATGGGTATTCGCTATCTATCTCGAAATGACGAGCCTCAAGGGCGTGTCCAGCATGAAGCTGCATCGCGATATCAAGGTCACTCAGAAAACCGCCTGGTTCATGCTGAACCGGATAAAGACGGCTTGGGCGATCGAGCGCAAGGAACTGTTCGCTGGCCCGGTCGAGGTGGACGAAACATATTTCGGCGGTCGAGAAGGCAACAAGCACGCCAACAAGAAGCAGCGCCTGGGCCGCGGCGGTGTTGGCAAGGCTATTGTCGCGGGCGCCAAGGATCGCGCAACCGGCAAGGTCAGCGCCAAGATCGTTGATGAAGCCGATGCCAAGATACTGCAAGCCTTCGTCGTTGATCACGCCGCACCCGACGCCACGGTTTATTCCGATGAAGCCGCAGCTTACAAGGGAATGCCCTTCAAGCACGAGAGCGTCCGTCACAGCGCGGGCGAATACGTCAAGGAGATATGTGGCCCACACCAACGGCATAGAGAGCTTCTGGGCGACGCTGAAGCGCGCTCACAAGGGCGTCTATCACACAAAATCAGCCCGAAGCACCTGGACCGCTACGTGCGCCAGTTTACAGGCAAGCACAACGCCCGTAGCGCCAATACCATCGACCAGATGGGCGGCGTCATTGCAGGGATGGTGGGAAAGCGCCTGATGTACCGCGACCTGATAGCTGACAACGGGCTGTCGATAACAAACTGAGTTGACCGCTTTATGTACCATATGAATTGACCGCTTCTGTTGTGGTGGTTTGGCTCGGTCGCGTCGAAGCGGGTCACGCGGCCTGGAGCCTGTCGTCGTCGATGGTTTCGCCGTCGGCGCGGTAGCGCGCCAGACACCTGGGTCCGTGGAAGACGGCCAGGTGGCCGTCGGGATATTCGTGCACCCGGACCTGCGCCTTGACGTAGTGGTGGCGGTGGCGATCGGCCGGGATCTGCAGCGTGCGGTTCTTGTAGCGCACGGTGTTGTCGCCCGCGACGACGCGGTCCTCCTGGGCGCAGAGGATGTCCTCGAGCGTGCCGGCAAAAGCCACGAAGGCCGAGCCGGTGTCCGCGGCCGGGCGGGCGAAGCGGGCGTTGTGCGCCGGCCAGAAGAGCTCCTCGAGAAAGCGATTGGCCTCGGCCATGGTGGCGATCCCGGCGAGGCGCAGCTCCTGGGGCAGGCGCTTCTGCAAGGTCCCGAACATGCGCTCCGAGCGGCCCCGGGCCTGCGGCGAATAGGCCGCGATCAACTCGATGCCGAGCTGCGCCAAGGCCCGGCCGACCTGGGTCGGGTTGTCCTTGTCCACACCGCCGCCTGCCTCGGGCGTGTGCCAGTAGTGCGAGGCCCGATCGGCGTAGAGCGAGCAGAACAGCCCGTTTTCGGCGATCACCTCGCCGAGCCCGCGGAACGTGCTCATCGTGCCCTCCTCGGCAACGAAGAAGCCCGAATAGACCTCCGATGTCGCATCGTCCATGGTCACGATCAGATCCCACCACTGGCCCGCAACCCACTCGTGGCTCGAGCCGTCCTGGTGCAGCATCATCCCCACCACCGGTCGGCGCGGCCGCTTCCGGCGGTGCGCTCCGCGCCTGGGCGCCGGCTTGATCTTGCCGTGCGCCTGCAAGCTCAGGCGAAGCCAGTTGTAGCTCAGCCCGAAGCCATGCTCGCAGACCAGCTTCTCGTGGAAGTGCTTGGCCGTGAAGTCCGGGTAGCGCGTCTCGAACAGCTCCAGCACCCGCATCACCTCGTCCACCGGCGCGCGGCGCGCCGAGACCCGCCCAAGGCGCCGGTCGTACAAACCCTCGGCACCCTCGGCCTCATAGCGCTCCCGCCAGCGCCGGAACGTCCGCTCCGACATGCCCAGGATCTCCGAGGCCTCGGTCTGGCTCAAATCACCCCGATAACAACGTCCGTAGACATCCTCGAACTTCATCAATCTCAGTCCCTGCAACTGCTCCGTCCGGCGCATCCGATTCCTCCAGATTTGGAGGAAATCTAAAACCGGACAGATCATCTGTTACATAGACCGGTCATATCGTGTGTTAGCGACAGATAGCTGACAACGGGCTTGATTCAGGCGCACGCACTGAGTAGGTTGAAGGAATAGAGATTTAGGCGACCGCCCTCTGTAGCTGTCCGGCAGAGAGGGCGGCGAGCACCTTGGAAAAACTACACCGAGGTGCTATGCTGTGCAATCACAATCCGAATCTTCTAAAGATCAGGCATCCACGCCTCAGGGAGAACATCCCCAGGGCGACCAGCCGTTCCCTTCAGAGAGCGCTCGAATTGAGCATGAATTTTCTCGAGCCAAGCAGCGTACTGAGAGACTACTTCGCCGCCCGCTTCCTGACGAGCCCCCCGAATGGTTTGTGAGAGAGCATCGGGAAGCCGCTGCCCATAATCCTCTGGCTGCAGCTTCTTCTCCTGAAGAAGAATGGCGACTTGTCCTGCTAGTACACAGAATGTGTTAGCGGCCCGCTTAAGATCCCTGATATCGTTGGTTTCATTGCCCATGATGAAGTCCCGGCTAATTGCCGCTCATTAAGTTCAAGATTCGTGCTTGGAGGCACAGGAGGCATCGTTCACGTCGAGGTAGATATCGATGAAACGTTCATAATGATCGGATAAGACGTCCATGACGAAGTGGGGACGTCCGCCGTGGATGCCATACACCACGTCCTCCCATACGATTGCGAACACATAACTTTCCCCTCCAAGATCGACAACGCGCCGAAACTTCATTAAGGCGAAATATCCTTCTCCGATAACAGTGGTTTCAATGATGAAGGCGTTATCGCCGAACGAACTGCGCGGAGCGAGTAATTCTGCCGCGCTGAAATGTGACTTGGCACGGTCGTTCATTTCATAAACATCCAAACCGATATTATCCCCATTCGGTATTGTTGCCAGGACGGTCATTGGTTGGCATTGGCTCTTGATAAGCCCAGCCCTGTTGTCCAACACAGGAAACTTTTCCGCGACGACAGGAGAAATATCAAACAGCGTAATCAGGAGCGCAATCGCTACTCCTGCCGCTAGACACCTGACTGCGGACATCATCAATGATCTCTGATATCATATGCGGGACCACCGGTAGGACCATCCAGCATGTCGCTACAGGCGTAAAGTAGCCCGATGGGAACGCCGATAACGAAGATTGAAACGTAGAACAGCATCAATCCATTAGCCAACCATCGCCATATTGGTGACTCATTTTTGTCGTGCTGGTTTGTTGGGGTGACCCACGCCCCATATCGGGCGGCAGTTTGCCCCGATGATGTCGCTCAGTCATTTCCGCTTCTCCCCATTAACGGTGCGCGCGCTTGAACAGGGTGCAGGCGTTGGATACCTTGCCTGCGGCCCTGTTGCGGCTCGGTGTGCGCTTCATCAAGGTGACACCGGGCCCCTCTGGCCAGGCCGAGGCTGGGCTCTACACCCGGTCTCGGCCACGTTAGGGGCATATTCGTCGATCATGAAGGAAGCCACCTGACGATTCAATTAGAAAATGGCGCACAATGTGTGCACAATAGTGCGCCTGCGGACAGTTCCGAGATGGTTTGATGGAGGACGGCAATCATGGCCACAGATACGAAGGTACCGACCACGAGGCTTCCTGCAAAGGAGCCTGAGATTGTGAATCCGTTCTATGCTGGCGCTACGCCGGGGATGGAGGCAAAGGCGCTCGCGCGGCCAGTGAAGAAAGCCAAACAGGAAGACGACGGCGACGAGTCCAGCGAACCAAGCCACGCACAGTCAAGTATATAATTCCCCTAAAAAGGCCAGTTGCGGCTAGCGGGTGTCGACTCTAGGTTGGCACCGAACAACATAAGCTGGATGGTCTTCGGGCCGTTCACCCATGCAACACGCAAATTCCCAACCGACGTTGGTCTACATGATCACGCGATCACGCGGCTTGGCTGGGGCAAACTTTGACTGAGAAATCGCCCGGCGCAGCAGGAAACTTTGAAAAACCGGCCGACAAGGCGCTGGACCAAGCCGTTGCAACTGAACCAGCATTGCGCGAGGTCATGGGTCATCTTGAAGCCGGCCGCGCAGAGCAGGCACGGGCGCTTTGCCGCGAAGTCATCGAGATCGACGACTGGCTCGCGTCGGGCGTTGGTAGGTAGCGCCGGATTATCCGTGCCTGGCTTCAAGCGCACTGCGGAGCGGCCCAAGATGTTGTTCGTAGTGTCGCCATCGCGCCATCGAGTCGCCGTAGATTGGTCGCCGGACCTGTAAGTAGCTCGCTGTTTGTACAGTTCGGTCTGTTGCGTGGAATTCGAGACAGCGGTCGTCCCATTCCAGACCACACCGAGCGATCAACGCTCGGCTTGTTGCTTCCTGCTCGCGGACCAGCTCTTCGTAGTCGAGGTGGAAGATCGCGCCAGGGAAGACCGCGTCCCAGTGCCCCATCAGTTGCTTGTATTGGCGGAAGTAGTGGCCGAGGTCGCCAAGATCGTGGTTATGCGGCACAGCTTCGCCGAAATTCCGGAAATAATTGCTGATGCAGTTATCCAGTGGATCTCGCCGCATGTGAACAATCGTGGCGTTGGGCATCAACGCGCGGATGAGGCCGATGAAAAGGAAGTTCGTCGGTAGCTTGTCGACGATGTGCCGGACGCTCGAAGCCTTTTTTCGCAGTGCCGTCAGGTAGTCATCGGCAAGTGTGGAGGCGAGGGAATGGTCAAGGCGGTCAATCCCATCCGGCCAAGCGCCATCTTTGGCGAGCCGCTGGCTTGCCTGCGGAATTTCCATAAGTTCGCCTGCCCCGTGGATCTCCGGGTGGCTGGCCAGGATCTGCTCGGCGAGCGTCGTTCCTGACCGCGGCATACCTAAGACGAAAATCGGCAGGTCGTCGGATACGCCGAGCCCGGTCCATTCGTTCGCCGGGCCTACTTGGAAGGCCTCCATGATTCGATCAACCAACTGCTCCTGCGCAGTCCGATCATATGCGCGGCCAGATCGCCGCAGGGCCGCCAATTGGAGCTCGTTGGCGGCTTTGAACTCAGCGAATGCCCTATCGTAGTCCTTCAACCGGTCGAAACTTCGTCCGAGCATGTAGTGCATTCGCGCCTCGCGCTCTTCGGGCAATTGACGCGGCCGGATCGTGCTTGCGCGTCGATAACACGCCTCGGCCTCAGCGTCTTGCCCGATCGTCTCGAGCGCTTCTCCCAACCCGCAGATCGCCTCAACATGATCGGCCTCGGCCTCGATCACGGCGTGATAGGAGTCGATGGCGTCGTCGATTTGGCCGACCTCGGCTTGCATGATCGCCTTGTTGAACAACGCTTCCACATACTTCGGGTTCGCTTCGACGGCACGTGTGTATGAGACGAGCGCCAAGTCGACTTGACCGGTCCGGTGATGGACGTTTCCTAGGTTGTTATGAGCTTCCGACATGTCCGGTGCGGCTTTCAGCGCCTGCTGATAGCAATGCGCGGCGTCGTCCAACCGTCCTTCGTCCTGACGGAGCTTGCCGAGGTTGAGCCAGGCATCGGCGTAATGCGGCACCATCCTCAGCGCTTCGTCATAGTGATGCGCCGCCTCAGCAAATCTACCCAGCCCAGCGAGTGTCAATCCGAAATTGTTGTGGATGTGCGGTTGATCGGGGGAAATAGAAAGCGCGCGCGCGAACAGTGCCCCCGCATCTTCGAGCCTGCCTTGGGTGAGCCTGATGATGCCAAGTCCACCGTGGCCCATGGAATTCTTCGGCGACGCCTTAATTGCCTGACGCAGGTATTTTTCAGCACTTTCCAGTTTGCCGCGCTGATGCGCGATAATGCCGCGCAGATACAGCGATTCCACCTGCTTCGGGAACTTCGAAAGAATGCGGCGAGATAAATCGTCGGCGGTATTTAGATCGCCGCGCTCGTGAGCGTCCATGGCGCGCGCCAAGATATCGGCAGGCGCGAGAATACCGACGCCGGGGACGTGAATAGCCTGCGGAGCGGACATCTGGGTGCGGGATTCGGTTTGTTGGGCTGCCATTATGCCTAAACGATACCAGCGCCGCCACCGCCGCCTCGCGGTGCCTCCCGTCGCCACGGATTGCAAACATCCGGTGCAGGTTCGCTGCAATCCATGTTACAGACTCGGCTGTGTTAGGCGGCTGTACGGCTCATGCGCTACGACCGGAACAATCCAAGCCCAAGATATCGCGAGCTTCTGAGTTACTACTCGGAAATGCACCAGTTTGGCGATCGGGCGAACGCGATTCCCGCCGAGGAGATGTTCGATGGAAGAAGTCTGAAGTTACACATCGATCCCATCAAAGGTCTGATCGAGCAATACAAAGTTTCTTCGTTGCTCGACTATGGGAGCGGAAAAGCGCTCGCCTACGAAAATGTCGAACTAAGGTTGCCTGATGGTAGGAATTTCAGGGGTGTGCGAGAGTATTGGGCCGACATTTCCCAGCTAACCTTCAAATCCATGGCAATCGTATCTACATTGCACCGCCACGGGAACTCCATTCCCTTCCCAGCCCTCCGATGACCCGACTTTGGCGGGCTGACCACGTTCGGAAGGCCATTTGGCAAAGATTTCCACCATCCAGACACACCTCTCCTGTCTTTTCCACCTTGCCGTCAATTTCCTCGGCCTACGCCGGAACGGGGCTTCGGCGTAGATCATCAATCAAGGCCAAGATTTTCTGGAACAAGATTTTCGACACGGCGACCTCGGCCAGTTGGAACGTGACATAACGGCCATGGCGGACAACTTTGGCCCCGATCTTCACCAGCTTTTCCCGTAGCGTGGTCAGCGACCAGTGTTCCACCTCCTTCGGCAATGCAAGCGCCCGCATGAAGTTGCCCAGATTGTAAGCCAGGGCGTGAAACTGGAGCCGAACCTCGTTGTTGCGGAACTTGCTGCATGACAGACGGGTCCACTTGATGGCGTATTTGCCTTCCTTGATGTACTGCTCCGCTGTCCCACGGTGATTATAAAACGCCACCACCCGTTCGGCGGGCCGCGACAGGTTGGTGACAATAAAGCCGACGCGGGGGCACAACTCGCCGGGGTGCCATTCCACCTTGGCCACCACGCGCCGCTTCCTGTCCCAACTTCCAGCCTGATACCTGAAGCTGGCGTAATAGCGCCGCACATGGTTCGGCGGACGACCGACGGGGCGGGTCAGCAGGTGGGCAATGCTTTCCTGAAGAATTTGGTTCTTCGGCAACCGGATCGCGTAGAGAAAACCCTCACTTTCCAGGAACTCGTAGATGTCCGGTGCGGCAAAGGCGGCGTCCCCTCGGAAGTAGCGGCGCAGGTTCCGTTCCCGATAACGCTCAACGACCGGTTCCAGAACCTCACGCCAACCGTCGGCACTGTGGACATTGCCGGGGCGAAGGGAACACCGCTCCAGATCGCCGAACTGGTTGAACAGGAATAGTGGATGGTAGCAGGTGCAGCCGAAGTGACCATTGTACGCCGTTCCCTCTTGTTCGCCATGGGTCGGGCTGACGCTTGAGTCCATGTCGAGGATGATCATCTTCGGTGGGCGGCGGTCATGAACCTTGTCGATCCACGCCCCGTTCATCCCAGCCAGGACTTCGATGTTCGCATCGGTCGCCAGAAGCTCCGTCTCGAACCGCCCCATCTGGCTGGTGGACGCAGCCTGTCTTTCGACGGCCTTGCCACCAACAATCCACCGCATGGCAGGATCACGTCCGAGACGGTCGGCGTCGTTTACGTCCTCATAACCACCAAGGCGACCAAACACCGACTGACGGAACTGCCCCGTCATGCCGTGCCATCCGTTCTTGCCGGTACGGCTGTCCTGGAAAATAGTCCCGGCAACCTCGGTCAGGCCAAGGGCATCATCAAGCTCCCGATAGGCCAGCAACCCGCCGTCAGAGGTGATCTTGGACCCGTGAAATTCCAGCTTCAGGCGGCGGTCGAAATCGACCCGAAGTCCGTCCCGTTTCGATTCACCCATCGGATGTGCCATTTATTGTGCCCCCCTATCGCCATTATCCATTTGATTATTATACTTGAATCGGCGTTGAGACCGTCAGAAATCATCGTCTATCTGGGAAATGCGGGTTGGGGTGTCGATGAAATTTGCTTATTTGATCCCGGTCTCGAGGAGCACAGTAAACTCCCCACCAAGTCGTTCGACTGTGTAATTTCCACCGATGTCTTGGAACATTGCCCGGAAGAGGACTTGTAATGGATCGTCAACGAGATATTCGGGTTTGGCCGTAAGTTTGTGCTCTGCACGGTTGCGCTGTATGCGGCGGGAAAGACACTACCGAACGGACAGAATGTTCACGTTACGCTGAAGAGCATCGGTTGGTGGGTAGATCTCTTCGAAAAAATCGCGCAGTTGAACGGCGGGCGGAAGTTCTATCTGATTGGCATGCGGTCGCCTAAAGATATGTCGATCTATCAAGGGTAAGACGCAGACGGTGCCACCGTTGATTGGGATTGGCCGGAATTGGCGCGATTCTATCGGTTTCCACCAGAAAGTCGGCGACGAGATCGGTCGTGAGCGAGAATTCACCTGTTGATAACCCGCCGGACGGAGAAATTGGAGACAACCTCCGATCCGTGAAGGCGAGGATCGCCACCGCCGCGCGTACTAGACACCGCGAGGCCGGTGACGTCACGCTGGTTGCCGTCAGCAAGGGGCACGGGACCGCCCGCCCGCGAGCTGCGATCGCTGCCGGCCATCGAGTGTTTGGCGAAAATCGCGTGCAAGAGGCCGCGGCAAAGTTTCGCGAGTTGCGTGATGAGTGCATTGATATTGAACTGCACCTAGTTGGCCCGCTGCAAACCAACAAGGTACGTCAGGCCGTTACCGCATTCGATGTGATCCAATCGCTCGACCGGCCGAAGCTCGCGGCGGCGTTGGCGCGCGAGATCGATCGGCAGGGGCGACAGCCGATCTGTTTCATCGAAGTCAATACGGGCGACGAACCTCAGAAGTCGGGCGTTTTACTTGATAGCGCCGACCATTTTATCGAGAGTTGCCTTACCGAATACGCGCTGCCGATTACTGGCCTCATGTGCATACCGCCAGCTGCGGAGGAACCATCGCTTCATTTCGCGCTGTTAAGCCAAATTGCCGCGCGCCACGGTCTGGGCGCGCTGTCGATGGGAATGAGCGCCGATTTTGAGATAGCCGTGGCATTCGGCGCGACCCATGTACGCGTCGGAACCGCAATATTCGGTCAACGCCCTAATCTTCGCTCCCCGGCGCCAACGGTGGCATGACGCAAAGCCGATCGCCCGGCGCGCATTCGGCGAGAAGCTCGTACAAAGCATCGCACGCCAACGCGATGCAGCCCTTGGTCGGTGCAAAAATAGGCTGTGCCACATGTAAGAAAATCGCGCTGCCTGCACCGCGGATCGGCGGCTGATCATTGAAGCCTAAGACGACAATGAGGTCATATAGCGAATCGTCGCGCCAGAGCCGCTCATGGCTGTTCGCATAAGGCAACCTAACTGGCTGGTTGTAGTTAGGATCGTGTGGATCGTCGCACCACGCATCGCTCTCGTCGATGGCGCCTACGGGCATGGCCGTTTGCGGGATTGCGAGTCGGTCTGAACGATAAAGAACACGTCGAAGCGCGAAACAGCCTGATGGGGTCGCGCCATCGCCTTCGCGTTTGCTCGAACCAACACCGGCATGCCCCAGGGCACATCGACGCGTCTGATCACGCCACACAAGCAATCCGTTCGGCGTTACGCGGATGTCCACGGGCGCCTTATAGCAAACGACCCTCGCATAATCTAATGCGCTAGAAAATTGATGTGGTGGCCTGTGGCTCTTTCTTCAGGGCCTCGTACTTGTCGAGTGCCTCCATCATCGCATGCGGCACTAGGAAACTAGGCACTGGCTGGCCGAGAGAGACCAAGGGCTTCGTTGTTGCGGATGTGACAGTCCTTTGTCCGCCGGATACCGAATCTTCAGCAGGAGGCGTCGGATCGGAAGGTGCGCCGTTTGGCGGCGACGCCGTTCGCGCGGACAAGGAGACGGCCTGCGTGGCTTCGAACTCAAGCTTCTGCGCTTGGTAAAAGTTCGCTGGTGAGACTGAGGCGACGCCATGTTCGGGCGGCGCGACGCGCTTGCTTACAATCGCGCCGAAGCCGGGAACGCGTCCAACCGAAGGGACAGCTGCACGGGCCTGTAGGAGCGCGGTGATTGGACCATCCGGCCGTCCAGGAATGCCTGCGTGGGCCATTGCGAGCAACGACGACGGCGCGTTCGGCGATATGCCTGACTGTTCCAAAGGAATCGATTTCTTGGCCGCGGCAATCGTCCGCGGCAGTGGCTCCGTTGTGCTGCCGATCGCCTGAGTTGACCGAGCTAGATGCGGGGCCAGGTATGGTGCCGGCTCGGAGACGTCAATCGGCCTGGCAAGAGGCTGATTGGGAGCCCGACACCGCGTGAATCGGTCGCGGCCTGTTGGATTTCATTGCTCGAAGCCGTGTCCGCGGCGAGAACGGCATCTTTTCCATTGTTGCTCCCGCCGAAGAAGGCTGCAAAGACGTTTCCGCCGATGTCTTGGCCGGAGAACGCCTGCACAGCAGTGTTAGCAACCGCGACCGCGAGGCCGATTGGACCGCCGAACAGCGTTCCCCATGCTATCCGCGCGGCCGGGGATAGCTCGTCGCCCGTTATTGCCCGGTAAATCGTCGATACGACTGGAATATGCTGTAGCGGGTTGATCAGGTCGAGCACATCGCCGAATGTGAGACCATCGGCGCCGAACGGCTGGAATTCAATACCATCCCCAGTTGGATTGTTGGCTGAAGAAGCGGCAGTTTTAGCCAGGTTGGCGCGGAAGCGCTTTGCTTCCGCGTCGGCCACATTGATACTTCCTTCGTCATTTCCAGTTTCGACGTTCATATATTCCTCCGCGCCTTGGCGGACTCGCTGCAAGCGGGGTGCCAATCTATTTTTCTCTTAATATCAATAGTTTAACTACATATTTGGTAACAGGGGCAAAAGGCCGGGCGGTCAGGCGGCGGCGCGCTGGCGGATGAGGTCTGGCAGGGGGAGGATGGGTGGCGCGCCGGGGATGTCGAGCCGGCTGCCGAGGTAGTCCCAGAACGAGACGCCGAGCTTGTCGCAGGTCTTCATCAAGCCGAGGAAGGCGTCGCGGCAGTCGCGGCCGGTCTCCGAGCGGGTGCCACCGCTGATTTTGCGCCTTGTCACCTGGCAGCGGATGTCATTCTCCGAGCCGTTGGTGTGAAGCGGGATATCCGGCCGTTCGAGGGCGCGGAGCAACTCGACCTTGTTGGCGTGGAGCCTGGCGAGCAACCGGTCGAGGGTGGCAAAGCCGGTGGTAGTGGTGAACAGCCGGTCAAAGCGTGCCTGAAGCTCCCGCTTTCTGCGCGGAGTGGGATCGCGGCAATATGCCTTCAGGTCGGCGTAGAACCACCACACCCGCGCCCGGATCCGCGCACACGCCTGCCGCTGGCGGTGGTTGAAGCCGACCAGCTTGTGGATGAGCCGCTCGGCGTGGACCCAGCACAGCGCGTGAGAGCCGACGTTGAACTGGCCGGCGTCGTCGCTGACGATGACGGCATCCTTGAGCAAGCCATGGGCGACCACGCTGCCCCACAGCGCGCCTTCGGTGGCGATCTTCAGCGGATCGGGATGCACCCGGAGCCGGGTGATGCGGAGGCGCTCGAGATGGGCCATCCATGCCTCCTGGTCTTTGAGGCGCTTGCTTTTGTGCCTAGCGAGCCGGGCGATCACCAGCCCCGAGAGGCTCCGGCCGCGCATGTAAGCCAGCGCCTCGTCGTTGATCACGTAGTCGGTGGCGCCAGCCCGCAAAAGCGCCAGGAAGTTCAGCCGGCTCTTCGCGCGGGTGGTGGCGAACCAGGCAAAATCAGTGTTGCCGATGTGCGTGCAGGCGCCGTTCATGCCCTTGTAGCGGGCGCCGGTGTCATCGACCGTGATCCACGCCGCGCTCTCGAGCCCGCTCTTAAGCACACCGGCCGCCTCGGCCAGGAAGTCCTCCTTGCCGGCGATGAGAAGACGCACGACTTGGCGCTTGGAGATCGCCATTCCGAGGTCGCGCAAATGCGCGACGATCCGCGGTACCGTCACTTGGCCCGGGTGATACTGAGCGAGCACGAAGCGCCTGAGCTCGGGGCCGAAGTGGCCGACCGTCCCCGCGGGCAGAGCCGCCACCACCGTCCGACCATCAGGGGTGATCCAGCGTTCACGGCGGTAGCGGATCACGTGAGGACGCAGGATCAGCTCCTGGACCACGTAGGTCTCGTATCCCTTGAACCGCGAGCCGGGGGGAACGGCCGCCTTGAGCACCCGCTCCTCGTCGATCACAAGCCGGTCGATCTTGCCACCCCGGCGGCCCGCCTTGCGTTCCGCGCGCGCCGGCTCGGTGGATCCGGCTCGGGAGCTTCGGCGGCCCCTTGAGCCCTTTCAGCCCGCAATCTCTTCCGTAACGCGGCGTTTCGGCCTTCAGCGCGACAACATCCTCAGCTGTAACACCAACCCCTTGAGGTCACCGCCAGAGCCTCAATATCTGGTAAACATCCGGCCATGCCCGGATCGAATCAGAATTCGGAAGCCGAATCCCTAAAATGCAAAGTGGACTTTTGCCCCTGTTACGATATTTGATGCAGAGAACCGAACGGCAGGAATTGCCGTTGGTTGATTTGTTTCGCGCCGCTGAGCGCCGTTGTTGACGACATCTCCGTTCCTTGAATTCGCTGTTGATCGGCGTGGAATATTGACCCCCCTGGTTTTGTGCTCTTGAACACACCTTGTTGTTTGGACAGACGAGGTGGGGGAGATGCTGGTTGTGGAGACGATTGCGCGGATCCGTCGGGATCATCTGGTGAAGGGCGTTCCGATCAAGAAGATCGCCCGGGATTTGAGGGTTTCGAAGAACACGGTGCGCAAGGTGGTACGGGGCGATGAGACCTCCTACAGCTACGCGCGCAAGATCCAGCCGCTGCCGAAGCTTGGGCCGTGGGTGGAGGAGTTGGAGCGCCGGCTTGAGGCCAACGAGAAGAAGCCGCGCCGGGACCGCTTTTCTCTGCTGCGGATTCATGAAGACCTTGCGGCTCTGGGCTATGGCGGCGGCTACGACGCGGTGCGCCGCTACGCCAGGACCTGGCGGCGGCGGTGGCGGCTGTTGTCGCCGTCGCAGGGTTTTGTGCCGCTGAGCTTCGATCCCGGCGAGGCCTACCAGTTCGACTGGAGCCACGAGTACGCGCGCCTGTCGGGTGTGACGACCAAGGTGAAGGCGGCGCACATGCGGCTCTGCTACAGCCGTATGCAGCTGGTTCAGATCTTCCCGCGCGAGAGCCAGGAGATGGTGTTCGAGGCGCATGAGCGGGCCTTCCGCTTCTTCGGCGGGGTCTGCCGGCGGGGCATCTACGACAACATGAAGACGGCGGTGAGCATGGTCTTCGTGGGCAAGGAGCGCGCCTACAACCGGCGCTTTCTGGAGCTGTGCTCCCACCATCTGGTGGAGCCGGTGGCGTGCACTCCGGGTGCGGGCTGGGAGAAGGGCCAGGTCGAGAGGCAGGTGGGTGACGTCCGCGGCCGCCTGTTCGTGCCCATCCCGCGGGGCGGCTCCTACGCCGAGATCAACGCGTGGCTGATGGATCGGTGTATCGAGGACGCCAAGAAGCGGCCGCATCCGACGATCGAGGGCAAGACGGTGTGGCAGGTGTTCGAGGAGGAGCGGCCCTTCCTGATGGCCTATCGCGGCCCCTTCGACGGCTTCCACGCCACCGAGGTATCGGTCTCCAAGACCTGTCTGGTGCGCTTCGACAACAACCACTACAGCGTGGCGGCCCGCGCCGTCGGGCGGACGGTCGACGTGCGGGCCTATGCCGATCGTATTGTCATCCGCCAGGATGGCGAGACTGTTGCCGAACACCCCCGGAGCTTTGGACGCGGTGAGATCGCCTGCAATCCATGGCACTACGTGCCGATCCTGACACGGAAGCCCGGTGCGCTGAGGAATGGCGCGCCTTTCAAGGGTTGGCAACTGCCCGGCGCGCTGGGCCGCATACGGGCTCGGCTGACGGGTTGCAACGACGGTGACAGGCAGTTCGTGAGGATCCTCGCGGCGGTGCTGGAGGACGGGCTGGAGGCGGTCGAGGCGGCCTGCGCCGAAGCGCTCGCCTGCGGCGCCTGCAGCGCTGATGTTGTGCTCAACATCCTCGCCCGGCAGTGCCAGCAGCAGCCGCCGCCGGCCATCCCAACGCCCGAGGGCCTGCAGCTTCGCCACCAGCCGGTGGCCGACTGCCGCCGCTACGACCGCCTGAGGGAGGCCGGTCATGGAGCGTCATGATGTGCTGGCGATGATGACGGCGCTGAAGCTTGCAGGCATGCGCGCCGCCTACGACGACATCCTCGCCGACGGGCTCAAGCGCCGTCATCCGGTGCAACAGATCATCGGTACGCTGCTGCAGACCGAGGTCGCCGACAAGCAGGCGCGCTCCATCAAGTACCAGATGACGTCCGCCAAGCTGCCGACGGCCAAGGAGCTGGCCGACTTCGACTTCGCCGCTTCCCCGGGCAATGAGCCCCTGATCCAGGAACTCGCCGGCGGCGACTTCCTGGAGAGCAAGCGCAACATCGTGCTGGTCGGCGGCACCGGCACCGGCAAGACCCATCTCGCCGTCGCCATCGCCCGCGCCTGTATCAGAAAGGGCGCCCGTGGCCGCTGCTACAACGTCGTCGACCTGGTCAACCACCTCGAGGCCGAACTCCGCTCCGGACGCCAGGGCCGTACCGCGGACCAACTCGTCCGACGCGACTTCGTCATCCTCGACGAACTCGGCTACCTGCCCTTCGCCCAGGCCGGCGGCCAGCTGCTGTTCCACCTGATGAGCCGGCTCTACGAGCGCACCTCGATCATCGTCACCACCAACCTCGCTTTCGGCGAATGGCCCTCCGTCTTCGGCGACCCCAAGATGACCACCGCGCTGCTCGACCGCCTGACCCACCATTGCGAGATCATCGAAACGAGAGCTGGCGCTTCAAGAACCGCTCCTGACCGGACGCCGGCCGTGCCTGCGGCCCGCTTGCCCCGGTGGGTCAACAGGCTTGACGTATACGTCAAGCCCACGCGGCTTCGCTCCGCGCACCGCAAGGCGCTACACGAAGCCGCTCGGGTCCCCCCTATTGACTACCGGGACAACCTCCGCCGTGCCACTCAGGGGGTCAATATTGCACGCCGATAGGGGGTCAATATTGCACGCCGATTGACAAATTCGCGGTGGTAAGCGCAGTTTCGCGTCCCATATGTCTTTCTGAATTGTTGGATATCAGCGCCGTTGCCGTTCCATGATATGATGCATTGTAGTTTCAAGGGCGCAGCCAGCACGGCCTGCCGTGTCACGCGGCTTTGTGCCGGCCATTGTATGTTCCAAATCCAAACGAAGGTCACAGCTTGGGGATGACATGACTGGCAAGAAAATTCTCCTCGTCGATGACGACGACGCGCTGCGTCTATCGCTCTGCGAGCAGCTTCAACTACATGAAGAGTTCGCAACGGTGCCTGTGGGCACAGCGGCGGAGGCATTGGAAGCCGTCAAGACCGACTATTTCGACGCCATTCTTCTCGATGTTGGTCTGCCGGACATGGATGGGAGAGAGGCATGTCGCTTGCTGCGTCGGGCTGGCGTCAAAACGCCGATCGTCATGCTAACCGCCGCTGACTCGGACGCCGATACGATCCTTGGTCTCGATGCCGGCGCCAACGACTATGTCGCAAAGCCGTTCCGACTAGGGGTTTTGCTGGCGCGATTGCGGTCGCATTTGCGTCAGCACGAACAGAGCGAGGATGCGGTCTTTACAATCGGCCCCTTCACATTCCAACCGAGCGCGAAGTTGTTACTGAACGAGCCGGAGAACAAGAAAGTTCGATTGACGGAGAAAGAGACGGCGATACTCAAGTATCTCTATCGCGCGGGCGACAAAGTGGTCGGCCGGGACACGCTGCTGGGCGAAGTGTGGGGGTACAACGCTGGGGTAACGACGCACACTCTGGAGACGCACGTCTATCGGCTGCGCCAGAAAATTGAAGAAGACCCCTCGAGCGCGCAAATTCTTGTAACCGAACCTGGAGGGTATCGGCTTGTCCCTTAATACGGGTTCGTCGGCGTCATCTGTTCTGTTTTATGCTTAACATCCAATGTAAGACGGCGGCACCGAGCACTGCGCCTACTGTAAGTACGCCAAAAATGGCAGCCGCATGGTTCCAATCTCCCGCCAGTTGCAGCGCTGCGCCTAAAAGCAGCGGGCCCGAAAGAACCCCCAGATTCCGTCCCGTCATCAATATTCCGAAGGCCCGCGGCCCGGCGTGCTGTACTCCCAGGATCGTTCCAGGCAGAGCAAACAGGCATGTCGGCGTCAGGCCGCCGAACGCGCCGAAAACGAACAGCAATGCAAGTCCCGAAATACCACCAGCAATCGGTACCAAAAACCATATGACGGCTTGTCCCAGGAGCGCGAGCGCCAACAGCATCGCGACAGGCGCGCCTGCGCGAAGAATGGGTGCTGCGACGAGATTGAAGACGCCGATCGTGGCAATAGGTAGCGAATAGCCGATGACCGCATCACCGAGACTGAATGCGTGCACCGACACGAGATAATGCGGCAGCCAAGTCATGAATCCGAACAATTGACATGACCACAAAGCGAACAGTACTGCGGCAAGGAGTTGTGTGTTGCGCTGCCAGCCGAGCAAGGACTGATCGTCTTTGGACGACCCAGGATCCGCACCTGGTTCGGTTGCTGCGTCGCCATCCGGGCGAAGAATTGAGCTCTGTCTCGATAGCCAGAACGTCCAAGCTGACATTCCCAGGGTGAGGAGAATGCCCACCCACCACAGCACTTGCCAATTGCCGTTAGCACTGACCGTAGTCGCAACCCCACTGGACAGAAGTGCACCGGCGGGAATCCAGGTCGCAACCAGCGCTGCGGCAAGCGGCAAACCGGTCCGGCCGGCGTGTGCGGTGCATAGTGCGGGCCCAGCTACAGCAAGCACAGCAAAGCCGATACCCTCTACGCCCCGCGCCGCGAGTACATTCCAGCCATTGTCCGGCCAGGCAACCGTCACCAAGCTGCCGATGATGAATAAGGCAAAGGCCACTTGTAGGTATTTGTTCAAGTGTGCCCCTTGTAAAGCCGCGCCGAAGCCGAACGAAAGTGTCAGACCGGCAACCGCGTAAATCGACATGAATGCGCCCGCGAACGTCGGGCTGTAACCGTAGTCGCCGAGAAATATGGGCAGAACGGGCGGCAGCTTGAATTGGTGATAAGCCGCGAGTATGGCAAGGCACAGTCCAAAGACAATCCCAATCCAATTGGCTTCAGCTTTCGTCATGCGACGGGGAGACCCCTCATTGAGCGCAACGGTGGCGGTTCGAGTCTTTTGGGATGTTCCTGTAGATCAAACCAAGGTTTTTTCTCGACTTAGAAGTTGCCGCACATTACCTAACTTGGAAATGTTTCAGTTACAGCTTTGTGAGTGGATAGGAAATGGACGATCGAGCCGAGTTTTACGTCCGGTTTTGGGGCGTACGGGGAAGCATCGCCTGTCCAGGTCCAGATACTGTCCGCTACGGCGGCAACACATCCTGCCTCGAAGTGAAGTGCGGCGAGCATTTGATGATATTTGACGCGGGAACGGGGCTGCGTTCGCTCGGGAACGAACTCCTCAAACAGATGCCGATCGATCTCGACCTGTTCCTCACCCACACTCACTTCGATCATGTCTGCGGATTGCCGTTCTTTGTGCCATTTTTCGTGCCGAGCAACAAAGTTCGTATTCATGCCGGCCACCTGGTGCCCGACTTCACACTGAGACAGGTGCTTGTCGAGATGATGATGGCGCCACTTTTTCCGGTTCCACCGTCGATTTTTCAAGCCGACGTGATCTATACCGACTTTCAATGCGGCGAAACACTATGTCCTTATCCGAACGTGACATTGCGTACCGCGCCGCTGAACCACCCCAACAATGCGACAGGCTATCGTATCGAATTCGACGGCCGTGCGGTTTGCTACGTAACCGACTACGAGCATTTCGACGATCGACGCAACGATGTCCTGATTGGGCTCGTTAGGGATGCGGATTATTTGATTTACGATTCGACGTATTCGGACGAAGAATACGAACGGTTTAAAGGATTTGGGCATTCGACCTGGCAAGAGGGCGTTCGACTTGCCGAGGAAGCCGGGGTGGAAACATTGGTGATCTTTCACCATGATCCCGGTCACGACGACGCGTGGATGGATCGCGTTGCCAAGGAAGCGGAAACCGCGCGGCCGGGAACGATTGTCGCACAGGAAGGTATGGCGCTCAGACCGTGACCTCCATACGGGGCTGGCACCGGCGGCTCGCTCTGGGCCTTCCGACGGTTCTTGGCTTGAAACGTCGTGGTTTTTTTATCCCCTATCGCCGTGCGGTCGAGATTTCTACGGCCGGTTCCCGCGGGCCGTATCAGGCCCAAGAGGAACTGTTTGCTAATCGCCGTGATACGTTCGCGACCTGGCTTTCGGTACTTGGCGAATTCGCAGACGAGCTGCTGCGGATCGGCGACTCACCTCCTCCTGCGCCGCGCTGGTCGCAGGACTGGTTTCCGCGGCTTGATGCGGCGATGGCCTACACGATGGTGCGCAGCCTTCGTCCGAAGCGCATTGTCGAGGTCGGATCGGGTCATTCCACGCGGTTCTTCGCTCGCGCCATCGCCGATTCGAACCTTACCACCAACATTACGGCTATCGATCCGGCACCGCGCACAGATCTCGCAGGGCTGACGGCGGTGCAACTCCTTCGCAGGCCGCTCCAGGCGGTCGGCCTCGCGCCATTTGCCGATCTTGTTGCCGGCGATATCGTCGCCATCGACTCAAGTCATGTGTTGATGCCGGGTAGCGACGTTGACATGCTGCAAAATAGAGTTCTACCAGAATTACCCGCCGGGGTTGTCGTCCAAATGCATGATGTATTTTTGCCCGATGACTATCCGGTCGAGTGGGAATGGCGTGGCTATAACGAGCAGTTGGGCGTTGCCGCGTTGCTTCAGGGCGGTCAGAAATGGACCGTAGAATTTGCTAGCCACTATGCGGTTACGCGCATGTCGGATCTTGTCGAGGCGGGAATTGTCGGCCAGCTACCACGGCCAGCGGCGGCGTGCGAATCCGGGCTTTGGATCAAAAAGGGTTGAGGGCGCAGCGCGGCAAAGAGTTGCGCTCAAGCATGCCAGTCTGAATGGTCGGATTCTTGAGCTATCTGTACGGGTCTGCTGCGTCGCGCAGGCCGTCACCGAGGAATTGGAAGGCCAGGACAACCAATATGACCGGGACAACCGGTAGCATCAACCAGGGGTACAGATCGACCACGTTGATATTCTGTGCTTCGTTTAACAACACGCCCCAGCTCGTGATTGGTGGTCGCAGGCCCAGTCCAAGAAAGCTCAAGGCCGTCTCGGCAAGGATCATCGATGGGATCGACAAGGTCGCAGAGGCGATCAGATGGCTCATGAAGCTCGGGAGGAGGTGTCGCGCGATAATGCGCCGTGGTTTGGCCCCCATTAGCTGTGCAGCGGTACAAAAGTCTTCTTCTCGCAACGCGAGTAGTTTGGACCGCACAGCGCGCGCCAGTCCGGGCCAGTCTAGCATCCCCAAGATCAGGGTGATGCCCATATAGACCAGGATTGGGCTCCAGGTCACGGGAAGGATGGCCGATAGCGACATCCACAGCGGAAGTTCAGGGAACGAGCGGATTATTTCTATTATGCGCTGAACGATGACGTCCGTAATCCCGCCGTAGTAGCCGGCCAGACCGCCAATCACCAGGCCCAAAACGAAGCTTATGGTGATTCCCAGAATGCCGACGCTAAGCGAGATTCTCGCGCCATAAATGATACGTGAGAGCATGTCGCGGCCCAGCCGATCGGTTCCGAGCAAAAACAGGTTGCCGCCTTTCGCCGGGCAGAAAACGTGAAAGCTGCCCTCAAACAGATTCCAAAATTCGTAGGATGCTCCAGGATAGTCGGCGTCGGAACAGAAGAAGCGGATCGGAAAGACCTTCTGCAAATCCTCCGTATAGATCCATTGCAACGCATCGAGATCCAGTTTCGCATTGAGGCCGTATACGAAGGGGCCGACAAACTCACCATCGTGAAAGAGATGGACGGGCTGCGGCGGCGCATAAAGGAACTTCGTGAAGCGCGCCTGCAGGTCGTAAGGCGCCAATGTCTCACTGACGGCAATCGACAGAAACATGATCAGCAAGAATATTCCGCAGATGACCGCTGGCTTATTGCGCCGGAACTTCCACCACATGAGCTGCCATTGCGAGGCTAGGTAGTAGCGTTCCTGCTCCTCAGTGAGCTCAACAGCAATGTTTGGGTCAAATGGAGCGCTACTTGCAAAATGCTCAAGTTGATCGGGCTCGCGCGCAATTTCGGTCATCTTTGCGCGCCTCCGGTAAGGCGGATACGCGGGTCGAGCGCGGCCAATGCCAGATCCGACAGCAGAGTTCCAAAAACGGTCAGCATAGCCAGAAACATAAGGAACGAACCGGCAAGGAACATGTCCTGGCTCTGCAGCGCGGAGAGGAGCATCGGCCCTGTGGTAGGCAGTGACAACACGACGGAAACGATAGCAGCGCCGGAGATAACCTGCGGCAGAAGGTTGCCAATATCCGCGATGAATGGATTCAGTGCGACCCTGAGTGGGTATTTCACGAGGATCTTGAACGGATGCAGGCCCTTGGAACGCGCCGTGACGACATACTGCTTGTGGAGTTCATCCAATAAGTTGGCTCGAAGCCGGCGAATCATCCCAGCTGTGCCCGACGTCCCAATAACTACAACTGGAATCCAGAGGTGCTCGAAGACCGAGCCAGCCTTGGCGAAGCTCCACGATTCGTCAAGAAAATTTGGGTCCATAAGGCCGCCGATCGATGTTCCAAAGAAAGAATGGGCGAACCATTGGAGCACCAACGCGAGAAGAAAATTCGGCGTGGCGAGACCGATAAACCCAAGGAAAGTCAGACCATAGTCACCCCAGCTATATTGGAAGACGGCCGAATAGACGCCGATCGGAAATGCGACGATCCAGGTAAAGATGATGGTCGTGAAGGAAACGATGAAGCTGAGCAGCAAGCGGTCGCCGACGACATCCGAAACAGGCAGGCTGTACTCAAAGGAATAGCCGAAATCGCCCTGCAGCATACCGAACAACCAGACGAAATATTGTTCGACTGGCGAGCGGTCGAAACCATACTGCTGACGCAAGAATTCCAGACGCTCCTTGCTGACCGACTCGCCCTGGCTTTGCAGCTCGTTGATATAGGTCGTGAAATAATCGCCTGGCGGCAGCTGGATGATAAGAAACACAATCGCGCTGATCGCCAGCAGCGTTGGAACCATTACCAGGAGACGGTGCGCGATATACCTCAGCATGGGAATATTGGTGTGTTTCGGCCGGTTTTTTTAGTTCTTTCGAACACGCTCACTTGGCGTTCGCGAACCAGAACGTGTCGGGCTCGTAGATGCCGAAATGCGCACCTGGATCCCAATTATACACACCCTCCTGAGGGATATTGCGGAGGTTTTTGCTGACGACGACTGGCTGACGCACGCCGGCAACAAGGCCGATTGTGAAGAGGTTTTCGGCGTGCGTTTTCAGCATCTCGTGCCAGATCGCCTCTTGGCGAGCACCGTCAAGTGTCGCGTACCACTCGTCAAGCAACTCCACCAGGCGCACCGCCTCGGGCATGTCGGGGAACTCTCCAGATTGGCGATTGGTCTCGACATACTGGCCCCATTTCGGCCACTGCAATTGAATCTGCGAAGTCGGAGCAAGTTCGGTGGGCGACATTTGCGCAGTTGGAACGCCATTCTCAAGGCCGCTCCAAACGGTCATTATTGTCTCACCCGAAAATATGCGGTTACGCAATACATCGCGCTGTGACGGCTTCGTATGCAGCCTGAGTCCAGCCTTAAGCCAACTGTCTCGTATTAGTTCCAAAACGTCCGACTCTTCGGTGCTCTCGCCCGCTGTTTCGACAATTATCTCAATTGGCTCGCCATCAGGCCGCAACCGGACACCGTCGCCATTTCTTTCGGTCAGACCAATTTCATCCAGCAGCCTGTTCGCTTTGTCGATGTCGAATGCGGTCGCGGCGTCTTGGTACTCTTCGCGCCACAGCGGACTCTCCTTGAGCACCGTGTTTTGACTTGGCTGCGCCAATCCGAAATAGACGACCTGATTTATCTCATCGCGGTTGATCGCGTAGGAAAGCGCACGGCGAAAGCGCGCGTCTCGGATTAGGGTCCGCCAGCTTGCATCGACAGCGTTGAGATTTGGATACAACGCAATATGAGAACCTTTAGCCTCCCGCCACAACAGCGTTCGGAAACCGCTCTGGCGCTCGTTGCGTCGCAGGAACGTGTAGTTGTCGAACCGCAGGTAGCGCGCCTGCAGATCGGACTCGCCGGTGCCCGCTTTGGCCGGGATCAGTTTTCCGCTGGTGATGTTTAGGATGACCCTGTTGATATATGGCAACTGCCGTCCCTGCGAATCGACTCGATGAAAGTACGGATTGCGCTCAAATACAAAGCGCTCCGCGGGCGCTGATGTCGTATTGATCCAAGGTTGCAGGTTGGGAAGGTTGATGTTGTCATTCTTGTACATATTGTCTTGTTTGTTGTGCATTGCTGCCCAGTTGCGCTGGCCTTTTTCCTTGGCCGCTGAATTTAGCTTGCCCTCGTCGGTGTAGCGCGCGTGGAATTTCTTCAGATAGTGTGCAGGCCGATACATGTAGAGCGGCGAGGCGCCAGCCAGCCTGGGGAGAAAATCCGGGTTGGGTCTGGTCCATGAATATCGCACGGTGACATCGTCGATCACGTCAAACTTAGGAAGTTCACCTCCGATCCGTAACACCGTCGGCGGGCCGACCGGAGAAAGGTCCTTGTTGTTGGCGATGTCTTCCCAGTAAAAGCGAAAATCCTCGGCGGTAAATGGTTGGCCGTCCGACCATTTGTGGCCGCGCCGTAGGTGGAATGTGAAAATACGCCCGTCTTCGACGTCGATCTTTTCCAGAAGGTCCGGAACAATCTCCAGATTTCGGTCGAACTTGACCAGCCGTGCGTAGCCATAAACAACCATCATCCGCACGTCCTTCGCGCGGGCCATCAGTGTGTTGAGCGTGCCGCCGTATTTACCTAACTGCCGCCCATCGCCACTCATCGTGATCACTTTCGGCACGTTCGGAAGCCGCAGGTGAACTGCAGGTAATTGGCCCGAGCCTACGCGCGCGGCTAGAAATGGGGGTTCAACATATTTGGCCGTGGTTGCTGCCGTGGCGGTTAGCAGCGCCGCGGAAGCGATGACCCAAGACCTACTTTTCATGATGCCAGTTCCGATAAGTTGACGTTTCGACGGCGCGGACGAAGTGACCACCGCCAAGATCGTGCATGATTGGGCGAGTTGCGCCATCGTCGGTGAATGGCTGCGGCCAGGCGGCCGGATCTGAGGCCTTTTCTTCCATCAAATGATCGAAGTCGAGAGGTTTGTCCGGATCCGGCTCCGGAACGGCGGTCAAAAGGCCACGCGTATACGGATGGATCGGCTGTCGGAACAAAAGATCGCGTGGAGCGATCTCGACCAGCCGACCATGGCACATGACGGCGATGCGGTCGGCGATGTAGTCGACGACTGCCAAATTGTGCGAAATGAAGAGGTAGGTCAGTCCAAGCTTGGACTGTAGATCCTTCAGCAAGTTGAGAATCTGTGCCTGTATCGATACGTCGAGCGCAGAGACCGGTTCGTCGCAGATCAAGATATCGGGACGCAACGCTAGGGCACGGGCGATCCCAATGCGCTGGCGTTGGCCGCCAGAAAAGCTGTGGGGATAGCGTTTCAGGTGACGGATATCGAGCCCGACGACGCGCATTAGCTCCTTTACTAGTTCCGTGCGTTCTTTCGCGGTGCCGATGCGGTGGATAACAAGCGGTTCGGATATGATATCGAACACCGTCATGCGTGGGTTCAGCGCGCTGAATGGGTCTTGGAATATGAACTGTATTTTGCGGCGAAAGGTTATTAGGTCGTTGGAGGAAAGGTTGAATATGTCGATTGGCGCCGCCCCATTACTGAAAATCGCTTCGCCTGCATCAGCGCTTAGCGCGCGCATCAGGATCTTGCTGAGCGTCGTTTTGCCGCATCCACTTTCGCCCACTAGCCCCAGGCATTCGCCGCGCTTTATTTCGAAGCTGACGTCGTCGACCGCGCGAATCGCGTTGTCGGCTGAACGGCTTATTAGTTTAGTCCTTCGAATGCGGAAATCCTTGCAAATGCCGCGAATGGAAAGGATCGGCTCGTTGGGGTCGACCGGCGTCGACCGCGACTCTTTCTGCGCCATTAGGCGGCCCGAATCGCTGGCGATTTCGCGAATTGGCACGAGGCGTTCACCTCGATCCATGTTGAATCTTGGCACCGCCCGCAACAGGGCGTTTAGGTACGGATGTTGCGGGTCGTGAAAAATATGCTCCGACGTGCCGTACTCCATGACTTCACCGTGGTACAGCACCACGACTTCCTCGGCGAGATTGGCGACGACGCCCAGATCGTGGGTGATGATCAAGACCGCCATATTGAGCTCTTCTTGCAGGTCCTTGATTTGCCGCAGTATTTGCGCCTGGATCGTCACGTCGAGCGCCGTGGTCGGCTCGTCGGCAATGAGCAATGCGGGACGGCAGACGAGCGCCATCGCAATCATAGCGCGTTGCCGTAAGCCGCCGGATAGCTCGAAGGGATAGGTCCGCAGCGCCCGCTCAGGGTTCGGAAATCCGACCATCCGCAACATTTCGCGCGCGATGTCGTTCCCTTCGATATTGGAACAGGCGCGGTGCAGATGCAGCGCTTCGGTAATTTGATTGCCGATAGTGTGGAGCGCCGATAGGGAAGTCATCGGCTCCTGGAAGATAATTGAAATCCGACCACCACGAATGGACCTCATGCTTTCGCCGTCCGGCGCAAGAGCAGCGATGTCGATGACGTTCCCGCCCTCCAAGGGATCGGCGAACAGAATCCGACCGCTGGAGATCCGCGCGGCGGCAGGCAGAATTCCCATAATGCTCTGCGAGATGACCGTTTTGCCGGAACCGGATTCACCGACCAAGGCGACGGTCGACCCATGGCGCACGCGAAATGAGACGCCTCTGACCGCCTCGATATGACCTTCCGGCAACTGGAACTCGACCTTTAGTCCCTCGACCTTCAGCAAGTCCTGACTCACCCGCCAACATCTCCCAATTTGGCGGTGCTGCCCCCTGAACCGCCGACGGAAATTCCTAATGCTTCGAAATTGCCGATCGTAACGTCATTCATCAACGCGTCGTTGCGCGCGGCGCATTCTGCCACGACAGTGGCGACCTCGTCGAATCCGTTTAAGTTCGAATCGATCCTCAGAGTGCCCTCGCTCCCCGTCAGCTTGAGCTGCATCCAGCCCTTGCTCTTGTCGCGCCAAGTCGAGAAGTAGCTAAGTTGCACAGCCTTGACCCCTTCCCAGGCGAGCCTCTGCTCCATCGGTCCGACTGAGGCGATGCCAGCTGTCGTCATTTCGATTGCGGTCGCGTGGCGCAGCAGAGTACGTGCGGCGAAGACCGAAAACAACAGCACGAACGCGCCCAAGATTGCCGTAACGACAGGGCTCAAGCTCACCACAAAAATAGGCAATGCCGATAGCACGATTCCGGCAATTGCTCGGACGTAGTCGCCGGCTAAGCTCGCCAGCGGATAGCGATATCGCTCGGTCATCAGCTCACGAGTTCTTGTGTAGCACTCATCCAGCTGGCCGCAGGATGAGCCCCGGTGAGCGCCAAAAGATCGGCCACAAAGCTCCAGCAGGCGTCGTCGTGATCCAGGTGATGTGTCAACAGGCCGGTCGCCTCCGTGACTGCGATCTCACCCAATCGACGTCTTGAAAGGTTATCGATCACGCATTCGATAGCCGCGGTGCCGCGGAAACCACGGTGGCCGCGCCAATCGATGATATCGACATGCGCGTTGACCTGCGGTAGCGGTCGATCTGGACGACGTGGGCCGATGCTCGACAGCGCGGTAATACCTGCAGCGGGCAATTGGGCGACAAGATCTTCGGAAATGCGGTTCCAGGGAGGAACCAATGTCGTCGTGGCCCTGTCTTTGAAGAGGTCGCGAAGCATTTCCGCGCCGCGCGCTATTTCTGCGACCATCTCAGATGTCGCCCGGTGCATCCCGTACTCTGCCTTCTTGTCGCCCGGCGGGGAATGATTTGCATGGGCGTAGCCATGCTGCATGACCGTGATGTCGGATACATCAATGAGCCGTTCAGCGAGCTTCGGCCCTGCCTCCATTGGTATGGCTGCCAAGGCTACCGGCGTTCCGTCTGCGAGGTCGAGTAGTTGATCAAGCGCTTGGCTTGGTTGCGTAACGTCGTCGTCGCGCCACCAAAACGTTGCAGGAAGGTCAGTGTCCAGCCATCGGTCGAGTTCCTCGGCAAGGGCAGCCCAGCCGGTGGACGGGCGGGCGGTGGCGCTATATGTCGATGCCATGGCAACGAGTATAGGCGGTGTTCAGCTTTTCCGCCTAGCCGACGCAAGCTCGAACAGGATGTCGGCTGACCGGCGCGCACCATCGAGCGAGATCAGCGAAGACGGAGGGCGCGGAGAAGTCGCGGTCCTAACAACAAGCGTCGCAAGTGATTGTGGTGTGAGTTCCGCCTCGCTCATGACGGTGAGGAGACCACGCTCCTCGAGCAGGCGCGCGCGCAACGATTGTTCGGTCTCATTCTCCGAACTGAAGGGAACGACGACGGCGCGCGCGCGGGCTGCAAGCAGATCAACGACCGTATTGTAACCGGCTTGGCTGATTGACACGCAGCATTGCGATAGGAGTGAGGGGAGGTCGTGGCGATATCGCTCGACAACGACGTCATCGAGGTGCTGGGCGCCCGTTTCAAGGGCAGACAACTCCTCGCCCGGCAGGTTTCGGCCAGCAAAGAAGCGCCAAGTCCGCTCCTTGAGGGCGCCCAGCGAGCGGGCCTCGAGCGCCGTGCGCAACAGTTCGCTGCCAACCGCCCCGCCCCCGGCGGACACGAGCACATCGCCCTCGGCACCGTCGGTTCCGGTGTCGCTCGCAGCGGGTTCGGCCGACACATAGCCTGTGTATCGTAGCTTGTCGGCAATTCGCGCAGCGGCGGGAAAGGTCTCGCCGAAGTCGGCCAAACTCTCGTCGCCGTGAACGAGAACCATATCGAAGTCATTGCGTATGAGCTCGACGATCGCGTCAATGCGCCTTGGATCGCGTTTTGCAACCAGGATGTCTCGAACCGAGCAGACGATAGCAGCCTGCCCTTTGGCCGCGGCAATTAAGGGTGTCAGCTCGAATCGGAATTGCCAGCGCGAGAAAGGAAAACCTTCAATCACGATCACCCGAGGTCGAGCGATCCGATGCGCCTCCAGCAGTGCTGCACGGCGCCGCTCACGCCAGTCGTCGTCGACCTCGGCTCCACTTTCGTCGACAAGGCGCGAGAACTTCGCATCATCCGCCCTGACCGAGCGCAAATGGACAATCTCTGCACCATCGGGCTCACGTCCGTACGTGCCATGGCTTCCGGAGACGAAGGTGACGTCGAACCCACGCTGCAGCATCGCACGGGCGACATAAGCTGTCCGCACGCCGTGGCCGATGCCGAGCAGGCTCTCGACATAGATAAGAGCTCGAGGCCGGCTCATTCGCTGCCGTCCAGCAGAGATAGATTAAGTTGCTCGATCGTCATTACGCCGTGGCCGATAAGAAAAATATGCGCGCAATTCGCCTGCAGCTTGTGCGGCGGTTTACCGGTCATATCCCAATTCGCGGCCGATGCGTAAAGGGCGCATAAGACACCGTTATGGCAAACGGCGACGGCGGGCTTGGCTTGGCGTTGTCGTTCCGTCAGGAAGCCGTGAAGCCGACGCTGGACGTCGCGCGGGCTCTCGCCACCCGGCGGACAAAAATCGAGTCCCTGCGCCTCAAGGTCGGCCATGGGTCGGCCCAGCTCTTGCCGCAGGTCGACCAAGCGTCGGCCTTCCCACTCTGCCCAGTCCATCTCGATGAGCCGAGCGTCCTGTTCAACGTCGCTGCCGGTGAGTAACGCTGCCGTTTCGGCCGCACGTTTGAGGGGGCTCGTCCGCCACTCGAAGTCGATCAGTTGCGGTGGTATGCGCCAGCGCGCGACTTGTCGTCGGCCGACCTCGCTTAGCGGAATATCGCAGCGGCCCTGCAATCGGCCATCTTCGTTCCATGCCGTCTGACCATGCCTGATAACGGCGAGCAGGGTCATCGGCTGGCCGCCTGGACGGCGCCGCGGATGATATCGTCCAAACGGTCTGCGGCAATCGAGATATCGTGGGTGTTCGTTGTTGCTTCGAGAGCTGCCAGGCGCATGGTGGCTCTGCGTTCAGGTGCCAAAAGCAGCGCACGCGCTGCCTCGGCGAGCGCCATAGGGTCGCCAACCGGCACGAGCAGCCCCGTCCTACCATCGTCGACGATTTGAGCAACCCCGGGCCCTGAACCGGCAACCACAGGCAGCCCCGCAGCCTGTGCCTCTAATATTGCCATACAATATGCTTCGTTGACTGCCGGCCAGCAGAACAGGTCCGCTGCGGCGCCGGCCTGATAAACCTGTTGTGGCCGCTGCGCGCCGAGGTAATGCACGCGATCACGCATGCCGAGCGCCGCCTCGACTTGCACACGGGCGGGACCATCGCCGACCACGAGTAGTGCCCACTCGATATCTTTGAGGAGACTTAGGGTGCGGCCGAGAATGCGGTAGGAGTTGAGCTTGTCGCCGTCGCGCATCATCGCAACCGTAATGAGCCACGGTATCTCTGCGTCGATCCCTATTCTGTCGGCCAAGACCATCTTGTGCTGTTTTCGCCTGGTGGCTGCTAGGTTCGGTTCGCGTGCGTCGACGAAGGGCAGCATCGTCGTATGACGATTGGGTCCCTTAAGGATTGGCCGCACGCACTCAACGTCACTTGGGCTGAGGGAGATTGCGTGGTCGGCTTGAGCCAGCGCGCTTGCCGTTGCTCGATGACCGTCAGCCCAAGGTCCGCCACTTTGCTTCGGGGCAAAGCTTGCTTCCGCGACGACGTAGGGAATTCCGAACGCATCGGCCACGACGGGGCCAATCCAGTCGGGAGCTTTGTGGTAAAGATGATAGGTGAACCATAGGTCGGGGGGAGCCCGCCGGTGACGGTCCACAAAGCGTCGGGCGAGCGAAAGTCCACGGCGGCGAATGCGCTGCTGCTGAGCACGGTTGCCAGCACCCTCCCAACTTCGCAATCGGGAAGCGATCACCGTTTCATGCCCCTTCATGCGGAGCGCTTTGATGAGGAGGCGCGCCATCCGCCGATCGCCCGAGGGCACCGGGTGATCTGGAGCCTTTAAAGGCGCGTAGAACGCGATCTGCACGATGTTCCGGTGACCTCGCTGCCGAAACGTGTCGCGAGGGTTTCCAGGCCGAACGCTGCATCGAACGCAGTGCGTACACGAGCTTCGCCCGCAGTGCCGAGCTGTTGCCGTAGCGTCGGATCGGCAATGAGACAGGCAATTGCCTGCATCAGCTCCTGCGGATTGCCTGCAGCCGCCAGCAACCCCGTTTCACCGTCCTCGATGAGTTCCGGTATTGCCGAAACGCGCGTCGCAACCACCGGCAGGCCCTGGCTTTGCGCTTCCATCAATACGTTGGGAAGGCCATCGCGATCACCGTCCGGTGCAATCTTACAGGCTAGTACAAATAAATCTGCCGAACGTAGATGTTCGAGAACTGTGGCCTGCGCTTGGGCGCCTAGCCATCGGACGCGGTCGCCGAGCCCAAGCCCTTCCGCGTGCTTTTTCAGTCGTGCGAGACCTTCGCCATCGCCAATATGCTCGAATCGCCAGCGACAGTCCGCCGGCAGCAGGGCCAACGCCTTCAAGAGATCGTCGAACCCTTTCTTTGCCACGGCCCGCCCGATGGAGAGAATCACGACCGGCTCGTCGCGCGCGTCACGTGGCTGGGTGTCCGCCGGAGGCGCCGGAAATTGGTCCAGATCCAGTCCGTGATAGACAAGCCCGACCTTTTCGGGATCAGCTGCAAATGAGCGCAGGTGTTTTACTCCATGGGCGGTGCAGGTGACGAGCCAATCGACATCACTCAGTTTCTCCCGCAGCTCCCATTCTGGGCTGGTCCAAATGTCCTTTGCGTGTGCCGAACAACTCCAAGGTAACTCCCTCATTGTCGAGGCGTAACGTGCGACCGAGGCGGGTGTGTGAAGGAAGTGGGCGTGTAGGCGCGTCGTCTGCGGCGGCAATTCGGCCGCGAGCACGCAAGCTTGGCCAAATCGGCGGACGCGGTTGGCGGTAAAATCGCGCCGCAGGTCCGCTATCCAGAGCGCGCGGGCCCTGGAGTAGCCAGCCAGTCGGCGGACCTGCCGCCAAGCGCGGCCGACACGCGCCGGTTCGTCTTTCAAATACTCCGGTAAGTAAAGCGCAGGCGCCTTGATCTCGAGATGAACGGGATGCATTTGAGTATCAGTTGGGCGGCGCAGTGAAACAATTTGGATATCAAGGCCGCGCCGCTCCAGGCCAAGTATTTCTTGCGCAATGAAAGACTCGGAAAGGCGGGGGTATCCCTTGAGGATGAATGCGACAGCCACGACGTCTTTCCTGCCCTCGTTCTTCGATGGCGGACGAGCGCTTAGTCTACGCCTTCGGCCAATCGCGGAGTGGCCTGACGGCGTTTTCGCAGCAACTGGTGTACAAGGCGATCAACATTATCGAGACCGTCTAGGAGGCCCGGCACTACGCTGTCGGATGGTTTCGGCTGCTGCGGCAGGTCATGCAGTGCAGTGATCATATCCATGGTTCCGCGCGCGCCTTCGTCACTCAACATTCGCACCAATCCAAGTTCCTGCGCGCGACTGGCGCGAATAAACTGCTCAAGCCGTGGCTTGGTACGCGGCACGATGAGGGCACGCTTGTCAAACGAAAGAATCTCGCAAAATGTGTTATAGCCGCCCATCGCCACAACACCTACGGCACGTTCCATCAGACTCTCTAGATGGGCATCAAAGGTGATCGTATCAACATTGGGTAGCGCATCTGCCCGCGCCATGAAGTCGGTCTGCAGGCCCGATTGCATGAAAGGTCCAAGAACAATCAGCGCCCGGTGTGGCATGCCGGAATCGGCCTCATAGGCGCGCAACACCCAATCGACCAACGTTTCGCCGTCGCCGCCCCCGCCCGGCGTTACGAGTATGAACGGCTCACTGATCTGCATGCCAGGCGAGTGTTGCGGTGGATCATTTAGCGCCGCGCGCTCAAGATAACCCGTATAGATCAGTTTATGTTGCACCGAATCCGGAACGTCGATGCCCGCCAGCGGATTGCAGATTTGCGGTAGGCCGTAGACCCAGATGTGATCGAAATAACGCGTAAGCGCGGGCACGACTTTCTTGCGCTGCCACTCCGGCTGCAGCAAGGACGGCTCATCCATGATGTCGCGCAATCCCAAAACCAGTGGTGTTCCGCGACCCTTCAACATTTCCATCGTGTCGACGACCTCGCCCCGCAGTCCCAGGGGCTCCTTGTCGACAATGAACACGTCCGGGTCGAAAATCTCCGCCGTATGACGAAGGATCGAGGCCCGCATCGCCAGCGTCTCCTCAATGTCGATGTGCAGGTTCAGGGATGTATATTCGCCGTTGCGTAACTTAATGACGCCCGGAATGCGCACAAAATCAACGCGGGAGCGGAAGTCGAAGCGTCCAATGATCGGTGAACCGCACAGTATCAGGACCGTCATGTCCTTGTTGCGCTCGACGAGCGCGTGGGCGATCGCCCGGCACCGGCGCAAATGACCGAGGCCAAATGTGTCGTGACAATAGATTAGTATCCGCGCATGTTTACGACGGCTGGCCTTACCAACCTGCATTACTGCCCCCGAAAGGCTGACTGTTCTGGCGCGACTATCGCATGGCGAGGCGGCTGATTGTAAAGGGTTCTTTTCGAATTTGGTATGCGCGGGCGTTTACCGTCTGGTGGAGCTAGGCTAATTTGCAAACATTGGGATTGCGGCTGGAAAACTCCGTTCTAATTGATGCGGTCCCTGCGTGAACCATGCAACCGTCGATATTCAAATACATACTTCACTACAGCAAACCGCAGCAGTTGTTCCTGCTTGCGATCATTATGGCGTCGTATCCGTTTCTCTATCTATCACTGGATCTGCCCAAACTCATTGTAAACAGGGCGATCGGCGGCGAAGCCGACGGTGACGCGTATGTCGTTGCATTCTTCGGCATCAATGTTTCCTTCAGCATGGCCCAGATCCCGTTCCTGCTTGCGCTCAGTTTCATCTATCTCCTTCTGGTCCTCGTCAATGGCGGATTTAAGTATTACATCAACGTTTACAAGGGGCAGCTGGGCGAAAGGCTGCTTCGCCGGCTGCGCTATCAGCTATTTGGTCGCATTCTACGCTTTCCGCTGACGCACTTCCGTAAGGTCAGTCAGGGCGAATTGATTCCAATGATCACTGCCGAAGTCGAACCGCTTGGCGGTTTCATCGGCACCGCTTTCGCGGACCCAATGTTCCAAGGCGGTCAGCTGGTGATCATACTCGGATTTATCATGATCCAGGATCCGTACCTGGGTGCTGCGGCGATCGCGTTCTATCCGTTGCAGATGTACGTCATTCCCAAGCTGCAGCGTAAAGTCAACGCGCTCGGCAAACGGCGGGTGCAGAACGTCCGCCGGCTTTCCGACCAAATCGGCGAATCGGTTTCCGGCATCGTTGAAGTGCATGCACACGATACCAGCAGTCTGGAGTTAGCCCGCTTCACCAACCGGCTTGGCGCCATCTATTGGATCCGCTACGAGATTTACCGCCGCAAGTTTTTCATCAAGTTCCTCAACAATTTCATCGACAAGTTGACGCCGTTCTTCTTCTTTTCGATCGGCGGCTATCTGGTGATCATCGGTCAGCTTACGTTCGGTGCGCTGGTGGCTGTCCTTGCTGCATACAAGGATCTTGCCGGACCGTGGAAAGAGATGCTCACCTGGTATCAGCAAAAAGAAGATATCCGCATCAAATACGACCAGGTCATCGAGCAGTTCGAGCCACAGGGCCTTTATGACGAAGAGCTGTTGTCTGCCGATCCGCCCGATGACGAGCCGCTTAGCGGCGAGATTGCCATGAGCAATCTGACACTCACCGAAGACGATGGCACGAAGCCGCTCGATGGCGTGTCATTAATCATCCCTATTCAACAGCACACCGCGATCGTCGGCGACAGCAGCAGCGGCAAGACTCAGGCAGCGATGCTGCTGGCGCGGCTAGAGACAGCCACGAGCGGAAAGCTAAGCATAGACGGTCGCGACATAACGACCCTCCCGGAGGCAGTTACCGGAAGACGTTTGACATATGTCGGATCAAACGCCCATGTGTCGGCCACGAGCGTCGGAGACAACCTACTCTACGGCCTTAAACATAGGCCGGTTCTCGAAAAGGATTATCAGGGAGACGAGCGCAAGCAGTTTGAGGCAGAACTTGGCGAGGCCGAGGTCGCCGGAAACTCACTGCACGATTACAACGCTGACTGGGTCGACTATGACGCAGCGGGCGCGGAAAACAAGGAGATGCTGCAGGCGCGCGTCCTGGAGGTTCTAGAAGCTGTCGATTTCGAAGCCGATGTTTACCAGATGGGTCTTCGCGGCACGATTGACCCACAGCAAAGCCCGGAGATCGCCGAAAAGATTCTGAACGCGCGCTTTGCACTTCGAGATAGGTTGTCGGATCCCGCCATTGCCCCCATGGTCGAACTCTTCAATGCAGAGAGCTACAACGCCAATGCGTCGGTGGCGGAGAATTTGCTCTTTGGTACGCCACTTGGCGAAACCTTCAGCCTCGACAATATCGCCGAACACCCATACGTCACGCAGGTATTGGGAAAAGTTGGTTTGACCGACGAGTTTCTTAATATCGGCAAGCAGGTTGCACAGACGATGGTCGAGCTGTTTGCGGATCTGCCGCCGGGGCATGAATTTTTCGAGCAATTCAGTTTCATTAGCTCGGATGATTTGCCTGAGGTTCAGGTGATCCTGGCGAAGGTCGCACGGGGCGACGAGACGATCGAGGAAGAGGATCGCCAGCAAATCATATCGCTGCCGTTTAAGCTGACACCTGCGCGGCACCGCCTCGGGCTGATTGACGAGGCGATTCAGCAGCGTCTCTTAGAAGCCCGCCATGTATTTGCAGACGACATGAACGACGATTTGAGGGAGGCGGTGGCGTTCTTCAATGCGGACGAATACAACGCAGCGGCGACATTGCAAGACAACATACTGTTCGGAAAGTTGGCATACGGTCAGGCACAAGCGGCGACCACTGTTGGCACGCTAATCTCCGAGGTCGTAAACACTTTAGAACTGCATACCACCGTGGTTGCCGTCGGATTGGACTACCAAGCTGGCATCAGCGGCGCGCGGCTATCGACGGCGCAGCGCCAGAAGCTGGCTGTTGCGCGAGCATTGCTTAAGCGCCCCGATCTGCTGATTATCAATGAGGCGATGGCGCCGCTCGATCCGGCTAGCCAGACGAAGGTTCTTGAGAACGTATTGCAGGCCAGCGAGGGACGCGGCGTGGTCTGGGTTCTTAACCGCGTCCAAGAGGCCGAGAAATTTAATCATGTCGTCGTTCTGAAGGACGGACGCATTGTCGAACAAGGCAGCTTCGACGAATTGATGAAAAATGGTGGCGCATTTCGTGACCTCCTTGAGGCCGCGTAGTGCTGATCAGGAGACTGCGTCGATGAGTTTGCAAGAAGAAGTGGATCTGCTGCGCCGGATACCGGTATTCGCGAAGATCGAGCCATCGAAACTTAAGCTGCTTGCGTTCACCAGCGAGCGCTTGACCTATGCGGCGGATGACATTGTGTTCAAACAGGGTGATCCGGGGGATGCGGCATACATCATAATCCGCGGCTCAGCCGACGTGATTGTCGAGACTCCCAAAGGCCCGCTGATCGTAACGACCCTCAAGGACAATGACTTCGTGGGTGAAATAGCAATCCTCTGCGATGTTCCACGCACCGCAACAATACAGGCGAAGACCGAGTTGGAGGCACTGTGTATTTCAAAGGATTTGTTCTTCCGACTCGTCCGGGAGTTTCCGGAGATGGCCATCGAAATCATGCGCGTACTCGCTAGTCGTCTGGAACTTACCACCTCGCGTCTACGCGAGGCGGTCAGTGTAACGCTCGAATAAATGGCTTTCGGCGGACGTCGGGCCGATACCCTCGGCATATCTAGTCCATTCGAAGTTTGTCGCACCGTCGCGATGCAATTGCCGAACGCGGCATGCTTGGATGCTTTCGGGTATCTGGCGGCAGTGGTTTGTGAGCCGGCTTAATAGCGCCATCCGGAGGCTAAAGGCGCAGCGTAGTTGCATTGATGCTGCGGTGGCGATGATTGGCGGCCGCGCAGGTGTCGTTTTGGAGCTGGGCCTTGGCAACGGCCGAACCTACGACCATCTTCGCGAACGCTTGCCGGACTACGAAATCTTCGTCTTCGATCGTCAAGTCGCTGCGCATCCACACTCCATTCCAGACGCTGGCCATATGATTCTCGGAGATTTGAAACGAACGTTGCCTGCGGCGCAGTCCCAATTCCACAAGGCCGTCGTTCTTGTCCATAGCGACGTGGGTACGGGGGACGATGCTGCGAACGCAACATTGGCGAAGTTTGTCGGCCCGGCCTTGGAACCGATGCTGGCGCCCGGAGCGGTCGTTGTAAGCGATCAGGCGTTTGCGATACCAGGCGCCAGTCCAATCGAGTTGCCGAGCGATGTTTCGTCCGGACGCTATTTCATGGTGCGGATGGGCGGCTGAAGCTATGGACAGCCAGCTCGATGAAGCTAAGCCAGACCGGCTCGTACACATGATCGAACGACTGGTGACCCAACGGGCCTGCCTAGACCATGCCGCAAATCTTGTTGCAGACATGCCTGGCGTGATTCTCGAGGTTGGGTTGGGCAAGGGCCGAACCTTTGATCATTTGCGCCGGCTGTTTCCCGAAAGAGAACTCTACGCCTTCGATCGCGACGTCCACGCACCAGCCGACGTAGTGCCCGATGCTCAGTATCTGGTCCTCGGCGACTTTCGGCAAACGCTTGACGATGCACGCTCGAACCTCGGTCACAGCGCTGCGTTGATCCACGCAGACATCGGCAGCGTAAACCGTGCCCGCGACCTTGCCCTTGCTACCGCGATCACGCCTCTCATCGTTCGATTGATACGGCCTGGTGCGCTTGTTGTTGCCGATCGCGCGCTACCAGCCGCAGCGTTGGCCGCGCAGCCTCTCCCGCCGCATGTCGGGCGCTTTCCGTACTTCATCTATCAGGCGCAGTAGGAGGCCTCCGGCGGGCAGTCGGAGTCAGGTGCGCGGCGTTGCGTCCAACACCGTCGCTGGTTGTCCTTCGTAAGCATACGCAGCCGTGTCAGTCCGCCAAATCCAAGAGAACTGGGGCATGGTCTGAGGGCCGCGCCCAGCCGCGGGCGGCGCGCAGTATTTCGCAGCTTTCAATGCGCGGCACGAGCCTCTGCGTCGTCCAGATATGGTCGAGCCGGCGACCTTTGTCTGACGCCGACCAATCGCGCGCCCGGTAACTCCACCAACTGTAAAGGGGTTCGGACTCGGGAACGAAATGGCGGCACGCGTCGAACCAGTTCATTGAATTTTGCACTCGGCCCAGCGCTTCCACCTCGACCGGTGTGTGGCTAACGACCTTCAAAAGTTGTTTGTGTGACCAAACGTCATTTTCGAGTGGCGCGATGTTGAGGTCGCCGACCAGGATCATCGGCTGCTCGGCGGATCGCTTTTCTGGATACCATTTCGTCATTTCGTCGAGGAACTGAAGCTTATGGGCGAATTTGTCGTTGACCTTCGGATCCGGATCGTCGCCGCCGGCTGGCACGTAGAAGTTATGCAGTTCCAAACCATCGCCGAAGCGGACATACACATGGCGGCAGTCGGCCCGTTCGCACCAATCCTGCGTCACAGCGTCCTCAAAGGGGAGCCGCGATAGAATTGCCACGCCATTATAGCTTTTCATGCCGTGCGCAATAATGTGGCTGTACCCAAGCGCTGCGATTTCGTCATGCGGAAACAGGTCGTCCACAACTTTTGTTTCCTGCAGACAAATAACGTCCGGTGCCGCGTCGTCCGTGATCTTCTGCAATAAATGGAGCCGCGCGCGGATCGAGTTGATATTCCAGGTGGCGATGCGCATCGTTGCCCTGTTAAGCGCTGGAGTTGGTTTCTTTTTGGTTGGCTGAGCTATCGCCACTAGCCGGGCGCATCACGCGGCATCGCGAGCGCGTGCACTGCGCTTCTTGCTGCGTCCCGCACGCTCGTCTTGGCGCGCACGCGCCGCGTCGCCGAACCCATCGAACATCGCCTTGCTCAACGGCCACTGCAGCGGTATCGGATGCTCGGGATGCCATTGCACACCCAAGGCAAATGACTTCGCGTCCCGCACGCTAACGGCTTCGATCACGCCGTCATCGCTGACCGCCTCGACCATAAGCGCGTCTGCTGGTTGGTCAATGGCCTGCGCATGCAGCGAATTGACCATGACCTCCGACGCACCTTCCGTCAGCTCCATGAGAAATCCGCCCTGGCTGACCGAAATTGGGTGGCGCAAGTCATACCGCCGCTCCGGCGGTAAATCTCGCCGCATGCGGTGATCGTTCTTCCCTGGAAGTTCGTGGACGTTTTGATGCAGCGTTCCGCCGAACGCGACATTGAGTTCCTGGATGCCGCGGCAGACAGCGAACAGCGGCAAACCGTGATCGATTGCCTTCCTGATCAACGGTAGTGAACACGAGTCGCGCATGGAGTCGTGCGCCGAGCCTTCGCGGCTTGGATCGCCCCCATAATTATGCGGCTCGATATTCGAAGGCGCACCGGTCAGGTAAAGCCCGTCGAGGTGATCAAGAAACTCATCGACATCGTAGAGATCGCTGAGCGCCGGAATCAACACCGGCAGACATCGCGCGCCGTTAATGACCGAGGCAATGTACCTGTCGCCGACGCTATGAAATGTCCAGTTGTTGTTGCCGTTGTCCGTACTGGTTGGGATGCCGACTAGCGGCAGAGCAGGGTTTTTCATATCGCTACGGCTATCATGGGTCGGTGAGGCTGACAAGTTTCCATGAGGACACACTCAGTTACCCTTTCCGCGCGCCTTCAGTCCATTCTGGCGGCGCGACAAAGCGAAACAGCTCGCGATCGAGCGGGAGTCCAAACCGCGGGCTGTCGATCGTGACTCTCGTATTCTGTCGCTGTGCATCGGTGACCGACCAGCTCTTGAGCTCGAGTGGTCGATCGCTGAATGCGAATATAACCGAGCCGGCTTCCGGATCGTTGGTTTCAATAAAGCTGACTCGCATGGTTCCAGGACCGCGTTCGAATCGTGTGATGGAAACGCCATCCGACAAAGAGATTGGATCGCGCACCAGGAACCAGGCAAGCGTCTGTCTAAGCGGGATGTGGGAGACCTGTTCGAGTTCTCTATCCACATAAATGAACCAAATGCCATTGGCGACTATCAGGTAGGAGTCCGGCGGCGCGTAGTCGAAGCGAAGGAAACCCGGCCGCTGGACGTAGACAGTGCCTTGTGCCGACGTCCCATCTGGATTGATCTGAGTAAACTTCGCCTGCATGGTTGTGATGCCGTTCAAATACGCCTCGATTCGGCGCACGTCAGCAGACTCTTCAGATGTGAGGTTCAAGAGAATTTGGGCCTGTGCGTCGGAAAGAAACAGCACGAAAACCACGGTCAGCGCAACGGCGCCGACGACACCAAGGCGGATTCGACGCATCAGCACATTACGCGGGTCGGTCACCCAAGCCCAGAGCCAAGACTTCACGTTTTCCGACGTGGTTTGCCGCACTGATGAGGCCGTCCTTCTCCATCTGCTCGATGATGCGTGCTGCCCTGTTGTAACCGATCTGCAGGTGGCGCTGTATGAAACTTGTCGATGCCTTTCGCTCTTCCAAGACGAGCGCTACGGCACGGTCATACAGCGCGTCGCCAGTGCGCTCGGTTAACGCCGCACCATCGGACTCTTCTTCCTCGGTGATCGCCTCGATATATATGGGGTCGCCCTGCGATTTTAGGAACCCAACGACGGATTCTACTTCAGCGTCGTGGACGAACGGCCCGTGAACCCGAGTAATTCGTCCGCCGCCCACCATGTAGAGCATGTCCCCCTGCCCCAGGAGTTGCTCCGCACCCTGCCCGCCGAGAATCGTTCGGCTGTCGATCCGAGAGGTGACTTGAAAGCCGATACGTGTTGGAAAGTTCGCCTTGATGGCTCCCGTTACCACATCGACCGACGGTCGCTGGGTCGCCATGATGATGTGAATACCGGCAGCCCGTGCCATTTGCGAGAGACGTTGAATTGCCGATTCGATGTCCTTGCCCGCGACCAGCATAAGATCGGCCATCTCGTCCACGACGACGACAATATAGGGGAGTGACGCAGCCTCCAGCGGCTCGTTCTCAAAGATCGGCCGGCCGGTTTCGGAGTCAAAACCGGTCTGCACCTTACGCATAAGAATCTCGCCCTTGGCACGGGCTCGTGCGACACGTTTGTTGTAACCCTCGATGTGGCGCACCCCCAGCTTTGACATCGCGCGGTAGCGCTGCTCCATCTCGCGCACCGTCCATTTCAAGGCGATGATCGCCTTTCGTGGCTCAGTGACCACCGGCGTGATCAGGTGCGGTATGTCGTCGTAAACCGCGAGTTCCAGCATTTTCGGATCGATCATTATGAACTTGCAGTCGTCGGGCGACAGCCGGAAGAGAAGCGACAAGACCATCGCGTTCAGCCCCACGGACTTGCCGGATCCGGTTGTCCCGGCGACCAGGAGATGCGGCATGCGCTCAAGGTCGGCGATCACTGGAGCGCCGCCGATATCCTTGCCGAGGACGAGTGGGAGCTTCGCGCTCGACTTTTCGTACGCTTGACTGCCCAAAAGCTCGCGCAAATAAACGGTTTCGCGGCTGCTGTTCGGCAGTTCTATGCCGATCACATTGCGCCCGGGGATGACGGCGATGCGGACCGATACAGCGCTCATCGATCGCGCGATATCATCGGAAAGTCCGATGACGCGGCTGCTCTTCGTTCCTGGCGCCGGCACGAGTTCATAGAGTGTCACGACCGGGCCAGGACGCACCTTTACGATCTCTCCCTGGACACCAAAGTCGTCGAGCACCTGCTCGAGCAACCGCGCATTCTGTTGCAGCCCCTCCTCGTTTACCTCCATGTCCTGGCGCTTGTCTGCCGGAAGTTCGTCCAGAAGATTGAGCGGCGGCATTTGGTAGTCCTCGCCTTCGGGGCCGAGATCAAGGCTTCGCTGACGTGACGCAATCGATCGTTTGCTGGGCGCAGCCTTGGACTTTTTCGGTTCGACAAGATCGCTGCGGGCGGATTGTTGTGCTGTCGCAATGCTTTTGGAGTGTGGCGAGGGCGTTGGATCCAGCGTCGGTTCGACGCGCCCTCGAACGTCGGCGATGCGTTGCGCGGCGGCGCTCGCCACCTGTCCCAGGCTCCTACCCGCATCACGCGTGTTCGTTGCCGTGCGCCAGGCAAATGCAATGAATGCCATAATGTGGCGGGCGCCGGCGCGCCACTCCGTCCAAGTGAAGGCAAGCAAATAATGGGTGAGCGCCAGCGCCACAATGCCTGTGACCGTCGCAATCCAACGGGGGTCAGGCCACAGGCCGACGCCTGCAAGCAAATCGACGGCACTGGAAAATGCCAGCCGCCCGACATATCCGCCCAGTCCGGCTTCTATCGGCCACCTGAGCGCCGTCCAGACGGCGCCGAGCGCGGTGAGTGCGAGCGCGCATGACAATAGGCCCAGCGGCAATAGTGCCAACCTCAACCACACCGTACGCAAGCTATGAGCCGTCAGAAATCGCCATCCCCAGGCCGCCATCACAACAACGACAAGAATGGTCGAAAGTCCCAAGGACTGGAGCGCCAGGTCGCTCGCGATTGCACCGGTTTGCGCGAGCAAGTTCAGCGGCGTATTCCCGGTCGCCGTATTGAGCGAGGGATCGGAGGGATGGTATGTCGCCAACGCTGCGAACAGGGCGATGGCAAGCGCCAGCAACAAGACGCCGCCGGTTTCAATTGCCCGCCGTCGCAGAAATGGGCCGACGCCTGTGGGCAGGAAGGTGTTTTTTTCGGTGGTTGCCATTGTCTTAGTTTAGCATCCGCGCAATTCGGCCTAACGCATCTTCGGTGGTGGCCGCGTCGTCCACCATGGCGACGCGAATGTATGACTGTCCGGGATTAAAGCCGCTTTCCTTCTCCGGTCTCGCCATAAAGGCGCCGGGAAGGGACTTTACCGCCGCGTCTCGCCAGAGGCGTTGTGCGAAGTCTTCGCCGTCGCCGACATCAAGCCAGAGATAGAATCCGCCGGGCGGTTTATAGAAGTCGGTGTGATTGCCGAGGATGCGCTCAGCCAAGTCGAAAAGCTTCGCATAGTGATCGCGGTTGGCCGTGACATGAGCCTCATCGCGCCACAACGCGGCTGACGCCGCCAGGATGGGACCAGGCACTTGCGGTCCGCCCAAATTGCGCAGGATGGCGAACGAAGCGATTAGATCCGGGTCTCCCGCGACGAAGCCCGAGCGCAGTCCAGGTGCGCTGGAACGCTTGGAGAGCGAGTGAAAGACGAGGACGCGGTCCGGCGGCCCACCAATCGCCGCGCATGCTTCGAGGCCGCCAGCCGGCGCCTGGCCCCGATAGATCTCCGAATAACATTCGTCGATGGCCAACAGAAAGCCATATCGACGGGCGAGCGACGTCAAGTCCTTTAGGTAGTCGAGGGAGGCAACGGCGCCTTGCGGGTTACCTGGCGTGCAGATGTAGGCAATTGCGACCCGCTCGAGCAGGGCGCTGGGAAGCCCATTGAAGTCCGGAAGAAAACCTGTGCTCGATGTTGAAGCAACGGGTACCGGCTCTGCTCCGGCCATCACGGCGGCCGCGAAATAAACGTGATACATCGGGTTCGGCATCAGGGCCACTGGGCGGCGGCTCTCCGGCCATTGGTCGGGGTCCGGTGTCGCCAATTGCGCTGCCATATATAGTGCCTCGCGCGTTCCGGATACGGGGAGGAGATGCTGTTCGGGATCGATATAGCCCTGCGGCAGACCGTATCGGCAGTTCAGCCAAGCCGCCGACGCCTCGCGAAACTCGTCCGTTCCCCGGATCGATGGGTATTTCGACCACAGATCATTGCGCTCCGCTAATACACGAGACACCAACGATGGCGTCGCTAAGCGCGGCTCGCCGATCTGCATCATCAGCGGCCGCAGAGCGGATGCCGGCTCGATCCCCTCCAAAAGGGCGCCAAGACGCCTGAAGGGGCTGTCAGCGAGCTGTGCAAGGCGGGCGTTTTCCATGGGCGGGCAGTTCGGCCTTGTGACGTGTCTTCTCTCCAATTGCTGCAGCGCGGCGCGTAAGTGCGATAGTACAAAACGGAAACCTGTGGGGCGGATAGTAGCTGTTGCCCCGGCTCGACTCAAGAAATTCGGTGCAAACAGCCACAAAATGTTGCGTCTATTTATGGCGCACATACTAGGCATAGCGCATCGTGAATCAGCGTTGTACTTCGAACTATAGGCCTTCGAAATTAGCTGCTGCCGACTCCTGTGAGCGCGCCGCGCGTGCTAAATGTCGCCATGACGAAATTGGGGAGTACCGAACATGGCGGGTGAAACAACCGACAATACAGTAGCCGAACTCGAAGCGCGGATCGCCAAACTCGAGCAGCTGGCACCGCACCACCGGGCGCACATCAACGCGCTTGAAGCATTACTGTTGCAGGTCTTGCCACGGACGGGCGTAGACGATGAGTCACTGAAGGTGGCGTTGTCGGCACTTTTGCCCGATCAGCCTGAGGCCGAACGAGGCGCGGCGGATCGCGTCGCCGTGCTGTTGGGTATTCAGCAGACGAACGACACCTAGCGCCAGCTCAGGGTTCGAAATTAGAGCAGCGGATTCGAAATAAAATGGCGACGAAACGCGTTGCATTGAAAGCGGACATAGATGTCGACGTGCTTGTTGTCGGTGCTGGCATTGTCGGCCTCACGCTTGCTGTTGCGCTTTCCGGTAAGGGGCTTTTGGTCGCTGTCGTCGATCGCGTCACGCCCGAAGTCCAAAAGCGCGGTCGATATGACGGTCGTGCGTCGGCAATTGCTCTCGGGTCGTGGCGCGTATTCGAGGCTATTGGAGTTGCTGAGCGGCTCCGGCGCGATACACAGTCGATCCTAGATATACGCGTCGCCGACGGTCGCGTTTCGCAAGGAATTTCGCCACTCTTCCTTCATTTCGATCACCGAGAGATCGGCGAAGGCCCGTTCGGATATATGATCGAAAACCGGGCTATTCGCCGTGCGCTTTTCGATACGTCTCTGTCGCTCGATGACTTGCAAGTGTTGGCGCCCCATTCGGTCAACGAGGTCACGCGAGATGCAACGGGTGTAGTTGCCGTGCTCGATGACGGTTGCCGGATTGCAGCGCGCCTAATTGCTGCGGCCGACGGGCGAGCGTCCGCAACGCGAGCGAACGCAGGTATTCGGGTACGTGAAACGCGTTACCCCCAGACCTCGCTCGTCGCCACGGTGCGGCACGAGCGCGCACACAACGGCGTGGCGGTTGAGCAGTTTTTGCCGTCGGGGCCGTTCGCGATGCTGCCAATGACGAGGAACCGATCGAACATTGTCTGGACCGAGAAGGCTAAATATGCGGCATCTTATTCTGCGCTTTCGGATGCGGCGTTCCGCGACGAACTCGGGCGGCGATTCGGCGACTGGCTTGGAGCAATCGAGCTCGAAGGTCCTCGTTTTTCCTATCCACTGCGGCTCATGCAAGCAGAATGCTACATGGCGCGGCGCATAGCGTTGGCCGGTGACGCGGCGCACGTGATCCATCCGATCGCCGGTCAAGGGCTCAACCTCGGACTGCGTGATGCCGCTTCTCTCGCGGAGATTGTTGTCGACAGTCACCGGCTCGGCCTCGATGTTGGCGAGTCGCCATTGCTGGGACGCTACGAGCGTTGGCGGCAGTTTGATAACACCGCGCTCGCTTTTGCGACCGATGGGTTGAATCGACTCTTCTCCAACGATCTCGGTCCCTTGCGGGTCGCACGCAATATCGGGCTAGCAGCCGTCGGCAGGATACCGCCATTGCGGCAGCTCTTCATGCGTCAAGCCATGGGAGTTCTTGGAGATCTACCGCGTCTTGTGCGCGGGGAACCGCTTTAGCGGGCGTGGGCGCGTCATGGGTCGCGGCTGAGCCCGCGTTCCTTTAGTGCATCCAGATAGGTTTGCCAGATTTTCTCTTGGTTCACGCCAAGTTCGTGAAGGTAGGTCCAAGTAAAGATGCCGGTTTCGTGCATGTCGTCGAAATGGATGCAAATCGCGTAATGGCCGACTGGCTCGATGTCGATGATGCCGACATGACTCCGGCCGGAAACGATCTTCTTCTCGCTCGGTGAGTGACCCTGGACTTCGGCGGAAGGGCTCTCGACGCGAAGCATTTCCGCCGGTAGCGCGAAACTCGACCCATCGTCAAAGTCGATTTCCAGGATCTTCTCGGCTTTTTTTAGGCGGATTTCGGTTGGCCAGCGCTCGCTGCCTAGCGTACCGACAGTTGCGTCGTTTGGCGAGTCGTCGATCACGCACCGCCCAGGTCGTCGTCGAGCTTGCGGGCCTCGTCGACGAGCATGATTGGGATACCGTCGCGGATCGGATAGGCGAGGTTTGCCTGTTCGCTGACGAGCTCCTGAGTCTCGGAATCGTAGCGCAACGGCCCCTTGGTTAACGGGCAAACGAGAATCTCTAGCAATTTCGGGTCAACACCAGACTTGTTTGTTGCCAATGCCGGTCTCCTTTTCCTGCTTTACCGCCAACTAGCTACTCTATTGCTGCGCGCTGTCGTTGCTTGCTGTGCTCAAGACCGCCATCTCGACGAGCGCAATCAGGGTTTCCGCGCGATCTCTCAAGTCTTTGGCCTCGAGCAGCGCCTGCTTTTCCGGTGGCTCGAACGGGCAAACCATAGCGATCATGTTGATTAGGCGCTCATTTTCCGATTCGCGAACGCTGTCCCAGTTGACTTCGATACCATGAAGTTCGAAAAAGCTGCGTAGCCCCGACAAAAGCCGCTCGCGGTCGATTTCGCAGGGTTCGGGCTGGTCCAGGTCCTGGCGATAGGGCGACCAATCCGCGACAACTGTCCGATAGCCGCGGTTCAAAGGTAATTCGTCGCGCGCATTGAAGCGGCTGCATCCCAAGAGGGTGATAAGAAAACGCCCATCATCGGTTTCCTCGAAACTGACAACGCGGCCCGCGCATCCTGTTCCGTATACGCTCGGGTTTGTGTCGCGCGCCGATGGGTCTTTCGGTTGAAGCATACCTATCATGCGTGCGCTTCCCATCGCGTCCGACACCATAGCGAGGTAGCGGGGTTCAAAGATATTGAGCGGCAGGCGTCCCCGCGGCAGAAGCAAGACGCCCGGCAGCGGAAAAATTGGCAGCGATTCCGGCAGGTCGTCGAAAGTTGGGTCGAACACGTTCACGAGAACAGCAGCGACGACAGTCGTCTACGCGCATCAACTGTGATCGGGTCGACGAATCCCAGGGCCTCGAATATTTTCAGAAGTTGTTTGCGCGCGGCCTCGTCGTTCCACATACGGTCTCGCTCAACCAAAACCAGCAGCTCATCGATTGCCTCTTCGGTCTGGCTAGCCGCGTAGAGGGCGAGGGCGAGATCGAAGCGCGCCTGATAGTCTTTGGGATTTTCCGCCACCCTCGCCTGAAGTTCAGGGAGTTGCCCACTCGTCGCGTCGGCGTCCTTGGCAAGCTCCAAGGCTGCGCGGACAGCCGAAACCTCAGCATGTTGAGCGACCTCTGGTAGGAGGGCGTCGATGTGCTCTCGGGCCTGTTCGCTCTGCCCAGTTGCCATGTAGTAGCGTGCCAGCCCGGCGTTGGCGCCGGGATTGTCGGGTTCGACCTTTAAGACTTCCGCGTACAACTGCCCCGCCGTCGTGCCGTCTCCTGCATCGAGCGCCGCCGTAGCCTGTTCGAGCACCTGATCGATAGGCGATGGGCCGATACTTCCGCCCGCGGCCGCGACAACCCGTTCAACGAAGGATTTTACCTGGCTCTCTGGTAGCGCACCAACAAACCCATCCACCGGGCGGCCACCAAAAAATGCGAACACGGCTGGGATCGACTGTACTCTAAGCTGCTGCGCGATCTCCGGGCTCTGGTCGATATCGACTTTGACAAGGCTTACGGCGCCGTTCGCGGCCTTAACGGCTTTTTCCAATGCCGGGCCGAGTTGTTTGCACGGCCCGCACCATGGTGCCCAAAAGTCGACCACGACGGGCGTCTTGACGCTCGCTTCGAGCACGTCCGCGGCAAATGTTTCGGTGGTTGCGTCCTTGATCAGGGACCCATTGGCCTGCGCCATCTCTCCTATGATCTGATCCACCATGATCCTGCCCGTATTCCCCTGCCTGTATCCCTAAATGCAACCGCTACAAATACTTGCGCCGTGGGTATGGGTTGATTTCGTCACGATTCGCCGGCCCGCTGTCACGGGGGCGAAATCTTCCGTTCGCATCCATAGATGGACGATTCTCATTGCCAGCGCAAGAGGCAGGGTCTTCAGTTGGCGTAAGGCCCGATGAACGCAATCTTTGGCGATCAGCCTGGATTCTCGAAGTCTAGAATAATAGGTGAATGCGCTTCGGCCTCGGCAAACGTCAACAAGGATTGCGAAGGGCTTTGGTGCATGGAGCCGCGATGGTGTGATCGCCCATTCCCCGGTTGGTTAGCGGATCCTGATTGTGTTTGGTTTCGCCGCACGGATAGAGCGATTGAGTACGTCGATCTGCATGGCGATTTCGGTTTGTTGGGATTGGAATGTGCGAGCGGTGAGCTTGCCGCCATTGAGCCTCTTGACGCGAGCCATGGCTGTTTCGCCAAGCGCTCTCAATCCGTAGCCCTGTCGTTTCTGCCAGTTCATCCTTCCCTTCGACGCGATCTCCGCCGCATGGTGCTCCCGTTCCGATCCGCCATGAGGGGTGTCCGGGGGAGGAATGGATGTGGCGCGTGGCGGGATGATGATTTCAGGTGGTGAATTCGGTGGCCGAGCTTCTCGGATCGCTTTTGTCACGGGCTCCCCGTCATAGGCGCCGTCGGCAAACACGTGCCGGATCATCCCACCGGAACCGGCGACCAGCGGTCCCGCCATCGTCGCATCGGCCGTGTCGTCACCGGTCAGTTCATGCGTCCGGATCTCGCTGCTGGCCGGGTCAACCGAGATATGCAGTTTGCGCCACGAGCGCCGCGTTTCACCGTGCTTGGCGCGAGCCCACTCGCCAGCGCCAAAGAATTTCAGGCCCGTGGAATCCAGCACGATATCCGTAGGCCATTTGTTCGCGCTAGTTTCCACAACGACATCCACCGTTCGCCGCCGCCGCGACAGCGTGGTGTGATCCGGCACCGGCAGATCGCACCCCATAAAGTCCACGAGGGAACGCACAAAGCCTTCCGTCTGGCGCAGCGGCAGTCTGAAGACCATCCCCAGCATCAGTGTCGTGGAAATCGCCAACTCTGAAAACCGCCGCTGGCCACCAGGAGTTCGCCGTTTGGCTGCGTCCCATTGCTCCAGGGCGCGCTCATCAATCCAGAAACGAATGTCGCCGCGCCGAACCAAACCACGGTCATAATCCGGCCAGTTCATGACCCGGTACTTGGCTCTGGGGATATGGTGGCGACGCGATGCGTGGAACTTGAAAGGCATGACAAACTCTCAAAGACGGAAGCGGAGCCAGATATACTAATCCTCAGGTCCATGCACCAAAGCCGAGCAGCGCCACTCCAGACCGCGCTCGCTGTCGATGCCCTCGAAGTAGCCCACCAGGTGCATCCGGAAATAGCGCCCGGGCGGCACCGAGGGCGCGCCCATCCGGGCCGCGTAATAAGGCCGGCAGCTCGCCTCGGCAAAGGCGTCGAAGCCGCCCTCGATCAGCATCGACTGCAAGCGGTCATAAAACACATGACCCGGAGAGCGCGGCATCTCCGACCAGCTCACCATCAGATCCCCCCTGACCAGCCTTCTGCCGTCCCATCGCCATCGGCAAACCCCCCTGCAAATCAGGGAACCAGAGAATCAGACGGCGCCGACTTAATCAACGAGCTGCTATGACGGGGAGCCCGTGACAAAAGCGATCCGAGAAGCTCGGCCACCGAATTCACCACCTGAAATCATCATCCCGCCACGCGCCACATCCATTCCTCCCCCGGACACCCCTCATGGCGGATCGGAACGGGAGCACCATGCGGCGGAGATCGCGTCGAAGGGAAGGATGAACTGGCAGAAACGACAGGGCTACGGATTGAGAGCGCTTGGCGAAACAGCCATGGCTCGCGTCAAGAGGCTCAACGGCGGCAAGCTCACCGCTCGCACATTCCAATCCCAACAAACCGAAATCGCCATGCAGATCGACGCACTCAATCGCTCTATCCGTGCGGCGAAACCAAACACAATCAGGATCCGCTAACCAACCGGGGAATGGGCGATCACACCATCGCGGCTCCATGCACCAAAGCCACGTTCACCGATACCGACGGCGCGCAGCCGGTTGCCGGCGATTCTGGTGCGGAAGTGGACGGCTTTACCACCTACACCTACTTCGACGACAGTGGCGGTGTGCTAGCGAAGGTATATGTTCAAGACGAAACGCCGGTCGTCTGAGGGGCAAATACGTTTAAGCCAGAGGGGCGGCCATTTGCCGCCCTTCATCATTTCGAACGCAGATCCGGCGGGGCATCAAGTCGTCCAAATGAATGTCAGATGCGCTCGCCGCCCTGTAGGGGCGTAAAGCGCACTGGAAGAACCTTTCTTATGCTCAACCTGCCGTCCGTGCTCTTTTCGGACTACGCCTGAGATGCTGGTAGGTATCGAGTAAGCCAATGGGGATGACCAATCGCCCTCCAGGCTTCAGCTGATTGATCAGCGGCGGCGGAATGTGATTGACCGCCTCCTTGACGATGATTGCGTCATACGGTCCGCGCTCTGGCCATCCATAATACCCGTCGCCGACGCGCACTTCTGCATTATCGATCCCTGCCCGATGCAAGGCCGCTTGCGCGGTTTCCGCGAGTGCACCGACGACTTCAAGCGAGTTCACCCGGGCCGCCCGTTTTGACAGAATTGCGGCGTGATAACCCGCACCAGTACCAGTCTCGAAAACAACGTCTCCGTCCTCCACTTGGGCGAGATGTGTCATCAACGCAACGATGAAGGGCTGAGATATGCTTTGTTCAAATCCCAGCGGAAGCGGCGTATCGAAATAGGCAAACAACTTCACTTGATCGGGCACAAAGGCATGACGGGGAACCTCTTGCATGGCCTCCAAAATCCATGAATCGAGTTCGGGGACACCGGTTTCCTCGGCGGCGGACGCAATACGCAGCCGAATGATCCGAATCATGTCCAAACGCATTGCCGCGAAGTCGAGTACCCTTTCGGGCAGTATATCCACGGATTCGTCCGCGTAGGACGCGCTCACAAGGAGCAAAGATGCGAGTAGTGCAGCTATCGTGCGACGCATGGCGCGAATGATAGCAAGCCGCGGTCAAACTTCCAAAACGAAGCGTTGTCAGATGCTTATGCGCCGGTTGCTGTGCAAAATCTGCGAGCATCGCTCGTTCCGCCGTCGGAAAGCTGTCATGCGAAGTGTTAGTGTGTGAAAAGTTGGACATAACACGTAGTGCGCCGAAGAGTGAATTGGAGTGTCGAATGAAGGGCTTGATGATGGACACGCCACTCCTGATCACGTCCCTGATCAGGTTTGCGGCTCAGTATCACGGCGATACGGAGATTGTTTCCCGCACGCTTGAGGGACCCTTCCATCGCTATTCCTACGCCGACGCCTACGCGCGCATACAAAAGCTAGCCAACGCCCTGCAAAGATTCGGCATAGGGCCTGGTGACCGCGTCGCCACTCTGGCTTGGAACGGCTACCGTCATTACGAGCTTTACTATGCAATATCCTGCATGGGCGCTGTTTGCCACACGATCAATCCGCGCCTCTTTCACGAACAGATCGACTACATCGTAAACCACGCAGAGGATCGGTTGATCTTCATCGACCTGCCGTTTGTCGAGCTGGTTGAACAGCTGCAAGAGAAGCTCACGACTGTTGAGGCCGTTGTCGTGATGACGGACGCAGCGCACATGCCCGAAACCACGCTCGAAAACGCCCTGGCATATGAGACCTTCATCGCCAACGAGTCCGACGCCTACGATTGGCCGGAGTTCGACGAAAATACGGCGGCATCGCTGTGCTACACGTCTGGCACGACCGGAAATCCCAAGGGTGTGCTCTTTAGTCACCGCTCGACCGTGCTTCACAGCTTTTCAATCTGCAATGCCGATACGACGCTCTCGCTGTCGTCGCACACAACCGTGCTTCCCGTCGTGCCAATGTTTCACGTCCATGCCTGGGGAATACCCTACGGGGCCGCGATGGCAGGCTCAAAACTCGTGCTTGCCGGCGAAAAATTCGATGGTGAAAGCCTTTACGAACTTTTCGAGGCCGAACGGGTTTCGATAACGGCGGGGGTTCCGACAGTGTGGTTGGGGCTGCTGGATTATCTAAGATCGTCGGGCAAGCGATTGAACCACCTCAAATCGGTCGTTATCGGCGGATCGGCGGCGCCGCTCTCCATGATCAAGGCCTTCGAAGAGGAGTATGGCATTTCAGTGATGCAGGCCTGGGGCATGACCGAGATGAGTCCCATCGGGACAAACGGGAGACTAAAAGGCAAGTATCGTGAACTCCCGCCAGACGCGCGCTACGACCTCATATCCGCGCAAGGCCGCGCTAAGTTTGCGGTGGAACTGAAAATCGTCGACGATCAGGGCCGGACTCAACCGCACGATGGAAAGACCGCCGGCGAACTCCTGGTGCGCGGGCCATGGGTGGCCCGCGCATATTTTCGGGACGAAGAGGCAACAACGGCGAGCCATGACGAAGAAGGCTGGATGCGAACCGGCGATGTGGGCACAATCGACGCCGACGGCCATCTGCGTCTCACCGATCGGACAAAGGACCTAATCAAATCGGGAGGTGAATGGATCAGCTCAATTGAGCTGGAAAACGCGGCTATCGGACACCCATCGGTCGCCGAAGCCGCCGCAATTGGGATTGCCCATCCCAAATGGACCGAGCGACCGTTGCTCCTCGTCGTACCACGAGACGGCACGCAACCCGACACAAACGAAATAACCGAATTTCTCAAAGACAAGGTAGCAAAATGGTGGCTACCTGATGAGGTCATGCTCGTCGAAACACTGCCGCATACTGCGACCGGCAAGTTGAACAAGCTCAAACTGCGAGAAACATATCGCGATCACAAACTTCCCTCAGTCTGAATCGTTTACACCCGTCTCTGTCGCCAGGCCGACGATGGAATGGAGCCCGCATGGAATTCGAGCATTCACCAAAGTCCAAGGATTATGTCGAGCGCCTCACGGCTTTCATGGCACTGGCGATCTATCCCAACGAACGGCTCTACCATGAGCAATTGATCGCCGCTTCGAGCCGCTGGTCGAACCCGCCGATCATCGAGGAACTGAAGGCACAGGCGAGAGACGCCGGTCTCTGGAACCTGTTCCTGCCCGAGCCAGAGTTTGGCCCGGGCCTCAGCAATATCGAGTATGCGCCGCTCTGCGAAATCATGGGTCGCTCACCGATCGCACCCGACGCCTTCAATTGCGCGGCACCCGACACCGGCAATATGGAGGTGCTGGCGCGCTATGGGACGCCCGAACAGCAAGCCCAGTGGCTCACCCCGTTGCTCGCCGGAGAAATTCGATCGGCGTTCGCGATGACCGAACCCCATGTGGCGTCCTCGGACGCAACCAACATCGAGGCATCTATCCTTTGCGACGGCAAAGACTATGTAGTCAATGGCCGAAAATGGTTTATCACCGGCGCCGGCAGCGACCATTGCCGCATCCTTATCGTCATGGGCAAGAGTGACCCGGCGGCGGCACGGCACCAGCAGCAATCTATGATCCTCGTTCCGGTAGATACGCCGGGCGTGAAGATCGTGCGGCCGCTATCGGTCATGGGGTACGACCATGCGCCTCGCGGACACTGGGAAATCGAGTTTACAGATGTACGCGTGCCGACGGCGAACCTACTTCTCGGCGAAGGGCGCGGCTTCGAAATCGCCCAGGGCCGGCTGGGTCCGGGCCGCATCCATCACTGTATGCGTCTCATCGGACTGGCCGAGCGGTCGCTCGAGGCAATGTGCCGCAGGGTTAAGGCACGCACGGCATTCGGCAAAACGCTCGCGGAGCAGGGTGCTATCGCCGAGCAGATCGCACGATCGCGCATGGAGATCGAACAGGCGCGACTTCTCACGCTGAAGGCCGCGTATATGATGGATACAGTCGGCAACAAGGCGGCACGCGCAGAAATCGCCATGATCAAAGTTATCGCGCCGAACATGGCGCTTGCCGTTATCGACCGGGCGATGCAGGCGCATGGTGCGGGCGGGCTGTCAGAGGACTTCGAGTTGGCGCACGCCTGGGCCCAGGCGCGCGCGTTGAGGCTGGCCGATGGACCCGATGAAGTTCACCGCGCCCAAGTTGCACGCCTTGAACTCGCCAAACACAACGTCGCGGCGAACCTCTAAACGGCGTCGCAAGAGACCACGGAATTCGACAGGGGATTATGGCAAAGGCCGTGAATTACGAAACAACCGGAGCCGTAGCCATCGTTACGCTCGCGAATCCGCCGGTAAACGCGCTGGGCGTCGCGCTGCGCGAAGGCATCCTTGGTGGGCTGCAACGCGCTCAAGCCGACAATGGGATCGACGCAATCGTCCTCATTGGCGATGGCCGATGTTATTCCGGCGGCGCGGATATCCGTGAGTTCGGCAAACCACCGGTCGCGCCGTCCATCGGTGACGTCATCGCGTGCGCCGAATCGAGCGCCAAACCGCTGATCGCTGCCATCCACGAGACGGCGGTCGGCGGTGCGCTTGAGCTCGCGCTCGGCTGTCACTACCGGATCGGCACGCCTTCGACCAAACTAGGCTCGCCCGAAATCAAGCTTGGGCTGATACCCGGCGCCGGGGCAACGCAGCGTCTGCCGCGTCTCGTCGGTCTCGAGGCAGCGCTCGACATCATCCTCAGCGGAGACTTTTTTCCGGCTGAGACCTGCCTCGCCATGGGCCTATTGGACAAAGTGATTGAGCAAGATCTACGCGACGGCGCAGTGTCCTTCGCCAATGACGTGATCGCCAAGAGCGAAGCATTGCCGGTGATCCGCGATATGGACGCAAGGCCAGCGGGGGGTAACAGAGAGGTGTTTGCTGCTGCCCGAACACGGATCAAGCGCCGGGCGCGCGGCATGATTGCGCCTTACTTGTGCATTGAGGCCGTCGAGTGCGCATTCGAGCTTCCATTCGATGAGGGATTGGCGCGCGAGCGTGAGCTCTTCACGCGATGCCGGCAGTCGCAGCAATCGGCTGCGCAGCGCCATGCCTTTTTCGCCGAACGCGCAGCGATGAGAATTCCAGGACTTAGCAAAGACGTGAGGCCACGGACCATCGAGAAGGCGGCCGTCATCGGCGCAGGTACGATGGGTGGCGGCATCGCCATGACCTTTGCCAACGCTGGCGTTCCGGTGGAGATTGTTGAAATCGACGAAGCGTCGCTCGAACGCGGCCTCGGTATCGTCCGGAAAAACTATGCGGGTAGCGTCTCGCGCGGCCGCTTAGACCAGAACGGCATGGACCGCGCGCTGTCGCAAATCACCGGGACCACGGAGATCGCGGACGCTGCTAACGCCGACATCGTCATCGAGGCGGTGTTCGAGAACCTGGATCTGAAACAGCAAATCTTTCGTTCGCTAGACAGCGTCTGCAAGGACGGCGCAATCCTCGCATCCAACACCTCGACGCTCGATATTGACGCGATCGCCGCTGTGACCAAACGACCGGAGTCGGTCGTCGGCACCCACTTTTTCAGCCCGGCCAACGTCATGAAACTGATGGAGAACGTGCGCGGCGCGGAAACGGCGCCCGATGTTATCGCCAGTGTGATGCAGCTAGCGCGAAGGCTCGGCAAAGTACCGGTATTGGCGGGCGTGTGTGACGGCTTCATCGGCAATCGCATGCTCCATGCCTATACGCGACAGGCGAATTTCCTGCTGGAGGAAGGCACGCTGCCGCAGCAGATAGACCGCGTCATCTACGATTTTGGATTTCCCATGGGACCGTTCGCGATGGGCGATCTGGCCGGCCTCGACATCGGCTGGGCAATCCGCAAACACCGCGCCAAAACACGCGATCCAGAAGAACGCTACTCGCCGATCGCCGACCGCATTTGCGAGCTCGGGCGTTTCGGTCAAAAGACGGGTGCCGGCTGGCATCGCTACGAGGCGGGAAGCCGCACGGCAATCCCAGACTCCGAGATCGAGGCGTTGATCGTTGGTGTATCCGCCGAATTGGGTATCGAGCGCCGCACGTTCAGCGACGAGGAGATCCTTGACCGCTGCATGTTGACGCTGATCAACGAAGGAGCACGTATCCTCGAAGATGGAATCGCCATCCGTGCGAGCGATATCGACGTGACGTGGATATATGGCTATGGGTTTCCCATCTACCGAGGAGGTCCCATGTATTATGCCGATCAGATCGGACTCGAAGCGGTTTACGAGAAGCTGAAGTGGCTCGAGGCGCAAGACGACGTGGCGCTAAAGCCCGCTCAACTGATTGAGCGACTTGCACGGGACGGCGGCCTGTTCGCGGAGCTCGAAACCGCTTAGGTCCGCGCGCAGCCAAACCCGAAATACTTTTGAGGATGGACCATTGACCGAAGCCGTTATCGTTTCTACCGCCCGTACTCCAATCGGCAAGGCGTTTCGCGGCGCCTTCAACAAAACTCATGGCGCGATCATGGGCGGCCACGTCATCAAACATGCCGTCGAGCGCGCCGGCGTAGAGCCCGAGGAAGTCGAGGACGTTATCCTCGGTTGCGGCTACCCCGAAGGTGCGACGGGCAAGAATATCGCCCGTCTTTCGGCAATCCGCGGAGGCCTACCGGTCACCACGGCGGCGACGACCATCAATCGGTTCTGCAGCTCGGGCATGCAGGCGATCGCTGTCGCCGCACAGCGGGTGATCGTCGACAAGGTACCGGTGACGGTGGCCGGCGGCATTGAATCCGTGAGCCTCGTACAACCCAACCTCAATCGCGACCATTTGGAAGAAGAGTGGCTGATGACAAACAAGCCCTCGCTCTGGATGTCGATGATCGACACCGCGGACACCGTCGCCGAGCGCTATCAGGTAACGCGCGAAACACAAGACGAATACGCATTGGCGAGCGAGCAGCGCACTGCCGCAGCCCAAGATTCTGGATATTTCGACAACGAAATTGTGCCGCTTCCTTCGGTGAAAGTTGTTACCGACCGGGAGACCAAGGAGTCGCACGAAGAGGATGTCACGCTTGATAAGGACGAGGGAAACCGCCCAGAAACGACGCAGGAAGGGCTTGCGGCGCTAAAGCCGGTGATGGGCGAGGACAAGTTCATCACGGCGGGCAACGCATCGCAGCTCTCCGATGGCGCTTCGGCCTGCGTGGTGATGGATGCGACGCGCGCCGAAAAACGCGGTCTCGAACCGCTCGGTGTGTTCCGGGGTTTAGCGGTCGCCGGATGCGAACCGGACGAAATGGGCATAGGACCGGTTTTCGCGGTGCCGCGCCTACTCGAACGCCAGGGCCTTCGTGTGGAAGATATCGATCTCTGGGAACTTAACGAAGCGTTCGCCGTACAGGTCTTATACTGTCGGGATCGCTTGCGGATTCCGATGGACATACTCAACGTCAACGGCGGCTCGATCGCCATCGGTCACCCATTCGGAATGACCGGTAGTCGTCTCGTCGGGCACGCCTTGATTGAAGGCAAGCGGCGCGGCGCAAAGCGCGTCGTCGTCACCATGTGTATCGGCGGCGGTATGGGTGCGGCCGGGCTTTTTGAGGTCGCATAACAATCGGGCGCAGATGTGATCGACCCAGAAGTCATCGCCGTTCGGCGCGATGAGCGTCTCGATCTTGTACGACTGGAGCCGTATCTTCGAGACCACCTCACCGAAGGCGAAGGCACCTTCGAGGTTCATCAGTTTGGCGGCGGTCATGCGAACCTGACCTACCTCCTGCTGTTTGGAGAATTGGAATTCGTCCTACGCCGCCCACCGCTCGGTCCTATAGCGCCATCGGCTCACGACATGGCACGTGAGCACAAAGTGCTCTCACATCTCTACAAACGCTTCCCGCTGGCGCCGCGCAGCTATCATTTGTGCGAGGATCAGAGTGTGATTGGTGCACCCTTCCATGTCATGGAGCGCCGCACGGGGATTGTTATCCGAAATGACCTTCGCCCACCATTCACCGATGACAGGTCGGTGGCGCGTCGTCTCGGCCAAACAATCGTGTCGATAACAAACTGAGTTGACCGCTTTATGTACCATATGAATTGACCGCTTCTGTTGTGGTGGTTTGGCTCGGTCGCGTCGAAGCGGGTCACGCGGCCTGGAGCCTGTCGTCGTCGATGGTTTCGCCGTCGGCGCGGTAGCGCGCCAGACACCTGGGTCCGTGGAAGACGGCCAGGTGGCCGTCGGGATATTCGTGCACCCGGACCTGCGCCTTGACGTAGTGGTGGCGGTGGCGATCGGCCGGGATCTGCAGCGTGCGGTTCTTGTAGCGCACGGTGTTGTCGCCCGCGACGACGCGGTCCTCCTGGGCGCAGAGGATGTCCTCGAGCGTGCCGGCAAAAGCCACGAAGGCCGAGCCGGTGTCCGCGGCCGGGCGGGCGAAGCGGGCGTTGTGCGCCGGCCAGAAGAGCTCCTCGAGAAAGCGATTGGCCTCGGCCATGGTGGCGATCCCGGCGAGGCGCAGCTCCTGGGGCAGGCGCTTCTGCAAGGTCCCGAACATGCGCTCCGAGCGGCCCCGGGCCTGCGGCGAATAGGCCGCGATCAACTCGATGCCGAGCTGCGCCAAGGCCCGGCCGATCTGGGTCGGGTTGTCCTTGTCCACACCGCCGCCTGCCTCGGGCGTGTGCCAGTAGTGCGAGGCCCGATCGGCGTAGAGCGAGCAGAACAGCCCGTTTTCGGCGATCACCTCGCCGAGCCCGCGGAACGTGCTCATCGTGCCCTCCTCGGCAACGAAGAAGCCCGAATAGACCTCCGATGTCGCATCGTCCATGGTCACGATCAGATCCCACCACTGGCCCGCAACCCACTCGTGGCTCGAGCCGTCCTGGTGCAGCATCATCCCCACCACCGGTCGGCGCGGCCGCTTCCGGCGGTGCGCCCCGCGCCTGGGCGCCGGCTTGATCTTGCCGTGCGCCTGCAAGCTCAGGCGAAGCCAGTTGTAGCTCAGCCCGAAGCCATGCTCGCAGACCAGCTTCTCGTGGAAGTGCTTGGCCGTGAAGTCCGGGTAGCGCGTCTCGAACAGCTCCAGCACCCGCATCACCTCGTCCACCGGCGCGCGGCGCGCCGAGACCCGCCCAAGGCGCCGGTCGTACAAACCCGCGGCACCCTCGGCCTCATAGCGCTCCCGCCAGCGCCGGAACGTCCGCTCCGACATGCCCAGGATCTCCGAGGCCTCGGCCTGGCTCAAATCACCCCGATAACAACGTCCGTAGACATCCTCGAACTTCATCAATCTCAGTCCCTGCAACTGCTCCGTCCGGCGCATCCGATTCCTCCAGATTTGGAGGAAATCTAAAACCGGACAGATCATCTGTTACATAGACCGGCCATATCGTGTGTTAGCGACAGGTGTCCGGCGCGAAGCTTGACAGGGTACAGATCGCCCACACATAGTTCGCGCGCTTGGCAGATCACCCGTGATCTCTCGCTGAATCGTGGTGCCGATTCGATAAGCCTTGATCGCCAAGGAACAAAATGGGGCCGTAGCTCAGTTGGGAGAGCGTCGCGTTCGCAATGCGAAGGTCAGGGGTTCGACTCCCCTCGGCTCCACCAAGCTTTCTCGACAACGGGGCACGGGTTGATCTGTATTCGGCTCGCACTTTGGCCCGGTCCGTTAGACGTTTGCACCGAAGATCGTATGCCAAAATTTGAGGATATCGTTTGCCAAACTTCTATAAGCCGGATCTTGCAGCCAAGCCAGATGACCCGTTTGCGCGAGGTGAGGACGACAGGTTGGTACGGCGCGACTACTGGATGTCGATGAGCGATCCATCCGTCGTTCTGACGATGACTGCCGGCGTCGGCGCTGATCTTCATAACGAAGAGAAGCGCGCGCATCTCCAGGACATCGGACGCGGTCATCTGATAGACCAGGTCTGCGTACAAGACATTTTACCGCCGGAATAGTTGGGAACATACGCCACACAAGCGCGGTCGGCGGCCAACTATGCTCATCCTTTGCCGGGAATACGCATCAAGCTCGGTGCGCATCTGAATTCACAAATTGAAACATCCCAGGGGTAACGAATGACTAACGGAACGGAGATCGGGCTCGCCATCGTCGGTTGTGGCACGATCGGCCGCATACGGGCAAAATTTGCACGCGACTACCCTGGCATTGGCTGGGTCGGCCTCTGCGACATCGACGAACCGCTCGGCCGCAAACTTGCGGAAGAAGTTGGCGCCGACTTCTTTACGACCGATTTTGAGGAATTGATTGCCCGACCCGAGATCCAGGCGACAATGATCATCACGGACGAAAACCGGCATACCGAGCCGACCCTGAAGGCGATTGAGCAGGGCCACAAGCTGTTCATCGAAAAGCCATTGGCTACGAATGCGTTGGAATCGGCCACAATCTTGAAGGCGATCGAGGATAACGGCATAGACGCGGTGGTCGGTTACACGCAACGCTTCCGTCGCCGCTTTCTGGCCATCAAGGAGCGGCTGATAACCGGCCAGATTGGCGAGGTGACGGGCGTGGTGACGCGCGCCTTCATGAACCGCATGGTCCCACTTGCGACGATCCGCAAGACCAACGAGCGCGTGAATCTGACGCCGATGGTCGTTTCGGGCACCCACAGCCTGGACATGTCGATGTGGCTGATGGAGGGCAAGACGCCGGTCTCCGTCTATGCCGGGTCGAACGACAAAGTGCTGTCGCAGCTCGGCACCAAGGACTCGACCTTCGGCATCTTCACCATGGACGACGGCACGATCTTTAGCATGAACATAAGTTGGGCTCTGCCGGTCGTCTGGCCGGGCTCGGTCTACGGTCTGGAGATCGGTATTGTCGGCACCAAGGGCGTTATCGACATCGAAGACACACATCGCGACGTCGTCATGGCGAGCGAAATAGCCCAAGGCGCCGGTTACGCGCCCGAAGGCTTTGAGCCTGAGTTCCAGCGTCATGTCGATTTTCTAACCAGCTATCCGCCGGGTGACCTTTACCTGGATCAGCTCTGGGGGCCGATGCGCGAGGAAACCAACGCGTGGTTCGCTCGCATTCATTCGGGCCTCTATACTCCGCACGCGACCGCAGCCGACGGCCACCGGAACTTGATGCTGACGATGGCGATGGACTTGTCTGCGGCGCGCGGCGAAGTGGTTGCGCTTCCGGTTGCTCCCGAGGAATTGTAGACGGCAGGCCTATTTTTCGACGGGAAAGCCGACGATACTGCCCCACTCGGTCCACGAGCCGTCGTAGATCTTGACCCCCTCGTAACCGAGAACGTGTGTCATCACCGTCCAGGCCAGGGTGGCACGGTGGCTCAGCCGGCAGTAACAGACGACTTCGTCAAAGCTTTCGGGATTTACGCCCACCTTAGCGAAAGCGGCGCGCATTTCGTCGGCACTCTTGAAGGAATCGTCGACGTTGAACAGTTCCCCGAAGAGTAGATGCTTTGCGCCGGGGATGCGGCCACCGCGCTCTGCGCCATGGTCGAATTGGCCATAGGCCATGACGCGCTCGCCGCTATATTCTTCCGGGCTCCTGACGTCGAGCAGAAGGCGTCCGGCATTGCCCAGATTGTCGCGAATGTTGTCGCGCCCCAAGCGCATGCTGGCGTCGCCTTCGTGCGGCGTGTAGCGGACCGGTGTGGTTTCAGGAATCTCTTTGTTCATCGGCCGCCCCTCGGCCGCCCATTTCGTTCTGGTGCCATCAAGGAGTCTGAGGCTCGGATGGCCGGCCATGGTCAGCGCCCAAAATCCATAGGTTCCGAACTGTACGGGATCGCCGTAGAGCACCAGCATATCGCTATCGCTGATACCGACGCCACCTAGCCGTTCGGCCAGCTCGGCCGAGGTGACCAATTGCCGGTCGGTCGCGTGCCAGCACAGATCTTTCCAGAAGAAGCGAATCGCGCCGCGAATATGGCCGTTGTGATACTCGGCTTCTTCATTTTTCGACGACACTTCGACGATTCTGACGCTTGGGTCGTCCAAGTGTGCAGCCAGCCACTCGGTCGAGACGATGGGTGAGGTCATCGATCCTTCCTCCAACGAGGCCTGCACGACAATATTACGAGCGCATTCATACGATGCCCTTGATCGTTCGTCGATCTGCCACGCCTGGCACTAGGGGCGCGGTTGATTGGTACGTTTCAATAAACCTGGTTGCGCGGCGCTTCATCGCGCAGCAATACCCGTTCGACATTATCCCATGCCTGTTGGCAAAGAAGCCCAAGCGCCTGACGCGTCACGCCGGCGACATGAGGTGTGAGTATCAACCGCTTTGCCGCTTCGTCGGAAAGCGCAAGCAACGGATTGTCGGCGGGCAGCGGCTCGCTCGAGAAAACGTCGACCGCAGCCCCACCAAGATGTCCCGAGATGAGGCTCGCGGCGAGGTCTGCTTCGTCGACCACGCCGCCGCGTGCGGCATTGATGAGGACAGCCCCCGGCTTCATCAGCGCTAACTCCTGTGCACCGATTAGCCCTTCGGTCGCGGCGAGCAGCGGCACGTGCAGCGTGACGATGTCGGATTGGGCCAGTAGATCGTCGAGCGAAAGCGATTGCGCGCCGATTGCATCCGCCGCTTCCGTGTCGCGTGGCGCTGGGTCGAAATAGGCGATGCGCATATCGAAGCGGGCAAACGCCTGTGCGACGGCCGTACCGACCACTCCGAGCCCGACGATGCCGACGTTGAGGCTATCGAGTCCGGAAAGGTTGTCGGCTAGCATGCGGGCGCGAAACGCGGCGTAGCCGCCGGCACGGATCTCGGCATCGGCCCAGATGAGCCGCCGGTGAAGCATAATTGCCATAGCAACTGCGTAGTCGGCGACCGCGCCATTGCTGCCACCGGGTACGTTGCAGACGGGGATGCCAAGCGCCCGCATGGTCGGTGCGTCGAGACGATCGACGCCGGCGCCGGTGACCTGTGCGAGCGTGATTGTCGTCCCTTCAAAGAGCGCGGGCGGCAACTTCGGACCCGTTGCGGGGATAAGCAGCGCTCGGACTTGGCCGAGCAGTGTGGCGAGCTCCGGATCGTCGGGCGCGCGGTAGGTGGTCGAAAGCGTGTTGGGCGGCGTTACGCCGACGCGCTCGAAGTCGGCCTTTGGCCGGAGGCAGAGCACGTCGAGCGCCATACGCGTGCCTTTAATCTGAACTCATCGCTGGCTCCTGGGTGTGGCCAGCGATGTCGGATACCGGAAAGAAACAAAGCAGCATCAACGGTTCGGACCCAGTATTTCGCGTAACGTGCGATTCGCCGGCGGGGATCAGGATCGTATCGCCGGCCTGGAGCGTGTGCTTTTGAGGTCCGGCTTCGGTACAGCCGCTGCCCGAAAGCACGAAGATGCATTCTTCGAAACCATCATGGTGATGCGGACCGCGGAGCGGCTCTCCCGGCTTCGGCACGGGAATTTCGACAAGGCGCAATGTGACACCCTGCGATCCCTGCTGGCTGGATACGATCTCAAGCGAAGTTCTTCCGGGAAGTCCTAGGTTCTTGGCCTCGTTTTGGGTGATGACGCGCGCCATTGCAGGATATCGCCTATTGCCTCACTGCACCTGACGCAGGTGCTTTACCTCAACCGCACCGCCTTGCGCCGCGTCCAACCGGCCGAAGATTTCGGTCGCCTCTTTGGCAATCGCATCGACGATGTCGTTCAGCATACGCACGCCCTTTTCGACCGTCGCGTGCTCCGGGCTGCCGTACCAGCCGGTCGGCGCGATCGATCGGATGTCGGTGAGCACGGGCTGGTAGGATCGCGTTCGACGCAGCTTGTCCATCTCGCGGCCTAGTTCGAGGTCCGAGGAGTAGTCGATGCGATCGAGATGCACGAGGTCTGGACGATAGGCGAGTATGGCCAGCGCCTCAATCTCACCGCCATGGGTGAGTCCGCCGCTGTCGTGGCCGTAAAGTTCCGCTGCGACGTAGCAGGCCTGCACCGTAATCACCGTCATGCCGTGGTCGCGGTGCAACGATTCGGCGGCGATTGCGAGCGACGCGATATTGCCCTCATGCCAGTTCAAGATCAGCAGATACTTCGCGCCATGCTGGGCGGTCGCGATGCCTGTTTCCCGCACTACCCGTTGGAAGGTATCGGGCGTCAGCGTGATCGTGCCCTCAAATGGCATATGCATCGGCGTCACGCCGAGCGGCCCGCCGGGCAGGACAAGACCGTCCATACGTTCGGCAACCGCGTGCCCAATAACATTCGCCGCAAAAATATCGGTGCCGGCCGGCAGGTGCGGCCCGTGTTGCTCGACACTGCCGGCGGGCAGAATTACGAGCGGGTTCTTCTTGAACTGCGCCGCGATTTCCGGCTGCGTGAGCTCCGCAAAATAGCGGCTTGGCAGTTGCGACATTTGATCACCTCAAGGTCATGTGGGTCCGCGAGGCCCGGCCTAGGCGGCGCGGCGGCCGCCACCGATCTTGCGGCGTGCCGTCTCAATAACGTCATCGAGCTTCACCGATTCGCCGTTCCGCTCGATCGAACGCAGCGCGGCATACACCACGCCAAGCGCGATATTACCATTTTGCACCGTGAGTTCGCACGGTTCGCCGTTCACGCAGGTCTCGGCGAACATCTCGAGCTCGTCCCGGAACATGTCGCCCTGCGGCAACTCCAAAACTTCCCGCTTGCTGTAACCGTCCTTGCCGCGCTGAATGTAAAGCGTCGACGTCGAGTCCAACTTCTCTGGCGTGTCCCACGTGCTGAAGTCGAGCTCGTAGTGCATCAGGCCCTTCGCACCGAACACGCGGATGGCATAAATGCCAGGGGATGTCCAACTCGAACCGACATAGGCGATTTTGCCGTCGGCGAACTTCATGAGCGTCATCGACTGGTCGTCAACCTCGGCGCCCGCCGGCGAAAGTTTGGAGGCCATGGACGAGACTTCCAGGATTTCGCCGCCCAAATAATGCAGAGCGTCGAACTGGTGGACTGCGAGTTGCGACAATGGACCGCCGGGCGTCTTGTCTTTGTACCAACGCCAAGTGTCGGGCGTTAGTTCCAGCGCCCGCTCGTTCGAGAAGTTTGCTTCCATGAAGGAGATGCGCCCGAGCTCGCCGCTATCGATCGCCTCGCTGATCATGCGGGTGCCCTTCAATAGTCGCGCGCTGTGCCCGACCGTCACGCGTACACCATAGCGGTTTCAAGCGCCTCGATCCGCAAGCCGTCTTCCAGAGAATTGGCGATCGGTTTCTCGGTGTAGACGTGTTTACCGGCCTTCGCGGCCTCTTCGGCAACCGGCAAATGCTGCTCATTCGGCACCGTCAGAATAACGCCCTTGATCGCCTGATCGGCGAGCATAGAGCCGAGATCCGGCACCGAGAGGATGTTGAATTCATGCGCGAAGGCCTGGCGCTTCTCTTCCGAGCGGCTATAGCCTGCGACGATCTCGAGCCGGTCGGATTTTGCCGCGGCGCGGGTCAACACCCTTGCCCAACGGCCCAGGCCGATGATGCCAAGTTTGATTGGAGCGTCACCCATGGGATGACCCCTTTGTTATTTTGCATGCCGTAAGTTCGAAACCTGCCGAAGGCTAAACCCTTGCTAGAGCGTTGCAAAGGGCGGCGGTCAAGATGTCTCACGTTTTGCCAGGCTTCACCCGCCCTCGAGTGCCTCGATGGCGCGCTCGACCTGTGCGCGGTCGGCCGAACTTGCGGGCAGTTCGGCGAGGGCCCGTTCAAACATTGATTTCGCCACCGCGCTATTGCCTTTCGCCGCTTCGGCCTGCGCTACAAACCACAATGCCTCGACGCTGTTGGGAGCAAGTGTCAATACCTTGCGCATGACCGCAATCGATTCGCTAGAAGACTGGCCGCCGCGAGCGGCGCGAAGCGCGCGCGCATAAAATACCAGAATGTCGACATCGCTCGGATTGAGGCCAGCGGCACGTGCAAGAGCGTCACGCATATCAGCCGGTCGATTGAGTACTTCGTAGGAGCGCGCAAGCCTGATCCAGCCTTCCGTGTCGTTCGGTTCGTCTGCGAGCCGAGCAGCAAGTGAGGCGACCATGCCCTCGATCATCGTTGTCCGCTCTTCGGCGGACAGTTGTTGTGCGGCATCGACTTGCTCTGCGGTGGGGCCGCGGGTCGTGGTCGTGCTGCTGGTTGCAGCGAGCCCTAGTTCGCGGCCGAGCGCAATCAGCTGCCGGCGCGGAAACGGCGCTTTCGCGAATATGGCGAGCGCTTGATCGAGTGCTGCCCGGGCTTTGTCCTGTTGTTTGATCACGCTGTAGGCACGGATCAGACGCAGCCAGCCGTCGAATTCGCGCGGATTCTCCTCAAGCCTTGCCGCAAGACCCTCGATCATGCTCTCGATCATCTCTGCGCGGTCCTCAGGAGACATCGCCGCCGCCGCGGCTACATCTGCGGACGTAGGTCCCCTCGCAGTTGTCGTCTTAGCTGCCGTCGTGCCGGCCGTGGCCGGCAACGGGTTGGGCAAGACGGATGCCGCATCGAGGCCAAGAGCTCGCGCTGCATCTTCCGCGCGGCTGCGAACAATCGGCAGCCAGGACGCATTTGCAGGCGAATCGGCGATCAGCGCTGTCCAGAGGTCGAGAACTTCAGAGCGGTCACCCTTCTGGTAGCTCGCAAGGCCAATATAGTAGCGCGCCCGAATATCTTTCGGATTACGGCGGAGCAGCCCCTCGAACGCAGTCTGTGCCGTTGGCGTTACAATTCCGTCGGCGGCAAGCGTGAGGGATTCACCGTATGCGCCCGTGAGGTCCGCGTCGCCTGGGTCGAGCCGCAGCGCCTGCTCGTATCCCTTTGCGGCCTTCGCATAGCGTTCGAGCGATAAGTAGGTCCGGGCCAAAAGGAGCCAACCCTCGAGATCGTCCGGTGTTTTCTCGAGCCGGTCGGCAAGTCGGACGGCAAGAGTCTCGAGATCCATGCTGTCGGCAGCGTCTTGTGCGTCCGAAGGCGCGTGGGTATGCGCAGCAAACGGTGTACCCGGCAAACCCGGTGTGCCCAGTTGTGCGTAGATAGTAAGTGCTGCACCCGGAACGGCGATGGCGATAACCAGTGCCGTGAGTTGCGCCCCAAGCCGATTACGAGGACCTCTTGCATCTTCGGCGGGCCCGCGGTCCGCCTTGCGACTGTTGTCCGCAGCAAGCAGGCGCCGGGCAATCTCAGTGCGCGCCGCCGCGGCTTGGTCCTCACTCAAGCGTCCCGCAGCAAGTTCGCGGTCCAATTCGGCAATTTGATCCTTGTAGACCTCGACATCGTAATCGCTGGCAACGGCCGCTTGATCCCGCGCGCGCAGCAGCGGCACGATAAGCGCCGCCGACGCCGCAACCGCCATCAGGCCAGCGACTATCCAAAACACCATGGCTGCTACTCGCTGCCCTCTTCCAGGATTTGGCTGAGGCGCCGGTTCTCTTCAGGTGCAAGCGCGTCGCCACCGCCCTCTACGGCGGCATTGCGGCGTCCGCGGAGATAGAGCGCCGCGCCGGCAAACGCAAGCACCAGTAGGCCCAGCGGCCCATACCACAGCACCCAGGTTGCGGGCTTGATCGGCGGCTTCAGAAGCACAAAGTCTCCGTACCGGGAAGATAAATAGTCGAGTACGCCTTGATCGCTGTCGCCGGCAACCAAACGCTCGCGTACCAGGACGCGCAAATCGCGCGCCAGATCGGCATTGGAATCATCGATTGATTGGTTCTGGCAGACGAGGCAACGAATCTGCGATGACAGGGCGCGGGCGCGGCTTTCTAGCACCGGGTCTGCGAGAACTTCCGACGGCTCTACTGCACGCGCTCCGGTCGCGAGGGCCAGCAGTATCGCGCAGAGAAGCGCCGCCCGTGTCATCCCTGCAGGTCCCGGATCAGCGGCAGAATCGTCTGCTTCAGTAACTCGGGAAGAATCGGGCCAACTTGTTTGAAGCGAATTCGTCCCTCGGCGTCGATGACGTAGGTTTCCGGAACACCGTACACACCGAAGTCGATACCGACATTGTTGTCCGGATCTTGGCCGATACGCGCGTAGGGATTGCCCAGTTCCGCGAGCCAGGCGACCGCATCTGGTTGACGGTCCTTCCAATTAATGCCGTAGACCGGAACTGTACCTTGTTCAGCCAATTCCATCAGGAGCGGATGTTCGACACGACACGGCAAGCACCAGGACGCAAAAATGTTGACGATAAGTACCTCCCCAATCAGATCGGTATTGCTGAATCCCTGTTTGCCAGGCTCGAGCGGCGGCAGTTCGAACGTCGGCACCGGCTGGTCGATGAGGGCGGAGGGGATGATACGCGGATCGCTTTTCAGCCCGGCCCATAAATACACGGCCAGCCCGACGAACGCTGCAAGTGGAATGAAAAAGAGAACGCGACGCGTTAGCATTCAGTCGGCTCCCGCCGGAGCGTGTAGTGGCGAGGGTTTGCCCTTACGCGCCGGCGCTCCGACCCGCAATCGTCGATCCGTTAACGACATCAATCCGCCGGCGACCATGACCATAATGCCGAGCCAAAGCCAAGGGATTAGCGGCTTGTGAAATAGGCGCACCGTGATGCCGTCCACCGCGTTCCCATCGCCGATAACCGCGTAAAGGTCTGCAAAGCCGTTGCTGTAGATCGCCGCCTCTGTGGTCTGGCTATCTTGCACCACATAGGTCCTGCGTTCCGGCTCGAGCATCGTCTCAAATTTGCCATCGCGGCTGACCGCGAACGTTGCCCGTTGCGCCACATAGTTGGGCCCACGCAGATCTCGAATACGCTCCAAGGTGAGTGCGTAGCCGGCGATCTGCGCCGACTCGCCCGGTCGCATGATAAGGACGTTTTCACTTTGCCAAAGTGAGGCGCCGGTGATGCCGACGATGACGATAGCGAAACCGAAATGCGTGAGCGTCATGCCCCAGATGTTGCGGGGTAGACTGGCAATCCGTCGCAGGCTGTCGGCGAGCGCGATGCGGCCCAGCCCGACACGTTCGGCAAACGTCACCAGCACCGAGGAGGCAAGCCAGACGGCGAGTGCTATTCCCATCGCCCCGAACACCGAGCGTCCCCATGTGAAGTAACCGGCGATGGCCGCCGCCACCAATGTTACAACGAACGCAAACTTGAGTCGTCCGAGCACGCCGGCCAAGTCGCCACGTTTCCAAGCGAGCAGTGGTCCGGCGCCTAACGCCACAACGAGCGGGATCATGAGCGGGACGAAGGTCGAATTGAAGAACGGCGGGCCCACCGATACTTTGCCGCCGCCGATAGCTTCGAGAAACAGCGGATAAAGCGTGCCGAGAAATACGGTCGCGGCGGCTGTCGTGAGTAGGAGGTTGTTCAATACGAGGCCGCCCTCGCGGCTAATTGGCGAAAATAGTCCACCGCCTTTGAGCGCCGGTGCACGCACCGCATAGAGCGTCAGGCTACCGCCGATCGCAATGACCAAGAGAAGCAAGATGAATACGCCGCGCGCCGGATCGGTTGCGAATGCGTGAACCGAGGTAAGCACGCCTGAGCGCACGAGAAATGTGCCGACGAGGCTCAGCGAAAACGTGAGAATGGCCAGCAGAATGGTCCAGGTCTTGAGCGCATCGCGACGCTCGACGACCAAGGCGGAGTGCAGTAACGCTGTTCCGACGAGCCACGGCATAAAGGAGGCGTTTTCGACCGGATCCCAATACCACCAGCCGCCCCAGCCAAGTTCGTAGTAGGCCCACCAACTCCCCAAGCCGATGCCTGCGGTCAGAAACGACCAGGCGAGTAATGTCCACGGCCTGACCCAGCGCGCCCAAGCTGCGTCGACTTTTCCTTCGATCAAGGCAGCGACCGCGAAAGAGAAGGCGATCGAAAAACCGACGTAACCGGCGTAGAGAATCGGCGGGTGAAACGCGAGCCCCGGATCCTGCAGCAAGGGGTTTAAGCCGTTACCGTCCCGCGGCGCTGGGAACACGCGGAGAAATGGATTCGATGAGAACAGCATGAAGGCGAGGAAACCGACAGCGATCATTGCCTGCACGCTCAGTACGCGAGCCTTCAGGGTCGGCGGGAGGTTGGTGCCAAAAACCGCAACCATGGCGCCGAACAGGGCAAGGATCAGCACCCAGAGCACGAGCGAACCCTCGTGGTTTCCCCAAACGCCGGAGATCTTGTAGATAAGCGGCTTCAGCGAATGCGAATTCTGGGCAACGTTGAGAACGGAAAAATCGCTTGTCAGGTACGCTTGCGTGAGCGCGGCGAAGGCGATCGCCATGAGGCCCAGCTGTACGATCGCTGCTGGTTGTGCAACCGCCATCCAGCCGGGATTGCCGCGCGCCGCGCCGAGCAACGGCAACGAGGCCTGTACGAGCGCGGTGATTAGCGCGAGCGTGAGCGCGAACTGTCCAATCTCGGCGATCATGACCCCTTGTCTCCCGTTTCAGGCGCACGCCACTGACCGGCTTCCTTGAGCGCATCGGCAACTTCCGCCGGCATATAATTCTCATCGTGCTTGGCGAGCACCTCACTTGCGTTAAATGAACCGTTCACCGAGATGGTGCCTTCGGTCACGACGCCCTGTCCCTCGCGGAACAGATCTGGCAGCTGGCCGAGGTAACTTACGTTCACTGTATTGGCTAGGTCTGTAATTGCAAATAGGTTGGTGATGCCGTCGTCGGCCTTGCTAACGCTGCCTTCTACGACGAGACCGCCCAAGCGGAACCGCCGGCCCGGCTCAATCCGCTGTTCCGCAAGGTCGCTTGGGCTATAAAAGAAGACGAGGCTGTCCTCGAATGCACTGAGCACGAGCGCTGCAGCTATACCAAGCAGCGTCACGCCGGTTAGTACGGCAACGAGCCGCCGCCGCCGTCTGGCTGCTGCCGGATTGACGCCTCTTGGCGGGGTTGGCATGGCGCTCAAGAGTGGTTTGCCTCCTCGTTCAACGATGGCGCGGTATTGCGTCGCGTTTCGCGTTCAGCCTCCAGAACTCTAAGCGTTTCGCGGTTGCGGGACAGCCCTTTTAAGATCAAGGCAAGGAGGCCTATCATCACCGTGGCTGCGATCAGGTAGGCCGTCCAAATGAAGGCACCGTACCCGCCCATCGACAGAAACTCGCTTACGCTCCGCATCCCTCGGTCACTCCACTCACCGCGCCTGAGCCAACCGCAGACCACGTATCTTCGCTCCAGCCAGTTCGTCGTTCATTTTGAGAATTAGCAACGTTGAGTAAAATCCAAGGAAGGCGACTCCCATCAACATCAACGGTATTAGCATCGAGGAATGGATTGCCGGCGCGTCCAGGCGTATCAAACTCGCAGGTTGATGAAGCGTGTTCCACCAATCAACCGAGAATTTGATGATTGGCAGGTTTACAGCACCGACGATTGCCAGAACGGCGCCGGCCCGCATGCCGCGTGAGGCATCGTCGAACGCATTCACAAGCGCGATGTATCCGACATAAATAAATAGCAATATTAGGACCGATGTCAGTCGCGCGTCCCACACCCACCAAGTGCCCCAAGTCGGTTTGCCCCACAGCATGCCCGTTGCGAGGCAAATGATCGTGAATGCTGCACCGATTGGCGCGCTGGACTTGGCCGCAAGGTGGGCCAGTGGATGCTTCCAAATGAGCGCGACGGCGCTTGCGATTGCCATATTTGCGTAGATGAAACTCGCCATCCAGGCCGACGGGACATGAACATACATAATGCGCACGGTTTCACCCTGCTGGTAATCCGCCGGCGACGCGAATATTGCGAAGTAAAGACCGGTGATGAGGCAGCCGACGGTGATCCACGCACTCCATGGCAAGACCGCGTTCGCGGCCTTCAAGAACCGATTAGGACTGGCAAACCGCTGCATGGCGTCCATATAAATCGTATCAGTACGGGGTTCGTAAAGGATTTTGCTACGAAATCGCGGCCTGTTGAACACCGGCCAGCTCGCGGCAATCGTCTTATGTGAGCGCTTGGCGCAGAGCGGTTGCTGCGGCCCATGGCGCAAGCGGCAGGGCGGCCAAGAGCATCGCGCCGAGAATCAGCAGGTGCGGACGGGCGGTAAAGCCGGCGATTCCTGCGTCAATTGCGGCAACGCCGAAAATAAGGATCGGAATGTAAAGCGGCAGGACGAGCAGCGAAATCAGGACGCCGCTACGGCGCGCGCCTAGCGTGAGAGCGGCGCCGACCGCGCCAATCAGGCTCAGCGTCGGTGTACCAATTACCATCACCGCGACGAGAACCAAGAAGCCATCCACTGGTAGGCGCAGGGCGACTGCAAGAACGGGTGCCGCAATGATCAGCGGCAGTCCAGCAACCAGCCAATGCGCCGCGACCTTCGCCAGCACAATTAGTTCGAGGGGTGCCGCAGACCTCACCAAAAGGTCCAGGGATCCATCCTCGAAATCGCTTTGAAACAGCCGTTCGAGCGACAGCATGGTTGCGAGCAGCGCGGTTACCCAGATGACGCCTGCTGCAATGCGCGCGAGGACCCCAGGCTCCGGTCCCACCGCGAAGGGAAAAAGCGATACCGTGATAACGAAAAACATGACGAGGACGGCCACGTCCGATCCTTGACGCAAGGCCAGCCGGAGATCGCGGACGAGTACCTGAATAAGTGCATGGGTCACGAGCGCGCATGGTCCGGATGCACTCCGCTCACAGGAGCGAAGTCGCTGAGATCAAGTTGCGAGGGAGCTTCAATGTCGAGCGTACCGTGAACTGCCAAGACAACTATGCCGCCGCCAGCTCGATGCGCGGTAATCGCTACTTGCAGCATTGCGATGGCGGCCTCGTCCAGCGCTGCGGTCGGCTCGTCGAGCAACCATAACGGCGCCGCACTTGCGAGGAGCCGCGCCAGCGCCAACCGTCGCCGCTGTCCCGCCGATAAAAGCCGCACCGGCAATTCGGCAAGGCTGTCCAGCGCGAACGCTTCGAGCGCATCGCTGCATTTGGTATCGTCCGACCGGAGCGACGCCGCGAACGCCAGATTTTCCGCCACGGCGAGCAGGGGCTTGAGCGCGTTTTGGTGCCCCACATAGTGAAGGCTTGCGCGATGCCACTGCGAATCTTGGGCCACGTCCAGCCCGTTCCATAGCAACACGCCGGATTCCGCTGGCAAAAGCCCGGCCATGACGCGAAGTAGGCTTGATTTGCCGCTGCCATTGGGGCCCCGCAGCACAAGGGCGTCGCCGTCGCCAATCGAGAATGATAGGCGCTCGAACACGGTTTTCTCGCCACGGACGCAAACCAAGTTGTTGCCGGAGAAGCGCCTAGACATTTCGGGATCCCGTCAAGGCCGATCAGGTGGGAACCGTCACACATATATCATAGCAATTGCCCGGCGCGGGAGTTGCCGATCAGAACGCCTTCTGCGTTACGAAAAGCTGTTCGTTGTCCACAAAAAAGGGCGGCTGCTAGGGTTGGGTTAGCAGCCGCCAAAGTCTTGCGACCAAGTATGGGTCGCGATGGAGGCTGTCAGGGCAGCCTCCCTGAGAGGGGAGGTCTCAGTGCCTATCATCTTGGGGGGCAACTATGAAAATCCTTAGCCCGGAATAGGGCGATTCCAAGGCAATTCCGCCACGTTTACAACTACGATTTCGGGCACTTACGGCACCTGTGCTCGGTTCGGCGACGGACCCGCATCGCCGTTAGCATATACCGTTGCGGCTGTTTCCCTATAATGGCGGTAACGGCGCCGATGCGATGGGGGATGATCTCATCCAAGCAATCCTGATTATCGCAACGTACGAGCGCGCGGCATAGGGAAACTTACCGTGATTGGCCAGGATACCCTGAAGACCCGGCGGACCCTCGAAGTGGGTGACCGTGAGTATGACTATTTCAGTCTCGATGCGGCATCACAATCGTTGGGCGACATTTCGGCGTTGCCCTATACACTCAAAGTCCTGTTGGAGAATCTCCTGCGCTACGAGGACGGGCGCAGCGTGACGGTCGAGGACATTGAGGCACTCGCCCAGTGGCTCGAAACGCGCAGCAGTACTCGCGAAATCGCCTATAGGCCGGCGCGCGTTCTCATGCAAGATTTCACGGGTGTCCCGGCAGTCGTGGATCTGGCGGCGATGCGCGATACAATTGTCCGAATGGGTGGTGATCCGGAGAGGATTAACCCACTCTCGCCTGTCGATCTCGTGATCGACCATTCGGTTATGGTCGATGAGTTTGGCAATGCTGGGGCCTTCAAAAAGAATGTCGAAATGGAGTTTGCGCGGAATCGCGAACGCTATGAATTCCTACGCTGGGGACAGGACGCCTTCGATAGTTTCCGCGTTGTCCCACCGGGCACGGGCATATGCCATCAGGTAAATCTCGAACATCTCGCCCAGACCGTCTGGTCTAGCGAAGAGGACGGACGCACATTCGCCTATCCCGACACGTTGGTCGGGACGGACAGCCACACCACAATGGTGAATGGACTGGCTGTTCTTGGTTGGGGCGTCGGCGGCATCGAGGCCGAGGCTGCCATGCTCGGGCAGCCGATTTCGATGCTGATTCCCGAGGTTGTCGGATTCAAAATGACAGGGACGCTTCCCGAAGGCGCAACCGCCACGGATGCCGTCCTGACAGTCACGCAAATGCTGAGAGCAAAAGGCGTCGTTGGCAAGTTTGTCGAATATTTCGGCCCGGGTCTGGATAACTTGACACTCGCCGACCAGGCGACAATCGCCAACATGGCGCCGGAATATGGCGCAACCTGCGGGTTTTTCCCCGTCAGTCATGCGACGCTGGATTATCTCAGGTTAACCAGCAGAGAGGCGTCGCGCATCGCGCTCGTCGAGGCCTATGCCAGGGCACAGGGCATGTGGCTAGACGACACGACGCCCGAGCCGCAATTTAGCGATACGTTGGAGCTTGATCTCGGTGCGGTGGAGCCATCGTTGGCGGGTCCGAAGCGGCCACAGGACCGGATCGGACTGCGGAGCGCCGCAGCGGCATTCGGCGGAGGATTTGAAGAACTTTCGGGACGCGCTGAGCAGCACGATGCGGCAGTGCCGGGCGCGAATTATGCGCTTGCCGACGGCGCCGTTGTCATCGCCTCGATTACGAGCTGCACCAATACCTCGAACCCGAGTGTTTTAGTCGCCGCGGGCCTCGTGGCGAAGAACGCTCGAGAGCGGGGCCTGTCGGTGAAGCCGTGGGTTAAGACGTCGTTTGCGCCGGGCAGCCAGGTCGTGACGGACTATCTGGTCGCCAGCGGCCTACAGGAGCATCTCGACGCGATGGGCTACAACCTCGTCGGCTACGGCTGTACGACCTGTATCGGCAATTCTGGTCCGTTGTCCGAGCCGATAACGGCGGCAATTGAGGACGGCGATCTTACCGTTGCAGCCGTGCTCTCGGGAAATCGAAATTTTGAGGGCCGAATTCATCCGCTGACTCGTGCGAACTATCTCGCATCACCACCGCTTGTGGTGGCGTATGCATTGGCCGGTTCGATGAATGTGGATTTACCAACCGACCCGCTTGGCACGGACAAAGACGGCAAGCCTGTGTACTTGAGAGATATTTGGCCGTCGAACAAGGACGTACAGGCAATCATCAACGATATCATCACGCCGGAAATGTACGAACGGCGTTATGCCGATGTGTTCAAGGGCGACAAGGAATGGCAATCGATCGCCACGGAAGAAGGCCGAACGTATGGTTGGCAGATCGGCAGCACGTATGTACAGAATCCGCCCTATTTTGAGGACATGTCGAGCGATCCGGAAGCTATAGAGAACATTGAAGGCGCGCGGCTTTTGGCACTCCTCGCTGATTCCGTTACGACCGACCACATCTCGCCTGCCGGGGCCATCAATGCGGAATCTCCAGGCGGTGAATATCTCGTATCCCACCAGGTTCCGCCGCGCGAGTTCAATTCCTACGGATCACGGCGCGGCAATCATCACGTCATGATGCGCGGGACCTTCGCCAACATAAGAATTCGCAACGAATTGGCGCCGGGTACGGAAGGTGGCGTTACAAAACACCACCCTTCGGGCGAAATACTGCCGATTTACGATGCCGCGATGCGCTACAAATCCGAGGGCGTGCCGCTCGTTGTCGTTGGAGGCCGAGAATATGGCACCGGCTCGTCGCGTGACTGGGCGGCCAAGGGCACACGACTACTGGGTGTCAAGGCGGTGATTGTGGAGAGTTTCGAGCGAATCCACCGCTCCAACCTCGTTGGTATGGGTCTTCTCCCGCTGCAATTTAAGGACGGAATTAATCGCAAATCGCTGCGGCTTGACGGTAGTGAGATCATCGATCTCAAGGGACTCGAGGCCGGCATCACGCCTGGCATGAACGTGGCCTGCACAATTACGCGGGCCGACGGCTCTGCGGAGGACATCACGCTGACATGCCGAATCGATACGCTCGACGAGGTCGAGTATTATCGCCATGGCGGAATTCTTCACTACGTCCTGCGGTCCATGATGACTGACGCCTGACGCGTTTGGCTCCTGGGGGGGTGTCTCACGGTCAATTGATTCGTCGGTGATGCCGGCGGCCTCTAGGGTTCTAGCCATGCGACGAATTCTCTTGATCGGTGCGCTTTGTCTCGTTGCGGCTGGGATGGTTCCATTCTCGCCGATGCGTGCGGGCGAAATGCCGGTGGTGGTTGAGCTCTTCACGAGTCAGGGTTGCTCTTCCTGCGTACCGGCGCAGGCCTATATGCGTGAACTCGCGAAACGTGATGACGTCATCGCGCTCGAATTTCACGTCGATTATTGGGACTATATCGGCTGGAAGGACCGCTTCGCCCGTCCGGAATTTACCGACCGTCAGCGTCAATACCGGCAGACGCTCAACTCGCGCTACATTTACACCCCCCAGATGGTCATCAACGGCCGCGTCCACAATGTGGGGTCCGACATCGCGGCGGCTGAGCGCCAAATCAGAAAATTCCGTGAAATGGCCGATACTGGGCCGAGCGTGACCTTGCGCCATCATGGCGACAAGATCACAGTCGCGGTCGGTGAAGGACATACCGCGACGCCGGTTGACATTTATTTTGTCACCTATGACGACGAACACACGACAGAGGTGACACGCGGCGAGAATGCGGGCGTTGTTTTAATCAATGCGCGAGTCGTTCGTGAGATGCACCGCATCGGTCGCTGGGACGGCGCTGCGAATCAGTATATCGTTTCACTCGCGGGCAAGAGTGGCGAGGCCGGCTGTGCCGTGCTCCTACAGATGCCTGGCGGACCGATACGGAGCGCGCAGTCGTTGGCGTTCGTCCGGTAAGCGAATTCAGACGCATCATCGGCGACATTGCTTTTCCTACCTGAGGGTCGGCGACTTTCTTGTGCCAAAAGAGTGAATCGCCGGCAGTTGGCACCGCGCGCCATCACACAAAAGCTAATCGGCCGCGAGGCTCTTACCCATCACCTCGGTTATCCGCTTGGAAAATGCGACAGGGTCCGGAATCGGCTCACCTTCGAGAATTCGGGCTTGATCGACAAGCAGTAGCGCCGCGTCTTTGAGCCGATCGGATGCCCCAGCCTCCTTCGCCTTCGCGGCAAGCTCGCGGATCAACCCGTGCGCGGGGTTTATCTCCAGAATGCGGGGCGCGACCGCATCGAGCTGCTTGTGTGCTTTGAGGAGGCGGGCGAGATGCATATCCAAATCGCCGGAGTCTGCGACCAAGCAGACCGCGCTGTCGGTGAGGCGATCAGATGCCCTAACGTCTTTGACTTGGTCGTCTAGCGCTTGCTTCAAGAGTGCGATCAAGAGCGCGATATCACCGTCTGACGCCTTCTCGACCTTTTTATCAGTCTTGCTGACCTCGATTCCCGACAAGTCCGTGTCGCCCTGCGTAATCGAGCGAAAGTGGATATCCTCGAATGTGTCGACGGCAGGGACCCAAAATTCGTCCACGGGGTCCGTCAACAATAAGACTTCGAGATCGCGTGCCTGAAAACCTTCAAGGTGCGGACTCTTGGCGATGGTCTCAAGTTCTTCGCCGATGATGTAGTAGATCGAGTCCTGACTCTCCGGCATTCGCTGCTTGTAGTCCTCAAGACTCGTTAGGTCCGCTCCGCGGGTCGAATGGAAACGGCAGATCTTGAGCAACGCCTCGCGATCTGCCGACAATTCGTAGACGCCTTCCTTCAGAACGGCGCCGAAATTCTCCCAGAACGCGGCGTAGGCCTCCGGCTCTTTCTCCGCTTTCTTTGCGAGATCCGTGAGAAGCCGTTTGGTGATACCGGACTTGATCTTGGCGACCACGCGATTGTTCTGCAGCATCTCGCGGCTGATGTTGAGGTCCAGGTCTTCGGAGTCTATGACACCGTGCAGAAAACGCAGCCACACCGGCAATAATCCTTTGCAATCGTCAGATATGAAGACCCGTTTCACGTAGAGCTTGACCCGGAGCCTGCGTTCGGGCTCGAACAGATCGAACGGCCTGACGGAGGGTACAAACAACAGTCCGGTGTACGAAATCACGCCCTCCGCGCGCATGTGCAGCGTCAGCCAAGGGTCATCCGCCGCGTGGGCGACGTGGTGATAGAACTCCTTGTATTGCTGCGCCGTGATCTCCTTCCGCGGGCGTGTCCAGAGGGCCGAGGCCGTGTTGAGCGCGCTCTTTTGCTCGTCCTTTTCCGCTTCGCCCGACTTAAGCGTAATTGGAAAGGAAATATGGTCGGAGTAGGTCAGGATGATTTGGCGGAGACGCGCTTCTTCTAAGAACTCAGACTCTCCTTTGCGCAAGTGCGTCAAGACCGTTGTCCCGGGACCGTCACGCTCGGATTCGGAAACTGTGAATTCACTCTTTCCATCCGATTGCCAGAGCCAGGCGGAGTCCGCGCCGGCGCGCCGGGATGTAACCTCGACCCGGTCGGCGACCATGAACGCGGAGTAAAATCCGACACCGAACTGACCAATTTGAGAGATGTCCTTTCCCTTCTCGTCGGCAAGATCGCCGAGAAACGCCGACGTGCCAGACTGCGCGATCGTCCCGAGATTCTCGACCAGTTCGTCCCGCGTCATACCGATGCCATTGTCCGCAACCGAAATGGTTCGCGCCTTGGCGTCGACCGCAACTTCGATTTGAAATCCTTGATCGCCCAATGCTAATGACGGCTCGGTGAGCGCCGCATAACGCAACCGCTCGCAGGCGTCGGAGGCGTTGGAGATCAGCTCCCGGAGAAAGATCTCCTTATCGCTGTAAAGCGAATTCGCGACGATATCGAGGAGACGGCTGACTTCCGCCTGGAATTGCAGGCTTTCATCGGCCTTGCGTGTTTTGGTCTTTGCCATATAGCGGCCCCTCGGGTCTGGTTTCGGCCCCAGCGATATATGAGAGATGTGCTGCGCCTTGCAACCCTGCAGTACGGTCGATAGGCCTATTGCATTATTGCAGGTTTCATAGTTTGGATCGGATCGATGGCCGATGATTTTGCCAAAGCTCGAAAGCGGTTGATCGACGAGATCGAAGTCGAGATGCACACGCTTGGCGACATTTTCGGCAAAGCGAAGCTCGACGCGCCAGTTGTCAAAGCAATTGTGAATGTGCCGCGCCATGAATTCGTGCCGGACGATATGCAAGGGTCCGCGTATATCAACCGGCCCCTGTTAATCGGGTATGGGCAGACGATCTCGCAACCGTTCGTGGTTGCGGCGATGACCGATATGCTGGCACTCAACTCTACAGCGCGGGTGTTGGAAGTCGGCACAGGTAGCGGTTATCAGACCGCGGTGCTTGCCGAATTGGCGCAAGTGGTGTTCAGCGTCGAGTTGGTGCCCGAACTGGCGAAATCCGCGGACGAACGCCTCAGGAGGTTGGGGTATGACGATGTGCGCGTGCGCATCGGCGATGGCGGGGAAGGTTGGCCTGAACATGCGCCCTATGACGCGATTTTGGTTGCTGCCGCGGCGGCTGAAATGCCAGAGGCCCTCGTCGATCAACTCAAGCCTGGGGGGCGCCTGGTGATACCGATTGGAGGTCCGGCGAAGACACAGTTCTTGACGCTGGTGGAAAAGGACGACGGGGGAAAGGTGACGCAGCATGAAGGTTTGTCCGTCGCCTTCGTGCCGTTGATCAAATCGGACTAGTCTCCAATGTGCAACTCTTGGAATCGACCGGTTTGTGTCTGACAAACCACCTCTCCGACGAGCCGCCGCATGCAAATTCTCTTGCGCGAGCGGCATATTAACCGGTTCTATTGTTGGCGATGCAGTTGTATTCGCACACTTCTCTCGTACGGGCCGTGCTTGGGCCCACAAACACCGGCAAGACCCATCTCGCCATCGACCGCATGCTTGGCCATGTGAGCGGCATGATCGGATTCCCTTTGCGGTTGCTCGCGCGCGAAAATTACGACCGGATTGTTGCGCTGCGTGGTGCGGGTTCCATCGCGTTGATTACGGGCGAGGAGAAGATCATCCCCGCGAATCCTCGCTGGTTTGTTTGCACCGTGGAATCGATGCCGCTGGATCGTCAGGTGGACTTCATGGCGATCGACGAGATCCAACTCTGCGGGGACCCCGAGCGCGGCCACATTTTCACCGACCGTTTGCTTCATGCGCGCGGACGCGAGGAGACGATGTTTCTCGGGTCGGACACTATCCGCCCACTCATTCGTCGTTTGGTACCCGAGACAACGTTTGAGCGTCGTCCGCGGTTCTCGACGCTCAAATATGCGGGAATGAGAAAGGTGTCGCAGCTCCCGCGCAGGAGCGCTGCGATCGTGTTCTCTGGGAATGATCTCTATGCCTTGGCCGAGCAGTTTCGCCGTCGGCGGGGAGGAGCGGCCGTCGTGCTGGGCGCGCTCTCGCCGCGCGCGCGCAATGCGCAGGTCGCAATGTATCAGGCAGGCGAGGTAGAGCATTTGGTCGCCACCGATGCGATCGGCATGGGTCTCAACATGGATATTGACCATGTTGCTTTCGCATCACTCGCGAAGTTCGACGGTCGTCATCAACGCCAACTCGGGCCCGCTGAAATCGGACAAATCGCTGGCCGCGCTGGACGTCATATGATGGACGGTACATTTGGCGTAACCAACGGCCTTGGTGGGCTTGATCCGACGATAGTCGAGGCGGTTGAGGAGCATCGGTTCGAGCCGCTTACGGCAGTCTATTGGCGCAACCGCTCGCTCGATTTCATGTCACCGCTGGCCCTGATCAAGAGCCTGGAGACGCCAGCGCCGACGCGTCAATTCATCCGCCGGCACGGTGCGGATGATCACCGGGCGCTTACAGCCTTAGCGAGGGATGAAACAGTGCTCGGCCTTGCGAGCAATCCCGCCACCGTTCGCCTCCTTTGGGAGGTCTGTCAAATTCCCGATTTCCGGAAGGTGATGGCCGAACAGCACACACGCCTGCTGCGTGGACTTTACCTGCGCCTATGTCGCGCCGAAGGTCTTTTGCCGGAGGAATGGGTGGCGGCACAGATCGCCCGTCTTGACGACCTAACCGGCGAAATTGATGCCTTGACGGCGCGCATTGCGCACGTCCGTACTTGGACCTTTGTCAGCCATCGTGCTGAATGGTTGGCTGACGCGCAGCATTGGCAGGACCGCACGCGCGCAATCGAGGATCGCCTATCGGACGCGCTGCACGAACGCCTTACGCAGCGTTTCGTCGACCGCCGCGCGATGGTTCTGGGTCATCGCCGCCGCGACGGCGCAGACGTTTTGGCCGGAGTGAATGGCGCGGGTGATGTCATCGTCGAGGGCGAATTTGTCGGCCGGCTTTCCGGTCTCGTTTTCACCCCCGATCCGACAATCAAGGATGCGGCGAGAGTCCTGCGCTCGGCTGCGCGTCGGGCCGCCTGCGATGAGCTTGCTCGCCGCGTGACACACTTTGTGAAAGACCGCGACGATGCAATTAAGCTCGATAACAACGCGAGAATACGTTGGCAAGGAACCGAGGTAGCAAGGCTCCGCAAGGGTGGCAGCATCCTCACGCCAACTGCTGAACCACTCGGCAACGACCTGCTCGACGCTGCCCAGCGCGAACGCGTCCGTGTACGCGCGCAGACCTGGCTCGATCGATATCTCAGGCGACGCTTGTCGAAGCTTTATCGCCTGCAATCTGCGTCGATCGGTGGGGCTGCGCGCGGCCTCGTGTTTCAACTTATCGAGCGGCTAGGCTCAACGTCGCGCGCTGCGGCCCGGGCGCAAGTTGACGCGCTTGAAGACCGCGACAGAAAAATGTTGTCCAGATTAGGTCTGCGCGTCGGCGCCCACACGATATTTGTTGCCGGTCTCCTGCGGCCCGACGCTATCTGCTTAAGGGCACTTTTGTGGTCCGCTCATTTTGCGCGCGCTTCTGTCGAAATCCCGTTGGGCGGATCGCCCATTTTGCGATTGGCTCAAGGCGATCGGCGCTGCTTGCCGTATATAGGCTATCGCAGGTTCGGCTCAGTTGGTCTGAGGGTTGACTGTGTTGAGAAGCTTGCCACTCTCGCACGAAAGAAGGCGAGGCAGGGGCCCTTCCTCGCGACGCCAGAGCTTGTGGTGGCCGCCGGCTGTGATGGCGATGATCTGGTCACAGTCATGTCGGGCCTCGGATTTCGCGCCGTCGTTGAGGATATGGGGATTGTGTACTCGCCGGCCCGAAAGCGCCGCCCTCGCCGACCGCAGCGCGCGGCGCGAAAGACCGCTAAATCATCGGCTCAACTCGCGGACTCGCCATTTGCAGTACTTAGAGAGCTGAACGGTGTGAAGTGAGCGAGCAAAGCACGAAGCTGCGGCTCGACAAATGGCTATGGCATGCGAGGTTTTTTAAGAGCCGTACACTTGCCGCACACGCCGTCGGCGAGGGGAAGGTGCGTGTCAACCGGCAGGTCGTGGATAAGTCCCACGCGGCCGTTCGCACTGGCGACGTCCTCACGTTCGCGCTGGGCCGTCACATTAGAGTAATCGAAGTCTTGCTGCTGGGCGCGCGACGCGGGCCGGCCGCCGAAGCACGCACCCTTTATCGTGACCTGGACCCACCAATACAGATCGCTGCAACGCCACCGCAATCAGGGGCGCGTGACAAGGGAAGCGGACGCCCAACCAAGACCGAACGCCGCGCGCTGGACCGGCTCAAATCTATTTGGCGGATATTGACCGCACGATGACAAAGACCGAGGCGCGGGAAGGGCTCCGCTACCGGCAACTTGCGGAGCGCCGGCGGCGTGTGGTAGCGAGCGTCATGATTTCGCGATTGAAGCTAATGCTTGAAGGTCGGCGCGTATCCCGTGATCCGAGGACGGCGACGGAGGATGGATCCGAACTTCGATTTGCCGCTGCGGCGCTGATGATTGAGGCGGCGCGTCTCGATGGACAGATCGACGATCGTGAGCGCGAGCGTATCGTATCGATCATGGTACGGCAGTTTTCATTGGCAGAAGACGCGGCTTCAGCCTTACTCGATGATGCGGAGCGCGATACCGAAGACGCGCACGACCTATATGCGTTTACCAGCGTGATACGCCGGCATTTTGATCATGATGAGCGGGTTGCGATGATCGGATTGCTTTGGGAAGTATGCTATGCGGACGGCGAACTCCACGACTTTGAAGGAAACCTGTTGCGCCGCCTTGCCGGCCTACTATATGTCACGGATCAGGAGAGCGGCGATCAGCGTCGGCGGGCATTGGCCCGGCTTGAAAAATGATGCTGCCCATCTTATCACCGCGTGTCGAGGACGCACTTAACGGGGTTTGGATCGGGTAGGTTTAGGGAAGGTATGGAGAGTATCACATGACGTATGTGGTCAACGAGAACTGCATCAAGTGCAAGTTGATGGATTGTATCGAGGTCTGTCCGGTCGATTGCTTCTACGAAGGCGAGAACATGCTGGTAATCCATCCTGGGGAGTGCATTGACTGCGGTGTGTGTGAGCCGGAGTGCCCGATCGAAGCGATCCTGCCCGATAGCGACGTCAAGTCTGAGCCCTGGGTAGAATTGAACCGAGAGTACGCAGAGTTGTGGCCGAATATTACGCAGAAGGGCGAACCGCCGGCGGATGGCGACGAATATCGCGAAGTTGCCGATAAATTCGAGAAGTATTTCAGCTCGAACCCAGGCAAGAGCTAGAGCATCTTAGGCACACGAAAGTCTGTCGGCATGGCGTGGCGCCGAGTTTCTTGCCTAAAGGTGCGCCGACGCCAGCTGTAATTCCCCGCAAATTTGTGTTATAATCCATATGCTAACGCCGCTTTGAGGGCGGTCAGATGCGTGGTCCGAATGGTGCCGGACCAAACCGATCGACGAGCAAGACAACAGCAGGCCACACCGGCTTGGATGCAGGATTGCAGCGAGCTGATGTCGCGTAGCGTCCGCAGAGATCGGGGCGCTTTGCCAAGGCCACGTCTAGTGTCGGCGAGTTAACAGGCGAATCGTGTCACCTAATCACAGCGGTTGTGAGCAATATCGAATGGCGACAAATAGCGAATACGGAACTGGTGATTGGGTCGTCTACCCCACTCATGGTGTCGGAAGAGTTACAGGTATCGAGAAGCGAGAAATCGCAGGTTGCGCGCTGGAACTGATTGTCATTGCGTTTGATAAGGATCGGATGACGCTGCGTGTGCCGATAACAAAGGCCAAGATGTCCGGACTGCGAAAGCTGTCGACACGTGACGAAATGAAGACGGCGTTGAAGACGCTTAAGGGTCGCAGTCGTGTGCGGCGCACTATGTGGAGCCGTCGCGCACAGGAGTACGAAGCAAAGATTAATTCGGGTGATCCAGTCTCAATCGCAGAGGTTGTGCGAGATTTGCACCGTAATGCGGGTCAGCCTGACCAGTCATATAGCGAGCGGCAAATCTATCAGGCGGCACTTGACCGCCTATCGCGTGAACTTGCGGCGGTCGAGGATATCGACGAGGAAGCTGCGACGCTTCGCCTTGAGGAGATGCTGAAGGCCGCCTGAGTGGTGGGTGGTTTGCCATGAGGCGACGCTGCCTCTTCAAACGCCCGTCCGCGCCTACACCGGCTGAGGCGACTCTTGAGTTGACGCAGCTAGGCAAATGCAGTTCACGCAAACGCGCGATACCGGTCCTCGGCATCGCCGATTCCAAGGTGCTGTATGATAGGGACGTGGGCAATGGAGATGCTGGTCTACCCTTATTGTGACTCAGGCTGCAGACATGCCTGAAGGCAACCGTTTTACAATCTTCCGGAAAGCACGCCGCATTTGGGCGATTGGATCGATTCACGGTGAGGCCGCAGTTCTCGAAGAGCTTCACGCTGGATTGGCAAGCCGTCTTGAAGACGGAGACCGGCTGGTTTACCTCGGAAATTATCTCGGATACACCCCTCAGGTGCGTGAGACGATAGAGGAGCTACTCGCGTTTAGAAGCGCCTTTCTTGCCTTGCCGCCATACGCCGATCCCAATGACGTTGTCTATCTCCGAGGCAGCCAGGAAGAAATTTGGCAAAAACTTTTGCAGCTGCAGTTTGCACAGAATCCCTCGGAGGTTTTGCAATGGATGCTCAGCCACGGCGGCGACGCAACACTGCGCGCATACGGCAGTATGCCTGAGCTCGGATTCGACTGTGCCGTTGAGGGTGCTTTGGCACTGACGCATTGGACGAACGAGCTGCGCGACAGGCTACGGGCACTGCCAGGCCACGAAATGCTCCTCAACTCCCTGCGACGCGCGGCAATGACGGATAACCGCACCCTGTTGTTCGTGAACACGGGGATAGATGATACCCGGACGCTAGACGAACAAACGGATAGCTTTTGGTGGGCCGGCCGCAGTTTTAAATCAGTAAAACAACCGTTCGACGGATTCCGAAAAATAGTTCGAGGCTTCGATCCAGAACATGGCGGGTTCGAGGAACGTCGATACACGATTACTGTAGACAGCGGCTGTGGATTTGGCGGCAAACTTACGGCGGCCTGCTTCTCGTCGGAGGGCGACCTGCTCGACCGGCTCGACTTTTGACACCTGTGCATCGCGCAGATGCCCACAGGCCAAAACCAAGCTTTTTTTCGGATATTGTGTAATATTCTTGCGGGTGCTACAGCCGCACCGCAACTTCCGGTAAACGAAGAACTAGTTTCGCCGGAGAATTGCGACTATTCCATCCCAATACTACTTATTGTGTTCACAATATTCTGACCGCCTGTGTTGCCGAATACCTATTGTGAACTGATAAAGAACGCCAATCTCTGAGTATATTTGTAAAGTATATGATCTTGATGCTTGAGGGACTTGTCGCGTGGCCCATATCGACGATACAGAAACCCAACGCGCAAACTTGAACTTCACCAAGTCGTCCATGCGCGAGCCGTTGCTCTCTCGCGATGTAGAATTCGGTTTGGCGCGTCGGTGGCGCGAGGATGGCGACGACAAGGCGCTCCATCGTCTTGTCCGAGCGTATTCCCGTCTTGTCATCAGCATTGCAACACGGTTTCGAAATTATGGTCTACCCGTGGGCGATCTGGTCCAGGAAGGTAACGTTGGTCTGATGCAAGCGGCAGCACGATTTGATCCCGGCCGCGAAGTACGTTTCTCGACATACGCCACATGGTGGATCAGATCGGCAATCCAGGACTACGTCCTCCGCAACTGGTCGATCGTTCGGACGGGCACAACGGCTGCACAGAAGACACTGTTCTTCAATTTTAGAAGGCTGCGCGCCCGGATTGATAAGGAATTCCGCAATCAATTGAGCGATGAAGGTCGCCATTTTGTAGCGGCGGAGCTCAAGGTTGGTGTTGATGCCGTTGCGTCGATGGAAATGAGGCTAAATTCGGCAGACCAATCCCTGAACACGCCAATTGCCGATGGCTCGGAGGACACTTGGCAGGATTTCCTCGCGGATTCGAGTCCGAGCCCTGAAGACGTGGTGATCGGCATGCGCGACGGCCTGTCCCGTTCACGCTGGCTGTTGGAGGCGGTGCGCGAGTTGAGCCCTCGCGAACAGACGATCATTTGCCGCCGGCGGCTGAGCGAGGAGGGAGCGACGCTTGAAGAATTGGGTCGCGAACTCGGTGTCAGCAAAGAGCGCGTACGACAACTGGAGCATCGTGCATTGTTGAAATTGCGCAGTCTCATGCAAGAAAAAGCAGACGTTCCGGAAGACCTGCTGATCGATGCCTAGCCGCGTGGGTTATCGCGTGATCAGTTTTACCCTCTCACCAGGCTTGAGTTCGACTGCCTCCAGCACGTCGTAGAGGCCATTGAGAATCGCAAACTGTTCCCAATGAAGTTCTGGGACCGCCATTTTGTGAACTAGAGCATTTTCGGATCAATCCGGCTTGTAACCCGAGTTTGTAAAGGGCACCTCTAAGAATTCGCGATTTGACAGAGGATGATTGGTTAAACGGGCTGTGGCCGTCTGCGGCCATGCTGGCACCGGGATTTCCGGGAGTTTCCCGCGCTCCAATTGAGCTATTTCCGCTTCAAGACCGTGCCCAGGCGATCTCCTACTCAGAGTATTGTCACACCGCCGCGGCGAGGCGGTTCAGTTGGACCAGACGGCGCATGTTGTAGGCGAGGTTCTTCAGCCCTATCCGAGCCTTTGCCCGCGCCAGCCCGACACTACGCAGCAGCGTCCCGCCCATGTCGTTGCTCTGGGCCCCGAAAACATGCTCGACGCGGACCCGAACGGACGAACGGGTCTTGTTGCCTTGCTTCTCGCGCTCGCTCAGCGGCTTGTTGCGGCGGGCTTTGCGATGGATCCGGCTCCTCAACCCCTTCTTCTTCAGCGCCGCCTCGATCTCCGCCGAGCGATAAGCGCTGTCCGCCCATACGCCCAAGGCCGTGTTGTCCCCATCCAGGATATCGTCGAGAACCTCACTGTCGTGCGTCGCCGCGTCGCTCACCTGATAGCGCCGCACCAGCTTGTGCCGACGGTCCACGTTGACATGGTTCTTGTAGCCGTAATGGCTCCTGCCGTGCTTCTTGGTCCACCGCGCCTCGACATCCTTTTGGCGCCGCTTTGCCGGCTTATCCTGCCAGCATTCCGGCGTCTCGCCAGCCTTTATCCCCGCGTGTTGTTCGGCGTGGAATATTGACCCCCTATTGGGGGTTATCGGCGTCCAAAATTGACCCCTCTGGGTTTGTGATTTTTAACACACCTTGTTGTTTGGACAGACGAGGTGGGGGAGGTGCTGGTTGTGGAGACGATTGCGCGGATCCGTCGGGATCATCTGGTGAGGGGTGTTCCGATCAAGAAGATCGCCCGGGATTTGAGGGTTTCGAAGAACACGGTGCGCAAGGTGGTTCGGGGTGATGAGACCTCGTTCAGCTACGAGCGCAAGATCCAGCCGATGCCGAAGCTTGGGCCGTGGGTGGAGGAGCTGGAGCGCCGGCTTGAGGCCAACGAGAAGAAGCCGCGCCGGGACCGCTTTTCTCTGCTGCGGATTCATGAAGACCTTGCGGCTCTGGGCTATGGCGGCGGCTACGACGCGGTGCGCCGCTACGCCAGGACCTGGCGTCGGCGGTGGCGGCTGTTGTCGCCGTCGCAGGGTTTTGTGCCGCTGAGCTTCGATCCCGGCGAGGCCTACCAGTTCGACTGGAGCCACGAGTACGCGCGCCTGTCGGGTGTGACGACCAAGGTGAAGGCAGCGCACATGCGGCTCTGCTACAGCCGCATGCAGCTGGTTCAGATCTTCCCGCGCGAGAGCCAGGAGATGGTGTTCGAGGCGCACGAACGGGCCTTCCACTTCTTCGGCGGGGTCTGCCGGCGGGGCATCTACGACAACATGAAGACGGCGGTGAGCATGGTGTTCGTGGGCAAGGAGCGCGCCTACAACCGGCGCTTTCTGGAGCTGTGCTCCCACCATCTGGTGGAGCCGGTGGCGTGCACTCCGGGTGCGGGCTGGGAGAAGGGCCAGGTCGAGAGGCAGGTGGGTTACCTCCGCGGCCGCTTGTTCGTGCCCATCCCGCGGGGCGGCTCCTACGCCGAGATCAACGAGTGGCTGATGGATCGGTGCATCGAGGACGCCAAGAAGCGGCCGCATCCGATGATCGAGGGCAAGACGGTGTGGCAGGTGTTCGAGGAGGAGCGGCCCTTCCTGATGGCCTATCGCGGCCCCTTCGACGGCTTCCACGCCACCGAGGTATCGGTCTCCAAGACCTGTCTGGTGCGCTTCGACAACAACCACTACAGCGTGGCGGCCCGCGCCGTGGGGCGGACGGTCGACGTGCGGGCCTATGCCGATCGGATTGTCATCCGCCAGGATGGCGAGACCGTTGCCGAACACCCCCGGAGCTTTGGACGCGGTGAGATCGCCTGCAATCCATGGCACTACGTGCCGATCCTGACACGGAAGCCCGGTGCGCTGAGGAATGGCGCGCCTTTCAAGGGTTGGCAACTGCCCGGCGCGCTGGGCCGCATGCGGGCACGGCTCACCGGCCGCGACGACGGTGATCGTCAGATCGTCAAAATCCTCGCGGCGGTGCTGGAGGACGGGCTGGAGGCGGTCGAGGCGGCCTGCGCCGAAGCGCTCGCCTGCGGCGCCTGCAGCGCTGACGTTGTGCTCAACATCCTCGCCCGGCACCGCCAGCCGCCGCCGCCGCCGGCCATCCCAACGCCCGAGGGCCTGCAGCTTCGCCACCAGCCGGTGGCCGACTGCCGCCGCTACGACCGCCTGAGGGAGGCCGGTCATGGAGCGTCATGATGTGCTGGCGATGATGACGGCGCTGAAGCTTGCAGGCATGCGCGCCGCCTACGACGACATCCTCGCCGACGGGCTCAAGCGCCGTCATCCGGTGCAACAGATCATCGGTACGCTGCTGCAGACCGAGGTCGCCGACAAGCAGGCGCGCTCCATCAAGTACCAGATGACGTCCGCCAAGCTGCCGACGGCCAAGGAGCTGGCCGATTTCGATATCGCCGCTTCCCCGGTCAATGAGCCCCTGATCCAGGAACTCGCCGGCGGCGACTTCCTGGAGAGCAAGCGCAACATCGTGCTGGTCGGCGGCACCGGCACCGGAAAGACCCATCTCGCCGTCGCCATCGCCCGCGCCTGTATCAGAAAGGGCGCCCGTGGCCGCTGCTACAACGTCGTCGACCTGGTCAACCACCTCGAGGCCGAACTCCGCTCCGGACGCCAAGGCCGTACCGCAGACCAACTCGTCCGACGCGACTTCGTCATCCTCGACGAACTCGGCTACCTGCCCTTCGCTCAGGCCGGTGGCCAGCTGCTGTTCCACCTGATGAGCCGGCTCTACGAGCGCACCTCGATCATCGTCACCACCAACCTCGCTTTCGGCGAATGGCCCTCCGTCTTCGGCGACCCCAAGATGACCACAGCCCTGCTCGACCGCCTGACCCACCATTGCGAGATCATCGAAACGAGAGCTGGCGCTTCAAGAACCGCTGCTGACCCGGCACAGGCCGTGCCTGCGGCCCGCTTGCCCCGGTGGGTCAACAGGCTTGACGTATACGTCAAGCCCACGCGGCTTCGCTCCGCGCACCGCAAGGCGCTACACGAAGCCGCTCGGGTCCCCCTATTGACTACCGGGACAACCTCCGCCGTGCCATTAAGGGGGGTCAATATTGCACGCCGATAGGGGGTCAATTTTGGACGCCGATTGACAAGTCTCGTCGAGGAACACCAGCCTTGTCGGATCGAGATCTGGCTGAAGGGTGAACCAAGCCTCGCGCCGGATTCTCACATCCTCGCGCTCTTGTTCGCTGGCGTGGGCAGTCTTTTTTTAAACGTCACCTCGTGGCGGCGGTAGAAAGCGTGGAGTGTGCTGATTGCAAAGCTCTCGCCCCGCTCGGCGATTAGCTTCTCGCGCAGTTCCATCAACGTGATGTCAGGTGTCTCCTCAATGGCGCGCATCAGAAGATCAGCCTGCGCCTCGATCCGGCCGGAACGGCGGTCGCCGCCGCGCGGCTTCGGCGCCGTCCGCCCGCACCGCAAATATTCATCCATCCAGCGCACCGCGCTGGCGATGCTGACACCGAACCGCCTGGCCGCCCCGTTGCGCGACATCCCGCCTTCAATCGCGCCGATCACCCTGATGCGAAGATCTTCTGATAGATACTGAGCCATGCATGCTGACCTCCTACCCAGCATGCAGTTTGAATCACAAAATTGACGGCCTGTGAATCCCTCGCGATTCATTCAGACACGGAAATGCTCTAGGTCCGAGAGTAAGTCGCCGGCTTGGACGTCAACGACACGCAACCGCCGTGGTTTCAGGCGCGCGGCTTCGACAGCCCCCAGCCGTCTGAAGCTAAATATCGAATCCCGCAACGCTTTTGCGATAGTCTCGCTATGCTCAGCAGGCGCCACCGTTAGAAAACGGTAGATATTCTCTTGATCGAAGCGAATCGAGACAAGCCGGAACTCCAACGATCCCCGTTCGGTATCGCGTCTCGCCCATCCAATCGCGGCGTCCATACCATTGATCTCGAGCGTATGACTCTCTTTTAAGGGGAGGTCCCGTGCCCAAAGAGTGGTTAGGTAATCGAGCATTGTGCCGGTGAACTTCACCCGCGCCGCCTCAAAAATGATCGAGGTATTGCCTGGACCAGAAACGGTGACCTGATCGCGTGTTGCGCTAATGACAAAGCCTTCTGGTACGTCGAATGCGATTCGTCTGTCGGGATTTCCGAACTGACGTCCAATGACGAAACCGATATCAGCTTGGTTGCCATAAAGCAGGCCGTTAACGGCGGATAAATACGCACCGTCGTCCGAATGCGATGCGCCTGCGCGGTTCCGCAACGCAATAATTGATACCTGTTCAAGCCGTTCGGCGGTCAGGGGGTGGGTGGACATATGGTTCGGTCGCTGACCGTCCGACGGTGTAGCCGCAATGCTCGATTTCGTCGCGCCATGCGCCAGCAGCGCGCGCAGCAAACTCTTCATCGCAGCCGCCGGGTAGCCTGCACGCGTAAGATAGCGGACCGCTAGTCTGTCAGCCTCAAGCTCCTGTTCACGGGAGAAGCGCCGCAGGTGGAGCGCCTTGTTTCGAAGGCCGAGGCGTTTGAGAAGGGCGCCATTGGGGTCGCAATGCAGTCGTTTGCAGAGTTCCGCCTGTGCGACGCTTAGCGTAACGCGCTGCGCTGTATGCCGAGCGTTGATATGGCCTAATTCATGCCCTAGAACGCCGGCCAACTGCGCTTCATTCATAGGGAGCGCCAATAAGCCGCGCGTCACGGAGACGTAGCCCCCTGGGGCCGCAAACGCGTTGACAATGGGTGAGTCGAGAATCGTAAACCTGTAACCCAAATCGGGCAGTTCGGTTTGGGCCGCAAGTCGCTGGCCAACCGAATCGAGATATGCCGCAAGTTCGGGGTCGTCGTAGGTTCCGCCAAATCCCAACATGATCTGAGAATGGGCACGTTCACCGATGGCCTTTTCTTCAGCCTCCGAGACCAGCATGAAATCAAACTCACCCGTTGCAGGGTTGACCGCACAGCCAGCGGCGAAAAGCGCTGTTGCCAGCAACGCTGAACGTAAAGATTGCATCAATGTGAAGTGGTGCAGGGGCATTTTCTGTAGCCGTCGGCCTTTCACGTATATTAATTGGTCTACGCTATAATCCAGTCATACGTCGGTCGCGAGCGGCTGCCCGGTCTCGCTCTACCGAATGATGAGCTTGACGGACTCTCCCACAGTTGGCGCCTTGCCTTTCGAAAATCCGTTCAGAACCTCGAACCGTTCGCGTTGAAGATCGGCAAATGCCATTCGGCCCGCCAACACGCCAGCAGTGTCGCCAGCTCCGACCTTCACGACACGGATGATCTTCCCGGATAGCGCAGCCGCCTCCGCATTGGTCAACCGTCTAAAGCTGTAGGTCGTGCGCTTCAGCGCCTCGGCGAGTGCAAATGGTGGGCGCGATGGTGTAACAAAAACAAACCGGTAGATAATCCGCGGCGGGTATCGAATGGCCACGAAGCGGATTTCTACCGGTCCCTGGTTCGATTGTTGTTCTATCCAGCCGGTTGCCGCTTCCATACCATTGATGAAAATTGTCTCGAGGTTGCTGAGGCGCGCGTTCGAGATCCACCTGCGGTCCAAGTATGCCGCCATCTCCCCGGCAAAGTCCTCTGGCGCCCGGTCAAATGCGATGGTGAATCGCTCCCGTTCGGCGCGCGCGACCACCCGCGCAGGTTGGTTGGAGAGCACAAATCCCCTCGGTACCGAGAATTCGAACCGCAAATCCTTATGTGCAAAACGCCGGCCGAGGATAAATCCCTCGTCGGCAGAACTGCCATAGGTCATTCCGTCGATGGCATTCAAGTGCTCGCCTCGTCCAACGTACGGATTGGCAAATTTGAAGGCGTTGGCTGCAAGGATCGCTCGCTCGGTACGCTCGAGGGTGCGCGGGTGGGTTGCCGTTATGTCGAACCGATCCATGGAATTAGGTGATCGACCGGCGAGCCTCGCCTGAAGTCTGCTATGGGCGCGGAGTTTTGCAAGAAATTCTGATGCCGCTAGCGGATCGTATCCCGCCCTCGCAAGGTAGCGCACACCCAGCGTATCCGCTTCAAACTCCTGTTCGCGTGAAAACGCCGTTAGGTAAAGGCCAGCAAGCTGCCCCGCAACGTCGCTCAAGCTCGGCGTGTTGGCGACTTGACCAAGGATCGTTAGGCCGAGCTGCGCCAACATTGCTTGGCTCAGGCGTTGTGCACTGTGGCGTGCGACGGCGTGTCCCAATTCGTGGCCAACAACAGAAGCCAGTTGGGACTCGGAGTCTGCCAGTGCGATCAGGCCGCGGGTCACATAGACGAACCCCCCAGGCGTGGTAAATGCGTTAACGATCGGGCTGTCGAGCACAGTGAACGTGAAGGCAATGTCCGGCCGCTCACTGGCCGCGGCCAATCTGCCGCCGATGACGGCGACATAGGCGGAGACTTCTGTATCCTCGTAGACTCCGCCGAACTCCTTGACGATCTTTGGATGTTCGCGCTGCCCGATTGACCGTTCCCGGCTTTCCGAAACGACCATAAGGTCGGAGTGGCCCGTGGCCGGGTTGACGGCGCATCCCGCGACCGAGACAAGGGCGCCGCACAAGCAGGCTAAAGCGCAGAGCCGTAAGATCTTCGAGCGATTCACTGTTCAAGCAGCTCGATCTGTTCGGGATGAGTTGATTCGATTGCTGGGCCATTGAACCACCGTATCCAGCCGCGCACACGCACCCTTCGCCCTTTCAGCGTCGCCGGATCTAAACCCGCGCGGAGAAACTCCTTGAGGTTCCCCCGCCGCACACTGATCGTGAAGTCGTGGCGCCAATCCTCTTCGAAATTCACATAGGTCCAACCACGAATCGATGCCACGGTGTGAATGCGTCCTTCGACCAATTGAAAACTATCCGTGTAGCGGGGCGTCTCGCTATGGTCTCGAACTTGGTAGTAGGGGTGGGCCCAGATACCGCGCCGCGCTGCTCGAGCTTCACGTTCGATCGCAAGCATCTCGGCGACGAGTGAACGATTGTCGGAAAAACTGTAAACCCGCGCCATACCCTGGCTGCAGCATGGCACCTTGAATCCAGGATCCGTTTTCGTCGTAGAGATGCGCAAGAATCCGGCTGTGGCGGTCCATGCGCCGCCCGCCATATGCGAGCGACAATGTCTTTCCCAACGTGAGTTCCCGAAGTGTAGCGGCGGCATCTTTGGACAGTGGCCACGCTGCGAAGTTCGGCCTGCCGAGCGGCAATTTTGGCGCCTGCAGGCCAACAAGCCGTACTTGCCGGCCCGTGTCTAGAACAAGCGTATCTCCATCGACAACTTCGATGACCCTTGCCGTTTCGCCGGGAACGAGCTGATCGCACAGCCCAATCGACGTCGCCGCAATAAGGGCGAGAGATGCGAATATTGAGGTGCGCCAAGCAGTTGGTCCAAACATCCTGACATACTGCGCTTTTCGGGCATGCCACGTCATCATCCGTGGTTTATCGCGGCGCGGCTTTACAACATCCGATTCAAACGCGATAGATAGCTCGCGCCCGGCTTATTTGCAGCGTTTGGCGGCACACCATTGAGCGATCCACTATGAGTAAACCATGAGTGCCGGCGACCTCTTCCCGCCCATCGAACCGTTTGAATCCGGCCAGCTGGCCCTCGATCACCGTCATACGATGTATTGGGAGCAGTCGGGCGAACCGACCGGCGCCGCCGTTCTATTTCTTCACGGCGGGCCTGGCGCAGGCGCGACTCCACAACATCGCCGATTTTTCGATCCGGCATGCTACAGAATTGTCATCTTCGATCAGCGTGGTGCCGGGCGCTCGACACCGCTTGGCGAACTTGCCGACAATACGACCGCGCATCTCATCGACGATATGGAGACGCTACGCCAACATCTCGGGATCGAACGCTGGATGCTGTTCGGTGGGTCCTGGGGATCAAGTCTGGCACTCGCATATGCCGAGCAATACCCGGAGCGGTGTAGCGGTCTCGTTCTGCGCGGCATATTTCTCTGCCGGCGCCGAGAGGTCGACTGGTTTCTTAACGGCATGGGGCGGTTCTTTCCCGAAGCTTGGCGCGCATTTGTCGACTATCTGCCGCCGGAGGAGCGGGCCGACGTGCTGGGCAACTATCATCGCCGTCTGACCGATCCGAACCCCGACGTACACATGCCCGCAGCGCAGTCTTGGTCGCGCTATGAAGGCTCGTGCTCCACGCTGCTTCCCAGTGCGGAGACCGTGGCGGCGTGGAGCGCGCCGAACGCCGCTCTCGGCCTTTCCCGGATCGAGGCTCACTACTTCACCCATAATCTCTTTGTCGAGGAAGGCGTTTTGCTCGCTCGCGCCGAGAAGCTCGCGGCGATCCCCGGTGTGATCGTCCAGGGGCGCTACGATTTGGTGTGCCCGATTGCGTCCGCGGCTGAACTTGCTGACGCTTGGCCGAACGTCGACTTTCAGATCGTGCCCGATGCGGGTCACTCGGCCATGGAACCGGGTATTCGCAAGGCCTTGGTGCGGGCGACCGAACGCATGAAAGCGCTCGCATAGCATTGCTGAAATTATTGCCTTGGCCCGCCGATCGCTTATGATGCGGCGCGCGTCGACAAGGGGAGGGATCCCGTAAGCGTGTTTTTCGTTTGCGATACGGTATGAGACCGAGGGTTTCGATCCTCGCGCTCGACGTCCTTGCAACGGGTCTGTTCGGCCTGTTGGCGCAACCGGTTCGTGGCGATGACCCGGCCTTTCTCGCCTTTGGCGGCGGATACTTCGACATCAACGACGATAAGGACGCCGCTGAATTCCGTATCGAGTATCGCGGCGGCAAACGGTTTTGGATCTTCAAGCCGATGGTCGGGGGCATGGCGACGAGCGATGCCGCGATCTACGGCTTTGTAGGAGTTAACGTCGACCTCTTCTTTGGCCGACGGTTCGTACTGACGCCCAATTTTGCGGCTGGACTTTACCACGATGTCGACGGCAAGGACTTGGGCCATTCGGTCGAATTCCGCTCCGGCATCGAGCTTGCCTATCGGTTCGACAACCGTTCGCGGCTCGGTGTCGCGTTCCATCATATTTCCAACGCCAGCCTCGACGACAACAATCCGGGTACGGAAATTCTGGCGATCGTCTATTCGTTGCCGCTTGGCGAGTAACGCGTCGTCGCAATGGCGTGGTGTGGAGCTTCCTGCGGCCCGCTCAGAACTTGTACATCGTGTTATGATGCGTGACTTTCGTCACTATTTGCGCCCGTAGCTCAGTCGGATAGAGCGCAGGATTCCTAATCCTGGGGTCGTGGGTTCGAATCCCGCCGGGCGCGCCACGATTTCCGATTTTGACCAGAAGCGAACGATTTCCCGACTCACATCCCTAGTTGACGATAACATTGCCGTCTCAACCATCTGAACGGAGCAGCCCGATGCCGCTTTCGATTTATCAGACCTCGGTTCCCATCTTCGTCCAGATATTAGGCGGCCTAACGGGCATACTCGACAAGGCTGAGGCGATTTGTGCAGAGCACGAAATCGACGAAAGCGTACTTCTCCAGATGCGCGTTTATCCCAAAATGTTTCATATGGCGCTCCAGGTCAAAACCACTCTCTTCCATTCGGGTGGAGCGGTCGCCCGATTAATCGGCAACGACGTACCCGACTATTTCGGCGGCGACGAGTCGAGCTTCTCGGTTCTCAAAAAGCAAATCGCCGAGGCGCTTGAATTTATCCAAGGTGTAAAGCCGGAACAGTTTGAAGGCAGCAAAAGCCGCCAGATCGAGTTCAAAACGTACGCAATTCACTTCTCAGGTCAGACCTTTCTCCTCCATTTCGCAATCCCGCAGCTATTATTTCACACCGTGATGGCGTACGACATTCTGCGCAGCGTCTGGCTCGATGTTGGCAAGCGCGAATTTTTTTCGAAATTCCGACCTGAGTCTTTCCCCGCGGTGCAGTCGCCCCACCATTAATTCCCGAACGATATTCGGGTGAGTATGCGACACACTGCGGCCAAATGAATCCAGTGAGGTGCAGTCATGGTTGACAGGCTTGGCATGGACCCTGCCCGAATCGAACGCCTCCGCAGCCCGGAGCGGCTCGAGTATTTCCATCCCGACCGAATCTGGAACATCCTTAACCCGGTTCCCGAGTGTACGCTGATCGATATCGGCACCGGGGTCGGTTTCGTCGCGCTGCCCTTTGCAGTGCGATACCCAGCGGCCAAAGTCTATGGCTGCGATATTCTCGCTGGCATGATCGACCTGCTGCGGCAAGACGCGGACGCGCAAGGCCTCGGCAATGTTGAGGGCATCGTCATGACGCCAAACACGATCGACTTGCCCGATGGTGTGGCGGATCTGGTTGTGATGACGCAGCTCCACCATGAGTTGGACACGCCGGAGCTACTCCTCGCGGAGTGCAAACGTCTTCTCGCCACCGGGGGCGTGGTCGCCATCATCGATTGGAAGGATGAGGAAAATGGCAAGAGCCCGCCAGCGGGGCGCCGCGTTCCCGAAGCACACATGCGCAGTCAATTGGATGGCGCAGGATTTTCCGATCTAGAGCGTCACGACGTGTACGAGTTCCACACGTTTCTAACCGGTAGGGCATAAACATTGGGCCATCGAAGCGGCGTCCGATCCTCGTGCCATAACTGACATTCCTAAGGCGATGTTCGTATGTGATCTGTAGCGGACACTTGCCTCGATGGACTTCGCCATCGATGCCATCTATCTGTTCGGGTCGATGATCCACTTGTACCACCTCTGGCGTGGTGAACTACCACTGCCAAACGTATTCTGGAACTGGGCTGTTTTTGGCGGCCTCATTATCAATGCTGCTTCCAGTGGGCTCTTTCTTTTCCTCGTCATGGCGGATCGCCCAATCTTCGCTTTGCTTGCCGGATACGTTCCCTCCCTACCGTATAATGTTTTGGTTTCTGTCGGCGTATGGCGTTCTGCGAACCGATACTCGGGCGAACCTCACTGGGCCGACGTTGCGCGAATCGTAACGATCGTCGCCATGATATTGCTCAGCATTACCTGAGAGGCGCCCCCGTTTCATCAGGGTGGCCACGCACCATTTGGGCGATCACTCCTTGGCGGCGATGGCGTCCACCTCGATCAAGAGCTCGGGCAGCGCAAGGCCTTTGACGATCAGCAGCGTATTGGGCGGCACGACATTGCCAAGCGCCTTCCTCTGGATATCGCGATGCGCAAGTTTGTCGTCGGGATCGACGAGAAAGACGGTCGTCTTAACCAGATTGTCGAAAGTCAGTCCGCATTCCTTCAAGATCTGCTTGAGGTTGGAATAGACGAGCTCAGCCTGTTCCGTGAAGTCCTTGCCAATGGTGCCGTCAGGGTGGATTCCGGTTCGGCCGGCCAGGTGATAAAAGCGCGCGCCCGGCTCGGTTTCGGCGACATGGGAGTAGCGCCCACCGGGCGATACCACGCCTTTGACGTCATATCGTTTCACCATCTTTGAAATTCTCCTTGGTTGACGATTTCTGGAACACCGATTGCGCCCGTAGAGCGGCGAGGCTGCCTCCGGTTCTGCATCAGCACTGACAACGATCATTGCCGGTATTACCGGATTTCAGTCCTTCCTGTGAAAATTCTCTGTCCCAACTTTTGCTTACCGAGCCTCCAGATTTAGCAGTTGGACCAGCAGCCAAATCTGTCCATGCCGAACTACGCCCCAATTTCACGAGAATTGAAATTCAGCGACCATTCAATCTCAGTTAAACCCGACAAGCCCTGGAGATTGCCATGCGATGTCCTAGGCTGCAGCCAAATGGACTCGCTCAGCCGAAATTGCTATTGCTTCCGGCTAGAAGCAGGCCCTATTTGGGGAATGTCGGCTAATCAGAGTGGAAAAACTCAGAACACGAGGGGAGAAACCACAATGAGTGAAATCAAATGCCCAGTGATGGGCGCCGCGCACCAGGCCGTTGGCGACACAGCGAACCAACACTGGTGGCCGAACCAGTTAAACCTGCGCATCCTCCGCCAGAACCACCCCCAGGCCGATCCCAACGGCGAGCAGTTCGACTACGCCGAGGAGTTCAAGAGCCTTGACTTCGAAGCCCTGGCGAAGGACGTCGACGCGCTGATGACCCAGTCACAGGATTGGTGGCCGGCCGACTACGGCCACTACGGACCGCTCTTCGTCCGGATGACGTGGCACGCCGCAGGTACGTACCGCATCCACGACGGCCGTGGCGGCGGCGGCAGCGGCAACCAACGCTTTGCCCCCCTCGGTAGCTGGCCCGACAACGTGAACCTCGACAAGGCGCGCCGGCTGCTCTGGCCGATCAAACAGAAGTACGGCCGGAAGATCTCGTGGGCCGACCTTCTGATCTTCGCCGGGAACCGCGCCATGGAGACGATGGGCTTCAAGACCTTCGGCTTCGGCGGTGGCCGCGAAGACATCTGGGCGCCCGAGGAGGACATCTACTGGGGCCCGGAGCGGGTGTGGCTCGATGACGAGCGCCACAGCAGCGACGGGGAACTCCAAGGACCCTTGGGCGCCGACCACATGGGCCTGATTTACGTCAATCCGCAGGGGCCGAACGCAAACCCGGACCCGCTCGCTGCAGCAGAGTATATTCGCCAAACGTTCCGCCTCATGGCGATGAACGACGAGGAAACGGTTGCGCTCGTTGCCGGCGGACACACCTTCGGCAAAGCCCATGGTGCTGCCGATGAGAAGCACAAAGGTCCCGAACCCGAGGGTGCCAGCATCGAAGAACAGGGCCTTGGCTGGACGAGCAGCTATGGCAGCGGCATAGCCGGCGATCAGATCGGCAGCGGGCTCGAGGGCGCCTGGACCAACAATCCAACCAAGTGGGACAACGGCTACTTCGAGAACCTGTTCAACTACGAGTGGGAGCTTACAAAGAGCCCTGCCGGTGCGCACCAGTTCGCCCCCAAGAACCCCGAGGCGCAGGAGGCAGTGCCGGAGGCGCACGACCCGTCGAAGCGGTGCGCTCCGATGATGTTGGTGACCGACATCTCGCTGATCACCGATCCGGCCTACAAGAAGATCTCGAAGCGCTTCTACGAGAACCCGGACGAGCTTGCCGACGCTTTTGCCCGGGCGTGGTACAAGCTGCTGCACCGTGACATGGGACCCGTCGCCCGATACCTCGGACCGTGGGTTCCGGTGGAGGCGCTGCCCTTTCAGGACCCGGTGCCCGAGGTCACGCACGAACTGGTCAACGACTCGGACGTCGCTGCGCTCAAGGGCAATATCCTCGGCTCTGGCCTGTCCATCTCCCAGCTGGTCTCGACCGCCTGGGCGTCGGCCTCGACCTACCGTGACACCGACAAGCGCGGTGGCGCGAACGGGGCGCGCATCCGCCTCGCGCCGCAGGCGGGGTGGAACGTCAACGTGACGTCCGGCGTGTCGAAGGTGCTGGAGACCCTGGAGGGGATCCAGGGGGAGTTCAGCGGCTCGCAGACGGGCGGGAAGATGGTCTCGCTCGCCGACCTGATCGTGCTGGGCGGCTGCGCGGCGATCGAGGAGGCCGCGAAGAAGGCCGGGCACGGCGTGCAGGTCCCCTTCACGCCGGGTCGAACCGACGCCACGCAGGAGATGACCGACGCCGAGTCGTTCGACGTGCTCGAGCCGACCGCCGACGGGTTCCGCAACTATCTCGCAAACGGCCACGCGCTCTCGTCGGAGCACCTGCTGGTGGATAAGGCGTTCATGCTGACGCTGTCCGCTCCCGAGATGACGGCCCTCCTCGGCGGCATGCGCGTCCTGAACGCGAACGTCGGGCAGTCCGAGTTCGGGGTCTTCACCGACCGATCCGAGACGCTGACCAACGACTTCTTCGTGAACCTGCTCGACATGGCGACGGAGTGGAAGGCGACCTCGGCCACCGAGGACGCGTTCGAGGGCCGTGATCGCGGGACGGGCAAGCTCAAGTGGAACGGCAGCCGCGTCGATCTCGTCTTCGGTTCGAACTCTGAGCTCCGGGCGATCGCTGAGGTCTACGGGAGTGACGACGCCGAGCAGAAGTTCGTGCATGACTTCGTGGCTGCGTGGGACAAGGTCATGAATCTTGATCGCTTCGACCTCGTCTGAGCCCAGCGGAAGGTCTTCGAGGGCTTCTAGATTGGGTTGGTCCCCTTATCGGAGGAGCAATTGCAGCTCTTGTTTACAAGCACGTATTCATGAGCAACGGGCAGCAAAGCGAGTAGACTAACGCGCGAGATCGCAGCGGCCCCACGGATGATGCTCTGTGGGGCCGCTGTTTGTATTCGGGTAGGGTTTGGTAAGCAAGTCTCGGTTCGCCTGTTTGAAACTTCAATATGCGGGGTTGCGGGAGAAAGGATATGCCATCGCCTAAAGGCACTAGGACTGCAGGCAATTTGAAAGAAGCGTTCGCCAAGGAAGCCCGAGCAAACCGCCGTTATCTCTACTTCGCCGAAAAGGCGAATATTGAAGGCTATCACGATATCTCCGACGTATTCCGATCCACAGCCAATCGCAAGACCGGCCATGCACATGGGCATCTGGAATTCTTGGAAGAAGTCGGTGACCCCGATACAGGTGCACCGATCGGCACCACTCCAGAGAACCTAAGGGCCGCTGTGGCGGGCGACGCAAATGCATCTGCAGACGTGTATCCCGGCATGGCCAAGACGGCACGGGACGAAGGGTTTGACGAAATTGCGGACTGGTTTGAAACCCTTGCGAAAGCAAAGAAAACGGAAGACGCACGTTTTCGGAAGGCGCTCGATACACTCGAGTGAGGACGCATAGCTGCGAGCAGACTCTCATTTGCCAGATCCGTTAGGGTTCGCTTTTGGCTATCGGCGAATGTTCGAGCGAATACGTTCAGCCAAACCGCAAATGATCGCTTTCTCTTCCCGCCCGGCCCACCGGCACTTGCAAAGGTCTTGTGAACATAAACCTCTGATATAGATGAAATATATGGACAGCTTGCGCGGACACTCGCTACCTTGTGAAGTGGCATTCCGCACCGTGACTGGAGTTTTGATGCCCGTTGGCGATTGCGTCAAATACACTTCACTGGGCCGAGAGAACTCAATCGCTTTTTCATGAAAACAGCAGCATTGGAGGAGGAATATGGCCAACCTTCGCATCGTCTATTGGCATGACATCCCAGCCCATGTGGTGGTGAACGAGGGAAAAGAGTCGGCCAGGCGCCAACTCGCACAGCGTTTTCAGGCAGCCATCGATGAGGCGGCCATGCGTTCGGGCGAGCAAGATATGGACGACTACATGAAGGCGTGGCGGAAAGGCGATCCAGAATCTTGCGGTGATGATCTAGAGGCGGAAGCCGAGGCTGCTGTGACTCGTTTAGAGGCCGAATATGACAAAGCCCGTCTGAGCGGCCTGATCGCTGCGGGCGGAACGAAGACGCCATGATATCGGCCGACCCATCGATTCGCCAAGCTCATCGACAGGTGTCGGGTTGGCGCGCCAAAGTGCGCGGTGCGCGAGTCACATGAGTCTCCGGTACCCCCGACGCGACAAAGCGGCAAATTAGGGGTGGGCGCGATAAAGCTGACCTCGACACAGATCAAGCAGGTAGCAAATCAGATCGGCGCGAACCCAGTTTCCGATGACGATCCCGCAGTTTCGCAGCTAGTGGAAGCGTTTGGCGACCACACATTCTATCTCCAAGAAGACGGCCTTCATTTGCTGGAGCCACATGCGGTACGCGCGGGCGGTAGGCTAGTGGCAATTATGGTGAGGTTGGCGCGGTGGTCGACAGAGGACGCTACCTCGCTCGTCCCGCACGAACCCGATCCGACAGACGTGTACGTAGATCTGGCGTCGGGGAATGAGTCGGCCGAGACGTAGCCGGCGATCGAGCGGGTGGAGATTCCAAGCGTGTCTGTGATGCGGCGCGTGTTATCTTCGCAGCGATGCGTTCGTATGCTTTCTATCGCATCGCTGCTGCGTTTGCCGAGATTGCCGGCGGTTTTGCATTTTGGGCGTGGCTGCGTTTGGGTAAATCTGTCTTCTGGCTGATTCCCGGTGTGGCATTGCTTGCGCTCTTTGCCTTCCTGCTGACGCGGGTTGATGCCGCGTTCGCCGGGCGCGCCTACGCGGCGTACGGCGGCGTCTATATCGCGTCATCATTGACCTGGCTTTGGATGTATGAGGGGATACGTCCGGATCGTTGGGACCTCATCGGCGCGATGGTTTGCCTGCTGGGCGCTGGACTAATCCTATTCGGACCCAGGGAGGTTGTTTAGACCGGTTTTCGATTGTCTAGCGGCTGGAATTTGCGAGGCTGATCATAGGACTGTGAGGCTGTCCGCACTGCCGGCCCGATGATATTGCGAGAGGGTGAGACATTGAGCGCCGTCACGGGCATTCCGTTTCGAGACTTTGCGGGCCGCCAGCAAGTTCGCGATGTCCCCACCGATCAGGAGCTCACTCAGGTTGGGCCTTGCGCGCCCTGCGGAGAATACCTGCGTCGGTTCTGGCAGCCGGTTACGCTGTCCTCGGAGCTCGGCGAACTACCGAAATCCATCCGCATTTTGGGCGAAGACCTCGTCCTGTTTAGGACCAAGCGGGGCGAGCTGGGGTTGCTTGACCGACATTGCTGCCACCGGGGAACCTCACTCGAATACGGCATCATCACCGATCATGGAATCAGTTGTTGCTACCACGGCTGGCACTACGCGGTGGACGGCACAATCCTCGACACACCAAACGATCCGAAGAGCCACATCAAAGACACCCTGTGCCACACCGCGTATCCCGCGTTCGAATGGAAAGGGATCGTCTTCGGCTATCTAGGCCCGCCAGAGCTTGTTCCCCCATTTCCCAAGTTCGACGTTTGGCAGGAGGCGGACACCGATATGGTGCCCTATGCCTACCATTATCCCTGCAACTGGTTGCAGGTGCATGAGAACAGCCAGGACCCAGTCCACAATGTTTTCCTACATACGCGATCCAGCGGCGCACAGTTTGTCGAAGCCCGTGGCGCAATGCCTTTGATGGACTTCTTAGAGACGCCGATCGGCGTCATGAGTCTGCAGGCGCGGCGTTTGGAGGCCAATATTTGGGTGCGCATCAACGAAGTTGTCATGCCCAATATGAACCAAGGCGGCGCGATCTGGGAACGCGGCGAATCTGAAAAGTGTTTCCAGCGTGGTAGTGGAACGAGCTGGAAGGTCGCCGTCGACAACTCCAACACCCAGGTCATCGGCTGGCGCTTCTTCAACGATCGCGTCGATCCAGAAGGCCGCGGTGACCGCAGTAGAATTGGCTGGGGCATGGTCGATTCGTTCGGCCAGCATGCCGATGACCGAGCCTACGAAGATCATCAGCGCCAACCGGGCGACTATGACGCGATGACCGGGCAGGGCGCGGTCAATATTCACGCGCTGGAAAACTTAACGGCGACAGACCGCGGCGTCGCGCTGATCCGTCGCAAAATGCGTCGCGGTATAAAAGCCGTCAAAGAGGGACGGCCGATGAGCGATCCGCAGCTCAAAGAAACGGACTGCATCGCGACTTATACGCAGGATACGATACTTGGCATTCCTCGACACGCACGAGACGATGGCCGGCTCGTAAGCAACGTGGCGCGCAAGATCGCGCAGATTGATTTGGAAAGCGCGGGCGCGAAAGGCGGTCTGCGCGCGGAGGAATTCCGACAAATGGTCGGAGGCACCGATTGGTCATAGCCGACACGCTTCACCCTCCTTGCCGCCGTCATATTCCAAACATTCGCAAGCCTTTAGGGTGCAAAGGCAACGCAATCCGCTATATTGGCCTGGCTTGGTATTGTGTAATTGCAATGCATCGAAAGTTAACTTGGAGCAGATGGAGTTGAGATGGCGGAAGACTTTCAACACAGACATGTGGGTTCGGTGGCGATAGTCATAGCGGCCATCGTCTTCGTGGTGGCATTCGTAGGATTGATCTTGAATTTTTACTAGCGACGCCACGTTGTGCCGGGCTTGGTTGTCCTAGGCACTTCGTCTCGCTGTTACATCCGTATCTCAATTCGACAGATCAACGGCGGTGGGTAGAGCGGCAATGAATCCGCGCTTAACCCGATCGTTTTATGCGAGTGCCTGAGTCTCCTGCAGAGGCAGCACCGTCACGATATCTCTCCGTGAGCGCGTCGTTGTAGGCCGTCATCACGTCGAGATGCCGGACCTAGCCCATCAGCGTCATCGATGTCTGATTGTCGACAACGGCGATGGTTTCCTCGCGCTCTGTCTCCATCAGGCGAAGTGCGTCGTCGAGCGTGTCGATCGTTTCGAGAACTGGCGGAAGGCGGCTTGCAATATCGCGGGCAGTGAATTCGCCATCGCGTGATGTGTCGAAGGCGAGGTCGCCTAGGTCATGCAAGGTAACGATGCCATGAAGGACACCGGCACCGTCGACGACGCAGAGCTGGCCGAACGGTGCTGACTTAAGCCTCTCACGCAAGGATCCAAGCTTCTCAGTGCGTACTGCGGCAACATAATCGCGCCTCATCACATCCTGGATTTTGATCGACCTGAGTGCTCGGCGTTCGTGTCCACCCCTCACATCCAGCCCGCGCCGATCGAGCTGCCAGGTGAAGAACGAGAATCCGAATCCATGGTGAACAATGAGCGCTGCGACAACGGTTGCGATCATGACAGCAATCGTCAGTGCATAGTCGCCCGTCAACTCGAAGATCACCATGATGGTCGAGATCGGCGCGCCCAGAACGGCGCCGGCGACGGCGCCCATACCGACGATCGCATAGGCCTCGCGGCCTGACGACAGCTCCGGAAATGGCAGCGTTACGATGATGCCGAACGCGCCACCAAGCATCGCCCCCATAAATAGCGACGGCGAGAAGACTCCGCCGCCAAATCCGCTGCCAATACAAACCGCGCTGGCAGCCATCTTAACAACGACCAATGTCAGCAGGAGCGTAAGTGTGAGAGTGCCGTGAAGTGCCGCGTTGGTCGCTGCATATCCGATTCCAAACACTTGGGGAAATGCCAGGATGATGAGCCCAACAACCAGGCCGCCCGCTGCCGGTCGCAGCCAGCGTGGCATGGAAGCGCGCTCCACGACGTTTTCAACCAATCCAGTTGTGCGGATAAATGCGATGGCGACGATGGCGCAGGCGACGCCAAGTAGGGCAAATGCGGGAAATTCCCAAAATGAAGCAATTGTGTGGTCCAAAACAATGAATGCGGGGAAGTCGCCGAAATAGATACGGCTGATAATCGTTCCAACCACCGCCGAAAGCACAATCGGCGCAAAGGCGCTGAGCGTATAGTGGCCGATGACAACCTCAAGCGCGAAGAAGACGCCGGCAATGGGTGCGTTGAACGAAGCGGCTACCGCGGCAGCGACACCGCAGCCCAATAGCGTGTGCGAAAGGGCATCGCCAAGTTTAAGCGTACGTGCGACGGCTGCGCTTAACGCTGCGCCCAGATGGACGACGGGGCCTTCGCGCCCGGTCGAGGCGCCGACACCGAGTGACAGCGCATTCACGGCCGCAGCGGCGAGGCCGCCCGTAAGCTCAGCTTTCCACCATGCAGTGCGCTTGCCTCGATCACGTCGGCCACGCCTTCGGGCCGTCGCTCCGGCATTGCAAATCGGGTAATCAATCCAACCAGCAAACCACCACACGTCGTGCCGAGGAGGATGTGCCACCAGGCGATCACGCGGAACATCTCATCGACCTGCGCCGATTCGTACCCGTAGACGACGCGCTGAACGAGATCGAGTACCTCGCGAAAGGCGATGGCCGCGCCGGCCGCCAGTGCACCCAAAACCAGAGCAAATATGAACAATACGACTTGGTCATGACGGATGAGCTGAACAAGCCCACGACGAATGTGTCCGACGGTTACCTTCAACATTGGCCAATGAACACGCAGTGCGCGTAAAAGAGCGTCCGGCTCGTCTGCCCAACCGGTGAAACGAACGATGAGAAAGCCTCAGCTATCACCAGAGGGGGCGCGTTCACTGCTTGACCAATGGCACGACCGGCTCTGTTTCGCGAAGTGTGACGCGGTGGAGGAGCCGCTGCTCCGTCGCCATGTCATAGGCTGTGCCCGCATGTAGAACCCGTCGGTTGTCCCACATTACCGCGTCACCAACTCGCCATTTGTGGCGGTAGCGAAATGCTGTAGCGCAGGCGTGAGCGGTCAGTTGCTTGATGAATTTCTGGCCTTTCTCTCTGCCCCAGCCAGCGATTCCGATACTCACTTGGTTACCAGAATAGAGCGCTTTTCGTCCACTGAACGGATGACAACGCACCAACGGGTGGATCACCTCATCCTCCGGCGTCTCCCGGCCTGTGTTCTGTTTGTCGGCATATCCCTGTGCCACAAGCCAAGCTTGGACGCCAGCGACCGAATTTACCGGTAGTGCATCATTTTGAAATCTGACCTATCGCGGCCCGGCCCGACATCCTATATGCTTACCGTAAAGCATAGGAGGGTTCCATGCCCAAAGGACCGCAGGGCCAAATCGCCCCGCTGACGTGGTCGGCAACGCCGTCAAGGTTATGCGGATCGCAACCGGCGAGGACGAGGAGGAGTACGAGGATGACGGCAAGGACCCAGCCGCGAAGGCGCTGGGCGCGAAGGGCGGGAAAGCTCGCTCAGAGAAGATGACGCCAGAGCGCCGTACTGAGATTGCTAGGAAAGCTGCTACGGCTCGTTGGAAGGATCGGTAGGCTTCCCTACAAGTTTTTTACGCGCTCGTTCCCGCTTTCGGACCTCTTTGATTGGTTCGGCAAGCGGCAAGTTCTCTGGTAATGTCCCGCGTTGTTCGGTTATCACGCGCCTTACATCAGCAGCGACCACCTTGTTTCGGTCGATAACCTTCGCCTCACCCCGAATGCTTTCCTTCTTGATGACCTCAGCGGCAAGGTTCATTTGAAAGTCATTGGCCGATAATTCCATGGGACCGGCCCGGTCGTAGATAATCTCTTTCTTGCCGAGTCCCTTCTTTCGCCTCACGTCGCGAAGCCTCATACCGTAGAGGCCTTGATAGCGTGCATCATGAAAGACGCCCTGCTTTTGACTTGAAACCCCGGCTTCCTGAGCCACGCCACTCACCAGCCGGTGCGATTGCGCTACCTTCTCGCGAAGCTCCAGGCGCTTCTCGTCCTCAGTTTGCTCGTCCGCAATCTCCATGCGGCGCGTTTGCACAACGAAATAAGCCTGTCCAGCGGCTATCTCAGGCTTAGACGGATCACCGTTCAGGACGATAAGGGAGCAGGCGGCGCGTGACAGAAAATAGTCGTCTTGCCGCCGCTTCGCATCACTTCCGACTTCTACCATTTTGTGGGTCAGCACAATATGGTGTGATGGGTCTACGTCGTTTCCGGTGAGCGCACGGCATGCTCGCACCATAACCGCATCAAACTCGCGCCACGTGGGATAACCGAGTATTGGGTGGATTTCTCGCGCCATCCAGTACTCCACACCGTCTGCCGATTTGTGCATGCGCTCTTGCAGATCCTCGATAGTGCGCCGATACCTCGGCGTCACGGTCAGATCATTTGCCATGGAACTTGCCTTTTCCCCATCACTGTGTCACATCACATACACTACATCCCATCGGGAGTCCATACCATGAGAGAACGCCTGAAAGTCGAAGACCGATTACGCAAAAAAGAGCGAGAAATCATAGGCTTAGAGGAGAAAATCAAAACTGCGCACGTGTATGTGCAAGCTTTGCGAGATGTTCTCAAGATGATGAACACTGATGACGCCGCCGCTCCAGCTGTCCTTCGTAGCGGCAGCGCCGTGGCGAAGGCGAGGGAAGAGATCATGCGGCAAGGGATTCCGGTCCATATCTCTGATCTACTGAAGGCGCTGGGGAAAGACCCGACGCGCGAGAACCGTGCTTCTTTGACAAGCTCCCTGTCCGCGTATGTGAGAAGTGGTGAAATTTTCACAAGGCCAGAGCCCAATACATTCGGGCTTGTTGAACTGGGCCAAACGGAGAAGGCAGAGGAGGTGCCCGTACCCCCAAGGGGTTTCGGCAAAGACGATGCGCCTCCTTTGGAATCTGGTGATCGTGAGCACGCTGACCCCTTTGCTGAGGAGAGTGACGAGACACCATTTTAATGTGCCACATTAACCTTGACGCTAAGCACGTTAGTTCATATATTATGGGTATGAACAAATTGCACCTCAAGACCCGAGCCCTGATCCTGAACATGCTCTGCGAAGGCCAGTCCATGCGGGCGACCGCACGGTTGGCCGACGTGAGCTTCAACACCGTCGCCAAGATCCTGATCGACGCGGGCAAGGCCTGCGCCAATCTGCACGACGAGCTGGTGCAAGGCGTCACCGCCAGCCGCGTCCAGTGCGACGAAGTATGGAGCTTCACCTACGCGAAACAAAAGAACGTCGCCACGGCCAAAGCCGCACCTCAAGTGGCAGGCGACACTTGGACCTGGACCGCCCTTGACGCAGACACCAAGTTGATCGTGTCTTCGATGGTTGGCGGTCGTGACGCCGAATATGCGAATGCCTTTATGGATGATGTTGCTTCGCGGCTGGCCAATCGCGTTCAGATGACGACTGACGGCCATAAGGCATACCTAGAAGCAATTGAGGGTTCGTTTGGGGCCGATATCGACTATGCGCAACTGATCAAGGTGTATGGCAATGCACCAGAGACTTTCAAAGGCCGTTACAGTCCAGCGGATTGTACTGGAATCGTGAGGCGGACCGTTGAAGGCCGGCCCGACGAGAAGCACATCAGCACGTCTTTTGTGGAGCGCCAGAACCTGACCATGCGGATGCAGATGCGCCGATTCACCCGGCTGACCAATGCGTTTTCCAAGAAGTTCGAGAACCACATGCACATGGTGGCTCTCTATACCGTTTGGTACAACTTCATCCGTATTCATAAAACGCTTCGCATCACACCGGCCATGGAAGCAGGCTTAAGCAAGACAGTATGGGACATGGAAGACTTGGTGCGGATCATGGACGAGCGCGCACCAAAACCAGGCAGGCCTAAGACTTACAAGAAGCAGATTTCAAAATGATGCACTACCAATTTACCACTTCCAACGCGTCATACTCTGCCTTTTGTGCGTTCGTAAGGCCGTCGTAAGCGGAATACATGCAGGCAAAAAGAGTATCTCCGCCTCGGGCTGGAACAATGCGCGCGTAAAGCAACGAGGCGCGCGCCGGAACCCGGCGATGGATATGGTCGCTATGCCATTCAAGTTCGCCATCCTCGGTCGCCGGTGAAAAGGTCACCGGGGTTTCACTCGTATTGCCGACAACCAAAATTTCTTCTGGTTCCTCGCGCCGCGACGCTGAGATCTGCGGTATCGCCAAAGGTCCGAATGATCTTGAAAATGCGACCTGCTGCTCAGGCGTGATGTCCTGCCCCCGAAATATCAGCACACCATACTTTTCGAGACCTTCTTCGATCGCCGCTACGACGCGCTGATCCGGCACATGCGTCATTGGAGCGCCGCGTACCTCGGCGCCGATCACCGCATCGCATGGGTGGAATGTGACGGTCATCCTGGATTGTCCTACTGCCCGCCGGAGTTCAGCAACCCTTAGCAGCCCGTTGATTAAGTGGCTTTTTCCGGCTCTCACCCCCAGATGAAGAATGCGGCGGCGAAAGCCGACTGGCCGCTTTGCGAAACCCCCCGTGCCACCAGCATGGCCCCGATGGGCGTGAGCAGAACGAAAATACCGCCATATCCGCCCGCCACGGCCTCCCGCGGGGTGCCGGCGCCGATGAGCTGGCGCATCAGTAACGATAGATTGTGGCCGGCGACGTGGAGCAGGTATCGCTTGTGCACATTCTCTCGCCCGCGCAGCCAGGTTCGTCGCATGCCGCCACGATCGAGGTTGTGGGCAAAGCAGCGCTCGACGATCTCGGCGCGCAGCTTGAAGGCCTCGCGGGCGACCCCGGACTTGAGCCGCGCACGGTTGTTGGTGACCGCGCGCCGCGCCGCCTCATCACCGTGCCAGCGCGAAAAGCCGGTCTGCTTGGGCGCCGCGATCCGGGTCTTCCAGGGACTGTCGTCCAGAGCCCTCAAGACCGCCCGTGAGTGATAACCTTTGTCGGCGACGCATTCGGCCGGGTCCTCCGCCGTCGGTGCCGCATCCACCGCCCCGAGGTTTGCCTCGGCCTTCGCCAGGGTCTTGGAAAGCGTCGTGGTGTCGCCCTCATCGGCCGGGTGCAGCTCGGCCGCCACCACCGCGCCGGTGTCCAGATCCACCGCGTGCTCGGGCTTGTAGGCCAGATGCGTCGTGCCGTCCTTCATCTTGGCGATCTTGGCCTCGGGGTCGCTCTTCGAAACCCAATCCGTGTTGGAAAGCTTCTTGCCCTTGCGCTTCCGCTCCAGACGCGCCAGATCCTCGGCCGTGGGTGTCTCGACGCCGCTTTCCCGGGCCAGGCGCTCCAGCATCTCCCGGTAGCCTTCGCCGTTGGCGCGCCGCACGATGTTCCGCAGCGCCGCGTTGGCCTCCATGGTCGAGGCATCGACGCCGATGCGCTCGCCCTTGCTCAGCCCCGCCTCGGCGATCAGCACCAGAACCCAGTCGAAGACCGCCGCGTGGACTTCATGGGGCAGGCGCGTGCGGCTTCGTGACAGCCAGGAATGGTCCGGTACCCGATCACGGCTCCCCAGTCGCAGGAACGCCCGCAGCGAAAGCGAGTCCGAGCAGCGCCACTCCAGACCGCGCTCGCTGTCGATGCCCTCGAAGTAGCCCACCAGGTGCATCCGGAAATAGCGCCCGGGCGGCACCGAGGGCGCGCCCATCCGGGCCGCGTAATAAGGCCGGCAGCTCGCCTCGGCAAAGGCGTCGAAGCCGCCCTCGATCAGCACCGACTGCAGGCGGTCATAAAACACATGACCCGGAGAGCGCGGCATCTCCGACCAGCTCACCATCAGGTCCCCCTGACCAGCCTTCTGCCGTCCCATCGCCATCGGCAAACCCCCCTGCAAATCAGGGAACCAGAGAATCAGATGGCGCCGACTTAATCAACGGGCTGATAGGTCAAAATTGGCAAGTTAACCCGCACAATCTTGATGGTGCCTTCGGCTCGACTGTGTGTGGCAGCTCATGTGAGAGTATATTACAACCAGCTGTCTTAGAAACTTTGGGGTTCTCGGGGCAGTACGCGATAGAGATAGCGATTGGCGTCTCCGCTGGCCCCGCTCACATGATTGAATACGAGGGTGTCGCCAGAGCGCGAGACTTGAAAGCAGCCGCGCTTCCCACTTCCCCACGCGTTGCTCCAAGTGCGACAATAGTGGCCGTTGGAGGAAATCTCCCAAACGCCGGTGGTTTTTTCCTCCCCTCCGGACCACGTGACTCTGCCGGTCATCGTGCCGTTTGCGCGATGAACACTACGGTATGTCCAGCGATGCCAGAAAGGTCCGCCCAAACGGGAGAGGGTGTTTTTTTCTCAGGTGCCACGAAGTTCAGTGGTTGCGATCGGCTGTAACGTTGCGCCGAATTTGATGGCCAACGGCGACGTACATGCGACTAGCACGATCGCCACCAGAAACGACACCAGATGTGGGGTCGGAAGAGCCATCGTCAGCTGCGTTTCGCCATTTTACCTTCCTGGTCGGCCCAGGTATGGAGCGGCAGCGGCTCGTCCGGATTGCGCTTGAACACAGCCTCCCCGCGGCGCTTGGAGATGCGCCAGCCCTCGTCCGTCCGGGTAAATTCGTCCCGCCCATCCACGACCTGTCTCGGTCCCTCGAAGGCGATTGGACCTTCGTGTTGATCGTAGCGGATGTCGGGCGAGCTGTAGAGTGTGCCGTAGGCCCGCGACTCCGCATGATCCTCATCGACCACATTGACGACGATGTTGGTCATACCATGGCGGATGGTGCCAGCGCCGAGACCGCCGTAAAGGCCTTCGAGAATTTCCTCCCGCCCGTCGAGTTTGACGCCCAACCCCAGCCAGTCAACGTCGGGCGTAAACAAGGCGACGGCCTGTTCGTATTCGTAATGATCGACGTGATAGTAGTACTGGCGTACGAGCTTCTGACACTCCCACTCGATTGCACGTTCGGCTGTGTCTCGAAAGTGGTGGAAATTTGAGGATGGCGTAATCTCCGGGTGACAAGACAACCACCCAACCGGCGGCTAGCACCGCCAAGGAGATCACGCCATGAAGAACACTACCGAGACTTCCGCGCTTTCGCTACTGGCCAATGACGCCGGCTATGATCCGCTCGAGGACCGGCTGCGGGAGAACATCAGATCCACGATCGAGGCCGTTTTTGAGGAGGAACTTGCGCAGTTTCTCGGGCGCTGCCGATACGGTCGAGAGGACGCGCTTCGGCAAGGGTATCGGAACGGGCACCGGGAGCGGCAACTGACGGGGACATTCGGGACCGAGAGGGTTGAGCGTGCCGCGTGCACGGATCGTTGAGGAAGACGGTCGGGCGTCGGAATGGCGTTCGCGGGCGCTGCCGCGCTGCCAGCGGCTGACCAGAAAGGCCGAGGCGCTGATCGCTTCGGTGTATCTGTCCGGAACCAACACGCGGCGGGTGAAACGCGCGCTGTTCGGGCTCTTCCGGGGTGCTGTGAGCAAGGACGTTGTGAGCCGGGCGTGGCGCAAGGTGAAGGTCGATTGGGACGCCTGGTGCAGCCGTGGCCTCGCGGATGAGGATATCGTTCGGCTGATCCTTGACGGCACTGTGATCAAGACCCGACTGGATCGCAAGGCCACCAACATCTCGGTTCTCGCGGCTATAGGGGTGCGCCGGGATGGCCAGAAGGTCTTGCTTTCGATCGGGAATATGGGCGGAGAAAGCCAGGCGGCGTGGCGCCAGTTCCTCGACGACCTTGATGCGCGTGGACTGAAACGGCCCGGGTTTGTCATCGTCGATGGCGCGCCGGGACTGGAGGCGGCTCTGTCGGCGCTTTGGGGCGATGACCTTCCCGTTCAACGCTGCACCGTGCACAAGCACCGCAACCTTCTGGGTCATGCTCCCAAACACATGCATGACGAGCTGAGCGAAGATTACCGCGATATGATCTATGCCGACACTGCCTCCGAGGTGGAAACCCGCCGCAAGACGTTTGTCCGCAAGTGGCGGCTGAAATGCAGGGCCGTCGCGGACAGCCTCGCAGAAGCGGGCGACAAGCTCTTTACCTTCACGCGCCTGTCCAAGAGCCAATGGAAATCAGCCCGAACGACCAACGCCATTGAGCGTCTCAACGAGGAGTTCAAGCGCCGGATCAAAACACAGACCGTGCTGCCGTGTCCCGAAACAGTGCCGATGCTCCTCTGGGCGCTCCTCGCTTCCGGCCAAATCCAGATGCGCAAAGTCGATGGATGGGAAACCCTCGATCAGCTAATCGCCGACGAAACCCTTGACCGAGCGGCCTGACCGCCGCAAAACTCAGCCCGCTCGGAGAGGCGCCAAAACCAATTTCCACCACTTTCGAGACACAACCGCACGTTCTTCGTCGCGTGTCATGGTGGTCACTCCTTCGCTGCTCGTGTTAAGACCGGCAAAGAAGTTTAGCCAGACTGCGGCGGCTGGCACAATCTCGGATGATCAACCTCATAGGTGGCCCACGGGCCAAATGCCGAAACACGTCCTCCCCTAATCGGCTGCGCCGCTCGCGCAGCCTGCATTGACAACATCCTCACCGTGGCTCCTATTCCCGTCCTGTTTCAAACTCAACGGGAGGTCTGGCTATGGATCGCGATCAGGAACGGGCAATAGAGTGGGACTGCGCCAAAGTGTTGACCCAGTTTTATCTGTGCGTTGACGGCGGCGAGTATGAGGCCGCCGCCGAAATGTACACGGAAGATGGATTCTGGACTGCTGGAGATCTTGAGATGCATGGCCGTGAAGCGATTTCCGAGAGCATGCAAACCGGTCTGACGACGGTATTCGTCCAACATTTCATCCAGAACATCGTCGTCAACGTGATCGACGAAGATCATGCGGACTCGGTGCTCTATGCATCCGTCTATCGCCAGGGAAAAGCCGACATACTGCCTGCGACACTACCATCCGTCGGCCCTTGGTTCATTGGCCGGCAGGACAACAAGATGGTGCGGACCAGCGACGGTTGGAAGATCGCGCGTAAGGACATCCGGAACCATCTGCAGCGTACCGAATAGGCGGGCATTGGGCCACAGCCCTTCATTTGACATAGAGCGCTACGATGCCGCAGCAGCGGGAATCGATGTTGCTTAGCAGGTCGATTAGCGAGCAGGATGCGGTCAATGGAGCCTACCGAAAGGACTCGTCCGCTATGTCCGATTCCAAGTCCCTGGGCCTAGAAGAGGTCGGCGCGTTGGTACATCGTGTCTTGCTGGCCAACGGAGCAAACGAGGAGACGGCCGAAGTGCTGGCCGGTGTCATTACCTTGGTCGAGCGGGACGGACCGCGCAGCCACGGTTTGGCCATGCTGCCAAGTTATGCGACTTCGATCAGCGCCAGCTGGGCGGACGGGCAAGCCGACCCGAGTATCGAGGTTCGCGCCGCCGCGGCGCTGCATATCGACGGCGCCAATGGCTATGCCCAAATCGCGCTGCACCGCTGTCGCGATCAAGCGGTGGAAATGGCGCGGCACAACGGATGTGTGGTTATGGCATTCCGGAATGTCCATCACATCGCGCCCTTGGGACCCGATGTCGAACCCTTTGCCGAACAGGGTTTGTGCGCGCTCGCCTTTGTCAATTCGGCCGCCCTGCTGGTTCCTTGGCAGGGCAAGACAGCGGCCTTTGGAACCAATCCGATGGCATTTGCGTGTCCCCGACCGAGCGGACCGCCGATTGTTTGGGACCAAGCCTCGAGCGTGTTTTCATTCGCCAGCATTGGCGAGGCCGCGTCACGAAGCGCGGAACTCGACGAGGTAGCCGGGCTCGACGCCGATGGGGTTCCAACCCGCGATCCGGCGAAGATCCGCAAATCCAAGCGGCTTCTACCGTTCGCCAAACACAAAGGCACGGGGATCGCGCTGATGGTAGAGATCTTGGCAGCTGCGCTGACCGGTGCGAGTTTGGCGGTGCGGGATCGGCCGGCAAACGAGCCTGCCTCCGCTTCAAAAGACTGTGGTCAACTCGTGATCCTGATAAACCCCGACCTTGTCGGTGGCCAGGATTTTGCGCTGCGTCTCACGCCATTGCTGGACGCGCTGGCGGACAATGGTACGGCGCGCATTCCAGGAGACGGCCGGCTTGCCCGTCGTGCCCAATCGCAAGCGTCCGGTGTCGAAGTGGATGCGAGTCTGCTGTCGAAAATTGAGGACCTGGTGCCGCCAGCGTAACGCAGTTAGCCAAATTTTGTCCGAAGTGTTGCCGGCGCTGATGTAATAATGAGAGCGGCACTGGGACGCGCGCATGGTATTCGTCTGATATCATATGTCAGCAGTGCTTCTGCGCCGATTATTTCATGCCATTTAGGATGAAAACCGTATGTCAGCTTCTTCGACCAAAAGTTCGGCTGAGATCCGCGCAAGTCTGGATCATCCCGTCGTCGACACCGACGGACACATGATGGAGCATCTCCCGGTCTTCCTGGATTATCTGAAAGACGTTGCGGGCGCGGACATGGTTGGCCGCTTTGTCGCCAAGTCGAACGAGACTCGGGAAAACAGTTGGCACGTATTGTCGCCAGAAGAGCGTCGTGATCAACGCGTGGCCCGTCCTCCGTTTTGGCAGAGCCCGGCCCGCAACACGGTTGATCGTGCGACTGCGATGCTGCCTCGGATGATTCGCGAGCGGCTGGACGAGTTCGGCTTTGACTATGCCATCATCTATCCGACGCTTGGTTTCTATATGGTCGACGAGCCTGACGAGGAGATCAGACGGGCAGCCTGCCGTGCCCACAACACGATGGCGGCGGATCTGTTTCGCGAGCATGCCGACCGGCTGACCACGCCGGCATGTATTCCAACTTACACGCCGACCGAGGCGATCGAGGAGTTGGAACATGCCGTGAAAACACTTGGGCTGAAATGTGCCATGATTGCCAACTTGGTTCACCGCCCGATTGGCGCGGTGGCGCGCGCCGCGCCGGAACTCGCGGGCCATGCAACCTGGACCGATTGCCTGGCGCTCGACAGCGAGTACGACTACGATCCATTTTGGGCGAAATGTGTCGAACTTGGAGTCGCGCCGACCGCCCATTCGCGCGGACAGGGTCGCAATGCACGCCGCTCGGTCACAAACTTCATGCATAATCAGATCGGACATTTTGCCGAAGCAGGCGATGCGTTTGCACGTGCGCTCTTCTTCGGCGGTGTTACGCGACGTTTTCCGGAGCTCAATGTGGGGTTTCTTGAAGGTGGCGTCGGTTGGGCCTGCAGCGTATTCGCGAAACTGGTTGGGGCCTGGGAGAAGCGCAACGCAGATGTGATCGATGACCTCAATCCGGCGAACATAGATCTCGATGCACTGGCGACCTATTTCTATAGGTATGGTGGCAAGCCGTTCGAAGGCAAACTGGTGCGCCGCGACGAGGCGCCGAAGGTCGGGGCCGGCGACATGGGCCACGCGATTACACGTGTCGACGGTACTTGGACCAATACGGATGTCGCGCTGAAGGACGACTTCGCCGCCTGCAAGATCGAGCGTGCGGAGGATATCGCCGAGCTGTTCATCAAGCCGTTCTACTTTGGCTGTGAGGCGGACGATCCGATGAACGCGACCGCTTTCGGCGGCGTTAAACTCCCATTCGACGCAAAGCCGAAGGCAATCTTTGGTTCGGATATCGGCCACTGGGATGTTCCGCGGATGGACGGGGTTCTTGAGGAAGCCTATGAACTCGTGGACGCCGGTATGCTCGATCATAACGATTTCCGGGAGTTCACGTTCACCAATCCGGTGATGCTTCATGCAGGCATGAACGCGAGCTTCTTTGAGGGAACCGTGATATCGGATGACGTAGAGAAGCTTCTTGCCGCGCAGACTCCGAATTTGGCAAATGATTAGCTGCGCATCGCGATCCTTCTCAACAAACCGTGCTGACGGAAGCGCCGAGTTGGAAATGCTGTGAGTTACGACCTGATTGTCAAGAACGGCACGCTGATCGATGGGTCAGGCATGCCGCGCTACCGAGCCGATGTTGGCGTCAAGCACGGCAGGATAGCCACCATCGGACGCATCTCCGAACCCGCGGACGAAATGATCGACGCCGAAGGGCACGTCGTAACGCCCGGTTTTGTCGACGGCCACACGCACATGGATGCTCAGATATTTTGGGATCCGCTCGGGACTTCTTCCTGCTATCACGGTGTCACGACAGTCGTCATGGGAAACTGCGGATTCACACTCGCGCCATGCCGCCAATCGGAAGCCGATTTCGTGTTCCGCAACTTGGAGCGTGCAGAGGATATCGCTCGTGAGGCGCTCCTCGCAGGCATCGATTGGCGGTGGGAAACATTTCCCGAATATCTCGACGTATTGGACGCATTGCCCAAAGGCATCAATTACAGTGGCTATATCGGGCATTCAGCGCTGCGCACCTATGTCATGGGCGAGCGAGCCTTCGAGAAACCTGCAAGCGAGGCCGACCTCGAAGCGATGACGAGGCAGGTCAAAGACGCATTGGACGCGGGCGCTATGGGATTCTCGACGTCACGCAGCCAAACCCACATGACGTCGGACGACCGTCCTGTCGCCAGCCGCGTCGCCGATTGGAGCGAAATTGAAGCGATAGCGGGCGCAATGGGCGAGCGGAACGCCGGAATTCTGCAGATCTCGGTCGACGTGCGGGGTACGCCCGAGCAGGTCAAAGCAAACTACGGCGCGTTGAAAACGCTTTCGCTCAATACCGGCCGGCCGGTCACATTTGGAATGTTCAGCATGCGCGACGCGCCGAGCGACTGGCAGTATTGTTTCGAACTTTTCGAAACCGCCGCTGTCGAGGGCGCTCGGATGTTCGGCCAGGTTCATACCCGTGAACTCAGCATCTTGCTGTCCTTCGAGACGCGCCTGCCGTTCGACAAGTGGGACGTGTGGCGCGACATCAGGGCGCTACCGCTAGAAGGCCAGAAACGGGCGCTTGGCGACTCGGAAACAAGAAAAAAGCTGATCGGTGCCGCGAACAGGCCTTATGAAGGGCCGCAGATTATTGGCCCAGAGGCGCGTCCACCGGACTGGGATCGGATGTTTGTTTTAGACAAGATCGAAGGGCCGCATCGTTCGATGGCTGAAGTGGCGCGAGCGCGTGGCGTCGATCCGGTCGAGTTGATGATTGATTTGGCACTCGAGAACGACATGAAGATCTTTTTTCGCCAACCGATCGCCAACGAAGATCAAGACCACGCGCTGGCGATGATGCGAGATCCGCGTTCGGTTGTGACCTTCTCGGACGCGGGCGCCCACGTATCCCAGGTCATGGACAATTCGCTGCAAACCCACCTGCTCAGTCACTGGGTGCGCGAGAAGCAGGCTTTTACGCTGGAGGAGGCCGTTCGCCTTATTACACATGACACGGCAACCCATTGGGGCTTTTACGATCGTGGACTAATCCGCGAGGGTCTGGCTGCCGACATTGTCGTGTTTGATCCTGATACGGTTGGTGCGCGCATGCCGGAGGTTCTGGCCGACCTGCCCGCCGGGGCAAAGCGCCTGAAGCAGACCTCAAACGGTATCCTGGCGACAATCGTCAACGGAAAGATCGTGCTTAAGGAGAACGTTCACACCGGTGCGTATCCCGGCCGAATATTGCGTGGATCCTTGGCGCGCGCATGAGGAACAACCAAATGCGTATCGCCAAGTCCACGACGAATTAGGACGAAGGCGTTGTCTTGCGCCTCTTCTCGATCCATTCCTCCACGCTCGCCCATTCGTTCGGGCGGTTGAAGACAGCTTGCGCAACCCAGTGACGCACGATCTGCCATTCATCGCCGACGCGTCTAAAATTCGCGTGATGATCGATGAGCCAGTTTGGGCCCTTGAATGGGATCGAGCCGCCTATATCTGTTGATCGGCGTGGAATATTGACCCCCTTGGTGGGGTAATCGGCGTCCAAAATTGACCCCCCTGGTTTTGTGCTCTTGAACACACCTTGTTGTTTGGACAGACGAGGTGGGGGAGATGCTGGTTGTGGAGACGATTGCGCGGATCCGTCGGGATCATCTGGTGAAGGGCGTTCCGATCAAGAAGATCGCCCGGGATTTGAGGGTTTCGAAGAACACGGTGCGCAAGGTGGTACGGGGCGATGAGACCTCCTACAGCTACGCGCGCAAGATCCAGCCGCTGCCGAAGCTTGGGCCGTGGGTGGAGGAGTTGGAGCGCCGGCTTGAGGCCAACGAGAAGAAGCCGCGCCGGGACCGCTTTTCTCTGCTGCGGATTCATGAAGACCTTGCGGCTCTGGGCTATGGCGGCGGCTACGACGCGGTGCGCCGCTACGCCAGGATCTGGCGTCGGCGGCTGTTGTCGCCGTCGCAGGGTTTTGTGCCGCTGAGCTTCGATCCCGGCGAGGCCTACCAGTTCGACTGGAGCCACGAATACGCGCGCCTGTCGGGTGTGACGACCAAGGTGAAGGCGGCGCACATGCGGCTCTGCTACAGCCGCATGCAGCTGGTTCAGATCTTCCCGCGCGAGAGCCAGGAGATGGTGTTCGAGGCGCATGAGCGCGCCTTCCGCTTCTTCGGCGGGGTCTGCCGGCGGGGCATCTACGACAACATGAAGACGGCGGTGAGCATGGTCTTCGTGGGCAAGGAGCGCGCCTACAACCGGCGCTTTCTGGAGCTGTGCTCCCACCATCTGGTGGAGCCGGTGGCGTGCACTCCGGGTGCGGGCTGGGAGAAGGGCCAGGTCGAGAGGCAGGTGGGTGACGTCCGCGGCCGCCTGTTCGTGCCCATCCCGCGGGGCGGCTCCTACGCCGAGATCAACGCGTGGCTGATGGATCGGTGTATCGAGGACGCCAAGAAGCGGCCGCATCCGACGATCGAGGGCAAGACGGTGTGGCAGGTGTTCGAGGAGGAGCGGCCCTTCCTGATGGCCTATCGCGGCCCCTTCGACGGCTTCCACGCCACCGAGGTATCGGTCTCCAAGACCTGTCTGGTGCGCTTCGACAACAACCACTACAGCGTGGCGGCCCGCGCCGTCGGGCGGACGGTCGACGTGCGGGCCTATGCCGATCGTATTGTCATCCGCCAGGATGGCGAGACTGTTGCCGAACACCCCCGGAGCTTTGGACGCGGTGAGATCGCCTGCAATCCATGGCACTACGTGCCGATCCTGACACGGAAGCCCGGTGCGCTGAGGAATGGCGCGCCTTTCAAGGGTTGGCAACTGCCCGGCGCGCTGGGCCGCATACGGGCTCGGCTGACGGGTTGCAACGACGGTGACAGGCAGTTCGTGAGGATCCTCGCGGCGGTGCTGGAGGACGGGCTGGAGGCGGTCGAGGCGGCCTGCGCCGAAGCGCTCGCCTGCGGCGCCTGCAGCGCTGATGTTGTGCTCAACATCCTCGCCCGGCAGTGCCAGCAGCAGCCGCCGCCGGCCATCCCAACGCCCGAGGGCCTGCAGCTTCGCCACCAGCCGGTGGCCGACTGCCGCCGCTACGACCGCCTGAGGGAGGCCGGTCATGGAGCGTCATGATGTGCTGGCGATGATGACGGCGCTGAAGCTTGCAGGCATGCGCGCCGCCTACGACGACATCCTCGCCGACGGGCTCAAGCGCCGTCATCCGGTGCAACAGATCATCGGTACGCTGCTGCAGACCGAGGTCGCCGACAAGCAGGCGCGCTCCATCAAGTACCAGATGACGTCCGCCAAGCTGCCGACGGCCAAGGAGCTGGCCGACTTCGACTTCGCCGCTTCCCCGGGCGATGAGCCCCTGATCCAGGAACTCGCCGCCGGCGACTTCCTGGAGAGCAAGCGCAACATCGTGCTGGTCGGCGGCACCGGCAAGACCCATCTCGCCGTCGCCATCGCCCGCGCCTGTATCAGAAAGGGCGCCCGTGGCCGCTGCTACAACGTCGTCGACCTGGTCAACCACCTCGAGGCCGAACTCCGCTCCGGACGCCAAGGCCGTACCGCGGACCAACTCGTCCGACGCGACTTCGTCATCCTCGACGAACTCGGCTACCTGCCCTTCGCCCAGGCCGGCGGCCAGCTGCTGTTCCACCTGATGAGCCGGCTCTACGAGCGCACCTCGATCATCGTCACCACCAACCTCGCTTTCGGCGAATGGCCCTCCGTCTTCGGCGACCCCAAGATGACCACCGCGCTGCTCGACCGCCTGACCCACCATTGCGAGATCATCGAAACGAGAGCTGGCGCTTCAAGAACCGCTCCTGACCGGACGCCGGCCGTGCCTGCGGCCCGCTTGCCCCGGTGGGTCAACAGGCTTGACGTATACGTCAAGCCCACGCGGCTTCGCTCCGCGCACCGCAAGGCGCTACACGAAGCCGCTCGGGTCCCCCCTATTGACTACCGGGACAACCTCCGCCGTGCCACTCAGGGGGTCAATATTGCACGCCGATAGGGGGTCAATATTGCACGCCGATTGACACCTATATCCTTGCTTAGCACATCGCGCGCGTAATGGATTGTGTTGTACGCTCGAGCTTCGGCGTGATCCTCGTCGATGACGTTGACCACCATATTGGTCAGCACGTGGCGAATTTTGTCGTTGCCGAGCGCGGCATGCAGACCCTCTAGAAGCTCCTCCCGCCCCTTCAGATCAAGCCAAGTCACGTCTTCCGTAAGCAGATTGACTGCCTTTTCGAACTCGTTACCGTCGGAGTAGTGGTAGTACTGACGCCAGAGCTTCTGGCAATCCCATTCGATCGCCCGTTCTTCATCGCGTGTCATCGCTGATCGCTCCCTTGCTCCAATACAAGGACGGGAGGGAAGCTTAGCTGGACCACTGGGGCCGACACAATTGCGGTGATCGACGTGCCAGTAGTGGCTGTCGATGGTGGAAAGACTGCACGAAAAAGTTATTGTTGTGGGCCCTGGGACCGGCCTACACTTCTCACAGCAATAAGAACATCTGCGATAAAGCAGCGACGAGAAGTGGCCCTCTCTGCCAACCTCACTGAGACACCGGCCCCCCTTGGAATTACTGTAGGGCGGTGGAGGTGAATACCAATGACCGCAGAGAGAGAATCGATGACATTGCAAGAGATGGACGCTCCGGCCCTGGGGGTCGAGGAGCGTCGCGACGAGGCCCCCGGGGCCGGAGCCAGCCACGCGCGGCCAACGCCGGACCCGGAGGTCGTGGCCAAGCCGAAGAGGCGCAAGTTCACCGCGCAGTATCGATTGCGGATTCTGGAGGAGGCAGAGAGCTGCACGCAGCCCGGTGAGGTGGGCCGGCTGCTTCGCCGCGAGGGGCTGTACAGCTCCCATCTGACGGAATGGCGCAGGGCGCGGCGTGAGGGGTCGCTTCAAGGGCTGACCCCGAGCAAACGCGGTCGGAAGCCCGCCGAGCGCAACCCCCTCAGCGCGAAGGTGCACGAGCTCGAGGCGAAAGTGGCTCGGCTGGAGAAGGAGCTGCACACCGCCCATACGATCCTGGACGTCCAGGGAAAAGTTGCCGGGCTGCTGGGATTCGGCCTCGAACACGGGAAGGACTGCTGATGGCCGTCCAGCCGCTCGCATCGCAGGTCGGCGTGGCGCTGGCGTGCCGAGCGCTGGGGGTGCCACGGGCTTCCTTCTACCGTCGTCAGAGGCCCGCTCCCGGGCATCAGCAGCCCCGTCCTACGCCCGCCCGGGCCCTGTGTGCGTCCGAACGCGCGCACGTCCTCGACGTGCTCGCCAGCCCGCGCTTCGTCGACCGGTCACCGGCCGAGGTCGTCGCGACGCTGCTCGATGAAGGCCAGTATCTGTGCGCCGAGCGCACGATGTACCGGATCCTGGCCGCGAACCAGCCGGTGCGAGAGCGGCGCAATCAGCGCAGTCATCCCTGCTACACCAAGCCCGAGCTGGTGGCCACGGGCCCCAACCAGACCTGGTCCTGGGATATCACCCGGCTCCGGGGGCCCAAACGCTGGACGTCTTTCTACCTCTATGTCTTGCTCGACATCTTCAGCCGCTGCGTCGTGGGCTGGATGGTTGCCGATCGGGAGAACGCCGCGCTCGCCGCGACGCTGATCGAGGAAACCTGTCTCAAGCAAGGCATCGAGCCCCAGGTGCTCACCCTGCATTCGGACCGCGGCGCGCCGATGACCAGCAAGTGCACCGCCCAACTCCTCGCCGACCTCGGGGTCACTCGCTCTCTGAGCCGCCCCCAGGTCAGCGATGACAACCCGTTCTCCGAAGCGCAGTTCAAGACCCTGAAGTATCACCCCAGCTTCCCTGGGCGCTTCGAAGACATTACCGCCGCCATCGCCTTCTGCCGGTCGTTCTTCCCCTGGTACAACACCGAGCACCGCCATGCCGGGATCGCGATGCTCACCCCCGATGATGTCCATCATCACCGAGTACCGGATGTGCTGGCTCAGCGCGGACGTACCCTGCAAGCCGCCTGGGCCCTTCACCCCGAACGCTTCGTCCACGGCACCCCGAAACCCGCCCCGCTTCCCGAAGCCGTCTGGATCAACCCACCCGCCACTTCCACAACAGGAGAAACGAGTCAGTAAATAGAAACCGTCGGTGTCTCAAAGTCGTTGACAGGTTCCGTGGCGGCAGTGGAACTCGGTGCGGGAGGCATCGTCTCCAAGGGTGTTGCAATCAGTAGATTGAAGCCTTGAAGCCGGTCTTGTTATAAGCGTTTCTACCGAGGATTGCCTCCTCACGGGCACTGTCCGCAACAGGATCGCTGCGTGCAGGTTGGTGTAGTCAACTGTGCACCTAAGACGCTGCGCGTGCCAAGGGTGCACACACAATGGGAGAGGCAAATGAGCAGCGATTCCAAGAATCCAGAGTCGATTAGTCCGCCTAACGGCGGCAATGATGTCTCACGCCGTGAGTTCATCGATCGTGCGGCCGCCCTAGGCGTCAGCACGGCCATGCTGGCAAGCATGATAGGGGCCGGAACTCTGCCACGTGAAGCCAAAGCCGCAACACCGAAGCGGGGCGGTCATCTCCGTATAGCCGCCGCCAGCGGAAATACGTCGGACACACTCGATCCGCATTTGAAAACGAGTGAGTTCACGAATTTGGCACGGGCAGCAATGCGAAACACCCTGGGCGAAGTGATTCACACGGGGAAACTCGTACCTTCTTTGGCGGAATCCTGGGAGCCGGGCGATAGCGCAGACATCTGGATCTTCACTCTGCGGAAAGACGTCACCTTCCACGATGGCAAAACCCTCGACCAGGATGATGTCATCAACACAATCGACTATCACAGACGTGAAGGTTCGAAATCGTCGAGAAAGTCATTCGCAAAGCAAGTCAAGGAGATGATCAAGGACGGCAAGCACCGTGTCGTCTTCAAGTTGGAAGGTAAGAATGCCAACTACCCCTTCATCGGCGGCGGGTTTGAAATTAATTCGTTCAACAAGGCTGGGGAACTCTACGACGTCGCCAACGGCACGGGCCCTTACAGTATGAAGGAGTTTGTGCCGGGCCAGCGGATGACGTTGACGCGCAATCCCAACCACTGGGACGACAGTGTCGGCCACGTCGATGACGTCACGATCGTGAATATTACGGACGTGGCTGCCCGCCAGAATGCATTGGTGACGGGCGAGGTGGACGTCATTAGCAGACCCAGTCCTAAGACGTTTCCACTGCTCAAGCGCACCAAGGGTATAGAGACGGAGGCTGTAACCGGAGCCCTCCACCGCACCTGGCCGATGGACATTCGTGCGGAGCCCTTTAGTAACCCTGATGTGCGGAAGGCGCTGAGATTGGCCGTCGATCGCCCGGATATCGTCGCTAAGGTTCTGAACGGCGGCGGCTCGCTAGGCAACGACCATCCCATCTCGGTCAAGGATCCGATGTACAATCCGAACCTGACGCAACGCGTCTACGATCCGGATAAGGCCAAGTTCCACCTGAAGAAAGCCGGGATGGAGAATCTGACCGTGAAACTGAGTTCGTCGGAGGCCATTTGGGCCGGCGCTCTCGACGCCGCACAGCTCTATAGCGAGCACGCCAAAAAGGCGGGAATCAACCTGGTGGTCAACAAGGTGCCGAACGACGGCTACTGGAACAATGTCTGGTTGAAGCATCCATGGGCCACTTCCTACTGGAATGCGGGACCAACTGCGGACCATATGTTGACCCGTGCATACGGTGCCGAGGCAACTTGGAACGAAACCCATTGGAAACACCCACGCTTCAACATGTTGCTGGAAGAGGCGCGGGGCGAGCTCGATTTCAACAAAGCGCGTGAAATGTATTGGGAAATGCAGAAGATCATTCACGAAGAAGGCGCGACCGTTATCGCGGTCTTCTCCGATGAGCTTTACGCGCATTCGGACAAGTTGGCGCATGGTCCAATTGCTGGCAACTGGGAAATGGACGGCTACTTCTTGATCAAGCGGTGGTGGTTCAGTTAAGTCGCGTTCGCGTTCATTAGTTAGTCTTCGGGTGGCCCGCGTCCTCAAGTCAGGGGGCGCGGGTCATTCGCATCTGGCCTATCATATACGCGGCGGTGGAATTGGCCATCTAAGCGAACGAAAGCGCCCATGGCCGGCGGACGACTTGGATCGAGCGTTGCGCGGGACCAAAGGAAGAACCGGAATCTAGACGGATTTCCAGTCTCCCGACTGCTCGAAGGCGTGTGCTGCGCAATAAATGGTCGACTCGTCATAGTCCTTGGCCGTCAGCATGAGACCGATCGGCAGTCCCTCGCTCATGCCACAGGGCATGCTCATTGCCGGATGGCCTGTGAGGTTGGCCGCCCAGGTATTCACGGAGCCTGGGGTTGGACGCGCCGGCTGAGCTTCCTTCTGTGCATCGGCTCGCGGATAAGGCTGCGCTTTCCTTGAGTGAGTCGGCATGACCAGCAGGTCGCACGTAGCCAACGCATTTTCGTAATCCTGTCTGACTTTGCGCCGCAGGTTCTGCGCCTTGCCATAGAGACGTCCCTGGTGGTTTTCGTGAAGATAGGTTCCAAGGAGCAGGTCGACCTTGACACCCGGGTCAAGCTGGTCGGCCCGGGTTTCCCAGTCGGCCAAGTGTGCGAGCAGGCTCGGGACATAAAGGCCTTTCAGCCCCGTCGTAGCGCCTTTGGCGTAGATCATGTCGACCGCAAAGGCTTCCGGCCCGATACCGCCCCATATGGCGCCGCACTGCAGATGCATGGGGATGGAAATCTCGCGCAGCTCGGCGCCAAGTTGGGCAAAAATGTCGATGGCCTTGCGGACCGTCGCATCGACGTCGGGATCGCCTCTGGCGTGGCCAAATCCCTCTTTGACGATGCCGATTTTTAGCCCCTCGACGCCCTGTTCGAGCGTGCTCAAGTAGTCGTCGGGATTTCGGTATTCCTGCCGCATATCCATGCCGTCAGCGCCGGCTATCACTTCCAGCAGAAGGGCATTGTTGTGAACCGTGCTGGTCATTGGGCCGATGTGATCGAGCGTCGGTTCGTATTGCATGATGCCCGTAAATGGCACCAATCCGAACGTCGGCTTCATACCGTAAACGCCACAGAAGGATGCAGGTCCACGGATCGAGCCGCCTTGATCGCCGCCGATCGCCATGTCGACCTCGCCTGCCGCGACGAGTGCGGCGCATCCCGAAGACGAACCGCCAGTTGCGTAGCCGGGCTTGCGCGGGTTGACGACTTCTCCATGGGTGCTCGTTGCACCCCCTCCATGACTCATGCACTCGGTTTCCGCTTTTCCGGCGATCTCGCCGCCGGCATCGAGTATCCGCGTGACGACGGTCGCGTCGACCTCGGGCACATAGCCCTCCATGACCCAGGTACCGTGCAGCATCGGCACATGGGCCAACATGATATTGTCTTTCAGTGCGATAGATTTGCCGTACAGCTTTCCTGACGCGGCACCTTTGACAACGACTTTGCGGCACCACGCATTGTAAGGGTTGTCCTCGGGCTTCGGCCGGTGCCCGGCTTCGCGCGAATATTTTACCTCCGGAAGGTAGTCAGGCAGCGTCTCAAGCTCCTGAAGATGCGCAAAACGTGGCTTCAGGAGCTCGCGAAAATTGTCGATGTCATCGGGGCTTAGCTCAAACCCGCAAAGCTCGGCGAGTTCATGCATTTCAGTGGAACTTGGAAGCCCAATCGTCATGTCGATGCTCCCATGGTCTCGTATACACGGCGATTAAACCAGTAATCACTACGCTCTTCCAGCGGACCATCCGCTGCATTTCGAGCTTAGCGATGCCAGCCAATCTCACCATTTTACGCGTAAGCGGCGAAAAGTTTTTTGATGCAGCACGACAGCGACCTGTTAACCTAGCGGTCTGTTCGAATTGTGGGGGACCTCTTGTAGGTTAAAGGCAGCCAACTTGCGCGTTTTGCAGTTTCCTCTAACGACTGCCTGATTGAGGGGGAAATGAAGAGAATTGCGTTTCTTGTGGCTCAGCGACTAGGGCTTGGGTTGATCTCGCTCTTTGTCGTTACGCTTTTTATCGCGTCAGGCGTCGAGTTGCTGCCCGGCGACCTGGCGGAAACCCTTCTCGGCCAGTCGGCGACACCGGAAACGGTGGCCGCATTCCGCAAGGAAATCGGACTCGATCTTCCCTTCCACATTCGCTACGTCGTTTGGCTGGGCAACGTCGTCCAAGGTGATTTAGGACACTCGCTCGCGAACAGTTACGTCGTGGTATCCGAGCTGATCGGGTCGCGGGTATTCAACACGCTGTTTCTGGCTGCGATGGCCGCGTCGATGGCCGTGCCCATCGGCCTTACCCTCGGCGTCCTTGCGGCGCTTTATCGCAACACGCCGTTCGATCGTTCGGTCAATGTTGTGAATCTGACGTGGGTGTCATTTCCTGATTACTTTATCGGCTACGTGCTGATCCTCTTCCTGGCGATCAATCTAGGAATTTTCCCGAGCATTTCGAACATCACCCCGGAAATGACGTTTGGCGAACGTGCCTTTCGAACACTGATGCCCGCTGTAACCATGTGTCTGGCAAGCACGGCGCATATTATGCGGATGACACGCGCTGCGATCATCAACCTGCTGGCCAGCCCCTATATCGAAATGGCGCGTCTCAAGGGTCTCAGTCCGACCCGCATCATTGTCAAGCACGCGCTGCCCAACGCCATAGCGCCGATCGCCAATGTTGTCGTGATCAACCTTGCCTATCTTGTGGTCGGCGTCGTCATTACCGAAGTTGTGTTCGTCTACCCCGGACTCGGGCAACTCCTCATTGATTCGGTTACTAGCCGGGATATTCCCGTCGTACAGGCCGCGGCGATGATCTTTGCCGTAACCTACATTCTCTTGAACTTGTTGGCCGACGTCCTCTCGATTGTCAGCAATCCTCTCATACTCCACCCGAGGCAATGAGGACGTCATGACGCAACAGGCTCTAGTTTCGACACGGCGCAATGGCGAAGTCATGAGCCAAGCGTTCAAGTTGTTCCGTGACGCTCCGCTGCCGTCTCAGTTCGGGTTTGTGATGGTATCGGCCTACATTTTCGTTTCGGTGTTTGCCCCCGTGCTCGCGCCATACGGAGAAACCGAGATCGTCGGCGATCATTACGAGGCCTGGAGCGAAGCCTTTCCGCTCGGCACCGACCATATCGGTCGTGACATGATGAGCCGGATGATCTATGGCGCCCGTAACACCATCGGCATCGCATTTGTAGCTGCGTCACTGGGATTCCTGGGCGGCGGCGTTGCCGGCATGTTGGCGGCCATGCTGGGCGGCTGGACGGATCAGGTGTTGTCGCGCATCAATGATATCCTGATGGCCATCCCCGGGCTCATCTTCATACTCCTCGTTCTCTCCTTTCTCGGCACCTCGATCCCCGTGTTGGTCAGCGTGATCGGGCTGTTCGAGGCGACGCGCGTATTTCGCGTTACGCGCGCGGCCGCGACGAATGTCGAGGTGATGGAATTCGTCGAAGTGGCGAAGCTGCGCGGCGAGAATCTGTGGTGGCTGATCCGGCGCGAGGTCCTGCCCAACATAACCGCACCGCTGGCCGCCGAGTTCGGCATTCGGTTTACCTTTACATTCCTGTTCATCGCCGGCCTCAGCTTCCTTGGCCTCGGCATTCAGCCGCCGACCGCCGATTGGGGCAGCATGGTCCGGGAAAACTCGATTCTCATCACATTTGGTGATTTCACGCCATTGCTACCGGCGGCGGCGATTGCACTGCTGACGATCAGCGTCAACTTCATCATCGACTGGTTTCTGCATAAATCCAGCGGACTAAAAGAGTAAATAGGCGCACGGCACGACATCCCGAAAGTGGCCGGAGATCAAGATTTTTGATGTGGTGCTCGAAAACATTTCAGTGTTCCGATATGCCAACGAGGCATATCTTGTCCGTTCTTGAGCAACCGTGTTTGGTTGGGTCGCCATACGACGGGACATCGCGAGGTGAAATACAATGGACATGACCGCTGCGGATATTCTTGGCGAGGACGCAATCGAGGCTCTTTTTCGCCCGATCGAAGAGGCGCGTGGCCTGCCAACCAAAGCATACACCAGTCAGGAGTTCTACGATCTTGAGCAGCAGGTGCTGTTCCCGAAGACTTGGGTGGGTGTAGCTTTTGATACAGACGTGCCTGAGCCCGGCGATGCCATGCCGATAACCGCCTCGGGCTTGCCGCTCATCATCGTGCGCGACCGAAAGGGCGAGGTTCGCGCTTTTCACAATGTCTGCCGACATAGAGCCACAATAATCCTGCAGAAGCCCGAGCAGGGGCTGACGAACCTCCAGTGTCCGTACCACGCCTGGACCTGGGATCTCGAGGGCAACCTGAAGGCGACACCCTATTTCGACGGGACGCCGAACTCGGAGAATTTCCAGGTCGATCCGGAGAAGAACGGTCTAGTTCCTGTGCGCTGCGGCGTGTGGAACCATGTGGTGTTCATCAATATTGAAGGCAATGCGCCGCCGTTAGAGGAATATGTAGCGCCGGCAGCCGAGCAATACGCTTGCTTCGATCTCGACACCATGAAACTCGGACACCGGATCGAGTGGGAGTATGCCGCGAACTGGAAGCTGGTGAACGATAACTGGGAAAATTATCACAACACTTGGATCCACGCGGGCATCTTCGACAAGATGTCGGATGAGGTGAATGTGGACACGGGCGAGCTTTACACCGATCAACTTGGTAGCGGATCGGTCATTTCGCTCGCTGGCAACGATAAAAGGCCACCCAATGTGCGTAAGCCGAAGGGGCCAGTTCCAAAGGCCCCGTTGCCTATTCCACTGCGGCCGGGCGCCAAGCAAGGCGGCGGCAGTAATTCGATCCTTCCCAATACGACCGTTTCGTGGGGCGGGCCGACCTACGCTCCGGTTGTTTATACGCCGATTGCGCCGGACAGGACGCTTGCACGGATGGCGTTCTATTTCGCCGGTGAGGCGGCGACGAGCGACAAGTATGCCGAAGCACGTGAGTATTCCCTCGATCGCTGGCTTGGGCATACCCAAAAGCTCGAGGATCGCACTGGAATCCGCCCGCAGGACCATAGCTGTATGGAGCTGCAGCAGCGGGCCCGAAAGTCGCCGGCAGCGAACCGGGTTCAGTTTTCTCCGACTTGGGAAAACAACATCCACTATTTCCAGAAATGGTTGGTAGAGCACCTGTCCTGATCACCTCGCTTTGCCGGTCCGGCATGATCCAGGTCTTGGCGGCTGGAAATCCCAGCAACGCGCGGCGTAGAGTTCTGAGGGGCGTGAACTGAATTTTCCCGTGACCAGCGCAGTTTCTCCAAGAACCGATGCGTGAGGTCCAGTCATAGCGGCCTAGGGTGGGCCGGATTGACATACCCGATCCTGCGACCACGCTCTATTCTGCAACGCACTTGAATTCGGAGTGGGTGTGAAGTGCGAGCAATTCACCGAGCTACGCGAGGGATTGACCGCGTTGTGGTCGGAGACCCCGGAAGCGGAGTTGGAGCTTCAAGTTCACGGGTGCCGTCGCCCAAAGTCATCGCGCACTGATGGCGTCCGCACACAAGGGAGCGGTGACCCTAGATATCCACGAGCCGCAGGTCGCGCGCCACATTGAGACACTGCGATCCGGCCCTGAGACACACGGCTGGGCGAACGCGTTCCTCGCTATGTCGCTCCAAGAGTGGGCGCACCGTCTTCCGCCACCGCCTGACCCCGCGCTGGTTCCCGATTGGCTCATCGAAATCTTTCTTGAGTTCCAATTCGCCGGACCGGCGTTGTTCCACGAGACCGGTGACGCGGAAAACTTTATCGCGCACTTGGAGCGATGGTTCGACGTTATCCTTGCTGGCAGCAACAAGCCCGACGAACCAATCCTGCTTGCTGCACGTATGGCTACCGAAACGGCGCATAGTCATGTGCTCAGCTACCTCACCCAACAATCCGTACGACACCCGACCGCCAAAGCGAGACAGATTCACGCGCATCTGATGGCTCGAGATGGCCATGCATTGGCTCATGAGTTTCCAGAGACGACAAAGCGTCCACGCAAGCGAATTGGACTCTATCGGCATCGTTGGTCTGGGACCGAATTGATGTTCGTTTTGCCGATCCTGCGGCATCTCGATAGGTCTGCGTTCGAGGTTGTTCTGATCGCCGATGTAAGTGACGGATCAGATGAGGAGGCGATGTGTAGGGGATACGCCGATTCATTTGTTCTGCTGCCTGCTAAGCTCGAGCAGGTGGTCGCTTCAGTACGTTCGCAAGATCTGGATATGTTGTTGATTGCAACATTTCTTGCGCACGCTAACGACCGTCGGGTGCAGTTCGCTATGCATCGATTGGCACGGCGTCAGGCTACCTATTTTACCTCGCCCGCAACTTCGGGAATGCCGCATATGGATTTGTTCCTGACTGCCCACAGACTCGATCCGCAGGCGGACGACGACTTTAGCGAAACGGCGGTACTTCTGCCGGATCCGGGGTTGTGTTTTGACAGGAACTACTTTGAGGCGCTGTGGCAGCCTCCTGCTCTTTCGCGGACTGAGATCGGCGTCAAGGAGGATGAGATCTTGTTCATCTGTACCGGCGCGCTCGCGAAGATCTCTGTCGGGCAGCGGAATTGTTGGTATGCAATCCTGGAACGAATGCCGCAGGCGCGCGTCCTGGCGACACCTATCAGCGAAGTAAGTATGCTGGCGAGCCTCGATGCGGTGCGACTGACGGTCGCGTTCGAGTTCGCGCGTAAAGGGCTCGACCAGTCACGCGTGATCGTCAGCGATGCGCGTGGTTCAGATACGATTCGCGCCTATGCCAAATTAGCTGACGTGTTCCTCAACACCTTCCCATTTGGCGGTTCGGCGTCACTTGTCGAGAATCTGTTGTTCGGGCCGCCGCCAGTGGTGATGCGGGGCAAAAGGCTTGCCTCGCGCATGGCCGAGGTGATCATGCAAGAATTGGGATTAGACGACCTGATCGCTGAAAGTCCGCAAGACTTCGTCGAATTGGCCTGCCGGCTAGGGGAGGACCCTCACTATCGGGAGGCGGTGCGTATGCGCATCGATGCCGCGATGGCCGAACCGTGCCGGATCTTCGATATGGCGCGTTTTGGCGCAGCCGCAAACCGCATCCTTCGTGAACTTACACACTAGTGTACCCGCGCCTCGCGTCACGTGAAGTTGCGGATAAAGGAATGCAGGCTTGGCCAGTTGCCGAGATCGTCGTAGCTGCGCAATTCGAACGACGTTAGCGCTAGGCCAAGCGCCTCAATTTCGACTGGATCGCGACGGATCGATCTCGTCATCATCTCAAGCAATGGCCGTCCCGCGGATTGTCGGAACCCAAACGCGCCCCAAAAGCCATTGAATCCCTGCTGATCCGCACTGGGTTTGTCGCAGAACGCGGCAACTCCTCCATCCGCCACAACTGTGAGGGCGCCGAGCGTAGAGAGCCGATTGGGATCGCTCTCACGCATGTATGCAAAGGCCGCATCGTGGTTTTCCAGCAACGTGTCCATGGTCGGTACAACAGGATGATCGCTCTCTTCGCGCAGATAGCTGTCGGGTAACAGCACCAGATTTTTCTCTGCAAACAACGACTCGGCAGAAAGAATGCTGCCCGACCATTCGAAGTTGGCATCGTTGAAATAACAAAATCGGATCTCGAACGCCTTCCGCCATTTGTCGAGAAATCGCACGAAGGGCTTATCCCTCTGAACCCGGTTTGACGACATGTTGGGTTTGCGGTGTCGCTAACACACGATATGACCGGTCTATGTAACAGATGATCTGTCCGGTTTTAGATTTCCCCCAAATCTGGAGGAATCGGATGCACCGGACGGAGCAGTTGCAGGGACTGAGATTGATGAAGTTCGAGGATGTCTACGGACGTTGTTATCGGGGTGATTTGAGCCAGGCCGAGGCCTCGGAGATCCTGGGCATGTCGGAGCGGACGTTCCGGCGCTGGCGGGAGCGCTATGAGGCCGAGGGTGCCGCGGGTTTGTACGACCGGCGCCTTGGGCGGGTCTCGGCGCGCCGCGCGCCGGTGGACGAGGTGATGCGGGTGCTGGAGCTGTTCGAGACGCGCTACCCGGACTTCACGGCCAAGCACTTCCACGAGAAGCTGGTCTGCGAGCATGGCTTCGGGCTGAGCTACAACTGGCTTCGCCTGAGCTTGCAGGCGCACGGCAAGATCAAGCCGGCGCCCAGGCGCGGGGCGCACCGCCGGAAGCGGCCGCGCCGACCGGTGGTGGGGATGATGCTGCACCAGGACGGCTCGAGCCACGAGTGGGTTGCGGGCCAGTGGTGGGATCTGATCGTGACCATGGACGATGCGACATCGGAGGTCTATTCGGGCTTCTTCGCGTTGCCGAGGAGGGCACGATGAGCACGTTCCGCGGGCTCGGCGAGGTGATCGCCGAAAACGGGCTGTTCTGCTCGCTCTACGCCGATCGGGCCTCGCACTACTGGCACACGCCCGAGGCAGGCGGCGGTGTGGACAAGGACAACCCGACCCAGATCGGCCGGGCCTTGGCGCAGCTCGGCATCGAGTTGATCGCGGCCTATTCGCCGCAGGCCCGGGGCCGCTCGGAGCGCATGTTCGGGACCTTGCAGAAGCGCCTGCCCCAGGAGCTGCGCCTCGCCGGGATCGCCACCATGGCCGAGGCCAATCGCTTTCTCGAGGAGCTCTTCTGGCCGGCGCACAACGCCCGCTTCGCCCGCCCGGCCGCGGACACCGGCTCGGCCTTCGTGGCTTTTGCCGGCACGCTCGAGGACATCCTCTGCGCCCAGGAGGACCGCGTCGTCGCGGGCGACAACACCGTGCGCTACAAGAACCGCACGCTGCAGATCCCGGCCGATCGCCACCGCCACCACTACGTCAAGGCGCAGGTCCGGGTGCACGAATATCCCGACGGCCACCTGGCCGTCTTCCACGGACCCAGGTGTCTGGCGCGCTACCGCGCCGACGGCGAAACCATCGACGACGACAGGCTCCAGGCCGCGTGACCCGCTTCGACGCGACCGAGCCAAACCACCACAACAGAAGCGGTCAATTCATATGGTACATAAAGCGGTCAACTCAGTTTGTTATCGACACATGTTGGGTATGCGGTTGCCATCGGCGAAATGTTCGCTTAATGTTCTGTCATGCCCAGCCGCTGGAAGTACGACCGCCCGATGTCCCGCGCCGCCTTCGAGGCGCGCTTTCCCGATGAAGCCTCCTGCGCTCGGCATCTCGCAGCCAAGCGCTGGCTCGACGGCTTCGTCTGCCCCGCCTGCGGCCATGACAGGGGCTGGGAACTGAAGCGTCGCCGGGCGAGCTGAGAATGTGCGGCCTGCGGGAAGGAGACTTCGGTGACCGCAGGCACGATCATGCACCGCAGCCACTTGCCCCTGAAGACCTGGTTGATGGCCGTTCACATCGTGACCAGCCACTCGAACGGTATCTCCGCCCTGCAACTCCAGGCCCAGCTCGGGCTCGGCAGTTACAAGAGTGCCTGGCTCCTGCTGCACAAGCTGCGCCGTGCCATGGTCGATCCGGATCGCAGCCTGCTTGAGGACCTGGTCGAGATCGATGAGGCCACCCTACCGTTCCGCACCGTAAAAGACCCGACCACAGGCGGGCAAGGTCGCAGCCCGCAAGGCAAGATGCGCATTGCCGGCGCGGTCGAGCTATCGCCCGAGGGCGAGCCACGTCGCATCCGGCTGGCGCCGATCGGGGATTTCTCCGCGCGCAGCCTTCATGCCTTCGTTGCCGGGACCTCGGCGCCGGGCGCGCGGGTAATCACCGATGGCTAGAGCGGTTATTGCGGCCTGCCCGACCACGACCACCAGCCCAAGGTCGTCGGTGCAACGCCCGCCCATCTCGTGCTGATCTGGATCCATCGTGTGTTCTCGAACCTGAAGCGCTGGGCGCTCGGAACCTTCCATGGCCTGCGCCGCGCCCATCTGCGCCGCTATCTCGACGAGTTCGTGTTCCGCTGGAACCGCCGCCGCCACACCGCAACGGCCTTCGACACCCTGCTCGGCATCGGCACGCGCCTCCGACCCGCCGACTACCGCGATATCGTCGGACAACGCGTCTGACCCTGGCAGGCCGGGCGCCAGCCACCGCCCGCCCTCCGATCCGCCTCAATCGGGGCCGAATACCGTCCCTCCAGCCTGCCTGACAGCACTCGAAACCAACTTCCCCAAGTCCAAAAGGCTCCCGCACATCGCCCGGCACGGTTCAAGAACCGTGCCTGGAACGTAGAAGGCCGATCAACATCTGGTGTGACCGGAAGCAGAGGGTTGTCAATCGGCGTGCAATATTGACCCCCTATCGGCGTGCAATATTGACCCCCTGAGTGGCACGGCGGAGGTTGTCCCGGTAGTCAATAGGGGGGACCCGAGCGGCTTCGTGTAGCGCCTTGCGGTGCGCGGAGCGAAGCCGCGTGGGCTTGACGTATACGTCAAGCCTGTTGACCCACCGGGGCAAGCGGGCCGCAGGCACGGCCGGCGGCCGGTCAGGAGCGGTTCTTGAAGCGCCAGCTCTCGTTTCGATGATCTCGCAATGGTGGGTCAGGCGGTCGAGCAGCGCGGTGGTCATCTTGGGGTCGCCGAAGACGGAGGGTCATTCGCCGAAAGCGAGGTTGGTGGTGACGATGATCGAGGTGCGCTCGTAGAGCCGGCTCATCAGGTGGAACAGCAGCTGGCCGCCGGCCTGGGCGAAGGGCAGGTAGCCGACTTCGTCGAGGATGACGAAGTCGCGTCGGACGAGTTGGTCCGCGGTACGGCCTTGGCGTCCGGAGCGGAGTTCGGCCTCGAGGTGGTTGACCAGATCGACGACGTTGTAGCAGCGGCCACGGGTGGCCTTGCGGATGCAGGACCGCGCGATGGCGACGGCGAGATGGGTCTTGCCGGTGCCGCCGACCAGCACGATGTTGCGCTTGCTCTCCAGGAAGTCGCCGCCGGCGAGTTCCTGGATCAGGGGCTCATTGCCCGGGGAAGCGGCGAAGTCGAAGTCGGCCAGCTCCTTGGCCGTCGGCAGCTTGGCGGACGTCATCTGGTACTTGATGGAGCGCGCCTGCTTGTCGGCGACCTCGGTCTGCAGCAGCGTACCGATGATCTGTTGCACCGGATGACGGCGCTTGAGCCCGTCGGCGAGGATGTCGTCGTAGGCGGCGCGCATGCCTGCAAGCTTCAGCGCCGTCATCATCGCCAGCACATCATGACGCTCCATGACCGGCCTCCCTCAGGCGGTCGTAGCGGCGGCAGTCGGCCACCGGCTGGTGGCGAAGCTGCAGGCCCTCGGGCGTTGGGATGGCCGGCGGCTGCTGCTGCTGGCACTGCCGGGCGAGGATGTTGAGCACAACATCAGCGCTGCAGGCGCCGCAGGCGAGCGCTTCGGCGCAGGCCGCCTCGACCGCCTCCAGCCCGTCCTCCAGCACCGCCGCGAGGATCCTCACGAACTGCCTGTCACCGTCGTTGCAACCCGTCAGCCGAGCCCGTATGCGGCCCAGCGCGCCGGGCAGTTGCCAACCCTTGAAAGGCGCGCCATTCCTCAGCGCACCGGGCTTCCGTGTCAGGATCGGCACGTAGTGCCATGGATTGCAGGCGATCTCACCGCGTCCAAAGCTCCGGGGGTGTTCGGCAACAGTCTCGCCATCCTGGCGGATGACAATACGATCGGCATAGGCCCGCACGTCGACCGTCCGCCCGACGGCGCGGGCCGCCACGCTGTAGTGGTTGTTGTCGAAGCGCACCAGACAGGTCTTGGAGACCGATACCTCGGTGGCGTGGAAGCCGTCGAAGGGGCCGCGATAGGCCATCAGGAAGGGCCGCTCCTCCTCGAACACCTGCCACACCGTCTTGCCCTCGATCGTCGGATGCGGCCGCTTCTTGGCGTCCTCGATACACCGATCCATCAGCCACGCGTTGATCTCGGCGTAGGAGCCGCCCCGCGGGATGGGCACGAACAGGCGGCCGCGGACGTCACCCACCTGCCTCTCGACCTGGCCCTTCTCCCAGCCCGCACCCGGAGTGCACGCCACCGGCTCCACCAGATGGTGGGAGCACAGCTCCAGAAAGCGCCGGTTGTAGGCGCGCTCCTTGCCCACGAAGACCATGCTCACCGCCGTCTTCATGTTGTCGTAGATGCCCCGCCGGCAGACCCCGCCGAAGAAGTGGAAGGCCCGATCATGCGCCTCGAACACCATCTCCTGGCTCTCGCGCGGGAAGATCTGAACCAGCTGCATACGGCTGTAGCAGAGCCGCATGTGCGCCGCCTTCACCTTGGTCGTCACACCCGACAGGCGCGCGTATTCGTGGCTCCAGTCGAACTGGTAGGCCTCGCCGGGATCGAAGCTCAGCGGCACAAAACCCTGCGACGGCGACAACAGCCGCCGACGCCAGATCCTGGCGTAGCGGCGCACCGCGTCGTAGCCGCCGCCATAACCCAGAGCCGCAAGGTCTTCATGAATCCGCAGCAGAGAAAAGCGGTCCCGGCGCGGCTTCTTCTCGTTGGCCTCAAGCCGGCGCTCCAGCTCCTCCACCCACGGCCCAAGCTTCGGCAGCGGCTGGATCTTGCGCGCGTAGCTGTAGGAGGTCTCATCGCCCCGTACCACCTTGCGCACCGTGTTCTTCGAAACCCTCAAATCCCGGGCGATCTTCTTGATCGGAACGCCCTTCACCAGATGATCCCGACGGATCCGCGCAATCGTCTCCACAACCAGCATCTCCCCCACCTCGTCTGTCCAAACAACAAGGTGTGTTCAAGAGCACAAAACCAGGGGGGTCAATTTTGGACGCCGATTACCCCACCAAGGGGGTCAATATTCCACGCCGATCAACACCTTAAGGGGTTTCCTCGAATGCATGGTAGTCGATTGGTTTGTTGATATCGATCGATCGATCGCTGCTTGGCATAGGGTATTTCAGCCCGCTGCCGCAATTGAAGAGCACGGTTGACTCGCTCGCGTCAATGAGGCCCTGCTGCAGCGCCTTTTGATAGGCAGCGAGGGTTGCAGCGCCCTCCGGGCCCATCAGGAATCCATCTTCAGAAGCCGCCGCGATTTGCGCTGCAGCGATTGCATCGTCGTCCACAGCGATCGCAAAGCCGCCGCTCTTTCGCACGGCCTCTAGGATGAGGAAGTCCCCGATCGCAGCCGGTACGCGTATTCCGCTGGCGATTGTGTGGGCGTCCTGCCAGACTTCGGCATGCTCCCGGCCTTCCTCGAACGCCTTGACGATCGGCGCACAGCCAGAGGCTTGCACAGCAATCATTCGCGGTCTGTGCCCGTCGATCCAGCCGATTGCCTCAAGTTCCTTGAAAGCTTTCCACATGCCGATCAGGCCGGTACCGCCGCCAGTGGGATAAAAGATCGTGTCCGGAAGCCGCCAACCCAATTGCTCGGCCAACTCGAGGCCCATGGTTTTCTTGCCCTCGATCCGGTACGGCTCCTTAAGAGTTGAGACGTCGAACCAACCCAAATGCGGCGTGCCGCCACCAACGATCTGTCCGCAGTCGTTGATCAGTCCGTTGACTCGCCAAACCTTCGCGCCTTGAAGAGCGATCTCACGGACATTGACCTCGGGTGTGTCATCTGGACAGAACACAAACGCTTCTATGCCGGCGCGACTACAATAGGCAGCGAGCGCAGCTCCTGCGTTGCCATTGGTTGGAATGGCCATGCGCTTAATACCAAACTCTCTGGCCATGCTGACGGCTATGGCCAGACCTCGCGCCTTGAACGAGCCTGTAGGCAGACGGCCTTCATCCTTGACGATGATGCGCTCCGCGCCGAGAGACCGCACGCTTCGCCGCAGCGGAACGAGCGGCGTCATGATCTCGCCTAGAGAGACGATGTTTGCCACTTTTCTGACCGGCAAGAACTCCCTGTAGCGCCATAGATTGCCTTCGCGCGACAACAGGTCTTGTTTGGTTATTGTCTTTGACAAAGCCTCCAAATCATAGCGGACAAGGAGTGGCTTGCCGGTGTCGGAAAGGCCGTTGGGGCGATCTGCTGGGTAGTGCTTACCCGTCTGACTGCACTCCATGTGTGTCGTGAAGGTCGATCGTTCGCTGGCGGTATTGGATTCCAACATGGACAGCTTCCGGTAATGGCTTTGGTCGGTGTTCAGCGTTGTGCCGTGCAAAGAAAATGGGCGCCTGACGCGGCGCCCGTATTCTTTTGGTGTAGGAGCGACGTGCGTCAGGCGCCCAATGTATCCAACACCTGATTATGAAAGTAGCGGATGTTGCGTTCCCACACCGGCGAGAATACTACCTCGTCGGCGACCGGCGACTGCCGCGCGATCTGCTGCACTTCCCAGATGCCGAAATCTTGGCTGCGAATACCGTCACGCCCAGTGACCGAGCGAGTCTTGCCGAGCCAGAGGTCGAGAACCTTTTCGCGCCCTGCCCTGGCATTCTTGGCGCTTGCGGCTTCGCCGACGAAGAAAAATCCCAACTTCGCCATCGTGCGGTCGGGTGCGAGCGGATCGGTGATGACCGACGCGATATGGTTCGGCGCGAGTGTCACCGTGACGTTCGGGAAGATGATGCTGGTTGATCCACTGCGATCGGCGTCCCGCTTGTCCGGGACGAGCGGCAGGAGATTTCCGCCCGGGCGGAAATCGTCACGTTTTCCATCATTCCTGCGCTGCAAGGTAACGAGATTCTTCGCCTGGACGGTATCCATCTTTGGAATGCCGGTCTTAAGGTCCAAGTCGTCAGAAATCTTGTTGAAGATGCCTTTGTGGACCCAGACGTGATGGTAGGTATCCCAGTTGTCGTTCTGCAGCTTCCAGTTCGCATCGAACGGCCAATCCTCGCGATGACCGGCGCGTGTCGCGGCAATATCGTAGCCATCAATGAGCTCGACCATTGAGGCTACATGCTGCTCGATGGGGGGTGCGTTACCATCCATGTTGACGAAGATCCAGTGGTGCCAGACCGCGCAGCGCACCGGCACCAGGCCATACTTGCTCCAGTCGAGGTTCGTGTTGCGGCCGTTCTTGGTGCCATCGAAATAGGGGATCGCCTTCAGCTTGCCGTCGAGGTCATGGGCCCAGGCATGATACGGGCAGGTCAGCGACGTCAGACCCTTGCCAGGTTCCGTCAGGACGAGTGTCGCGCGATGCCGGCAGACGTTGTGGAACGCCTTGATCTCACCCGTCTTGTTGCGCACAAGGATGATCGGCAGCTTGCCCACCATGATCGGCATCGCATCACCGGGCTTGGGGATGTCGCACTCAAAGCCGACCCCATCCAAGTGCGGGGGAAAAACTGCTCCTGCTCGAGCTCGAAAAACTCCTGGCTCGTATAGGCAGCACCCGGCAGACCGCCCGCCTTCTCAAACGGCCGGCGGACCGCCGCAATCGCCTTTTTCCCAAGTATCTCTTCTGCCGTCCGCGTCATCGAAAATTCCTTTCAAACTCGGCCATGCACCAGGATATTGGCTCTATTTGGCCTACCGCGCGGAATCATTGATGTATATCAAGCTACTTATGCAATTCTACACCGTGAGCTGGGGAAATCTATCATGGCGGTGATTACGATGTCATGTGGTCGGAAAACCCCACATTATCGTCGCCCGACTCGTCTCCTACGCCCTAATCGAGCCTTAACAGCCCGTTGATTAAGTGGCTTTTTCCGGCTCTCACCCCCAGATGAAGAATGCGGCGGCGAAAGCCGACTGGCCGCTTTGCGAAACCCCCCGTGCCACCAGCATGGCCCCGGTGGGCGTGAGCAGAACGAAAATACCGCCATATCCGCCCGCCACGGCCTCCCGCAGGGTGCCGGCGCCGATGAGCTGGCGCATCAGTAACGATAGATTGTGGCCGGCGACGTGGAGCAGGTATCGCTTGTGCACATTCTCTCGCCCGCGCAACCAGGTTCGTCGCATGCCGCCACGATCGAGGTTGTGGGCAAAGCAGCGCTCGACGATCTCGGCGCGCAGCTTGAAGGCCTCGCGGGCGACCCCGGACTTGAGCCGCGCACGGTTGTTGGTGACCGCGCGCCGCGCCGCCTCATCACCGTGCCAGCGCGAAAAGCCGGTCTGCTTGGGCGCCGCGATCCGGGTCTTCCAGGGACTGTCGTCCAGAGCCCTCAAGACCGCCCGTGAGTGATAACCTTTGTCGGCGACGCATTCGGCCGGGTCCTCCGACGTCGGTGCCGCATCCACCGCCCCGAGGTTTGCCTCGGCCTTCGCCAGGGTCTTGGAAAGCGTCGTGGTGTCGCCCTCATCGGCCGGGTGCAGCTCGGCCGCCACCACCGCGCCGGTGTCCAGATCCACCGCGTGCTCGGGCTTGTAGGCCAGATGCGTCGTGCCGTCCTTCATCTTGGCGATCTTGGCCTCGGGGTCGCTCTTCGAAACCCAATCCGTGTTGGAAAGCTTCTTGCCCTTGCGCTTCCGCTCTAGACGCGCCAGATCCTCGGCCGTGGGTGTCTCGACGCCGCTTTCCCGGGCCAGGCGCTCCAGCATCTCCCGGTAGCCTTCGCCGTTGGCGCGCCGCACGATGTTCCGCAGCGCCGCGTTGGCCTCCATGGTCGAGGCATCGACGCCGATGCGCTCGCCCTTGATCAGCCCCGCCTCGGCGATCAGCACCAGAACCCAGTCGAAGACCGCCGCGTGGACTTCATGGGGCAGGCGCGTGCGGCTTCGTGACAGCCAGGAATGGTCCGGTACCCGATCACGGCTCCCCAGTCGCAGGAACGCCCGCAGCGAAAGCGAGTCCGAGCAGCGCCACTCCAGACCGCGCTCGCTGTCGATGCCCTCGAAGTAGCCCACCAGGTGCATCCGGAAATAGCGCCCGGGCGGCACCGAGGGCGCGCCCATCCGGGCCGCGTAATAAGGCCGGCAGCTCGCCTCGGCAAAGGCGTCGAAGCCGCCCTCGATCAGCACCGACTGCAAGCGGTCATAAAACACATGACCCGGAGAGCGCGGCATCTCCGACCAGCTCACCATCAGATCCCCCTGACCAGCCTTCTGCCGTCCCATCGCCATCGGCAAACCCCCCTGCAAATCAGGGAACCAGAGAATCAGACGGCGCCGACTTAATCAACGGGCTGTTAAGACAGACGAATTTAGCCTCGCAGATTGCACTTTACCCTTGAACTGCAACGTGTTAGTGCAATATTCTCGTATGGAAGGCAATTTCGTTTAGCGCCTCCAAGAACGGAGAGTAGTGATGGCTGTCGACGGTGTACCCGGACCGGTTACTCCCAGTCCAGGCGGGCGAGAAGACACGGGATCGGTTCTTTTCGAAGACGAGAATGGTGTCGTCGGAACCGTTGGTGCGCGCAACGAGGCGCGTATCCGGGGCGCTGCTCGTGCTGAAGCTGTCCAGGCAACTGGGTCGGATGCGCCACCACCGACAAACTCTGGTCAGACGACGCTGTCGACGGATGCAGTCGTTATTGCCCAGACGTCGGCGGACGAGACGTCCGGCCAGCCATCGGGAACGAGCGTTGCCGCATTGGCTAGCGAAAGTGCTGAGACGCCTGGGGCGCGCGCATCAGGTAGCGCGGTCGATATCATAGTCTGATCTGGTATCGTGGGCAGCGAAGTCTTTTGCCCCGCAATCGCATCAATTCCTGAAAATTCGTCGCTGTAGACCGAGAACAAGCCGCGCACAGGCGAAAACGTCGCTTGGTATCGGCCTGCGAACAGTCAATAATCGTATTGCGATGTCGCACCCTTTGTCGATGAGTGGTCCTTTTGTGTTGGTTGGACGATGGACGTCCATTCTCACATTCTTAGTTCTGACTGCAAGTTCAGCGCTGGCGCAGAACGAAATTGTGGAGCGCGCGGAGAAAAGCCTCAGCATTTCGAGATGGACGTTGTCGGGTGCGGCGGTCACGTCGGCATTGACCGTCGAGCCGGTCGAGCGATTGCGCATCGTCGCACAGGGCGGCCAGAGTTCGTTCATGGTTAGCTTGGGCAAGCTCGCGTTCCGCTCGCCTTTAACGTTGGGCGGCAATGCGCTGCGCCTTGGGCTTTCCTGTAATACCTGCCATCCGGCCGGCGCGGTTAACTCCGGTTTCTTCTTTGCGGCAGTGTCGGACCGGCCCGGCAATCTCGACGTCAGCCATTGGTTGTGGAATCCAATGGGTGACGACGGCCTCGTCAATCCAATTAACATTCCATCGTTGCGCGGCATCCGTTGGACCGCGCCCTATGGCAGGGATGGGCGCTTCTCCAGCCTTGCCGGATTCACGCGCAACGTAATCGTGAACGAATTTGCGGGTCTTGAACCGGCCTCGCTGTTCCTCGATGCGCTTGTCGCCTACCAGCGGGAACTCGAATATCCCCTAAACTCCGCGGTTGGAGCGGATGGTCGCCCAATTGCGATCGCGCCGCAGGGCGTACAACGCGGCGCATTGCTCTTTCAGCGGGATTGCGCCAATTGCCACGTACCGTCGTCGTCGTTTGCTGACGGACGCAGCCACGATGTCGGAACCGGCGGCGACTTCGACACACCAACGCTGCGCGGCTTGTCGGAATCGGCGCCCTATTTCCACGACGGCAGAGCCGCCGACTTACCCGCTGCCGTAGAGCATTTCGATCGAACGCTCAATCTCGGCTATGACGGCGCGCAGCGAACTGAATTGGCGATGTTTCTTGCGGCACTCGGCGCAGTTGACGAGCCGCCGGTATCGGTCAACGTAGCCCGGGATATGGCGCTCATCACGAAGTTTGGCGCGTTGCTCCAAGTGCCGTTGGAAGATGAAGATTTGCAACTTGCCGAGCGGATCACCGATTTGCTCCGGATCGAGCTTAGAGGCGTTCATGAGCGGTTCCACCGAACCACACACGAAGAGCAGCGCGCTGCGCTGGTGGAATTGTCAATCCATCTGGGAGATGTATTGGACGCAGCCCAAACGGGGGAATACTCGGTTGCATTGCTGCGACTCTCCCAGTGGCGGAAACGAAGCGAAGCGGCGGTCGCGATTCTTGAGGTGGGAGCCCCAACGTCTCTCTACGATCCGGACGCCCTACGAGCGGCCATCGCTGAGTCCGACTAAGTCCTTTGGGCGAAACATTACGGAATCTCGAAGTGAAGCCGGGGATTAATCGCCAAATCATACTGGCAGCGAGACCCAAAGGAGCACCGAAGGACAGCGACTTCCAGCTGGTGGAAGCGCCGATCCCGGCGCCAAGTGACGGCGAGCTACTTTGCCGGACAGTTTATCTTTCTCTCGACCCCTACTTGCGCGGAGGGATGAACGCTGTCAAGTTCACCACAGCATCCACGGAGAGCGACGCAAAGTTATACGCTGTGCCCACGGATATCGGCGCCGTTATGGGTGGTGGGACGGTGAGCCAAGTTCTGCGCTGCCGCATCAAGGGATTTGCCGAGGGCGACTTCGTCGTCGGCCATGCTGGATGGCAGGATTACAGCGTCGTTTCGGGCGACAGTTTGTGCAAGGTCAACCCTGAGGATGCGCCGATCTCTACAGCGCTTGGCGTATTAGGTATGCCCGGTATGACCGCCTATACAGGTCTCCTCAATATCGGCAAGCCGGTGCCAGGGGAAACACTCGTTGTCGCGGCCGCATCGGGCGCTGTCGGCTCCGTCGTCGGGCAGATTGCAAAGAATAAGGGGTGCCGCGTCGTGGGCATCGCCGGCAGCGCCGAGAAATGCGCCTACGTGATAGACACGCTTGGCTTCGATGCCTGTCTCAATCGCCATGATCCCAGCCTAGCGACCGTGCTGGATGCGGCATGTCCGCGAGGTGTCGATATCTACTTCGAAAATGTGGGCGGTGTTGTGTTCGAGGCCGTTTGGCCGCTGCTTAACCCATTCGCGCGCGTGCCCGTCTGCGGTCTCATTTCCCAGTACAATGCAGCAAAGCCGCAGCGCGGAGCGGTTGGAGTTCCAGCGCTTTTGCGAGGGATGCTGACCAACAGCATTAGTATGCGAGGCTTCATGTTTACAGATTTCGTCGAGCAAGCGGACCAATTCCGGCAGGTTATGGGCAATTGGCTTCGATCCGATCTCGTTAAGTATCGAGAGGATGTGGTCGACGGGCTTGAAAATGCGCCGCGCGCCTTCCAAGGCCTGCTCAAGGGTGCAAACTTCGGCAAGCTTTTGGTGCGAGTCTCGCCAGATCCGACTCGTTAGTCATCGGCCTATCATGGTGTTTGTTGCGCGGTGGGCTCGTCGCGATAGATAGCGTTGGCAATCCCGAGCGCCAGGATCAGCATAACCATGCGAACACCATGGCCGTCGTGCAGGATGAACGGTACGGCGAGATAAATTACAAACATCAGGCGGAGCGAGCCAGGCCAACTTATCGCTGCCCACCAAACAAGGGCGACCGTCCCGATTGCTAGCGACAGACCCAGAAGCCCAAGTTCGGCAAACCATGTGAGCGCGGTGCTGTGCACAACTTCGTGGGCCTCGGAAGCCAGTATTGGGATGCTTCCAGCCGTCGCGGCGAATTGCCCAGCGCCAATACGTAAGGGGAATGCTGCGCTGCCGACTGTTATCGCGTGACTCCATAAAGTTCCCCGGATGGAAAGTGAACGTCCGATTGTGTCAGTCGAGACCGGCATAAGGTCCAACTGCTGCATTGCAGCGACGACCGCCGACGCAACTGCGAACACGACAAGCAGCGCGCCTGCCAGTCGCCAGCCGTAGGTATATCGTTCTAATCGCGTCCCACGCCACGCGAAGGCGACAACGATGAGAAAGCAGATGGCGACGAGAATGAAGCCCTTGTTTTGAAAGAGAATGGATATGGACAACGCGGCAATTGCGGCGAGTCCAGCGAGCAGCCGGCTCGTGTTGCGGCCGTCTTGGTAGGCGCTAACGGCGAGTAGAAACAGAATTCCGACCAGCCCCGACAACAAATTTGTCAGAGGTATAAATGAGCCGATGTGCCCGCGCTGCAGGAGCAACTGAAGGATAACCAAGAATACGCTGGCAGCGACGAACACGGCAGCCGTCGCAGGAAATGGCGGTTGCCGCGATTCCTCCGACTGGAAGAGGACAACGATTAGCGAAGTTAAGGTGATGAATGCTGCGAGTTTCATCGATCCTTGGGCAAGAAAAGGAATCAAAAGGCCGTCATGCACGCCGATACTGACGGCCGCGTGCAAGCCAAGAAGAGCCAATAAACCCGCTGCCGCCATCCAGACCGCTCGCGGCGGCAAAACGATCCGTCCGCTCACAAGGCACCAGCCGACAATAATAGGCACAGCCAAGTCGAACGGTGAGAGGTTGATGCCAAACTTCGACGCACCCAGGCGCAGCTGAAAAAAATTACAGTGCAGCCCGCTAGCAAGAGCCAGACAAGGTTGATCTCAAGAGAAGATAGGGGTCGGCGCGCTGTCGAAATCTCGTTCATGGACCGATGCGCTAACTGTCTGGAGTTCAATCTGCGCCGTGAGGCAGTCTTTGAGCGTGTGGGACGCAATCCGCGCGCCAAGGTTCCGGCGGTATGGACGGTCGCTCCTTGCGGGGTGCGCCGTTGGCAGACTATACCACCCGCCGATGATCTGTTGCTTCCGATTTGCCGAACAAATCGAGCAAATTGTTCATCGACGGTGGATGGGGTCTGTCACCCCGAACCGGTGGGTCCAGCGCAAATGGTGAAGCGGCACAAATCACGATGAAATATGTCAATAGCAATCGTCCCAAGACGCACGCCTGATGTTCGATCTCAACGGTAAAGTAGCCCTCATAACCGGGTCATCGCGCGGGATCGGTAGAGCGATTGCCGAAGCGATGGCGGGGCAAGGCGCCAAGGTGATTGTTTCCAGCCGCACGGTCGACGCTTGCGAGGCGGTAGTTGCGGCGATTAGTGACGAGGGCGGCGATGCGCTCGCGATTCCTTGCAACATCAACCACAAGGACGAACTCGATGCGCTTGTTGGCCTCTCGCTTAAGGCCTGCGGCCGGATCGATATTTTAGTCTGCAACGCAGCGGTCAATCCCTATCTCGGTCCGCTGGGCGAGATCACCGACGACGCGTACGACCGGACGATGGACACCAACGTCAAGCACACACTGTGGTTATGTAACAAAGTGCTCCCGCAAATGGCGGCGCGCCGGAGCGGTTCGGTCATCATCGTCTCAAGCATTGCTGGCCTCAAAGGCACGAGCCGTCTTGGCGCCTACGCGCTCTCTAAGGCGACAGAAATACAGCTCGCTCGAAACCTTGCGGTCGAATGGGGGGATCGGAATATTCGCGTCAACTGCCTTGCCCCCGGTCTCATCCGAACCGATTTCTCGCGGGCGCTCTGGGAAGACCCGGATTACTATGCGGCAGTGGTTTCGTCATATCCCCTGCGGCGCATCGGCGAACCAAAGGACGTGGCAGGTGCCGCGGTCTTCCTCGCCTCTGATGCAGCGGAGTTCTTGACCGGCCAGACTATCGTAATCGACGGTGGTGCGACGATCGGTTGAATCGCCCGAGATTGATGCCGCAAGATAGCTTGTTTGTGGAGCTGATCTGGCCGCCGCGGCGGCCGATCACACGCCAGCCAGCGCCAGCGATTTTTCCACCAAGGTCGTCACTCGTGCGCCATATCCGCGAAACCTTTGGTCCTGTGTCTGCCCGCGCAAATAGCGGATATAGATCTGTTGGATGATGACCGCGAGCCGGAACGTGCCGAAAACATGATGCCATTGAATGGCCGCGGTATCGCGCCCAGTACGCGCCCCGTAACGCTCGACGGCGTCTGCACGCGATGGAAATCCAACACGCCAACTCGGCAGCGAACCCGCTTCAAGCCACTGCTGGTCGTCTCCCGCTTCACCCCACCAGTTGAGCAGATAACCGAGGTCACAGAGCGGGTCGCCCCGCGTGCACATATCCCAATCCAATACGGCGACGAACACTGCCGGATCATTTGCGTCGACCAAAATGTTGTCGAGCTTGTAGTCATTGTGGACGAGCGAAGCGGATTGCGGCATCGGCCGATTTTTGTGCAGCCAGCGGGTCAACCGGTCCGAACCTTCCACCTGGTGGTCCAGCGCGGCTCCCCAACGTTCGATCCAACCGGCGACTTGCCGTTCGAGATAGCCGTCCGGGCGGCCGAAATCAGCTGGGCCGACATCGGCGGGATCCAGGTTGTGAAGGTCTGCCAGGGTGTCAACGATTGTTTGGCCGAGTGTCGCTAACACACGATATGACCGGTCTATGTAACAGATGATCTGTCCGGTTTTAGATTTCCTCCAAATCTGGAGGAATCGGATGCGCCGGACGGAGCAGTTGCAGGGACTGAGATTGATGAAGTTCGAGGATGTCTACGGACGTTGTTATCGGGGTGATTTGAGCCAGGCCGAGGCCTCGGAGATCCTGGGCATGTCGGAGCGGACGTTCCGGCGCTGGCGGGAGCGCTATGAGGCCGAGGGTGCCGCGGGTTTGTACGACCGGCGCCTTGGGCGGGTCTCGGCGCGCCGCGCGCCGGTGGACGAGGTGATGCGGGTGCTGGAGCTGTTCGAGACGCGCTACCCGGACTTCACGGCCAAGCACTTCCACGAGAAGCTGGTCTGCGAGCATGGCTTCGGGCTGAGCTACAACTGGCTTCGCCTGAGCTTGCAGGCGCACGGCAAGATCAAGCCGGCGCCCAGGCGCGGGGCGCACCGCCGGAAGCGGCCGCGCCGACCGGTGGTGGGGATGATGCTGCACCAGGACGGCTCGAGCCACGAGTGGGTTGCGGGCCAGTGGTGGGATCTGATCGTGACCATGGACGATGCGACATCGGAGGTCTATTCGGGCTTCTTCGTTGCCGAGGAGGGCACGATGAGCACGTTCCGCGGGCTCGGCGAGGTGATCGCCGAAAACGGGCTGTTCTGCTCGCTCTACGCCGATCGGGCCTCGCACTACTGGCACACGCCCGAGGCAGGCGGCGGTGTGGACAAGGACAACCCGACCCAGATCGGCCGGGCCTTGGCGCAGCTCGGCATCGAGTTGATCGCGGCCTATTCGCCGCAGGCCCGGGGCCGCTCGGAGCGCATGTTCGGGACCTTGCAGAAGCGCCTGCCCCAGGAGCTGCGCCTCGCCGGGATCGCCACCATGGCCGAGGCCAATCGCTTTCTCGAGGAGCTCTTCTGGCCGGCGCACAACGCCCGCTTCGCCCGCCCGGCCGCGGACACCGGCTCGGCCTTCGTGGCTTTTGCCGGCACGCTCGAGGACATCCTCTGCGCCCAGGAGGACCGCGTCGTCGCGGGCGACAACACCGTGCGCTACAAGAACCGCACGCTGCAGATCCCGGCCGATCGCCACCGCCACCACTACGTCAAGGCGCAGGTCCGGGTGCACGAATATCCCGACGGCCACCTGGCCGTCTTCCACGGACCCAGGTGTCTGGCGCGCTACCGCGCCGACGGCGAAACCATCAACGACGACAGGCTCCAGGCCGCGTGACCCGCTTCGACGCGACCGAGCCAAACCACCACAACAGAAGCGGTCAATTCATATGGTACATAAAGCGGTCAACTCAGTTTGTTATCGACAGCTTCGCGCCGGACACCTTGGCGTACGATCCCACTGACGGTCTGATCCGTACCTCTTGCCACCCTTCGCCCTATGACGTAAGTGTCACGCGCGATGAACAAGCTCACCGGCGGCCCAGTTATTCCATGACCTCATTACTCTGGCTGATCAGTAGCGTTATCAATATTTATGTGTGGTGCATCATTATCTCCGCGATCCTGAGCTGGTTGGTCGCGTTCAATGTCGTCAACACACAAAATCGGATCATCTATCTGGTCGGTGACACGCTTTACCGCATTACCGATCCATTGCTACGGCCGATACGGCGATTTATGCCGAATTTGGGTGGTATCGATATCTCCCCGATAATTCTGATCCTGGTTCTGTTTTTCATCCGCAGCCTGCTGTTTGAGTATTGGCCAAGATAATAGCGGTGGATAGCGCGCTGTTTCGAGAAGTCGAGGACGGCGTCCGTGTCGCTGTTCAGGTGACACCGGGCAGCCGCACGGAGCGGGTAAGCAGCCCACAGCGTCGCGAGGATGGCGCATCGATACTACGCGCGACGGTTAACGCCCGAGCAAAGGAGAACGAGGCTAACGTCGCCCTGATCCGACTCTTGGCAAAGACTTGGCGCCTGCCAAAATCCAGCGTCTCTATCGCCTCAGGCCGGCGAAATCGAACGAAGATCGTGCACATAGCGGGCGAGCCACGTGAGTTGGCAACTCGTTTGAACGGTTGGGCTAGGACATCACATGGCTGACTCTGCGATCATCGACGGCAAAGCGTTCGCCGAGGGCCTGTGCGGACGGATTGCTGACAACGTTGGCACGTTAAAGAGCGCGCACGGGCTAACGCCTGGCCTCGCCGTCGTCTTAGTGGGAGAAGACCCGGCGAGCCAAGTCTATACCCGCAACAAGGCGCGTCAGACTCGGGACGCTGGTATGAACGGCTTCGAGCATAAACTCGACGCGGAAACGAGCCAGCGCGACGTGCTTGCGCTGATCGATGGGCTCAACCAGGACCAGTCTGTCAATGGCATCCTGGTTCAGCTTCCCCTGCCGCCGCAGATAGATGCGCAGGCCGTCATAGCCGCCATCGATCCGGCTAAGGATGTGGACGGCTTCCACGTCGTCAACGCCGGCCTGCTGGCGACCGGTGGGAACGGAATGGTGCCTTGTACGCCGCTTGGCTGCCTGATGTTGTTGAAAGATGCTTTGGGGGATCTGTCTGGCCTCACTGCGGTCATCGTCGGGCGTTCCAACATTGTGGGTAAGCCGATGGCTGCGCTTTTGATCGGCGAGAATTGCACGGTCACGGTCGCGCATTCGCGGACACGCGATCTATCGGAGGTTTGCCGCCGTGCCGACATTTTGGTCGCGGCAGTAGGACGCGCCGAAATGATTGGTGGCGAGTGGATCAAGCCCGGAGCTACGGTCATCGATGTTGGGATCAACCGCATTGAAGCCGATGAGGGTCGGTTCAAACTGGTGGGCGATGTGAATTTTGCAGAGGCGAGCGCCGTCGCTGGTGCCATAACGCCTGTTCCGGGCGGCGTTGGACCCATGACCATCGCTTGCTTGCTTCGCAACACCGTCATCGCCGCATGCCGCCAGAACAGCATCGGGGAGCCGAAAATCTAGCTGCATCACTCAACAATAAGAGTAAGTTTCCGCGGCATATTTGCATTTGACAAAGGAGGGCGTCGCATTGGACGCTTCGCTGCCATGAAAATCTTTCTTGTTGCGCTTGTTCTCGGAACCGCCATTGGTGCCGCGGGCGGATTCGTCGGCGGCATTTTCACCTATCCCTACATCTTCCTTGCGGACATTGTTGCGAGCGAAGCGGCACCGGATACCGCCACCAACCAAGTCCTCGCGGCCGGTAGGTTTATCCACGCAAATCCGTCCGATCCAATTCATTATGGTCGCGGTGGGGTAACTATCCACGCCAGCACGGCGCGGCTGGAACCCGACTTCGAGGTCGGTCCGGGACCGAAATTCCACGTCTATTTGGTCCCTAACGCCGACGTCCGAACTTCGGACGACGTTAGGAGCACGATGTATGTGGATCTGGGCCGTCTAAAGGCGTTCAAAGGCAGTCAAAACTATGCCATCCCAGCGGGTGTGGAGCTTTCCAACTTCGGCAGTGTCGTGATTTGGTGTGAACAGTTCAACGTTTTGATCTCGCCGGCTTCGCTGAAACTCGCCGGTGACGGATCCGGATAACGGACGCGCCGCATGCCGGCATTGTGTCGAAGATTGAAGATGGACTGTAAGGCCACCGGCCGCCGGTGAATGCGTCATGACAGGGACACTCGGCAACCTCCTCTTGGCGATGGCGACATTTGTCGTCGGCCATTTCGTACTGGCGAGTATACCGGTTCGCCAGGCTCTGATTGCACGTCTTGGGGAGATCGGTTTTCGCGGACTGTTCTCTGTGTTCGCGCTCCTCTCGCTGGTATGGGTCATCCTTGCCTACAACACCGCACCCTTCATTGAGTTGTGGTCCGCGTCGGCAGCGTTCAACATCATTCCGCTCGTCATAATGCCTTTTGCCGGCGTACTTGCTGTCGCAGGCCTGACCACCCGCAGCGTGACGATGGTCGGCGGCGAGAACAGGATGGACGAGCCCAACCCAACGCCGGGAATCATGACCGTGACCCGGCACCCGCTACTTTGGGCAATAGCGCTTTGGTCGCTTACACATCTTGCCATCACCGGCGATGTCGCGAGTGTCGTGTTGTTCGGTGGGATCGCCGTGCTGACGATTGGCGGCATGATCCACATCGACTATCGACGAGCGCATTTGGCTGACGGCGCATGGGGACCAATTGCCATGCGAACGTCACTGATCCCCTTCGCCGCTGCATTTACCAAGCGCACGAACATCGACTGGCCCGGGATAGGCATCGCCCGCCTCGCCGGCGGTATCGCGCTCTATGCAATTCTCACCGGCCTGCACGAATCCGTTTTCGGCGTTACGCCAATTCCAGGCTAACCCGCGGTAGACGACATCCAGTCGTGTCGCGGCTATGCAAGAAAGCCTGTACGCGCAAATAAATGCGCCACCCATGGGGTGGCGCTAAGTGTTGTTCCGTTGGTGGAGTTAGCGGATATTCGTGTCGTTCCCGCTTTGGCTCGTGTTTACACGTGGATGCGATCCGCAATCACCCGGCGGACGTGATCCAAGCCTCAACGTCCATCGTGCCGCCGATCGCCCCAGCGGCAAACATATTCACCAAACGATTAGACATCGGATCACCTCCTTTCAATTATTGCGTCAATATCTCAGCCATGCGTCTACGCGGGCCATAAGTCAAGCGGCTTCGAACGGCGCAAACGACGTCACTTCCCACGCCGTCTGCCGGCAAGCCGCAGCCGCAACGCGTTGAGCTTGATAAAGCCCTCGGCGTCGCGCTGGTCGTAGACCTGATCTTCTTCGAAAGTGACGTGTTCCTCGCTGTAGAGGCTCTCGTTCGAACTGCGGCCGGCGACCTGTACTCCACCCTTGTAGAGCTTAAGGCGCACCGTGCCGCTTACATGCGCCTGGCTCGTGTCGATCAGCGCCTGCAGCATTTCGCGTTCCGGCGAGAACCAGAAACCGTTGTAGATGAGCTTGGCATAGCGCGGCATCAGCTCATCCTTCAGATGCATCGCCTCACGATCGAGAGTCAGCGACTCGACGGCGCGGTGCGCCGCAATGAGGATGGTTCCACCGGGCGTTTCATAGACACCACGCGATTTCATGCCGACGAACCGATTCTCAACTAGATCGAGCCGGCCGACGCCGTTCTCGCCGCCGATTGCGTTGAGCCTCGTCAGCAAGGCCGCGGGCGACAGCTTCTCTCCGTCTATAGCGACTGCATCGCCCCTCTCGAAAGCGATCTCCACATACGTTGGCTTGTCCGGTGCATCCTCGGGCGCCACGGTCCGCGAATAAACATAGTCCGGCGGTTCTGCCGAGGGATCCTCCAGTATTTTTCCCTCAGCTGAAATATGCAGCAGGTTCGAGTCGACCGAAAACGGCGCCTCGCCACGATTGTCGGTATCGATGGCAATCTGATGCGCCTCAGCGTAGGCGATCAGGCTGCTTCGCGAAGTAAGGTCCCACTCACGCCACGGCGAGATCACCTTGATATCGGGATTGAGCGCATAATAGCCGAGCTCGAATCGCACCTGATCGTTGCCCTTGCCGGTCGCGCCATGCGCCACCGCGTCGGCCCCGGTTTCCGCGGCGATCTCGATTTGGCGCTTGGCGATGAGCGGCCGAGCGATCGACGTGCCGAGCAGATAGGTACCTTCGTAGAGCGCATTAGCCCGAAACATCGGGAAGACATAGTCGGCAACAAAAGTCTCACGCAGATCCTCGACGTAGATCTCCTTGATGCCCAGCAACTCCGCCTTGGCCCGCGCCGGCTCGAGGTCTTCGCCCTGGCCCAGATCGGCAGTGAATGTGACGACCTCGCAGCGGTATGTCTCCTGCAGCCAGCGCAGAATTACCGACGTGTCGAGGCCGCCCGAATAGGCCAGCACGACCTTCTTTACGCCTTGCACGCGCGTCTTGTCCGCCATGATCGGGGCGCCTCTGAATCTTTAGCTGGGACGGGCGCGCAGTATAGGGAAAAGCCAGACTACCGCAATCATAGGCGTAGACGCCAGGACCTGTAATCTCCGCCGACCGTTGCATTGCCCGTTGTCGACGATCGGCATTGTTTGCGAGATCGCGGTTCAGGTGGCAAAATTAAGGCCTGCGGGAGATCGGACATGAACGAACAGCAGTTCGAGGCCGGATTGTCGCTTCTCATCGACGACATGGAGGGCGATCTCGGCGACCGTCACGAGATTTTTATGCGTCTGCGCACCATATTTGAGGGCATGCGGGCGATGGGGATGCCGCTCCCGGACGATCTGGTCCGCCTAGAAGGAGAACTTGCAGAAGAATTCGTAAGGGACAAGAAAGCGAGCAATCGGATCTGAAGAATAGCCACGCGGCTCGAACTACTGGACCTTGCAGGCTGCATTGACGGCATTGTGCGCAGCAGAGAACCCGCGCAACGAGTAGGTATCGGTCGTCAAAGTACCACGACTCGACGCACCCTTGACGACCATGCGCGAACCCGCGCGCATGGCCATGACGAGGGCCTCATCACCCTCGGCCGTGCGATTCCACGCCGTACTGTCTTTGGTGAAGAGGGTGAATGTCTCATCACCGATTGTTACCGTGACGTCGGAATCGGGCTTAAACCTATAGCCGGCTTCGAAGCTCAACTCATTGATTCGGTCGCTTGCCGGCCGGTGGGTGACGAAGGCATAGATCTCGCCGCGTCTTGTGTACTTTCCTTCAGCCTTGCTCGGCTGGCTCCACATCGAACAGACAATCTTGCCGCTCTCGCTAAACGTTTGAGCGGACCAGTCGCGAAATGTGCCAAGTGCTTTTTCCGGCGCCGAAGCCGACAGTGAAGAGGCAAACAACAAAGGCAGCGCACTGAGCGCTGCCCAACTGGCGATGTTCAATCCCGTCTTCCTTATAGGACAGTACATATAAACGCTCGAACCTACACTTGCCAAGCCGCACGCCGACTGCAGATCAGTCTGCCCCAGCGCGATTCGATCGATCCGACCGTCAGCGCCGGCGGCGAACTTTCTGTACACCGTGGACATGCGGATCCAGCGCCTCGACAGGACCGCCTGCGTGCTGCGGCCGGTCGGCGAACCTGCCCCGCATCATAAGCCGATCGTACATGACGATCGCGCCGGCGACGCCGACATTGACGGAAAAGCGTGTCGGAATTCTGACAAATAGAGAGCAGCGCTCGACGAGCGTCGGCGACAGCGATCCCCGCTCGGGCCCGAAGACGTAGGCTGCCCGGGGCGGATGACTGAAGCTGGGGAGCTCTATAGCCTCGTCCAGGAGTTCAACGCCGACCAACGTACATCCTTTCGGAAGTTGGAGTGCCTCGGCATTGTCGTACACGTGCAGCGGCACGTGTTCTGCGGTCTGCGACGTATCCGAGCGGTATAACTCCTTGACGTTTACCGCCGGTGCGAGTGCAAACATGAAGTCCGCGCCAAACGCATGTGCTGTACGAAAGAGATTGCCGACGTTCATCGGCTTGGAAATACCCTCGACGCCGATACCGAAATAGCCGCGCATGGCCGCAAGCCTTGCATGACCAGACACGCCGGGGCAAGTTGCTTTAGATACCCAGATTCCCGACGTTGACGCCCATCGTATGACGGAGACAACAGAGGCACACGTCCAATTGGATTCGCCAGCGATCGACGCCAACCCGATCGTCGTTGAGGTCACGCGCGGGCCCGCGGTTGAAGGCCGGCACCGCGGGTCAGCCGTCGTCATCGAACCCGACGGCCACGTGATCGCGAGTTGGGGCAACGCCGAAGAACCCGTGTTCCCTCGGTCGGCAATCAAGGCCGTACAGGCCATTCCCCTCATCGAGACGGGCGCCGCGGATGCTATCGGGCTGGGCGACAAGGAAATCACCCTCGCCTGTGCGTCGCACAACGGAGAACCGCAGCATGTCGAGACAGTCGCCGCTTGGCTGGAGAAGATCGGCCTCGGCCCGGACGACCTCGAATGCGGCCCGCATTGGCCATTCGATCGGGAGGCGGCGCGAACCTTGGCCCAATCAGGAGGTGTCCCCTCGGCGCTGCATAACAATTGCTCGGGCAAACATGCCGCAATGCTATCAACGGCACGCCACCTGGGGGAGCCGACGGAGGACTATGTGCGTATCGAGCATGCCTGCCAGCAGCGCGTTATGGGAATTATTGAGTTCATGTGCGGCCTCGATCTTGGTGATGTTCCGCGCGGCATCGATGGCTGTGCCATTCCCGCCTTCGCCATACCGCTGGGAAATATTGCACTGGCTATTGCGCGCATCGCCGCACCCGATTCGCTGCCCGACAAGCGCGCGGAGGCAATCACGCGAATTCGCGACGCCGTTGCCGCCGAGCCACATATGGTAGCCGGGCGCGGTCGATATTGTACTGAGCTGATGACGCTAGCTGGCGATCGGGTGATGGTAAAGACAGGTGCCGAGGGCGTATATACCGCCGCCGCACCGACGCAGGGAATTGGCATTGCACTTAAGTGTGACGACGGCGCGACCCGCGCCTCGCAGGTCATGATGACCGCGATCCTGTCCCAACTTGGTATCCTGGACGAGGGTATGGTTGAGACGTTGGCGCATCTGTAGCGCGTCCCCCTCAAGAACAGTGCTGGCGCGAAAATCGGCGAAATTCATGCTTCGGGTCCCCTGGCGTTTTGAGCCGGCGATAGGTCGCGCAGTGAGCCCCACGGATCTATTAGCGCCCCTTATCATGCGCCGTGTCGTGGTATGGAAACATGACGTCGATGCGCGCGATTCGGGTCGAGAAATTAGGTGGCCCCGAGATGCTCACGTTGAAGGACGTGCCCGTACCGGTGCCGGGCGACGACGAACTGCTGGTCGCCGTTCAGGGCAGCGGCGTCAACTTTGCCGACCTGCTGATCGTTCGCGGCGACTACCAGGAGCGGCCGGCGCTTCCCTTCACCCCGGCTGTCGAAATCGCCGGCGAAGTCCTTGAGACCGGTCGCCGTGTTTCTGCGATAAGCGCCGGCGACCGGGTGATGGCACGGGTCGATCTCGGCGGCTACGCGGAGCGGGCCGTCATAAAGGCCGTGGACGCGATGGCGATCCCTGAGGGAATGGAAACGACTGTCGCCGCCGGATTTCCCATTGCCTACGGCACGGCGCACGTCGCGCTCGCGCATCGTGCGCGTCTCACGGCAGGCGAAGCCCTTTTGGTGCACGGTGCCGGCGGCTGTCGAGGTCGGAAAGGCGCTGGATGCAACGGTTGTGGCGACTGCGGGTAGCGATGACAAGCTTGCGCTTGCAAAGGCGCACGGCGCCGACCACCTCATCAACTATTCGAACGAGAATATTCGCGAGCGCGTCAAGGCTACAGTCGGCGGCGTCGACGTCGTTTTTGACCCGGTCGGCGGTGATGCGTTCGATGCCTCGCTTCGATGCATCAACTTCGAAGGCAGGGTTGTCGTCGTTGGTTTCGCGAGCGGTAGAATCCCATCAATTCCCGCCAATATTCTGCTCGTGAAAAATATTGCAGTGCTCGGACTTTATTGGGGTGCGTATGGCCGGCTCGACCCCAACGTTCAGAAGCGATCGTTCGAGGCACTTGCCACACTCTTCCGCAATGGCAGTCTCAAACCCCACATTGGGCACACGTTTGCGCTGGCGGAGGCCAAGGACGCGTTGACCTTGCTTGCGGCACGGCAAGCGGCCAGCAAGGTAGTGCTGGTTTCCTCATGAGCGACAAGATCCGCGAGCAGTACGAGTCCTATCCCTATCCAGAACGTGACCCGGCAGACGAGACGCAAAAGCTGCAAGTTGGCTCACCCAGCCATATCGACGAAATCAACCATTATGTCTTCGGCGGACGTCGGGATTTCAGTCAGCCGTTCCGTGCGCTCATCGCCGGTGGCAGAACAGGCGACGGACTAATTATGCTGGCGCAACAGCTTGCCGACGCCAATTGCCCCGCCGAAGTGGTTTACCTCGACCTGTCACATGCCGCGCGTGAAATCGCAGAGGCGCGCGTGCGGACACGAGGTCTGAAGAATATCCAGTTCTTCGCAGCGTCCATGCTCAAGGCCGCACAATTTGGACCGTTCGACTACATAGACTGCTGTGGTGTGCTTCACCACCTCGAAGCGCCGCAAGCGGGCTTCGATGCATTGGTGCGTGCGCTCAATCCAGATGGCGGCATAGGCATCATGGTGTACGGCGCGCTTGGCCGGACTGGGGTCTATCCGATGCAGGACATGTTGCGAAGCATTGCCAGCGATGGTCCCTACCCCGAAAGAATCGATATTGCGAAGCGTCTTATTGCGCAACTGCCGCCAACCAACTGGCTTTTGCAAAACAAGGAGATCGGCGACTACAAGCGGTCCGATGCGGGTCTTGTGGATCTTCTGCTGCATAGTCGTGATCGGCCTTATCTGGTGCCCGACGTCGCGAGAGATGTGAATGCTGCGGGTCTGCGGCTCGTCACGTTTATCGAGCCTGTGCGCTACGACCCAACCACGCTTGTAGATGACCCGATCGTCTGCGAGCGCCTGGAACGGCTTTCGTGGCTTGAGCGATGCGCCTTCGCCGAGCTGTTGTCAGGCGACCTGCTGAAGCACATCTTCTACTGCGTACGCGCAGACAACGATGCCGATACGATCGCCAAGGCCGAGTCGGCAAATGCAATCCCTGTGCTCCGCGATGTGCCAGGACCAAATCTCGCGCATGCCATCGAGCGGGACGGCGCACTCAAGCTTGAGCTATCGGGAACAGTTGTCGCCCTGGATCTACCGGCGCACGCAGCGGCGATCCTGCGTCTGACGGACGGCGTCAAGCCGCTGCAAGACATCCACCAACAGCTGGGTGCCGGCATCGACTGGATCACCTTCCACCAACAATTCAGCGCTTTGTACTGCGTTCTCAACCAGTACAACAAGATGACGATCCGCTACCCGCCGACGGAATAATCTCGTCAGCGGACCAGCCTACGCTCGATATCCCAGAACGGTCGTGAAGCCTCGCGCCGCGCAGCTTCCCTTTCGATGCCAATATCTCGCAATACGTGATCTTCGAGCGAGGCCAGTTGGTGACGCTGGTGCGCCAACTCGTTCCACTCTAGCAAGCCGCCGAAGCACCAGTGCGCGCGCCGCACAACGCGAGAGAACAGTCCGGCAATGCTGTCTCCGATCGGCCCATGCCCGGCGCCGCTGGGACCCGACTCATGCGGTACAAAATCTGGCTCGCGATCAAGGGATCTCATCGACGCCGCGTGCCCAAAATTATGAATTATATGCGTGAGTGCCCGCTAGGCTCTTGCCTCTGTCGCGGACACCTCGGGGGCCGAGGCACCATTGTGGTCAGCAGAAGACTGCATAGAGGCCGATAGAAAGGAGATACCATGGATCGTTTGGCTTTTAATGGGCTGGGTTACAGACAGCCCATCACCACTAGGCTCGCGGCGAGCCTCGGAGTGATCCTCCGAAGGCATATCCTAGTTACCCCCCCGACACTCTGCCCCCTTGCACAAGGGCAAGAGCAAACGGCGTGCTCCTTCCAACAGGACACGCCGTTCGTGCTTTTCTAATGATTGGGGCGGTGTGTCAAATCTGATTTGCCCTGCGGAGCCACATGTAATGAGACACCAGCCTATATCTCGCGGCCGCGCTCTTGTTCACCGCCAATCTGCATCGAGAGTAAGCGACTATGACCGTTTCCGGCAATTGCCGTCCCATGGATTTACTGAGGACCCGGGCGACGAGGCAACCGCTATCGACGTTACCAGAGAGGCAATCGTAATCGCCGTGCGCAGTAGGCTACGCGCAGCGCGACTCTACAGAGAAGCGGCGTGGTCGTACTTGTACTTCAACGTGAATGTCGTTAGCTCCGTCATCCATATAGGGGTTGAATACAACAAAGAGGTGGTAGACCGTGCCACCATGTTAGAAAATACAGCTACGACTTGGGGTGTGGGCTCAACTGGAACGCATAGTCGAAATCCAAACTTCATCCTGTCGAGCGTGTCGCAGCACACGGACAAGTTCATCGACGAGTATCTGCGCGTGAATGCGGACGCCTGCAAGTAGGCTTGGGCACTCACGTATATAGGTCCCAAATTATATTTGCTCATTTTGACCATCCCTTCCAAATCGAGAGCGACCGCCAACGCTAAGCAAGAGTCGCTGTATTTCAATGTTTCCATACGATATGTATGGTTGAATACAACGGCTGACAAACAACATTTTTTCATGAATCGGATTACAAAATTTTATCCGACATAGAGATTGTTGACGAAACATGGCGCGCCGCCTGCCACCGATGAACACACTCCGAGCCTTTGAGGCCGCGGGACGCTTGCTCTCATTCACCCGCGCCGCCGAGGAGCTACACCTCACCCAGGCGGCAATCAGCCACCAGATCAAGACGTTGGAAACGGCTATCGGCGTGCGACTCTTTCGCCGCCTCAATCGCGCGCTTTTGGTGACGGAGGCAGGTCAACGCTATTTGCCAACGGTGCGAGACGCACTGGATGCACTGGGCAATGCGACCGAGGCGCTGACCCGGCAAGATGAATCAGGCGTACTGACGGTGAGCACACTCCCGTCATTCGCGGCGACCTGGCTGGTACCACGGCTTACCCGATTCCGTGCCGCACACCCGGAGATTGATATTCGCATCTCGGCTGCCGATGAAATCATCGACCTCGAGCGGAACGGCGTCGATATGGGTTTCGTTATGGCAGCGGTAACTATCCGGGACTGAGGAGCGATCACCTTCTAAACGAAAAACAGTTTGTCGTCTGCAGTCCGCGGTTGGTCAACGAGGGACCACATCCGTTGCGGACGCCTGAAGACTTGCGCCATCACACCTTGTTGCATGATGAAACGCCAGCCGATTGGCAACGCTGGCTCAAGGGAATGGGGTCAGCGGTGTCAACGCGACGCGCGGGCCGACGTTCAACCACTCAAACGTGGTTACGGAAGCGGCCATCGATGGACAGGGCGTTGCCCTGGCGCGTAGCGCAATTGCAGCGACGGCACTCGCCGACGGCCGTCTGGTCCGGCCATTTGACATTTCGCTGCCGCTTGCGGCGGCGTATTACGTCGTGAGTCCGCAGGCAAACGCCAAGAGCCCGAAGGTAGAGATATTCCGCGAATGGCTGCTGGCGGAAGCGGGCGTCAGCAACGCACGTTGTTAACGTGTGCGCCAAACTGGCGCGTTATTCGGCCGCCGTATCGTGGCTAACCTCGTCGAACGTACATCCGCGATTCAGACATTGCAGTTTGGTTGAGCCGGGCTTCAGGAAAGCGCCGTCGCGAGTCGCTCCATCGCCACTTCAAGCGACTCTGCGGCGCTCGCAAAACACACCCTGAGCCACCCTTCGCCGGCTGGGCCGAAGGCCATGCCAGGTGCGACACTCACTTTTGCACTGCGCACCAGGTCCTTGGCGAACGCTAGACTGTCGTCCATACCCTCGACCGAGAAGAACGCATAAAACGCCGCCTCCGGCGACCGGTAGCAAACGCGCGGCAATCCGGCCAAATGTCGCTCCACGATCTCTCGGCCAATTCGGCATCGCTCGACCATGCTCTCAACGAACGGCTCACCGTCCTCGACCGCCGTAATGCCCGCATGTTGTACAAATGTTGCGGCACCGCTCGAGCTGTATTCGATCAGGTTTTCGAGGAAGTCACCCAACGACAGCGGTGTTGTCAGCCAGCCAAGTCGCCATCCCGTCATCGCCCAGGATTTTGAGAAACTGTTGACAACGATGACCGGGTCTTCCGGCTCGCAGATTTCGAGGAACGAGGGGGCCACCGGACGATCGTAGACAAGGCGCGCGTAAATTTCGTCGGCGATGATCCACAAGCCATTTGCGCGGGCAAAATCGAGCATCGCTTGCTGCTGTTCACGGGCCATCATCCATCCGGTCGGGTTAGCCGGTGAATTGACGAAGATGCCGCGCGTCCGCGCGTCGCAGGCGTCAAACAATTCATCGAGGTCGAGCGTCCATCCTGCATTGCCGATGCGCAGGTTGACGACCCGCGAGACGCCGCCTGCAAGCGGAACTGTTGTTTCGGCGTTCGGCCAAATCGGCGCGATGACGACGATATTGTCATCTTCTTCCAACACGCCCATCATCGACAACATCAATGCCTGCATGGCCGACGGTGTAACCGTTATTCGCTCGGCGTCTATCGACCTATCGTAGAGCCGCGACATATAGCGCGACAAACTGTCGCGTAGTTCCGGTATTCCACGACGGTGTGTATAGAAGGTCTCTCCCCTCTGCAGAGCTTCGAAGGCCGCTTTGTTTATGAAGTCCGCCGTCGGCACGTCGGATTCACCAAAATGCAACGGGATGACTTCGGGATCAGCGAGCGCCATTTTTGCGATCTGTACGACCGGCTGCGCCTTGATTTGCAAGAGCTTCTCTCGCAAGTGAGGCTGCGCCCGCCCCGCTTCGACAGGCTTCGTTCTCGCAGGCGTCATGCCTTCGACCTCAGTTGCGTATTTGTTACCAGGGAATGCCAAACGGGGTGCACCGGTGCGTTGCCGGAGCATGGCAGTTCGACTCATACCGGGCAAGGCCGCTTTTGCAGAGTCGCAACCAAGAATCTACAACTCAACGAGCTCTGGCAAATCCGCAAAAAGGGATAGAGCTTCGGGATTGGCGAGCGCCTCAACGTTCTCGACAGCCTTCCCGTTGATCACGTCTCGAACCGCGAGTTCCGTGATCTTGCCCGACTTGGTCCGTGGGATATCGTCGACCTGAAGGACCTTGGCCGGAACGTGGCGCGGCGTACAGTTTTCGCGAATGCGTTGTCGGATCCGCTTGCACAACGCCTCGTCGAATGCGACGCCGTCGCGCAACACGACAAACAGCAAGATGCGGGTATCGCCCTCCCATTCCTGGCCTACCGCAACCGCTTCCAAGACCTCATCTATGCGCTCGACTTGGCGATAGATTTCCGCAGTGCCAATGCGCACCCCACCAGGATTGAGCGTCGCGTCCGAACGGCCATAGATGATGTAGCCGCCGTGCCCGGTTCGCTCGATAAAGTCGCCATGACACCACACGTTTGGAAAGCGCTCGAAGTAGGTGGCGCGGTAGCGTGCGCCCGTTTTATCGCCCCAGAAATGCAACGGCATCGATGGAAACGGCTGCTTGCAGACGAGCTCGCCCTTTTCACCGCTTAGAGACTGTCCCACATCGTCAAACACGTCGATCGCCATTCCTAGCGCCGGCGCCTGAATCTCGCCGCGCCACACCGGAGCCGCTGGATTGCCGCCGACAAAGCAAGCGATGATGTCCGTTCCACCAGAAATGGAGGAAAGACAAACATCGCGCTTAACGTCGCGGTAAATATAGTCATAGCCCTCGGCGACTAGCGGCGAGCCGGTTGACGTGATGGTGCGGAGCGAACTCAGATCGTGGGTCTTTCGAGGCTCGATTCCCGCTTTGGCAATCGCATCGATATACTTCGCCGAGGTGCCAAACAAAGTCATCTGAGCTTCGTCCGCGAAGTCGAAAAGTGTCGCCGTGGTCGGAAAGGTCGGAGAGCCGTCATAAAGCAGGAGCGTCGCCTGCGATGCCAACGCCGATACCAGCCAGTTCCACATCATCCAGCCGCACGTCGTGAAATAGAATACGCGGTCGCCAGTTTTGATGTCACCGTGCAGCCGGTGCTCTTTCATATGCTGCAGAAGTGCGCCGCCAGCGCCATGGACAATGCACTTCGGACGCCCTGTCGTACCCGACGAATACATGATGTAGAGCGGGTGATTGAAGGGCAGTTGCTCAAATTTGATTGGCCCGGGTTCGTATGGTGCCAGAGCGTCTTCGAGGCACACGACATCGCGGTGATTTGAAATTATTGAAAGATCGGGCGCTTCGTTCAGATAGGGAAAGATGACGACCCGCTCGACACTCGGCAGCTTGGCAATGCATTCGGCGATCCGCGCGAGCGAATCGTGTGACCTGCCATTGTAGTAATACCCATCGGCGGCAAACAGCACGCGCGGTTCGACTTGGCCAAATCGGTCGAGCACCCCTTGGATGCCGAAATCAGGTGAGCACGATGTCCAGACCGTGCCGATCGAAGCACAGGCAAGCATCGCCACGACTGCTTCCGGCATATTCGGAACGAATCCGGCGCAGCGATCACCAGCCCCAAGGCCCGAGGCCCGCAAGAATTGCGAGAGGCGCGACACTTGCTGATTAAGTTCATCCCAAGACATCTCGCGTCTGACCTGATCCTCGCCACGGAATATGATCGCCGGCGACGATCCGTGGCGTTGCATAAGGTTCTCGGCAAAGTTGAGCACAGCATCGGGGAAAAATCGTGCGCCCGGCATCTTGTCACCGTCAACGATCACTGTGTCCGTTCGCCGATCGCCAACAACGCCCATGAACTCCCAGATGCTGATCCAAAAACTCTCCATCTCCTCAAGGGAGAATCGGTGCATGGCGTCATAATCTGGCAGGGACACCGCCCAGCGTTTTTCGAGTGTTGCCCGAAAGGCAGTGAGAGTGGCGTCGCGTACACGCGTCTCCGACGGCAACCAAAGCGGTTTGTCCACTGGCGTCTCAACAATAAGTGAATTGCCAAATTCGATCTTGGATAGCACGGCCGGGCCAACACGTTCCAGCGCCTGCCATTCGACCGCGCTACACGTGCCGACCAGGCGCTGAACGGCCTCACATTGGCCTATGCTTGCTTGGCATCGTAGTGTCTCTGTCATGACGAATGGAAAAACATCTCGGCTCGAGTCTCGGCTCGCCGTCTCGGCCCCAATCCGCGGGGCAATCTGGATGATGTCGGCCGGACTCATGTTGACCTTGATGAGCGCGCTCATGCGCGACGTTTCCAGCGATCTGCATCCCTTCCAGATAGGCTTCTTTCGCAGCTTATTCGGATTTCTCTTCATGGTGCCCTGGTTGTTCGGTTCCGGGTTCGCAGTCCTGCGGACGACACGCCTTGGCTTGCACTTGACGCGCGGAACCGTGGCCCTCTTTGGCCTGTTCCTGTGGACCAGCGCATTGGCGCTCGCTCCGGTCGCAGAAGTCACGGCCTTCAGCTTTACCGCACCGTTGTTCGCCACCCTCGGCAGCGCGGTGATCCTGCGCGAGGTTGTGCGGGCCCGGCGCTGGGTCGCCGTTGTCCTGGGCTTCGTCGGCATGCTGATCATGTTGCGGCCTGGCTTCTCGGCGCTGCAGCCGGGCGCACTGTTCGCGGTCACAGCCGCCGTCTGCATCGCCGCCTCGATGCTGATTGTCAAACGACTGAGCGCAACCGAGAGGCCGATAACCGTGGTCGCCTATATGGCGCTGTTCCTGACGATCGCCACGGCACTGCCAGCGATGTTCGTGTGGCAAGCGCCAAGTTGGATCGTGTTCGGCAAATGTATTGCAATGGGGGGGCTCGGTACTCTCGGTCACCTCTGTATGGTGCGGGCGTTTGCCGCCGCAGACGCTTCGGCGGTCGCCCCCTTCGATTATGCGCGATTGCCGTTTGCGGCACTCGTCGGATTTATCATGTTCTCCGAATCACCCGACATATGGACATGGGTCGGCGGCGCGGTCATTGCGGCATCAGCGATCTACATTGCGCAGCGCGAAGCGGCAACGCGCCGGAAAACAGAGTCAGCCAGGGTGCAGAGCGAGACAGCGGCGGCAAGTCTGTAGCGCACGGCGATGCGGCGGCAGGGACGCAAATGAATTGGCAGCTCATAAAGGCGATCATCATCCTTCCTGGAACGGCTCTCGTCTTCGTTCCTGGTGTAATTCTGTGGTTTGCAGGTGGGTCGTCAACGACGGTAACGCTCGCAGTGTCCGCTCAACCCCGGTTCTGGATTTGCATTATATTCGCGGCGATCGGTTTCGCATTCGCGGCCTGGACGGTCAGGCTATTTTTAACCTCAGGCGAAGGCACGCCCGCGCCATGGGATCCGCCGAAGAGGCTGGTTATTCGCGGACCCTACCGCCACGTCCGGAATCCCATGATCACGAGTGTGCTTCTCATGCTAGGCGCCGAATCGCTTTTAGCCGGCTCGTGGCTACTGTCCGGCTGGATGCTAGTATTTTTCCTCGTCAATGCGGTCTATTTTCCATTGGTTGAAGAGCCGGGGCTCGAACGAAGGTTCGGCGAAGACTATCGACGATACAAGGCAAATGTACCGCGCTGGATCCCGCGATGGCGGGCATGGGACGCGCCCTAGTCAGGCATGCCGGCTAATCTACGGATTGCCAGCCCTCAGTCCGGCGCTTGGCCTCGGCAAGATCAGCCGGCGCAAGCTGACGTTCAACCAACGCCAAGTTGGCGCGACCCGTATCGAGCGCGACGCCTTCAAGCAAACGGACCGCTATCGTCAGCCATTTCCATGCTTCGATGAGATCACGCTCGATACCTTCTCCAACCATGTAAGACACGCCGAGATTGGTCTGCGCCACGGCGTGACCTTTCTCCGCAGCCATTCTGCTCAGCCTGACGGCTTCGGCAAGGTCGAGCTCGACCCCTCTTCCAAGCTGATAAAACACGCTTAGGTTATACTGAGCGGAGGCGAGTCCGCGGTTGGCAGCACGGCGATACCACTTGGCCGCGGTGGCGGCGTCCGCGTCCACACCATAACCATATTCATACATTACACCGACCATGAACTCGGCATTGGCTACACCAGCGTCGGCAAGTGTTTTGAACTCGCTCAATGCCGCAGCGTAGTCTTTTTCCTGCAACGCGCGAATGCCAGTTTCGAAGTCAGCCGCCGAGGCGTCAGACGACACCGGTCCGGTCAGTAACGCCAGCGTCAATCCAAAGATCAGACATCGTGACACCCGGGTGCAGAAGATCGGCATCAGAAGCATTTCAGGCGATTGAATCCATGAAATGCGCAATCTTCACATCAAGCTCGCTAAGACCACCGCAGTCGTGCGTCGACAGCGTAACATCAACCCGCGAATACACGTTGAACCATTCGGGATGATGGTTCATTTGCTCGGCCTTGAGCGCGGTGCGAGACATGAAGGCCCAGGCCTCGCTGAACGACTTGAACGCAAAGGATTTCGCGATGGCGTCGCGATCTTCAACCTCGCGCCATCCCTGAAGTTGCGCCAAAGCTTCGGCGCGCGCTTCGGTATTTAGCTTTTCCCCCACGAGAGCCTCCGACACGGCTGAAAATCAAACGTCAATAATTGGACAGATGTGCGTGAGCTGCAAGCGCTGTTCCGGAATAGCGCCGGGATCACGAATATCGTGCCGGTGCGATAGCTCTGGCAGACGCGGCACGCTATCTTCCGTCTCGATGCGCTATGCAACCCCACCAACGCTGGAGGATCTCGAAACGCTCGCCGCTGATGCCTTCGAAAAGATACCCGAGCGATTGCGCCAGCATGTAGACGGTGTCGCGATTCGTGTTGTCGACTTTCCCGACGAGGCGACATGCAACGAAATGGAGCTTGAGAGCCAATTCGACTTGTTGGGGCTGTACCAGGGCTTGCCGCTCAACGAAAAAAGTGTCGCGGACCAACCCCAGGACGTGAGCATCATATTTCTCTACCGCCGGCCGCTACTCGACCATTGGGTCGAAAGTGGAGAGGATCTCGGCCATTTAGTGCGGCATGTCCTGATCCATGAAATCGGCCACCATTTTGGTTTCTCGGACGCGCAGATGGAAGCCCTGGAAGCAGAAGCCGGTCGTCGATGCGAAGGCAGCGCATCTGCACCGGCGAAGACGTACAAATCTTGAGCAAATGTGTCATCGCATCAATTTCCCAACGCGACGACGCAGTTCCGGCACCAACTCCAGCTCGAACCACGGGTTACGTTTGAGCCACGCCGTGTTTCGCCAACTCGGATGCGGCAGCGGCAGACGCGAGGGCAGGTAGTTCCGCCAGTCGGCGACGGTTTCGGTCATCGTCCGCCGCATGTCGCGCCCGAGATAGTATTTCTGCGCGTGGCTGCCGACCAGCAGGGTCAGCGCGATGTGATCCAGAGTCTCGAGGAGCTGCTCGTGCCAGGCCGGTGCACACTCGGGTCGCGGCGGATAGTCGCCACCTTTAGGGTTAACGCCTGGGTAGCAAAAACCCATCGGCACGATCGCCACACGGCTCTCGTCGTAGAAATTGTCGCGGTCGAGGTCGAGCCATGACCGCAGCCGCTCGCCGCTTGCATCGTCCCAAGGAACTCCAGATTCATGCACCTTTGTGCCCGGCGCCTGGCCAATGATTATTAACTGCGCTGATGCAGACGCACGCAGCACGGGCCGTGGGCCGAGCGGCAGATAGGCTTCGCAAATCCGGCATGCCCTGATCTGTGTCAATAATTTATCGAGGTCACTCACGACGAAGCGCTCCAAGAACCGTCACCATACGCGAACAAGGTTCGCGTGAATGCAGCGTCATGATAAGCGAGTAGGGTCGTGTGAAAAAGTGGGGAAGGGATGGGTGCGGGCGGATGCGAGTTTTGATGGTGTGCACTGGCAATATCTGCCGCTCGCCTACGGCCGCGGCCGTATTCGACCACCTCGCGAAGGATATGCACCCTGGCGAAGATGTGCGTGCCGATTCTTGCGGGTTGCATGGCTACCACGTGGGTGAACGACCGGATACACGGGCAGTCGCTGTTGCCAAGTCGCGCGGAATACCGGTTCCGCCAACGCCGGCGCGGAAAATCCGGCCGGAGGACTTTGCCAAATTCGATTTAATTCTCGCGATGGATCGTGGCCACTTAAGCGAACTCAACCGGCTGTGCCCGCCTGCCCATGTGAACAAGTTACGGCTGTTCTTGGAAACTGTCCCTGACGCCCTCGATGTGCCAGATCCCCACTATGGTGGTGCACACGACTTCGAGCGTGCGTTGGATCTTATCGAGGCAGGCGCGCGCTCCTGGCTTGCGGAGATTGCCAAGAGCGTGGACTTTCGGCGACGCTGATGGAACCGATTCGAAACGGCGATCGCTTGTTCTGAGCCCCGCTTAGGCAGTTGCGAGCGGATACTCGGCTTCTTGCGTATAGATCGCGCCAGTATGGCTGAGAAAACTGGAATAGAGCATCAGGGCCCGAACCGAGAATGTGTCGGACTTGAACATTGAGTACTCGGCGGCGAACTGCTCGACCCGTTCGGATTTGGCGCGCTTGAGCCGGGCCAGCGTGACGTGAGGAACGAACTTGCGTGATTCCGGTACGCAGCCTGCCCGCACCATGGCCGACTCGACCCTTGCCTGCAAGGAGACCAATTCCGGCGAGCGCGCAGCCTTGATCCACAACGCGCGAATCGCGCGGCCTTTGCCGAAAAATCCAACGGTTTCCAACCTAATTTCAAACGGATCGGCAGTGACGTGAGACAGCGCATTATCTATGTCGGGAATGTCGCCACGGTCCATTTCGCCGATGAACCGCAAGGTCAAATGGAGATTTTCAGGCGACACCCATCGCGCACCCGGGAGTCCGGCGCATATCGCCGCCAGCTGGACACGGACTGGATCGGGAAGTGCAAGCGCGACGAACAGGCGAACCATATGGACTTCTCCATGATCGATCAGTCAGGACAGCGAGGATCACGGGCAAGGGTTAGTGTATTCATTGTGAATGGCATCGATACCTTCCAGCACTTCGTTCGAAAGTTCGAGGCCAACACTTTGGAGATCCATCTCGAGTTGATCCATGGTGCGAACGCCAATAATGACCGAAGTTACAAACGGGCGTGCACGTGCATAAGCTATCGCCATGACGGCCGGCTCGAGGCCGCGCTGGCGCGCCAGAGCAGCGTAGCGCTCCGTAGCGGCCGCGCCATTCGGCGTCAAAAGGCGTTTGAAATAGTCCTCAAACAAGAAAAAGCGAGTGCCTTCAGGGCGCGCACCGCCAATATACTTGGCCGAAAGCAATCCATGGCGTAGCGGCGAGTAGGCAAGAATGCCGCAATCCTCGCGATGCGCTACTTCGGCGACGTCCGTCTCAAGCAACCTGTCGAGCAGGCTGTATGAGTTCTGGATGGAAACGACACGCGGGAGGCTGTATTTTTCCGCCGCGTGGAGAAATGTCATGGCGCCCCACCCGCTCTCGTTCGAGAGGCCTATGTGGCGAACTTTGCCTGCCTTAACGAAGTCGTTGAGGAGTTCGAGTTGCTCGACGATCGGGGTCTCTTCTGCGTCACCCGGATGGCTGTAAGTCGTGCGGCCCCAGGCTTGTATATTTCGATCGGGCGAATGCAGCTGGTAGAGATCCACATAGTCCGTCTGAAGCCGCTTAAGCGACGCATCGATGGCAGCCTCGATATTGCGTTTGTCGATGCGCACTTCACCGTTAACTTGCAAATCACGCCTGACATAGGATTGTGAGGCGCGCCCGGTAATCTTCGTCGCAAGGACGATGTCGTCACGCCGACCTCGCGCCTTCAACCATGTGCCGACGACTTCCTCAGTGCGGCCATAAGTTTCCGCCATCATCGGCACCGGATACCGCTCCGCCGTATCGATAAAGTTGATGCCACTGGCGACGGCATGATCCATGAGTCTATGGGCGGTCGGCTCGTCTGTTTGATGACCAAAGACCATCGTGCCGAGGCACAATTCACTCACCATGACATCGGTGCGGCCAAGCCGCCGCATTTCCATGTCTGTCATCGAAGTTCTCTGGGACAACCTAGAGGAACAGGGTAAGCACGCCCGTATAGCCATATAACCGATTATGGCTGATTTCACCATTGGCGAAGAGTCCGGCCAACGGGAACGCGCCAAGCTCCTCAGCAATGATACCAAGCTCGCGGCTGTCCGGCCCAAACTGGTTGGGCCCGCGGGCAACGCAGGAAAAATAAAGTCCACCTTTGACGTCGCCATCGGCCCGCTGCTTTAGTTTGCGTGCCATACGGCGCAGATCTTTCTCCGCGCTGTCTTGGTCACGGCGGCAGAACATGACGCTCTGGCCCGTCTCCACGCGCTCGCCGATGGCAACGGCTCCGCTCTGCGGATCGATGCCTATGAGGTTCCGCACCAGATAATCGCCGGTGTCCGATCCTTCGACCGGCAGGGCGACGAATATAAGGCCAGCGCAACGTTGAAGGTCTTGCGCCAACTCCTCGCCGATATCCTCGCGAAACACATCGAGTGCGGGCCTGCTGTCGAGGGTGAGAAGAACATTTTGCTCGGCCTCCGTGATCTCATGGGCCGGGCCGATCGGCGAGCAGCCTTGGGTCAGGCCAGTGACCAGCGGAACGGCGGCCGGCGATATCATCACGCCAGACAAGCCGCTATCGACAATCTCGTCGGCAAACTGGGTGTGGCTGCCTCTTGATGCGGAGAGTCCGCCAACCAGGAACCCGCCGGTCGCATCCGACAGGGCCTCGATAAGCAGGGGCAGCTCTTGGTTCGTTGGATCGCCATGGACAACGGCCAGCGGTGGCGTCCCCTCGTTCAGCCATTCCCCTTCCTGATCGATGCCCTGCAACGTTTCCGACCGCGCATCACCGAATATCCGGAAGGCCGATTCCGCGAACGGCGCCACCAGCACAGACATCGCTGGGGCGTCAAAATACTCGCGGGCTGTCCCGCAGACGCCCAGTCCGACCGTGCCGACCCAGTGGCCGACGCCGGTCGTTTGGCGCAAGAATTTTGCGATTTCGTCAAGCGATGGCGCGAAGGCGTCGCTGACGTAGAGAAAGCCCAGATGGTATGCGCCATCGAGGTTCTCCAACCCGGCCACGACCTGCGCAGCGGCCTCTTTCCAATCCGGGTGGGAGGCATGGGCAGCCCGAAACATTCTCAAGGAGGTCATTCGCTTTCAACAGCAAGCAACGCTGTCACCAGGGGCAGAATTTTCTCGACGATCGTAGCCACGCCCTCGGCATTCGGATGGATGCCGTCACTCTGGTTGAGTTGTGGAATTGCTGCAACACCGTCCAGAAAGAAAGGGAATAACGCGATATCGTGCTTACGCGCCACCGCCTCGTATATGCGATTGAATTCGTGTGTGTAGTCCTGTCCCATGCTCGGCGGAGCCTGCATGCCGGTCAGCAACACGTTAGCGCCGCGCGCCTTTGCCCGCGTCACAATCCCCTCGAGATTGGCCATCGTCGCTGCCGGATCCAGGCCGCGCAGCCCGTCATTGGCACCGAGCTCGACAATCACCAGATCAGGCACGTCCCCAAGCAGCCAATCCAACCGTGCAAGACCGCCAGCAGATGTGTCACCCGAAACGCCGCCATCGATCACCCGCACGTCAATGCCAGATCGGCCGAGCTTCGATTCGAGTTGGGCGGCAAAGCCACTGGATTTGCTAAGACCGTAACCAGCCGTCAGGCTGTCGCCCAAAGCCAGGATAAGCTTGTCATCCGCCAATGCCGAATTCGTCCCGAGCAAGAACAGGACACCGGTGATCGCTGCGAAGAAGCGCCTCGCGCAGTTGAAAACAGCCTCGCCGCTGCCATATCGACTTTGTACCATCCCGCTGGCCAATCCTCGCATCGCAGATGTAAACCCACTCGGCCGTGCGTTTCCGCTGATAACACGGTCACGCCCTTGGCGACCGAACATAGAGATGATCGAACTCGACAGCCTCCATCTTACACTTTCGACCGACGCTGGTGACGTCAATATTCTGCGTGGCATCGACTTCCGCGCCGAAGCGGGCGAGCGTGTAAGCGTGGTCGGGCCTTCGGGGTCTGGAAAAACATCGATGATGATGATTGTCGCCGGGCTTGAACGCGCGACGTCGGGCTCGGTTATTGTCGCCGGAAATGACTTAGACAACCTTAACGAAGACGAACTCGCATTGTTCCGCCGACACCATGTCGGCATCGTCTTCCAGTCCTTTCATCTCGTTCTGACCATGACGGCGCTTGAAAATGTCGCCATTCCCCTGGAGTTCGCTGGCCGCCTCGACGCCTTCGCGGAAGCCGCACAAGCGCTCACTGCCGTCGGCCTAGACCATCGATTGACCCACTATCCAAGCCAGCTATCCGGAGGCGAACAGCAGCGCGTTGCCATGGCAAGGGCATTCGCTGGCGGTCCCAATTTGCTGCTTGCCGATGAGCCGACCGGCAACCTTGATGGCGAGACGGGCGGACATGTCATCGATCTGCTCTTCGAGCTATCGCAGGAGGCCGGTACGACGCTGATGCTCATCACCCATGACGTGGCAATTGCCTCGCGGTGCGACCGAATCGTTCATCTCCTCGATGGCCGGATCGACCGCACGGAAACTCCGCTGGCAAGCGCGGCGCAATCTGCGGGCGAATAGTCTGATGACGGCGGTTGCTAACGATTCGAGACGCGACCCCGTCGGGTTGGCCTGGCGTCTGAGCCGACGAGAGTTGAGAGCCGGAACCGCTGGATTCCGTATATTCTTGGCCTGTCTTGCGCTCGGCGTCGCCGCAATCGCCGGCGTTGGCTCGGTTTCACAGGCCATTGTCGCCGGCCTCAACGCTGACGCACGCACGCTCCTAGGAGGTGACGTGGACTTGCGGCTCTCCCACCGTCCCGCAAGCGCTGAGCAGCTTGACTGGTTGCGCGCCAATGGCAAAGTATCCGCCGTCGCTGAAATTCGTACGATGGCCCGCAATCTAGACAAGACGGCGCGCAGGCTGATCGAACTCAAGGCCGTCGACGAAAACTATCCATTGTTCGGCGATATGAAACTGTCGCAAGGCGGCGCGTTGAGGGAGTCACTAGCGTACAAAGACGGCGTTTGGTCAGCCGTCGCGGATGCTGGACTCGCCGAGCGGCTCAGTCTCGCTAGAGGCGACCTTGTCCGCGTCGGCGACACCCAGTTCCGCCTAGCCGAAATCATCGAGCGCGAACCCGACCGTAGTTCCCAAGTCTTTGCCCTCGGCCCGCGTCTCATGATCCCGCTCGCGGCGATGGCCGAGACGGGCCTGATCAAGCCAGGCAGCTTGTTCCACTACCACTACCGTGTTGCCGTCGGTGAGCCGATCGAGCAATGGGTCGGACGCCTAAATGAGCGGTTTGACAGTGCCGGATGGCGTATCCGAAACTTCAACAACGCAGCGCCCGGAATACAGCGCTTCGTTGACCGCGTGACGTTGTTTCTAACGCTGGTCGGACTGACTGCACTGTTGGTCGGCGGTGTCGGCGTCGGCAATGCGGTCAAAGCGTACCTTCAGTCGAAAACAGAGACCATCGCGACCTTGAAGTGCCTGGGTGCCTCGCGTCGGCTCATCTTTCGAACCTACATGTTGCAGATCCTCGTACTGTCAGGCGTCGGCATCGCGCTGGGACTGACCGTTGGCGCCCTAGCGCCGCTCTTCGCCCGCCCCTTGATTGCCGGCTATTTGCCGGTCGCAGCTGATATTCGCATTTATCCATTGCCGCTATTGCTGGCGCTGGCCTTTGGCATTCTCGTCGCCCTGCTTTTCTCCGTGTGGCCGTTGTCTCGCGCTCAAGCCGTACCTGCCGCAAGTCTGTTCCGAGATCTCGTCGCGCCAGTTGAGGTGTGGCCAAGCCCGAAGCTGGCGCTCGCGATCGGCCTAATCGCCGTGTCGCTCGGCGGACTCGCGATCGCCAGTTCGCAGGAGCGCGTGTTCGCGATCTATTTTGTCGCCGGTACTGCAGTAACATTCGTGGTGTTCCGTCTGGCCGCCATTCTGGTGATCCGGCTCGCCCGGGCAATACCGAGACCCCGCCACGCAGGCTTGCGAATCGCGATCGCAAATCTTTACCGGCCTGGCGCGCCGACTGGGAGCGTCATCTTGTCACTGGGCCTCGGTCTGACGGTCCTCGTCGCCGTGGTATTGATCGAAGGCAACATCTCCCGCCAGGTCGGCGAAACCCTGATGGAGGAGGCGCCCGGCTTCTACTTTATCGACATACAAACCGATCAAGTGGAGGAGTTCGACACACTGGTCAGTACATTTCCAGGCGTTCAACGGACTGGGCGCGTTCCTATGCTGCGCGGCCGCATTACGAAGATCGCCGGTACGCCGGTCGAGAAAATTACAGCGCCACCAGACTATGCGTGGATTACGCGCGGCGATCGCGGATTGACGTGGATGCGTCATCCCCCTGACAGCGGCAGCAAAGTCATCGCCGGCGAATGGTGGGCTGCCGACTATTCGGGGCCGCCGCTGATCTCCTTCGATGCCGAAGCCGCACGCGCCTTTGGCATCGGCATAGGCGACACGTTGGATATCAACGTCCTAGGCCGTGAGGTCCAGGCGAAAATCGCCAATCTTCGATTAATCGATTGGAACACGCTCGGAATCAACTTCGTCATCGTCTTTTCTCCGGGCTGGCTCGAGGTGGCACCGCAAAGCCATATCGCGACGACCCACCTAGACGCAGAATCGGAAACATCGCTGGAGGCGGCCGTCACGGACCGTTTTCCGAACGTCTCGGCGATCCGCGTGCGCGAAGTGCTCGCCAACCTCAACAGCGTTCTCGCCAAAATCGGAACCGCGGTCAGGGGAATAGCGGCGTTAGCCATCGGTGCGGGAACACTCGTGCTCGCCGGCGCCATCGCTGCGAGCCATCGGCGGCGCGTCTACGAAGCGGTCATCCTTAAGGTCCTGGGCGCAACACGCCGCGACATCTTGGGCGCCTTCACGATGGAATTCTTGCTGCTAGGACTTATCACGGCGCTAATTTCGGCAGCGATTGGCAGCATCGCCGCCTGGGCCGTGATCATCTGGGTGATGGACGCGGATTGGGTGTTCATTCCCAGAGCTGTTGCCGCGACGACTATCTTGTGTACGTTTCTCACATTGGTCTTCGGCCTCCTCGGGACATGGCACGCGCTTGGACAAAAGGCGGCACCGCTGTTGCGAAACGAATAGCGAACAAATGTCTTGCCGAACCTGACAGCGGTCGGGGGGACAAGCTTCTACAATCTTGATTTTGGCCGCCGGAAGTTCAATATAATGTACAGAATTTCGAACAATTCCAAAGGCAGGTAGAGAAATGGCTAACGATCCCCATACTCGCGTATTGACGCCGGCAGTCGACCGCGCAGCGGATATCGACATCGGACTGCGCGCCTATATGTTGCGCATTTACAACTACATGTCGCTCGGTGTCGCGTTAACCGGCATCGTGGCATTGGCCGTGGCGGCGAGCCCGCAAGTTATGTCGGCCGTTGCGCTGGGGCCGTTCAAGTGGGTCTTGTTCGTCGGAATTCTCGGTCTCGGCTTCATGTCCGGTCGTATTATTAGTAACGGCAGCCTAGCAGTCGCCCATGGCGCCTACTGGCTGTACGCGGCAATGTGGGGCGCGCTGATTGCGCCGATGTTCTACCTCTATACCGGTGAGAGCATTGTCCGCGTCTTCTTCATCACGGCGGGCGCCTTTGCCGGCACAAGCCTTTTCGGCTACACGACAAAACGCGACCTTTCGACGATGGGTCGCTTCCTCGCGATGTCGACCATCGGAATTCTGATTGCCGTACTAGCCAACATGTTCATCTTCGAGAGCACAGGTTTTCACTATCTGCTGTCGATCGTCGTCGTTCTGGTTTTCGCAGGGCTGACGGCATACGAAACTCAGATGATCAAGGAGATGTATTACGAGGGTGACGCTGCCGATACGATGACGCGAAAGTCGATCTTCGCCGCATTCGCGCTCTATGGCAGTTTCGTGACGATGTTCATCTGGCTGCTGCAGATTCTCGGCGTCAGGGAGTAGCCACGGCACACCAGCCGTTTTTCGGACAACTGAAAGCCGCCCCGCCCGGGTGGCTTTCGCGCATTCGGGATAGCTCTTCCATAGCCGTCTACGCGCTTTGACCTCCGTCCACATCGAGGCAAACCCCCGTCACGAATGACGCCTCATCGGACACGAGAAACAACGCCGCATTGGCGACATCTTCCGGCTCGTTGAGCCGGCCAAGTGGGACCGTGGAGAGAAGAAGTTCGGTACGCTCTGGCGTGTCCTCGCCTTCATGCATGTACAGCATGCCCGTAAGTGCCGCGGATGGATTGATCGCACAGACGCGAATCCCTTCGGGCGCCAACTCTCGCGCGAGTGATTTGGTAGCTATGACGGCAGCACCTTTCGATGCGTTGTACCAGGTGATGCTCGGTCGCGGTCTCGTGCCCCCTGTTGAAGCGATATTCAAGATCACGCCGCCACCTTGCGAGCGGAACACCGGAAGGACATTCACGACGCCGTGGTAGATGGATTTGACGTTGACGTCGAAACAGCGATCGAACTCTTCTTCGGAAACGCTGTCGACCGGACCGACGCGGTGGCGATAGCCCGCATTGTTGACGAGGATATCGAGCCGGCCGAACGCGTCCAATGCTGCCTGCATCATGTTCCCTACCTCCGTTCCCCTGCGAACATCGGTATGGACGAATCGCGCTGCTTCGCCGATCTCAGATACGACACTATTGCCGCCCTCGTCATTGACGTCGGCGACGATCACTCTGGCGCCCTCGGCCGCAAACCGTTTGGCGATGCCCGCTCCAAATCCGGAACCCGCACCCGTGATAACCGCAACCTTGTTTTGAAGCTTCATCGTTGTCGTCCCTCCCCGCGTTTGTGCACACGATATCCTATCGACCCCGGGCTGGTATATCGAAGGACGCCAGCAGCGTGGCTCTATATGCCGCGTCTGACATGCGCCGGACCGTTTTACAATCCGCTCGGTTGCGGTAGTCTCACGGCAGCTAGGATAATGTTCGACAATTGGGGAAGCAGACCATGGCATATACGCTCGACGATTTTTGCAACGACGCGCGCGCAGCACTGACGTCCAAGCCCGGACACGCCGGCCGCGACGAGGTTCGTCAACATCTAGAACAACTCCTAACGAACCAGGACTTCCTCGACGAGCACTGCGGTCCAAATGCCGAGGACGGTGTCCACACATTGTTTGAAGACAAGGAGCTTGGATTCTGCGTGCTTGCGCATATTCGCGGCGACGAGCCGCGCAAGGAATCGCCGCCCCACGATCACGGCCCCTCATGGGCGATCTATGGTCAGGCGACCGAGTTCACGGACATGGCGGATTGGGTGCGTCAGGACGACGGCGGACAAGAAGGTCGCGCCGAGCTTGAGCGCACGAAAGATTACCGGCTCGATCCCATGCACGCGGGGCTTTACGACATCGGCGACATCCATTCGATCAACCCGGCGCCCAACTCGCGCTACATTAGGGTGACAGGAACGGATCTGACGAAAATTCAGCGTCTGCGCTTTGAGCCAGACGCCAATCAGGTGCGGGTCGGTCATCCGAACGGGTAGCTGGGCCGCATGCGCCGTCGAACGTTCGGCAGACACTTTTAAGCGCTCGAGGCGGCAACGGCCCGTTCTCGGTAAGCAATGTAGAAGGTGCTGGCGAACACCATGGCGCCCCCCAACAGGGTGTAGACGTCGGGTATCTCACCGAAGGCGAGGTAGGCGGCGAGTGATACCCAAATCAGTTGAAAGAAGAAGACCGGCATGACAACGTTCATGTCGGCGATTTTCATCGCCTGGATGAAGAACATTTGAGACGACGTGCCGATAAGGCCCAGCGCAACGAGCCAGCTGAGCTGCTCCCAGGTTGGCCACTGCCAGAAGAAGGCCGCCGGTACGAGTGAAAAAGCCGCCAGCAATGAGGCGGAATAGCACGTGATCGTCACGGTCGAATCGGTGCGGCTCAACAGTTTCATGATCGTCAGAGAAACAGAGAACAACACCGACGAGACGATGACCAGCAGCGGTCCCAGGGTCACCGGAATCACACCGGGCCGCAAGATGACGTAGGTGCCGATGAAACCGAACAGGATAGCGGCCCAGCGGCGAACGCCCACCACCTCCCGAAAAAAGACGATCGCCAGGATTGTTGCAAATATCGGTGCGATGAATGACAGCGCTGTCGCCAGCGCGAGCGGCGTGATTGTGAGGGCGACGAAGAACGACAATACGGTCGCGACCTGCACCAGATTGCGCACAACATGCAGTCCCAGACGCTGCGTCTTAAACGGCCGCAGGCCGAATCTGGCAAACCACGGCACAAGAACCAGCAGCCCGAAGAGATTACGAAAGAACGCAATTTCGAAAGCATGAAGATCCGCGGACGCCACCCGCACCAACATGATCATTCCGGCAAATCCCACAGTAGAAATGAGCATAAAAGCCATGCCCTTGACATTGCTCGCGGCATCCGGAACGGGAGACGGGCGTGCGCTCGTGGTCGAGTTCTCGGTCATTTTGGCTGCGGGAATTTGGGGCGTATTGTCGGCGCATTAGGCATGTCGCACATGTCCAGCGCCAGAACAAAGTAGTCGGTGGGTCGTACCGCAGCGCTCACCGACAAGAGCAGAAGCTTACACGCTAGCGGTCATCCACTCAGGGCTGTACGGGCGGCGTGGAAACAATCTCAATGGTCGATCCCTTTGCCCGTTCGCGATAGGCGATGTAGGTGGTCGAGGCAACAATCATGGCGCCACCGATCCACGTATAGAGATCGGGTACCTCGGCGAAGAACGCAAATCCGATCAACGACGCCCACAGCAATTGCAGGAAGTTCAGCGACATGACGGCTGCGGTGTCTGCTTCCTTCATCGCCATGGCGAATGTCATAACCGAGAAAGCGGCAACAACGCCGATGGCGACAAGCCAGGCCAGTTGCGGCCATGTCGGCCATTGCCACACAAATAGCGCGGGGATCAGCAGGATCGGCGACATCATGCAGATCTGGAACGCCGTAAGCGTCAGTGGCGAGTCGGTTCGAGTCAGGCTCTTGATGATAATGACCGAGATGCCATAGAGCACAGATGCGCCGAGAACCAGGACCGCACCGAGCTCGATCGTGCCGGCGCCGGGACGCAGAATCACATAGGTCCCCACGAAACCGATGATGATCGCCGTCCAACGCCTGATGCCGACGACCTCGTGTAATATGACGATTGCGAGAACCGTCGCGAAAATCGGCATGGTAAAGCCGAGTGCCGCGACCTGCGCCAACGGCGTGACGCTTAGGGCATAGAACATGGCGAGTGTCGCCACGGCGCCAAGAGCGACCCTGAGTGAGTGCATCCCGAGGCGCCTGGTCTTCAACGGCGCAAGGCCGGTGCGCAAAAGCACCGGCAGGAGCACGAAGAAGCCGAAGAAGAAGCGGAAGAACGCGATCTCAAACGGGTGGACCTCCTCCGAGACGTGGCGCACCATTCCACTGATCGCAGCGAAGGTCACACCTGAGAGTAGCGCGTAGGCCATTCCCTTAAGATTGCCAGGCAGCGATGCCCAGACGGCTGGCTCACGCAGCATCCCAGCTCGGTGCCAAAGCAGGGTTGACGATCCGTCGGTCTCCGGCAAGCGCGTCGATTTGCCTGGTTTCGTCCGTACCGAGCGCGAAGTCGAAGATGTCGAAATTCTCCCGCGCGTGTTGTTCGCTAGAGGTCTTAGGGATAGCAGCAACATTCTCTTGATCAAGAAGCCAGCGGAGCGCGACCTGCGCCGGCGTCTTACCATACGCGCTTCCGATTTCCAGCAAGGTTGAGTCTTCATTCACACCGCCGCGAGAGAGCGGACAATAGGCGGTCAGCATCATCTCATGCGCACGCAAATATCCGTGCACGCGATCCTGTGACAAGAAGGGATGATACTCGACCTGATTGCAAAGGAGCGTCGTCCCATGATGTTCGACCGATTCCTCTAACAGAGCGACTGGGAAGTTAGCGACGCCGATGGCGTGCGCCTGTCCCGACGCTTTGGTTTCTTCTAGCGCCGGCAGGCAGTCGCTGAGCGGAATCTGCGCATTCGGCCAATGGATCAGGAGAAGGTCCACATACTCGACGTCCAGCTGGTCGAGGCTTTCGTCAAACGAACGCAGGAATTTGTCGTGGGCAAGATTATCCCGCGCCACCTTCGTTGTAAGAAATATGTCGTCGCGAGGCACGCCGGACGCCCGTATGGCCCGACCTACCTCTGTTTCGTTGCCGTAATTTGCCGCTGTGTCGATGTGGCGATAGCCGATCTCCAACGCGGTGCGAACTGCCGCAACGCCTTCTTCGCCGGTCAGTCGCATGGTTCCGAAACCCAATGCCGGCACGCGCAGTCCTTGCAGCTCGATATGGTTCATCGCTGATCCCTTCCGCTCCCTGCTCCACGACATCATCGAACCGGGTATGGGAATCCGCCAAGGAAAATTCGCGTACGGTCGTCCGCGAAACTGCACATTTGGCGCCCCCGCGCGGAACGTAACTACCCGCTGGCGCATCCTCACGAGGAATAGCACACAGTTGGCAACCGTCCTTAATTATGCTTGCCGTATTCACGGACTTTTGTGAGATAACGCGGAACTACGCACATGAGAAGCCGATCGTCATTTTTCCTCACTGGTGTCGCTATCGTCGCCCTGGCGGCCTTGGGCCGCTCGTCTACGGCCGAAGACACTGCCCTTCAATTATCTCAGGGAACGAGCGACCCCGGTGCAATTGGCGTCATTCGCGACTTGCGGCTGACTGGATTTGGGACGCCCCTGAGCGCCAACGGGTTCGCGTCAACATCCGCGACGCCGTTTTCCGCAACGAAGCGATGGAGACGGTCAAGAACGGCTTGATGCGGATCCGGTTTGGCGATGCAACGCAGTTGCGGATCGGTTCGGAAAGCCTGGTCGTGCTCGACGATTACGTTTACGTGCCCGACGGTGGCGGCTCGAAGATGACGCTGACGCTCTCTAAGGGCGTGTTCCGGTTCGTCACGGGAAAGATGAACAAGCAGGCGTACCGGATTGTCACGCCGGCGGCGACCATCGGCATTCGCGGCACCGACTTCCTCGCAACCATCACCGACGACAGCACCGTCATCGATGTCTACGAAGGCGAAATCGAATTTGAACCGCGTGGCGGCGACGATGCGCAACCGGTTACCGTTGCGGCAGGCCAAAGCGTCAGCGTAAGCACCCAAAGCGACACCCCGACCATTGGTGTTGCCGCAGCGCCCGCCGACCCTGCGCTGGCCGAAGAAATCCCCGAGGAGGGGGAGGAAGAGGAAGAAGATGACGACGATGACGATGATGACGACGATGACGATGATGACGACGATCACCATGATGATGAAGATCACGGTGATGAGGGCGGCGAAGGCGACGACCATTGATCGGAAAGGCAGGCCAGTCGACTGACGCGTCGCTCTAGGGTCTCGACAGCACCAAGGGCCAGGCCAGCGAGGCGACCAGCAGAAGGGCGACAACGACATTGAAGACGGTTCGCAGGCGGGGGCGGTGAAGAACGCGCCCGAGGGCGCCGCCAAACAGGGCCCAGACGGAAACGCACGGATAGACCACCGCCGCAAATATGATGACGATAATCGTGACATCCGTGACGACGTTGCCATCCGCGGAGGTAACAGTGGCGACCGCGCCGAGGGCGATCATCCAGGCTTTCGGGTTAACCCACTGGAAGCCTGCGGCCTGCAGAAAACCGATCGGCCGGCCAGCTACAGCGCCAGCCTCGGGCGCCGCCGCGACAGCAATCTTCCAGGCCAGCCACAGCAGGTAGGCCGCGCCGACATAGCTGAGGGTCCGCTGCACCTCGGGATGACCCTGAATTAGGGCGCCCAGCCCGGCGCCGACGGCAACAAGCATGATCGGAAAGCCGATGGAAATGCCGAGCATGTGCGGCACGGTCCTCCGGTAGCCGAAGTTCAGGCCCGAGGCCATGACCATGACATTGTTCGGTCCCGGCGTGATGGTCATCGCCAGGGCAAAGGCCAGGACGGAGGGAACCAGCTCAAACATGAACCGTCATTATTGGTGGCTTGGTGTTGGCGGATTGACGGAAAAAATGGTGCCGCGTGCAAGACTCGAACTTGCGACCCCAGCATTACGAATGCTGTGCTCTACCAACTGAGCTAACGCGGCATTAAGCGTGTGCTGCATACACTACGGCAAAAATAGGTCGGCCTGCGGACCGGCGCAAGCTCGCACGGAAACTGGCGCCAGACTTAGTGTGGGTCGAAGCCGAACAGGCGCTCCGGATTATCGACCAGAATGGCCCGCCGCCGCGCCTCGTCCGGCTCCCAAACCGCCAACAGGTCGAATAGGTCGCCGTCATTGGGCATCGGCCCGTCAAGCGCCGGATGCGGCCAGTCGGTGCCCCAAATGATGCGGTCCGGCCGCGCGGCGATCAGCGTCTGCGCGTAGGGAGCCACATCGTCGTACGGCGGATGCTCCTCCGATCCGCGGTATGGTCCGGAGAGTTTTGCCCAGCATTTGCCGCTTCGCACCAACTCAACGAAGGCTTGAAAGCCCGGATGCTCAACACCGCTCGACGCGGGCATAAAGCCGATATGGTCGATGACGATGTCCGTCGGCAATTGCTGCAATTGTGGACCGACTTCCACAAGGTCACGAGCGTCCATGAGAAACTGTAGATGCCAGCCAAGCCCGACGACGCGCGCGGCGAGCGCGGCCATAGCGTCGAGCGCGACCCCGCCAGTGAATTGCAGGTTGAAGCGTATGGCACGGACGCCGGCGGCATTTAGCGCCGAGAGCACCGCATCGCTGACCTCGGCCTCGACCGCAGCGACGCCGCGCAAGCGTTGGCCTGCCTCCGCCATCGCCGCCAACATGGCTCGATTGTCGGTGCCGTGCACGGAGGGCTGGACCAGAACACCGCGCTCGATCCCAAGCGCTTGGTGCATGGCGAACCACTGAGCGAGCGAGGCCTCGGGCGGCGTGTAACCCCGTTCCGCCACATAGGGAAACTGCTCGAGGGGTCCAAAAACGTGTGCATGTGCGTCGATCGCGCCCGGCGGAGCCGATGTCTTCGGCCTGCGGGCGTTTAGATCTGGGCCTTGACAGGGCTTAGTCATACTGGTTGCGGTCGTGCGTGGGTATTTGTTAGATCGGGCGCGACCATTTCAGGAGCCCGCCGGCAGCGCATCGACTTCCGACGATAGTGCATCCTCCTTCGTGCTAAGCGTCAGCACGTGTGGCGGCACACGCCAATCCAGCGTGTTAAAGGCATCGCACTTTCCGCAGCGTGCCGTCCAAGCGCGGCCGGCAGCACCGCAACTACCGCATACCCAACCCTCGTCCGGCTCCGCGGCTACCGCCCGTGCAAGCCACTGCCTCACGCTCGCCTGACCCGTATTCATCGACTCCTCGAGATCGGCCATCAGACGACACGCGCGGGCGGTTGGCGCGGTCTCGGCGGCGGTCGTCAGATGCTTGCGGGCCTCACCCCAAAGGCCTGCCGCAAGAGATGCCACGCCGAGCGCTATGTGGCTTTCAACATGATCGGGCGCGAGCTCGAGTAAGCGTTGCATGAGTTTGACATGCGCCAATGCATCACTGCTGGGATCGAGCGTGCGGTAGGCTTCGGCAATCTCAGGACCAGGCTGCCGGCGCCACGCGTCCTCAAGCACGCGCGTGGCCCGTCGCATTTGGCCATCTTCCGAAATCTGACGCGCGTAGAGAATCGCTGCCGGCACAAGCGCAGGATTGAGTTCGTAGGCTATTCGCGAGAACTCAAGCGCGCCGGCAACGTCGCCGCGAGCGGCGGCATCCCGCCCGCGTTCCACCAAGATCGCCGCGCGGCGCTGGTTCGCCTCTACCTTTTCGATCGTCTTAAGCCGCACCGCTTCTTTCATCGTGTTGTCGGCGGCCGGCCAGTCGCTTGCCGCTGTCTGTAGGTCGAACAACTGCTCATGAACCCAGCCGGTCGCCGGCCGCAGGGAGTGCGCTTCATTCGCGAGCCGCAACGCCTCGCCGCTATCTTCGGCCTTAACTGCCTGCATCAGCAAACCGCGTACAGCAAGAAATGCGGTCTCGGGATTGCTGCGCATGGCCTCGAAATATCGCTTGGCTGCAGCCTCATCGCCTCCGAGCTGTGCTGCCTGCGCTGTCAAAAGCATCGTCAATGGAGCGTCATCAAGCATCGCGTTCGCACGCCGCGCGTGGCGCATCGCCTCGCCGGCATCGCCTGCCGCAAGCGCGACCATGCCATGGGTCAACGCCTTGTAACCCCGCCGCTGACGGCTCGACCGGGTGGCCTCGACGAGCTGACGCGGTGCACGCCGCATAAAACGCCAGATCCGATAAGCGAGCGCCACTACGATCACCAGCACCAGCAGCGCAAACGCAGGGAGCCAGAAGGACGTCTCGACGCGCCAGCCTTGCCAGTCGATCGTCACCACACCTGGCCGATCGGCAAGCCATATGGCGGCGGCGACCACGAGGGCAATCTGCACGAGGATGACGAGGATACGGATCATGGCGTCGCCGCACCGACGTTTGCGAGTACGTCCAAGGCATGCGCTGCCAGCGACGCCAACGCGGATTCTGCTGCTAGCCGCGCCTTGGCATTGGAAATCCAAGATTGGGCGGCCTCGCCTCGCGGCACTTCGGCCCCCTCCAATGCGGTAACGGCCGCTTCGAGATCGCCTCGTTCAACTGCCTGCTCACTGCGCGCGAGCGGCGACAGATCATCGCCTTTGTCGATCCGCCGAATGGTAACGAGTCCGGTCAGCCGGCTTCGAAGCCGAGGCCACCAGCCATCATCGGAGGAGCTGGTCTCCGCCGGTTGTGTCAGCTCTGGCAGAAGCGATCTGAAGCGAAGCCCGAGGTCGGCTACCGTCGGGATGCCATCTTCCGCCCACACGGCAAGTGGCGCCAACGCGCCAGCCACAATGAAATCATCGCCGGCGAGCGTCTGCACACGTTCGAGCGCAGAAGCGAAGGGTTCGCCAGTGCGGACCGCCGCGTCAAGCTGTCCGATCGCCAGAACAAGTGACGCGGCCGTTCCGCCTTCGCCTACCGGCGCGGCTTCAAGCGACGCCAACCGGGCGCTCCAAGCAGCAACCTCCGCACTCAATGCGACAACGCTGGCATTGACCGACCCTTGGTCAGCCACTTCGCCTTGGCCGGCGAGGTTTAGCTCCAGCACCGCCAATCGATCGCCAAGCGTCGAAATGTCCGCCACAAGCCCCTCGATGGGACTGTCGGCGGTCGCAGACTGTTCAAGTGCGGCGATGCGATCATTCAGCGACGCCAACTCCGCTCCCGAAACCGCACTTTCAGTTCGCACCGTAAGCCCCTCGTAATTCCCCTCAAGGACGGAAATGCGGCGCTCAATTGTCGCAAGCTGGCTGTCAGCAGAATTCGTTGATGTTGAAGGGGATACCGCCCCGTCGCGCGCGGCGTCTGGAAACAAGACCGGGCCCCATCTCGGCTGAGTGAACACGGCGATAAGCGCTGCGCCCACCAGTGTCAGTGCAAGCCAGGCAACTTTTCGGTTCGGACGCATACTCTGCGTGCGTGCAGAACCTGTCGGACCCGCTGACGACGGTGTCGGGTCCGGTGGCGACGGGGCCCGCGACTTAGCGGGCCGGGAAGACGGCTCCGCCGGCGGGGTCGACGACCTTACGGGCACCGGCGACGCATCGTCCGCAAGGTCAACCCCGTGTTCCGCCGCTACCTCGAGAATGGCCTGATGACGATTCCGCGGAATGGCGCCGCGCTCCTTCCAGCCTTGAACCGTACTTACCGCGACGCCAAGGAGCGACGCGGTTGGCCGGATTCCACCGAAGCAGCCGATTACATGAGCAGCGTCCGGCAGTTCGGTTATGCGACGTCCTGGCGGCTCAATATCGTCTGTCATGGATTCGTATGCGCAAGCCGTCCATCAAAGGCGGAAAGCAGCGATTTCTGATCCGGTTCGGCAGCCACCGTAATGCGGCGCCATGGCAGCGCGGCAAGCACGTCGGCAACAGCAGCACTTAAACAAATCGCCTCCACTCTCTCGCAAGTGTCGCAGAGGGCGGCAGCTATGGCGAGACTAACAAAGGTATCTGCCGTACGGGGAGAAAAAAACAGCCCGTAATCGAGCTGACTTGCTTGCAGTGCTTCGCGTAGCTGCTCGCCTAGATCGACTGCCGTCCTGGCGTCGTAGAGCGCGGATCTGTGAACCTCGTAACCGCACCGCCGGAGTTCCGCCGCTAATTCGCCGGAGATTGACTTGCCTGCTGCGTGTAGAAGCGCGCCTTGGGCCGGAGGCCACGTCGCTTTGACGAGAGCGGCCAAGTTCTCAACGCTGCCACTTGCACTGTCCACATCGTCAAAGCCGGCCGCGCTTGCAGCTGCCGCCGTCGCGTCTCCGACCGCAAAGACCTTATGGCTTCGTTGCTTGTTGATCCTCGCAAATGATCGAACGCCGTTTGCCGAGGTAAATAACAATCCCGCAGTACTGCTCAGATCCAAAACGACGTCCTCAAGCGCGACAATTTCCAACATCGGCGCGATAAGGACCTTGACGCTGCGACTGCGAAGTTCGGCCGCCAGGAGCTGCGCGTCCTCAATTGGGCGCGTTATCAATACGGTTACTGGTCGGTCTCTCATCTTATTCCTGAATGAAGAAGTCCGGCCCAATCGCTGCCCGAAGTTCGTGACCCACGTCGGCAGCCATGGCAAGCGCATCGGAAGCGTCAGCCTGACGATTTGCCTGCCTGACCTCCGAGCCATCGGGTCGGGCAACGAGTGCACGCAAGCTGATACGCCCCCGCGCTACTTCCGCGAGGCCCGCGATCGGCGTCTGACAAGATCCATCAAGTGCGGCGAGAAAGGCACGCTCAACGGTGACACATATGGCGCTGTCCTCATCGTTGATCGCTGCGAACACGTCGCGCGCACGCTCGTCATCGTCGCGAATTTCGACGCCGATAGCGCCCTGTGCGACCGCCGGCAGCATGATCTCCGGCGATACCACCTGTGTTACGGCGCCCTCCATCCCAAGCCGTTTCAAACCGGCAAGGGCAAGAAGAGTGGCGTCGGCATGACCCGCCTTGATCTTATCGATCCGTGTCCCGACGTTGCCGCGAAGCGGCACGATTTCTAGATCCGGGCGAAATGACAGGAGCTGGGCTTGGCGACGCAGCGACGCCGTGCCGACGACCGCGCCGTGCGGCAACGCCTCCAGCGCCACGACATCCTTGCCGATGAAAGCGTCGCGCGGATCCTCGCGCGCCAGCACGGCGCCAATGCAGAGGCCGTCGGGCAGCCGGGTTTCAAGATCCTTCATGGAGTGAACCGCGGCGTCGATCCGACCTTCCATCAACGCCTCTTCAATCTCCTTTGCAAAAAGGCCCTTACCACCGACTTCGGAAAGCCGACGATCGACAATTTTGTCCCCGGTTGTCGTAATCTCGACGACCTTGAGTTCAAGCGACGGATAAAGCGTGGCGAGACGGCCACATACCAACGAGGTCTGGGCGATCGCCAGCGGTGAAGCGCGCGTCCCGACGCGCAGGAGACCGTCTACATTCGATGCGTGCCCAACCATAATCAATCTCTACCGCGATCGAGAGGAGGACGGAAGCACTCGAAGGCGACCGGCGATGATCGATGGGCCTCGATTGCATGGACTGCGGCGGCGCGCTACAACGCGGCCGCCATGCGAGTTCTCGGTATCGAAACCTCGTGCGATGAGACTGCCGCGGCCGTGGTCAGCGACGACCGTGCGATTCTGTCCAACATCGTCCTTTCACAAGTTGATGAGCACCGACCGTATTGTGGAGTCGTGCCGGAGATTGCCGCCCGCAGCCATTTGACTCATATCGACGGCCTGGTGGCCCGGGCAGTGGAGGAGGCGCGCATTGACTTCGCTGACTTGGACGGTGTCGCCGCGACCGGCGGGCCAGGCCTGATCAGCGGCATCATGGTCGGCATGATGACGGCCAAGGCAATTTCCCTGGTTCACGGAATACCACTTATCGCCGTCAATCATCTGGAAGGCCACGCGCTGACGCCGCGCCTCACTGAGGATATCGATTACCCTTACCTTCTGCTTCTCATATCGGGTGGCCACACACAGCTCCTGGCGATTGCCGACACCACCGATTATCACTGTTACGGAACGACAGTTGACGACGCGGCCGGCGAAGCGTTCGATAAGACTGCGACACTGCTGGAACTCGGTTATCCTGGTGGGCCGGCGATCGAAAAGGCCGCGGATTATGGCGATCCTACTCGCTTCGATTTGCCCCGACCGATGAGGGGACGACCCGGTTGCGAATTTTCCTTCTCAGGTCTTAAGACCGCGGTCCGCCATAAGGTCGCGCGGCTACCAAACGGGTATATCAACGCGACGGACGCCGCCGACATTGCGGCCAGCTTCCAATCCGCGGTTGCCGACGTTCTTGCGGACCGCTGCGGCAATGCAATCGCACGGTTCCGCGACGAATATCCCGAAGGTCGATTCTTGGTACTGGCAGGCGGTGTCGCAGCGAACCAGCATCTCAGAACACGACTCGCCACGGTCGCGAACGACGCCGGTCTCGAATTTAACGCGCCGCCTACAGCGCTTTGCACAGACAATGCGGCTATGATCGCATGGGCGGGTATCGAGCGATTGCAGCGCGGTCTTTTCGACGAGCTTGATTTTGCCGTGCGTCCGCGCTGGCCACTCGAAGAACGTCGCACGATCCAAACTAGCTAAGCCGGGCAATACCGACGATCCAATGGAAACGACATCGCAGCAAGCAGATGTAGAAGTTCGTGCATATTTCACGACACCGGTGGTTCTTGCCGAACTGGAGGATCCCGAACAACTCAACATGGATTTGCGCCAGACCATCCTCGCACGCAGGGCGGACGAGTCGGGTGGGTCGCACACGGCCAATGCCTGCTGGCGATCGGGCTGGGATTTTGCGTCCTGGGGCGGCGAGCCGGCAAAGCGCCTGCTCGAGTCGTTTGCGGCGATCAGCCACGACATGACTCAGATCCGGCCCGGTGAGAATTCAGCGCCATCGGAGGAAATTCAATGGAGTTTGAGTGCCCGCGCCGTTGTTAACCCGGATGGCGAAGCCGGCTTGCTGCACACCCATCCAAATTGCTTCTGGTCGGGAGTCTATTACGCCGACGACGGTGGTATTACGGACAATAGTTCGGTCGCTGGCGAGCTCGAGTTGCTCGATCCACGCGGGCCGACGCCAGTCATGTACAGTTCGACAGTCCGCATGAACGTCCCCGGTGGCGAGAATGCCGGCGGCTATCATCGAATTAGGCCGAAGAGTGGCTTGATGGTGATCTTTCCGTCTTGGCTGCCGCACGCAGTAACTCCCTATCGAGGCGCTGGCACCCGTGTCTCGATCGCGATCAACCTGTTTGTTGGGACCTAGCTGCAAACGAAAGGACGAGCCATGTCGACACCGCAGCTACAGATCCCCGCGAAGATCACGCTTCAGGGATTTTTTGCGACGCCGGTAGCGGTCACCCGGCTTGCGGAAGCACCTGAAATCAATCCTGCGCTCAAGACACTGATTCTCGAACGCGCTAAGTCCTCACCCAGTACAAATCATTCCAACCGCGGTGGATGGCAGTCGACGTGGGATTTTCATGAATGGGGCGGAGAGTCAGGCGGCATTCTTCTCACCGCTGCGAAGCGCTTGGCCGAAAGCCTGACGTGCGATCGCATGGGCAGCGCGGTCACACCGGACTGGAAAATTAACAGCTGGGCCAACCTCAATCGCCGCGACAATGGTAATGAATTTCACTTCCATCCCGGATGCCTCTGGTCCGGCACATACTACGTGGATGACGGAGGGGCGGGTGACGACGCGGCGTTGGGAGGAGAGTTTGAACTCCAGGATCCGCGCGGCGCGGCGGCGATAATGTACGCACCGTCGCTGGCACCAAAGGTGCCTGGCGGACTGTCCACCGGCGCCTCGGAGATGATCCGGCCGGAAGCGGGTATGATGGTGCTCTTTCCCGCTTGGTTAAGTCACTCCGTGCGGCCTTACAAAGGCGATGGTGTGCGAATCTCGGTCGCATTGAACTTGAGCCTATAGGCGATGGCGCGGCTGGGGATCATTGGCGGAGGATCGTGGGGAACGGCTCTTGCCTGCGTTGCCCGCCGCTCCGGCAGTGAGACCATTTTGTGGGCACGCGAGCCCGAAGTTGCGGACGCCATCAACGCAGGCCGCGGCAATCCGCTCTTTCTTCCTGGCGCCGAGCTTGAATCCGGCATCGCCGCAACGACCGATATTGCAGAGGCAGTCGAGGGCATCGATGCGGCATTCCTGGTGGCGCCGGCGCAGCACCTACGCGCCGTGGCATCCAGCATGGTCTCGTCCATATCCTCCGATGTACCGGTCGTGATTTGTGCCAAAGGAATCGAACAAGAGAGCTGTGCGCTCATGTCGGAAGTGATTGCCGAAGAGTTGCCCCGGTCACCGATCGTCGTGCTGTCGGGTCCGACGTTCGCTGCGGAGGTTGTCGGCAATCTCCCGACTGCTGTGACACTTGCGACCGAACACGTACAGATTGGGGAGCAGATTGTTGCAGCGATCGGAACCCCACGATTTCGCCCTTACTTGTCGAGCGACCTGGTCGGAGCGCAAATCGGTGGCGCGCTCAAGAACGTTCTGGCAGTCGCTTGCGGCATCGTCGCTGGACGTCAGCTGGGAGATAACGCAAGAGCATCGTTGATGACTCGCGGACTTGTAGAGATGGTCAGGTTCGGAGTCGCGAAAGGCGGCCAACCGGAAACGCTAATGGGACTTTCAGGGCTGGGCGACCTGACGCTTACTTGTACGGGGCCGCAATCCCGCAACATGTCGCTCGGAAAAGCGCTCGGCGAAGGACGCGATCATGAGGAGATACTGGCGGCGCGCTCTGCAGTGACCGAAGGTGTATTTACCGCAGCAGCCGTGCGCGTTCTAGCCGAAAGGCTGGGTATTGAACTGCCAATCTGCGCTGCCGTTGACGACGTCATCAATCGCGGTGCGGATCTGGACGAAACCATTGCCAGCCTGCTCGCTCGGCCGTTCACGAGCGACGGACTTTCGAGTTGAGAACTTGGCAGACGGCAGACTGGATTGACAGGTGATGTTCGCATAGTCTTCGCCCGTGGCAACAAATGCTTTGGAAGTCAGGAGCCATTCACAGATGCTATTTGCGATTCATGCCCTCGATGCCCCGGCGAGCCTCGACAAACGCTTGGCGTTGCGGCCCAAACACCGTGAGTACCTTGCCGGCATCCGGGACCGCACGGCATTTTCCGGGCCGCTTTTGGCTGACGACGGTGAGACCATGGTCGGCAGTTTGATGGTAATGGATTTTCCCGACCGCAGAGGCGTGGAAGCGTGGCTCGCAGACGAACCGTTTAACAGGGGCGGCCTGTTCGCGAGTGTCGCGATCTACGCCTACAATGGCGCGCCGGGCCCCTTCAAAACCGAATGAGGACTGATCGTGGCGAACTGGCTTTTCAAGTCTGAACCAGAGACTTGGTCGTGGGACGATCATGTCCGCGACGGCACAGCGGAATGGGATGGCGTCCGCAACCATCAAGCCGCCAACAACATGAAGGCGATGAAGGTCGGCGATCTCGGTTTCTTCTATCATTCCGGCACCGAGCGGCAGGTCGTGGGCATCGTCGAGGTGGTCAAAGAATACTATCCGGACTCTACTGACGCGTCGGGCCGCTTCGGCATGGTCGACGTAAAGACGGTGAAGAAGTTTGTGGAACCAGTCACGCTTAAAGCAGTCAAAGGCGAACCTCGGCTGCTGGACATCCCCCTTGTCCGCCATTCCCGACTTTCGGTCATGCCCATCGACGACGATGCCTGGTCGCTTATCTGCGCGATGGGGAAAACCAAGGTCTGAGCGCGAATAGCTCGCGTGTCTCGCCCGCAGACACCGCCAGCGTCGGCTCTGTGCCAGCTTGGCGACATACCCGACGGTGAAGCGCGCGGCTTTACAATTGACGCCGATGGAGCGCGCATGGAGGTCTTTGTCGTCCGCAAGGGTGTAAAGGCTTTCGGCTACATCAACTCATGCCCGCATGCGCATTGGCCGTTGGAGTTCATCGACGACCAGTTCATGACGCTCGATAAGCGCCACATTCAATGCGTCAATCATGGTGCCTGGTTTGAGGTCGAAACGGGACTTTGTCTCGGCGGACCCTGCAAGGGAAATTCGCTTGACCCATTTCCCGTGCAGCTCAGCGATGGCTGGATCGTGCCCGGCCGCTAACTTCTCGAGACGATTCAGGTCGCCGCGCCGCCATTGCAGGCAATCATCTGGCCGGTCACATAGCCGCCTTCTTCAGACGTCAGGAAACCGCACAGTGCCGCCACATGAAATGGCGCGCCACGATATCCAAGCGGGATTTGCGCAATCATTTCGGCGCTGTGCTGATCGGCTGCAGTACCCGCATCGTCTGGCGCAATTGGGCCTGGCGAAATCGCATTGATGGTGACACCGCTGGGGCCAAATTCTCTCGCCAGTGATTTCGTCAGTCCCCAGACGCCATGCTTTGCAACCGAAATCGGCGCACCCTCGATATTTCCGCGAATCGCGTTCATGCCGGTGAAGTTGACGATTCGACCCCAGCCTTGCGCGATCATGCCGGGCAAAAAGGCACGCGAAAATCGGAAGGCGGCATTCATATCGACGTCCATCACCAGTTGCCACTCTTCGTCTGTCGTCTCCAGGAAGGGTCCATGTGGGCGAATGGCAGCGTTGTTGACAAGGATGTCGACGGTACCGAATCGCTCAAGCGACTCGGTCGTCATACGAGCAATCGCCGTTGGATCTCCGACGTCGCCCATGGCCACAAGGGCGTTTCCCCCCTGCTCCTCGGCTTCCGCTGCCACCTTCTCGCAAGCCTTACTGTCAGAAGATCCGTTGACGATCACATTGCACCCGCGTTTGGCCAACTCAAGAACGATGGCGCGCCCGATCTTGCGACCGGAACCGGTTACAAATGCTGTCCTTGTGCTTGCGTTCATTAACCAAATCTCCTCATGCCGATCTCGGTATCACCCTAATTCGGACAGCGCAGCGGCGCTGCTGCCGTCAGGCGAGCGCTAGGCGACCGCTATAGGCGTTGATCAAGAAATTCGCCGTCGACTCCAGCGGTGAAACAGATCCCTTGCCGCTCTCGCTATCTTGTCTGACCCGATATTTCCTCCCATTATACGCGGTGACACCCTGCTTCGGTCAGGTTTGACCCGCGGCAGCGGTTGGCCGGCATGACGCCGGCCGGCTCAAGCAAGATACAAGCGCGCCATCGGGGGCCATCAATGACGGACGACAAAGTTTTCCCAGTACCGGAAGCACTTGCCAAGTCAGCATTCTTAGATGACGCGGGCTATCAACGCATGTATCGGCAGTCGATTGACGACCCGGAGAGTTTCTGGGACGAACACGGCAAGCGGGTCGATTGGATCAAGCCGTACAGCAAGGTGAAGGACGTCTCATATTCCGGCGACGTGCATATCCGTTGGTTCTACGATGGCACCCTCAATGCCTGTGCCAACTGCGTCGATAGGCATTTGGAAAACCGCAGCGAGCAGACGGCCATCCTCTGGGAGGGCGACGATCCGAACGAGTCCAAACGCATTACATATCGGGAGCTTCACGAGCAAGTTTCCCGCCTCGCGAACGTGTTAAAGGCGCACCGGGTTAGCCGCGGCGACCGCGTGACGATCTATATGCCGATGATTCCGGAGCTTGCCTACGCTGTCCTGGCTTGCGCGCGCATCGGCGCCATCCACTCTGTTGTATTTGGCGGTTTTTCTCCCGATTCCATCGCCGGCAGGATAATCGATTGCGATTCGACCTGCGTTATTACCGCGGACGAAGGGGTGCGCGGCGGCAGAAGCATCCCCTTGAAGGCCAACACTGACGAAGCGCTCAATCGGTGCCCCAAGGTTGAGACGGTCATCGTCGTCAAGCGCACGGGAGGCGACATCGGCTGGGTCGAGGGGCGCGACCTCTGGTACCACGAAGAAATGGAGAAAGTGTCGGCCGACTGCGCACCTGAGGAGATGGACGCGGAAGATCCACTCTTTATTCTCTACACCTCGGGATCGACGGGCCAGCCTAAAGGTGTGCTGCATTCGACCGGCGGATATCTCGTCTATGCGTCGATGACCCACCAATACATCTTCGACTATCACGACGGCGATATCTTTTGGTGTACGGCCGATGTCGGCTGGGTCACCGGTCACAGCTACATACTTTATGGACCGCTTGCCAACGGGGCGACCACGCTGATGTTCGAGGGCGTACCCAACTACCCCGATGTCTCTCGCTTTTGGCAGGTCTGCGACAAGCATGATGTGACGATCTTCTACACGGCGCCGACGGCAATCCGGGCATTGATGCGCGAGGGTGATGCGCCGGTCAAAGCCACCAGCCGCAAATCGATCCGACTTCTTGGCACAGTCGGCGAACCGATCAATCCGGAAGCTTGGCTGTGGTACTACAACGTGGTTGGGGACGGCCGGTGCCCGATCGTCGACACGTGGTGGCAGACCGAAACGGGTGGCATCCTGATCACGCCGCTGCCGGGCGCCACTGCACTTAAGCCAGGGTCGGCGACCCGTCCATTCTTTGGCGTTGAGCCCGCTATCGTCGACGGCGATGGCAACATCCAAGAAGGTGCCGCAGCAGGAGTCCTTGTGCTAAACGACTCCTGGCCAGGCCAGATGCGGACGGTCTATGGCGATCATCAACGCTTCGTCGAAACTTACTTCACAGCCTTTCCCGGCAGGTATTTTACCGGTGACGGCGCGCGACGCGATGAGGATGGCTATTACTGGATCACAGGTCGCGTTGATGACGTCATCAACGTCTCGGGCCACAGGATGGGAACGGCAGAGGTCGAGTCGGCACTCGTCGCCCACGACCAGGTCGCCGAGGCAGCCGTCGTTGGCTACCCGCACGACATAAAGGGCCAGGGCATCTATGCCTACGTGACGCTCAACGTCGGTGTCGAGCCGCAGGAGGATTTACGAAAAGAGCTTGTGCAGTGGGTCCGCAAGGAAATCGGCCCCATTGCCGCACCCGACTTGATTCAATGGGCACCTAGCCTGCCAAAGACCCGATCAGGCAAAATCATGCGCCGTATCCTTCGAAAGATTGCCGAGAATGACCCAACCCACCTTGGTGACACGACGACGCTCGCCGAACCGGGCGTCGTCGACGACTTGGTCGAAAACCGCATGAATCGCTAGCTCAAGACAGTTATCGCGACCTCCACCGAGAGTGACGCCGAGCCGGTTTACGCCGAGCGCTGGCTTATGCTGGCCGGCGTCTGGTGTCTCTATTTCAGCTTCGGGCTCACCGTTACCGGCCTCGCGCCGCTGGTGTCGGTCATTGTCGACGATCTGAAGATGAGCCATACCGCCATGGGCAGCGTCCTCGGCGCCTGGCAATTGGTCTACGTCTTCTCTGCCGTACCTTGTGGAGCGCTGCTGGATCGCCTGCGACCGCGCCGCGCCCTGTTCATCGGCGCCCTTCTGGTCGCCGCTTCGTCTCTCGGGCGCAGCCTGGCGACGGATCATTTTACGCTGTTCCTGGCTGTCGCCCTGCTCGGCCTTGGAGGACCCATCGTATCGGCCGGCGCACCGAAAGTCGTCAGCCTGTGGTTCCACGGCCGCGAACGCGGCTTTGCGATGGGGCTCTACATCACAGGCCCTACCCTTGGCGGCGTTCTGGCCTTGTCGCTCACCAACTCATTGTTGATGCCGTGGCTAGACGGTGACTGGCGCGGCGTCTTGCAGTTGTGGGCAGCGGTCGCAGCGGTCGGCGCTGGAATCTGGTTGCTGGTGTCCGCACATCCGAGTTCGCGCGCCATGGAGAAACGGCTTGCCGCCGAGCCACGGCAAACGCAGCGCCGCGTGCTCGGTGACCTCCTAAAGCTGCCGCACGTGCGGTTGGTATTGGCGATGAGCCTTGGAATATTCATGTTCAATCACGCTCTGAACAACTGGCTGCCGGAATTGTTGCGGGTTGGCGGCATGTCGGCGGCCGTCGCAGGTTATTGGGCCGCTATTCCAACTGCGGTGGGCGTCATTGGGGCGCTGCTCATTCCACGCCATGCGACGCCCGAGCGGCGCTTTCCCATTTTGTTTGCGCTCTGCATCGCGGCCGGCGTGGCGAGTCTATGTTTGCATGCCGGTACGGGCCCTTTTTTACTGACCGGGCTGGTTCTTCAAGGATTTGTCCGTGGTGGGCTGACGATCATTCTCGTGCTCACACTTGTCGAAATGCCCGGCGTTCAGGAGCGCTACGCCGGAACTGCCAGCGGACTGTTCTTTTCTGCAGCAGAGGTTGGCGGCGTCGCTGGCCCGCTGACGCTCGGCATCCTTTTCGATGTCACGGGTGGTTTCACGGCTGGGCTCTATCTACTGACATCGATCGCGGTGCTGTTGGCATTTTCCGTCTTGTACTTGCGCCGCCTCAGCGAGCGCCATCGGGAACCAAATTCAGGCTAGAATTGTTTCATGACACCGCTCTACACCATCGGCCACTCCAATCATCCGATCGAACTCTTCATCGAGCTGCTTGAAATGCACGATGTAGAGCAAGTCACCGACGTGCGCGCCGTGCCCTACTCCCGGCGGTTCCCGCACTTCTCGCGCGCACCACTGGGGCAAGCCTTGGCGACAGCCGGAATCGCGCACGTATTTGCCGGCGACCGGCTCGGTGGCAAGCCACGCGAACTCGCCCACATCGCAGATGCCAACCAACGCTTCCGCGTCATCGCGGCACGGCCGGGTTTCGGCGAGGGCTTGGCGCAAATCGTCAGTGACGCAGGAGCACGGCGGGTTGCGATCATGTGCGCGGAACGCGAACCGACACATTGCCACCGCGCACTCCTCGTATGCCGCCACCTCAAGCCTCATAGCCTCGACATTCGGCACATTCTCGCCGATGGCGCGCTGGAGCCGCATCCTGACCTTGAAGCAAGGCTCGTTGAGAGCGCCGGCCTGACACCGCCGCCCTTGCTGGCCGACGCCGGTACATGGAATGAGGCGGTCGAGCTCGCATTCGATCAGCTCGGCAAGAGGCAACCGGTTCGAACCTGTCAATCGGCGTCCAAAATTGACCCCCTATCGGCGTGCAATATTGACCCCCCTTAATGGCACGGCGGAGGTTGTCCCGGTAGTCAATAGGGGGACCCGAGCGGCTTTGGTGCATGGAGCCGCGATGGTGTGATCGCCCATTCCCCGGTTGGTTAGCGGATCCTGATTGTGTTTGGTTTCGCCGCACGGATAGAGCGATTGAGTGCGTCGATCTGCATGGCGATTTCGGTTTGTTGGGATTGGAATGTGCGAGCGGTGAGCTTGCCGCCGTTGAGCCTCTTGACGCGAGCCATGGCTGTTTCGCCAAGCGCTCTCAATCCGTAGCCCTGTCGTTTCTGCCAGTTCATCCTTCCCTTCGACGCGATCTCCGCCGCATGGTGCTCCCGTTCCGATCCGCCATGAGGGGTGTCCGGGGGAGGAATGGATGTGGCGCGTGGCGGGATGATGATTTCAGGTGGTGAATTCGGTGGCCGAGCTTCTCGGATCGCTTTTGTCACGGGCTCCCCGTCATAGGCGCCGTCGGCAAACACGCGCCGGATCATCCCACCGGAACCGGCGACCAACGGTCCCGCCATCGTCGCATCGGCCGTGTCGTCACCGGTCAGTTCATGCGTCCGGATCTCGCTGCTGGCCGGGTCAACCGAGATATGCAGTTTGCGCCACGAGCGCCGCGTTTCACCGTGCTTGGCGCGAGCCCACTCGCCAGCGCCAAAGAATTTCAGGCCCGTGGAATCCAGCACGATATCCGTAGGCCATTTGTTCGTGCTAGTTTCCACAACGACATCCACCGTTCGCCGCCGCCGCGACAGCGTGGTGTGATCCGGCACCGGCAGATCGCACCCCATAAAGTCCACGAGGGAACGCACAAAGCCTTCCGTCTGGCGCAGCGGCAGTCTGAAGACCATCCCCAGCATCAGTGTCGTGGAAATCGCCAACTCTGAAAACCGCCGCTGGCCACCAGGAGTTCGCCGTTTGGCTGCGTCCCATTGCTCCAGGGCGCGCTCATCAATCCAGAAACGAATGTCGCCGCGCCGAACCAAACCACGGTCATAATCCGGCCAGTTCATGACCCGGTACTTGGCTCTGGGGATATGGTGGCGACGCGATGCGTGGAACTTGAAAGGCATGACAAACTCTCAAAGACGGAAGCGGAGCCAGATATACTAATCCTCAGGTCCATGCACCAAAGCCGTTCACCGCCACATCTGCATCGTCCACTGATGTAAGCGACTATGACCGTTTCCGGCTATGGAACGATTGCCGTCCCATGGATTTACTGGTTGAGGACCCGGGCGACGAGGCAACCGCTATCGACGTTACCAGAGAGGCAATCGTAATCGCCGTGCGCAGTAGGGGCTACGCGCAGCGCGACTCTACAGAGAAGCGGCGTGGTCGTACTTGTACTTCAACGTGAATGTCGTTAGCTCCGTCATCCATATAGGGGTTGAATACAACAAAGAGGTGGTAGACCGTGCCACCATGTTAGAAAATACAGCTACGACTTGGGGTGTGGGCTCAACTGGAACGCATAGTCGAAATCCAAACTTCATCCTGTCGAGCGTGTCGCAGCACACGGACAAGTTCATCGACGAGTATCTGCGCGTGAATGCGGACGCCTGCAAGTAGGCTTGGGCACTCACGCATATATAAGTCCCATTGTTTTGGGCTGATTGATGAGCTTGTTCCAGGCTTGGCAACCGGCCTCAATGATGGCGTCGTAATCTTCGAAGACGCGGTTCGAGAGCCAGTTTTGTCGGAGGTATTGCCAGATGTTCTCGATCGGGTTTAGCTCGGGCGATCGTGAGGGCAGCAGGATGATGGTGAGGATTTTAGGGACCTTGAGCTTATCGGTGCTGTGCCACCCGGCGCGGTCCATGAGGACAACGCCATGGGCCTTTGCAGCGACGTTGCAGCTGATCTCGTCGAGATGCATCTGCATGGCGCGCGTGTTGGCGAAGGGGGCACGAGGGCGGCGCCCTTGGCCCCCATGGGGCAGATGGCGCCGAACAGGTTAGCGTTGGCGTATCGCTGGTCGGCAGGGAGGCGTGGCCGGGTCCCTGTCTTCGCCCAGATCCGCGCGTGGCCGTTCTTCTGTCCCAATCTGGCCTCGTCTTGGAACCAGATCTCGACCCGCTTGGTCTTGGGCAGAGCGGCTATGTGGACCGCCAGCGTGCGGGGAAAGTTTTTTTGAACGCCTCGATGACCCGCGCCTCCTGTCTGGGGTGCTGCGGACGCCCGCTGATGTGCGAGAAGGACAGCGCCGCCAGCAGATCGGAGATGGTCCGCTCGCTGTAAATCACACCAAAGCGTTCTTCGATAACCCGCTTCAGGTCGATACGCCGCCAGCGAACCACGCCGTCCACCTCTGGATCGCGGCCGGTTTCCACGATCGCAGAGAGTTCGCTCATCTGTTCTTGCGTCAAGAGCCGGGGACGGCCCGCACCGGAACGGTGTTTCAGGCCATCTGGCCCTTCGTCATTGAAGCGAGGCGCCCAATCTCTCAGTGTCTGGCGATCCATACCGCCGACCTTCGCCGCTTCCGTGCGGCTCAGGCCGTCGTATGCCGCCGCCAAGGCCAAAAGCCGACGAACCTGGCGAGGATCGCGACTGCGCCTGGCCAAGTCCCGAAGCGCAAGGCTGTCATAATCATCCCGAAGGGCAATGCACGCTGACATGGCGAATCTCCTTCGCCAGTCTTGAATCACATCAAGCCTAAATAGGGAATCCCCCGCGAGTCAGAAATTTGCGCCGCTGGTATAAACTGCCGCGGCGCCCATCAGGTCGTGCCGCGCCTTCTCCAGATGGTCGGTGATATGCTTGACCGCGGCGACCGGGTCGCGGCGCCCGATCGCCTCGAACAGCGCGCGATGCTGGCGGTTGTATTCGTCGATCTCGTCCTGCGAAAGGATCTTGTTCTTCATGGCATCCCACTGGTCGTGGCCGCGGACCGCGCTAATCTGCTGATACAAATGGAGCAGCAGGGGGTTCTTTGAGATCCTGGCGAGCCATTCGTGGAACATGCTGTCATGCCGAGAAAAGGCTTCCTTGTCGTTCCGGCACTGCTCCAGATCGCCCAGGATCGATCCCAGCATCTTGATTTCGTTGGCTGTTGCGTTGAGCACCGCGAGGCGGGTCATGTGCGGTTCGACCGCCATACGCGCTTCGATCAGCTCCAGGGGGCTGACCCGGCTGACGATGTCATGTGCGGCGACGATCGACATGTCGTCGCATTTGACGAACGTGCCGCTGCCGACCCGCCGTTTGATCAGACCGTCCGTCTCCAGGTTGAGCAGAACCTTGCGGATGGTGCTGCGTGCGACGTCGAACCGTTCGGCGAGCTCACGCTCGGCGGGCAGCTGGTCTCCGTTCACATAGAATCCGCTGCGAATGGCGTCGCGCAGCTGGGCTGTGATCTGCCCAACATAGCGCCCGCCTTCGCCGAGACGCAGCCCGGCAGTCGAGCAGGCTTCCTGTTCGGACTCACGCCCGTCATTCACAGCAGAACCCTCCCGAAACCCCCGCGAACTTCACTCTTACCCAATTGGTCAATATTGGCAAAATTGGTTTGCAATTGGTCAAACAACTGTGCAAAATGGCCGCCGGTCGATAAATTTGGGTCATGGAGCCACGCCGATTGACAAACTGAACTTGTTCACGGGTATCCTATTTTATCGCTGCCAGTCGGATCATCCGCTTGTCACTTGGCCGAATTTTAATTTAATGGTTTGTATTGGTTGTGTCAACTGCCTGAGTGGCGTGATAAGCGTGGAGAAAGTGCGCCAAGAGGGGATGCGGTATGATGGATATCGAGGCCTTTGTGCAACAGGAAAGCCGGGACGATCTTGTCAAACAGGTGCGCGAGAAGATCGACGAAATGGGGATCCAGTATTTGTATCTCCAGTTCGTGTCAATCACCGGCCGGATCTGCGGCAAGGGCATCCCCGCGGATCACTGGGAATCGATGGCCGAGCGCGGCTTCCAGCTCGTCTACGGCGCGACCGTCAACCTGTTCCTCAACCGGCATGGCGAATATCTAGGCTACGGACCGCAGGACAAGGAGCTGGTCGGCATCCCGGAGCCTGAGACCTTCTGCCAGCTTGCCTGGGACAAGCGGGTCGCGCGAATTTGGTGCACCCTGTTCCGCAACCGGGAAGAGCGGGAAGATGCGGGCACGTTTCTGACCGCCGACTGCCGCGGCAATTTGCGCCGTATCCACGCGCAATTCCGGGAAGAGCATGACGGCCTGCATCTGCGCCACGGCACTGAGCCCGAGATGATGTGGCTGAAGCGGGGCGAGGACGGCAGGCCGGACGGCGGCTTCTCCAACCCCTATTGCTACCATATCGACCAGTTTGAAAGCCTGCGCCCGGTCTATATGCGGGTGATTGAATATTCGCGAGCGATGGGGCTGGACATGATCCAGGGCGATCACGAGGACGCGCCCGGCCAGCTCGAACTCAACTTCACCTTCGATGATGCGCTGCGCACCGCCGACCGGCTGACGACCTATCGCCAGATCTGCGCGCAGGTAGCCCGCGAGTTCAACCTGATCGCCTGCTTCGTGTCGAAGCCCTTCATGGGCGTGTCGGCCTCGGGCTGCCACCACAACATTTCGCTGTGGCGCGGCGGCGAGGAGGTATTGAACCCCCTCGGCAACGATCCGCTGCCCGGCATGGAGAACAACTTCACCTACCTGAAGGGCGGCGAAAACACCTTCATGCCCGATACCGACGATGTGCAGATGCCCGGCAAGGTCGGGCTGCAGGTGGTCGGCGGGATCGTGAAGCATCTGGACGCGCTGACCGCCATCGGCGCCTCGACGGTAAACTCCTACCGCCGACTCTGGGATACCGGTTTTTGGGCGCCGGTCTTCGCCGACTGGGGCTACCAGAACCGCACGACCGGCCTGCGCATATCCGCGCCGGGCCGGTTCGAATACCGCTCAGTGGATTCGATGGTGAACCCGTATCTGATGGCCGGCGCGATCCTCAAGGCGGCCGATGACGGCATCCGGAACGATATCGACCCGGGCCCGCCCGAGGACCGCAACATCTATCAGGCGATGGAGGCCGGCAAGCAGGTCAAGAAGCTGCCGATGACCCTCGGCGCCGCGCTGGATGCGCTGGCCGACGACGAAGTCATCAAGTCCGCCATGCTGGGCGACATGTACCGCCTGTACGAAGAGTACAAGCGCGACGAGTGGGAGCGTTTCCTGCACACCACGACCGACTGGGACATGGAAACCTATCTGGATTGCCTGCCCTAGGCGGCGCTCGACAGGAGAGACATGGCATGTGTGGTATTGCCGGACTGATTTACCGCGACGGCGCCCGCAACATCGGCGGGGAAATGACCGCCATGCTGCAGGCGCTGAAGCATCGGGGCCCGGATTCGACCGGATTCGCGATCTATGGCGAGCCCGGGCCGAACGCGTACATCATGCGTTTCAAGGTCGCCGAGAAGGAGGATCTGGCCGGCGGGACAAAAATCCCCCGGGCGATCGAGGAGCGCAAGGCGGCGGTCGACGAGCTGTTGAAGGAACTCGGCGTGAAAGTCCTCGATCTCAACGAGCCGACGGCGTACGCGAGCCGCTACCGGATCTCCTATGACGGCGACCTGAAGACCCTTGCCGACCAGATCGAGGAGGTCGAGGGTGCGGAAATCCTGTCGATCGGCAACGCGCTGGAGCTGATCAAGGACCTCGGCGACGCGGCCGGCGTTTCCGGCGCCTACGGCCTTAGCGACTTCAGGGGAACCCACGGCATCGGCCACACCAGGATGGCCACCGAATCGGATGTCGATATCCGCTCTGCCCACCCCTACTGGGCCTATCCCTATAACGACATCGCGGTCGTCCATAACGGCCAGATCACCAACTACTGGCTGATGCGCCGCCAGCTGGAGCGCGACCGTCAGCGCTTCGTCAGCAACTGCGATTCGGAGCTTCTGGCGGTCTACACGGCGGTCAATCTCGAAAAGGGCATGACGCTGGAGGACTCCCTGCAGAGGTCGATCGACGAGATCGACGGGGTGTTCACCTATCTGATCACCACGCGGAACGAACTCGGCATGGCCAAGGACACGATGGCGGCGAAGCCGATGGTTCTCTACGAGGCGGACGACATGGTGGCGCTGGCTTCCGAGGAAGTCGCGATCCGGGCGATCATCCCGCACGAGATCGACACGACCGATCCCTACGACGAGGAGGTCCGGGTATGGCAGGCATAGGCGAGTCCGTCTCCACGCATATGGGCATGCATACCGAGCCCCTCACCGGCCGGGACATCAAGACCAAGTTCAAGCTTGAGAACGAAGGCGGTTTTGCCTATCACTTCGTCCGGGATGTCGACTTCAACCGCCGCGCCGAATTCGACTGCGCCGAGCTGGACTCCACCGAAATCAACCGGAAAATCCGCGAGCTGATGGAGTCCGGCCACGGCTCCATCGTGCTCCGTAATCCGGGCGCCAAGCATTCATTGATTGTCGGCATCCTCAACCGGATGAACTTCATCGTCGAAGGCAGCCTGGGCTATTTCGGCTGCGGCCTGCTCGACGGCCCCAATGTGCGGATTTCGGGCCGGGTCGGCTGGTCGTTCGGCGAGAACATGATGGCCGGGGTCTGTGTGGTCGAGAAGAATGCCGGCTCCACCTTCGGCGCCGCGCTGCGCGGCGGCGACCTGGTGTGCAAGGGTTCGGTGGGCTCGCGCACCGGGATCGACCAGAAAGGCGGCACCATAATCGTCGGCGGCGATACCGGCGCCTTCTCTGGATTCATGATGCAACGCGGCCGCATCGTGGTGTGCGGCAATGCTCGCAAGAATCTCGGCGATTCGATGTATGACGGCACCATCTATATCGGCGGCGAGATCCGGGATCTGGGCGTCGACGCGGTCCCGGCGGAGCTGACCGATCTCGACCGTGCCTGGCTGACCCGCAAGCTGAACATGTACGAATTGCTGCCCGAGCGGGGCGTCGATCACTTCACCAAGATCGTCGCCGGCAAGCAGCTCTGGAGCTACGACAATCTCGAACCGACGGAGAAGAAGCTGGTCCTCTAGGCAGGGCCGTCTTCGCGGAGCGTCGTCGAACCGCAGAAAGAGACCGACATGCTGGACGATCCGACCCCGGGTGCCACCGACCACTCCAAGCCGGAAATCGAGGAAAAATATATCCTCGGCAGGAGCCAGATCTTCACGCCGGAAGTCATCAATGACATCCATGTGAAGTCGGAGCTCGGCCGCTACCGGATGCGCGGCTTCTCGCTGTTCAAGAAGATTCCGCACTGGGACGATTTGACCTTTCTGCCCGGCACGCTGACGCGATTCGTGATCGAGGGCTATCGCGAGAAATGCGAAACCAGGACGGTGATCGGCCCGCGCGCCAAGCGGCCGGTGGAGCTGGACATTCCGATCTACATCACCGGCATGAGCTTCGGGGCGCTCTCGTTCGAGGCCAAGACGGCGCTCGCCCGCGGCGCCACTATGGCCGGCACCGCGACCTGTTCCGGCGAAGGCGGCATGATCCCGGACGAACGGCGCTATTCGTCCAAATGGTTCTACCAGTGCATTCAGTCGCGCTACGGCTTCAACCCGCACCATTTGCTGCTGGCGGACGGCTGTGAGTTCTTCATCGGCCAGGGCTGCAAGGTTGGGCTGGGTGGCCATCTGATGGGCCAGAAGGTGACCGACCAAGTGGCCGAGATGCGCTCGCTTCCGGCCGGTATCGACCAGCGCTCGCCGGCCCGCCACCCCGACTGGCTGGGGCCGGACGATCTGGCTCTGAAGATCCTCGAAATCCGCGAAGCGACCGACTGGCAGATCCCGATCCAGCTCAAGCTCGGTGCCGCGCGCGTCTATGACGACGTCCGCATGGCGGTGAAATGCGATCCCGATTCCATCTATATCGACGGCATGGAAGGCGGCACCGGCGCCGGCCCGCATCTGGCGACCGAGGAGACCGGCGTGCCGGGCATGGCCGCGATCCGCCAGGCCCGCCGGGCAATCGACGATCTCGGCAAGCGAGGTGAGATTTCGCTGGTCTATGCCGGCGGCATCCGCAACGGCGGCGATGTCGCGAAGGCACTCGCTCTTGGCGCGGACGCGATCGCCATCGGCCATTCGGCGATGATGGCGCTGAACTGCAACAAGGACATTCCGGAAGCCGATTTTCCGTCGGAGATGGGGGTCCCGGCCGGCGCCTGCTATCACTGCCACACGGGCCGCTGCCCGGTCGGCGTGGCGACACAGGATCCGGAATTGCGCAAGCGCCTCAACCCCGACGAAGCGGCGGAGCGCGTCTACAACTTTCTGCACACGCTGACCATGGAAGCGCAGATGATGGCCCGCGCCTGCGGCAAGACCGACATCCACAACCTTGAGCCGGAAGACCTGGCCGCGCTGACCATGGAGGCCTCCGCCATTGCACAGGTTCCGCTCGCCGGCACCGACTACACGGTCGGCGTCGAGGACTATCACCACATCTAGACGGAAGGGCACGCAGGATGGCCGGATCCGGATACAAAGGCGCCAAGATCGACGATGTCGACCACTTCCTGAAGGGCGGCGGCATCGATTCCGAACGCGAGCAGACCATCGGGCAGCACATCGGTTACCGCTACGATGTCAATTTGCTACCCGACTATAACAGGCTGACCCCGTTCCTGAAGGACTATATGGAGTTCATGGGCTGGGAAGATCTGAACTGGCTGGAAAACGTTCATATGGGCTATGACGACGGCCAGGCTGCGGTGTTCGACCGGAACATCAATGGCTGGGTCGCGATCCCCGAAGACATGGAACTGCCGGACAACCAGCAGGACCGCGACATGATCGCCCGGGAGATGCTGATCAAGTTCCAGATGTCGCCCGATCACCCGATGGTCGACCTGTACAAGGCCTACCGGAAGTTCTGACGCTTCAGCGGCGTCAGCCGGCCCCGACCAGCAGCGCGGCCGCCGCCGTCCAGTCCGGATTGAAACCGAGAATGCGCACATCGTCGGAGAGCCGGGTGTTGAACAGACGGTTGTGCCACAGCGTGTTGCGGTAGGCCGGCTCCTCGGGCGCCATCTCGCGCACCGCGCAGGGCAGACGGTAGGCCTGGCCGAACTGCCGGAACTCCAGCCGGCAGGCTCGAAGCTCCGCCAGCAGCGCCGCAAGCCGGGATTCCGGCAGGAAGAGGGCGGTCATCTCGTCGGAAAACCGGTTGGCCCGGTGATAGTGGGTCGATTGCAGGAAGGTCAGGCCTTTCTGGTAGACCTCGTTGGGGTCGTGGTTCTTCCTGACCTGGAATTCGAAGAAATCTGTGCTTTCCGCCGGGTCGCTGCGGACCAGCAGGACGATCGCGCCCTCGGAAAAGATGTCCCCGTCGGGCGACAGGATTTTCGGGCGCATGCCCTCGGACGGACGGCCGCCATCCTCGCGCATGGCGATCTGGCGCAGCCGGCACTGCCAGATGAGAAACTGTTGGCGCAGGGTTTCCGGGGTCACGGCGCTCGCCCTGTCTCGCTTGCCGGTGGCGACGTTAGCAAGGCGGAAGACCGCAAGCTAGACGCCGCGGCGCCACTGTCCCGGCGTTGCGCCGTGGCGGCGCTTGAGATGCCGGCCCAGATGGGACGCCGACTGGAATCCGCAGCCGACGGCGATTTCCGAAACGCTCATCCCGGTCTGGCGGAGCAGGCTGGCGGCGCGGTCGATCCGCAGCTCGAGATAGAACTGCCCGGGCGGCCTGCCGAGCCGGCCGAGGAACAGCCGGGTGAGTTGCCGGGCCGAAAGCCCGACCGCGCCGGCGATCCCATCCAGAGGCAACGGGGCTTCCAGATGCCGTTCCATGAGCAGGATGGCTTCCGCAAGATGCCGGTTGCGGCCGGCCATGCGGATGGCGGCGGTCACATGCTGCTCCTGCGCTGCTTCGCGAATCCGGTCGTGTACGTAGTTTTCCGCGACAAAGGACGCGGTCTCGCCGCCAAGGGCCTCCATAACGAAGGTGAGCAGCGAAAAGCCCGGGACCAGGGCGAACTCGACCCGAAGTGGATTCTCTATCGCCTTCGATCTGCCGGAAGTGCATCTCGCTTCTCTCAGCATAATGGAATTTACCGTCCGATAATTTGTTTTTTAGGTGTTTTGGAAGGAGTAGGATGCCTGGATACCGCTCCCGCGATCCTTTCCGAAGAGGCATCCCCATGAGTTTTCCCACAGACGCCCGCTTTGTCGTCATCGGCGCCGGAATCCACGGCCTGTCGACCGCCTGGCGGCTGGCCGAACGCATGCAGGCGACCTGCAAGGGCAACGGCGCGGACATTCTGGTGCTCGACAAGACCGCCATCGCCGCCGGCGCCAGCGGCATCGCCTGCGGCGTGGTCCGCAACAACTATTTCCAGCCCGCCATGCGTGAACTGATGGCGCACAGTGTGGATGTTTGGGAAACCGATCCGAAGGGCTTCAGCTATCATCCCGTCGGCTACATGCAGATCAGCCATGAGGCCATGCGCGAGGATGTGACCAGCATCTACGAGCAGCAGAAGGAGATCGGCTACACCTCCGAATTCATCGAAGGCGAGAAGGACTGCATGACCTATATGAAGGGTCTGCTGTCCGACTGGCGGGCCGAAGGCATCACCTCCGTCCTGCACGAGAAAAAAGGTGGTTACGCCAACAATACCGCCGCCATTTACGGCCTGGCGGGCAAGGCCGAAGCCCATGGGGTGCGCATCATGACCGGCGTTGAGGTGACCGGCTTCGAGCGCGGCAGCAATTCCGACGCGGTTACTGGCGTCGTCACGGATCGCGGGACGATCAGGTGCGAACAGGTCGTCGTCGCGGTCGGTCCCTGGGTCAAGACGATCTGGGACATGCTCGACCTGCCGCGCGAGGTGTTGATCAAGGGGCCCGACGGCCGGATGCATGACAGCATCCCGACCTGGCGCTACTGGTGCCTGGAGGAGGGTGTCGTCGGCGTCGATCCCGACCTGCAGAGGCTCAACGACGGCGGCATGCCGCCGGTCATCCATGTCGATACGAATGCGCCGCTCCGCTCCGACGTCGACGGCTCGGTCATCACCGAGGAACCGTGGGGCATCTACTACAAGCCGGATTTCCATTTCGATGGCGTACAGGGCGGCGCCATGCCCTACGAGGTGAAGACCCCGGCCGACGACGTGGCGATCGATCCCTACGGTCCCGAGTCGCCGGAATTCATCGTTGGCGACAATTTCGCCCATATGTGGTGCTCGGCCCTCGCCTTCTGCCAGGAGCGCTTTTCCGGCCAGATCGATAAATTCAGGAAGGAGCCGTCGGGTGGTCTGGGCTGCTTCACGCCGGACAGTTTCCCGGTCTTCGACACCTTCTGCGAGAACGTTTACATCGTCGCCGACAGCAACCACGGTTTCAAAATGATCGGCGTCGGCCGCCTGGTCGCAGACGAGATATTGGGCGACAAGCAGGCCCTGCTCGAACCGTTCCGCTTCAGCCGCTACGCCGAAGGCATGCTGCACCCGACGAGCAACAGCCCGTTCCCCTGGAGTTGACCCGGGGCAGCTCAACGGGCGCGGTCAGTCGCCTTCGAGGGCTTCGTTGATCGAGGCAGCGTCGCCGTGCCGGCTCAAGATTCCGTCATAGTCCGCCTTCTCGGCCCGCATCTGCAGAACGTGCCAGCCGAGCCACAGAACCACACCGACGATCAGGAACAGCACCTCCGTACCCTGGAAGGGATAAATGGCGCCGATGTCTTTCAGATCGACCGCCCAGGTCTCGATGCCTGTCGTAGACATGCTTCTTTCTCCTTTCTGGCCTCCGGCCCGCCAGCGTCGAAGCGCCGACGGGTGCCGGGGCAAATGGGGTCAACCTGTCAGACGGCCGCCTTCTCGGTTGCGCGGACGTCGGCCGCCGCCGCCTGCTCTTCCTGGTTGGTCGCGTAGTCCAGCCCCAGCAGCTCGATCTGCTTCGGAATACGCAGCACGTTCGCCGCCGCCAGGATCTTGGCGACGATCCAGCCCGGCAGGAAACCGAGCACGAAGAACATGATGATCGCGCCGACGAACTGGCCGAGCGGGTTGATCGCGGCGTAGCCTTCATAGGGCGAGCTCGGATAGCCCCACAGCACGAAGCCGCAGACCACCACGCCGATAAATCCGGCATAGCCGTGGACCGCCACGGCACCGACGGCGTCATCGATCTTAAACTTGCGTTCCACCCAGTAGTGCAGCTTGTAGGCGCAGTAGGTGCCGAAGCCGCCGATGATCATGGCATGGATCGGATGGTACAGATCGTTACCCGCAGACGCCGTGATGAGGCCCGCCAGGCCGCCGGAATAGGTCCAGAAGGCATTGCCCCTGGAGACCAGATAACCGACCAGCAGACCGCCAGAGAGCGACATCAGGAAATTCACCGTGATGGCACCGAGCGTGGTCGGCGTCAGGTAGATCGTGGTCGCCGTCCAGGTGTTGCCCTTGATAAGCCCGTCGATGCCTTCGGGGCTGATGATCGGCACGTTGCAGGCCACGTAGAAGCCCCAGAAGCCGGCATAGATCATGAACAGGCCGAGGCACACCATCCACGGGTTGCGCGGATTGATGTCCCGCGGCGTGCCGTCTGCGGCGAACTTGCCGAGCCTTGGACCCAGCACGACCAGAATGCCGAGCGCGAACCCGCCGGCGATCGCGTGGATGACGCCGGAGGCGTAGGCGTCGTGATAGCCCAGCAGCTTGACCATCCAGCCGCCAGAGTGCCAGCCCCAGGCCGCATCGATGATCCAGGCGGCCGATCCGATCACGACGGCAAGGATCCAGAAGGCGCCGGAATTGATCCGCTCGATCACCGAACCGGAGACGATGGAGGCTGCCGTCCAGGAGAACAGCAGGAAGGCCGCCCAGAACACACCGGTAACCCGGTCGCCGACGTTCGGGCCCATGGTCTCCGACCAGGGCGTGTTGGCCACCCCGGCCTTGAGGTCGAGCCCGCCGGTGATCCAGGGTCCGTTCGGCATGGCCCAGTAGAGCCACCAGCCGAAGAAGAAGAACGTGATCGTGACCAGCGGGATCAGCATCGTGTTCTTCATCAGCGTATGCATGTGGTTCCGCCGCCGGCTCGCGCCGACTTCGTACATGCAGAACCCGATATGGATAAAAAACATCAACGGTATGGTCGCCCAGTAATAGAACTCGGTGAATACCGTCGTCAGGGCGTTGAGATTGCCTTCCATGGATCTGGCTCCCCGGATACTCGAACGGTTGTCTCATGGCACCAACAGGACCGGTTCGAACCAATTTGTTCCGGCCGGCAAATTCCCTGTCCAGTGACAGCATGGCGGTTTTCTCGAACTATTTCAATAATTTTGACTGTAATGGCTTTGGTGCATGGAGCCGCGATGGTGTGATCGCCCATTCCCCGGTTGGTTAGCGGATCCTGATTGTGTTTGGTTTCGCCGCACGGATAGAGCGATTGAGTGCGTCGATCTGCATGGCGATTTCGGTTTGTTGGGATTGGAATGTGCGAGCGGTGAGCTTGCCGCCGTTGAGCCTCTTGACGCGAACCATGGCTGTTTCGCCAAGCGCTCTCAATCCGTAGCCCTGTCGTTTCTGCCAGTTCATCCTTCCCTTCGACGCGATCTCCGCCGCATGGTGCTCCCGTTCCGATCCGCCATGAGGGGTGTCCGGGGGAGGAATGGATGTGGCGCGTGGCGGGATGATGATTTCAGGTGGTGAATTCGGTGGCCGAGCTTCTCGGATCGCTTTTGTCACGGGCTCCCCGTCATAGGCGCCGTCGGCAAACACGCGCCGGATCATCCCACCGGAACCGGCGACCAACGGTCCCGCCATCGTCGCATCGACCGTGTCGTCACCGGTCAGTTCATGCGTCCGGATCTCGCTGCTGGCCGGGTCAACCGAGATATGCAGTTTGCGCCACGAGCGCCGCGTTTCACCGTGCTTGGCGCGAGCCCACTCGCCAGCGCCAAAGAATTTCAGGCCCGTGGAATCCAGCACGATATCCGTAGGCCATTTGTTCGTGCTAGTTTCCACAACGACATCCACCGTTCGCCGCCGCCGCGACAGCGTGGTGTGATCCGGCACCGGCAGATCGCACCCCATAAAGTCCACGAGGGAACGCACAAAGCCTTCCGTCTGGCGCAGCGGCAGTCTGAAGACCATCCCCAGCATCAGTGTCGTGGAAATCGCCAACTCTGAAAACCGCCGCTGGCCACCAGGAGTTCGCCGTTTGGCTGCGTCCCATTGCTCCAGGGCGCGCTCATCAATCCAGAAACGAATGTCGCCGCGCCGAACCAAACCACGGTCATAATCCGGCCAGTTCATGACCCGGTACTTGGCTCTGGGGATATGGTGGCGACGCGATGCGTGGAACTTGAAAGGCATGACAAACTCTCAAAGACGGAAGCGGAGCCAGATATACTAATCCTCAGGTCCATGCACCAAAGCCGAGGAACACCACTACGCCATGCTTGTTGTTCGGCGTGGAATATTGACCCCCTATTGGGGGTTATCGGCGTCCAAAATTGACCCCCCTGGGTTTGTGATTTTTAACACACCTTGTTGTTTGGACAGACGAGGTGGGGGAGATGCTGGTTGTGGAGACGATTGCGCGGATCCGTCGGGATCATCTGGTGAGGGGTGTTCCGATCAAGAAGATCGCCCGGGATTTGAGGGTTTCGAAGAACACGGTGCGCAAGGTGGTTCGGGGTGATGAGACCTCGTTCAGCTACGAGCGCAAGATCCAGCCGATGCCGAAGCTTGGGCCGTGGGTGGAGGAGCTGGAGCGCCGGCTTGAGGCCAACGAGAAGAAGCCGCGCCGGGACCGCTTTTCTCTGCTGCGGATTCATGAAGACCTTGCGGCTCTGGGCTATGGCGGCGGCTACGACGCGGTGCGCCGCTACGCCAGGACCTGGCGTCGGCGGTGGCGGCTGTTGTCGCCGTCGCAGGGTTTTGTGCCGCTGAGCTTCGATCCCGGCGAGGCCTACCAGTTCGACTGGAGCCACGAGTACGCGCGCCTGTCGGGTGTGACGACCAAGGTGAAGGCAGCGCACATGCGGCTCTGCTACAGCCGCATGCAGCTGGTTCAGATCTTCCCGCGCGAGAGCCAGGAGATGGTGTTCGAGGCGCACGAACGGGCCTTCCACTTCTTCGGCGGGGTCTGCCGGCGGGGCATCTACGACAACATGAAGACGGCGGTGAGCATGGTCTTCGTGGGCAAGGAGCGCGCCTACAACCGGCGCTTTCTGGAGCTGTGCTCCCACCATCTGGTGGAGCCGGTGGCGTGCACTCCGGGTGCGGGCTGGGAGAAGGGCCAGGTCGAGAGGCAGGTGGGTTACCTCCGCGGCCGCTTGTTCGTGCCCATCCCGCGGGGCGGCTCCTACGCCGAGATCAACGAGTGGCTGATGGATCGGTGCATCGAGGACGCCAAGAAGCGGCCGCATCCGATGATCGAGGGCAAGACGGTGTGGCAGGTGTTCGAGGAGGAGCGACCCTTCCTGATGGCCTATCGCGGCCCCTTCGACGGCTTCCACGCCACCGAGGTATCGGTCTCCAAGACCTGTCTGGTGCGCTTCGACAACAATCACTACAGCGTGGCGGCCCGCGCCGTGGGGCGGACGGTCGACGTGCGGGCCTATGCCGATCGGATTGTCATCCGCCAGGATGGCGAGACCGTTGCCGAACACCCCCGGAGCTTTGGACGCGGTGAGATCGCCTGCAATCCATGGCACTACGTGCCGATCCTGACACGGAAGCCCGGTGCGCTGAGGAATGGCGCGCCTTTCAAGGGTTGGCAACTGCCCGGCGCGCTGGGCCGCATGCGGGCACGGCTCACCGGCCGCGACGACGGTGATCGTCAGATCGTCAAAATCCTCGCGGCGGTGCTGGAGGACGGGCTGGAGGCGGTCGAGGCGGCCTGCGCCGAAGCGCTCGCCTGCGGCGCCTGCAGCGCTGACGTTGTGCTCAACATCCTCGCCCGGCACCGCCAGCCGCCGCCGCCGCCGGCCATCCCAACGCCCGAGGGCCTGCAGCTTCGCCACCAGCCGGTGGCCGACTGCCGCCGCTACGACCGCCTGAGGGAGGCCGGTCATGGAGCGTCATGATGTGCTGGCGATGATGACGGCGCTGAAGCTTGCAGGCATGCGCGCCGCCTACGACGACATCCTCGCCGACGGGCTCAAGCGCCGTCATCCGGTGCAACAGATCATCGGTACGCTGCTGCAGACCGAGGTCGCCGACAAGCAGGCGCGCTCCATCAAGTACCAGATGACGTCCGCCAAGCTGCCGACGGCCAAGGAGCTGGCCGATTTCGATATCGCCGCTTCCCCGGTCAATGAGCCCCTGATCCAGGAACTCGCCGGCGGCGACTTCCTGGAGAGCAAGCGCAACATCGTGCTGGTCGGCGGCACCGGCACCGGAAAGACCCATCTCGCCGTCGCCATCGCCCGCGCCTGTATCAGAAAGGGCGCCCGTGGCCGCTGCTACAACGTCGTCGACCTGGTCAACCACCTCGAGGCCGAACTCCGCTCCGGACGCCAAGGCCGTCCCGCAGACCAACTCGTCCGACGCGACTTCGTCATCCTCGACGAACTCGGCTACCTGCCCTTCGCCCCAGGCCGGTGGCCAGCTGCTGTTCCACCTGATGAGCCGGCTCTACGAGCGCACCTCGATCATCGTCACCACCAACCTCGCTTTCGGCGAATGGCCCTCCGTCTTCGGCGACCCCAAGATGACCACAGCCCTGCTCGACCGCCTGACCCACCATTGCGAGATCATCGAAACGAGAGCTGGCGCTTCAAGAACCGCTGCTGACCCGGCACAGGCCGTGCCTGCGGCCCGCTTGCCCCGGTGGGTCAACAGGCTTGACGTATACGTCAAGCCCACGCGGCTTCGCTCCGCGCACCGCAAGGCGCTACACGAAGCCGCTCGGGTCCCCCTATTGACTACCGGGACAACCTCCGCCGTGCCATTAAGGGGGGTCAATATTGCACGCCGATAGGGGGTCAATTTTGGACGCCGATTGACAGACTGCCTTCTACGAGGCGGTCAAGGAACCGTCCGACGACATCATCCTGCTGCGCAACCCCACGCCAGACCAAACCGTTATCGCGTCGTCCGACGACGACATCTACAACACCGATGCCGCGTGAGGGGGGTGGCTTCCGTTCGCCTTCACGGGCGCGATGGGCGCTGCGGTATTCAAAGACAAGGTTGGGCGCGTCGCTTCGCGACCGGGGCTACCCTGCCGAGCCCGCTGCGCGGTCTCGACCCTGCGGGCGGGTATCCCTCGCGCCTCCGCTCGCAAACTCGCTGCGCGCTCCGCTTGCCAAGAAAAGCAGGTCCGTCAATGGGGAAAGGGGTACTCCTCCCGACGTATGCCCATTGTCCCACACGTGCTCAGTGCGCCAACCCGCTAAAGCGGGTCCTCCACTGCGCGCGCGTGAATCAATAGGCACACGTCGGGAGACGAACGCCCCGGCGCTTCAGGGGCCGAAAGGCTCAACCTCACTCTTGCATCAGGAGAACGACATGTTCGATATCGACAACACTCAGGCTCAGTCAGTCACCGCGACCGTTTGCGAGAACGCGCAGCTCTACGGCGCCACTCCGGAACGCGACGAGTTCGACCCCTGCGAGGTCTGGGACCAAGACGACGGCGATGGACGCGGTGGGCGAAGCGTTCCGCATCATCGCAGAAGGCGTCGGTCCCACCGGCACTCAGCTCGCCGACGAACGCGAGAGCCCCCTCTGGGGCTTCGTCAACACCTTCGACGCACAGGTCCGCAGACTCGACCGCAGCGTCGATAGGCTGAGCCCCGAGCTCCGCGACCTCCAGCGCGAGCAGGACGGCACCGAAATCAAGTCCCGCGAGCTGGAGCTGGTGACCGACCGCGCGCAGAACTTCGGCGACCGGCGCGACGCGTTCGAGAAGATGCGCGACGCAGCAGCCGACGCCTACCGCGCAGACACCGGCAGCACCTGGCGCCCGCGCCGCGGCAGCAACGTCTCGCAGACCGGCAAGCTCACCTCGGCGGCCATCGACGCACGCGACTTCATGCGGGCGAGGAAGGACCGCGAGATGAAGGCGCACCTGCCCCAGGGAACCCTGGTCGCCATCGCGGGCGGGAAGAACGTCTCGGACGCAGGCGCCGTCATCAACCGTCTCGACAAGGCGAAGGCGAAGTACGACGACATCATCCTCGTGCACGGCGGCGGACCCGGCGTCGAGCGCATCGCCGCGCAGTGGGCAGAACGCAACGGGGTGCACCAGGTGGTGTGCAAGCCCCGACTGGAACGCACATGGACGGGCCGCTCCGTTCCGGCGCTACGACGAGCTGCTGAACCTCCTGCCGAAGGGCGTCATCGCGTTCCCCGGCTCCGGCATCACCGACAACCTGGTCGACAAGGCCGTCGCGCTCGGAATCCCGGTGCAGCGGGTGGCTGCGTAGCGCGCATCGCCACCACGGCCCGCGTCGCTCCGGCGGCGTGGCCCTTTTTCCTTTGTCTCCCACCACCATCAACGCCGCCGCCGTTCGCCTTCGCTTCGCGGCGGCTCCGCCGCTCTCCCTCCGCACGACCTCTCGACACCCGACGACAATGTCCGGCACGCACCGACGGCGATGCCGATGATGGTGGCGATGCCGGTGCCGCTCGCGGTGACGCCGATTCTGCCTCTGGTAACTCCGATGCTCGCGACGAAGGTGCAGACGGTCATGCAGCCGATGGTGTCGAACTTGGATACGGTTTCGCGTGACCTGACGATGAGGCTGGGCGCGTCGCTTCGCGACCGGGCTACCCTGTCGAGCCCGCTGCGCGGTCTCGCCCCTTCGGGCGGGTATCCCTCGCGCCTCCGCTCCCTTCGGTCGCTGCGCGCTCCGCTTGCCCGGCGGCTCGCTTCGCTTACCGCCGCGTACCGGCCCGCCACCGCCAGCGCAGCGTTCGACGGCATCGTTGAGACCACCGCCGCGCTCTCCTCGCGCCGGCGCTTCGCGCAGCGCTCGTCGCGGCCTGCGCCTCGCTCGCCCTGGCCGGCTGCGCCGGCTGCGGGCATCGCCTCCGGCTCGGCCCGTTGCGCCGCGTGCCTCGCCGGGTGCCGGCTTCGCCGCGCACCGCTCGCTGCACTCGTGCAGGCGCTCCTGCGGAGCGCACCCGCACTTCGCTCCACACCGCGCCGTGCAGTCGTGTCCGCACGAGTGCGGACACTTCCGCCCGCGCCTCCGGCAGCGTGCTGCGCACGACTGCCCTGCGGCTCCGGCCGCACCGCCCGCCACTCAATCGCCGTGGCGGCTCCCTTCCGCCGGCTTCGCCGGCGTCGATTCCCCCATCGCTCATACCGCAGATTTGGCCGTCCTGACCGCCCGGGGCGGCCTTGGGTTCCACACCCGACGCATCGTTGATGCAGTCCGCGCAGGGCTGCATTTGCGCCGCCTCCGGTGCCCATGAGCATGATCTTGCGCACCCCTGTCGCCGTTTGACGTGCCGGAAACAGAGCTACCAATCTGGTAGCTCCCTGGATCGAGACCCAAGCTCCTGATATTGCGTGGTTTATCGGCGCCGCGCCCCGATGCGTGTTTGCCGTGTAACACGCCCCGAACACGGAGCTACCAAATTGGTGGCGCGCAGACCTGCGCACAGCTATGACAGCTACCAATCTGGTAGCGTTCAACCCGTCGCCATCCACCTGCGATTTGCCGCCGATTCCCGTCCCGAGACCGGCCAGACACAAAAGAAACCGACCATGGTTCAGACCGTCCAGAAGAACATCCGCCTCACTCCCGAGCAGTGGGAGCGCATCGAAAACGCCGCCGAGGAACGCGACCGGCTCGGCCAATCAGCTCCTCGTCGAGCTCGCCATGGAGGCGCTTGACCGCCGCGAATGGCCCCGCACCCAGGCGGAAATCTATCTCCTGCGCTCCGCGATGTTCACCGCCCAGGCCATAGCGCGCGACATGACGGCCGCCGGGCGCGACGAGGAGATCGAAGAAATCGCCCGCAACATCTCCAAAGTCGCCCCGGAACTGCCGCCCGACCCCACCGATGACCCTGACGAGGGCGGGGGGTTCCGGCGGCATCCAGGAGTAGTTCGTGTCCTATATCGACCCTCCCCAGCGCACAGAACCCTCCGATACCGCAGACAATCGCGACCACTGGAGCGAGGTCGGCGAGCTACTCGCCTCGCTCTATCGCATCGTCGATCGCCTGGAAGCATTGTTTCCCGGCCGCAAGTTCACGCCCGACGGGCACTTGGTCGGCAGCATCGGCGAGGTAATTTCCGCACGATTGTTCCGCCTTGAGCTCCTGCCGGCCTCCGCCCCCGATCACGACGCCATTACTGCCGACGGCCGAAGGGTTCAGATCAAGTTCACCCAGGGCACGCGCGGCGTGGCGCTCCGGGCAGAGCCCGGACTATCTCCTCGTCCTCCGTTTGGTCCCCGACCGCTCTCTCGAGGTGGTCTACAACGGAAAGGGCAAGTCGCCCTGGTCCCAATCGGGCAAGATGCAGAACAACGGCCAACGCCAGATTCGCTTGCGCGCCTCCGCGCCATCAACCGCGATGTTGCCGAGCGCGAGCGACTGGATCCCTGCGGCATGATCGACCTCGCTCTACGGACCACGCCATGAACGAGTTCAAGTCCTGGAACAGCTACCGCCACTTCGCCAACCGGGTCCGACGCGAGACCCGCTTCATACGAACACCTGAAGACGAAAACTTTCTTCGCGAGGTCGTACGGACTTCCAAGACCCGAATGCGGGAGCTACGCGCGGATTCTGGACTATGGCGAGCCCAGCTCGGCCATGATTGGCGCCCGCACTATCAGATGACGAATACATCGACGACATTCCCGCCCCCTATCCCCCCGCTCGAATGAAGCCGCTGCCAGGCCGTGCGACGGAAGTCGAGCCAACCCGAAGGGCATACCCGTTCTCTACCTGTCCACCCGACAGGAGACCGCCATGTCCGAGGTCCGACCCTGGTTGGGATCGCTCGTCTCCTGCGCCCACTTCGAAACACCCGACCTCTCACGATCGTCGACCTCTCCGTCTATCATCGTCGCGGCTTCGTCTTCTATTTCAGCGAACCCGACCCAGCGGAACGAGAAAAGGCGATCTGGACTCAAATCGATCAAGCGTTTTCCGAGCCGACCACAGCCACCGACGATGCTGCCGACTACGTCCCGACCCAAGTGATTGCGGAACTGTTCAAGGGAGAGGATTGCGACGGCATCGCATACAAGAGCGCGTTCGGAGACGACGGCTACAACATCGTCCTGTTCGATCCGCCGACGCGAAGCTGACGAGCTGCACACTGTTCGAAGCGAAGTCCCTCAATTTCGCGTTCGAACAGTCCGACAACCCCTACTGGGTGAAAAAGGACGGTGCCATCAAGACCGTTTCGGTCGAATTCGTCGGACCTGCACCACGATCAGAAGAAAGCGACCCGTGAACCGGCCACTCAAAGCCCTCGGCCCGCTCTCGCACCCGGCCCACGCCGTGTCCTAGTTCGCCTCTCCCGAAAGAATCTCCCAGACCCGCTTGTATCCGCTCCCGGACAACGGCGCACCGTCGGGCCTCACTCCGTTCCACTCATCGGTGC
>CBDCIT010000015.1:0-110218 GCA_965217615.1 Alphaproteobacteria bacterium
GAGCGGGCGTTGGAGGCCGCGGCCACAGCGCTCATGATTGTGCCATGATCATCGTCCAGATTACCGACATGCATCTGCGGCCGGCAGGGGATCTGTGCCACGGTGTGGCCGATACGGCGCCGGCGCTTGTCGCGGCGGTCGACCACATCACGAAGCTGGATCCATTGCCGGACGTCGTGCTGGCGACGGGCGACCTTGTCGACCAGGGCCGGCTTGGGGACTATCGGCAACTTCGGCGCTGCCTCGAGCCGCTGACGATGCCGGTTTACTTGATCCCCGGCAATCACGACAACCGCGCTGCATTGCAGGCTGAATTCGGTCGCGATGGCTATCTGCCGGAAGAGGGCGAATTTCTGCACTATACGGTCGAGGACTACCCGCTGCGTCTGATCGGACTCGATACGGTGATTCCTGGCGAAGAAAGCGGCGAGATATGCGCCGGACGGCGCGAATGGTTCGACCAGCGGCTTTCAGAAGCGCCCGAGAAGCCAACAATCGTCTTCATGCACCATCCGCCGTTCGGAACCGGCATTCCCTTCATGGACCGCCAGGGCTGCGCGGGTCGCGAGGCGCTTGAGCAGGTGGTGCGCCGCCATCCCCAGGTCGAACGTGTTCTGTGCGGTCACCAGCATCGCTCGGTTCAAATCCGCTGGGGCGGAACCATTGCGATGGTAGCACCGAGCACCGCCTTTCAGATGGCGTTTACCTTGAATGCTAAGGCCCCGTCAGGGTTCTTTCTCGGGCCGCCTGCCGCACTGCTGCATCTGTGGCAGCCGGAGAGTGGCGTGATCAGCCATGTCCTGTCGTTCGCCGACGATCCGGGCCCTTTTCAGTTCCCTTAGGATTGGCACACTTGTACTGGGATCGCCGCTCAGCTACACGATGAATGAATCGATATCGACAACCGCCGGATGTCTCAGAATGCAGCCATTCATGCGGAAGTCATTTGCAGGCGAGGGAGGCAACTCATGATCGATGTTTACGCCTACGGAACGGGAAATGGGCTACGTGCCTGCGTTGCCATGGCCGAGTGCGACGTCGAGCACACGGTGCACAAGGTGGACCTGGCAAATGGCGAGCACATGACGCCTGAGTTTCTCAAAATGAACCCGATTGGCGCGATCCCCGTCATGGTCGATGACGACGGTCCCGGCGGCAAGCCGCTGACGATCAGTCAGTCGGCAGCGATCGTCCTCTATGCGGCCGAGAAATCGGGTAAGTTTCTGCCGAGCGATGGCGCTTCCCGCGCGCTGGCCATGCAGTGGTTGATGTATGCATCATCCGATATTGCCGGCACTAACAATGCGATTTTCATGTCAACGATGCGCGTGCCGGACAAAGTGCCAACCGTCATCGAGGCGTTCGAGGACAGGCTCTACACGCTCTTTAGCCATGCCAACGACCGGCTCGGCGAAGTCGATTATCTGGCCGGCGACATCTCCGTAGCGGACCTCTCGTTTTATCCGTATGTCGCGCTGCGCAAACCGTTGCTCGAGCTCGAGCGCCGCTGCCGAATTTGGAGCGCTGGGCGGCCTTAATGGCGGCCCGTCCGGGCGTCGCGAAAGGCATGGCCGCGGTCGACTAGTGCCACCTGACGACGAACGAAATGCGTGGTCATGGTTGGCGTTTCACAAGGGGGACTTCAAATGATCGAACTTTACAGCTGTGATACCGTGAACGGGCACCGTGCCGCCATCATGCTGGCGGAGGGTGAGTTGGAATTTTACTCCCATATCCTCGACCTCCGCGCCCGCGAACATAAGACTCCAGAGTTCCGCAAGATCAATCCTGTCGGCGCGGTTCCCGTGATCATCGATCCCGATGGCCCCGGCGGCGAACCGTTGACGCTGGCGCAGACCGGTGCGATTTGCCTTTATGTTGCCGAGAAGACTGGGCGGTTCATTCCGGAGGACCCGCGAACCCGCGCGCTGGCCTACCAGTATTTCATGGAGGCGATGTCGGATGTCGTGCTCTACAGCGGTGCCTACTCGTTTTCGCAGAGGCGCTTTCCCGATCCAAGCGAGGGGAATACCCAGACCTTCGAGGGGCCATTGCTTGAACATCTTGCCGAATTCGACCGCCGGCTCGGCGAGGTGGAGTTTTTGGCCGGCGAGTATTCGATCGCCGACATCGCAGCCTACCCTGCCGTCCACCAGCGTCAGGTCCTGTTCGAGAAAGCGGGCGGCCTGCCCAACTTGGATCGCTGGCGGCGCATGATGGCGGACCGGCCGGGCATCGCCAAGGGCACGCAGACGGTCGCCGTATAGAGCCCTGGCGACCAGGAGGTCTCCGATCAACTTGGCAGGCGCTTAATCCACTCCAGTGTCTCGCGACCGCTGTCGTCGGTGGTTGCCTTGACCGCAGGGTGGCTGTAGACGGCCTCGCGCCAGGCCTGAAGGTTGGGACCGTATGTTGAGTCGCGGCCCAGATAGGGCAGCAGTTGGTCGGCAAATGTGAAGGTGCCGGGGAAGGCGCAATCGGCAATGCTGATCGTCTCGCTGGCCATGAAGGGATGAGGATCGATCAGCGTGTCGAGCTGGCGCAGGCGTGCCTGATAACAATCGAGATTTGCCGCGAGCACCGCCGGATCGAGCAACGCCGGACCGCCATGGACGAATGTATCCCGCAGGTGCGGCTCCAGCCAGAGATCGTGAAACCGTGAAAGAAAACGCTGGCGCGCGCGCGATTCCGTGGTGCCCGGCAGCAGCGTCGGTTCTGGATATTTTTCCTCAAGATATTCGATCAGTGTATCGGATTCGCTGAGAATAAACTCGCCGTCCTGGATGGCCGGAATGGTGCCCATCGGCACGAGTTTCTTATATTCGGCCGCACCGTGGCCTCCTGGCGGCTCGATCGTCTCATAGTCCACGCCCTTCACGTCGAGGGCGATGCGGACCTTGGCGCAATAGGTGCTCACCGTGGTCGCATAGAACTTTATCATCGGTGCCCTTCCTACTCCTGCGCGCTCTAGGCTCGACGATTAGAGTGGCCAAACCAAGAGAAGTACGGGCGTGGCCACGGCAACGATTAGTATGTCCAGCGGCAGGCCCATACGCCAGTAGTCGCCGAATGCGTATCCGCCGGGACCCATGATCAGCGCGTTATTCTGATGATCGATCGGTGTCAGGAAGGCACAGGACGCACCGATGGCGACAGCCATTAGGAACGGGTCGGAATTGACCGCCAGCCGGTCGGCAATGGCCATCGCAATCGGCGCCATCACAACGGCTGTGGCGGCGTTGTTGAGAATGTTCGTCAGGGTCATTGTGAAAACGAGCAGCAGCACGAGCGCTAACGCTGGCGGGACGTCCCGCATAGGCTCGAACAAGAGGCTGACAATGACGCCTGTCGCGCCCGTCGATTCGAGGGCGCCACCGATCGGGATCAAAGCGCCGAGGAGCACGATGACGGGCCAGTCGATGCTCTCGTAGAGATCGCGTAGAGGCACGATATTGGAGACGACCATGGCGACGGCAGCCAGCCCCAACGCAACCTCTAGCGGCAATAGATTCATGGCGCCGGCCACCACTGCCGTCCCATAGATGGTGAGCGATACGACGATCCGCTGGCCGGTTCCGAACTGCAAGCCGCGTTCAGCCAGCGGCAGGCATCCGAACGACGAGATTACTTCTGGCAGCTGGTCGAGATCGCCATGCAGCAACAACACGTCGCCAACCTTGAAGCGCAGCGCACTGAGGTGGTCACGGTAGGGTCTGCCCTGGCGTGAGACAGCCAAAAGATGCACGCCGTACCGACTAGGCAATCGCATCGACTCCACGGTTCGCCCTACTAACCGCGACCCTGCCTGTACGACCGCTTCGGACGGGCCCGAACCCTCAGGCCGACAGAAGCGCCGAGCTGGCGCCTTCTGTTCCGACGATCTTGAGGCCAAGGGCGGTCACAACTTTGTCGATCTCGGCAGGTCCCGTTTCGATGATCAGCCGATCGCTGGCGGCGATGGGCACCCGCTTCGGCAAACTCGTGTAACGCCGGCCACGGCGCGTCAAACCGACGATCTGCGCGTCACTCTTTGCGGCAAGTTCTTCCAATTCGTCGAATGTCATGCCGACAATTTTTGCGCTGCGCGGTACGCGACCTGTGTTACATAGTCGTCGATCTGAAACAGATCCTGCGGTGCTGCTTTTGCACGGCCGGCACCCGCGATCAGGCGCCAGCCAAACGAGACCACAAAAATGCAGCCGACGAGAGCTACGGTGCCGCCGACTGGCAGAAAATCGAACATTTTGAATGGCTCGCCGGTGACCTGCCCACGGTAGGTTGCAATAATTATGTTCGGTGGCGTGCCGATCAGCGTGACGAGGCCACCGAGAATTAACGCGAAGGAAAGCGGCATCAGGATCGTCGACGCAGATCGCTCCGCTTGTTTGGCGGAGCGAATCGCCACTGGCATCAGCAATGCGAGCGCGCCAACATTGTTCATGAACGACGACAACACTGCGGCAACGCTCGAAATCGCGCCCAAATGCGTCACGGTGTGCCCTGTTGCCGGTGCTGTTGCTCGAGCGATCAAGTCGGTGACGCCTGAATTCGTCAGCGCTCGACTCAAGATCAATACGGTTGCGACAGTAACCGTCGCGGGGTGGCTAAAGCCGGAGAAGGCGCTGCTGGGTGCTACTACGCCGACGACAACAGCAACCAGAAGCGCCGCGAACGCGATCACGTCGTAGCGCCAGCGATCCCATAGGAACAGCACAAAGATGCCGGCCAGGATGGCAAGGATGAGGTATTGCTCAACGATCATTGTCTGGTCCGGTTCGTGCCATGGCTAGCCGGCAATCGCCAGGGATGACGCTCGGGCACCCGTTCGAGCGGTACCTCGTAGTGTTGGATGTTGGAAAATTCACGATGGATGTGTTCTGCGCACGACGTTATGCCGTTCCCGCGGGTGAGAACTGTATGTCTTTACCGATGCGATCCCTGGCGATGCTGTGGATTGCCTCGCGAAGTGCGGGATTTCGTTCCAGGAAGTTCCTGAAATCGCGCGCGGCTAGCGTTAAGACGTTACAGTAGCAGAGTGCGGTCACCGTCGCGTCGCGTGGCGCATCGGTCTGCAGCGCCAGCTCGGCGAAAAAGTCGCCACTTCCGAGGCGAACGGGCTCGGGGTGGAGATCGACCTCTACTGCCCCCGTTGAAATGAAGTACATTGCGTCTCCGGCGTCGCCCTTTTGCGCACCAAATTTTCGCCCGGCAGCGCGAGTTGCGGCGTCAACAGTGTCGCGATCTCCGTCAGCCGATCTTCGTCGAGTTGCGCAAGGTAGGAAACCTGACGCAGCAGCGTCACCGGTTCAAGGCCGAGGTCCAAGGTCGGCCGGTGATCGAACTCTTGCACGCGCGAATGAAACTCCACCTGAAGGTCGTTAAACACCTCGTGGCTAATCATCGCTTCCTCGCGCATGTTCTGGTATTTGAGCTGTTCCAAACGCAGCGCAAGGCGCCCAAGGTGTCGGCGCTCCAGCTCCTTCGCGTACTCCGGATACTGCAGTCGCAGTGCATCGAGTGCCTTGTCGGTTTCCGCAAAGCGCTCAGCAAAACATTTCAAAGCGTCCTTGGCCGCCGATTTGCCGATCAGCACCTCGATCCGCGCATGATAGTCGACAGGCATCTGCCGCAGTACAAGTTCGCTCGAGAGCAGGACTTCGAAACGATCCGCCAAGCGGTCGCCCAGCGGCCCAGTCAATCCTAATCTGCGATGCAGGAATATCGCGGTTCGAAAGCGCCAGTCGAAATTGAGGGTTTCCGCGACGGTGCGCCCGAATGCAGCGGAGCCTCCGGCCTTAACAGCCCGTTGATTAAGTCGGCGCCGTCTGATTCTCTGGTTCCCTGATTTGCAGGGGGGGGTTGCCGATGGCGATGGGACGGCAGAAGGCTGGTCAGGGGGATCTGATGGTGAGCTGGTCGGAGATGCCACGCTCTCCGGGTCATGTGTTTTATGACCGCCTGCAGTCGGTGCTGATCGAGGGCGGCTTCGACGCCTTTGCCGAGGCGAGCTGCCGGCCTTATTACGCGGCCCGGATGGGCGCGCCCTCGGTGCCGCCCGGGCGCTATTTCCGGATGCACCTGGTGGGCTACTTCGAGGGCATCGACAGCGAGCGCGGTCTGGAGTGGCGCTGCTCGGACTCGCTTTCGCTGCGGGCGTTCCTGCGACTGGGGAGCCGTGATCGGGTACCGGACCATTCCTGGCTGTCACGGAGCCGCACGCGCCTGCCCCATGAAGTCCACGCGGCGGTCTTCGACTGGGTTCTGGTGCTGATCGCCGAGGCGGGGCTGATCAAGGGCGAGCGCATCGGCGTCGATGCCTCGACCATGGAGGCCAACGCGGCGCTGCGGAACATCGTGCGGCGCACCAACGGCGAAGGCTACCGGGAGATGCTGGAGCGCCTGGCCCGGGAAAGCGGCGTCGAGACACCCACGGCCGAGGATCTGGCGCGTCTGGAGCGGAAGCGCAAGGGCAAGAAGCTTTCCAACACGGATTGGGTTTCGAAGAGCGACCCCGAGGCCAAGATCGCCAAGATGAAGGACGGCACAACGCATCTGGCCTACAAGCCCGAGCACGCGGTGGATCTGGACACCGGCGCGGTGGTGGCGGCCGAGCTGCACCCGGCCGATGAGGGCGACACCACGACGCTTTCCAAGACCCTGGCGAAGGCCGAGGCAAACCTCGGGGCGGTGGATGCGGCACCGACGGCGGAGGACCCGGCCGAATGCGTCGCCGACAAAGGTTATCACTCACGGGCGGTCTTGAGGGCTCTGGACGACAGTCCCTGGAAGACCCGGATCGCGGCGCCCAAGCAGACCGGCTTTTCGCGCTGGCACGGTGATGAGGCGGCGCGGCGCGCGGTCACCAACAACCGTGCGCGGCTCAAGTCCGGGGTCGCCCGCGAGGCCTTCAAGCTGCGCGCCGAGATCGTCGAGCGCTGCTTTGCCCACAACCTCGATCGTGGCGGCATGCGACGAACCTGGCTGCGCGGGCGAGAGAATGTGCACAAGCGATACCTGCTCCACGTCGCCGGCCACAATCTATCGTTACTGATGCGCCAGCTCATCGGCGCCGGCACCCCGCGGGAGGCCGTGGCGGGCGGATATGGCGGTATTTTCGTTCTGCTCACGCCCACCGGGGCCATGCTGGTGGCACGGGGGGTTTCGCAAAGCGGCCAGTCGGCTTTCGCCGCCGCATTCTTCATCTGGGGGTGAGAGCCGGAAAAAGCCACTTAATCAACGGGCTGCTAAGTCCGTCGTACATGTGGTCGCACATCAACAGCAGCAGGCGCGTAACGCTTCCTGACAGCAAGTGTTCGGTGAATTGCCTCAGATAGGTCATCCGCTCCGCGTGGACGAGCGTTACGAGACCGATCCGCACCCAATCTTCATGATTCAGTTCGCCATCTTCGCTGATCGAGGCGTCGTCAACCCCAGAGCGCTGCTCATAGTATCCCAAAACCTCACGGGCAAGCGCCGGATCCAGATCGCAGCGCTGGGCAAATTCACGCACACTGTCGCCAATGTTGGCGAGCGACGACGCCATCACCCGATTTCGGATGGCGAGATCCGCCGGCTCGAGTTTGTCTATTCCCACCAGGTGCATGAGGATGCGCATGGTTGGTGCATTGACGAACAGGGTAAAGAGTACGAAGCCGGTGACTAACACGACGACGAAGCTCTTAATATTGTCGGGCAGTTGCGGATGTTCGAGTACGGCCAGCGCCAACGCGAGCGATACAGCACCACGCAGTCCGCCCCACAGCATCACCAACTCGAACTCGGTACTGACCCTTCTCGGCCAGCCGAAATCGACTAAGCAGCGGCAGCAGGCCGTAAAGAATCACCGCGCGGGCGCCGAACGCGCTGACGATCAATACGCATAGCCATCCGAACTCGCGTCCTGTGACGTCGAGTAGCAGGCTTGGAACCAACAGACCCACCAGAAAGAAGATCAGCGAGTTAGCCCAGAACCCAAGCTGCTCCCAAATGACCTGGAGATGGGTCCAGCTCTCAATCTTGGTCCGGCCGTATGACCCGAGAACGAGCCCCGCCGTCACAACGGCCATGACGCCGGAGACATGGAGATAGTGTTCCGCAACGATAAATGTGAAGTACGCGAGACACACCGTTAGCGTAGCTTCGACGAGTGGCACGTTTTGCAAGCGGCCGATTAAATTACAGGTCAACCAGGCGAGGACGTAGCCAACCACGACTCCGCCGATAAAGACGCGAAGAAAAACCAATGTTCCCGCGCCAATTTCCGGATCCTGCCCGCTGACCAACATCGCGGCCAGAATTGAAAAGAGAACAATTGCCGTCGCGTCGTTAAATAGGCTTTCCCCTTCGACGAGCGTCGCCAGACGGTGCGGAGCACCCATGTCTTTGAATAAGGCGATCACCGCAACCGGATCCGTGGCCGAAACGATTGCTACCAGCAACAGACAGGCGACCAGGGGCACACCGGAGACCCACCACATCGCGCCGCCGACCAAACTCGTCGAGATCAGAAGTCCTACGATTGCCAAAAGCAGTATGGGGAAGATGTCGTCCAATAGTTGGCGGACGTTGATCGATAGCGCCGCTTCGAACACCAACGTCGGAAGGAACAAAAAGAACACCGCGTCGGAGGTGATTTCGAGAGAGCTAACTGAACGCATGAAGTCGCCGACGAGCCAAACGTCGAAGTCTCCGAATGCGACGACCACTGCTCCCAGGATCACTCCGACCAGGGCCAGGAGAACAGTGAATGGGAAATTGATGCGGGTTGCGACGGGGAGTAGCACGCTTGAGATTGCCAACAGCCCGACTACACCCAAGATCGTTGCGATTATGTCGTGCATTCCTCGTCGGCACCTATTTATCGGATTGCGAGACGCCCTCTGCGGCGTCCCGATCTATCGTGAGAACGCGTCAGACTAACGAAATGAGAGAGGTTAAAGAACCCTGCATGCGGAGGGGCAATTGTGTCTGAATGTGCGCTATATCTGGGTGTCGATAACAAACTGAGTTGACCGCTTTATGTACCATATGAATTGACCGCTTCTGTTGTGGTGGTTTGGCTCGGTCGCGTCGAAGCGGGTCACGCGGCCTGGAGCCTGTCGTCGTCGATGGTTTCGCCGTCGGCGCGGTAGCGCGCCAGACACCTGGGTCCGTGGAAGACGGCCAGGTGGCCGTCGGGATATTCGTGCACCCGGACCTGCGCCTTGACGTAGTGGTGGCGGTGGCGATCGGCCGGGATCTGCAGCGTGCGGTTCTTGTAGCGCACGGTGTTGTCGCCCGCGACGACGCGGTCCTCCTGGGCGCAGAGGATGTCCTCGAGCGTGCCGGCAAAAGCCACGAAGGCCGAGCCGGTGTCCGCGGCCGGGCGGGCGAAGCGGGCGTTGTGCGCCGGCCAGAAGAGCTCCTCGAGAAAGCGATTGGCCTCGGCCATGGTGGCGATCCCGGCGAGGCGCAGCTCCTGGGGCAGGCGCTTCTGCAAGGTCCCGAACATGCGCTCCGAGCGGCCCCGGGCCTGCGGCGAATAGGCCGCGATCAACTCGATGCCGAGCTGCGCCAAGGCCCGGCCGATCTGGGTCGGGTTGTCCTTGTCCACACCGCCGCCTGCCTCGGGCGTGTGCCAGTAGTGCGAGGCCCGATCGGCGTAGAGCGAGCAGAACAGCCCGTTTTCGGCGATCACCTCCCGAGCCCGCGGAACGTGCTCATCGTGCCCTCCTCGGCAACGAAGAAGCCCGAATAGACCTCCGATGTCGCATCGTCCATGGTCACGATCAGATCCCACCACTGGCCCGCAACCCACTCGTGGCTCGAGCCGTCCTGGTGCAGCATCATCCCCACCACCGGTCGGCGCGGCCGCTTCCGGCGGTGCGCCCCGCGCCTGGGCGCCGGCTTGATCTTGCCGTGCGCCTGCAAGCTCAGGCGAAGCCAGTTGTAGCTCAGCCCGAAGCCATGCTCGCAGACCAGCTTCTCGTGGAAGTGCTTGGCCGTGAAGTCCGGGTAGCGCGTCTCGAACAGCTCCAGCACCCGCATCACCTCGTCCACCGGCGCGCGGCGCGCCGAGACCCGCCCAAGGCGCCGGTCGTACAAACCCGCGGCACCCTCGGCCTCATAGCGCTCCCGCCAGCGCCGGAACGTCCGCTCCGACATGCCCAGGATCTCCGAGGCCTCGGCCTGGCTCAAATCACCCCGATAACAACGTCCGTAGACATCCTCGAACTTCATCAATCTCAGTCCCTGCAACTGCTCCGTCCGGCGCATCCGATTCCTCCAGATTTGGAGGAAATCTAAAACCGGACAGATCATCTGTTACATAGACCGGTCATATCGTGTGTTAGCGACAGTGCGCTATATCTGGGTTGTCTTTGAATGCTCTTACCGATAACTTCTGGTGGCTATTTGTCGCCGCTTTAATTATCCGAACTGGGTGACCTTGAAGCGGCGGCGGCTGTAGTTGGGGGGGGAGATGGGACTCAGTCGGTTGCCGTACGGCCTGCTTTTGCCACATTCGTTGGGCGCAAACACCGTAAAAATGCGTAGTTGTATTGGGCGAGGTTTCAACGATGCCTGACGCAAGGCGCGTATTGTCGGCGGCGATGGCCTACGTTGCGTCAGTACTAGAACGCTGGGCGCGCAGGCTCTTTCGCGAACGCGATCTGCTGTTGCGGTCGGATGGAAAGGTCCACTTCGTCCGTCTGACAGCCAAATTACAAATGAGCTTGGCGCTCTTGGCGGTGGCGGCGCTCCTGTGGGTGGGGGGTGCGACATATACCGCGTGGGACCAACGCATCGTCATTCGTTCTGGGGTGGACGAACTCCACGAACTCAAGGCCGCCTACAGGGATTTGCTGGGTGAGGCGCAAGGCTACCACGAGAAGGTAGCGGCATTGACTCAGCGATTTGCGACGGGGCCGGGCGAGCTGCAAAAACAAAGCGTACAGCTCATTCAATCAGACGAAGCGACGGCCTCGGATTCGAACGAAAACGAATTTACGCAGCAACTACGGCGGCTCGACGTCGATGTTGGCGAAATGATACGGATGTCGGCACTCATTGCGGAGTCACTAACGAAAATCGAAGCTGACTTCGCACGGGTCGATGCCGAGGGCGAGAGCGCGGTGCAATTGAGGACGCTGTTGCGCGATCGTTTGCGTGAAGTTGAGGATAGACTGATCCGGACGCAAACGGTGCTCGCGATTAAGGAGCGCAAGGTTGCGTCCCTTGAAAAGAGCCTCAATCTGTCCAGCAACAGTCTTGCAGCACTGGAAGAAACACACACCGAGCTGAAATCCGTAATTGCGAGTGTGGAACTCGAAAGGGAAGCGGAGCGCAAGCGAGGAGATGAGCTCACCGCCGAGCTTGTACGCATGTCTGAGGCCTTGCTGGCAGTAAGGAACAAACATGTAGGCGCGCTTCGGCAGCGCACGGCGTCGGAAACACGAATGGCGGCTCTCGAAAACCTGCTTGGAGCGTCCAGAACCCAAAGCCAACGGCTGGAGGCACAACTGACGGAAGTCCTCGCCCAGCTCGCCAAGCAGGCCGGAGAGATGGAAGACGGTCAAGGCCTGGCACTGCTACCGGTCAGTGAACGTGTGGCCCGGCTCCTCGAACGTTTGGAGGAGGTGTATACGAGCCAAGAGGCGACCCTGGCGCGTTATTCGCAGCGCGCGGTTGACGGTCTCGGAGATTTGGAGCGGATTATTGAGATGGCGGGGCTCGATGCGAAGATCTTGATGTCGCGCGTCGAGTATGTGCCAACGGGGCAAGGCGGACCGTTTATTGCCGCGCCCGCAGGCCAGCGAATTAACAGCGGTATGGTGAGTAGCGAGAGGGAGGGTTTGGCGGACGCTTTACTCAACCTTGAAACACACCTCTCGCAATGGGAAACGCTGCGCGAGATATTGTCCGACATTTCCCAGCTAACCTTCAAATCCATGGCAATCGTATCTACATTGCACCGCCACGGGAACTCCATTCCCTTCCCAGCCCTCCGATGACCCGACTTTGGCGGGCTGACCACGTTCGGAAGGCCATTTGGCAAAGATTTCCACCATCCAGACACACCTCTCCTGTCTTTTCCACCTTGCCGTCAATTTCCTCGGCCTACGCCGGAACGGAGCTTCGGCGTAGATCATCAATCAAGGCCAAGATTTTCTGGAACAAGATTTTCGACACGGCGACCTCGGCCAGTTGGAACGTGACATAACGGCCATGGCGGACAACTTTGGCCCCGATCTTCACCAGCTTTTCCCGTAGCGTGGTCAGCGACCAGTGTTCCACCTCCTTCGGCAATGCAAGCGCCCGCATGAAGTTGCCCAGATTGTAAGCCAGGGCGTGAAACTGGAGCCGAACCTCGTTGTTGCGGAACTTGCTGCATGACAGACGGGTCCACTTGATGGCGTATTTGCCTTCCTTGATGTACTGCTCCGCTGTCCCACGGTGATTATAAAACGCCACCACCCGTTCGGTGGGCCGCGACAGGTTGGTGACAATAAAGCCGACGCGGGGGCACAACTCGCCGGGGTGCCATTCCACCTTGGCCACCACGCGCCGCTTCCTGTCCCAACTTCCAGCCTGATACCTGAAGCTGGCGTAATAGCGCCGCACATGGTTCGGCGGACGACCGACGGGGCGGGTCAGCAGGTGGGCAATGCTTTCCTGAAGAATTTGGTTCTTCGGCAACCGGATCGCGTAGAGAAAACCCTCACTTTCCAGGAACTCGTAGATGTCCGGTGCGGCAAAGGCGGCGTCCCCTCGGAAGTAGCGGCGCAGGTTCCGTTCCCGATAACGCTCAACGACCGGTTCCAGAACCTCACGCCAACCGTCGGCACTGTGGACATTGCCGGGGCGAAGGGAACACTGCTCCAGATCGCCGAACTGGTTGAACAGGAATAGTGGATGGTAGCAGGTGCAGCCGAAGTGACCATTGTACGCCGTTCCCTCTTGTTCGCCATGGGTCGGGCTGACGCTTGAGTCCATGTCGAGGATGATCATCTTCGGTGGGCGGCGGTCATGAACCTTGTCGATCCACGCCCCGTTCATCCCAGCCAGGACTTCGATGTTCGCATCGGTCGCCAGAAGCTCCGTCTCGAACCGCCCCATCTGGCTGGTGGACGCAGCCTGTCTTTCGACGGCCTTGCCACCAACAATCCACCGCATGGCAGGATCACGTCCGAGACGGTCGGCGTCGTTTACGTCCTCATAACCACCAAGGCGACCAAACACCGACTGACGGAACTGCCCCGTCATGCCGTGCCATCCGTTCTTGCCGGTACGGCTGTCCTGGAAAATAGTCCCGGCAACCTCGGTCAGGCCAAGGGCATCATCAAGCTCCCGATAGGCCAGCAACCCGCCGTCAGAGGTGATCTTGGACCCGTGAAATTCCAGCTTCAGGCGGCGGTCGAAATCGACCCGAAGTCCGTCCCGTTTCGATTCACCCATCGGATGTGCCATTTATTGTGCCCCCTATCGCCATTATCCATTTGATTATTATACTTGAATCGGCGTTGAGACCGTCAGAAATCATCGTCTATCTGGGAAATGCGGGATTGTATGCATTGCCGCTTGTCGCGCCCGTCGACAACTACCATGTAGCAAGCGGATTTGGCATTCGAAAGGATCCATTGACGAAGCGACGCTCGATGCATTTTGGCGCCGATCTTGCCGGCTGGATTCGCTCGCCTGTGTACGCCACAGCGCCTGGAACGGTGGTCGTTGTTGGCCGTAAAGCACGCTTTGGAAAGATGGTGGAAATCGATCACGGTTATGGCATTCGGACACGATACGGTCACTTTAGCAAAATTCTCGTAAAAAAAGGGCAGTTATTGAATTTAGACATAAAATCGGCTTGCTTGGAAACACGGGCCGCTCGACCGGACCGCATGTGCATTACGAAATTCTATTTGATAAAAAACAGATAGATCCGTTGAAGTTTATCAAGGCCGGCAGATATGTTTCGAAGGAGTAAAACAGTCGCCAAGGGCCGCAAGCCACGGACGCCAGAACGGCCGCCGCCGCCCTCGATCATCAGTGCCAACTTACGAATTATCGGCAATCTGAACACCGACGGGGATATCCAGATCGATGGGTCCGTAGAGGGTGACGTACGTAGTCGGATTCTCTCAATTGGGGAAAAAGCGGTGGTCAATGGTGCAATCGCCGCAGATACGGTTCGAATTGCCGGTGCTGCAAACGGCGAAGTCACCGCCCGCGTGCGTCGTCCAACTTAGCGGCACCGCGCGAGTTACCGGCGACATCAACCACCAAAGTCTGTCGATCGACGCCGGCGCATATGTCCAAGGCCTCTGTCATCACATCGAACCGACAGCCGAAGCGCCGCCAACTGACCTCGCGCCGCAAGATGATGAAAATTTGGATACTGCGGCCGGCGGCGCGGAGCGTATTGCTGTTTCGAAGACTGCGCCCAACGGTCAACCGAGTCGGGTGAAAGCGGTCGGCTAATCCAGTCTTGCGCACTGGCTATGATGCAATTGCGCTTGCAAACACCGAACTATCTACATTGCCGCCGGAGCAAACGACCGCAACGGCACGACCTTCCACCGGTATTTTCTGATCGATTGCGGCTGCCAGCGCGATGCACCCGCCTGGTTCGACGACCAGTTTGAATTCGCTAAACGCGACACCCATCGCCCGCAGCACCGCTTCGTCTTCTATGGCAACGCTGCCAGCGAGATGTCTTTGGCACAATGCCAGCGTATATGCGCCAGCGCGCGGTGGTTGCAGGGCATCGCAGATGGAGTGGGCGCCAGCGAGATTGCCCATGGGCTTGCCGGCTGCGAGGGAGCGGGCCATGCAGTCGAATCCAGCGGGTTCCACGGCGTAGACCGCAGTTGCTGGGCATTCTGCTCCAAGGGCGAGGGCGACACCGGAAACCAGTCCGCCGCCGCCACACGGCACCAAGACAGAGTCAAGGACGGTGCCATCTTCGCTGGCCTGAGCCGCAATCTCCAGGCCGACCGTTCCCTGGCCGGCGATGATTTCGGGGTCGTCGAAAGGCGATATCAGAGTTGCGCCGCGATCTTCGGCGACTTGTCGGGCGACGGCCTCACGGTCCACGCTACCGCGATCGTAGGCGAGGATTTCAGCACCGTAGGCCTTGGTATTTTCAACTTTGATATGCGGCGCGTCGGTCGGCATGATGATCGTCGCTGGGGCGCCCAGCAATCTTGCAACAGCCGCGATTCCTTGCGCATGGTTGCCGGACGAGAAGGTGACCACACCGGCCGCGAGCTCGTCGCTCGAGAGCCGACTGAGCTTGTTATACGCCCCGCGAAACTTAAACGAACCTGTACGCTGCAGCGGCTCTGCCTTGACGAGCACGCGGCCGCCGGTTCGCGCGTTTAACGCGGGCGACTCCAATAGCGGTGTGCGCACGGCTTTGCCGCGAATCTGATCGGCCGCGGCGCGGACGTCGTCGATTGTCGGACGCAGCTCAGAGGTCTTCGAGGAAAGCATCGATGGCGTGGACCGCCTCCGGTTCATTCAACGAGGGTGCATGGCCGGTTCGCTTCACCTCGACACGCACCAACCCATTGTGTTCGGCAGCCATGCGTTGGAAATTTTCGCGGTCGAGAATATCCGAGATCTCACCGCGCAACGCAAGAACCGGTACCCGGCGAAGGCACCGGAAAAGCCTCCACAGGTCCGGCAGCGGCGCATCGCTCAGCAAGGGCTGTACGAGACGGATGTCCCAATCGACATGCAGCATTCCGTCGGCTCCTTGGCGCCAAGTTCCCCGCACTGCGCGCTCCATATCGTCCTCAGTTTGGAAGGACGCGCGCGGCAGCGCGCGGCGGAATTCGCGCGCCGCAGTCTGCCAGTCCGGCACGGGCCGGTCGGTCCCCGCATACGCCAGGATGCCATCGAGTTCAGAACCAATTCCAGGTCCGATGTCGTTGAGGATAACGCCAGCCAATATCGATGGCATAATTGCGCCCAACCCCATTGTTAGCAGTCCCCCCATCGAGGTGCCGATAACGATGACACGATGTGTTGCGGTGACCACCAGCAGATGGCGGATATCGTCGAGATACGTCCTTGGTTGATAATTACGAAAATCCGTATCGTAGGCCGACTTGCCGCGCCCCCTATAGTCTGGGCAGATCACATAGTGAGACTCTCTGAGCCGGGTGGCCAAACAGTGAAAATCCTCCGAATTGCGCGTGAGGCCTGGAAGACAAAGGACTGGCAGTCTTTGCGAATGCGGCGTGCCGTAAGTCCGAAAGTAGAGTTGGAGGCCGTCTTGGGCTGTGTAGGTGTGCTCGTTGAAGTTGCCCATAATAAATCGCGTCGTTCGTACGCCAGATGCGTGTCGTGTGAAAGTGTCCTACGGAGCAAGAGCCGGCCGAGGCCGGTCGTGGAACGTGACTATGTCATGGCGCCAGCGCCGGGTGCCCGCCCTTGGCGCGCGCCTGCAGGAGTGCACCTGCTCGTCGGCCGTGCAACCGCTGGGTATAGACTGAGAAATTCTCCAGCACCCGCTGAACGTAGTTGCGCGTTTCGCCGATAGGGATGGATTCGACCCAGTCGATTGCGTCGGCGCTTAAAATCCTTGGATCGCCATGATCGGCAAGCCAGAGTTTTACACGAGACTTACCGGCGTTGTAGGCGGCAAGCGATAGAACGAGCGAGCTATCGTAGGTCTCGAGCAATTCGGCAAGATGTGCACTGCCGAGCCGCAGGTTATGGTCGGGATCGGCCGTCAGGAGCGAGCGACGGTGCGAAATATTGAGCTGTAGCGCAAGCGATTGGGCCGTGCGAGGCATGAGTTGCATAAGTCCCCGGGCTCCTCTAGGGCTGACCGCGGCGGGGTCGAAGGCGCTTTCTTGCCGAATGACTGCGTGGACCAGTGCGATGTCGGGTTCCTGTCCATGCTGAATGGGCAATGCCGGATATCCACTCTCGCTCAAGACCACCCCAGTTTGTTCCGCTTTTTTCGCGACCAGAATGGCTAAATCTCTGCGGCCAACGTCGCGCGCCAACCTTGCGGTATGGGTCCACATTGCCGGTCCGGACGCTAGTCTGGCGAGTTGCCGAAAAAACGGCGCGAGCGTCTGATCGGCGTCCACACTGGCCAACGCGCGTATCGCACGTACGAGTTCGTGCTGCTCGAATTCCTTGGTTTCCTCTGCCGTCGGCGACACTTCCGGTGGCATGATTGGCTGCTGCTTCTGACTAAGTTGAGCTGCCGCAAGCTGGCCGTAAAAAGTTGTAACGTGCGACGCAGCGAGGCGATACCACAAAGCAGCGATGACGTGCTTTTCCGCTGCCTCTGCGGCGCGCGCGGCCCAATAAGCGCCGCGCGATCGGCTGATGGGATACTGCACATTCTCGAATAATGCCTTGAAATGCAGAAACGCCGTCTCATGGTCGTCAAGAAATCTGAGCGCAATCCAGCCGGCAAGCCATTCCGCCTCGGCATGGCCTTGCCCGGGGTCTTGTCCATGCTCGCTGGCCAGACGGTAGGCAAGTGACGCATCGCCGGTACGTAAAACACGTCGAGCGAGTATGTGTCTTTCGGTCCACCATTGAGATGGGCGCACAAGCTCGTCACGTTGCGGTATCAACAGTTCAAGTGCGCTTTCATCAAACCTCTTTTTTCGTCGCCATCGCAGGCGTTCGTAGACAAGGCCCGGAGCTTCAATGAGATGGCCAGGGACGCGGGCGATTGCCGCGTCAACGCCGCCATGTCTTTGGAGAAGTCGAATGCGTGCTTCGGCGAGCGCCCTATGGTCCTTCGTGACATAGCGCATTTGCCTGCGGGCCGCCGATACGCGCTCATCCCACAGCAGCCGGTCAAGCCGAGCCGTTTCATCCTGTGGGCGCAGGAGCTTGCGGAACTGCCTTCGGAAAGAGCGCTCCTGGCTGCGGCCCATATCGAATTCGACCCACGTACGCTGTGCCAATGCTGCCGCCTCGTCATGACGCTCGGCGCGAACCAAAGCCGCAAGATTGCCGATCGCACCGGCCGCTGAAACGGCCGTATATCGCTCGAACCAGTCGAGGACGACTTGATCTTCGGTGGAATCCGTTAGTGCCTCTTCGGCGCGCTGCCGCAAGAGCCGCAGCGAGGGCCACCCGGAGTTCGTATCGATAAATCGGAAAATGTCTTCAGACGTCGCGCCAGATTTCGGCGATTTGAATTTGAGCCAGGAGACAATTTTTCCGGGAAGGGCTGCGGTCGTTCGACTTGCACGCGTTGTCGCCGACCTCCAATTTCCGGACTTCGAAGCGGCGACTGCAACGCGAAGTGCTTTGGCGTCCGACGCCGATAATAGTTCCGCCCGCAGCGAAGACGCGACGGCGAACATAACGGCAAGAAATGCTAGCGCCGATAGAGTACGCAGAGTCCTGCCAGGCACACTTAGCCTCTGCATTGATCCCAGATTAGCGCTCCCTGAATGCGCGGCATTATAGCTCAGAGCGGCCTTTTCAACAAGCCGGACTACCGGGGGTGACGATAACAAACTGAGTTGACCGCTTTATGTACCATATGAATTGACCGCTTCTGTTGTGGTGGTTTGGCTCGGTCGCGTCGAAGCGGGTCACGCGGCCTGGAGCCTGTCGTCGTCGATGGTTTCGCCGTCGGCGCGGTAGCGCGCCAGACACCTGGGTCCGTGGAAGACGGCCAGGTGGCCGTCGGGATATTCGTGCACCCGGACCTGCGCCTTGACGTAGTGGTGGCGGTGGCGATCGGCCGGGATCTGCAGCGTGCGGTTCTTGTAGCGCACGGTGTTGTCGCCCGCGACGACGCGGTCCTCCTGGGCGCAGAGGATGTCCTCGAGCGTGCCGGCAAAAGCCACGAAGGCCGAGCCGGTGTCCGCGGCCGGGCGGGCGAAGCGGGCGTTGTGCGCCGGCCAGAAGAGCTCCTCGAGAAAGCGATTGGCCTCGGCCATGGTGGCGATCCCGGCGAGGCGCAGCTCCTGGGGCAGGCGCTTCTGCAAGGACCCGAACATGCGCTCCGAGCGGCCCCGGGCCTGCGGCGAATAGGCCGCGATCAACTCGATGCCGAGCTGCGCCAAGGCCCGGCCGATCTGGGTCGGGTTGTCCTTGTCCACACCGCCACCTGCCTCGGGCGTGTGCCAGTAGTGCGAGGCCCGATCGGCGTAGAGCGAGCAGAACAGCCCGTTTTCGGCGATCACCTCGCCGAGCCCACGGAACGTGCTCATCGTGCCCTCCTCGGCAACGAAGAAGCCCTAATAGACCTCCGATGTCGCATCGTCCATGGTCACGATCAGATCCCACCACTGGCCCGCAACCCACTCGTGGCTCGAGCCGTCCTGGTGCAGCAGCATCCCCACCACCGGTCGGCGCGGCCGCTTCCGGCGGTGCGCCCCGCGCCTGGGCGCCGGCTTGATCTTGCCGTGCGCCTGCAAGCTCAGGCGAAGCCAGTTGTAGCTCAGCCCGAAGCCATGCTCGCAGACCAGCTTCTCGTGGAAGTGCTTGGCCGTGAAGTCCGGGTAGCGCGTCTCGAACAGCTCCAGCACCCGCATCACCTCGTCCACCGGCGCGCGGCGCGCCGAGACCCGCCCAAGGCGCCGGTCGTACAAACCCGCGGCACCCTCGGCCTCATAGCGCTCCCGCCAGCGCCGGAACGTCCGCTCCGACATGCCCAGGATCTCCGAGGCCTCGGCCTGGCTCAAATCACCCCGATAACAACGTCCGTAGACATCCTCGAACTTCATCAATCTCAGTCCCTGCAACTGCTCCGTCCGGCGCATCCGATTCCTCCAGATTTGGAGGAAATCTAAAACCGGACAGATCATCTGTTACATAGACCGGTCATATCGTGTGTTAGCGACAGCCGGACTACCGGGGGCTGCTTGCTGCTAGCCCGCGCTTGGCGTTATGTTCAGGTACTTCAGAAATTAGGCGGATGGAGCCCTGCGATGTTTAAGGGGTCGATTACGGCGCTGATCACTCCGTTTCGGGGTGGGCGAGTTGACGAGCCGGCATACCAGGCATTTGTCGAGTGGCAGATCGAAGAAGGCGTACATGGCGTGGTTCCCGTTGGCACGACAGGAGAGTCGCCGACGCTGTCGCACGATGAGCACAAACGAGTCGTTGAACTGTGTATTGAAGTTGCCAACGGCAAGGTGCCGGTGATCGCCGGCACAGGGTCGAATTCCACCGAGGAGGCGATCGAACTGACGGTTCATGCCAAAGAGGCGGGCGCCGACGCCGCGCTCGTTGTAACGCCGTACTACAACAAACCGACTCAGGAAGGACTCTTTCAGCATTATTCCGCAATCGCGGAAGCCGCGGATATCCCGGTTGTGATTTATAATATCCCCGGCCGCAGCATCGTCGATATGTCGGTTGAGACAATGGCTCGGCTTGCGAAGGTCGCCAACATCGTTGGTGTAAAGGACGCGACCAACGATCTTGCGCGTCCCGTGGTGACGCGGCTTGCCGCCGGACCCGACTTCTGCCAACTCTCGGGAGAAGACGGGACGGTGGTGGCCTTCCTAGCTCAGGGTGGCGACGGTTGTATTTCGGTCACAGCGAACGTCGCGCCGGGTCCATGCGCGCAATTGCACGAGGCGTGGCAGGCGCGTGATCTGGACACTGTTGGCGCGTTGCGCGACCGTTTGGCGCCGTTGAACTTGGCTTTGTTTTGCGAATCGAGTCCCGGCCCTGTTAAGTACGCAGCGAGCCTGCTCGACAAATGCCTTCCCGACACGCGTCTGCCGTTGATCCCCATCGCAGAGACCAGCCAACTGCAGGTGCGTGAGGCGATGGTGTCGGCGGGGTTGCTCAACTGAGGCAATGGCCCGCAGCGCGCCTAAAGGAAAGCTCGTAGCGCAGAACCGACGGGCCCGTCACAACTTCATAATCGAGGAAACGCTCGAGGCCGGCGTCGTTTTGACAGGCAGCGAGGTAAAGTCACTTCGCGCCGGTCGGGTCAGCCTGAATGAAGCGTGGGCTGGCGCACAGCGAGGCGAGCTGTACCTCATGAATTGCCATGTGCCGGAGTACAAACAGGCAGGCAGCCTCAATCATCTACCGACCCGACCACGCAAATTGCTCGTCCATCGGCGCGAGATGATCCGGCTCATCGATGCGGTCCGGCGCGACGGGCGCACACTGGTACCGCTACGCATCTATTTCAACGAACGCGGTGTTGCCAAGGTGGAGCTGGCGGTTGCCCACGGCAAGCGCAAATCGGATAAGCGGGAGTCGGCAAAGGCGCGGGACTGGCAGCGCCAGCGGGCCCGATTGATGCGCGAAAAAGGATGATCCGCTGTCGGTGCGATATTCAGCCAAGGAGCTTTTGGATGCCGACAAAGACGTCCTCGAACATGGCAACGGTGAGCCGTCCCGTGTTCGTGTTGTAGCGCGAGCAGTGATAGCTGTTGGCGAGGGCTCGTCCGTTCGGCAAGCGGTGGACGGCGCCATGGCGGAACTTCACGGAACTTTGGGCATATCCTAGGGTGCGTAGTATCGCCTTGTGGGCAACGATACCGAGCGCGAGGACAACTTTAAGCCGCGGCAATGTCGCAAGCTCTCCGAAGAGAAACTGTCGACAGGCAGCGACTTCCGAGGCAATTGGCTTGTTCTGTGGCGGCACGCATCGAACCGCATTGGTTATCCGGCAGTTTTGAAGCGTCAATCCGTCGTCTGCCCGTTCGCCATATGTGCCGCCGGCAAAGGAAAATCTGCACAGCGTATCGTAGAGCAATACGCCGGCGGCATCACCGGTGAACGGTCGGCTGGTCCTGTTGGCGCCGCGCAGCCCGGGAGCTAGGCCGACGATCAGCAGTTCTGCGTCGACGGGGCCGAAGCTCTCGACCGGTGCGTTGTGCCAATCGGGAAATGCATTACGGTTGGCTTGCCGAAACTCAACAAGACGCGGACACAATTGGCAGTCGTACTCTGGTACAGCGGGTTGATCCGACATGTCCGACTGTGCCCGTCGTATGGTCTGTTAGGCGAGCTTTTCCAGATCGTCGCCGTCTTCTTCAAGACCGTCGAAGTCATCGTCGTAGGACCCTTCGTCGGCAACCTCTTTAGGACCGGCGTCGTGTGGCGAGCTGTGAACGCGTGCGATCTGCTCGGCCAAATCCTGCAGTTCGATGAAGTTGTCGGCCTGTCGACGAAGTTCGTCCGCGACCATCGGTGGTGCTGAACGCACGGTGCTGACAACCGTGAAGCGAACGCCTTTGCGCTGGACGGCTTCGGCAAGCCGGCGAAAATCGCCATCGCCGGAAAACAGCACAACATGGTCCAACCTCTCCGCCATATCCATGACGTCGATCGCCAGCTCGATATCCATATTGCCTTTAATCTTGCGGCGGCCCGAAGAGTCCGTGAACTCCTTTGCCGGTTTTGTCACCATTGTGTAGCCGTTGTAGTCGAGCCAGTCGACTAATGGCCGAATCGGCGAATATTCCTGGTCTTCGATCAACGCCGTGTAATAGAAGGCGCGGATCATTTGCCCTTGATTTGCGAACAGGTCGAGTAGCCGCTTGTAGTCGATATCGAATCCGAGGGCCCGCGCTGCCGCATATAAGTTCGCACCATCGATGAACAGCGCAACTTTCTCATATGGGAAAACATTTAGGTTCAATTAACAAATCCACTTAACTATTTAATATCTGTTTAAGTTCGGTCAGTCGCATGATCGGTGCTAACCCCAGTAGTCCGGTCGCTGACACGACCACACTGTATGTTAGTTAGGGCATGGTGGCGCAACCGACAAGTCCAGGTACAAATATTTGGTCGGATCTATTTGTTTGCAGCGGTGCGCGCAGTGTCAAAACGCCGCTATACGGTTATTTGCACTGCGATTCCCAGGCAAATCGCTTGATACGCCATGGATTGACCCATATATTCACTAAATCTCCGACGCATCAACGATTGAGGATTACTAGGGCATGGCGCGTGTTACTGTAGAAGACTGTGTAGATAAGGTTAGTAATCGTTTCGAATTAGTCATGTTGGCAGCGCAGCGCAGCCGCGAGGTGTCCGCTGGTTCGGAACTGACTGTCGAACGCGACAACGACAAGAATCCGGTTGTGGCGTTACGCGAAATTGCCGATGAGACGATCGCGGTGGAGGACCTCCAGGACAGTCTCGTGCGGAGTTTGCAAAAATTCGTCGAAGTTGACGAGCCGGAAGACGATGATGCGCTTGAATTGATGGCCGGAGCAACGATGGCCGGCGAAGCGGTTGAGGATTTACAGGCACTGATGGGCCGAAGTGCGCCCAGCAGCCCGAAACCATCGGAGGCGGAAGCCAATGCCGAGGAGGCCGCTGATACTGCTGAATCGGATGGTACCGAAGAGCAAGAGGATACATGACCTCAGGCGCGGCGCTTTTTTTGGGGCGGCGCGCCGTCATGCCGACGGGGTAACCCGGCATGATGCAGCAGAGTGAGCTTGTCGATCGCGTAAAGAGTTACGATCCCAGCGCAGATGAGGAAGCCCTCAACCGCGCTTACGTGTTCTCTATGGAAGCGCATGGCAGCCAAAGGCGTGCCTCCGGAGATGCCTATTTCTCGCACCCCCTTGAGGTCGCGGGGATACTCACTAGGCTTAAGTTGGACGGGGCATCGATCATTACCGGCCTGCTGCACGACACCGTTGAAGATACGATCGCTACCCTCGACGATATTGAAGGCCAGTTCGGTCCTGATATTGCGCGTCTCGTCGACGGCGTAACAAAACTCAGCCAGATCGAGCTTCAGTCAGACCAGAGTCAGCAGGCCGAGAATTTCCGCAAGCTCGTCCTTGCGATGTCGGAAGACATACGTGTTCTCCTCGTCAAACTGGCGGATCGCCTGCACAACATGCGTACGCTCAGTTTTATTCTGGACGCGGAAAAACGCCACAGGATTGCCAGCGAGACGCTGGACATATACGTGCCGCTGGCCGAGCGGATTGGTATTCGCGACTGGAAGGACGAGCTCGAGGACCTCGCCTTTCCCGAGCTCAATCCAGAGGCCTATACATCGATTACCAAGCGTCTGACGTTTTTGCGCGAATGCGGCGGTAATGTCATCGAAAAGGTCATCAATGGATTGCGCGATACGCTTATAGACTTGGACGCTGAAGTTTCGGGGCGCGAAAAGACGCCGTATTCGATCTGGTGCAAGATGCAGCAGCGCAACATCGGCTTCGAACAACTTTCCGACATTATGGCGTTCCGGTTGGTCGTCGATAGCGTGGAGGATTGTTACCGAACGCTCGGCATAATTCACGCTAAGTATCGTGTCGTTCCGGGCCGATTTAGGGACTACATCTCACTTCCGAAGTCAAACGGCTACCGATCGCTGCATACCGGCGTTATCGGGCCGGAGAACCAGCGCATCGAAATGCAGATCCGAACCCGTGCGATGCACGAGGTGGCCGAATTTGGCGTGGCCGCCCATTGGCGTTACAAGCAAGGCGCCGGTCAGACCGAGGGCGAGCAGTACCGTTGGTTGCATGAATTGCTCGAAATCCTCGAGCACGCGTCTGGCCCAGAGGAATTTCTCGAGCATACTAAGCTTGAAATGTTCACCGATCAGGCGTTTTGCTTTTCGCCGAAGGGCGACCTTTTTGCGCTGCCCCAGAATTCCACTCCAGTCGACTTCGCCTATGCCGTGCATTCGGAAATTGGCGACACCTGCATCGGCGCCAAGGTTAACGGACGCGTTGTACCGCTGCGAACCAAGTTGCAGAACGGGGATCAAGTTGAGATTACGACATCAAAGGAGCAGACGCCTTCGCCGACCTGGTTGAGTTTTGTAACGACCGGCAAGGCACGGGCGCGAGTCCGCCGCTTCGTGCGCAGCCAACAATTTGAGCAGTATGTCGGGCTTGGCCGCCAGATCGTCGAACAGGCATTTATGCAGAGTGGACATAAATTCGACAAAAAGAAGCTACGCGAGGCGCTGGCCCAATTCCACTGCGAAGTCTTGGAAGACCTGTATGTATTGGTCGGCGAGGGAAAAATTACGGGCGGTGACGTCGTTGAGGCCAGTCAGCCGAAAACTCGAGGGAAACGGCGCAAGGCACCTTCGAAGAAAGGCAACGGAAAGTCGGCGAGCCGCGATACCAGCGCTGTACCAATCCGCGGATTGATCCCAGGGATGGCGGTTCATTTTGCCAATTGCTGCCATCCATTGCCTGGGGATCGCATACTTGGAATTGTCACAACGGGCAAGGGCGTCACGGTGCATACGGATGACTGCGAGACGCTTGAGAGCTTTACCGATATGCCCGAGCGCTGGATCGATGTTTCGTGGGATGAGGACGCGAGCGCGACCGGCGTTCATGTTGGCCGCGTCAACGTCGTCCTCACCAACGAGCCTGGTGTGCTGGGCGCCATATGCACGGTGATTGGCCGCGACAGTGGCAACATCTCCAATCTCAAGATCACGAGCCGTTCTCCCGATTTCTTTGAACTGCATCTCGACATCGAGGTTAAAGATGCGCAACAGCTGACGGACATCGTTGCGGCGCTGCGCGCTGATCCAGTCGTCAATTCGGTGGAGCGGATCCGTGGCTGAGCCCCACCGCGAATTGCGCCGCGCGGTCATCAGGGACGTTTAACTGGCATGTTTAAACGTCGAATAAGACCGCACGTTGGCTTGCGGCTGCGGAATCTCATCTGGCCGCTCATCGGCTGGCGTCGGTCGGCGATGTATCTTTGGCACCGGCTCGCACGGCTGCCGGGGACTCCATACAGCATCGCGGCGGGCCTCGCCTGCGGCGTAGCGGTTTCATGCACACCCTTCGTTGGGTTTCACGTTCTGCTTGGCGCACTGATCGCATGGTTAATCGGTGCGAATGTCCTCGCGTCCATCATCGGTACTGCGGCCGGTAACCCTTGGACATTCCCGGTGATCTGGCTGTGGATCCATGAACTGGGCCTGCGTTTCGGGGTTCAAAGCAATCTTGTAACGGTGGAACAGCTGGACTTTCCTCAACTTTTCGGCGGGAGCATGGTTGCGCTACTGCGCTTTGACTTCGCGTATTTGTATGATCATGCTCTGCCGGTCCTAATGCCGATGATCGTCGGCAGTGTTCCGACCGCAATCGTGGCCTGGATTGCCGTCTATTTTTCGGTCAAGTCACTGGTTACGGCTTATCAACACAAACGCAAATCGCGTCGCGAACGCCGACGCAAACGCGTTGGGCAGGAAGCATGAAGCGATACCTGAGACTTGGCGTAAATATTGATCACGTCGCAACGATACGAAATGCACGCGGTGGGCGTCATCCCGATCCTGTGCGCGCAGCCCGGCAGGCAGCGCAAGCGGGCGCGGATGGAATCACAGCGCATTTGCGCGAGGATCGCAGGCATATCTCAGATGACGACATTGCTCAGCTGACGGACGAGGTGAAGCTGCCGATCAACCTTGAAATGGCCGCCACGGACGAGATGCTTGAGATCGCGCTCAGGTGGGTGCCGCATGCTGCCTGCATTGTTCCCGAGCGACGCGAAGAGCGGACAACCGAGGGCGGACTTAACGCAGCGGCGGGACACAATCATTTAGCACCCTACGTGCGTCAACTTCTGGAGGCGGGAGTGCGGGTGTCGTTGTTCATCGAACCCGAGCCCCGTCAAATCGAGGCGGCGGTTTCTTTGGCAGCACCGGTTGTGGAACTGCATACAGGAAAGTACTGTGACGCGACGGGAGCGGCGCGGGACCGCGAGCTTGACCGTATCCTCGTAGCGGCGGAACAGGTTGAGGCCACCGGTCTTGAGTGCCATGCTGGTCATGGTCTTACCTATGACACCGTCGCGCCGATCGCAGCGATCCCGACGATCGAAGAGCTCAACATCGGTCACTTTCTCGTGGGCGAGGCGATATTCAGCGGTCTCGATAGCGCCATAAAGCGGATGCGCGCGATCATGGACAACGCGCGAGCCGAAGTGGAGGGCGAGCGCAGCGCCTAATGATCATCGGCATTGGCAGCGACATCATCGACATCCGCCGCGTAGAAAAGACGCTGGCGCGATTTGCCGGGCGGTTCGAAGCGCGCATTTTTACAGAGACGGAGCGGGCGAAGTCCAACCGACGGGCCAACCGCGCGGCTAGCTACGCCAAGCGATTCGCTGCCAAAGAGGCGTGTTCGAAGGCCCTCGGCACGGGCCTGCGCAAAGGTGTCTACTGGCGCGACATGGGGGTCGTCAACCTTCGGTCTGGCAAACCGACGATGGAGTTGAACGGCGGCGCTGCTCGACGTTTGGCCGACCTCGTTCCAGACGGAATGCAACCGCAAATCGACGTAACGATTACCGACGACTTTCCCCTCGCGCAGGCAATCGTGATTATTTCTGCGATACCGGAGGACAGATAGGAGCCTTGGGCTCATCGTCCGGGAATCTTGACAGTACGGAACGGTGCCGGGCATACCTGACGCTGCTGCCGACTGTGCTGCGCCCGCGCGCGGTTCCTTAGAACGCGGCTTCACAGCAATGGCACAGACACCATCCGGCATGGCGACTAAACCAATTCAACGCAAGGCGAAACCGGCGAGTCGACGCACGGGTGGCGAATTCGTGGAAACGGTGCGTACCGTTCTTTATGCGGTGATCATTGCGCTATTGGTACGAACCTTTGGGTACGAACCGTTCAACATACCCTCTGGGTCGATGGTGCCTACGCTGCTGAAGGGCGACTATCTCTTCGTTTCCAAATTCTCATACGGTTTCAGCCGCCATTCGCTGCCATTCAGCCCGCCCCTGTTCCACGGACGCATCTTTGCGAGCGAACCCGAACGGGGCGATGTCGCTGTCTTTAAACTGCCGAGCGACAATAGAACGGACTATATCAAACGGATCGTTGGTTTACCGGGCGATCGTATCCAAGTGATTTCTGGAGTTCTTCATATTAACGGCGATCCCGTTACACGTCGCCGATTGTCAGACTATCGAACGCGAAATCTGTTCGGTGCGCGTATGCTGGTGCCGCATTACCTGGAGACGCTACCCAACGACGTTCGGCATGATATCGTAGAGGAAGCTGGAGATAGCGGCAGTCTTGACGACACAAATGTCTATAACGTACCCGAGGGTCACTATTTCGCCATGGGCGACAATCGCGATAATTCGGCGGACAGTCGCGTGCTTAGTCAAGTGGGGTTCGTTCCGGCAGAAAATCTTGTCGGCGAAGCGAAGTTTTTGTTTTTCTCGACCGACGGTAGCGCTAGGCTTTGGGAAATTTGGAAATGGCCATTTGCGATCCGCTACAGCCGACTGTTTAGAGGCATCGGCTAGACGCAGCGGGTCGAGAGCCTGACGATCGAGGCTCATGCGCGATCTGAGCACAGCTCTTCACTACACATTCGAAGATCCCGGTCTGCTTCGACAGGCATTGACGCATGGCAGCGTCAGTACGGGACGAACGACGAGTTACGAGCGGCTAGAATTTTTGGGCGATCGCGTGTTGGCGTTGATTATTGCTGATCTATTGTTTGACAACTTTCCGGACGACGATGAGGGCGCGCTAGCGAAGCGGCACGCTGCGCTGGTTCAGGCAGATACCCTGGTGGATGTTGCGAATGAGATTGGTCTTGGCGATCATATCCTCGCGCGGATTGACGACGGCAATACGGCCGCTGCGCCTGGGCGTCTCGCCGATGTCTGCGAGGCCGTCATCGCAGCGCTTTACCAAGATGGAGGGATGTCGGCCGCGCGTGAGTTTATCGCGCGACATTGGATGCAACGCCTCAAAGATACGCTGCAGCCGCCGACGGACCCCAAGACGTTGTTACAGGAGTGGGCACAAGCACGCGGTTACGAATTGCCGACCTATGTCGAGATCGGGCGAGCCGGACCCGACCATGCGCCGAGTTTCACCGTCAGTGTTCAGGTTGGTGAAATGAAAGCGGCCGAAGGCGAGGGCACGAGCAAACGCATGGCGGAGAAATTGGCGGCGGCAAAACTTCTAGAACAATTGAACGCGGATGACTGAAGACACGACACGGTGCGGGTTTGTTGCGCTGGTTGGTGCCCCGAATGCCGGCAAGTCGACACTCATCAACCGTCTCGTTGAGACCAAAGTTTCCATTGTTACACCAAAGGCGCAGACCACGCGCGCGCGCGTTCTCGGAATCGCCTTGCGCGGACAGAGCCAGCTAATATTCATGGACACGCCTGGCATCCATGCGGCGCGCCGGCGCCTTGAGCGAGCCATGGTGGATTCGGCGTGGCGGGGCGTCGCCGATACCGATCATGTCGCCTTGCTGGTTGATGCGTCCGGTGGACGGCAGGCTGATGTAAACGCAATCGTCGACCGGCTCGGCAAACTCGGCCGCACGGCAATTCTCGTACTCAACAAGATCGACCTCGTGCGGCGCACAACACTTTTGGAGCTCAGTGCAGATCTTAATACCGCAGGGCTTTTCAGCGAGACCTTTATGATTTCCGGCCTCACAGGTGACGGCGTCGAGGATCTTCTCCAGTTTCTGGCGCAGCACGCTTCAAAGAGCCCGTGGCTGTATCCTAAAGATCAGCTTTCCGACATGCCGCAGCGCCTCTTGGCGGCTGAAATTACGCGCGAAAAGCTGTTTCTTCAGCTTCACCAAGAGCTTCCCTATTCGCTCACAGTTGAAACCGAGTCTTGGGAGGAGCGAGCCGATGGCAGCGTCAAGATAGACCAAGTCGTATATGTTCGACGCGACAGTCAGAAGGCCATCGTGTTGGGAAGCTCGGGACGTCGTGTCAAAGCAGTTGGCGAAGCAGCGCGACGCGAACTGGAAGAGATGATGGACCGCCGCGTTCACCTGTTTTTATTTGTAAAGGTGCGGGAGAACTGGGTCGAGGATCGTGAACGCTACATGCCGTGGGGTCTTCGGCACGATGCATGAGCGTCAGGATATACGCCGTCCTCTCGACGCGGTGTAGGTGTTGGCAATGCAATGGTCCGATGAAGGATTTGTCCTATCAGTGCGGCGCCATGGCGAGACATCGTCAATCGTCAATCTGTTGACTTGCGAACATGGGCGCCACGCGGGACTGGTGCGAGGCGGCGTGTCATCCCGACAGCGCGGAACGTTGCAACCTGGGAATTTGGTCGCGGCGACATGGCGCGCCCGCCTGGAAGAACACCTCGGTAGCCTCACGATTGAGCCGATCCGCGCCATCGCGGCAGGCTTATTGGATCGTCCGGGTCCGCTCGCGGCATTGATATCTGTTTGCGCGCTCGTCGAAGCGAGTCTGCCAGAGCGCGAAGTGCATCCTCAGCTGTTCGAAGACATGTCGTCGCTGATGGCGATGTTGGATGGCCCGGATTGGTGCGCCGCATATACGCGATGGGAACTCTCGCTTTTGACAGAGGCCGGCTTTGGCCTCGACCTTTCGGCCTGCGCTGCCACAGGCGTAAACGACCATCTAATCTACGTGTCGCCAAAATCGGGGCGGGCGGTGTCAGCGTCGGCTGGAGAACGCTACCGTGATCGACTCTTGCCCCTGCCTCGGTTTCTTGTCGACGATGCCGTGGCAACGCCTGATGACTTGGCTGCAGGGTTGCGTTTGACCGACTATTTCATCGACCGACACATATTGGCGCCGCATGGGCGAGTGATGCCCGATGCACGCGCGCGTCTTCTCCAACTAGCAACCAAGAGCCCCGACGACCTCGTCCAGCCACCGCGTTGAGTCCAGCACTGGCGGTTTTGGCGTTTGAGGTATCGCCTTTTGAGGTATCGCCTACGGTGCCGCCGGGCACCCTGTCGCTAACACACGATATGACCGGTCTATGTAACAGATGATCTGTCCGGTTTTAGATTTCCTCCAAATCTGGAGGAATCGGATGCGCCGGACGGAGCAGTTGCAGGGACTGAGATTGATGAAGTTCGAGGATGTCTACGGACGTTGTTATCGGGGTGATTTGAGCCAGGCCGAGGCCTCGGAGATCCTGGGCATGTCGGAGCGGACGTTCCGGCGCTGGCGGGAGCGCTATGAGGCCGAGGGTGCCGAGGGTTTGTACGACCGGCGCCTTGGGCGGGTCTCGGCGCGCCGCGCGCCGGTGGACGAGGTGATGCGGGTGCTGGAGCTGTTCGAGACGCGCTACCCGGACTTCACGGCCAAGCACTTCCACGAGAAGCTGGTCTGCGAGCATGGCTTCGGGCTGAGCTACAACTGGCTTCGCCTGAGCTTGCAGGCGCACGGCAAGATCAAGCCGGCGCCCAGGCGCGGGGCGCACCGCCGGAAGCGGCCGCGCCGACCGGTGGTGGGGATGATGCTGCACCAGGACGGCTCGAGCCACGAGTGGGTTGCGGGCCAGTGGTGGGATCTGATCGTGACCATGGACGATGCGACATCGGAGGTCTATTCGGGCTTCTTCGTTGCCGAGGAGGGCACGATGAGCACGTTCCGTGGGCTCGGCGAGGTGATCGCCGAAAACGGGCTGTTCTGCTCGCTCTACGCCGATCGGGCCTCGCACTACTGGCACACGCCCGAGGCAGGTGGCGGTGTGGACAAGGACAACCCGACCCAGATCGGCCGGGCCTTGGCGCAGCTCGGCATCGAGTTGATCGCGGCCTATTCGCCGCAGGCCCGGGGCCGCTCGGAGCGCATGTTCGGGACCTTGCAGAAGCGCCTGCCCCAGGAGCTGCGCCTCGCCGGGATCGCCACCATGGCCGAGGCCAATCGCTTTCTCGAGGAGCTCTTCTGGCCGGCGCACAACGCCCGCTTCGCCCGCCCGGCCGCGGACACCGGCTCGGCCTTCGTGGCTTTTGCCGGCACGCTCGAGGACATCCTCTGCGCCCAGGAGGACCGCGTCGTCGCGGGCGACAACACCGTGCGCTACAAGAACCGCACGCTGCAGATCCCGGCCGATCGCCACCGCCACCACTACGTCAAGGCGCAGGTCCGGGTGCACGAATATCCCGACGGCCACCTGGCCGTCTTCCACGGACCCAGGTGTCTGGCGCGCTACCGCGCCGACGGCGAAACCATCGACGACGACAGGCTCCAGGCCGCGTGACCCGCTTCGACGCGACCGAGCCAAACCACCACAACAGAAGCGGTCAACTCAGTTTGTTATCGACAGTGCCGCAGGGCACCCTTGCCGTGCTTGAACACGATGTGTAGCATCTCCGCACGGCAAAACCACAATATCTGGTAGGAGTTGTTGAATGGCGCGTGCGCTGAAGTCGGGAGAAATTCGCGCAGCGCCGTTCGCCGAGGCGCTTGGCGAGCGCTACCTGTCCTACGCGCTGTCGACCATCATGTCGCGGTCGCTGCCGGACGTGCGCGACGGCCTGAAACCCGTTCAGCGCCGCATTCTTTACGCCATGCGTGCGCTGCATCTCGATCCGGCGTCCGGCTTTAAGAAGTGCGCGCGCATTGTCGGCGACGTCATGGGCAAGTTCCATCCCCACGGGGACGAGGCGATTTACAACGCCCTGGTGCGGCTGGCGCAGGACTTTGCGGTGCGCTATCCGCTTGTGGACGGCCAGGGCAACTTCGGCAACGTGGACGGCGATAACGCCGCGGCCATGCGTTACACCGAAGCTCGCCTGACCGATGTTGCCGAAGCCTTGCTTGAAGGCATCGACGAAGATGCGGTTGGCTTTCTGACGTCGTACGACGGCGATGATCACGAGCCGACCGTCCTGCCGGCGAGTTTCCCAAATCTGCTTGCGAATGGCGCTACCGGTATCGCTGTTGGCATGGCGACCAGCATTCCACCGCATAACATCGGCGAGATCTGCGATGGGCTGCTGCACCTAATCAAATACCCGAACGCCACCATCGCCAAGCTTGTGGACCTGATGCCGGGACCGGACTTTCCGACTGGCGGCGAACTTGCGGAAGACAGGGACACCCTGGTCGAAGCATATACGAGCGGACGCGGCGGCTTTAGGGTCCGTGCGCGATGGCAGGCCGAGAAGTTCAGGGGCGGCGGCTATCACATTGTCATCACGGAGATTCCCTATCAGGTCCAGAAAGCAAAACTAATAGAGCGGATCGCGGAGCTCCTGGTATCCCGCAAGCTAGCGATGTTGGGGGACGTGCGCGACGAATCAACGGATCATGTACGCTTGGTTCTCGAGCCGAAAAGCCGTGCCGTTGACGCGGCGGTTCTGATGGAATCTTTGTACCGGCAAACCGATCTCGAGACGCGCGTGAGCCTGAATTTGAATGTGCTCGACGCGGAGCAAGTACCTCGCGTCATGAACCTACGTGAGCTCTTGCAGAGCTTTCTCGACCATCGCCATGATGTCTTGTGCCGCCGGTCACGCCGGCGCTTGGCGGATATCGAGCGGCGGCTCGAAATCCTTGACGGCTACCTCGTCGCCTACCTCAACCTCGATGAGGTGATCCGCATTGTGCGCGAGGACGACACGCCGAAGCGATCGCTGATCCGCGCATTTGACCTTAGCGAACTACAGGCCGACGCTATTCTAAACATGCGGCTCCGCAATCTGCGGAAACTCGCCGAGCAGGAGATCCGCGCCGAGCATGCAGAACTTACCAGCAAGCGGACGGCGCTCCAGCAATTGCTGAAGGACGAAAAGAAACGATGGCGCGCTATCGCGTTGGAAATCTCTGATATCAGAAAGCGGTTTGGCCAGGACACCGATCTAGGCAAGCGTCGAACGCTTGTTGGCGAGGCCCCGTCAGCCGTCATCGTGCCGTTGGAGGCGATGATCGAGCGCGAGACCGTGACGGTCCTGTGCTCCTCGATGGGGTGGATCCGTCGGGTTAAGGGTCAGCTCGACGATGTCGGGGACATGAAATACAAGGAAGGTGATCGACACCGCTTCGCTGTGCATGCGGAGACGACCGACAAGCTGCTGATATTCGCGACAAACGGACGCTTTTACACCCTCGGCGTCGACAAGTTGCCTAGCGGGCGTGGCTACGGCGAGCCGCTTCGTTTGATGCTCGACTTAAGGAATGGCCAAGACATCGTTTCGCTGCTCGCGCACCGCCCCAACCGCAAACTGTTGGTTGCGTCCAACGATGGCCGTGGCCTCGTACTGTGTGGCGATGATGTTGTTGCCCATACGCGGCTCGGTCGCCAAGTGTTAAACCTCCCCGATGACGTCGAAGCCGCCGTGTGCGTCGTCGCCGACGGTGACGCCATTGCGACGATCGGGAATAATCGCAAATTGTTGATCTTCGATTTGGCAGAAGTTCCGGAGATGGTCCGGGGAAGGGGAGTAATCCTGCAACGCTACAACAAGGGCGGGCTGTCCGATGCGAGGGTATTTACGAAAGCGGAAGGGCTGAACTGGGAGACTGGCAAGCGCACCCGTACGCATTCGGATTTGGCTGAGTGGCTTGGTAAGCGCGGCCAGGCAGGCCGACTGCCGCCTCCGGGATTTCCTCGCAGTAACAGGTTTTCAAAGAAGTAGCCGAGTTGCGCGGATAAGATGAACCGCGTTCGTCGCTTGATGTAGGAGACGCACCAATATGCCTGATTCGACCAATCCACAGCCTACGCTCGCTGCCTCCATTTGGCCGAGCCCCGCGTCCATGCTGTCATTGCGCTCGCTGTTGCTTGCGCTCGTCGGCAGTGGCCTGCTTGCCATATCGGCAATAATTCAGGTGCCCCTTTGGCCTGTGCCTATGACCATGCAGACCTTCGCGGTACTGGTCATTGGAATCACCTATGGATGGCGGCTCGGCGCGGCAACGGTCGTACTCTACCTTGCCGAAGGCGCTGCCGGTTTGCCGGTATTCGCGGGCGGTGGAGGCGTCGCCTATTTCGCTGGGCCGACCGCCGGTTACCTGGTTGGCTTCGTCATTGCTGCGGCCCTGGTCGGGCGGCTGGCAGAGTTCGGCTGGGACCGGAAGATTTCGACGACAGCAATGGCAATGCTGCTTGGCAATTTGGCTATCTATGTGCCGGGGCTATTGTGGCTCGGTACTGTTGTCGGCTACGGCAAAGTGCTCGCCGTTGGTATGATTCCGTTCTTACTGGGCGACGCACTGAAGCTGGCGCTCGCAGCGGCTATCTTGCCGGTGGCGTGGCGGTTAGTGCGGCGCACTTAGCGGCGAGCGATCACAGCCGTTCAGCCGAATATCGCTTTCGGCAGCCATGTCGCCAACTCTGGAAACACGGCCAGGATGACAAGGGCGACCAGCTGAATCATGACGAAGGGTATGACGCCCTTATCAGCCCGTTGATTAAGTGGCTTTTTCCGGCTCTCACTCCCAGATGAGGAATGCGGCGGCGAAAGCCGACTGGCCGCTTTGCGAGCCCTCCCGTGCCACCAGCATGGCCCCGGTGGGCGTGAGCAGAACGAAAATACCGCCATATCCGCCCGCCACGGCCTCCCGCGGGGTGCCGGCGCCGATGAGCTGGCGCATCAGTAACGATAGATTGTGACCGGCGACGTGGAGCAGGTATCGCTTGTGCACATTCTCTCGCCCGCGCAGCCAGGTTCGTCGCATGCCGCCACGATCGAGGTTGTGGGCAAAGCAGCGCTCGACGATCTCGGCGCGCAGCTTGAAGGCCTCGCGGGCGACCCCGGACTTGAGCCGCGCACGGTTGTTGGTGACCGCGCGCCGCGCCGCCTCATCACCGTGCCAGCGCGAAAAGCCGGTCTGCTTGGGCGCCGCGATCCGGGTCTTCCTGGGACTGTCGTCCAGAGCCCTCAAGACCGCCCGTGAGTGATAACCTTTGTCGGCGACGCATTCGGCCGGGTCCTCCGCCGTCGGTGCCGCATCCACCGCCTTGAGGTTTGCCTCGGCCTTCGCCAGGGTCTTGGAAAGCGTCGTGGTGTCGCCCTCATCGGCCGGGTGCAGCTCGGCCGCCACCACCGCGCCGGTGTCCAGATCCACCGCGTGCTCGGGCTTGTAGGCCAGATGCGTCGTGCCGTCCTTCATCTTGGCGATCTTGGCCTCGGGGTCGCTCTTCGAAACCCAATCCGTGTTGGAAAGCTTCTTGCCCTTGCGCTTCCGCTCCAGACGCGCCAGATCCTCGGCCGTGGGTGTCTCGACGCCGCTTTCCCGGGTCAGGCGCTCCAGCATCTCCCGGTAGCCTTCGCCGTTGGCGCGCCGCACGATGTTCCGCAGCGCCGCGTTGGCCTCCATGGTCGAGGCATCGACGCCGATGCGCTCGCCCTTGATCAGCCCCGCCTCGGCGATCAGCACCAGAACCCAGTCGAAGACCGCCGCGTGGACTTCATGGGGCAGGCGCGTGCGGCTCCGTGACAGCCAGGAATGGTCCGGTACCCGATCACGGCTCCCCAGTCGCAGGAACGCCCGCAGCGAAAGCGAGTCCGAGCAGCGCCACTCCAGACCGCGCTCGCTGTCGATGCCCTCGAAGTAGCCCACCAGGTGCATCCGGAAATAGCGCCCGGGCGGCACCGAGGGCGCGCCCATCCGGGCCGCGTAATAAGGCCGGCAGCTCGCCTCGGCAAAGGCGTCGAAGCCGCCCTCGATCAGCACCGACTGCAAGCGGTCATAAAACACATGACCCGGAGAGCGCGGCATCTCCGACCAGCTCACCATCAGGTCCCCCTGACCAGCCTTCTGCCGTCCCATCGCCATCGGCGAATCCCCCTGCAAATCAGGAAACCAGAGAATCAGACGGCGCCGACTTAATCAACGGGCTGTTATAGATGTGCATCGTCGTTACCTCCGGCGGTGCGACGCCGCGCAGATAGAACAGCGCGAAGCCGAACGGCGGCGTCAAGAAGGATGTCTGCAGATTCATCGCCATCATGATACCAAGCCACACCGGGCTGATATCGCTCTGCAGCAGGACCGGTGCGACTATCGGCACGACGACAAAGGTTATTTCAATAAAATCGAGGAAGAAACCCAAAATAAACATCACTACCATCACGGTGATGATCTCGCCGACGATGCCGCCCGGCATGCTCGAAAGGACGCCGTGAACCAAGTCATCGCCGCCGAGGCCACGGAAGACCAATGAGAACACCGCAGCGCCGATCAGGATGACGAACACCATGGAGGTGATTTCCATCGTTGAGCGCACGACGCTTGTGAGAATCGTCGTCTGTGCGACCCGCAGGATGCTCACAGCGAAACCCCAGGTCACGCCGAGGCAGCCGAGCGCCGCAATCCAAATTGCCAGCATGTCGCCAGCGGGTATCTCCTCGCGCAACACGCGCAGATCAACGAACGCCTGAAGCACCAGAATGAGAACGAGCGAGAGACCGGCCGTATAGATTGGTGTCGGATTGTTAGGATCGAGGCGGCGCGCGACCGCGGAAATGGCCGCTGCCAGCGCCGTTGGCGGCATCGATGACTCCGGAAGCTCGAGCGAAGGCACGCGAAGGCCTGCCAGAAGAGTTGCGCCGACCGCGCCGACGGCTGCCGCTTCCGTTGGCGTTGCCACGCCCGCGAGAATCGAACCGAGTACGGCGACGATTAGGACAACTGGCGGCACAAGGGCATGCATCACGCGGACAAATAATGCGCTGCCGGCATCATCCAGCTCTTCACGTGGTATGGCAGGCGAACTCAATGGCCTGAGCCACGCGACAACAGCCTGGTAGGCGATGTACATGCCGACCAACATCAAGCCAGGAAAGAGCGCTCCTGCGAACAGGTCGCCAACCGACACGGGCTCGGGTGAAAAATTGCCAATGCTGCGCTGCGCATCGACATATGCATTTGAGATCTGGTCGCCCAGCAATACTAGGGTCTGTGGACAATTACCTTAATGCGATGACTGTAGCAGCGATGCACCAAGTTGCTTCATAGCTTGTATCAGTTTTGTCATAGCGGGTGTTGACGCCTCTGAATTCTTTGATTTTGCTGAAGTAATTTTCGATGAGATGCCGCCATTTATAGATTTCCTCGTCGTGAGGGATGTGTATTTTGCGATTTCGTTTGGCGGGAATGACGGCTTGTGCGCCGCGCTCATGCAAGGCGTCGCGCAGATCATCGGCGTCAAAGGCCTTATCGCCGAGAAAAGCGTCAAAGGTCAGGTCGTCAATCAACGCCGGCACACCGATGATTTCGCTGCGTTGACCGGGCAGCAAGCGGAAGCGGACCAGATTGCCAAGGGCGTCTACCAGGGCCAGAACCTTGGTGGTCAATCCGCCTTTCGAGCGTCCGATGGCTTGATTGAGAGTCCCCCTTTTGCGCCGCTTGCCTTTTGATGCACGCTGATAATCGTGCCATCGACAAGCACATACTCAAAGTCCGGATCACCAGACAGAACCTCAAATATACGGTGAAACACCCCGTGCTCGGCCCAGCGGCGAAACCGCCTGAAGATACTATTCCAACCGCCGAAGCCAGAGGGCAGATCGCGCCACGGCGAACCAACCCGCACACGCCACAAAACCGCCTCTAGAAAAAGTCGATTATCCTTTGCCGTCACGCCGCAGTCGCTCGCCTTGCCCGGCAACAAGGGTTCAATCAAAAACCACGTCCGGTCCGATATGACTGCGAGGATCCTTTCGCGGGAAGCAGCCCTGTTCTGAGATGCTTCGCGTCGTCGCTGCCTTGGGTGGTCTGACCCATAATATGACCGACTTCGTGTCTTTGCATTGACGTGTCGGCCACCCGAGCGGCGCCGTAGTGCCTCGCCGGCCAGGCGGGCAGTGACCTAATAGGAGCCTGATCCAGCAGGTCCCATCGCAGTCCTGTCCTGCCCGCCTGACCAGCGAGTCGGACCATCGACCATGTGAAGGGATCAACAATCATGCCTAGCATCGCACTCCAACGCCACGATGTCATCGTCGGGGTCGACACGCACAAAGATGAGCACATCGCGGTTGCCATCGACGGCCTCGGCGGCCTCATCGACAAGCCGAAACTGGCGGCGGCGACCCCTGACGGCTACGCCGAGTTGCTTGTCTGGGCGCAATCACTCGGCGAGATCCATGCGTTCGGGGTCGAGGGCTGCGGGTCGTACGGCTCGGGTCTCGCTCGGTTCCTTCGTCGTCACGGCCACATAGTCCATGAAGTCGCTAGACCGCCCCGCAAGGGTGAGCGGCGCCTGTCCGGTAAGAGTGACCCCATCGATGCTGAGCACGCTGCACGAACGGTGCTCTCTGGGAGCGGTACCGCGACACCTAAACTCGCGAATGGCCAAATCGAAGCCGTCCGCGTAATCAAAATCGCCCGTGATACCGCTGTCAAAGCGCGTACTGCGGCAATCATTACACTTAAGGCAGTTTTGGTCACCGTTTCAGATGAACTCCGCATCGAGCTCGAATCGCTTACCGACCACAAACTCATCATTGTGTGCGCTGCGTTGGAAACGAACGGCAATATGTCGGACCCGCACGTCGCGACCCGATACACGCTTGCGCACCTGGCACAGCGTTGGCTCGACCTTCACGAAGAGATCAAGGTCCACGGTGCTCAGCTCAAGGTCCTCACAAAAACCGCAGCTCCCAAAATGCTCGAGCAGTTCGGCGTTGGTTTCGATACCGCCGCTGAGGTGTTGATCGCAGCAGGAGACAACACAGATCGAATCCGATCAGAAGCAGCCTTCGCCAAGCTTTGCGGTGTCTGCCCCATCCCGGCTGGCTCCGGCAAGACTAGCGGCCGACACCGGCTAAATCGTGGAGGAAACCGACAGGCCAATGCGGCTCTATACCGAGTTGTCGTCGTCCGACTGCGATGGCACCCGCCTACCATCGCCTATGTTAAACGTCGCAAAGCCGACGGACTTTCAAAGAAGGACATCATCCGATGCCTTAAGCGCTTCGTCGCCCGAGAACTCTTCCACCTTCTTCCCGAACCTTCTCTTCCCCTTGAACCGACGAGAACCCCTTCGCCGACATAGAAAGGACTTGACGGTCTATAGGAGCATCAAAGCGTTCGGTGCGCATGCAAACCTCCTCAAAAGGAAGCTTGAATCACGGTCGACAAACTTGGGAATCCCCTAATTGACCACAGACCCTAGAACGATCGACGGTGGGATGATTTGACCGAGCGTGCCGGCTGCGGCAATCGAGCCGCTCGCCAGGGCCGGGTCGTAGCCACGCCGCAACATCGTTGGCAGCGACAGCAGTCCCATCGTCACGACGGTTGCGCCGACGATGCCGGTCGACGCGGCAAGCAGCGCGCCGACAATGGCGACCGAATATCCAAGGCCTCCGCGTAGAGTACCAAACAGGCGGCCCATGGTTTCCAACAGTTCTTCCGCGACTTTGGATCGCTCGAGCATGACGCCCATGAAGACGAACAGGGGCACCGCGATGAGGACTTCATTCGTCATGGCGTTGCCGTAAATGCGCGACGGCAAAGCGCCAAAGAAGGATGGATCGAAGACGCCGAACCCGACGCCGATAAACGCGAAGATCAGCGCGACTCCTGCCAACGTGAAGGCAACGGGAAAGCCGGCCAGCAGCACCAGACAAAGGGTGCCAAACATCAGGACGTCGAGGATCTCCTTGATCGCCACCGCTCTACATTCCCGCGACTTCTTCCCATTCGCCGTGCGGCTCGCGCCCAGTCAAGACGAGCAGCGCGTGAACGGCGAGGGAAATCCCTTGCAATGCGAGCATGACAGCAAAGACGAGGACAATGCTCTTGAGAAGAAAGACGCCCTGGATGCCCGAGGTTTCTTTAGAGCCCTCGAATACGCGCCATGACGAGGCGACATATGGCCATGAGTAGCGGAAGATGACGGCGCAGATGGGAAGCAGCAGGAGCGGGGCGCCAATCAGGTTTACAAGCGCTTTTCGGCGCTCGGAGGCCTCACGATAGAAGATGTCAATGCGAACATGACCTTCGTGCAGCAGCGTATAGGCCGCGCCCAGCATAAACATGATGCCGTGCATATAGACGACCGATTCCTGCATGAAGATGGAGCCGACGCCGAACACGTAGCGCAGCACGACGACCATGAACTGGACGATCACCATCGCAAGTGCGACCCACGCGACAGTGCGTCCCACCGCCTCGCTGAAGTGGTCGATGACGCGCGCGAGTGTGCTGAGAGCGTTCCGGAATGCCTCGTGGGTGACTACCGCCTTTGGTCTGATCGGGTGCCCTTCACGGCGTGACGGTAATGCTTAACAGCCCGTTGATTAAGTCGGCGCCGTCTGATTCTCTGGTTCCCTGATTTGCAGGGGGATTTGCCGATGGCGATGGGACGGCAGAAGGCTGGTCAGGGGGACCTGATGGTGAGCTGGTCGGAGATGCCGCGCTCTCCGGGTCATGTGTTTTATGACCGCTTGCAGTCGGTGCTGATCGAGGGCGGCTTCGACGCCTTTGCCGAGGCGAGCTGCCGGCCTTATTACGCGGCCCGGATGGGCGCGCCCTCGGTGCCGCCCGGGCGCTATTTCCGGATGCACCTGGTGGGCTACTTCGAGGGCATCGACAGCGAGCGCGGTCTGGAGTGGCGCTGCTCGGACTCGCTTTCGCTGCGGGCGTTCCTGCGACTGGGGAGCCGTGATCGGGTACCGGACCATTCCTGGCTGTCACGGAGCCGCACGCGCCTGCCCCATGAAGTCCACGCGGCGGTCTTCGACTGGGTTCTGGTGCTGATCGCCGAGGCGGGGCTGATCAAGGGCGAGCGCATCGGCGTCGATGCCTCGACCATGGAGGCCAACGCGGCGCTGCGGAACATCGTGCGGCGCGCCAACGGCGAAGGCTACCGGGAGATGCTGGAGCGCCTGGCCCGGGAAAGCGGCGTCGAGACACCCACGGCCGAGGACCTGGCGCGTCTGGAGCGGAAGCGCAAGGGCAAGAAGCTTTCCAACACGGATTGGGTTTCGAAGAGCGACCCCGAGGCCAAGATCGCCAAGATGAAGGACGGCACGACGCATCTGGCCTACAAGCCCGAGCACGCGGTGGATCTGGACACCGGCGCGGTGGTGGCGGCCGAGCTGCACCCGGCCGATGAGGGCGACACCACGACGCTTTCCAAGACCCTGGCGAAGGCCGAGGCAAACCTCGGGGCGGTGGATGCGGCACCGACGGCGGAGGACCCGGCCGAATGCGTCGCCGACAAAGGTTATCACTCACGGGCGGTCTTGAGGGCTCTGGACGACAGTCCCTGGAAGACCCGGATCGCGGCGCCCAAGCAGACCGGCTTTTCGCGCTGGCACGGTGATGAGGCGGCGCGGCGCGCGGTCACCAACAACCGTGCGCGGCTCAAGTCCGGGGTCGCCCGCGAGGCCTTCAAGCTGCGCGCCGAGATCGTCGAGCGCTGCTTTGCCCACAACCTCGATCGTGGCGGCATGCGACGAACCTGGCTGCGCGGGCGAGAGAATGTGCACAAGCGATACCTGCTCCACGTCGCCGGCCACAATCTATCGTTACTGATGCGCCAGCTCATCGGCGCCGGCACCCCGCGGGAGGCCGTGGCGGGCGGATATGGCGGTATTTTCGTTCTGCTCACGCCCACCGGGGCCATGCTGGTGGCACGGGGGGTTTCGCAAAGCGGCCAGTCGGCTTTCGCCGCCGCATTCCTCATCTGGGGGTGAGAGCCGGAAAAAGCCACTTAATCAACGGGCTGATAAGGGCCGAAGCTGTATAGGCTAGCCGATAACAAAAGAAAAGGCCCGCACCTGTACGCCGTGCGGGCCTCGTAATTTCCATGCTCGTTATACGCTATGAGCGGTCGTATTTGAACGGCAGCAGTCGCGCATTCCAGTAGGCTTGGTCGGACAGTTTCGACCAGCCGATCGCATCACGGCGGAAGGCAATAAAGCTTGTCAATCGGCGTGCAATATTGACCCCCTGAGTGGCACGGCGGAGGTTGTCCCGGTAGTCAATAGGGGGGCGTGCGGCTTCGTGTAGCGCCTTGCGGTGCGCGGAGCGAAGCCGCGTGGGCTTGACGTATACGTCAAGCCTGTTGACCCACCGGGGCAAGCGGGCCGCAGGCACGGCCGGCGTCCGGTCAGGAGCGGTTCTTGAAGCGCCAGCTCTCGTTTCGATGATCTCGCAATGGTGGGTCAGGCGGTCGAGCAGGGCTGTGGTCATCTTGGGGTCGCCGAAGACGGAGGGCCATTCGCCGAAAGCGAGGTTGGTGGTGACGATGATCGAGGTGCGCTCGTAGAGCCGGCTCATCAGGTGGAACAGCAGCTGGCCGCCGGCCTGGGCGAAGGGCAGGTAGCCGAGTTCGTCGAGGATGACGAAGTCGCGTCGGACGAGTTGGTCCGCGGTACGGCCCTGGCGTCCGGAGCGGAGTTCGGCCTCGAGGTGGTTGACCAGGTCGACGACGTTGTAGCAGCGGCCACGGGCGCCCTTTCTGATACAGGCGCGGGCGATGGCGACGGCGAGATGGGTCTTGCCGGTGCCGGTGCCGCCGACCAGCACGATGTTGCGCTTGCTCTCCAGGAAGTCGCCGCCGGCGAGTTCCTGGATCAGGGGCTCATTGCCCGGGGAAGCGGCGAAGTCGAAGTCGGCCAGCTCCTTGGCCGTCGGCAGCTTGGCGGACGTCATCTGGTACTTGATGGAGCGCGCCTGCTTGTCGGCGACCTCGGTCTGCAGCAGCGTACCGATGATCTGTTGCACCGGATGACGGCGCTTGAGCCCGTCGGCGAGGATGTCGTCGTAGGCGGCGCGCATGCCTGCAAGCTTCAGCGCCGTCATCATCGCCAGCACATCATGACGCTCCATGACCGGCCTCCCTCAGGCGGTCGTAGCGGCGGCAGTCGGCCACCGGCTGGTGGCGAAGCTGCAGGCCCTCGGGCGTTGGGATGGCCGGCTGCTGCTGCTGCTGGCACTGCCGGGCGAGGATGTTGAGCACAACATCAGCGCTGCAGGCGCCGCAGGCGAGCGCTTCGGCGCAGGCCGCCTCGACCGCCTCCAGCCCGTCCTCCAGCACCGCCGCGAGGATCCTCACGAACTGCCTGTCACCGTCGTTGCAACCCGTCAGCCGCGCCCGTATGCGGCCCAGCGCGCCGGGCAGTTGCCAACCCTTGAAAGGCGCGCCATTCCTCAGCGCACCGGGCTTCCGTGTCAGGATCGGCACGTAGTGCCATGGATTGCAGGCGATCTCACCGCGTCCAAAGCTCCGGGGGTGTTCGGCAACAGTCTCGCCATCCTGGCGGATGACAATACGATCGGCATAGGCCCGCACGTCGACCGTCCGCCCGACGGCGCGGGCCGCCACGCTGTAGTGGTTGTTGTCGAAGCGCACCAGACAGGTCTTGGAGACCGATACCTCGGTGGCGTGGAAGCCGTCGAAGGGGCGGCGATAGGCCATCAGGAAGGGCCGCTCCTCCTCGAACACCTGCCACACCGTCTTGCCCTCGATCGTCGGATGCGGCCGCTTCTTGGCGTCCTCGATACACCGATCCATCAGCCACGCGTTGATCTCGGCGTAGGAGCCGCCCCGCGGGATGGGCACGAACAGGCGGCCGCGGACGTCACCCACCTGCCTCTCGACCTGGCCCTTCTCCCAGCCCGCACCCGGAGTGCACGCCACCGGCTCCACCAGATGGTGGGAGCACAGCTCCAGAAAGCGCCGGTTGTAGGCGCGCTCCTTGCCCACGAAGACCATGCTCACCGCCGTCTTCATGTTGTCGTAGATGCCCCGCCGGCAGACCCCGCCGAAGAAGCGGAAGGCGCGCTCATGCGCCTCGAACACCATCTCCTGGCTCTCGCGCGGGAAGATCTGAACCAGCTGCATGCGGCTGTAGCAGAGCCGCATGTGCGCCGCCTTCACCTTGGTCGTCACACCCGACAGGCACGCGTACTCGTGGCTCCAGTCGAACTGGTAGGCCTCGCCGGGATCGAAGCTCAGCGGCACAAAACCCTGCGACGGCGACAACAGCCGCCACCGCCGACGCCAGGTCCTGGCGTAGCGGCGCACCGCGTCGTAGCCGCCGCCATAGCCCAGAGCCGCAAGGTCTTCATGAATCCGCAGCAGAGACAAGCGGTCCCGGCGCGGCTTCTTCTCGTTGGCCTCAAGCCGGCGCTCCAACTCCTCCACCCACGGCCCCAGCTTCGGCAGCGGCCGGATCTTGCGCGCGTAGCTGTACGAGGTCTCATCACCCCGAACCACCTTGCGCACCGTGTTCTTCGAAACCCTCAAATCCCGGGCGATCTTCTTGATCGGTACGCCCCTCACCAGATGATCCCGACGGATCCGCGCAATCGTCTCCACAACCAGCATCTCCCCCACCTCGTCTGTCCAAACAACAAGGTGTGTTCAAGAGCACAAAACCAGGGGGGTCAATTTTGGACGCCGATTACCCCACCAAGGGGGTCAATATTCCACGCCGATCAACACCGGAAAGCGGCGCTGGAGGTTCAGCCTGCCAAACTTCGCGCGATCAGGAAGGCACTCGAGTCCGAGCTTGGCGGGCTTCGAGCGGTCGGGAAGACGTTGTCGAAGTCGCTGTCCGTTGCAGACGCCGATCTCCGCAGGGCCCTGCGAAGGTCGCGGCGCCAGAAGGCCACGATCAAGTCGCTGTCCCGGGAGAACGCCCGGCTGCGCAAGGGCGCGAAGACGTCACGGAACCGGATCGAGACGCTGGAAGCCCAGCTTGAGAGGCTTCGCGCGACCGGAGCGGTGCTGTCGAGAGCGCTCTACGGCCGCAAGAGCGAGCAGCAGGACAAACCGCGCTCGGAGCGTAAGCGCGGCCAGCAGCACGGCGCGCCCGGCCACGGCCGCACCCAGCGGCCCGGGCTCGAGGAGCGAACCGAAGAGTACAACCCGCCGCCGGATGCGTGCGTCTGCGGACGGTGCGGGCAGCCCTATGCGCCGAACGGCGCCGAGGAATCCACCCTCGTCGAGATCGAGGTCAAGGCCCACAAGCGGGTGATCCGCCGGTCGCGCTGGCGCAGGGCCTGCGAGTGCACGTCGTCGCCCATGGAAGTCTCGGCGCGCCCGGTGCCGCGGCTGTTCCCCAGGACGCTCTACGGGACCAGCTTCTGGGCGCGCTTCCTGTTCGAGCACTGTGCCTGCTTCCGCCCCCTGCACCGGGTTGCCGCGTGGTTCTCCAGCCAGGGGCTGCCGGTCTCGCCGGGGACCCTGGCCGACAGCCTGAAGCGGTTCGTGCCGCTGTTCGAGCCGCTGGCCGCAGCGATCCTTGCGCACCAGAACAAGGCGGTGCTGCGCCATGCCGACGAGACCGGTTGGCGCGTCCAGGAGCTTCGCGGGGAAGACCGGTCGAGCCGTGCCTGGCTGTGGGCCTCGGTGAGCAGCGACGCGGTCTACTTCCACATCGATCCGAGCCGCAGTGCCGAGGCCGCCGGGAAGCTATTCGCCGAAGACCTCCTCGATACGGTCATCGTCTGCGACCGCTATAGCGCCTACAAGCGACTCGCTCGCCTTCGCGAGGGCAAGGTGACCCTTGCATTCTGTTGGTCACATATGCGCCGCGATTTTGTCGAGTGCGCGGCCGGCCAGGTGAGACTGACGGACTGGTGCCAGGGATGGATCGAGCGGATCGCGTCGATCTACCGCCTGAACGAGGCGAGGCTGGCTCATTACGACCCCGGGATCGAGCGCCAGACGCCGGCGTTCGACGCGGCGCAGGGCGCGTTGAAGGAGGCGCTCGACGGCCTGTTCGCGCAGGCCGAACTGGAGCTTGCCGGCCTGCCGGACCCGGCGCGCGAGGGCAAGGCGCTGCGTTCGCTGCTGAACCATCGCGAAGGGCTGAGCGTGTTCGTCGACCGCCCGCAGGTGCCTCTGGATAACAATCGCGCCGAAAGAGTTTTACAAGGTCCGGCCATAGGGCGACGGCTGTCGTTCGGTTCCGACAGCGAGGACGGCGCCAGGTTCACGGCGATCATGTACTCGGTGGTGGGCACGCTCTCGATGAATGGCATCGACATCCTGAGCTGGCTGGACGCGTGGCTCGCAGCGTGCGCGGAGAACGATCGTAAACCGCCGGGCGACCTGTCGTCGTGGCTGCCATGGTCGATGAGCGAGGAGCGCAGGCGCGAACTCATGGCGCCGGCGTGACCGGCGCGATCGGGTGCCGTTATTACGGCCGCGACTTCACCGCCGGGGAAATGGCGCTGCTGCGCGCGCTGATCGCCGGGCCGCCGCCGTTGAACCGCCATATGCTGTCGAAGGAGTTCTGCCGGCGCATCGGCTGGTTCAAGCCCGACGGCGGCCTCAAGGACATGATGGCCAGGGTCACCATGCTGGCCATGCACAGGGACGGCCTGATCGCCCTGCCGGCGCCGCAGGGACGGCAGAACCGGCCCGGGCCGATCGTCTTCGGGCCGGACACCGAACCGCCGCTGTTCCCGGCCCCGACAACCCTCGACGAGATCCGTCCGCTCGACCTGCGCCCCGTCGTGCGCGGCACCCGGGAGAGCAAGCTCTGGAACGAGTTCGTCGCCCGCTACCACTATCTCGGATACAAGACCCTGGTCGGCGCCCAGATGCGCTATGCCGTCCATGACCGAAACGGCTGGCCACTCGCCATGCTCGGCTTCTCCACCGCCGCGTGGAAGCTTGCCCCGCGCGACACCTTCATCAGATGGACACGGCAACTGCGCGAGAAGAACCTTCCCTTCGTGGTCGACAACCCGAGGTTCCTGATCCTGCCCTGGATCAAGATCCCCAACCTGGGTTCGCACATCCTCGCCCTCATCCGCCAGCGCCTGCCCGACGACTGGACCGAGCGCTACAACACCACGCCCGTGCTCATCGAGACTTTCGTAGAGACCCCGCGATATACCGGCGCGGTCTACAGGGCATCGGGCTGGATCCATGTCGGCGCCACCCAGGGGCGCGGGCGCTACGACCGGGACAGGCAGTACGACAAGCCGAAAAAGGATGTCTGGCTCCGGCCCCTGCGACGGGACTGGAAACGCACCCTCAATCGCTAAGATCCACCGGGGCCGATAGAAACGTCCGCGCTGATTCCACGGCCTGAACGAACACTTACAGTTCAAAGGGCTGCCACAAAACAAGAAGCTTGCCACCCAGCGCTACGTATCCGCCGAGTATGCTTCCGACAACAATGATGAGCCAATGATGAGAAACATGCAGGAACCCTATTTTCGCCGCCGCAAAGATAAGCAAGAAGCGTCGACAAAGTCTATGCAGACTACGCAGCCGGGTTTGACACCAGCTTGTTGAATCACGATGCGCAATCCATTCAATCGACGCGAACGAGTAGGTGCGACGCCCATTCTTCAATCTCCAGCGCAAGAGAAGATACGCATTTAGGTGGCTGTCAAATCGATTTGGCTAGGCGTTCGTATTACTGATACTGAGCTGCCGCGTGGGTAGGCCTTCCCTGTTGAGCTGGGCGACGATGTCTTCAGCCTGAACTTTGTCGCGGGTTTCAACCAGGACATCGAGGTCCGCCAACTTGACCGGTACATCCTGGAAGAGGCGCTGGTGGGCGATCTCGATAATATCGCCGCCGACGCTCGCTATTTGCTGCGCAACCTTCGCCAGTGCGCCTGGCCTATCGGAAATGGTCACGCGAAGTCGAACGATCCGGCCTGTGCGGACCAGGCCGCGCATCAGAACCGATGCGAGCAGCCGTGCATCAATATTTCCGCCGCAAACGACGAGGCCGACTTTTCGGCCGGCAAATCGTTCGCGATTCTCCATGAGAGCCGCCAAAGGAGCAGCGCCAGCACCTTCGGCCAGCACTTTGCTGCTCTCAAGCATTGTCAATACAGCCGTCTCCATGGCGAACTCGCTGACCAGGAGAATTTCATCGACCAGCCGTCCGGCGATTTCACGGGCGGCGCTGCCGGGAATTCTGATCGCTATACCTTCGGCGATGGTATTGCCGCCCGATGTCGGTGTGAGTCCGTGAATCGCTTCGTACATTGAGGGATACTGTGCGGCTTCCACGCCGACGATCTCGATATTCGGCGAAAGCTCTTTCGCCGCCGTTGCAACGCCGGCGATGACACCCCCGCCGCCGATGGGCACGACGATCGTGTCCAAATCGTCGACGTCGGCAAGCATCTCCAAGGCGATAGTTCCCTGACCGGTTACGATCAATTCGTCATCGTAGGGATGGACGAGAGTGAGCGAATCGGCTTCGGCTAGATCTTGTGCAAATGGTTCGGCAGCATTGACGCTTTCGCCGTGCAACAGAACGCGCGCGTGGAACGCCTCAGTGCGCACAATCTTCGTGAAAGGTGTCGCTTCAGGCATGACGATAGTCGCCGGAATCCCCAGCCGTTGCGCATGATAGGCAACCCCTTGCGCGTGGTTGCCGGCGGAGATCGCGATCACTCCTGACTTTTTCTGTTCGTCGCTCAGGCTCAGAAGTTTGACAAGTGCGCCCCTATCCTTGAATGACCCCGTGCGCTGAAGAATTTCGAGCTTGAGGTAAATCTCGGCGCCAAGAGCCGCGGATAACGCGGCCGAACGTACAGTTGGCGTGCGGACGACGACGCCTGCGATCGCATCCGCTGCGGCAGTTATGCGCTGCAAAGTGATGGTCATAGGATTAAGCTCCGGAGGAGCGAGAACATGCCGTTCCCTTCGATCCACCGATCTTTGCCCGTCGCTTCGTCAGCGCCCCGAAATTTTCGAATAATTTGCAGGAATGAAGGCATTGCTCCCTCGACAGTCAAAAATTATGGTCCAGCTTCTTAGAGGAGCATCTAAGTCACCGCAATGAAACGCTTCGATGCGGGTGCGCAGACGCAAGTGGGTCGATGAAGGAATAAGCCAAACCGATGGACTCCCGCCATTTTGTCGACGCCGACGCAGTTGTTTCGGCATTGCAGCCGAGCTATCCGGTCTATTGTCTGAGACCGGGTGAACTCCAGGCGGCTGCACGACGCTTTCTCGACGGGTTCCCCGGCCGTGTTCTCTACGCCGTCAAATGCAACCCGCATCCACTGGTCTTGCAGACGCTCTTCGACGCAGGTATTCGAGATTATGACACGGCGTCGCTGGCCGAAATTGCGGCCGTGAAGGAAATGCATGAGGAGGCAAATCCATACTTCATGCATCCCGTTAAATCACGTGCGGAAATTCTTACAGCGTCGACTGTTTACGGAGTCAGGCACTTTGTGATCGACCATGCCGACGAGCTCCAAAAAATCGAACAGGAAACCAAGCATGGCGATGAGCTCGTAGTGTTGGTCAGATTTGCCACACCTGGCGGATTTGCACGCTACGAATTGTCGCAGAAATTTGGCGCAACGGTTGAGGATGCGGTAGCACTACTACACGCCGTTGATGCAGCGGGCTTCGAGACGGGATTAGCCTTTCACGTCGGATCGCAATGCGATAGCCCTGACGCCTACCGGTCGGCAATGCGGCTCACCGGCGTGATTGCCGAGCGGGCGGGTATAGAACTTCGCTATCTCGACGTGGGGGGCGGATTTCCAGCACCCTACTTGAACGATAACCCGCCGCCACTCTCGGAATATTTTCGGGCCATCGAACTCGGTATTGAGGAGATCGGCCTGCCCGAAGCATGCACACTCATGTGCGAACCCGGCAGGGCGTTGGTCGCAGCGGCCTGTTCGCTGGTTGTACAGGTGTTGCTGCGCAAAGCCGATGCCGTTTATATCAACGATGGCGTCTACCACAGTTTGGCGGAAACGGTGACGGGAGGATTGAAGCCTCCAGTTCGCCTTATCCGTCCAGGTCGACCCGACACCACGGAAACACGTGAATTCACGGTCTACGGTCCGACCTGCGACAACACCGATTGTCTGCCCTACCGCTTGCTCATGCCGGTCGATACTCAGGAAGGTGACTGGCTTGAATTCGGCCAGTTGGGTGCTTATTCGAACGCTATGGTGTCCCATTTCAATGGCTTTCATCCAGATACCTTCGTTACCGTGGATGCGCCACCGTTGCTCCCCGATAGAGCAGACGCGGTCGCCGCGCTTGACGAGGCTGCCGATGCCTCGCACGCACCGGTCGTTTAGCCCGCTTTTTAGCCTTCGTTTCGTCCCTGAGTTTGCTGCCACTCTCTTCGTACGGTGCAATTCTGCTCGTATCCATATCGTAGGTTACCCACATGGTGCGCTCGGCAACGCGGTCGTAAAGCGAACGCGCCGCATAATTGTCGTCAGCTGTGATCCAGCGGACGACAGGACAGCCGTGGCTTCGCGCTTCGTCGGCGACGGCGCTTAGCAACGCATTCCCAATTCCGTCGCGGCGCGCATCGGCATCGACGAAAAGATCGTCGAGGAAAACAGCCCGTTGATTAAGTGGCTTTTTCCGGCTCTCACCCCCAGATGAAGAATGCGGCGGCGAAAGCCGACTGGCCGCTTTGCGAAACCCCCCGTGCCACCAGCATGGCCCCGATGGGCGTGAGCAGAACGAAAATACCGCCATATCCGCCCGCCACGGCCTCCCGCGGGGTGCCGGCGCCGATGAGCTGGCGCATCAGTAACGATAGATTGTGGCCGGCGACGTGGAGCAGGTATCGCTTGTGCACATTCTCTCGCCCGCGCAGCCAGGTTCGTCGCATGCCGCCACGATCGAGGTTGTGGGCAAAGCAGCGCTCGACGATCTCGGCGCGCAGCTTGAAGGCCTCGCGGGCGACCCCGGACTTGAGCCGCGCACGGTTGTTGGTGACCGCGCGCCGCGCCGCCTCATCACCGTGCCAGCGCGAAAAGCCGGTCTGCTTGGGCGCCGCGATCCGGGTCTTCCAGGGACTGTCGTCCAGAGCCCTCAAGACCGCCCGTGAGTGATAACCTTTGTCGGCGACGCATTCGGCCGGGTCCTCCGCCGTCGGTGCCGCATCCACCGCCTTGAGGTTTGCCTCGGCCTTCGCCAGGGTCTTGGAAAGCGTCGTGGTGTCGCCCTCATCGGCCGGGTGCAGCTCGGCCGCCACCACCGCGCCGGTGTCCAGATCCACCGCGTGCTCGGGCTTGTAGGCCAGATGCGTCGTGCCGTCCTTCATCTTGGCGATCTTGGCCTCGGGGTCGCTCTTCGAAACCCAATCCGTGTTGGAAAGCTTCTTGCCCTTGCGCTTCCGCTCCAGACGCGCCAGATCCTCGGCCGTGGGTGTCTCGACGCCGCTTTCCCGGGTCAGGCGCTCCAGCATCTCCCGGTAGCCTTCGCCGTTGGCGCGCCGCACGATGTTCCGCAGCGCCGCGTTGGCCTCCATGGTCGAGGCATCGACGCCGATGCGCTCGCCCTTGATCAGCCCCGCCTCGGCGATCAGCACCAGAACCCAGTCGAAGACCGCCGCGTGGACTTCATGGGGCAGGCGCGTGCGGCTCCGTGACAGCCAGGAATGGTCCGGTACCCGATCACGGCTCCCCAGTCGCAGGAACGCCCGCAGCGAAAGCGAGTCCGAGCAGCGCCACTCCAGACCGCGCTCGCTGTCGATGCCCTCGAAGTAGCCCACCAGGTGCATCCGGAAATAGCGCCCGGGCGGCACCGAGGGCGCGCCCATCCGGGCCGCGTAATAAGGCCGGCAGCTCGCCTCGGCAAAGGCGTCAAAGCCGCCCTCGATCAGCACCGACTGCAAGCGGTCATAAAACACATGACCCGGAGAGCGCGGCATCTCCGACCAGCTCACCATCAGGTCCCCCTGACCAGCCTTCTGCCGTCCCATCGCCATCGGCAAACCCCCCTGCAAATCAGGGAACCAGAGGATCAGACGGCGCCGACTTAATCAACGGGCTGAAAAGGCCCGTAGCACCGGCCAGAGGTCGCGCAAATACGCGAAAATGCGCGAGACCGACCAGCGACTGTGCTTCGCGCGCGACCAGCGCGGTCAATTCATGGTTCTTGTCGCGCAACCAATTCCACACTAGATCCAGTGTTTCAGCGGGCATCGGCGTGCGGTAGAACATGGCATAACCGCGGTAAAGTCTTTGCCATTCGGTCTTGTCGCTCGCCTTGAGCCGTCCAATTGTAACCATGTCTTGCATCCATCTTCGTCACTGTCTGGGCGTGTGCTGGCCTATCAGACGAGCCAGAGAAATCATTCGCCTGCCGAGGCATTATGATCGAGAAATTGGACCTGTCCACGCGTGAGAGGCGGCGGGCAGAGGCGGTTGTTCCGCGGGCTGAGCTGTTGTCCAGCCGTCCTGTGGTTGACCTGCCATCTTTCGCGCCGCGCGCGCCGTGGTTGAGCGCCGACTTGCAGACGATGCGTAACTTTGTCGTTCGGCGTTTCGGCGGCGTGCCGTCAAATCTCCCGGGCGAGCGCCTTTACCTCGACATGAAGGACGGATCGGGTGACCGGCTGGCGGCGACGTTAAACCAGAACGCGCCCGAAGCCCCCTTGGTGGTGCTCCTTCACGGTATTACGGGTTGCGAGACGTCGAGCCATATGATCATCACGTCACGCTACTTGAACCGGCTCGGCTATCGCGTATTGCGGCTCAATCTGCGCGGTGCGGGACCGTCTCGGGAGACCTGCCGGGACCACTATCACGGCGGCAGTGTCGGCGATCTCGCCGACGCCCTGGCCGCTCTTGATCCGGCGTTGACGCAGAACGGTCTCCTGCTTGCCGGCTATTCGCTTGGCGGCGCCATTCTCCTCAAGTTCCTTTCAGAATTCCGGGATGAATTCCCTATTCGGGCCGCTGCAGCGGTTTCGGCGCCGATCGATCTTGCGCAAGCATCGCGGCGCGTCACGCGCTTGCGCAACCGGATCTACGACCGCTGGCTGTTAAGGCGCATGAAGGAAGAGGTCGCCGGTGCAGAAATCAGCGACGACGAACGCCAGGCGATCGCCTCGGCCCGCAGCGTATATGCCTTCGACGACCGATTTGTCGCACCGCATCATGGCTTCGGTAGTGCTGAGCACTACTACGTCGAATGCTCGGCGCTACACGGCTTGCATCGCATTGCCGTCCCGACACTGGTGTTGCACGCGCGCGACGACCCGTGGATCCCGCCAGATGCCTACCTCGACGTCGAGTGGTCTGCCAATCCAAATCTCACAGCCGTACTAACGCGCCACGGTGGACATCTGGGCTACCATGGGCGCGGCAGCCTGATTCCATGGCATGTTCGTTGTATCGAGTGCTTTTTTTCGACTATTTGCCGGCAAGCCTACGGGCAACTTCCAGCGCCGCATAGGTAAGGATCCCATCGGCGCCGGCTCGCTTGAAGGCCGTCAGGACCTCGAGAATAATCTTGTCCCAGTCGAGCCAGCCGTTTTCCGCAGCCGCCTTCAGCATCGCGTATTCTCCGCTTACATTGTAAGCGTAGGTCGGCACGCCGAAGGTGTCTTTTACGCGTCGGATGATGTCGAGATAGGGCAGGCCCGGTTTGACCATCACCATGTCGGCACCTTCTGCGAGGTCGAGGGCCACCTCGCGCAGTGCCTCGTCGCTGTTGGCGGGGTCCATTTGGTAAGTGCGCTTATCGCCTATCAGCGCGGCCTTCGAACCGACGGCGTCGCGGAACGGGCCATAAAAGGCAGACGCGTATTTCGCGGCGTAGGCGAGAATGCGCGTGTTCTGAAAGCCTTCGGCGTCAAGGGCGCCGCGAATGGCGCCGACGCGGCCGTCCATCATGTCAGATGGCGCGATCGTATCGCAGCCGGCTCTTGCCTGGACGATCGCCTGCCGACATAGCACTTCCAGGGTTTCGTCGTTGAGTATTTCCTCGCCGCTCATTACGCCATCGTGACCGTGGCTGGTGAACGGATCGAGCGCCACGTCGCAGACCACAATGATCTCTGGCACCGAATCCTTGATCGCGGCAATCGCTCGGCAAACGAGATTGTCTGGATTAATAGCCTCGCTGCCGGTCTCGTTCTTTCGCTCATTTTCGATATTTGGGAACAGCGCAATTGCCGGAATACCAAGTCCTTCTGCCTCGCTCGCAGCCTGTACCGCAAGGTCTATCGACAGCCGCTCTACCCCCGGCATCGACGCCACCGGCTCTCGCTGGCGTTTGCCGTCAACGACGAAGATCGGCCAAATCAAGTCGTCGACCGACAATCGGTTTTCGGCGACCAGTCGGCGCACCGACTCATCGCGCCGGTTGCGCCGCATGCGTGTCGTTGGATAGGCGCCGCTCCGCTTACTGCTCACTGTCTGAAAGTCCTAAATGGTTGATCCGTCTTAGCTGTTTGGAGGTGCGCGGCAATGGAGGAGAGTTGCCGTAGACTAAGCCTGACGCAATATTGACACAACGTTTGGCGAGAGGGGCGGTAATCCGCGCGATTATCACGGACTTTCGTTTCCGATGGCCAAGGGTCAAGGTGACGAACCCAGCGGTGTATAACTGGAATTGATCCGACGGTTTATCCGCTTCTTTCCCACAGTCGCGGCAGCGGCATAATTGTCGCCAGAGCGGCCGTGACGAGTGCAAGCGCGGTCAGCTCGGGCCATCCGGTCGGCTCGCCGAGCGCCACGGCGGCCGCGAACACGCCGATCAGCGGTACCGGGAGAACGCCCAACGCGGCAACGTTCGTCGGCACGAGTTGCAGGATCTTGAACCAAATGCTGAGACCAAGCGCCGTACCGATGAGGATAACGAACCCAGTTGCCCACCACGCACTAGGTGACGCCAATGTCACGCCGCGGGGTTCGAAGGCGAGCGCAAGAATGGTCAGCGGAACTCCACCGAGAAGTAGCTGCCACGCGGTAATCGTCGTCATCGGCGTAGCCCACGCGATGCGCCGCTGCAAAACCGCTCCGATGCCCCAACTGAGCGCTGCGCCGAGCATCGCCAAGATTCCGAGCGGCGCGCTGCTCATATGGTCGACATCGGTACTGACAAGCGTTGCGACAGCGCCGAGACCGCAGATCACGCCGATGGCGTGGCGAATGCCGCCGCGTTCATTCAGGATGACGAGGGCCGCAAGGAAGGCCCAGACCGGCATTGTGTAGGCGAGGACAGTGGCCCGGCCCGCCGTAAGCAGGGTCAAGCCCCAGCCCGAAAAACCTAGCCATCCCGTGACATTAAACAGGCTCGCAACCACGAGCGGCATGACTTCGGCACGCTTCACAAGAAGCGGCCGTCCGATCAATGCAAGCACTAGGAAGATAGCGGCACTGCTGCCCAGCGCCGTTACCATGCGAAAGGTCATGTAAGGCATTTCGCCGACAGCAAACTTCATCACCGGCCAGAGCAATCCCCAATCGAGCGCGAGCAATACAAGCAACAGCACGGCACTGAGAGGAATAACCGGGCGTCCAGTCGCCGCCGCGGCTGTCGGATCCATTCCGCTGTCGGTCACCTGGATTAGCCGGTGAACGCCTGAATCCCGGTCTGCGCACGGCCGAGGATCAAGGCGTGAATATCGTGGGTTCCCTCGTAAGTGTTGACAGATTCGAGGTTCATCACATGGCGGATAACGTGGAATTCGTCGGCAATTCCGTTGCCGCCGTGCATGTCGCGAGCGGTGCGCGCGATATCCAGTGCCTTGCCGGCTGAATTGCGCTTTACGAGCGAGATCAATTCCGGTGCGGCGCGGCCTTCATCCTTGAGTCGACCAACGCGGAGACAGGATTGAAGCCCGATCGAGATCTCCGTCTGCATGTCGGCGAGCTTCTTCTGGATCAACTGGTTCGCTGCGAGCGGGCGGCCGAACTGTTTGCGCTCAAGTGTGTATGTCCGCGCTGCGTGCCAGCAAAACGTGGCCGCACCTAGTGCGCCCCAGGCGATCCCGAAGCGGGCGTTGTTCAGGCAGCCAAATGGTCCACTAAGACCCTTAGCTTTGGGCAGCAGGTTTTCGTCGGGAACGAAAACCTGATCCATCGCGATCTCGCCGGTTGAAGAGGCACGTAAGCTGAACTTTCCCTCGATTTTCTGCGCCGACAATCCCTTCATGCCTTTCTCAAGGATGAATCCGCGAATGTCCCCCGCTTCGTCCTTGGCCCAGATTATGAAGACGTCGGCGATGGGGGCGTTGCTGATCCACATTTTGTTGCCGGTTAGTTGCCATCCGTCATCGACTTTCTTCGCTCTGCTACGCAGGCCTCCCGCGTCTGATCCGAAATCCGGTTCGGTCAGACCAAAGCAACCGACCCAGTCGCCGGACGCGAGTTTCGGAAGGTACTTGGCGCTTTGCTCCTTGGTCCCGTATTCGTGAATCGGCTGCATAACCAACGACGACTGCACACTGAGTGCCGACCGGTAGCTCGAATCCACATGTTCAATTTCATGGGCGATCAGCCCGTAACATACGTTGTTTACGCCGGCGCAACCGTACCCCTCGATCGTCGCGCCGAGCATGCCAAGCTCACCCATTTCGCTCATGATTTCACGATGAAAGACCTCGTTCCGGTTTGCCTCAACAACGCGTGGCAAGAGTGCCGACTGTGCGTAGTTGCGCGCTGTGTCGCGGACCATACGCTCTTCGTCGCTCAACTGCTCCGCTAGCAAAAAGGGATCTTCCCACGAGAATTGTGTGCGTTGGCTGCGTGCTTTGCGCTCCGCCGGATCTTGAGCTGCGGCCTTAGTTGCCGTCATGGGGTTTCTCCCGTTTAATAACGATGGCAGGACAGGTCACGCGGAGCGCGTATCGCGCGCATTCTATCGAGTTCGACCTGAGTTGGCACTGCACCAGCGCGTCCGTATCGCAGATGCGAGGCGCGCTCTTGCTTTGTTGTCACGCGCGTGGAAGCAGTTTAATGCCCCACGCTCGGAAATATTGCCGCTGGCGATGTCCACCAACGCTCCCACCACCAATTGCTATGCGGTATACTTGAACGCAACAATTTTCGAGTAATGGGTTAACAGCCCGTTGATTAAGTCGGCGCCGTCTGATTCGCTGGTTCCCTGATTTGCAGGGGGATTCGCCGATGTCGATGGGACGGCAGAAGGATGGTCAGGGGGACCTGATGTGAGCTGGTCGGAGATGCCGCGCTCTCCGGGTCATGTGTTTTATGACCGCTTGCAGTCGGTGCTGATCGAGGGCGGCTTCGACGCCTTTGCCGAGGCGAGCTGCCGGCCTTATTACGCGGCCCGGATGGGCGCGCCCTCGGTGCCGCCCGGGCGCTATTTCCGGATGCACCTGGTGGGCTACTTCGAGGGCATCGACAGCGAGCGCGGTCTGGAGTGGCGCTGCTCGGACTCGCTTTCGCTGCGGGCGTTCCTGCGACTGGGGAGCCGTGATCGGGTACCCGGACCATTCCTGGCTGTCACGGAGCCGCACGCGCCTGCCCCATGAAGTCCACGCGGCGGTCTTCGACTGGGTTCTGGTGCTGATCGCCGAGGCGGGGCTGATCAAGGGCGAGCGCATCGGCGTCGATGCCTCGACCATGGAGGCCAACGCGGCGCTGCGAAACATCGTGCGGCGCGCCAACGGCGAAGGCTACCGGGAGATGCTGGAGCGCCTGGCCCGGGAAAGCGGGGTCGAGACACCCACGGCCGAGGATCTGGCGCGTCTGGAGCGGAAGCGCAAGGGCAAGAAGCTTTCCAACACGGATTGGGTTTCGAAGAGCAACCCCGAGGCCAAGATCGCCAAGATGAAGGACGGCACGACGCATCTGGCCTACAAGCCCGAGCACGCGGTGGATCTGGACACCGGCGCGGTGGTGGCGGCCGAGCTGCACCCGGCCGATGAGGGCGACACCACGACGCTTTCCAAGACCCTGGCGAAGGCCGAGGCAAACCTCGGGGCGGTGGATGCGGCACCGACGTCGGAGGACCCGGCCGAATGCGTCGCCGACAAAGGTTATCACTCACGGGCGGTCTTGAGGGCTCTGGACGACAGTCCCTGGAAGACCCGGATCGCGGCGCCCAAGCAGACCGGCTTTTCGCGCTGGCACGGTGATGAGGCGGCGCGGCGCGCGGTCACCAACAACCGTGCGCGGCTCAAGTCCGGGGTCGCCCGCGAGGCCTTCAAGCTGCGCGCCGAGATCGTCGAGCGCTGCTTTGCCCACAACCTCGATCGTGGCGGCATGCGACGAACCTGGCTGCGCGAGCGAGAGAATGTGCACAAGCGATACCTGCTCCACGTCGCCGGCCACAATCTATCGTTACTGATGCGCCAGCTCATCGGCGCCGGCACCCCGCGGGAGGCCGTGGCGGGCGGATATGGCGGTATTTTCGTTCTGCTCACGCCCACCGGGGCCATGCTGGTGGCACGGGGGGTCTCGCAAAGCGGCCAGTCGGCTTTTGCCGCCGCATTCCTCATCTGGGAGTGAGAGCCGGAAAAAGCCACTTAATCAACGGGCTGCTAAGGCAAGAACGTAGTGGCGGGCGCGAAACGTCAGTTTTCCACCTTGAAGAGTTTCGACGCTAATTCCCTCTGCCTGCCTGGCATTGGCGTCCGACAGCACCCTTGTCGCGTTGGCGTTGAGATACACATCCGTCGCTGAAGATTGCTCAAACTTCTTGCGGTAAGCATCGGCGGAGTTTAGCGCATTGAAGGTAAATACGCGCGGCTCGAAACTGCCGCGCGAGCGGAAGAAATTGGTTTGCAAAAGAGGGTCGATGGTTGTCGGGGACGGAAAGCTGCCCGTCTTGGCATCGTATAAGCTGTAGGTCGGCAGGCCGATTAGGGTTCGGGCTGCGTCGTAGTAGTCTGCCATGTCGACGCGGGAAATCGGCCAGCCGCTTAAGGGCAGCCAATCACGTTCAGCAAAATCTATGGTATCGAGAGGGTGGCATTGTCCGGCCCAGTGATTGGTGGAGCCGCCAAAAAAGCGCAGACGACTATCGGTCAGCGAATACCCCGGATCGAGTCCCACGATACTGGCGTCGTAGAGAGATTGAGTGTCCTCGTCAAATTCGTGCCCGCCGCTCTCTACCAGAGCGATTTTGTTAGCTGACTCGGAAAACGCTTGGGCAATGCTTATGACGGCCGCACCGCCGCCAACGATACATAGATCCGACGTAATTTCCGTACCCGAGGGGATCGAGCGGGCGTCGATGATCATGGCAGCTGCTGCAAGTGGTGCAGGGCACAGAGCCGCGCCTCGGTTTCGGATATGATCCAGCCGTCGATCGTGATCTGCCGCCCCATCTCATAGTCGGCTTTGGTTGCCCGGTCAACGCGGCGCAGCCAGGACACCAGGGCGGATGTGTTCTTTGAGCTTTCGCCCCGCCTGACAAGGATTTGACGGCAATACTGGACTTTCTGTCCACGCCCTGATATGAGTGCCATGAGGCAACCGTGGGGGCAAGGAAGCCGTGGTGGTTCTTTCGGAGGTGGCCGTCGACATCGTGGCGGTGGAGGACGAGGCCCGCTTCCGCGACTTGATGCAGGCGCACCACTATCTCGGCGCGGTGCCGGGGATGGGCGAGATCGTGCGCTATGTCGCTCACCATCGAGGGCGCTGGCTGGCGTTGGCGGTGTTCTCGGCACCGGCGCTGAAGTGCGGGGCGCGCGACCGTTGGATCGGCTGGGACTATGGCGTCCAGTTCGGCCGTCTGCACCTCGTCACCAACAACTCGCGCTTCCTGATCCTCCCCGGCGGTGAGCGCAACCTCGGCTCGCGGGTGCTCTCGCTGTGCGCGCGCCGTCTGGTGAACGACTGGCCGGCCCGCTTCGGCCACGACCTGCTTCTGGCGGAGACCTTCGTGGACCCGGCGTACTTCCGGGGCACCGTCTACCGCGCCGCCAACTGGATCGAGGTAGGACGCACCCGCGGCTTCGCCCGCGACGGGCACAGCTACAGCGAGCACGCGCACCCGAAGCTTGTGTTCCTTCATCCCCTGTGCCGGGGCGCGCGGGCCCGGTTGCGGGCCGCCCATCTCGACCCCCGCCTGCGACATGGAGTGCCCAAGATGACGCTGAGCGCCGCACGGATGCGATCCCTGCCCGCGTTCTTCCAGCCCATCGACGATCCCCGCCGCCGCCAGGGCCGGCGCCATGCACTGCCCACGGTGCTGGCCTTGGCCACCGCCGCGACGCTCTGCGGCATGCGCGGCTACAAGGCGATCAGCGAATGGGTCGACGATCTCAGCCCCAAGGTGCTGCAGCGCTTCCGCGTGCGCCGCCGCGACGGCCAATACCGCCCGCCCAGCCTGTCGGCGATGCGCAGCCTGCTCATCCGCGTCGACCCGGCGCAGCTCGACGCCGCCCTGCGGTCGTGGCACGAGGCCCATGGCTCAGGCGACAGCGCGCTGGCGATCGACGGCAAGACCCTGCGCGGCGCCATCGATGCCGAGGGATGCCAGGCTCACGTGCTCGGCATCGTGGGCCACGACACCAAGGCACCGTGGGGGCAAAAAAAGTCGGTATGAGGCCGGACGCCTACGACGGCGAGAAACGCACCAACGAGATCGGCACCGCCATCCCCCTGCTCGATACCCTGCCCGACATCGCGGGCCGCACCGTCACCGCCGATGCCCTGCTCACTCAGCGCGCGCTGGCCTCCTATCTGCTCGACCGCGGCGCGGACTACCTGTTCACCGTCAAAGGCAACCAGCCGACCCTGCTGAGCGATATCCGGCTTCTGCTCGACGAGGACATCGCCGGGCGGGCGCCGGACTTTGCAGACGAGAGCCCAAAGCCCGAGCATGGCCGCCGCGAGCGGCGATCCATCTGGGTCTCCGGCGAACTCAACGGCTATCTCGACTTCCCCGGCGTCGGACAGGTCTTCGCCGTGCGCCGCGAAACCGTCGAGGTCAAGTCCGGCAAGCGCCGCTGCGAGACCGCTTACGGCGTCACCAGCCTGACACCCAAGGCCACATCACCAGAACGCCTGCTCGTGCTCAATCGCGGGCACTGGACGATCGAGGCGACGCACCACATCCTCGACTGGAGCTTCGACGAGGATCGCAGCCGCATCCGCTCAGGCCACGGGCCGGAGAACATGACACGGCTCAGGCGCTTCGCCATCGGCCTCATCAAGGGGCGAAGGCTCGCCGTCGCCGAGACCATGCGCAATCTGGCCAGGAACCCGAGGCGGGTGCTCGACTTCCTGAAAATGACCGACAACGTCGCCCCCAGGCCAGCGCCCGGCTAACCGCCCTCCGGCTCGCGTCCATCATATCGCCGCCAACCCTCGGCACGCGCCGGGGCGAGCGGTCATGCCCGGATGAAGCCCTACTCGACCCTCGCGCCCTGGCGGATCGCCATAGCGCGGCACGATGGCGACCAAATCACGCCACGAGCCGCCGCACGCACCCCAACGAAACCGGGTGGGCCATGATCGAGTGCCGAGAGCCGGCGATGAAAATTAGAACGAATTTGCCGTGGCCAGGACACATAGCTGCAGTTGATATGACCGATGTTCTTTTCTAATCGTGCCATCAACAGCGTTTCGTCGTCTTCTTCCGGTCGTCGCGCGACAAACTTCGAAGCAAAGCTGCGACTTTGCTCGGTATCGGGAAGCAGCAGGTTTAGATAGCGAGGCCAACTCCGTTCGCGTCCGGGCGACGCCCCGGTCGAACGCCGAGGTAAGCCGGAGCTAAGGAGGGCAGCGGCAGCAACCGAAAACAGTTTACGCCGGGAAATTCCGATCGGGAGATCCCTTCCAACGACTAAAAAAAGCAAAGTCAAATTCTTGGATCAGAAGTTTAGCACGCGTATTCGTAGCATGACCCTTGGTTGGTGCGGGGCTCAGAATGTCAGGCCAATGTTTGTCTCACGATGCACTTCGCAGACGGATTCGGTCCACAGCAAACACGCGGCGCCAGTCTCCGTGCTTGATAATGAGTTCGGAGACGCCTGCTGGCGCGCGGCAGAGTACGGCGCCGAGCTGTGGCGTGCACGCCCGGCCGGCGTCGAGGCGACCGGAGGAGGCGTCTCCGACTTTTCGGTCAACTCGAATGTGATTTCAAGGTCCAGATCTTCCGGCTTATCCGTCAATTTGAGCCGTGTATGCTTGCCAGAGCCTAGTCGCGGTCTGAGAAAGCTGCCGATCGGCCCCATTGCACCCTCGACAAGCGAGGCGATAACATCGTCATTACTCGCGTCCGCATTGCCGATTGTCGTCGGTAACTGTGAAGCGGCGATCCTGAGCGGCGTGGCGACCTCCGTTCCGGACTCCGCGATAACGGTGGCAACAAGCCTGCTGTAGTAAAACTTCGCGGTGCCGGCGACCCGGTCTTCGGCGCGCAGACCGTCCTACGTCAACACCGCATAGTCCGCCTTGATCGTATCGAATCCGGCGAGGGTCCTATCCGATCGACGAAACACGACATCGAGGTAGGGGTCGACCAGAACCCAACGATCATCGAGTCGCACTTCGGCCACAGAATGAACGAAGGTGGGCGCGAAAATATCGCTTTGACGCGCCTCAATTCCTTCTCGGGCCGCCAGGTAGACCAGCGCCCGTACCATGCCGTCACAGTCACGCGGGTGCGTTAACGTCTCGAATACGCCTGTCGGAAGCCTGAGGACGCCCGGGAGGCGCCGCGAATAGAGAATACCGTAATACGCCGCCGCCGGCGGACGGTTGTCATATGTGCGGGCGATATAGCGCGCGATGTGGAGAATGCGTTCCTCATCGTTTCTTGCTTCGCCGACACCGGAAATGCGGACGTTGAGCAGGACCGCTACGGCGATACCAGAGCCGAGGAATAGGACAAACGCTATTAAGCATGCCCACTTCAGCGTACGTCTGTTCATTGGCATCTTCCGTTACTACTCGACGGCAACGACCATCGCAATCTCGTCAACACTTTGCCTCGGTCAGCAACACGACACCGATTTCCTTTTGCGCATCGAGCCGACATTATGGCTGCGGGCGGCGGTAATGCCCAATCCGATCGATCACGATCCCTGATATCACGTATGCGCGACACCACTTGGCCTTCATCGCTTTATCGTGATCCGACACAGTTTTGGGCGCTCGTCATTCTCGGTACGGCTGTGTACGGAATCGTTCCGTTGGGGTAACTACCCAGGTACCCCGCTCCTGACCGTGAGAGGATGATGTAGGTGGTCGGCGGGGCCGGGTTTCCGCCGCCGCGTCGTTGATCGTCTCTTGACTCCATAGAATCGGGCGTCTATGGGTTGCGCTCTCGTGTGACGGGAGCGGCGCGTGGGATATTTTGGGTCGAAGGCGACGAGCGGTCTGTGCCAGACGCTGATTGCGCTGATGCCGCCGCACAGCGTTTACATCGAGAGCCACCTGGGGGGCGGTGCGCTGATGAAGCGCAAGCCAACGGGCGTGCGCTCGATCGGCATCGACCGCGATGCGCAGGCGCTCGAGGCCTTTGCCTGTGACTACCCGGTCGAGTTGGTGCATGGCTGTGCCCATGCCTTTTTGGCCTCGTTCCCGTTTCTGGGCCCGGAGCTGGTCTACAGCGATCCCCCCTATCTGCACGCGACCCGCCGTTCGGCACGGCGCTATCGCTTCGACTACGAGGAGGTCGACCATGTCGCGCTCCTGGACCTGCTCAAGGATCTGCCCTGCCAGGTGATGGTCTCGGGCCATCCCTCGGCGCTCTACGACGAGATGCTGGCGGGCTGGCGCAGTCTGGCGCTGCAGGTGACGACCCAGGCCCAGGTGCGGACCGAGGTCGTGTGGTTCAACTTCGCGCCCGACCGGGTGCATTGGGCGAGCTACGCAGGCCGGAACTTCACCGACCGCCAGCGCATCAAGCGTAAGGCGGCCAACTGGGGCCGGCGTTACAAGGCCTTGCCGGCGGGCGAACGCCTCGCGGTGCTGGCCGCCATGATGGCCGTCGATGCCGAGGACCCGTGACGCTGTCGCGCTGGCACGAGGACCTCGCCGCCCATGACGAGGCCTTCGCGTGCCTGCAAGATCTTCTTGACCCCTCATCCTTCGCAACAACAGTCGTCAAGGCCTTCCGGGATTGGGGCCAGGGGCTGTTGCGCCTGGCCACGGTGCTCGTCCGGGAGAATGCCGCGCTCGAGCGGGAGAACGTGACCCTGCGGGACCGCATCGCCGAGCTCGAGCGGAGCGCGGCGCTTGACAGCACCACCAGCAGCAAGCCGCCCGCCAGCAACGGCCTGGGCAAGAAGAGCGGAACCCAGAGGCGCACCCGAAGCCAGCGCGGCAAGTCCGGCAGGCCAAGCGGCGGCCAGCCGGGCCACAAGGGAACGACGCTGGCGCGGACCGAGAGCCCGGACCATGTTGTGGATCATGACCCCTCCGCCTGTTCGGGCTGCGGCGCACCGCTGTCGGACGCCGACCGTCACCGCGCGCCCGTCTGTCGACAGGTCTTCGATGTGCCCGAGCCACGCCCCCTGGAGGTCACCGAACACCGCGCCCATCGCTGCCTCTGCGGCGCCTGCGCCACCGTGACAGGAGCCGTCTTCCCGGACGGCGTGACCGCCCCGGTCCAGTACGGGCCACGCATCACCGCCTGGGTGAGCTACCTGCTGTACGCCCAGGTCGTTCCCGAGAAGCGCTTGGCCGAACTCATGAGCGACCTCTTCGCAGTGTCCATCTCCACAGCCACGATCACCGCCATGGGCCGGCGAACCGCCAGGCGCTTCGAGCCCTTCCTCGCCCATGTCGCAGACGTGATCCGCACAGCGGTCCCGGTCAAGCACCTCGACGAAACCGGCCTGCGGATCGCCGCCCGTACCCGCTGGCTCCACGTGCTGTGCACCCCATTCCTGACCGTCCTGCGCATCGGCGCGGGACGCGGCGATGTCGAAAAGGACCTCGAAGGCATCCTCATCCATGACGATTACGCCGCCTACTTCACCCTCAAGGGCGTGCGCCACGGCGCCTGCAATGCCCATCACCTGCGCGAACTCCAGGCCCTGATCGACATCGAGAAGGAAGACTGGGCAAAGAGCATGCAGCGCCTCCTTGAGCGCGCGCACAGGGCTACCCGCTTCTCCCGTGAGAACGGCCGCGACGTGCCCGCCTCCCTGGTGGCCCGGATCTCGCGGGCCTGGGCCCGCATCCTCGACCACGCCATCGCCTTCCACGAGGCGCAGCCGCCGCTCCGGACCGGCAAGCGCGGACGAAAGAAACGCCGCATCGGTCATAACCTCGCGCTCCGCCTCCGCAAGCACAAGGAGGGATGCCTGCGATTCCTCACCGACCCGCGCACGCCGTTTACGAACAATGAGGCCGAACGTGACCTCCGAATGGCCAAGCTGCGCCAGAAGATCTCCGGTGGCTTCCGCTCCGAGAGGGGTGCCTACAACTTCGCCAGAATGCGTGCCGTCATCGCCACCGCCCGAAAGCAACGCTGGAACGTCCTCCAGACCCTGGTGCATCCCGATCCGATGCAACTAATCCCCAAACTGCGCCTCTGAGAACACCGGCACCGCTACCAGCCCGGACCGCCACGATCCCTCACATACAAACGCTCGGGCCAATCAGACCTGGGTAGTTACCCGTTGGGAACGTCGGGCCGGGCGATCAACCTCAGCCTGTTCGACCTCATCGTCGTTTTGCTGTTCGTGGTCACGGTTCGCGATCGGGCCGTTCAGGTCGACCGTGTAGTCCTCACAATAGCGTTGGCTGCCATGGCGCTGGTGATTGTACATTCCGCGGCGTTTTTGCTCGCCGGCGCGCCTCACGATCTTGCGGGCTTGGCACGTGAAACCGCGAAATCGACGGCGTTCTTTCTGGAGGTTCTGCTGCTGACAATTGTCATGCGCGCCGGTGGTATCCGGTTGCCGTCGTTGCGAATTTTGACTTTGCTTTTCGTCATACTTTCCATCCAGGCTGTGGCGCTCCATTTCCAGGAACTGTATGCGCCTGGTTCATGGTTTCTACCGCGCAATCAGCACATGGCGACGCTAGCCGGACTCATCGTCCTGGCTGCTCTCGCGTATGCCGGTGGCGCCATCACGCGGCGCTATTTGGTGATCGGTATCGCCGCGCTTATCGCGGTCGCATTCTTGCTCTTCAACAAGACTTACCTCGCCGTCGCGCTCGTCATGCTTGCTCTGCTGCCCTTTATACGATCGGAGGAACATCGGTCAGGATCCCGGATCACGATGATTACGGCCTTCCTACTCTTTGTCGCGTTCACGGCTATGTTCATAACAGGCGACTCCCTGCGCGGCTTTGGGCTTTTCGAGCGTCTCGATACGATTGGCGCATCACTCGGATTTCGCATGCAGCTCTGGGCTGTTGCCTGGGACGCAACGGTCCAGGGCTTTCCAACCGGTATTGGGCTCGGTCAGTTCGCGTCATGCCTCGCGGCCGAGGCCGCGGCTGCCGAGCAGACTCTTCGCTTCGTTCACAACACACCACTCGCCTACGTCGCAGAGATGGGTCTGGCTGGCGTCGTTCTTGTACTTGCGATCGTCGCATTGATGGTTCGTGCGACGCGCCAATTGCCGTTAGCATTGTCTGCGATCCTATTGGTCTATTTGGGACTGCCAATGCTTTTGCACGATGCACTGGGTTTGCGGATGATCGCAATTATTCTCGCCGCAGGACTGGCCGGCACCCTGCAGCAAGTTCAGCGTTGAGCGACAGCCCAATCACCCGGTATGGCTGCGAGCGGAGGCCACCGCCGTTGCCGATGGACCGCTAGATCTTGGATCGCACAAACGACAGCAGCTTTGCGCCCGATGCAAAAAGTCGAGGGTATTTTTCCAACGCTGGCCGCACTTTCATCTGGGCCGAACGCTGCAGGGTATGAATTGCGAAGTCTCGTGGGGCACTTTTTCGATAGTGCTCACGATAGGCGGCAAACTTCGCTTTGCTATTATATGCGCGGCCATTGTCGACGAACCTAGGCAGTGCTGGTTGGAGATACGGGTAGGTCTCCGGACCATGCCAATCGCCCACCAAATGAAACTTTGCGAAATTTCCGATCAAGATGTCGTCGAACACTTCGTGGCGCAGTGCTTCACAAAATGAATTGCGTGGCGTCTCAATAAACAGCCCGCGCCGAAACCGCTGATCGGACAGGGTTACGGTCGTTTCTGATTTGCCGGCGCGCGCGGTGATAAAATTGATGTCCCCGTGTATCAACTCGGCGCGCCTGAAGTAGGTTTCAATGACGGACGTGTCGTCCGAAGTCAGGTCATCCGACCAGTTGTCCTCGAAGTCTTCTGGATCGCGGTGTGCAACGTCCAGTCGTATCGGTTCCAATCCGGTAGCCGTGTCACGCGATACGTCATAGCGAGGGAATGCCGGCAAGATTTCGGTTTTCTTGAGGGAGACGTCGGATTTGAAATCCAAACCGGTTTCGACATATTTGTTGGCCCAGCAACTATCGCGACGTTGAAAGTAGTGGAAGTGGCTGAAAGGAATAAAATAATCGGGCTGGAGAATGTCGCACCAATATTTAAGGATTAGAGAAATATAGTCCTGACGAACGTCAGGCTCGATCCGCTCTCCACGATCGTCGTAGAAGTTCGTCATGTCGGCGTCCCGATATGTCGTCTTCTTCAAAAGAAAAGAAGGTTGGCCCTGCTTGATCAGGGCGCGTACCTGCCGCGACCAGTAAAAGCCCTCTGGCGAACAATCGTTGAGGTTGGCAACGATCGTGTCGCCAATCTTGACGACTAGCGCGGCGTCTTGATGAAAATCCGCAAAATTGGCGATCGAGACTTGATCGGATAGTTCTCGGAACTGCCCGGACGCAAGTACGGTAACGTCGAAGCCCGCCGAAGACAGATCCTGATACACCCGCGATCCAAAGTGATCGGGAACGAGAAATTTGCTATTGCGTAAGTGGTCCAACGAGGCGCTGTGAATATGATCGGGGTGGCCATGCGAAAGCCAAACGTAGGGGCAGTCCATAACCGAGCGACGTTGCGCTTCGGGTACGTCGTAGGGAAGCGCCCAACTGCCGAAATAGCATGAACCGCCAAGCCACGGATCGGTCGCCAACAGGGGCTTATCGTCAAAGACGATAAGCGTAGCGTTGCCTATGGTTTCAAAACCTAACATGGTTAGAGCCGATCCAAGAACTTGCGATTCATCGACAAGGGGTTGGCGGTGTCAAACGCCTGAGCATGATGCGGATCATGGCGAGACGGACGAAGGCGACAACCGTTCTGGCATATCGCTCGAAGTCGCGGGCGAGGCGCCGGTTGCGGCTGATCCAGGCGAACGTTCGCTCCACGATCCAGCGTTTCGGCAGGGCCACGAAGCGGTGCGCGTCGGTGCGCTTAACGATTTCCAGCTTCCAGCAGCCGGTCGTGGCGACGGTCGCCGCCATCCTCGGCCCCTGGTAGCCGCCGTCGGCGAAGATGGTCTCGATGAAGGGGAACGAACGGCGCGCGGTTCGAAGCAGCTCGCGGGCGCCGTCGCGATCCTGCACGTCGGCGGGATGGACGATGACGCTCAACAACAGGCCGAGTGTATCGACGAGGATGTGGCGCTTGCGCCCCGTGACCTTCTTGCCCGCATCGAAGCCCTGCGGGTCGAGCGAAGCCCCCCTTTTTGCGCTCCCTTGGCGCTCTGGCTGTCGATCACCGCCGCCGATTGCTGTTGTTCGGCGTGGAATATTGACCCCCTATTGGGGGTTATCGGCGTCCAAAATTGACCCCCCTGGTTTTGTGATTTTTAACACACCTTGTTGTTTGGACAGACGAGGTGGGGGAGATGCTGGTTGTGGAGACGATTGCGCGGATCCGTCGGGATCATCTGGTGAGGGGCGTACCGATCAAGAAGATCGCCCGGGATTTGAGGGTTTCGAAGAACACGGTGCGCAAGGTGGTTCGGGGTGATGAGACCTCGTACAGCTACGCGCGCAAGATCCAGCCGCTGCCGAAGCTGGGGCCGTGGGTGGAGGAGTTGGAGCGCCGGCTTGAGGCCAACGAGAAGAAGCCGCGCCGGGACCGCTTGTCTCTGCTGCGGATTCATGAAGACCTTGCGGCTCTGGGCTATGGCGGCGGCTACGACGCGGTGCGCCGCTACGCCAGGACCTGGCGTCGGCGGTGGCGGCTGTTGTCGCCGTCGCAGGGTTTTGTGCCGCTGAGCTTCGATCCCGGCGAGGCCTACCAGTTCGACTGGAGCCACGAGTACGCGCGCCTGTCGGGTGTGACGACCAAGGTGAAGGCGGCGCACATGCGGCTCTGCTACAGCCGCATGCAGCTGGTTCAGATCTTCCCGCGCGAGAGCCAGGAGATGGTGTTCGAGGCGCATGAGCGCGCCTTCCGCTTCTTCGGCGGGGTCTGCCGGCGGGGCATCTACGACAACATGAAGACGGCGGTGAGCATGGTCTTCGTGGGCAAGGAGCGCGCCTACAACCGGCGCTTTCTGGAGCTGTGCTCCCACCATCTGGTGGAGCCGGTGGCGTGCACTCCGGGTGCGGGCTGGGAGAAGGGCCAGGTCGAGAGGCAGGTGGGTGACGTCCGCGGCCGCCTGTTCGTGCCCATCCCGCGGGGCGGCTCCTACGCCGAGATCAACGCGTGGCTGATGGATCGGTGTATCGAGGACGCCAAGAAGCGGCCGCATCCGACGATCGAGGGCAAGACGGTGTGGCAGGTGTTCGAGGAGGAGCGGCCCTTCCTGATGGCCTATCGCGGCCCCTTCGACGGCTTCCACGCCACCGAGGTATCGGTCTCCAAGACCTGTCTGGTGCGCTTCGACAACAACCACTACAGCGTGGCGGCCCGCGCCGTCGGGCGGACGGTCGACGTGCGGGCCTATGCCGATCGTATTGTCATCCGCCAGGATGGCGAGACTGTTGCCGAACACCCCCGGAGCTTTGGACGCGGTGAGATCGCCTGCAATCCATGGCACTACGTGCCGATCCTGACACGGAAGCCCGGTGCGCTGAGGAATGGCGCGCCTTTCAAGGGTTGGCAACTGCCCGGCGCGCTGGGCCGCATGCGGGCGCGGCTCACGGGCCGCGACGACGGCGATCAGTCAGATCGTCAAAATCCTCGCGGCGGTGCTGGAGGACGGGCTGGAGGCGGTCGAGGCGGCCTGCGCCGAAGCGCTCGCCTGCGGCGCCTGCAGCGCTGATGTTGTGCTCAACATCCTCGCCCGGCAGTGCCAGCAGCCGCCGCCGCCGGCCATCCCAACGCCCGAGGGCCTGCAGCTTCGCCACCAGCCGGTGGCCGACTGCCGCCGCTACGACCGCCTGAGGGAGGCCGGTCATGGAGCGTCATGATGTGCTGGCGATGATGACGGCACTGAAGCTTGCAGGCATGCGCGCCGCCTACGACGACATCCTCGCCGACGGGCTCAAGCGCCGTCATCCGGTGCAGCAGATCATCGGTACGCTGCTGCAGACCGAGGTCGCCGACAAGCAGGCGCGCTCCATCAAGTACCAGATGACGTCCGCCAAGCTGCCGACGGCCAAGGAGCTGGCCGACTTCGACTTCGCCGCTTCCCCGGGCAATGAGCCCCTGATCCAGGAACTCGCCGGCGGCGACTTCCTGGAGAGCAAGCGCAACATCGTGCTGGTCGGCGGCACCGGCACCGGCAAGACCCATCTCGCCGTCGCCATCGCCCGCGCCTGTATCAGAAAGGGCGCCCGTGGCCGCTGCTACAACGTCGTCGACCTGGTCAACCACCTCGAGGCCGAACTCCGCTCCGGACGCCAGGGCCGTACCGCGGACCAACTCGTCCGACGCGACTTCGTCATCCTCGACGAACTCGGCTACCTGCCCTTCGCCCAGGCCGGCGGCCAGCTGCTGTTCCACCTGATGAGCCGGCTCTACGAGCGCACCTCGATCATCGTCACCACCAACCTCGCTTTCGGCGAATGGCCCTCCGTCTTCGGCGACCCCAAGATGACCACCGCGCTGCTCGACCGCCTGACCCACCATTGCGAGATCATCGAAACGAGAGCTGGCGCTTCAAGAACCGCTGCTGACCCGGCAGGCCGTGCCTGCGGCCCGCTTGCCCCAGTGGGTCAACAGGCTTGACGTATACGTCAAGCCCACGCGCGGCTTCGCTCCGCGCACCGCAAGGCGCTACACGAAGCCGCACGCCCCCCTATTGACTACCGGGACAACCTCCGCCGTGCCACTCAGGGGGTCAATATTGCACGCCGATAGGGGGTCAATTTTGGACGCCGATTGACAATTTGCAGACCGAATTCAGAAGTATGCGCTGGACAAACACCGCTGTGTTCTGGGGAAATGGCCGGGACTGTGTTGAAGGGGAGGGGCTAATGACGCAAACCGACCAGCATGGGGTGAAGATTACTGCCGCCGGACCGGATGCCGTCGGGCATTTCGACCGCGCCGTCAGCGAGTATCTGCGCATCGGCAGTCGGACTTTGGCGTTTCTGGACGACGCGCTCGAGGCCGATCCCGATTTGGCGATGGCGCATTGCGCGAAGGGCTATTTCCAAGCCTTTAACACGCGCTGGGGAGTGGCAGGCGGCTTGCACCTGAGCCTCAAGGAGGCCGAACGCGCGCTCGCTGCGCACGCCGGCACTGCAGGCGAACAGCTTCATGTCACTGCTCTTCGCGCGCTTGCCGGCGGCAACCTTGTCGAAACTGTCCGGCTATGGGAGGAGATTTTGCTTGAGCAGCCGCGGGATGTGTTGGCTCTCAGACTCGCTCACTCCTACTACTTCATTCTCGGCGACCAGCTGCACCTGAGGGACTCAATAGCGCGGACTATGTTTGCCTGGGAGGCGAGCGTGCCCAATTACGGCTATATCCTCGGTGCCTATGCCTTTGGGTTGCAGGAGACGGGGGACTACCGGGCCGGCGAGGCGGTGGCCAAGCGGGCCGTGGAATTGAATCCGGACGATCTCTACGGCGCGCACGCGGCAACCCATGTCCACGAGATGGAGACGCGCTATCGCGAGGGCAAAGAATGGATACGCGCCTGCGAAGACAATTGGCAGGATTGCAACAGTTTCCTTAACCACGAATGGTGGCACTACACGCTGTTTTGCATCGAACTCCAGCAATATGAAGAATGCCTCGCCTACCTCGACAGCCACGTGATCGTCGAGGGTTCCGAGGAATTCCGCGATACTTCAAGCGTCTGCTCGGTGCTGTGGCGGCTTGATGATTTGGGCGTCGACGTGGGCGATCGCTGGCACGTGCTGGCCGACGCCGCTGAGCGCCACATCGACGATCATATCCTGGCTTACGCTGACGTATTTACGACCCTGGCTATGGCCGCCGATGGGCGGAAAGAGGCCGCGAGCCGGATGCTTGCGTCCATGAAGAGCGTCAGGATTGACGACGAAGTGACGACGACGCGGATCATCCATGAGATCGGTTTGCCGCTTGCCGAGGCGCTTTTGGCCTACCGTGACGGTGATTACGGACGCGTCATCGATCTTTTATTGCCGATTCGCTACGACTTCCACCGCATCGGGTACAGCCATGTGCAGCGCGATGTGTTCGTGCTGATGCTCCTGCAGGCGGCGGTGAAAAGCGGGCGCTATGAACTCGCTCGGGCGCTTCTATCGGAACGAACGGCACAGAAGCCGAAAAGCACGATCAGCTGGAACCTATACGCACAGGCACTTGACGGCCTCGACGACAATGCAGGCGCCGATAAGGCGCGGGCACAGGTGCAAGCGCTACTAGCGGCTTGATTGCGCAAAACCGCTTGCCGGAACCACTTACAGGGGAGGAATTGCATGGCTTTGGAAGTTCGCCGCGTTGTTACGGGTCACGATTCCGATGGCAAGGCGATTGTCGCGATCGATGAACTCGTCGGTAATTTGGTTGGACGCCGGCCCGGCATATCATCGAAGGTTATTTGGACAACCGAACGCTCGCCGGCCGACAACAATAGCGACGAGGACATGTCGCTTCGCACGGTTGACGCCGCAGTCTCGAACGGCACGACACTCCGCGTCATCGAGTATCTGCCAAGCGTAGCACCGCGCAACCATCGCACGAGAACAATTGATTACGCCATTGTAATATCCGGTGAAATAGATATGAGAATGGATGACACGATGGTGCAACTCAAGGCCGGTGATGTGCTTGTGCAGCGCGGTACGATTTACAATTGGGAGAATCGCGGGACCACGCCTTGCGTGATTGCCTTTGTGCTGATCGATGCGGAACCCATCGTCGCTGGTGGCAGCGAATTGGAGATTGTCGGCTGATCTGGCGATTTGGCGGCTGATGGCGAGCGTCAACTCGTAACTGGAGTACAGCGCTGCCAGATCTGAATCGGTGATTTCGCCGTTCCGCTGGCTCCTTCGCTTGTTGTCAGTTGAACGGCGTTATCGTTCAAAAGAATCATGGTGACGAGTTGCCCGGCCCCCGCCTCGGCATCCGGCGTTGTGTACAGAAATGAATGCCGTCCATAGTCGCCCATCATCCGCGTTCCTGCGGGCGTAACGATTTTCGGGCCATCAATTGAAAAGTGACGGCCATCCGAAAAACACCAATCGCCGTCGATCGCGTCGGCCATCGCCGGCGCTACCGGCGGAAATAGTGCTGCCATCGACAGTCCTAGGAAAAGGGCTGAAACTCTTAGATTCATCGCATTTCGTCCTATTGCAGTATCGCCGCCCCGTCCCGCGAATTGGGATCTTTTCTCCTTGGGGCGCAGTCTACGCATGATCTTCCGAGATTCCATAGGTCTTGACCCGCATTTCCCAGATAGACGATGATTTCTGACGGTCTCAACGCCGATTCAAGTATAATAATCAAATGGATAATGGCGATAGGGGGCACAATAAATGGCACATCCGATGGGTGAATCGAAACGGGACGGACTTCGGGTCGATTTCGACCGCCGCCTGAAGCTGGAATTTCACGGGTCCAAGATCACCTCTGACGGCGGGTTGCTGGCCTATCGGGAGCTTGATGATGCCCTTGGCCTGACCGAGGTTGCCGGGACTATTTTCCAGGACAGCCGTACCGGCAAGAACGGATGGCACGGCATGACGGGGCAGTTCCGTCAGTCGGTGTTTGGTCGCCTTGGTGGTTATGAGGACGTAAACGACGCCGACCGTCTCGGACGTGATCCTGCCATGCGGTGGATTGTTGGTGGCAAGGCCGTCGAAAGACAGGCTGCGTCCACCAGCCAGATGGGGCGGTTCGAGACGGAGCTTCTGGCGACCGATGCGAACATCGAAGTCCTGGCTGGGATGAACGGGGCGTGGATCGACAAGGTTCATGACCGCCGCCCACCGAAGATGATCATCCTCGACATGGACTCAAGCGTCAGCCCGACCCATGGCGAACAAGAGGGAACGGCGTACAATGGTCACTTCGGCTGCACCTGCTACCATCCACTATTCCTGTTCAACCAGTTCGGCGATCTGGAGCGGTGTTCCCTTCGCCCCGGCAATGTCCACAGTGCCGACGGTTGGCGTGAGGTTCTGGAACCGGTCGTTGAGCGTTATCGGGAACGGAACCTGCGCCGCTACTTCCGAGGGGACGCCGCCTTTGCCGCACCGGACATCTACGAGTTCCTGGAAAGTGAGGGTTTTCTCTACGCGATCCGGTTGCCGAAGAACCAAATTCTTCAGGAAAGCATTGCCCACCTGCTGACCCGCCCCGTCGGTCGTCCGCCGAACCATGTGCGGCGCTATTACGCCAGCTTCAGGTATCAGGCTGGAAGTTGGGACAGGAAGCGGCGCGTGGTGGCCAAGGTGGAATGGCACCCCGGCGAGTTGTGCCCCCGCGTCGGCTTTATTGTCACCAACCTGTCGCGGCCCGCCGAACGGGTGGTGGCGTTTTATAATCACCGTGGGACAGCGGAGCAGTACATCAAGGAAGGCAAATACGCCATCAAGTGGACCCGTCTGTCATGCAGCAAGTTCCGCAACAACGAGGTTCGGCTCCAGTTTCACGCCCTGGCTTACAATCTGGGCAACTTCATGCGGGCGCTTGCATTGCCGAAGGAGGTGGAACACTGGTCGCTGACCACGCTACGGGAAAAGCTGGTGAAGATCGGGGCCAAAGTTGTCCGCCATGGCCGTTATGTCACGTTCCAACTGGCCGAGGTCGCCGTGTCGAAAATCTTGTTCCAGAAAATCTTGGCCTTGATTGATGATCTACGCCGAAGCCCCGTTCCGGCGTAGGCCGAGGAAATTGACGGCAAGGTGGAAAAGACAGGAGAGGTGTGTCTGGATGGTGGAAATCTTTGCCAAATGGCCTTCCGAACGTGGTCAGCCCGCCAAAGTCGGGTCATCGGAGGGCTGGGAAGGGAATGGAGTTCCCGTGGCGGTGCAATGTAGATACGATTGCCATGGATTTGAAGGTTAGCTGGGAAATGTCGGCTTGATGCTGTCCTATCAATTCGCCAGTAAAACAATGCGAACGATGACAAATGATCCAACTCGACCTAGATTCAGACTATGAGTGGCGGTTGGACCAAGACTATTTCGCATGATGCGCTGAGGCAAAAGCGCAAGGCCGTGGTGCGTCGGGGCGGCAAGCAGATCGTGCTGTTCGATATGCCAGACGGCGTTTATGCCTGCAATAATCGTTGCCCGCACGAAGGTTATCCACTGCGCGAGGGGACACTGGACGACAGTTGCACGCTGACATGCAACTGGCACAACTGGAAGTTCGACTTGCGCGACGGTACGAATCTCTATGGCGGTGACCGGCTACGGATCTACCCGGTCGAGCTGCGCAACGGCGATATCTGGGTCGACCTAACCGACGCGCCGTTCGAGGCGCGCCACGCGGCGATCATGAAGAATCTGCGCGACGCCTTCGACGACCACTCCTACGACCGTATCGCCCGCGAGATTGCACGGTTGCGTCTGGCTGACGCGGATCCGACGGAGGCGGTCGCTGCGGCGATTCTGTGGTCGCACGATCGGTTTGAGTTCGGCTGGAGCCATGCCTATGCGGGCGCGGCCGAATGGCTGGCGCTCTATGACGAACGGGACGGTGATCACGAAACGCAGCTTGTCTGTTTGATGGAGATCGTCGGCCACATCTCCGAGGACATCTTGCGCCACGGGACCTATCCCTTTGCAGAGGATTCGCAGGACTACGACGAGGACGCCTTCGTCCAGGCATTGGACGAGGAGGACGAGCGCGCCGCTATCGCTTTGCTTCGTGGGGGCCTCGATGCCGGGCTCGCATTCGGCGAACTCGAGCGCGGTTTTGCGCGCGCGGCGCTTGCGCATTATGCCAATTTTGGGCACTCGCTGATTTACGTGACCAAGGCAGGAAAGCTAATCAGGCGCCTTGGCAGAAGCGTCGCCTGGCCAGTGTTGGCCTCGCTCGTACGCTCGCTCGTCTACTCCCGGCGTGAAGAACAGATCCCCGAATTTCGCTATTATGCGACCGCGCTCAAGGATTGGCAGCGCGGCAAGATCGCGGCACTTCCCGACGCAGCTGCCTTCAGCGGCCTCAACGTGAAGCAGGCGCTCAAGCTCGCCGCCCGCCACGGCACTGCCGAACCGCACGGGCTCTATCGCGTTTTGCTCGCCGCAAACGCCAATAATATGCTCGCTTACGACATGACCTATCAGGAACAGACCGAACGGTCGTTCCGCGACAACGTCGGCTGGCTCGACTTCACTCATGCGATCACCTTCGCCAACGCCGTACGTTTGGAATGCGATAAGTTTCCCGAGCTTTGGCCGCAAGGTCTCCTGCAAATGGCTTGCTTCAGCGGCCGCAACGCGCCTTACACCGACGCCTCGCTCGACGCTGCGCTGTGGCGCGTCGGCGATGCCGCTTCCTTCATCGACGAGGCGGTCGCGACGCTTTACGACCATGGGCAGGCTGAATACATCGTCTCCGTCCACTTCGTGAAGACGCTGTTGGCCGCGCGTGATGAAGTGACTTCGGGAGCGGCGGGCGAGGCCGCCGCACCGCTGGCCGCAGCACTCAACCGTCTCGTCAACTCGCCGCTTAGGCGCAAACACGCCCGCCGTACGGCCCACCAGGCAATGGCCTTCGTCGCCCTCGACGGGTAAGCGTCTCCTCTACTCGCGCCAGACGAACCGGTGCGATTGCGCGCGCTGCGAAAGAGTCAGTTTGGAACCTCACCCATAAAATCGCGTTTTCCAACATCCACCCCGGCGCTGCGCAGAATGTCATAGGCGGTCGCGGCGTGAAAAAATAATTGTGGAATCGTGAAATGGAGGAGAAATATTTGTCCTGTAAAGTTTAGCGTGTACGTACTCATTTTGAGTTCAACCTGTCGGCTCTCGCTACCTTCGAACTGTTCAGGCTTAACCCCTTGGATGAATTCAATTGTCTCGGCGATCTGCTTCTTGAGAACAGCGAAGCTCGCCTCGTCCGCACCAAAGTAGTCGAGTGCATCTTGGCCGATTAGTCGGGCGACTGCTCCGCCTGAATGAAAGAGAGTGGTCTTGGCTTGGAGCGCCATATGAAACATGTCGGGATAGATGCGCATCTGAAGGAGTACGGTCTCATCAATATTGTGCGCCGCGCAATGCGCCTCTGCCTTGTCAAGTACGCCTGAGAGTCCGCCCAATTGCTGAACGAAAATGGGAACCGAGGTCTGATACATCGAAAGCGGCATGGGTTTGGTCCGTTCAAGTAGTTGAGATTGCAGCGTCGAGAACAACCGAGTGTTCCATATATGAGCCCATCTGGCAGGGTTTTATACGAGTTACGGCAGCTTCTTGCGCGCCGAACATCCATCGGACAACCGCGCCTGTGTAGGGTTCAAATTGGAGTGCCAACTACTGGCCTTGCCGGGGTTGGCGTCGATTTGAACCGATCAAGGCAGCGCCCTGTATTAACGATCTATTCGCAACGAATGGCCGCTTCGGACCCCCGTGGCGTAATATAGCCGCGGCGGCTTACTGCCAATGCGCCGAATCTGACCTGAGTCTTAAACAACGTCATCAATGACGAGGGCTGCGGGGTGATGATATGGCTGCCAATGGTCATCGGCGGAATCTCGAGTACCACTTGACTCCTTCTGCCCGCGGCCAGAAGCGGACATTCGAGTTGACGCTGTCTGCGCCGCCATGACACTACATATGAATATCTCCCACTGTGTTGGTGCCGCCGCCGTATGAAGCTGTCTCGCGACGAACTGATTGATCGAATTGCCTACGCCAGCCAAGATAATCGCGAGCGGTTGGGCCAGAAATCAACCGATCCCAAAACCAACGACTCGAATGCCCGCAAGTTCGCAGCTGTAATCGTCAAGCATTTCGATTTGCTGTCGATCGCTACCGTGGACCGCAAAGAACTGGTCGACCGGATAGCCCACGCCAGCGGACGAAATCGCAGGCTGCTTGTAGATAAGGCGCGAGACCCAGAAGCGGAGGCCACACACTCGCGGCTGTTCGCAACGGCGGTCATAAGGCACCTTGAACAGAGCGGAGCGCTCAGCGGCAAGTCACACAAGTGATACGTGCCATTGCGAGCGTCTGGGCTAGCCAGCTCTCACATGTCCATTTGGCGTCTTAGGGAGTCTACGGTCGGATAGTTGAGCGGCGTTCGGTCGTCCGGTACAGTTCAAGAGCGGACATTTGCGTTGCCTTCGGAAGCTGCCGGTGGGCATCATGAACTCAGCGAACTCGACGCGAAACAGGGGTACACTTAACATGAGCGGACTGATCGCAAGGACCGGCGGTGAAAAATTCGCCCAACATATGTTGGGCATATCAAGCCTCGAGGGCTTCGAAAAGGTCATCAAGCTGGCCTCGAACGAGAACCCGCTGGGACCAAGTCCAAAAGCCGTTGCCGCCATTGCGGCAGCGATTGACGAACTACACCGCTACTCCGAGGCCGGCTACGTAGACCTCAAGCAGGCGATTGCCGAGCGTTATGGCCTGGACTCCTCCAGGATCGTCGTCGGCCCTGGGTCGGACGAGCTGCTGACCCGAGTGGCGCGCGCCTACGCCGGGTCAGGTGATGAAATTGTGCACAGCGCCCATTGCTACGGAAAGTTCCCGATCTATGCGAACATCGTTGGGGCGACGCCGGTTCGAGCGGCCGACCTCGATTTTCAAGTCGACGTCGACGCGATGCTGGGCTGCGTCACCGAGCGGACCCGCATCGTCATGCTTGCCAATCCCGATAACCCGGCGGGGACCTGGATCTCAGGCGCCGAGCTGCGCCGCTTGCACGCAGGTCTTGGCGACAACGTGCTGTTGGCGATCGACGGCGCCTATACCGAGTTTGTCACCGTTTCTGACTACGAGGATGGGATCGCCTTGGTCGAGAGCGCCGAGAACGTCGTCGTCACGCGCACATTCTCGAAGATCTACGGCCTTGCCGACCTGCGCCTTGGCTGGCTCTATGGTCCGCCGGACGTGGTCGAGGTGGTCAGCCGGTTGTCGCTCTCCTTTCCGATCAGCGGCCTCGCCGTCGCCGGCGGCATGGCGGCCCTGGGTGATGTCGAGTTCGCCACCCGTTCGCGTGATCACAACGAGACCTGGCTGGCTTGGCTGACGGAGCGGCTCGAGAGCCTTGGCCTGAGCGTCCATCCCAGTCAGACCAATTTCGTACTTGCGCGCTTTCCGGACACTGAACGCAAGACCGCCCGTGCCGCCAACGAGTTCCTGCTGTTGCGCGGCATCATCCCGCGCGTGATCAATGGACCCGATTATGAAGATGCCTTGCGCATCAGCGTCGGTGAGAGCTTCGAGATGCTGGCGTTGGGCGATGCCTTGGCCGAGTTCCTTGAGGCTTAATCAACCCTAGGCATTGTTTTTGGTGTTTTCTTAACGGAACTTAGCGTCGCGCCATTCCAGGGCTGACTTTAGCCCTTTCTCCCGACGAATCTTATTGAATTCCTCGTTTTCGGGCCCTCCGGCCACCGTTATCAACAGGTCGATGTCACGGGCGGTCAGGAGTGATTCGCGCATGCCCATGATGTCGTAGGTCCGGTTGATGGCAAGCTTGCTGTTCTGAACCGCCAGCGCCGCAGCCGCCGACATGTCCTTGGCGATGGACATTGCTCGGTCCTGCAGTTGCTCCGCCGCGACCACGTGATTAATAGCGCCGCAGCGCAAGGCCTCGTCCGCTGGAATTTGATCGTTGCCGGTGAGGATCCACTCCTTGGCCTTCTTGGGCCCAACACTCCAAGGCAGGATCAGGGAGACAATGCCAACGCCAAACCGCACCTCGGGTTCCCCGAACAGAGAGTCTTCGGCGGCGACCGTCACGTCACAGGCGAGTGCTAGTTCAAAGGCCCCGGCCAAACAGAAGCCATGAACTGCGGCGACCGTCGGCTTCGGGTGCTCCCAAAACTGCATGATGAAATGAAAATTCCGCTCCTGTTCCTGGCGCCAGTCGTCGATATTCGAAGGACCCTCACCCACCGATTCTTTCAAGTCGAACCCGGCTGAGAAGGCGCGGCCGTTGGCTCGCAAGAGAATTGCCCGGACATCCGGGTCATCGGCGAACTGGGTCATAACGCCATTGATCTCTTCTATCATCTTGGTGTTGATGGCGTTAAGGACCTTCGGCCGGTTCAAAGTAATGACGCCGACGTGGCCATCCATATGCGTATCGATCGTCTCGAAAGACATTTCACTTCACCCAGAGTTTGCTGCTGATGCGATGGTCGATTTTGCTTAGACCAACAGATCCTTGATCCCGAGCCTGGTATCCATCGCGCCAGAAATAGACCAAGTTCCGCCACGCAGGCACTTGATGCCGCGACGACCATCTTCACTGTGATCCAAGAGCCTCGGGTGGACCACTCACTTATCGAGAACGTTTCGAACTTGATCCCTAATTTCCGTGATTGCGTCGACGACGATGGCTCCCGCGGCATGTAATGCCGCCATCTTCGCGGTGGCGCTTTCGTCCTCTTGCCCCATTAGTGCGCCGGCATGGCCCATGGATTTTCCAGCCGGCGCATGACGTCCGAGAACAGTCGCGACGACGGGTGTCTTCATCGTCGCGACGAATTCAGCAGCTTCGAGTTCCAAACGGCCGCCGAGCTCTCCGATCAAGACAACGGCCTCGGTTTCGGCGTCTGCTTCAAATAGCTCCAGGATCTCTCGATACCCAGTCGCAACTAGCGGATCTCCGCCGAGGCAAACGAGCGTACTGATCCCAAGGCCCACTTGGTCGAGATACATGGCGACCTCAGGCGCAAGCGAACCACTCTTGGCTAAGAAGCCAACCGTGCCCCGAACATAGCCTCGCTCGTTGCCGTCGGAAAGATTGGTGAAACCAGGACTCAAGCAACCGGCCGCATTGGGGCCGAATACGGTCGCGCCGTGGTTCTTGGCGTGGTCGCATATGGCGATGGCATCGCGAATTGGCACGTTCTCTGTGTAAATTGTGATCGTCTTGATTCCCGCATCAATGGCTTCCAAGCATGCATCCATGGCATGGGCGGCAGGAACGGAAATGAAGCTGCAGTTGGCGCCGGTCTCGGAAACCGCGTCGTAGCAAGTACCGAAAACGGGAAGACCTTCGACGGACTCTCCAGCTTTCCCAGGTGTTACGCCACCGACGATCGCTGTCGCGTCTTCATTCATCAACTTCGCCATAGCTCGGCCATGCCTCCCGGTGATGCCCTGAATCATGACGCGCGATGTTTGATCGACCAAAATCGTCATGGATTTTCTATTCGATTTCCCTACAGGCGGCTGCCACGGCACTCAATGCCAACTCAATTTTCTCATTAACTTCGAAGCCGATTTCGCCGAGGATTTCGCGTCCGCGTTCCCCACTGTTTCCCTCCATTCGCGCCAGCAATCTACTTTTCGGAGTGGCTTGACGACATGCCTCGGCAACGCCCTCGGCGACGAGATCGCAACGAGACGTCTGAAAGAACGTACTGAAAAAGATGATCGGTGTGTTCAAATCCGCCGCTGCCTGAAAGATCGGCGTCATTCCTGCGGCCCCATACATGGCCGTTCCCCCTAGATCGACGACGGCACGCATGGGTACGCCGAGGTCAATCAAGCGATCAAATGTCGCCATCATCGCGCCTGCGCCGCCAATGATGGCAACAACCAGTCCCTTTGGGTCGACATCAATGGCATAGCCGTGATGCTCAGCTATCGATCGCTCGAACGGCGTCTGCTCCGGCGAAATTTCCAGTTCATCCCACTCAGGGTGCCGAAAACGGGCACGACTATCGAGCACGACCTTCGAGTCCGCGGCAACGGCACTGCCACCGCGTATCACGGCGAGCGGGTTAATTTCGGCGACCTCGGCATCCTGCTCGTAGGTCAGCCGGCAGAGTGCTTCGACAATCGATCCGACACCGTCTTTCGTCCTTTTCGAGAGGTCCAGAAAACTTGTGACCCGCTCGATCGCCGAGGCCTGGATTTTTCCAGGTGCATCGATCGGCAGGCGCAGGATGTCCTCTTTTGGCACGGACTCGATTTCCACCCCACCTTTCGCCGAAGCGAGGATTGTTCGGCACTGCGCATCCCGGTCATTGACGACCGCCAGGTAGAGTTCCCGTTCGATATCGAGGCGTTCTTCGATCAGAACTTGTTCAACCAAATCGTCTCCCAACGTGCGTCCCAGCATATTCCGGGCGCTCGCCTCAATTGCTGCGGCATCATCCACGAATTCGATGCCGCCTCGCTTACCGCGCTTGCCGGCAGGCACCTGTGCTTTGATCACAACCCTTTTGAGATCATTGGGGTGAATCGGCCAAAGCCCCCCCGGTGGAACCGGAATTCCATACCGGGAGAACAGCTGCTTGCCCTGATATTCGAGAAGTTTCATCGTCGATCAAGATACTCCAAATGGCTGCCTATCGTCCGTATTAAGTCGCGTCTTTCAGCCGGCGCTCGTTAATTTCCGAGAAATACTCGAGCCAATGCTGGCGAAGATCCGCTTCTTAGGCTCCATCATCGTAGGCAGGACTGACGAGGGGGCTCGCCTGATCGACCTGGACGACAATGATCCCATTGAAAATGTCGCAGAGCTCACCCCATTGCTCAACAAACGCCGGCAACATGCCGTCGTATTCAGACGAGCCCCTCTTCACGAAGCGGGCCGGCCCTTTGCAGCGAAAGCCCATTCGCGAGAGGGTATCGACGAAGTTCACCTCGACGATTGCGTTCGTGGCGATGTTTGAGGCAGTCTGCGGCGAGCGAATTTCGCCAAACATGACGTGATCGTCGTCGAGCACCAAAAACGTTCCTTTGGGCGAAAGATTAGGCGTCCCATCGGCGCAGATGCTGGCGACATATCCGAGCTTTTGTTCCGCGACGACGCGCTTCATCTCGTCGGTTAGTGCCGGCATGACGGACCTCCTGGAATTTAGTCGAATCTCGCGGCATGACTAATTTTGCTGCGCGTGACATGCTAGACAGCCCGGATGTCCGCTATGGTCCGACCAGAGCAAAATGCAAGTATTTTCAGCGTCACGCAGGGTGTAGGCATGGAGACGAAAATGACGATGGAACTTTGGATGTTGTTTTGGACGGTCGTGCTTGCGCTCGCCCAGACCGGTCTCACGACGGCATTTGCTAAGCGCCAAACTGGCAGCGTGTGGTCGGTTGGTCCGCGTGATACGCCGATGCCGCTCGTTGGCGTCGCGGGTCGGCTCGAGCGCGCTCATCGAAACTAGCTGGAAAGCTTGCCGCTGTTCGCAGCCGTGGTGCTGATGGCGCATGTGACCGGGCGCGCGGATACCTGGACCGCACTCAGCGCGCAGATATTTCTGGCGGCGCGCGTACTTTATGTCCCGGCCTATGTCTCAGGCATTCCCTGGCTGCGGACCGGGCTCTGGTGGGCCAGCGGACTCAGCATCGTGATCATCCTAACTCGGCTCACGGCACAGGGCATCACGGCTCTGAAGGAGCGGCGGCGTTCCTGGCGCTCGAAGCCTAGACGTCATTTGTACGATAGTTTGGCGCAGGGCCGTACGGTCAGCGTCTTGTAATGGAAGTACCTACTGCCATTTGGCGGATGGGGTGGGATTCGAACCCACGAGGGGAGTGACCCCCTGCCGGTTTTCAAGACCGGTCCCTTCAACCACTCGGGCACCCATCCGCAGGCTCGGAACGACACGGAGCGTTGGAAACGCATCTTTCCAAGGTGTTCCTGACCGCCCACCTAGGTCACACAGCGCCAGACGAAGGTCAAGATTCGTCGCCCTCGGTCTTGTCTGCAATTTCGCGGCGGCGTAACATTTCACTCTTAGAGGTGCGCGTCGCCCAAGGCTCTTGGACAGGCGAGCGTCCGATCCTAAACGGATCGGTTGGGCGTGCCGAATTTGTTGGCAGAGGGATTGGTTATGGCCACTGGAATCGTAAAACTATTCAATAAGACGACCGGCTATGGGTTCATCCAGCCGAACGACGGATCGGAAATGACCTTTGTCCACAAGAACGCCATAGTGGATGCCGGCCTCGAGACATTGGTCGAGGGACAGAAGGTCCAATACGATCTCGTTCCGGGGATGGACGGCAAGTCCGCGGCGGAGAACCTCGTGCTTCTCGATTGACTTGCCGGCGTAGGAATTTATCAGGCGGCGCGCCTATCCGGCAGCGCTCTTCGCTGTTCGCTCGTCGCGGCGCGCCAAAAACTCTTCGGTCGTATTGGTGTGGGGGAACGGCTCGGACGGCACCGCAAGATCGAGAGCCCTGCAAATCGGCTCCTATCCTTCTCCCGCCTGCCACTCCAGCAACTGTGACGCCAGCACGGACTCTCTGACGCGGGCGTTATGCGCTTCAAAGGCTGCGATTGCAGCCTCGCGATCGTCGGTCCGTGAAGTGAAGCGATTCTCAAACAACGCGTCCAGCATATCTTGCCGCTCTGAATTGCGGCCCTCAAATGTCGTAAAGATCGTCGTACTCGCGCTTTGCCACCAGGCGTCCGCATCGCGCACGGAAAGCAACACGAGGGCGTCGGGATATGCCGCGCGGATTTCCGGCCAGAAGGCGCAAGCAGGCCAATCGACCGCCGCGCCATAGTCGTGAAAGAACTCAACCCAGTCGGGCATCTTTCCCAGCGATGCGTCGTGCCAGACCTGCGTATGATCGGGGTGCTGCGCCGCAACAAACATGTGGTAGCACGGTGCGCCGAGCAGTTGTTCCAGCGCTAGCATGAGCGAATGCGTGCCGGTTCGACCCAGGCCGGCCCCTACAACTCTCATTTTCTCTCCCCGCGCTTGGGCGATGGGATATGAAGATGCGTCACTTGGACGGGGCGTTACATCATCCGGCTGATGATCTTCTGCGACTGTTCTTCGCTAAGACCAAGCGGGCGATAGCTCAGTGCGCCTCCCTCTTCGAGAATTGGCTCCTGCTGTTCCAGCGATGGACGGCCCTCAACCTGAAGGAACACGCCGGTGTAAATCGTGTCGCCCCAGACCATGGCCTTCTCGCAGGCGCTCTTCCAGTCGCCGGTGTCGTGACCCTCATCTTCGAGCCGCTTCACACGTGGCTTGAAGAATGGGAAGTCGTTGTCGAGGTTAAACGTGACGCATGGGCTTAGCACGTTGATATGCGCAAACCCTTTATGCTCGATCGCCTCCTTCATAAGCATCGTCAACTGCTTGATATCGCCGCTGAAGCCGCGGGCGACAAATGTGGCACCATTCATGATCGCCGAGGTCAGCGGATTAATCGGCATCTCGACGCTGCCATGAGGCGTGCTCTTGGTCTTCATGTCGAGACGGCTGGTCGGCGAGATCTGGCCGGTTGTCAGGCCGTAAATCTGATTGTCCATGACAATGTAGGTCAGGTCGACGTTGCGCCGCGCGGTATGTGTGAAATGGTTGCCGCCGATTCCGTAGCCATCACCGTCGCCGCCCGTAACGATCACGGTCATCTCATGGTTCGCCATCTTGGCGCCGGTCGCGACGGCCAGCGATCGGCCATGCAGCGTGTGCATGCCGTAGGCGTTGAAGTAGCCGGGGAAGTTCGAAGAACAGCCAATGCCGCTGACGTTAAGAATATCATGGGGCTGGAGACCGAGCTCTACACAAGCTTTCTTTAGACTGTTGAGAACACCGAAATCTCCGCAGCCCGGACACCAGTCGGGATCGACCTTGCCCTTAAAATCGTTTGCGGTGAGGGAAGGGACCTCCCACTCTTTTGTCGTGAGTTCGTTCATTACGTTCTCCTCACACCATAATTTCTTGGGTCGGGACATAGGTGTCGGTCTGTCCCGATTGCTGTTCGCTGACGCCGTCGACGATGTGGTGCGGCATGAAGGGTTCACCATCGTACTTGCGAATATGGCCGTCGACGCTTAGTCCCGTTTCGCTGCGCATGAAGCGGTAGAACTGTCCTGAATAGTTGTTCTCAACGACAATCGTGCGTTTGGCCTTGGAAACAATGTCGGTGACTGCCTGCGCATGGAAGGGAACGATCCACTTGATGGGCAGGTGGTTGGCGACAATTCCCGCCTCAGCCAATTGCGCAATCGCTTCCCTAATAACGCCGGACGTTGACCCCCAGCCGATCAAGGTTACTTCGGCATCTTCAGGTCCCTCTAACTTGGGGGGTTCGATCGCCTCGATGACACTCTTTAACTTTCGCGCCCGTTTCTCGACCATCTGCCGGCGCTTGTGCGGGTTGGTGAACTCGTCGCTGATGAGGACGCCATCTTGATCGTGCTCGTCGGTCGCTACGACGTGCACATAGCCCTCTACCCCCGGAAGCGCGCGCGGTGATATTCCGCTTTCGGTATCCTCATATCGCAGATATTCGCCGTTTGCCACCGACTTTGACGGTTCGGTAATCATCACGCCACGGTCGATCTGCGGCTGCATGTCGATATGGTCTGGGTCGACGGCGAACGTTCCCTCAGAAATCAGCAGATCGGTTATGACGATCCCGGGGCACTGGTGGCGCTCGCACAGATTGAACAGTTCGGGGATAGTGTTGTAGGCGTCCAGCGCGTTCACAGGCGCCACAATGATGCGCTCAAAGTCGCCTTGGCTGGCACCGAGCACTTGCCACAAATCACCCTGTTCGGTCTTGGTCGGTACACCTGTTGACGGGCCGGCGCGCTGCACGTTGATAAAGACGGCCGGGATTTCCATCATGGCGGCGCTGCCGATTGCCTCGGTCATCAAGGCAAAACCGCCACCAGAGGTCGCGCACATGGCCCGGCAGCCGGCATGCGCCGCACCGACAACCATGTTGGCGACGGCGATTTCATCTTCGCCCTGACGAACCATAATCCCCAATTCCCGACCGTTCCTCGCCATCCAATGCAAGACGCCAGTCGATGGGCTCATAGGATAGGCTGAATAGAATTTGACGCCGGCCGCTGCTCCGCCCATAGCCAATGCGTCGTTGCCGGTCCACAGGGCGAGCGGATTCGGCCCTTTCGAAATCGCATCGGGATAGGGTGCAAAGTTCGCCGTCGCATGGTCGTACCCGGCGCGGGCAACGCGAGTGTTTTCATCGACGGTGTCCTGACCCTTGCGCTGTAGCTGCAGTGTCAAAGCAACCTCAAGATCTTGGAATTCCATGCCAAGCAATAACGTAATGACGCCAAGCGCCGTGGTATTCTGGACCAGGCGGTTGCGGCTCTTGTCGGACAATTCGCCGACCGGCATCGGGCACATTTCCACGCCGTCGGCCGCCGCCCCCGGGGTGATCGTGTCACTGTTGAAGATCACTCGCGTCCCCGCGCGCATCAAACCGAGATGCCGGTCCATCGTATCCTGATTGAGGCAGACCAAGAGATCTAATTGGTCGCCGTGACTATGGATCTTTTGGTCACTGATTCGCACTGTGAGAAATATGTGGCCGCCGCGCACGATGGACTGATAGGCGTTGTAGGCATTGAGATGAAGCCCGCGGCGAACGAATAACCGGGCAAGGATATTGCCGGGCGTGGCGATGCCTTGTCCCGCTGCCCCGCCAATAGCCAGCGAAAAATCAAACCCGCCCTTATTCAAGATTTGACGCTCCCCGCATAACGTCCAACTCGACGGTTATTGTAGCTCCTTGGTATGGCTAGGGATAGCCGGGACGCACCATACAAAATCCGGTGGCGACGCTTAAGCAATCTCCTTGAGCATTGTCTGGGTGTCAGCCGATAGGCACGGGAATTGGCAGGTCGGACGTCTCGGCGATGGCGAGGATCTTGTCCCAAATCGGCTTTGGCACAGGAATACCGTCGTGCGAGCGTTGTGCATGAACGCGGTCGCCGCGCTCGCCCGGCAACAGAAGTTCATCAACGTCAGACGCAAGCGGCAGGTTCTTGAGTGCAGACGACAGGTCGTCCACGTTCTGCTTGAAGTTTTCGACATCGGTAAAAGTGGAGATATTGATTGCGACGACCGCAGCATTTTGTCGGTGGCGATTGTTTTTTCCCATCAATGCGTCCGAGACGATCGGATGACCGGCGAGCAGGCTCGTCAGGCACTCGATTGCCAACGAGAGTCCGGAACCCTTCGGACCCCCAAGCGGACGTGGCAGAGATGCCTTCATCGGGTCGTTGGTTGGCTCTCCAGCGTCATCGAGCGCCCAGCCGTCGGGTACCGGTGTGTTTGTATTGCGGGCATGCATCAACTTTCCGAGCGCGGCGACGGCCGTTGCCATATCAAGCGAGACAACTCGGCCCTCACGCCCCGGAACCGCAATCGCCAATGGGTTGGTCGCCACGCCGGCGGCGCGTGCGCCATGGTAGGCCATGTTCGGCCCCGAGGCGGAGATGGCGATGCCGGCCATATCGTGCCGCGCGGCGATCTGCGTGTAGTAGCCAACTGCGGCAAAGTGCGTTGTCTGGCGAATCAATCCAAAACTGATGCCTGCCTCCTGCGCGTCTTGCACCGCGTGTTCCATTGCGGCGGTCATGGCAATTCAGCCCGTTGATTAAGTCGGCGCCGTCTGATTCTCTGGTTCCCTGATTTGCAGGGGGGTTTGCCGATGGCGATGGGACGGCAGAAGGCTGGTCAGGGGGATCTGATGGTGAGCTGGTCGGAGATGCCGCGCTCTCCGGGTCATGTGTTTTATGACCGCCTGCAGTCGGTGCTGATCGAGGGCGGCTTCGACGCCTTTGCCGAGGCGAGCTGCCGGCCTTATTACGCGGCCCGGATGGGCGCGCCCTCGGTGCCGCCCGGGCGCTATTTCCGGATGCACCTGGTGGGCTACTTCGAGGGCATCGACAGCGAGCGCGGTCTGGAGTGGCGCTGCTCGGACTCGCTTTCGCTGCGGTCGTTCCTGCGACTGGGGAGCCGTGATCGGGTACCGGACCATTCCTGGCTGTCACGAAGCCGCACGCGCCTGCCCCATGAAGTCCACGCGGCGGTCTTCGACTGGGTTCTGGTGCTGATCGCCGAGGCGGGGCTGATCAAGGGCGAGCGCATCGGCGTCGATGCCTCGACCATGGAGGCCAACGCGGCGCTGCGGAACATCGTGCGGCGCGCCAACGGCGAAGGCTACCGGGAGATGCTGGAGCGCCTGGCCCGGGAAAGCGGCGTCGAGACACCCACGGCCGAGGATCTGGCGCGTCTGGAGCGGAAGCGCAAGGGCAAGAAGCTTTCCAACACGGATTGGGTTTCGAAGAGCGACCCCGAGGCCAAGATCGCCAAGATGAAGGACGGCACGACGCATCTGGCCTACAAGCCCGAGCACGCGGTGGATCTGGACACCGGCGCGGTGGTGGCGGCCGAGCTGCACCCGGCCGATGAGGGCGACACCACGACGCTTTCCAAGACCCTGGCGAAGGCCGAGGCAAACCTCGGGGCGGTGGATGCGGCACCGACGGCGGAGGACCCGGCCGAATGCGTCGCCGACAAAGGTTATCACTCACGGGCGGTCTTGAGGGCTCTGGACGACAGTCCCTGGAAGACCCGGATCGCGGCGCCCAAGCAGACCGGCTTTTCGCGCTGGCACGGTGATGAGGCGGCGCGGCGCGCGGTCACCAACAACCGTGCGCGGCTCAAGTCCGGGGTCGCCCGCGAGGCCTTCAAGCTGCGCGCCGAGATCGTCGAGCGCTGCTTTGCCCACAACCTCGATCGTGGCGGCATGCGACGAACCTGGCTGCGCGGGCGAGAGAATGTGCACAAGCGATACCTGCTCCACGTCGCCGGCCACAATCTATCGTTACTGATGCGCCAGCTCATCGGCGCCGGCACCCCGCGGGAGGCCGTGGCGGGCGGATATGGCGGTATTTTCGTTCTGCTCACGCCCACCGGGGCCATGCTGGTGGCACGGGGGGGCTCGCAAAGCGGCCAGTCGGCTTTCGCCGCCGCATTCTTCATCTGGGGGTGAGAGCTGGAAAAAGCCACTTAATCAACGGGCTGAATTGGCCCGGCGCCACTGTCGGCGTCGAGGACAAAGCTCGACTGTGTTTTCTGATCGACTGCAAATGACGGTTCGGCGTTGATAACGCCGGTTTGGACCCATTCGACATATCGGGGCACGCGTTGAACACCGTGCGAATCGACACCTCGAAGGTTGGCCCAGACAGGTGTATCTGCGACCAGCGCCGCGTGATCAGCGTTTAGCCCGTTTGCCAAGAAAATGGCCCGGTTAGACGGCGAAGGTCTTTATGTTGGACGAGCACCGATGCTGAACTCATTCGCTGGAACCCCCGTCTGGCGCTGTGCCGGATATGGGAAGATATGCAGCCAGCCAGTTGCGGAGAATGCTGATCACGCGCGGGTTGTCCTCACCGAACATGAAGTGATCGACGTCTGCCAGAAGATGCAGGTCGGCTGGTTGTCCGGCCCGTTTAAACAGCTCAACCGATTGTTCGGTCGGCGTCACCGAATCGTTGGCGCTGTGGAGCAGCAACAGGGGCCGCGGTGCGATCTTGCCAACGACGTCATCGGCGGTGAAATTGACCATGCTCTCCGCCGTTTCTGCAGGGAACTCCATGGCGGACCCGGCCGACAAGTTGCCGCGAAGATGTTCGGGAATGGGAACGATCTCGTAGCGGGAAACCATCAGCGATTGGCCGGTCCGTTCGCGATGTTCCCGGCCCTTCTCCAGCATCGATTGAAAGCGTTTCCAAACTTCCGGGGTTTGGTGCTGGCCGCGAAACTTTCGCTCGCCGTCACCCCAGCCACCCGATGAGATTGCTGCGGCGAGACGGTCGTCGACACCAGCGGTGTAGATCGCAACCGCCGCGCCGAAACTGCTTCCGATTGCAGCGATCTTTCCTGGGTCGACTTCTGGGCGGCTCGCAAGATAGGTAACGCCGGCCTTCGTGTCTTCGACCTGATCGAGGCAGAGGATGTGGCCTGGTTCGCCATCGCTTTCGCCGCAGCTTCGCATATCAAAGCGCAGCGTCACGTAACCCCAATCCGAGAATGTTCTGGCGCACCAGATGCAGCCCTTGCTGTTCCTATTGCTGCCGAAGCCGTGGAGAACTAGAAACGCGGGTCTTCGGTCGCTCGCGGCAAGGCCGTCAGGCAAACTCAGCGTGCCGCACAGCTTTAGTCCGTTGGAGTCGAATTGAATCTGTTCTTCCATATTGGTGGCTCCAATTGACGCGACATCGATGGTAGTTTGACCGGTCGTGGCGATTTGTCGCAAGTCGATATCATCCTGCTTGGATAACTTAATCTCACATCTCATGAATTGACTGTGCAGTAATGAGGACAGACTTCAGCATATTCGTTGGTACCGCCGGCATCGGCGGTGCTGGCATATGGCGCAGCTCCGACGGTGGCGACACCTGGGCGGTTCCCAAGGGCAGCAACGATGAGAACGACTGCTGTGCCCTGGCGACAGATCCCGCGCAACCGTCCGTCATCTATGCTGGCCTAACCAATGGAATTTTCCGCAGCGACGACAGGGGCGCCCACTTCTACCGCCTGGAATCCCCTGCCAACGCCCACGGTGTTTGGTCGATCGCGATCGATCCAACCAATCCGGATATTGTTTATGCCGGGTGTCGGCCCGGCGCGATATTTCGAACGCGCGATGGCGGACAACGCTGGGAAGAACGGCCGGTCGAGTTCGCGGCGGAGGGTGTGTTCGGCGGACCGGCGCGGGTCCTGCAAATGGTCGTCGACCCAACGGACCCCCAGATTGTCAATCGGCGTGCAATATTGACCCCCTGAGTGGCACGGCGGAGGTTGTCCCGGTAGTCAATAGGGGGGACCCGAGCGGCTTCGTGTAGCGCCTTGCGGTGCGCGGAGCGAAGCCGCGTGGGCTTGACGTATACGTCAAGCCTGTTGACCCACCGGGGCAAGCGGGCCGCAGGCACGGCCGGCGTCCGGTCAGGAGCGGTTCTTGAAGCGCCAGCTCTCGTTTCGATGATCTCGCAATGGTGGGTCAGGCGGTCGAGCAGGGCTGTGGTCATCTTGGGGTCGCCGAAGACGGAGGGCCATTCGCCGAAAGCGAGGTTGGTGGTGACGATGATCGAGGTGCGCTCGTAGAGCCGGCTCATCAGGTGGAACAGCAGCTGGCCGCCGGCCTGGGCGAAGGGCAGGTAGCCGAGTTCGTCGAGGATGACGAAGTCGCGTCGGACGAGTTGGTCCGCGGTACGGCCCTGGCGTCCGGAGCGGAGTTCGGCCTCGAGGTGGTTGACCAGGTCGACGACGTTGTAGCAGCGGCCACGGGCGCCCTTTCTGATACAGGCGCGGGCGATGGCGACGGCGAGATGGGTCTTGCCGGTGCCGGTGCCGCCGACCAGCACGATGTTGCGCTTGCTCTCCAGGAAGTCGCCGCCGGCGAGTTCCTGGATCAGGGGCTCATTGCCCGGGGAAGCGGCGAAGTCGAAGTCGGCCAGCTCCTTGGCCGTCGGCAGCTTGGCGGACGTCATCTGGTACTTGATGGAGCGCGCCTGCTTGTCGGCGACCTCGGTCTGCAGCAGCGTACCGATGATCTGCTGCAACCGGATGACGGCGCTTGAGCCCGTCGGCGAGGATGTCGTCGTAGGCGGCGCGCATGCCTGCAAGCTTCAGCGCCGTCATCATCGCCAGCACATCATGACGCTCCATGACCGGCCTCCCTCAGGCGGTCGTAGCGGCGGCAGTCGGCCACCGGCTGGTGGCGAAGCTGCAGGCCCTCGGGCGTTGGGATGGCCGGCGGCGGCTGCTGCTGGCACTGCCGGGCGAGGATGTTGAGCACAACATCAGCGCTGCAGGCGCCGCAGGCGAGCGCTTCGGCGCAGGCCGCCTCGACCGCCTCCAGCCCGTCCTCCAGCACCGCCGCGAGGATCCTCACGAACTGCCTGTCACCGTCGTTGCAACCCGTCAGCCGAGCCCGTATGCGGCCCAGCGCGCCGGGCAGTTGCCAACCCTTGAAAGGCGCGCCATTCCTCAGCGCACCGGGCTTCCGTGTCAGGATCGGCACGTAGTGCCATGGATTGCAGGCGATCTCACCGCGTCCAAAGCTCCGGGGGTGTTCGGCAACGGTCTCGCCATCCTGGCGGATGACAATCCGATCGGCATAGGCCCGCACGTCGACCGTCCGCCCGACGGCGCGGGCCGCCACGCTGTAGTGGTTGTTGTCGAAGCGCACCAGACAGGTCTTGGAGACCGATACCTCGGTGGCGTGGAAGCCGTCGAAGGGGCCGCGATAGGCCATCAGGAAGGGCCGCTCCTCCTCGAACACCTGCCACACCGTCTTGCCCTCGATCGTCGGATGCGGCCGCTTCTTGGCGTCCTCGATACACCGATCCATCAGCCACGCGTTGATCTCGGCGTAGGAGCCGCCCCGCGGGATGGGCACGAACAGGCGGCCGCGGACGTCACCCACCTGCCTCTCGACCTGGCCCTTCTCCCAGCCCGCACCCGGAGTGCACGCCACCGGCTCCACCAGATGGTGGGAGCACAGCTCCAGAAAGCGCCGGTTGTAGGCGCGCTCCTTGCCCACGAAGACCATGCTCACCGCCGTCTTCATGTTGTCGTAGATGCCCCGCCGGCAGACCCCGCCGAAGAAGTGGAAGGCCCGATCGTGCGCCTCGAACACCATCTCCTGGCTCTCGCGCGGGAAGATCTGAACCAGCTGCATGCGGCTGTAGCAGAGCCGCATGTGCGCTGCCTTCACCTTGGTCGTCACACCCGACAGGCGCGCGTATTCGTGGCTCCAGTCGAACTGGTAGGCCTCGCCGGGATCGAAGCTCAGCGGCACAAAACCCTGCGACGGCGACAACAGCCGCCACCGCCGCCGCCAGGTCCTGGCGTAGCGGCGCACCGCGTCGTAGCCGCCGCCATAGCCCAGAGCCGCAAGGTCTTCATGAATCCGCAGCAGAGAAAAGCGGTCCCGGCGCGGCTTCTTCTCGTTGGCCTCAAGCCGGCGCTCCAACTCCTCCACCCACGGCCCAAGCTTCGGCATCGGCTGGATCTTGCGCGCGTAGCTGTACGAGGTCTCATCGCCCCGTACCACCTTGCGCACCGTGTTCTTCGAAACCCTCAAATCCCGGGCGATCTTCTTGATCGGAACGCCCTTCACCAGATGATCCCGACGGATCCGCGCAATCGTCTCCACAACCAGCATCTCCCCCACCTCGTCTGTCCAAACAACAAGGTGTGTTCAAGAGCACAAAACCAGGGGGGTCAATTTTGGGGAATTATATGCGTGAGTGCCCAAGGTGAGGCTAGGCTCTTGCCTCTGTCGACTCGGACACCTCGGGGGATATTTCCTCCGAGGCACCATTGTCAGGCGGTCAAACGTCAGCAGAAGTCAGCCCTGCATAGAGGCCGATAGAAAGGAGATACCATGGATCGTTTGGCTTTTAATGGGCTGGGTTACAGACAGCCCATCACCACTAGGCTCGCGGCGAGCCTCGGAGTGATCCTCCGAAGGCATATCCTAGTTACCCCCCCGACACTCTGCCCCCTTGCACAAGGGCAAGAGCAAACGGCGTGCTCCTTCCAACAGGACACGCCGTTCGTGCTTTTCTAATGATTGGGGCGGTGTGTCAAATCTGATTTGCCCTGCGGAGCCACATGTAATGAGACACCATGTCAGCCTATATCTCGCGGGCCGCGCTCTTGTTCACCGCCACATCTGCATCGTCCACTGATGTAAGCGACTATGACCGTTTCCGGCTATGGAACGATTGCCGTCCCATGGATTTACTGGTTGAGGACCCGGGCGACGAGGCAACCGCTATCGACGTTACCAGAGAGGCAATCGTAATCGCCGTGCGCAGTAGGCTACGCGCAGCGCGACTCTACAGAGAAGCGGCGTGGTCGTACTTGTACTTCAACGTGAATGTCGTTAGCTCCGTCATCCATATAGGGGTTGAATACAACAAAGAGGTGGTAGACCGTGCCACCATGTTAGAAAATACGTAACTACCCAGGTCTGATTGGCCCGAGCGTTTGTATGTGAGGGATCGTGGCGGTCCGGGCTGGTAGCGGTGCCGGTGTTCTCAGAGGCGCAGTTTGGGGATTAGTTGCATCGGATCGGGATGCACCAGGGTCTGGAGGACGTTCCAGCGTTGCTTTCGGGCGGTGGCGATGACGGCACGCATTCTGGCGAAGTTGTAGGCACCCCTCTCGGAGCGGAAGCCACCGGAGATCTTCTGGCGCAGCTTGGCCATTCGGAGGTCACGTTCGGCCTCATTGTTCGTAAACGGCGTGCGCGGGTCGGTGAGGAATCGCAGGCATCCCTCCTTGTGCTTGCGGAGGCGGAGCGCGAGGTTATGACCGATGCGGCGTTTCTTTCGTCCGCGCTTGCCGGTCCGGAGCGGCGGCTGCGCCTCGTGGAAGGCGATGGCGTGGTCGAGGATGCGGGCCCAGGCCCGCGAGATCCGGGCCACCAGGGAGGCGGGCACGTCGCGGCCGTTCTCACGGGAGAAGCGGGTAGCCCTGTGCACGCGCTCAAGGAGGCGCTGCATGCTCTTTGCCCAGTCTTCCTTCTCGATGTCGATCAGGGCCTGGAGTTCGCGCAGGTGATGGGCGTTGCAGGCGCCGTGGCGCACGCCCTTGAGGGTGAAGTAGGCGGCGTAATCGTCATGGATGAGGATGCCTTCGAGGTCCTTTTCGACATCGCCGCGTCCCGCGCCGATGCGCAGGACGGTCAGGAATGGGGTGCACAGCACGTGGAGCCAGCGGGTACGGGCGGCGATCCGCAGGCCGGTTTCGTCGAGGTGCTTGACCGGGACCGCTGTGCGGATCACGTCTGCGACATGGGCGAGGAAGGGCTCGAAGCGCCTGGCGGTTCGCCGGCCCATGGCGGTGATCGTGGCTGTGGAGATGGACACTGCGAAGAGGTCGCTCATGAGTTCGGCCAAGCGCTTCTCGGGAACGACCTGGGCGTACAGCAGGTAGCTCACCCAGGCGGTGATGCGTGGCCCGTACTGGACCGGGGCGGTCACGCCGTCCGGGAAGACGGCTCCTGTCACGGTGGCGCAGGCGCCGCAGAGGCAGCGATGGGCGCGGTGTTCGGTGACCTCCAGGGGGCGTGGCTCGGGCACATCGAAGACCTGTCGACAGACGGGCGCGCGGTGACGGTCGGCGTCCGACAGCGGTGCGCCGCAGCCCGAACAGGCGGAGGGGTCATGATCCACAACATGGTCCGGGCTCTCGGTCCGCGCCAGCGTCGTTCCCTTGTGGCCCGGCTGGCCGCCGCTTGGCCTGCCGGACTTGCCGCGCTGGCTTCGGGTGCGCCTCTGGGTTCCGCTCTTCTTGCCCAGGCCGTTGCTGGCGGGCGGCTTGCTGCTGGTGGTGCTGTCAAGCGCCGCGCTCCGCTCGAGCTCGGCGATGCGGTCCCGCAGGGTCACGTTCTCCCGCTCGAGCGCGGCATTCTCCCGGACGAGCACCGTGGCCAGGCGCAACAGCCCCTGGCCCCAATCCCGGAAGGCCTTGACGACTGTTGTTGCGAAGGATGAGGGGTCAAGAAGATCTTGCAGGCACGCGAAGGCCTCGTCATGGGCGGCGAGGTCCTCGTGCCAGCGCGACAGCGTCACGGGTCCTCGGCATCGACGGCCATCATGGCGGCCAGCACCGCGAGGCGTTCGCCCGCCGGCAAGGCCTTGTAACGCCGGCCCCAGTTGGCCGCCTTACGCTTGATGCGCTGGCGGTCGGTGAAGTTCCGGCCTGCGTAGCTCGCCCAATGCACCCGGTCGGGCGCGAAGTTGAACCACACGACCTCGGTCCGCACCTGGGCCTGGGTCGTCACCTGCAGCGCCAGACTGCGCCAGCCCGCCAGCATCTCGTCATAGAGCGCCGAGGGATGGCCCGAGACCATCACCTGGCAGGGCAGATCCTTGAGCAGGTCCAGGAGCGCGACATGGTCGACCTCCTCGTAGTCGAAGCGATAGCGCCGTGCCGAACGGCGGGTCGCGTGCAGATAGGGGGGATCGCTGTAGACCAGCTCCGGGCCCAGAAACGGGAACGAGGCCAAAAAGGCATGGGCACAGCCATGCACCAACTCGACCGGGTAGTCACAGGCAAAGGCCTCGAGCGCCTGCGCATCGCGGTCGATGCCGATCGAGCGCACGCCCGTTGGCTTGCGCTTCATCAGCGCACCGCCCCCCAGGTGGCTCTCGATGTAAACGCTGTGCGGCGGCATCAGCGCAATCAGCGCCTGGCACAGACCGCTCGTCGCCTTCGACCCAAAATATCCCACGCGCCGCTCCCGTCACACGAGAGCGCAACCCATAGACGCCCGATTCTATGGAGTCAAGAGACGATCAACGACGCGGCGGCGGAAACCCGGCCCCGCCGACCACCTACATCATCCTCTCACGGTCAGGAGCGGGGTACCTGGGTAGTTACGAAAATACAGCTACGACTTGGGGTGTGGGCTCAACTGGAACGCATAGTCGAAATCCAAACTTCATCCTGTCGAGCGTGTCGCAGCACACGGACAAGTTCATCGACGAGTATCTGCGCGTGAATGCGGACGCCTGCAAGTAGGCTTGGGCACTCACGTATATAGGTCCCCAATTTTGGACGCCGATTACCCCACCAAGGGGGTCAATATTCCACGCCGATCAACACCCAGATCGTCTGGGCCGGCGTTGAGGCGGACGGGATACGCCTTAGTCTCGACGGTGGGGACAGTTGGAACGACGTAAGCGCCGGGCTTTTCGACACTGACATACACGGTATGGCGATTAGCCCTGGGGCGCCCTGCATGGTCTTTGCCAGCGCGGACATGGAAGTTCACACGACCTTGGATCGAGGCCAGACTTGGCAGACGATCGGCGTGCAAAAACGGTTTGTTCCGCGCAATTGTCGCCATGTTGCGGTCAAGGCCGACGACCCGAACGTCATCTTTGTCGCACTCGGCGGCGATGACATCAGCGTCACTGGTGTCGTCCAACGCTCGAAAGATCGCGGAGAGACTTGGGAGCCTCTCTCGTTTCCGATTCCGCCGAACACGCCGATCTGGAACTTCGCGACGAACCCGGCGGACCCGGACCTTATCGTCTGCTCGACCCATTATGGACAACTGTTCGTCAGCACGGATGGGGGAGATGCCTGGGAAATAGTTCGCCAGGAATTCAGCGAGATACGGTCGCTCGCCTGGACACCCAACTAACTGCCGAGGCCAAGAAACTGCTAACCGGCGTTGCCGACGGCGAGGCGCATGTGCGCCTTTAGATGAAATTCATCGCCGATTCGATAGGGCTCCAGGTGGCGGAGCATCACCTGATCGAGGCGATTCATGATGTCCGGATCGTGCGTGGTGAGCTGTGGTCCAAAGGTCATTTCGAAATAGGCCCTCCAAAATGGCTCGCCGATCGGTTCGCGTTTGACGACTCGGTGTTCGAGTTCGACGATGTCGACCAATCCGGCCTCGCTCATGGCATTGGAAATCGAACCCGCGTCGCCGAATCGATCGGCTTTGTCGGATGGTGGCGCGGGCAGTCCCAGAACTTCAACGGCGACGTCGCGGTTGAGGAGGAAGATCGGCGTGTCGTCTCTTGGGCCCCAAAACATGAGCACTGCTCGGCCACTTGGCCGCAGAACCCGACGCATTTCCCGGAATGCAAGTACCGGATCTTCAACAAACATGATGCCAAAGCGGCAGGTGATGCGGTCGAACCGTGCATCGGCAAATGGCAGGTATTGCATGTCCGCTGCCGCATAATGCAGATGACGATACTGCGATGTATCTTCACGGTCGCGAAGGCCACAGATCATGTCCGGTACGATATCTGTTGCGATAACCAGGCCGTCGGGTCCAACGGCGGCCGCGGCTTTTAGCGCGGGCTCGCCAGGTCCTGACGCGAGATCGAGGAGTTCGTGCCCGTCTCGAAGATCGATCGCCGCGAATATCTGTCGGGTGAATTCGTCTTCACCTGGCGCTATATGTTCGGCCCATTTGATCCAGTACTGTGCACGCTTTGCCCAGTGATCGATCGTTGCTTGATTGGATTGTGTAACGCTCGACGTCATGGGTGCCGCCAGGGCTCTGCCGTTGCCTTCATATCTTAATATCGCCGGGCTGAACCAGTCGGCGGAGCAAATGACCCGCCGGCCCGCTCCAAAACTGCGTGCAACGCCGCGCCTGCGCCGACGACCACCTCGTCTATGTCGATGGCGATCAACTCGCCGTTCCGCTTAAGGAATCGTCCGTCGGCGACAACCGTGTCGACATTCGCAGGTGTCGCCGATCGCACAACCGCACCGTCCAGCTCGCCAAATGGCGCCATGTTGAGGTCGGTCGCACGGATCATGATGAGATCGGCGCGCTTGCCCGGCATCAACGAGCCGACCTGATCCTCCAATCTCATAGCTCGGGCGCCGTTGATCGTTGCCATTTCGAGGCATTGGCGAAAGTTCACGGCTGGGATCGATTCGGTCGGCGTACCGGGCCAAGGGATGCCGATATACCAGGCAATGCTCATATTTTCGAACGGATTGACGCTCGCGGCTGACGTTGCATCGACTGACAGGCAGAGATTCACGCCATCGTCCAGGCAGTGAAGCAAATGTGAGCGTAGATCGCACTCGGCACCAAACCGTTGCTCGGACTGCATGCCGATGCTCAAAGATGTGCCGGACTCTGCGAGCGCCTGGCGATCCTCGGCGCTAGCCAGAAGAAAGTGTACGAGCAGCGTTTCAGGACCAAGGAAACCCTCTTGTCGCATCTGGACGGCGTCGATCCCATAGGGTGGCCCTTGGCCGGCATGCGTTGTGACTGGAAGTCCAAGTTCTCGGGCGGCTTCGAACTCCGGTCGATAGACCTCAGGTGGGGTCAATAGAGGCCCGCGCCAGGAATAGCCCAAGCTCAGTCGGCCATCAGTGGGACCGTCTGTGCTAAACCAGTCGCGCTGTACCCGCGGAAGGTCGTCGATTGGCATGATCTCGTTCGGCGGCATTCCCGAGACGTGGCCATAGGAATAACGCCCGAGCAGGCCACTCTCGATATGCGCAGCAATTTCCGCATCGGCGTGCGCCGACGTCCGGGTGTTGTGCGAAAAATTGAGAATGGTGGTGATTCCGGCCGAGACCGCTTCGGCGAGCGCAAGACGGACGCTGCGGTAGAAATCCTCGGTGCTGAAATGCTGAGCAAGTCCCGACAGGAGGTCGAAGTAGCCGCGATCGGTGCGCTGGAGGTTTCGGTACAACGTGCTCCATAGGTGCCAATGGGCATCGACAAACCCTGGCATGACGATCATCCCGTCTCCGTCGAATTCCCTTGCTCCGTCGGCCTCCAACGCTCTGCCGACAGCGATGATCGACCCGTCTCGAACATGGATATCGCCGTTTTCCAGGTCACCGATGTCGGAATCGACGCTCAGGATGTGGGCATGCCGGATAACGAAATGCTCGCGGTCCGGAAGCGCCACCGGCGGTTCGAAATTCAGTCTGTCCGTTGGCATAGACCGAACTCTCTCATGGCACACAGATCAGCGGAATGACGAACGCCTTCTATATCGCGCCCGAGGTGGACGACAACAGCAATTGGACCTGGCGTTCCGCGTTGCGGCTCTTGTTATTGAGTAACGGCCGCTTCCTCGCAAATACCGCGGATCGTTGCTTCACGTTCGTCTGACGTCAGATGGGCGTCCTTAACCACGCTGCCGGAAATCTTGCGCCCCAGTTCGCCCAGCAGCGCACGGTCGTCTTTCGCTTTTGCGATATGGAAAACGGTGTCTTGGCCGTAAGTAGGAATCCGGCCATTGCGCGGCGTCGGCATCTTTATGCGTCGGCCTTTTTCGACCCCTTGGATGCCGCGGCGGATCAATGTGCGCAGCTTGGCAACGCCCTGGTCCGTGGTGCCAAGATGTTCCATGTCGTGCAAGGCGATAGGACGTTGCGAGACCTGGGCCTCGAAGTCGCCCGGATTGCGCTGGCGTTCTTCATAGGAACGCTCGTCCTCCGTTTGACCAATGAAATCAATCATCTCCTTGCCAACGTTTGATTTTTCGCCGACATGTTGGGGGTCGATGAGGTCGTTGTAGTAGCGCCAGCCAATCGTGATCGTGTGCGTGTCGTCGACCGGCACCATCCAGCGCGTAAAGCCGACGCGGCGGAAGAATTTCTCCTCGTCGGCCTGCTCCCAGACAGCGCCGGTCTGGTTGCCGTTGGGCAGCATGCCTTCAACGGTGCGGCACCACACAAGATCGCCCCAACGCCGGGTTTGCACATTCGACATGCCGATCGGTGTGTCGAAGAACTCGATCACCTGAACTTCGCCCCATGCTTGTCCGAAATGGACGTTGTCGCCGCGCGAGTGCAGGAACACCGTGTGGATAGGGTCCTGATGGTTCTCGTAAACCTGCAGCCAATTGCACGGTGCCGAAAGCGAGAAGGCGGCCGACTCCGTGTTCGGCAAGTCGTAGGTGTCGTACATGGGAAATTCCGGCATCTCATCGGGCGGGCCCATGTAGGCGAAGATGATCCCGTTATATTCGTGGGTCGGGTAGGCGCCGTGAACGACGTCGGCAGGAATCTTGCTGCTGTCCGGCTCGGCACCGGCGGCGAGAATTGTCCCGTCGTTTCCATAGTGCCAACCGTGATAACAGCAGCTGATGCCGTGGGATTCGATGACGCCATATTCGAGCGAGGCGCCACGATGACTGCAGTGGCGATGCAGCAGACCAAGGTCGCCTGAACGGTCGCGGAACAGCACTAAATCCTCGCCCATAATACGAACAGAAACCGGTAACTCATTGACCTCAATGGACAATGCTATGGGTTGCCAGTATCGCCGCAAATACTCGCCACAGGGTGTTCCCGGGCCGACATGCGTCAGTTCGGCGTTCTCCTCTGGGAGATCTCGTCGAAAATATCCAGAAAATCCCCTGTTCGTTCCCGTTGTGCCGACAGTCATTTCCAGCCTCCCAGTGTTTTGGGCGCATCCAGCTCACCAATTGGTTGTGGCTTGGACACGCTTGGCAAGAGTAAAAGTAGCATAGACCGTTTGAGCTGCGAAATCGTGTCTGGTTGCCTGACGCGTTGATTATCGCGCCCTGTAATTTGGTAAGAGTATCGTTATGCCATTGAAGATTTCCGCCATCGCAATTCTGGTCGTGGCGCTGGGACTCAGCGCGGCACAGGCTCAGGACTCGGAACGGTTTTCGGCTTGGCTGACGACGCTTAAGGCGGAAGCTACTGCCTCGGGAATCCGGTCGGAGACGCTGGCTAGCGCACTGGACGGCATACAGCTCATCCCGCGTGTGATCGAGCTCGATCGCTCGCAACCCGAGTTTACGCTCACGTTCGATGAATATCTGGCGCGCGTCGTTCCGGACCGGCGAGTTGCGAGGGCGCAGCGGCTCTACGCAGAAAACCGCCCCGTTCTTAGGGAGATCGGCAAGAAGTTCGGAGTTCAGCCGCGCTTCATCGTTGCCTTATGGGGAATCGAATCGGATTTCGGCAGAATAACCGGAGGATTCTCAGTCGTGCCGGCGCTTGTCACGCTGGCCTACGACGGCCGGCGGAGCGCCTATTTTCGTGCCGAGTTGTTGAATGCCCTGCGAATCATCGACGCCGGGCATATCTCCGCAGGCCGTATGAAAGGGTCCTGGGCCGGGGCCATGGGCCAGAGCCAATTCATGCCGTCGAGCTTCCTCAACTTCGCCTACGATCATGACGGTGACGGGCGGAAGGACATTTGGAATACCCTGCCGGATGTTTTTGCATCGACGGCGAATTACCTCTCTCGGTCCGGCTGGCGCGGTGACGAGATATCGGCGCGTCGTGTCGTCCTTCCCGAGGACTTGGACGACGCTCTCGAGGGGCTGGAAACGGTCAAGCCGTTGAGCGATTGGCAAGCGCTCGGCGTTCGTCGTTTGGACGGGGGCGATCTTCCGACCGTCGACATTACGGCCTCGCTCCTCAGGCCGGCTGGCGCCAACGGCCCTGCCTTCCTCGTCTATAACAACTACCGCACGATTCTCAAGTGGAACCGGTCGCACTATTTCGCGGTAGCTGTCGGCCATCTTGCCGATCTCATAATCGGCATGTAGATTACAAGATCCTGTCATGGGTATGGGTTGAGACTACCAGATCATGTGTAATTCTAGGATCAAGCGGATCCAAAGTGGGGTGCTCGCATTCTTAGCGTTGGCGCTGCTCACGGGCTGTGCAGAAACCGAGTTCGTCATTCACGCGGCAAAGGAGTTGCGAAACCACGCCAAAGACCCGTCGCCGCAATCGCCGAAAGGCGTCTACAAGGTCGGCGCTGCGTATCAGATTGAGGGCGTCTGGTATTATCCGAAGGTCGAATACAATTATGACGAGACCGGTGTCGCGTCCTGGTATGGCAAGCAGTTTCATGGCAAGGCGACGGCAAACGGTGAAATATTCGACATGAATCAGATCAGCGCGGCGCATCGCACCTTGCCGCTGCCCAGCCTGGTCGAAGTCGTAAATCTCGAAAACGGTCGCTCGATCAGAGTGCGGATAAACGATCGTGGCCCATTTGCGCGCGGGCGCATCCTCGATCTGTCGCGCCGGTCGGCGCAGCTTCTTGGCTTTGAGCGGCAAGGCACGGCGCCCGTGCGCGTGCGCATCCTTGAGGATGAGAGCCGACGACTAGCTGGAGCTGCCGAAGGCCGCCGTGTGGCGCAACTTGTGGATGACCATCCGGTCCCCAATGCGGCGCCGAGAGTTGCCGTTCACAGCGCCGAACTTCCCGCGCCGGAAGGCGCCAAGTCGGCGCCTGCGGCGTCGGTGAAGACCCGTACGTCGACCACGCTTGAGACTGCATCGCTGGAAGTGGCCGCTGTGCCTGCGACAACTGCTGTCGATGGGGTCGTGGTCGCGTTAACGCCAATTCCGGACAACCCGAAGATGTACATTCAGGCAGGTGCCTTTGTACGATTTGAAAATGCCAACCGCCTCAAGGCCATTCTCTCATCTATTGGCCAAGTGCAGATTTCTCAGATACGGATCACGGGCCGGCCGCTGTTCCGGGTTCGCCTCGGGCCCATCCCAACCGTGGAGGAAGCGGACATCATGCTTGCGGCCGTGGTTAAGGCAGGATATTCGGATTCCCGGCTGGTCATCGATTAAAGCGTCGAACTCGCGACATAATCCGGCTCTAATATCGGCAATCGTTGCGAACCCATGAACTGGACGCGCATGACATTCCGCAAGCACTTCGCGAGTTTCTCGATCTACCGGTGCGCTGTCTTCATTTGCGGACTATTTGTTGGTTGCTTGATTGCCGCCGTCTCCGCCAATGCCCAACTCTTCGAAAGCAGTGCCAAACAGGTCTATCTCGCCGATTTTGAAACTGGCGTGGTACTTCTCGAAAAGAACGGCGACGCAAGCATGGCGCCAGCGTCGATGACCAAAATGATGACAGTCTACATCTTGTTTGAACGTCTGAAGGACGGGAGCTTGTCCCTGGAAGACACGTTTCGAGTCAGTGAGAAGGCTTGGCGCAAGGGCGGATCAAAGATGTATGTCGATGTCGGTTCGCGCGTGCGGGTCGAAGACCTGCTTCGCGGGATTGTCGTGCAGTCGGGCAATGACGCCTCGATCGTTGTCGCCGAAGGACTGGCTGGCAGCGAGGATGCCTTTGCTGCCGAGATGAACCGGGCGGCGCTCGAACTCGGCATGACGAATACCAAGTTTTTCAATTCCAGTGGCTGGCCCCATCCCCAGCACAAGACGACAGCGCATGATCTCGCGGCACTGACCGCGGCGACGCTCCGCGATTTTCCGGAGTTTTATCACTACTATTCAGAAAAAGTGTTTGTATACAATGGGATAGAGCAGTATAATCGAAATCCCCTCCTGCGAAAGGACATGGGCGCCGACGGCCTCAAAACGGGCTACACGGTGGACTCAGGCTATGGCCTTGTGGCCTCCGCCGCACGCAATGATCGGCGCCTTGTGTTGGTGGTGAACGGCCTGCCATCGGAGAGCGCACGTTCGTCGGAAGCGGAGCGACTTCTCGACCTTGGGTTTCGAGAATGGGACAATTACACGCTGTTCAAGGCCGGTGACGTCGTATCCTCGGCGAATATTTGGCTCGGCAATACCGAATCAATACCCCTGGTGATCGAGCAAGATTTGACGCTTACGCTGCGACGGCGTACGCGTCGGGAAATGGTCGTAAAGCTTATGCACGACGATCCCATACCGGCGCCAATCGCAAAGGGTACGCCGATCGCACGGCTTCTTATCACGATGCCACAGACGCCCTCGCTTGAGGTTCCACTCGTCGCCGGCTCCAACGTTGGTGGGTTGGGTGTAATCGGTCGATTGGGCGCTGCCATGAATTATCTGCTTTGGGGCGGTGAGGCGGAGCAGTGATCGGCGGCGCGGCCAGTCGCCTGTAATGCCCGATCCTGAACCAGGACATTTCGTTTCGTTCGAAGGCGGCGATGGCGCCGGCAAGACAACACAGCTCAAGCTGCTGTCGGACGGCCTCCAAAGCACGGGTATCTCGGTACACGAGACGAGAGAACCGGGAGGCTCTTCAGGAGCAGAAGAAATCCGCAGTTTGCTGGTTGAAGGAGAACCCAACCGGTGGGATGCAATTTCCGAAGCGCTGCTGCATTTTGCGGCCCGCCGAGATCATATCGAAAAAACCATCAAGCCTGCGCTTGCGCGTGGCGACTGGGTGCTGTGTGATCGTTTTGCCGATTCGACTATGGCCTATCAGGGTTATGGACACGGCTTGGGGCGCGAGACGATCGAAGCGATTCAGAAGCTTGCGATCAGTGACTTCAAGCCGGACCTAACATTGGTGCTCGACGTTCCGGTAGACGGGGGATTAGCGCGCGCGGCTGGACGATCGTCTGGCAAAAGCCGCTATGAACGCATGGAGTTAGACTTTCATGAACGCGTGCGTGAAGGCTTCTTAGAGGTGGCGCGGCGGGAGCCGCAGCGCTGTGTCGTCATAGATGCGCAGGCTGGTATCGCCGACGTCCAGGAGGCGCTACGACGCGCCATTGCCAATCGTTTTCAGGTCGAGATGTGATGACCGAAGAAAGTCCAAATCCGTTGCCGCGCGAGAACCCGGACCTTATTGGTCAGGAGGCGGCGGAACGGATTCTTGCCGACGCCTGGATGTCCGGACGACTGCCCCACGCTTGGTTGATAACCGGTCCGCGTGGCATCGGCAAAGCGACGCTCGCATATCGGTTTGCTCGCTTCGTGCTGGCTGGAGGCGGGCAGGGGTCACTTTCGTTGGGCGATCAGCCCGCGAGCTTGGCGCTCGATCCGGAGGACCCGGTGTTCAGGCGCGCGGCGTCCGGTGGCTATCCAGATCTATTGACAATCGAAGCCGGCGAAATTCATCCCGAAACCGGTCGCACTACCGAGGGAATTGTTGTCGCACAGGTAAGGCGGGCGGTTGCCTTCATGCGTTTGACACCGGCTATGGGGGGATGGCGCGTAGCGATCATTGATACAGCGGACGCAATGAACAAAAGCGCCGTAAACGCGCTTCTCAAAAGCCTCGAGGAACCGCCGAAGCGCGCACTTTTCATGCTTGTTAGCCACGCCCCGGGTAGGTTGCTTCCTACCGTTAGGTCGCGCTGCCAGCGGCTTTCGTTGGTGCCGCTTGAGGACAGCCAGGTCTGTTCGTTGCTGGGGCAATACCGCCCTGAATGTTCTGAGGCGGATCGCGCACTTGTATTGAATCTTGCTGATGGCAGCATTGGCGCGGCGCTGGCGATCGCCGACGCGGGTGGTCTCGATCTCTATCGTGAGTTCGTGCGCATCCTTGGTACCTTGCCGAATCTGGATGTGTCCGCCGTTCACGCCTTGGGCGACCGGATGTCGCGCGGAGCGGCCGCGGAAGCATTTGCAGCGTTTTCGCATCTTGTCGAGCGATGGCTCTCCGCACTGATCCTCAGCATGTCAACTGGACGTCCATTGTTCGAATCGGTCGAGGGTGAGCAGGCGACTGCAGAGCGATTGGCGCGCTCGGCTGGTCTTGAAGATTGGCTGGCGGTATGGGACAAGGTGAAACATCTTCTGTCCCGCGCGGACAGCGCCAATCTCGAGCGTAAGCAGGTCGTGATCGGTGTTTTCCATACGCTAGCCAGCGCAGCGGGATAGGTCACCTGATCAGGGAGAGCATTGGAATGGCCGGCAAGGCGCCGTTCTACGTCACCACGGCGATCTCGTATGTCAACGGCCCGCCCCACCTCGGGCATGCCTACGAAGCAATATCGACGGACGTCATCGCGCGCTTCAAGCGTCTCGACGGCCATCGGGTACATTTCCTTACGGGCACCGACGAACACGGCCAAAAGGTCGCAAAAACGGCGCGTGAGCATGGCGAGGAACCGGCCGCATTCTGCGCGCGTATCGCCGACGAGTTCAGGCAGATGACGGAGATGCTGAACATCTCAAACGACGACTTCATCCGCACGACAGAAGCGCGGCATGTGAAGGCTTCACAAGCCATCTGGACGCAGATCATGGATGCCGGCGACATTTATCTCGGTCAATACGCGGGCTGGTATGCGATGCGCGACGAAGCGTTTTACGGAGAGGATGAGTTGGAAAAAGGGGAGGGCGGCAAGTTGGTTGCGCCGTCCGGTGCTGAGGTCGAGTGGCTTGAAGAGCCGAGTTACTTCTTCAAGCTCTCGGCTTATGGCGACAAATTGCTCGAATTCTACGATGAGAATCCCGATTTCATCTTGCCGCACACGCGACGCAACGAGGTCGTGAGCTTTGTCCGCCAGGGTCTGCAAGATCTCTCGGTCTCGCGTACCAATGTCCGCTGGGGCGTTCCTGTTCCAGGCGATTCCAAGCACGTCATGTATGTTTGGCTCGACGCCTTAACGAACTACATGACGGCTGTCGGCTATCCGGAATTGGATAGCGCGCCATTTCAGACTTTCTGGCCGGCTGACCTGCACGTGATTGGCAAGGATATCGTGCGCTTTCACGCGATCTATTGGCCGGCATTTCTTATGTCAGCCGGCATTGCACCGCCAAAGCGAGTATTCGGCCACGGCTTGCTGAACATCGAAGGCCAGAAGATGTCGAAGTCGCTCGGCAATGTGATCACGCCGAAGGCGATGATCGACGAATTCGGGCTCGATCAGATGCGATACTTCCTGATGCGAGAGGTCCCCTATGGCAACGATGGATCGTTCACGAAGGAGAGTTTGGTCAATCGGATCAATGCGGATCTCGCGAACGACTTAGGCAATCTCGCGCAACGCGTTCTGACGTTGATCCACCGGAATTGCGAGGCGTCTGCGCCGCAGCCGGGTGAGCTGGGGGAAGCCGACATAGCGCTGCAGCAGGCAGCTGAGAACGCACTCACAAGCATGCGCGAGGCGATGGAGCTCCAGGCGATTCACCGCATGCTCGAGGCGGTTTGGGCTGTGGTTGGGGAGGCGAACCGTTATGTCGACGCGCAGGCGCCTTGGGCGTTACGGGAGAACGATCCGGCGCGGATGAATACCGTACTCTATGTGCTGGCCGACGTTATTCGCATTCTCGGACTCTACGCCCAGTCGATCGTTCCCGACGCCGCGGCTCGGCTTCTCGATCAGCTGTCGGTTCCCAAAGACGAGCGTTTGTTCGCGCATATCGGCGATCACCTGACGCCGGGGATCAATATTCCCGAGCCATCGCCGATTTTCCCACGCTATGTCGATCAGGAGGACGGGGCGAGGGTTTGATGCCGGATGCGGGACGGGAGATATTGTTGATCGACAGCCACTGCCATCTCGACTATTTGGCGCGGGACCAGGACCTCGACGATGTCGTGGCGCGGGCCCGGGCGGCTGGGGTCGGCGGGATGGTGACAATCTGCACGAAGGTCAGCGAATTCGACGCTATTCGGACAATCGCCGAGCGTTACGACGACATTTGGTGCTCATTGGGCGTCCATCCCCATGAAGCAGCCGCCGAGCCCGAGGTCTCACCGGAGCGTCTCGTCGAACTGGCCAGACACCCAAGGGTCGTCGGCATTGGCGAGAGCGGCCTCGACTATTACTACGAACACAGTTCCCGCGAGGCTCAGCAACGCAGTTTCCGCAGCCATATCACGGCCGCGCGGACGACCGGTTTGCCGCTCATTGTGCATACCCGCGATGCCGACGCCGATACGGTCGATATTCTACAGGACGAATATGCCAAGGGTGCGTTTCCAGGCCTGATTCACTGCTACAGTGCCTCGCACGAGCTTGCTGAGCGATCGTTGGAGATCGGCTTTTATATCTCGCTTTCCGGGATCGTGACCTTCAAGAACGCCGACAGTCTGCGCGAAACGGTTCGCACGCTGCCGATCGACCGCATTCTTGTCGAGACCGATGCGCCGTACTTGGCACCGGTACCCAAACGCGGCAAACCAAATGAGCCAGCGTTCGTTGCGCATACCGCCGCCGCTGTCGCCGAACTGAAGGGCAAGAGCGTCGGCGAATTGACGGCCGCGACGACTGCCAACTTCTTCCCAACTGTTTTCACGAGCGCAACCGCCGACGGTGGCGATATGAGATTGGAGGCGCGGTCCGACTGATTTCGAAGCGGGCAATACTTAAGAAAAAGAATCCCTTCAAACGAAACTAAAAATAATAGTATCAATTTGATATAGCGCATATTGAATCTCATATCTCGAGTAATAATTTTCCATAATATACATTATACGACAAACAAGATTGCGCTTATGCTCCGGATCCAGAGGTAATTCCAGCGCATATTTATGAAAAATTAT
>CBDCIT010000016.1:0-299133 GCA_965217615.1 Alphaproteobacteria bacterium
GCGCAGCGCTCGACGGCCGAGTAGACGCCGAACCGGGTGCGGCCTGGTATCTCCCGATTGTGCGGGGCTTTGTGAACAGTTCTTCGAACACGGCGTGTCTCCTCGTTGTGGGAGGCACAATCGTGCCGGTCACCCATCGTGAAGAAAATTATGTTGTCCCGACCCCCCTCGATCGAAGGGAAAACAGAGGGATATGTCAGCGCCGCAACATATGACCCCAGACAGCATAGTCGCCCCAATATTGAATTCCACCGGTGATGGCGATGCCGGTGCAGACGATGATCTCGTCGCGCTCGGGCCTCATCCGTTGGACGGTGCTCAGGGAGACGATCTCGCGGGAAGTCTTGCCCCGGCTCTTCTTCGAGGCCACGTTGCGGCGACGGGGATGGATCTCGCCGTCGGCCTTCGACCGGAAGCGCTCGATCACGTAACGGTCGTCATCGAGACCGCGGCCGAACATGTGAGTGAGGAATGTGCGGGCATTGCCGCGAAACGCCTTGACCGTCTGCATCGTGCCATCTCCTTCGTGTCCGTGGTTGCGAACGGCGGGAATGCCCTCCCGGACATCCCGCCGCCGCCCGCCTCACGGCCAGGCTCGGACTCATCGCGGCGCGCGGCACGCGAAGAGGGATCTCGACGAAGAGCGTCGAGGCGGTCGGTCGCGGCCCGGATTTCGGGTGAAGGAAAGGGTCGGCGCCTTGACGTGTCGGGTGGGCGGCGTGGTGGAAAAGTGGAAAGCTAAGGCACCGGCGCGTCAGGATGCGCTAGAGCGGTTTTGATTTTGTTTGAATCGATTGGGGATTCCCAAGCGGAGGCGATCCATGATTCAAGCTTGCATTGTACGAAATCGGCCAAGGCCAGTCGGATCTGGCGGAAGATGCCATTAAGGAAATGGACAGTATCGCCCTGGATTTGATTCCGGGCTTCGTTCAAACCCTGTATGTCTGGCCGGCATCGCGGCAGTCCGGGAACAGCGCGGGGACCGGTGGCAAAGGGGGCTTTGGGTCGAACGTTTTATAGTTTCCCGGCCGTAAGGCGGATCGCGACACTCAGTGCCCGTGCGGTTCGGGCCGCACGTACAGGCGCTGCTGCGGTTAGAACTGACGGGACCTGCGGGAATGGCGAGCGTGCGGATTTGCTGCCACCCGGGTTGCGAGAGCCGTTCGGTTATCCCGGCAGACTATGAATAGAAAACCATTCGTAACTGCCCAGGTGGAATTATTCAGGCGTATTGCAACGGTCGCCTAGACGGTGCGGGGTGAGGCCCCTGAACGGCGATAGTCCAGATGACTCATGACCCGACAACAGCAACGATCCGGGGATTTGGTTGAATTTACGATGCGGCAACCTCTTTCAATTGCTGCAGCAGCTGACTGTCGATTTTCAGTTGGCCACCGGCAAGCGCCGCTTCCGTCCTAGCGCGGCTACCTTCGCCAGGCAGGCGGATGCCCATGTCCGCATCGATCGGGCGCGAGGCCTTGATCCCTTCCAATAGCGTTGCCGTCCGCGCTTCGAAAGTCTTTGCGTCTCCGAAGGCGGCTGGATCTATCGCCATGATCAGACTGCCGCGGTTCTTGGTGTCTTCCTGCAGAATATCCGCACCGGTCAGCGGACCGGTCAGAATTTCGACCATCAACGCAAGGCCGGAACCTTTTGCTCCGCCGAAAGAGAGGACTGCGCCGCGTAGCGCCGCGGCCGGGTCCGTTGTAAGAGCCCCGTCTTCGTCGTAAGCGATCCCGTCGGCTATGCTTTCGCCGCGCGCCTGGGCTTGGACCAACCCAAAGAAAGCCATTGCGGCTGTTGTCATATCCAGCGTGACAATTCCGCCCCGGTGGGGCACCGATATTGCGATTGGGTTGGTCCCTAGAATAGGGTCACAGCCGCCTTCAACCGCAACGGCCTTTGGCGTTCCGCACATCACGACCCCGATCTTGCCGGCTTTCGCAATCTTGCTTGCGAAATAGCCGATGGCACCTGTTGAGGTCGAGGTGCCGGACATGGCAACCAGGCCTATCCCGCATAGCGTTGCAGCTTCGGAAGCCACGTCGACTGCGCGATCCATGACCACCATGCCGACTTGACCGTTTCCCCTGATATGGGCGACAGCCGGAAACGGCCTTTCAATGACAATGGGAGTGGCATCGGGTGAAGGCTGGACCGCCTTCTGTGGTATTTTGATTAGCCCCTGATTGTTGCCGCTTAGTTCTGCGTATAACAATACATCCCGCACGATTTCCCGATCGGTGCCCGAGAGTCCCAAGGCTTCCAGCGCCGCGTCGGTAACGTGTTTGAGATCCTCGTAGGATATTGTTTCTTGCATGTTGTAGGCCCCCTATTCTCAACCGGGATTTCCCATATGGAACCCTCCCAGCCCGCTGAGTGTGGCTCGAAACCGCTCGATGTGCAATTTGCCTTCGAATGACGGCCATCTTCGCGCCGATCCGGATGATTGAGGACCAATTGACGGCGTAGGTGGCGCGGAATGGCATTTTTTGCCGGCGATCCGGGCGCACCGATCCTGTCGGCGGCGACGCGAAGGAATGGGGTGCCATCGCTCATGCCGGGGCTGGCGGCGGTCTAAGCTGGTCGATACAGCGCAGGATGTCGGCGAACAGGTCACGAGGAATGATAACCTCGGCCATCTGGAACGTGACGTAGCGCCCGTGGCGTACGATCTTCGCTCCGATCTTGATGAGCTTCTCTCGCAGGCTGGTCAGTGACCACTGTTCCACGGCATCGGGCAGCGCGAGGGTGCGCATGAAGTTGCCGAGGTTGTAGGCAAGCGCGTGAAGCTGGAGGCGAACGGCATTGTGGTCGAACCTGCGGCACGACAGGCGTGTCCACCGGATCGCGTTCTTGCCCTCCTTGATCCATTGCTCAGCCGTACCGCGCTGATTGTAGAACGCGACCACCCGCTCGGCGGGGCGGCCCAGGTTGGTGACGATGAACCCGATCCGCGGGTACAACTCATCCGGATGCCACTCGACCTTGGCGATGACGCGGCGGGGCTTGTCCCAGGTTCCGGCCTGATAACTGAAGCTGGCATGATACCGGCGCACGTCTGTTATTCGGCGCGAAGGTCCGACGCCGATCGGCGCGCTAACCCTTTGAGATTCCTTGATTCTGTGGGGTCAAATTTTCGCGCCGAACAACACTGCGCGCCCGTGCGAATTCCATTCCCGCCCACAGGCTCAATCATCTCTTCTGATTCTTGCTGACGGCGAAGCCGGTCGACCCCTTGCCCCTCGGACGGCGGATCGTATAACCCCAGTTGCCCAGTTTGAATGACTTGTCATGTTTCAGGCCGGAAACCGCTCTGAGTATCTTCTCGGCAACCGGGTCATGTGTGACGGCCGCCTTCCCGGCCAGTTGCTGTACGTACCATTTCGAGAACACAGCTTCGCCAAGATCGTCGCCAACCGACTTGCGCAGAGCGTTCAGCTTTCTCAAGTGGCCTTTGGACAGTGTTTCTTCGTTGATCGCCATTTTCTGAAGATCCCTCTTTGGATGACAGGTCTTAATTGAAGCCTTTTCCCCTCTTAACCCAGAGGGTGGCTTTCGCCAACTGTCAAAACTCATGCCTGGCACATGGAACAACTGAGCTTGGACGGACGGTCAGTTGAACCTCGTGTGGGCTCCAAACCCTTGCACTATTGTCGAGGGATCCGGATCTTGAACGCCGTTCGGGACTGCCGCCACGGCAAGCCGGCCGGTTTTAGCGATGGTATCTTCCGCCGGATCGGCAATGCCACGATCGATTTCATTTAGTATGTCCGTCCTGCACGACCGAAGCCAATGCCCGCCATTATGGTGCAAGCTGGCCAAGCCATCGCTAAAGTCTTCGCAGACAACTTTGTTCCTCCATTTGTTGTTATACGTTGTATGTTCTTCGCCTCAGGGTAATTTGCAGAAGTGAAAGGGTGAGTGATGAGCCGAGCCGCCTTTATTGAGAATGTCGCCAAGAAGGGCAACATGAGCAAGGCCGACGCAAAAAGAACGGTCGATCTTGTCCTTGGCGAAGTCGACGCCGCTCTCAAGAAATCGAAGAAGGAAGGCCGATACACGATCGGCAATTTCGGCACCTTCACGATCAGCAAACGCCCCGCGCGCAAGGGCCGAAATCCGCAAACCGGCGAACCAATCCGGATCAAGGCATCGAAGGTCTTGAAATTCAAGCCGTCTGCCAAGCTTAAGCGTGCTACCGGAACGCGATGATCGATTGCGCCGGCGCGGTGAGAAAGGCCCGCCCAACCGGCGGGCATCCTTCGTCCGGACAGCGCATATTTCCACGACATGTCCGATTGCCGGGTCCAGGAGCGAACTGACGTTGTGGCCGATGAGTGCAACTCCAACCCAGATCTTCGTGCCGTACCCGCGTCCCTCTGTTGGCTGTAGATTTCGGGAAGAAAGCAATCAAATGGAATCGGTTCAGTTCATAACCTGCGAGGACGACGGAACGGACCAAGTCATCTCTTTTGCGCTCGCATGCGGTGAGATGGAAATCACAAGTCTTACCCTATTACGCACACCTGAATTCGAAGGGATATTGGACGAAGCCGAGCGAGGGGTATCCGTTTCGCTAGAGGCTGAGACAGACGAAGACTTCGACATGCTTGAGGTTGTGATGCTGGAAGCGAACAGCGTAACGATTAAGACTCAAAAAACGAAATATGACCTCGATGTCAGTCGAGTCGATCCTGACGAACTGTCAGAGATGAAAGTTCTCATGGAACGTATGAATTTCGACGCCGGGTTCCGGATTGAGAATGTCTACGATTGAATAGAGCCGGACTGCTAGGGTGTTGATCGGCGTGGAATATTGACCCCCTTGGTGGGGTAATCGGCGTCCAAAATTGACCCCCCTGGTTTTGTGCTCTTGAACACACCTTGTTGTTTGGACAGACGAGGTGGGGGAGATGCTGGTTGTGGAGACGATTGCGCGGATCCGTCGGGATCATCTGGTGAAGGGCGTTCCGATCAAGAAGATCGCCCGGGATTTGAGGGTTTCGAAGAACACGGTGCGCAAGGTGGTACGGGGCGATGAGACCTCCTACAGCTACGCGCGCAAGATCCAGCCGCTGCCGAAGCTGGGGCCGTGGGTGGAGGAGTTGGAGCGCCGGCTTGAGGCCAACGAGAAGAAGCCGCGCCGGGACCGCTTGTCTCTGCTGCGGATTCATGAAGACCTTGCGGCTCTGGGCTATGGCGGCGGCTACGACGCGGTGCGCCGCTACGCCAGGACCTGGCGTCGGCGGTGGCGGCTGTTGTCGCCGTCGCAGGGTTTTGTGCCGCTGAGCTTCGATCCCGGCGAGGCCTACCAGTTCGACTGGAGCCACGAATACGCGCGCCTGTCGGGTGTGACGACCAAGGTGAAGGCAGCGCACATGCGGCTCTGCTACAGCCGCATGCAGCTGGTTCAGATCTTCCCGCGCGAGAGCCAGGAGATGGTGTTCGAGGCGCACGATCGGGCCTTCCACTTCTTCGGCGGGGTCTGCCGGCGGGGCATCTACGACAACATGAAGACGGCGGTGAGCATGGTCTTCGTGGGCAAGGAGCGCGCCTACAACCGGCGCTTTCTGGAGCTGTGCTCCCACCATCTGGTGGAGCCGGTGGCGTGCACTCCGGGTGCGGGCTGGGAGAAGGGCCAGGTCGAGAGGCAGGTGGGTGACGTCCGCGGCCGCCTGTTCGTGCCCATCCCGCGGGGCGGCTCCTACGCCGAGATCAACGCGTGGCTGATGGATCGGTGTATCGAGGACGCCAAGAAGCGGCCGCATCCGACGATCGAGGGCAAGACGGTGTGGCAGGTGTTCGAGGAGGAGCGGCCCTTCCTGATGGCCTATCGCGGCCCCTTCGACGGCTTCCACGCCACCGAGGTATCGGTCTCCAAGACCTGTCTGGTGCGCTTCGACAACAACCACTACAGCGTGGCGGCCCGCGCCGTCGGGCGGACGGTCGACGTGCGGGCCTATGCCGATCGTATTGTCATCCGCCAGGATGGCGAGACCGTTGCCGAACACCCCCGGAGCTTTGGACGCGGTGAGATCGCCTGCAATCCATGGCACTACGTGCCGATCCTGACACGGAAGCCCGGTGCGCTGAGGAATGGCGCGCCTTTCAAGGGTTGGCAACTGCCCGGCGCGCTGGGCCGCATACGGGCTCGGCTGACGGGTTGCAACGACGGTGACAGGCAGTTCGTGAGGATCCTCGCGGCGGTGCTGGAGGACGGGCTGGAGGCGGTCGAGGCGGCCTGCGCCGAAGCGCTCGCCTGCGGCGCCTGCAGCGCTGATGTTGTGCTCAACATCCTCGCCCGGCAGTGCCAGCAGCAGCCGCCGCCGGCCATCCCAACGCCCGAGGGCCTGCAGCTTCGCCACCAGCCGGTGGCCGACTGCCGCCGCTACGACCGCCTGAGGGAGGCCGGTCATGGAGCGTCATGATGTGCTGGCGATGATGACGGCGCTGAAGCTTGCAGGCATGCGCGCCGCCTACGACGACATCCTCGCCGACGGGCTCAAGCGCCGTCATCCGGTGCAGCAGATCATCGGTACGCTGCTGCAGACCGAGGTCGCCGACAAGCAGGCGCGCTCCATCAAGTACCAGATGACGTCCGCCAAGCTGCCGACGGCCAAGGAGCTGGCCGACTTCGACTTCGCCGCTTCCCCGGGCAATGAGCCCCTGATCCAGGAACTCGCCGGCGGCGACTTCCTGGAGAGCAAGCGCAACATCGTGCTGGTCGGCGGCACCGGCACCGGCAAGACCCATCTCGCCGTCGCCATCGCCCGCGCCTGTATCAGAAAGGGCGCCCGTGGCCGCTGCTACAACGTCGTCGACCTGGTCAACCACCTCGAGGCCGAACTCCGCTCCGGACGCCAGGGCCGTACCGCGGACCAACTCGTCCGACGCGACTTCGTCATCCTCGACGAACTCGGCTACCTGCCCTTCGCCCAGGCCGGCGGCCAGCTGCTGTTCCACCTGATGAGCCGGCTCTACGAGCGCACCTCGATCATCGTCACCACCAACCTCGCTTTCGGCGAATGGCCCTCCGTCTTCGGCGACCCCAAGATGACCACCGCGCTGCTCGACCGCCTGACCCACCATTGCGAGATCATCGAAACGAGAGCTGGCGCTTCAAGAACCGCTCCTGACCGGACGCCGGCCGTGCCTGCGGCCCGCTTGCCCCGGTGGGTCAACAGGCTTGACGTATACGTCAAGCCCACGCGGCTTCGCTCCGCGCACCGCAAGGCGCTACACGAAGCCGCTCGGGTCCCCCCTATTGACTACAGGGACAACCTCCGCCGTGCCACTCAGGGGGTCAATATTGCACGCCGATAGGGGGTCAATTTTGGACGCCGATTGACATTCAACGGGCTGTTGCTTGCCGCAACGCGTGCACAGGCCAGCCTCCCTCCGTGCCCGGTTGCGCCGCTTGCTCCTGTCACTCGCGCTCCTGCGGCACCGTTCGGCATCTCTGCCGGCGTACAGCATACCGGCGGCCTTGGCCTTCGCATGGCGCGCACGCTCCGCCCTGCGCCGCTTGTCGACGCAGGGACGGCACAAGGTGCGATCGGGCACTGGCTTCGCCTTGCCGCACCTCGGGCACATACCGCGGTCGATCCGCTCGGCGGTAATGCGTTTATAGCGCCGCCGGGCGCATGCGCGTTCCTTTTCGGGATCCTTGAATGGCATGTTCTTCCCTTCCGCAGTGGTGGTCCCGATGAAGGGCGTCCGGTCGGCGAAACCCGGCCGGACATCCACGAGGATCGCACCTCAGCGATACTTGGCGTTCACCAGCAAGCCCATCGCGCGATCGCCCCAATATTGAATTCCACCGGTGATGGCGATGCCGGTGCAGACGATGATCTCGTCGCGCTCGGGCCTCATCCGTTGGACGGTGCTCAGGGAGACGATCTCGCGGGGAGTCTTGCCCCGGCTCTTCTTCGAGGCCACGTTGTGGCGCCGGGGATGGATCTCGCCGTCGGCTTTCGACTTGAACCGCTCGATCACGTAACGGTCGTCATCGAGACCGCGACCGAACATGTGCGTGAGGAATGTGCGGGCATTGCCGCGAAACGCCTTGACCGTCTGCATCGTGCCATCTCCTTCGTGTCCGTGGTTGCGAACGGCGGGCATGCCCTCCCGGACATCCATCCGTCGCCCGCCTCACGGCCAGGCTCGGACTCATCGCGGCGCGCAGGCACGCGAAGAGGGGCCTCGACGAAGAGCGTCGATGCGGTCGGTCGCGGCCCGGATTTCGGGTGCCGGCAAGGGTCGTCGCCTTGACCTGACGGGCGGGCGGCGTGGTGGAAAAGTAGAAAGCTAAGGCACCGGCGCGTCAGGATGCGCTCAGGCGTCAGAGGGGCGTGTAAAGGGTTGGGTCGAACAAAGCAGACAGTGACACAAGTTTGGTCTCCGCACGATCGCTTGCTAGAATCAGCCGGGCGTATTCACGACCGTCTGAACCGCGAATGACCTTCTCCAGTTCCCATATCACCGGCGAATGCTGGCCCATCGCATTCTGTCCAGCTGTTCGGTATCGCTGACCAGGAATCGGTTCCTTGTTTTTCTTCCTGTTTGCGCCCCATCTCCCCAACATTGTCTTCAATCCACGACAAGAGTTAAGAACTTCGTGTGCCAACGATGACGCAATTCACACTCGCGAATTCTAGCCTGTTGGGTCGATATGTCTATGTATGGGGGACTCCAAAGCCGGGTTCGGTCGCAGGGTGCAGTGGACATGGAGGGCGGCATTGGCGGTTGATCTCCCGCAGAAACGGTACGCATCAGCGAGTGCCGCCGAACCCGGCCGAAAGGTCGTCGCGCACGATGATGCCGCCCATGCCTTCGTGCGCGGCTCCGAAGAACGCGCCCGTCACCGTGCCAGCGTCACCGCCGGCCTGGACGAAGTTGTTTCCCCGCACCTCGACACGGTAGCCGAGATCGCCGTCGTGCCATAGTGATCCCGTGCCGACGGCGCCGGGCGCCGTCCCGGCGGGCCAGGACTCCAATTCGGTAAAGTCCAGATCGCCGTCAAGGGATTCAAGTTGGATGGCGAGATCGGCGGCCCCGGCGACGGCTTCAACCTCAAGGGTTAGACCGAGTAAACGCCCGGACCAGCGCGCGGTTCCGGCAAGGTCCGGGTTCTCCGCGAGTTCCGAACCGGGTGCCGGGCCGGAGGCCCAGGGTTGTACAAGGCCGTTGGAGGACGCCGCCCCGAACGCGATGTCCACGTCTGGGAGGCCGAGCACACCGTAGAGATGCATAGAGGTATCGGCCCACGGTCCGAGGTAGATCGAATTCGGTGCGCCACCTGGATCGACCCGGCTGTAAACCGCGAACAGCGCCGCCCGGTCGAGCGGGTGGAGGATGTGCTCTGTCGTGCCGTCGCCGCCGCCTGCGACCATGATGCTGTCGGGGAACCGTGCGGGATCAGGATGATTGCGCCCGAGGACGTGAATAAGCTCGTGCGCAATGACACCGAGACGTTCGGCGCCCTCAGTGCGCGTCGGATCGATCCATATCCGCCCGCCCGTGATCTCGAGGTTGAAGGGCCGGTCCGGATTGCCGGTGGCGTAGAGTTCGAAGCGTGGCAGGGCGAGGCCAATGTCCTCGCCCACTAGCAGCCGAACCTCGTCCGGCCAGTCCTCCTGTGCGGCGAACGCGATGATGAGTTCCGAGGGGCCGGGGTCGGCCGTTCCGGTCGCGCCGGGCTCTTCACCGAAGCCGATCTGCCAGTCTCGCGGCAATGCTGTGTTCATGAGTTGCACGACACGCACGGCCTCATCGAGGAGTTCCGGCGGAGTACCTTCCGCCACGCGGACGAGCGGCGGCTCTGCTGCGAACCGCAGCAGGAGACCGTCGGGAAACAGCTGCTCGTCGAAGCCCGCCTCGGCACCGTCGCGCACGTAGGAAAGCGCGTCTTCGCGCAGGTAGGCGACCAGTTTGGCTCGCGTCACGGCGTTGGCCAATTCACCATGATGAACGGAGGCCGCGTCATGGCGGACGAGGGACGGCAGAGCATCTGCCGGTGGCGCAGCCGCGGTGCCGACATGAAGGATACTGCCGAGGTCGAACATTGGTGCCTGGGCGGCGTAGGCCGGCTGCTGTAACGGAAGGGAGGGTGGAGAGATTCGGGTGTCGTCGACTCCGGCACAAGAGGCGAGGACGAGAACGCCGGCGACTGCAACCGGACATCGGATCTTGGTCATGTCGAACGACTCCGGGAGGCATTGTCAAGTTAACAGATTGTAGGCTGATTTCGGTATTTCTCCGCGAGGCTAAGCCATTGAAATTGCGTAGAGCAACCATCGATAATATACCGGGATTTGGGCGTGAATCCGGGTAACTCAACAATGCCCTCTATAGCCCTCGGCATCTCCTCGTTTAAGGTCGTCCTGGTTGCCGTTATGGGGTATGCAATGGTTCCGGATGGTAAGTTCCGTTTGCGCCCTGGATTGTGGAGGCTGTGCGTATGCTGAGGTTTGCAGAAGAGATCATGCTGCTTCTGCTCGATGACAAGAGCGGGCGTTTCAATGACGCACGGTCGGTGTCCCTGGAGTATGCGCTTGCCGGCGCGGTTCTGATGGATTTGGCCCTGGAGGGCCGAATTGACACCGATCCGGAACGGCTCTTCCTGATCGATCCGACACCGCTTGAGGATGATCTGCTCGATCCGACGCTTGCCCGCATCGCGCAATCCGTGGAGACACACGACCCCGGCCATTGGGTCAACCAAACGGCCGCCCATGCCGGTGATATCCAGGACCGCTCCCTCGCCCGTCTCGTTGAGCGTGGCATTCTGCGACGAGAGGATGACCGCTTCATGTGGGTGTTTCACGAGCGGCGCTACCCGATGATCGACAACAAGGCCGTCCGGGAAGTGAAGCTGCGGATCATGGGGGTTCTGTTCAGCGACGAGATTCCGGATGCGCGCGATATCGTCATCATTTCTCTTGCCGATGCATGCGGTATATTCAGCGGCATTCTGTCCAGCCGGGAGTTGGCGGGCGCCGCTCAACGCATCGCCCAGGTTCGCAAGATGGACTTGATCGGCCGGGAGGTCTCGAAAGCGGTGCGGGAAATTGAATTGTCGCTCGCCATCGCAATGGCGCACATGCACTGAAGTGCGACCAGTTGTCTCGGCCCCACCGGGTGACTCGCCGCCTTCTTTTGCCGGCCAACCACATATATATTCACCTACACGCAGGATCGGGTATGGGCGATCGAGCGCATATAACGCATGAACGGTACCAGCAGGGACTTGGGAGACGAAGGCAATGGATGTGACGACCGAACGGCAGGACGGTGTATTGTCCGTGCAGGTGGGCGGACGCATTGACGGCGCCAGTGCTTCTGAGTTCGAAGAGGCCATCAGAACCTCGATTGAAGAAAGCGATCGCGCCGTGATCGTGGACTTTGAGAAGCTCGTCTACATCAGCAGCGCGGGCCTTCGCGCCATCCTCTTGACCGCCAAGTCCCTCGACAACCGGAACGCAAAATTCGCACTCTGCTCCCTGTCCGATCAGATCCGGGAGATCTTCGAGATCAGCGGTTTCGAAAAATCATCACGACCCACTCGTCAAAGACCGAGGCGCTCGCTTCCCTCCACGACTGACTGCATGGGTTTGGCAACACCGCCTCCGGCGGTCAATTAACCCTCAAACGGCTTTGTCAGGTTACCGGATTAACTCCGAAATCTCGGCAAATGATCGATGGCTGCTTTTCGCAATTTCAATGGCTTAGCCTCATGGAGGAATGCCAAAATTAATCTGCAATCAGTTAACTTGACAATCCCTTGAGAATGCCCTTTTCCATGAGGACAGGCTCTTGAAACCATGGCCCCTGGCACCTATCTCCCACGAGGTCATTGGCGCTCTTCTGCTATGAGTGCCAATTGTGGCTTCGACTGCGAACTTATTGATAGCCAATACGTTAAAGGAGGTAAGGCATGGAATTTGGCCGTTGCATGACCGTGTTTTGATTCGTCGCCTCGACGAAGACGAAGTGTCGGTCGGTGGAATTATCATCCCGGATACCGCGAAGGAAAAGCCCATGGAGGGCGAAGTCCTTGCGGTCGGGTCGGGCTCGCGCGACGAACAGGGCAAACTTGTCCCGCTGGACGTCAAGCCGGGCGATCGGGTGGTATTTGGAAAATGGTCGGGGAACGAAATCAAGATCGACGGCGAAGAGCTGGCGATCATGCGCGAATCCGACATCATGGGCGTCATTGAGGACGTCAAGAAAACCAAAAAAGCTGCCTAACCAGGAGGACGTTCAATAATGGCTGCAAAGGAAGTTAAATTTGGCACCGACGCACGCACCAAGATGCTGCACGGCGTCGACACTCTGGCCGACGCGGTAAAGGTTACGCTCGGCCCCAAAGGGCGCAACGTCGTGCTCGACAAGTCGTTCGGAGCACCGCGCATCACCAAAGACGGAGTCACCGTTGCCAAGGACATCGAACTTGCCGACAAGTTCGAGAACATGGGCGCGCAGATGGTGCGCGAGGTTGCCAGCAAGACCAATGATGTCGCTGGTGACGGCACCACCACCGCCACTGTCCTTGCCCAGGCGATCGTGCGCGAAGGCGCCAAGGCGGTTGCCGCCGGTATGAACCCGATGGATCTGAAGCGCGGTGTCGACATGGCGGTTGACGCTGTCGTCGGCGAGCTTGCGAAACGCTCGAAGAAGGTCACCACCAATGCCGAAATCGCACAGGTCGGAACGATTTCAGCGAATGGCGACGCGGAAGTCGGCGCCATGCTGGCGCAGGCGATGGAGCGGGTCGGCAACGAGGGCGTGATTACGGTTGAGGAAGCCAAGAGCCTTGAAACCGAGCTCGATGTGGTCGAAGGCATGCAATTCGACCGCGGCTATCTCTCGCCCTACTTCGTCACCAATGCGGACAAGATGTCGGTCGAACTTGAGGATCCCTATATTCTCATCCACGAGAAGAAGCTGTCCAGCCTACAAGCCTTGTTGCCTATGCTTGAAGCGGTCGTGCAGTCCAGCAAGCCGCTGCTGATCATTGCCGAGGACGTCGAGGGCGAAGCCCTAGCCACGCTCGTGGTCAACAAGCTGCGTGGTGGACTTAAAGTCGCTGCCGTCAAGGCGCCTGGTTTCGGCGATCGCCGCAAGGCCATGCTTGAGGACATCGGCGTCCTGACGCGTGGTCAGATGATCTCCGAGGATCTCGGTATCAAGCTCGAGAACGTGACGCTCGACATGCTTGGAAGTTCCAAGCGCGTCGTCATCAGCAAGGACGAGACGACGATCATCGACGGCGCCGGCAAGACGTCGGACATCAAAGGCCGTTGCGGTCAGATCCGCAATCAGATCGAGGAAACCACCTCCGAGTATGACCGGGAGAAGCTGCAGGAGAGGCTGGCCAAGCTGGCCGGTGGCGTCGCGGTGATCCGGGTCGGCGGTGCGACCGAGATCGAGGTCAAGGATCGCAAGGACCGGGTCGACGATGCCATGCACGCAACGCGGGCTGCTGTCGAGGAAGGCGTCCTTGCCGGTGGCGGTGTGCCGCTGTTGCGCGCCGCGAGAGTGCTCAACAAACTCGAACCTGCTAACGACGAGCAACGTGTCGGCATCGACATCGTGCGGCGCGCCATTCAGTCACCGGCACGCCAGATTGTTGAAAATGCGGGGGTCGAGGGCTCGGTCGTCATTGCGAAGTTGATGGAAAACAGCAAGGCGAACTGGGGCTACGACGCACAGTCCGGCGAATATTGCGACCTCGTGTCGGCTGGCATCATCGATCCTGCCAAGGTCGTGCGTGCGGCCCTTCAGGACGCGGCTTCGGTTGCCGGGCTGCTGATCACCACGGAAGCCATGATCGCCGAGAAGCCTGAGAAAAAGCCACCGATGCCGGCCCCTGACATGGGTGGTGGTATGGGCGGTATGGGCGGTATGGATTTCTAACCTACGCCCACACTCTTGGAGAAAGGGTCGCGACATCGTCGCGACCCGTCTCTAATCAAGCCGGTTAACCAATTCATTGGAACGCTTGCGTGTTATTCGGCCCCAACCATGATCCTTAGAATTTTACAATGTCAACAGGTTAGGACGCCGATCAGCGTTGAATACGCACGCCTGATAGCAGGGAGGGGCTTTCCGTACAGCGAGATCCGGTTGCGGCGGCCTCTCTTTATGCGGCTGGCGGCGGCTCGATCACAGGCTCCGGCGGCTCAGTCGGTGGCGGTGTTGGCAGATCGGGAATCGGGATGCCAGGCGGAATGCCTGGGGGACGTTTGTCCGGATCGTCAAGCGGACGATCAAAAGGATTCTCTTCCGGCTTGTTGGGCGGTGGCGGTGGCAGATCGCGTACCGGCTTGTCGGGCGTGGCGCAGGCACCGGCTTTCAACCGCACCAAAGACCTGCTCTTCATGTGCTTGCCGTGCATTTCCGACTGCCTGCCGATCTTCCCAAACCGGAGTCATGACAAGCTTATATCCGACATGTTGATTTGTGTAGCCTGTCGTCGGCGGACCTGTCACATGCTGGGTCGTTTAGCCAGGCATCTGCGATATGGTCGCGGGCCGTTTCTGAGGCGGGCCATGAAGCGTTGTGGCCGGCCGGCTTCGATCATCATGAACAGGCTACTGTCATATCGTGCTGCGATGAATGTGGTCGGCAATATGGCCGCCCAGACCTGAGGTCGTCGGCTCAACGACCTGCGGAAAACTCACACCAACTCTTTCGATAGCTTTGTCAAGTTAATCAGATTCACTCTGAAATCTCGGTAAACTGTCGATGGCTGCTTTAGGCAATTTTAATGGCTTAGCCTCATGGAGAAATGTGAAATGCCGAAAGCAGCCTGCAATCAGTATTTCGATTGACTGGTCCTCCTTATCGAAATTTTTGCAAAACTGGCCCATCCCGGCACGACCGAATCCTTATCACGGTGTTTACGACAAACGTGCGCTCTTCCGCCGCCCGCCTCACGGCCAGGCTCGGACTCATAGCGGCGCGCGGCACGCGAAGAGGGGCCTCGAGGAAGAGCGTCGAGGCGGTCGGTCGCGGCCCGGATTTCGGGTGACGGAAGGGGTCGCCGCCTCGGCTTGACGGGCGGGCGGCGTGGTGGAAAAGTAGAAAGCTAAGGCACCGGCGCGTCAGGATGCGCTCAGGCGTCAGACGGGCGTGTAAAAGGTTCGGTCGAACAAAGCAGACAGTGACACAAGTTTGTTCTCCGCACGATCGCTTGCTCGAATCAGCCGAGCATATTCATTCCCGTCTGAACCGCGAATTACCTTCTCCAGTTCCCATATCACCGGCGAAGACTGGCCCATCGCATTCTGTCCAGCTGTGCGGTATCGCTGACCAGGAATAGGTTCCCTGTTTTTTTCCTGTTTGTGCCCCATCTCCCCAACATTGTCTTCAATCCACGACAAGAGTTAAGAACTTCGTGTGGCAACGACGACGCAATTCACACTCGCGAATTCTAGCCTGTTGGGTCGATATGTCTATGTATGTGGGACTCCCAAGCCGGGTTCGGTAGCATGGTGCAGTGGACATGGAGGGCGGCATTGGTGGTTGATTGTTATTCGGCGCGAAGGTTCGACGCCGATCGGCGCGCTAACCCTTTGAGATCCCTTGATTCTGGGGGATCAAATTTTCGCACCGAACAACACATTGCGCAAGAAGCATGGCACGGTACGCGCGAACGGGGTAAGAAAGCCGCCGGAGAGAAAGCGGAAAATCAAGCAGGCTAACCGGGCTGGGTGACACCTGCCGGGAGCGGCCATGCCGGAAAAACCACAATCGCAGAGCCTGGCGGTTCTGATCGACGCCGACAATACCAGCGCGCGCCATGCGCACGCGATCTTCGAGGAGATCGTCAAGCTGGGCGAAGCCAATGTGCGGCGCATCTACGGCGATTTCTCGGGTACACGCCTTGCCGGCTGGAACAAGCAGATACAGTCGCTTGCGATTCTGCAGCATCAGCAGCGCAGCAACACAACGGGCAAAAATGCCTCCGACATTGCGCTCGTGATCGACGCCATGGATCTGATGCACAAGGGCAAGCTTGACGGCTTCTGCCTCGTCAGTTCCGACAGCGACTTCACCCGCTTGGCGCAGCGTCTCAGGGAGGACGGACTGGTGGTCTACGGCTTCGGCGAACGCAAGACGCCGGAGGCATTCCGTAGCGCCTGCAACCGGTTCATCTATGTCGACAATCTGATGGAAGACGGAGCGGACAAGGAGAACGGCGAGGCGGCCTCTCCGGCTGCGGCGAAGAAGGAGCCTCCATCAAAGGCCGTGAAGATCATCGCCAGGGCGATCGAGGACTCCGACGATGACGGTTGGGCGAATCTCGGTGGCGTCGGCAGCCGGATTGTCGGCGCGGCGCCGGACTTCGACGCGCGCACCTACGGGTGCCCGAACCTGAGCACGCTGGTCGCGAAATCCGGCGGTTTCGAGATCAGGAAGGGGCCGGGCGCGGCGGTTCATATCCGCCGCAAGGAGGCAGGCCGCAAGGCGGCGGGAAAAGCGGCGGCGGGCAAGGGCAAATGAGAGAAAGCGCCTGCTGCGGGCGAGGATTTCTGGAGCTGGGTGCTGATTACCCCGGTTTTGAGGTGACGCGGACCAACTCTTCTCGCGCGTTGAGTAAGTCAGGAAAGCTCTTGTCGGACCCCGTTCCCCGACGACCGTACCGATCTTCCCATGAGCAGGAACGCGCCCCACTGTTTCAGAGTCAAGTTGCGTGCCAAGGTGGCATTGCCGCGGATGCGCGGCTTTTTAGTCTGCAACCGCTTTAGAGTGGTTGGTCACTCCTCCACCTTGGCACATTGCGATGCCATCGGGAGGGGGGTGTCAACGCCATCGTATGCGACGGTGGATACGGGCCAGCAAGAAGCCGCGTTTCGCCACTAGGACTTGCTGGTGGATCACCTTTGTCACTTGTCCCGGAATTGATCTTGTTGTGATTGTGCTGAGATGAATCCTGCAGACCCTCAAGGTATGGATTCCGCAGCCTCGCTCGTGTTGTTTCCGTCTGATGCGGCGTGGGCACAAACGTGTGTAAGGGATGATGATCAACGGGGCCGCAACCAGAATAACCCGAGGCTTTGTCTGGGCGCTCGAGCCCGGTGCTCTGAGTGTGACTTGGTGTGCGGACTTCGTCAGGGCCGGCGGTCATCGCACCGCGTACAAAGGCCGGACACGTGACCGCATCCCACATTGACCAAACTCACCCGGATTTACCCTTGCATCGAAGGGGCCGTCCACACATAACAATGCCGTGCAGAAGCCACAGCTATCGACCCGGCATGTGGCGGCTCGGCCGACGACAGACTTCACAACTCGACATGTCGGATATAGGCTTGTCACGATTCCTATGTGGAAGGATCGATGGACAGCCGGGAATGCACAGCAGGAATATGAAGCGCAGGTCTTACGCACGGATGAGGGCCGGTGCCGGGGCGATGCCCGATAAGCCGGTACGCGATCTGCCGCCGCCGCCGCCCGACAAGCCGGGAGAGGATCCTTTTGATCGTCCGCTTGACGATCCGGACAAGCGTCCCCCAGGCATTCCGCCTGGCATCCCGATTCCCGATCCGCCGACACCACCACCGATTGTACCGCCGGAGCCGATGATCGAGCCGCCGCCAGCCGCATAAAGGGTGCCGGGCGCGTGACCCTGTTTGCCGTCGCTGTCGCTGTCTCCTCGGCGCTCATCGCGGGTGCCCTTTGGGGGCTCTACGGCCAGCTCGGCGACCGTATTGAAGGTTTCGTCCTGGCCGCCGGGGGCGGTGCGCTAATGCTGTCGGTCGTACTCGAACTGATCGTGCCTGCACAGGCGGCCACGACTTTGGCCGTAACGGCATCGGCGGTGATGTTAGGGGCGGTGACCTTTGCCGCCGTCGACTATTTGATCGACGAGCGCTGGGGCGATGAAGGCGGCGCCGGTTTGCTCGCGGCGGTGACACTGGACGGCGTTCCCGAGAATCTCGCTCTTGGGGTGGCGCTGATCGGCGCCGGGCTTTCCGAGGTTGGCGCCCTCGCAGCGGCGATCTTCCTCTCGAACCTGCCCGAAGCTGCGGGCGGGGCCAAACGCATGCACGAATCGGGCTGGCCGGATAGCAGGGTGCTCGCGCTCTGGTTCGTAACGGCCCTGCTTCTGACCGCGGCCACGGTCGCCGGCAACCTTCTGCTCCGTAACGCTCCGGAGGAAGCCTTGGCGCTGGTCCGCGCATTCGCCGGTGGCGCGGTCATCGCCTCTCTCGCGACCGAGATCTTTCCCAAGGCCTATAGACGCGACCATCACATGGCGGGACTCGCGACCGCTCTAGGCCTCCTCGCCGCGCTCGCCCTGACGACGGTGTGAATGCTGGTGCGAATGGCGGCGGGCTCAGACCCCGCTCACGTTGCCGGACTGCGCAATGTGCAGGCTGCAGAAGAACTCGATCAGAAGGGCGGCGGTCAAGCCGAACAGGATCAGCCCGTCCGCGGCCAGCAGGCCGGCCATTAGCCTGTACGGCTTGCCGAGGATGATGTCGCCGAACCCCAGCGTCGTGAAGGCGGCGAGGGAAAAGTACACCGAAGTCTCGAGATTGTTATTCGGCGCGGAAAATTGACCCTCCAGAATTAAGGGATCTCAACGGGTTAGCGCGCCGATCGGCGCCGAACCTGCACGCCTAATAACAAATTGAGAGAGTTCAGAGGTCAAACGGTTCCCGTTCCCTTAACAGCCCGTTGATTAAGTGGCTTTTTCCGGCTCTCACCCCCAGATGAAGAATGCGGCGGCGAAAGCCGACTGGCCGCTTTGCGAAACCCCCCGTGCCGCCAGCATGGCCCCGGTGGGCGTGAGCAGAACGAAAATACCGCCATATCCGCCCGCCACGGCCTCCCGCAGGGTGTCGGCGCCGATGAGCTGGCGCATCAGTAACGATAGATTGTGGCCGGCGACGTGGAGCAGGTATCGCTTGTGCACATTCTCTCGCCCGCGCAGCCAGGTTCGTCGCATGCCGCCACGATCGAGGTTGTGGGCAAAGCAGCGCTCGACGATCTCGGCGCGCAGCTTGAAGGCCTCGCGGGCGACCCCGGACTTGAGCCGCGCACGGTTGTTGGTGACCGCGCGCCGCGCCGCCTCATCACCGTGCCAGCGCGAAAAGCCGGTCTGCTTGGGCGCCACGATCCGGGTCTTCCAGGGACTGTCGTTCAGAGCCCTCAAGACCGCCCGTGAGTGATAACCTTTGTCGGCGACGCATTCGGCCGGGTCCTCCGCCGTCGGTGCCGCATCCACCGCCCCGAGGTTTGCCTCGGCCTTCGCCAGGGTCTTGGAAAGCGTCGTGGTGTCGCCCTCATCGGCCGGGTGCAGCTCGGCCGCCACCACCGCGCCGGTGCCAGATCCACCGCGTGCTCGGGCTTGTAGGCCAGATGCGTCGTGCCATCCTTCATCTTGGCGATCTTGGCCTCGGGGTCGCTCTTCGAAACCCAATCCGTGTTGGAAAGCTTCTTGCCCTTGCGCTTCCGCTCCAGACGCGCCAGATCCTCGGCCGTGGGTGTCTCGACGCCGCTTTCCCGGGCCAGCATCTCCCGGTAGCCTTCGCCGTTGGCGCGCCGCACGATGTTCCGCAGCGCCGCGTTGGCCTCCATGGTCGAGGCATCGACGCCGATGCGCTCGCCCTTGATCAGCCCCGCCTCGGCGATCAGCACCAGAACCCAGTCGAAGACCGCCGCGTGGACTTCATGGGGCAGGCGCGTGCGGCTCCGTGACAGCCAGGAATGGTCCGGTACCCGATCACGGCTCCCCAGTCGCAGGAACGCCCGCAGCGAAAGCGAGTCCGAGCAGCGCCACTCCAGACCGCGCTCGCTGTCGATGCCCTCGAAGTAGCCCACCAGGTGCATCCGGAAATAGCGCCCGGGCGGCACCGAGGGCGCGCCCATCCGGGCCGCGTAATAAGGCCGGCAGCTCGCCTCGGCAAAGGCGTCGAAGCCGCCCTCGATCAGCACCGACTGCAGGCGGTCATAAAACACATGACCCGGAGAGCGCGGCATCCCCGACCAGCTCACCATCAGATCCCCCTGACCAGCCTTCTGCCGTCCCATCGCCATCGGCAAACCCCCCTGCAAATCAGGGAACCAGAGAATCAGACGGCGCCGACTTAATCAACGGGCTGTTAAGGAGGCCATGTTTTCCCAACTCCGCTTATTTCCATGCCAGCTTCGACCTTCCAAGCATCCGGGACCTGGCGGCGGCGGATTTCGCGCTCGGTGATGAGTGCTCGAGCCATCGCGTCACGGCCGGATCGGATGGCGGAGAGAGCGAGGGTTTGGTCGAATACGTCGCGTTGGACGTGACTGCCGCCGAACAGGTAGTGTTCGTAGCGGACGGGCAGCATGAGATCGACGGCCCGGCCGTAATCGCCCTCATGGAAGGCCCGGAGACCTTGGGTGACACCTATGCCTGCGTCGACGGCGCGGGAGGAGAGTGGATCGTGCCGAGCTGTGTCGTCACGCATGGCCGCAATTAGTACGTCGGCAGCATCGCGGCGACCGGTGGCGAGGAGCGCCATCATGTAGTTGGTGTTGAAATAGGTATTCGTGGCATCTCGGGCATGCGCCTCAGCGTGCTCGCCGAGCTCTTCCCAACGGTCACCGACATCGATGCCACGTAGATGTAGGCGCCAGAGCAGCGCCGATCCATTGGCAATGTCCGTCGCGAAATCCGTTTCCTCGCCGCGGATTCCATTGTCATAGAGGTTGAGAACTTCACTGATTTCACCACGCTCCAAATGGAATAGCGAGCGGTGCCACCAGAGGTGGAAGCGGAAATTGTCGTTCTCGAGCCAGTCGGGCTCTGTTCGCTTCAGCCAGTCGATGCCGTCGGTGTGGCGTCCCTCCATCTCGAAGATGTGCGCGACCGCGTGGATGGCCCACGAATCCTCAGGATTCAGGTCCACTGCCTCACGGCCCACACGCTCGGCCACCTCGTATTCTCCGCACTCCTCCAAGCCGAAAGACAGCATCCCCAAGATAAATCCGTAGCCTACCATCGCCGTGTCCCAGGCGTGGAGAGCCCGGCCCACGACATCCCGCATGTTGGCGGCATCGCCTCGCCAGAAATGGAGCAACTGGGTCAGCTTGATGTTCATCGGATCAGTAGGATGGTCGATGGCAATTCCGTCGAACGTTGCCAGCGCTTCGCTGGATTTCTCGGCGAGAAGGAGTTCAGTCGCGGCCACGTGCCGCTGCTCCCGTTCGGTTGCGTTGACCGTGGCCTTTTTAGCGATCTCCAGTGAATCGTGAGCCTTCGACTGGAAGGCGGGGTCGAAGGCCATCTTTAGCAGGTATGCCTTGAAGCAATGGGCCATGACGAATTCGGGATCGGCATCAAGCGCCGCGTCCAATCGGTCCATGGTGTCGCGTTTCTGTGCCATAAAACCGGCGACCGCGCATTCGTAGGCGGAAAGCGCCACGTCATTGGCGACGGTAATTGGTAGGCCACGGACATCGACACTCATGGGCCGAAATTCCTTTCTCTCCTGCAAATGATCCCCGATCGGGCGCACTCAGAATATCATCCTGTGGAAGTTGAAGGCAGGGCGAGCGTGGAGAATCGCAGCAACACACCGCACTCACGGCATAGGCTGAATCCAGAAATCCGAGCCGCCATAGAGATTGTGACAGTGCTGCCTTCGGTATGATGCTATTGTGCGCTCAACTTTGATCCACCAGACTCTAGTGATGTCAATAGGTTAGGACGCTGATCTGCGTCGTATACACACGCCTAATAACAGGCTCTCCCGACCGATCCTCCTCGAACTGTGGATGTGGCTCCCCATCTGCCATAGATGCAGTCCGTCTTGGGGTTACCCGATAGATGTCACGCTTAATTAGTGCCGCGTCTTGCGGGCGGGCTCTGCCTCCACCCGTTCGATTTCTTCTTCGCCCGTGACGGCGCCGTTGGCGACGGCGCTCATGATCTCACCGACAGTGGCACCCGAGCATGTCGCTGCGAAGGTGGACCACTCCAGTAAGGCGACGGCCACACACTTGGGACAATACTGATTAACGGTGGCGGCTTCGTGCAATTGGTTTTGTACCAGGGTTTCAACCAGTTCGCGGATTTCGTCGCTATGCTCGTCCAGGTGTTTCAGATCATCGACCATTGCCTACTCCATTACTTGACTGCTTTGTCAGACTGCGTACTGCCCTGCCAACCATTTCGCAGTTGTACTAGCTGCGACACTTCGCAGGCTATGGACTCGCCACGACCGCACGATCGCTTCGTTGTCGAGCGAGGGGCTCCTGACCTCTTGCCTGAGCTGCCAGGTCAAGTCCTCGGGACCCTGGTCAGGGAATTCACAGGGCTGGTCATCGTGCGGCGGAGGTTGCTCTGCGGCAATTGGCGCGCCGATTGCCTGCCAGTCCCGCTCGGTCGGCCTTGGTGATTTGCCAAATTCCGGCAGGCGGCATGTTCATCGCCGTGAACCCGACCTTGCGGCACTCAAGGCCCAGCAGTGCGCAGGCGAGGGCCGGATGTCGCGCGTAGGTGTATTGCACAAATGCTCCGCCTTCCGGCACCGCATTGAGGCTCGCCTGGACGATCGCCTCGCGCTCCCCCGATTGCAGGTTACGAAGCGGGAGGGAGGAGACCACTACCGAGGCTGGGCTTGCGCACTCCTGGGCAAGAATCCTTTCGATCTGCGCTGCCTCACCCCTGACGACAGCTGCGCGTGGAAACCTCCGCTCGAGCCACCGGCACATCTCCCGATCCTGTTCGATGAGCACCAGGTTTTGCTCTACGATCCCCTGCTCGATCAGCGCTCTGGTGATATTCCCGGTCCCGGCCCCGAGTTCGACCACCGGCCCCTCACCCCGTCTCGCCTTTATGCTCGCACATGCCATCGCCCAGGCGAGCGGCTTCGCGCTCGGCATAATCCCCCCGATCCGATACGGGCTCGACGCCCAACGCCACATGAAGAGTATGAGCCCGTTACCGCTTGTCCCCGCGCAGCGCCTCGGATCCTCCAGTCTTCCGCGTCCTTCCGCCACCCGCATCTCCTTGCTTGATCGTCCTCACGAATCCCGTCATGGTGCATCGTCAAAGTAAATGGGTTTGAGCTACCCGATACATGGCACGCTCAACTTGTGTTGCGTCTCGCGGGCGATCTCTGTATCCGCCCGTTCGGTTTCTTCTTCGCCCACAGCGGCACCGTTGACAGCCCCTCAGGCGCCAGAGCTTTCTCACGCTGTTGCTCTTGGACCCGAAGGAGGTCGACGACGGCGACTGTCTGCCATCCGAGCTGTCCCTCCCATTTATTCCATCCGTCGCAGAACCTTGGAATTTTGCATCACCACCGGATACCCTTTCCGGCATGCATAAGATCATCAAAATCTTCGCGGACCGCGCGGCGCTCCACACAGAAATCCTTGCCCTGCGACAGCAGGTAGCTGTCCTGAAACGGAAAGGCCCCGGCCATTGCTTCGGAAGGCGGATACCCGACGCCTTGTCAGGGAGAACGTATCGGGACCAGCCAAGGAAGCTCTGGAGCCACTCGGTACGGAGAATGCCGACAAATTTGCCAGGGAAAATCCTTCCCACCGGGCTACGGTTGCTGTGAAACTCCGGGAAATCATGGAACTTAACCACGCGGGCGAAAGCGCACCTGGGATAGATCGCCGCTTGGCGGATTCGCGGGAACGGAATGCGTCGGTTTATGCAAACCGGGCACTTGAGGCTTTCGGTGCAAGAATGAATGAAGCCCATCGGTCCCGCCGACCCACCCGGAAGTCCTGTCGGTGACGATGGCAAGCGGTGTAAGATCAGCAAGAAGAAAAGCGCTTGAGAGCAGGGAATCTATGAAGGCAACGGCGGTTAACGGTAAGCTCCCTACAGGCCGAGCTGGGGCTGCGGAGTTCGTGAGTGGCAAGACCCGAAGCCGCGCGACAGGCTGCGTGGTCTTGCGCACGTTCATTGGCGCGTTGACGCTTGCCCTAGTTGTCGCTGGACGCCCGTCCACGGCGTCGGAGATCGAACACCTCGACGAACTCACCGACGCTCAGCCGACTCTGCAGGCGGTCATTCAGCGCGACGGAGCCGACGGCTTCGCCGCGCTGGCTGGGTTTGCGCTCGACGGGATGCTGTTCGGCGTTGCCGGGTACTCGACCGGCCGGTTGGCCGGTGGCGCTCTGATCGAGTATTTCGATGCGGATCCGTTCAACGGGGACCCGTTCGAAGGAGACCTGCTGGGCGGGGCGTGGGGCGCCGCGAAGCTCTCCGATAGCGGCTACGTCGAGCTGCGAGCCTTCGGCGGCGAAGACAATTTGTGGATGACGCAGATTCTTGTCGAACTCGACATCCCGTTGCCGCCCTACTTGCTGCTCACGCCCTTTGTCGTCGGCACCTACGCCGAAGAGAACGGCGTGGACTTCCGACGCGGCGAGGCCGGGGCAAGGCTCGGCACCAGGACGGAGGGGCCGGTTTCCATCGCCGGCATCGAAACGACCGGTCCGGTCGACTTCCAGGCCGGGCTCGGCGGCATCGATTCCAACGCCTACGATCCCCGGCTGCGGGCGACCGTCGGCATTGGCTTGCCGTTAGGCCCGATCCGTCTCGGCGTCGGAGCCCGCTACACCACCGGTGCGGACGAGCTGGGCGTCGGCGGGTCGGTCAGCTTTTCCTTCTAGGTCGGCGGGAAATCGCCATTCGATCGCTCTCGAATCCGCCAATTGAGATGCGAAGAATTGTTTTGCCGGGACTTCAAGATGAGGTGATCTCGGCCCTGCTCAGCTATCTCGGCGAGAAACCGAACAGCCTGGACCCCAACGCCATCGCCATGGCCGAGCCGGTGCTGAGGGAGATCCGCGCCCATGTCGGAGGCATCCCAACTCGGCCAGATCGAGGCGTTGGCGAAAGGCGAGATCTGCCCTGCGATGGGCTGGTCGGGCGACATGCTGCAGGCGCGCGACCGGACCGACGCGGCGGGAATGGGCGTGAGGATCGACTACGCGATCCCGGAAGAAGGCGCGCTCATGTGGTCCGACATGATGGTCATCCCAGCGGTCGCACCGCATCCCGGCAACGCGCACCGCTTCATCGACCAACTGATAGGGTCGGAGGTCATCGCTGAGAGCCCGCGCGTCCAACCGCGTCTTCTACGCCAACGCCAACGCGGCGTCGGCGAAATATCTCGATCCGGCGATGGCGAGCGACCCCGCCTCCATTCGGCGTCCGGGGTGCGGGAGAACCTCTATGTGACTGGCCCCTGCAGCAGCACAACTACCTGCGCACCCACCTGGCGGGCGAGTCCGTGAAACTCGGGTCCGGTGTCTTCGGATTTTCCGGCTCCCGTTGGATGGTGGTCGAACGGGATCCTGGTAGGCGTCAACTCGCCTGATTCCGGACCGGGGCCTGCAATTGGAGTACAATTGGAATTGACTACGTGGCGATCGGTAGCTACCTTTTTCGGCATGAGATCGGTCGGCATCAAGGTTCTGAACAGCAAGCTGAGCGAATATGTCCGGCTCGCGGCGTCAGGCGAGACGATCCTGGTGACGGACCGTGACCGGGTGGTCGCGGAGCTCGGTCCGCTCAGGGAAACCCGGAGCCCGATCCCCGCCGACGCCTTCCTGGCCGACGCGGTACGGTCTGGCGTCCTGACACCCGCGCCGCTGACTGCTTCCGGGCCGCCGCCGACGCCTGCGCCCGTTGCGTCTATGGACGAGGTTCTGGCGGAGCTGGACGAGAGCCGGCGCGACCGGTGATCTATCTCGATTCGTCCGTCGCGCTCGCGCATCTCCTGGTCGAGGATCGGCGCCCCCCGGAGTCGCTATGGGACGAGTCCCCGGTGTCCAGCCGACTGCTGGAATACGAGCTGTGGACACCTATCCATTCGCGCGGGCTGGCCCAATCCCACGGTGAGGCGGTTCGCCTGCTGATCGGGCGGGTCTCGATGCTTGAGCTTGCTCCTTCCGTGCTTGCGCGGGCACTGGATCCCTTTCCGGGTCCTTCCCCATTGCGGACGCTGGATTCACTGCACCTGGCGTCCTGCGCCTATCTGGCCGATCACGGTCAGCCGGTCGTGCTTGCGAGCTACGACCGACGGATGGCCGCCGTGGCCCGCGCCATGGAAATTCCGCTCTTCGACCTGGAGGAGGCTTGAACGACGTGGCTTCGCGAAAGCCGAAAATTTGTCGTCCTTCAGTTGTCGGGCGATGGGGAAAACGAAGTCGCAAGTCGGGCGGGACGGAGTGAGGCAAAAAGCGGATTTTCCGTGAGCTCGGTCACTGGCGCCCCTCGACAACCGAAGGGTTGCCAATTTTTTCGTTCACACGCCAGGCACCGCCAGTCCCGCCTTGCTCGCCCTGTGTGTCAATCGGCGTGGAATATTGACCCCCTATCGGCGTGCAATATTGACCCCCTGAGTGGCACGGCGGAGGTTGTCCCGGTAGTCAAATGGGGGGGCGTGCGGCTTCGTGTAGCGTCTTGCGCTCGTAGCTGAACGAGGTCTCATCACCCCGAACCACCTTGCGCACCGTGTTCTTCGAAGTCCTAAATCCCGGGCGATTTTCATGATCGGAACGCCCCATACCCGATGTTCCCAACGGATCCGCGCAATCGTCTCCACAACCAGCAGTTCCCCCGCCTCGTCTGTCCAAACAACAAGGTGTGTTCAAGATCACAAAACCAGGGGGGTCAATTTTGGACGCCGACTACCCCACCAAAGGGGGTCAATATTCCACGCCGATCAACAGCGTCTTGCTCAACGTCACCACGAAGTCCAGCGTCGCGTCCGCGCCTTCCTGAACTTCCGCATCTGCGACCGAGAGTGCCGCCGGGCCCGCGATGACGACCTGGAGCCCGCCCGCGAGCTTGCGCCCGTCGGGGGTGCACACGCCGGGGGCGGTGTCGCACGCCGTCGTCCCCTTGACCCCCACCGTCACGTCGTCAAGACCCGCTGGGTCGATTTGCAGGGTCCAGCCGTTGTTCTTTCCAGCCACGAGCCGGCTCGCCTTCTCGATGCTGTCGGGTAGGGCACTGGCGCGCGCACCAGTAGGTGGAGGGTTTCCAGCCCCGCCCTTTCGGTTGCGGGGTGGGTTCACAGTTCCACCATAGGCCACGTTTCCAGCCGCCCCCCCCTAAAATTCCGGACATCGGGTTTTCCCCGGTCCGGCTTCAAGCATCAGGCACCTCACAGTTCGGAGTGGAGCCTTCCGCGGACGCGTCAGGGTTAAGGTCGACCCAGCCATTCTCCTGACCACAGCCCTCGTTTGCTCCGTCCTTAGACCGTGCCGACCGCCTTGAAGACCGTCCGCCTCTGTGTGCGGACCATACGGTAGCAGCACTGCCACCTGAGCCCTGAGGTCCTCGCTCCAGCCGGGTTATGTTGTCCCGCCCATCAACGCTTGACGACCTCATCCGCCAGTCTGGAGATCTCCGTCTCATTTCCCGGCACAGCCAGTTATAGACACGGTCTTTGACATCCAAGGATCATCCTGTCTGACCTCCACACCTTCCGGACTTTCACTGCTGTACTGTCCAGTATTGCCGCCTTCAATACGCCGGGAGCCCCGATGCGTGCGCCTCAGTTCTTCCGCACCGGCACTGGCCATCGGATAGGCAGGAAACCCTTGGCAGCTCCGTTTACCCCGCAAATCAGCTTCATGCAGGACATGATTTTCGACGCTTAATCCGTTCACTTTCGTTACGGCCCTACTGTTCGCTCGCCCCACCGAACTGACCAGACCTGAGAGGCACTACGACCCTCCGGCCCTCCGGGGCTTTTACTTCCGGGCTTTCAGACCACCGGGTCGCCCCGCATGCCTGCCGGATATCACTACGGCGCTAAACTGAGAATTGCGCCGACGGGACTCTCACCCGCAAGTACAGCAGCTAGTCTCGCTGCACCCCGCCCGTCACGTCGAAGAGTCCGTTCTGGACCGTGCGATAGCTCAAGCCCGCAGGCTCCGCGCTCAGGTTGAAGCGGATGTCGAACACTGCCGTCCCGTCGTGCTCGGCGGGCACGCCCGAGAACGACGCGGTGAATGGCACCCCCGGCACCGTCGTCGAGACCGCCTCGCCAAGCGGACCCCCGCCCACGCAGACCGCGTTCGTCTCGGTGCACGCCCGCGCGGGAAGCCGGATGGCGATGTCGCCCGACTGGCTCGGGGTCATCGTCACTTCCCAGCCGAGGTTGCTGCCCGCGGTCAGGCGTCGCGCCTTGGTCACCGTCGTCCCGGTCACGTCCAGCAGCCCGCCCGCCACCGTCGTGTAGCTCAGGCCCTCGGGCGCCTCGCTGAAATGCAGCTCGAAGGTGAACGGGCTCGACCCGTCGTGGCTCTGCGGCAGCGCGCCGAAGCGCGCGGTGAATGCATCTCCCTCGCCCCGGGCGCCAGGCGATCCAAACTTTGCAGCCCCGTTGTGACTGAGCGCCGCGTCCGCGCTGGTGGCCTGGCTGCGGATGGTGCCGCCGTTCAAAGCGAGGCTGTCGATCGGCACCAGCAGCGAGGTGTGCGAGCCGTCCGTAGCGGTGAGCGTGTAGGTGAAGACGAGCGCCGTCGTGCCGCTCCCCCGCAGATACGGCGCGCGTCTCGATTCGGTCCCGCCAAGATCGAGCCCTATGCTCGGCGTGCCGCCCGTGGTGTCCACCGTCACCGCCTCGCCGAACGTGAGCGCGACGTCCACCGTTTCATCGGCGGTCCAGGCGCTGTCCGCGCCCAATTCGCTCAACGCCGGCGAGTCCGTGATGGTGGGCGCTTCGGCACCCTGGGTGCCAGACCCGGTCTGCTGCACCGTGCTGCTTGAGGGAAAGGCATCGCTGGTCACCATTTCCTCGCCGCCGAAAATGTCGGTGAAGCTGACCACGACCTTGATCTTCTTGCCCGCGTCCGACGCCGCCAGCGTGTAGGTGTCGGAGGTTGCCCCCGAGATGCCGGTCTCGTCCGACCCGTCCACCCGGACCCACTGGTAGGCGAAGCTGGTCGGCAGGCCATCGGTGTCGGCGATGTCCGAGTTCGAAGCAGTCAGCGTCTCCCCGACGCTCGCGGTGCCCGTAATCGTCGGCATGTCCGTTGCGCATTGTTCGCCGGCTGGCTCAGATACAGCGTGCGCTCAAGCAGTTCCGACCAGTCGAGGCCCATATCGTCATTCCACCGGTAATGATTCGGCCCGAAATTAGATGTGTTGTCGAGGGCGAAGGGCTCGCTGTCGCAGACATGGAGGGTTAACCTCGGGCGCAATCTGCTCCAGAGCGCGTTCTTGAAGCTCAGGATCAGTTTTCCGGTAGCTGCTCCGCGCTGGAGGAAGGCGCCGTCGACAGTGTTATTGTAATCGCCGACGCTGAAGCCCGGGTTCTCCAGGCTGCCGCCCTGGGTACCGTCATATCCGAAGAAATCGCGGTGGGCGGCAACCTTCAGTTTGCCGGTCCAGGCCTGCCGCCGGTCGCCGAGGGCGGGCGCGGCGCAGGAGGCCACCGGAATGCTCAGATACAGCGTGCGCTCGGTCACATCCGACCAGTCGAGGCCGGAATTGTTCCACCGGTAGTGGTACGGCCCGAAGCGGGTGGCGTCGGCGAGGGCGAAGCCCTCGCTGTCGCAGACGTGGAGGGTCAGCTTCGCGAGCAACGAACTCGGGAGGTGGCTCGTGAAGCTCAGGACCAGCGTATCTGACGTGGGTCCGTCCAGCCAGACGAAGGCGCCATCGACGACGTAGCTGTGCACGCCAAAGTCGAGGCTCGAGTCGTCCAGGCTGCCGCCGTTTGTATCGTCATACCCGTAGAAGTCGCTGCCGCTCGCCACTTTCACTTTGCTGGACCAGACCACGTGCCGGCCGCCGAGGGCGGGTGCGGCGCAGGTCGCTGTTATCGGTGTCCCGGTCGCGGTGACTGCCGTGCTCTTGCCCGCGCGGTTGACCGCTCGCACCTCGAAAGCGTAGGCGGTGCCGTTGGTGAGCCCCGTCACCCTCTCCTTCAGATCCTTGCCGGCCGAGATCCAGGGCGTGTCTTCCGCGACCGAGGCGCCTGCGGAATAGCGGTACTCGTAGTCGGAAATCCCGCCGCCTCCGTCGATCTCCGGCGCCGACCAGGTCAGATTTACCTTGCGGTGCGCACCCGTTGCCACCAGCGACCGCGGCGCACTGGATGTGCTGGCCTTGGGAGCCGTCAGTCGCAAGTTGACCCGTTTCCCGCTATGCCAGGAGGAAAACGGGATGCCGCTGTTTTCCCAGGTAACGATGCGACCTCCTACTCCTAGATCGCCGGTGTTGATGGGGAAGCTGGCGCCGTCGACATACAGCGTCAGTTTCCGGAGCTCCGCGGGTGAGAAGTTTCCTCCGTATTCGAACTTGATATGGAACGCGTCCAGGTACGAGAGGCCGATTCGGTGGAATTCGTAGCGGTCGCCGGCTAAGGTGAAGTCTCGGTCGTTCAGCTGTGAGGTGCACTTCCCACTCGATCCCTGTGAGTTGCAGCCTGCGGTGTAACGGGTGGTATGCACCCGCAAGGTCGCGGACCAGATGTCGTCCGGCGACTGCATGGTGTCCGCCGCCACCGAATCGCTCGACGGGAAGGCCTCGCTGGTCAGCGTCTCGGCGGTGCCGTCGTTGTCGGTGAAGCTGACCTTGACCTTGACCGTCTTGTCCTCGTCCGCCGCCGCCAGCGTGTAAGCGCGGGAGGTCTCCCCGGCGATGTCGGTCTCGTCCGACCCGTCCACCCGGACCCATTGATAGGTGAACGTGCCGGGCAGGCCGTCGATGTCGGCGATGTCGTCCGTCAACGCCGTCACCGTCTGACCGACCCAGGACCCGCCGAAGATCGTCGGCGCGCCGGTCGCCGCGTCGTTCACCGCCGTCACCGCGACGGTCATCGCGGACGCGGACGCGCTTTCGTCGGTGCCGTCGCTCACCTTGAAGGTGAAACGGGCTTGGCCGTTGGCGTTCGCGGTCGGCGTGAACGTGAGCTTGTCCGCGTCGAGGTCGGCTTTCGACACCGACTGTTGCGCCGTCACCGCGGTGGTGTCGAGCTTGAGCGTGCCCTTGTCCGACGCAGGCAACGTGACGATCGTCACGTTCGACAGCGTGTTCCCGGTATCGGTGTCGGCGAAGTTGAAGTCGTCGGCGGAGAAGGTGTACGCCGTGTCCTCGTTCGTCGTCACCGTCTGGTCCGCCGCCGTCGGTGCGGCGTTGACGACGGACATCGCCACGGCGCCACTCGACGGATACGCATCGCTGGTCCGCGTCTCGACGGTGCCGTCGTTGTCGGTGAAGCTCACCTTGACCTTGACCTTCTTGCCCTGGTCCGCCGCCGCCAGCGTGTAGGCGCCGGCGGTCGCCCCGGCGATGTCGGTCTCGTTCGACCCGTCCACCCGGACCCACTGGTAGGTGAAGCTGGACGTGGCGGGCAGGCCGTCGATGTCGGCAATGCCGGCGGTCGCCGCGGTCAGCGACCGTCCGACCAACACCGGCCCCGAAATCGTCGGCGTGCCGGTCGCCGCGTCGTTCACCGGGGTCACCGCGACGGTCATCGTGTACCCCCCGTCACTCTCGGTCGTCTCGCTGCTCATCACCATGAAGGTGAAACTCCCGTAGGAGTCGCCGTGGGCGTTCGCCGCCGGGGTGAATGTGAGCCTGATCCCAGTTGTGTCGAGGTCACCGCTGCGGATGACCTGGTTCGCCGTCACCGGCGTGGTGCCGAGCTTGAGCTCTCCCGCCGAGGGCAGCGATGTGATTTTTACGCCCCACAGGCTGTCGGCCGATTCCAGGCCGGAAAAGGGGAAGTCGCCCGTAACGAAACTGTGGGGCTCGCCCTCCGTGGTCGTGACCGTCTTGTCCGAGGATGTCGGCCCGTTGTCCGCGGTGCCATTGATGGCGAAGCGAAGCGCCTGGTTGGGTCCAGTTACTGGTGTTGTTGTGCTACCGTAGCAACTAGTGCAGATTCTTTCTCCGGTATGCAGGTACCTTTGTATATGACTGGCGCTGTTGTACCAGACGCACCCATTCCCTATCGCCCAGCCGGCCGCGCCGCCGGCATCCTCGCCGTCGCTATACGTTGCGTCGTAGAGCGGCGTACCGGAAGTCGCCACATTGACCAGGATGTAGTGCGTGCCCCGCTCAAGGCGGGTATTGGCGGGTGCGGTGAAGGTGAGGGTGGCCGGGGCCGTAAAGCTGGAAGGCGGCGTGAGCGTCACACAGGATGCATGGGTGGGGAGGTCTGCGGGACGTGCAGGAGGGTAGCCGTCGGCATTCGGCCGACACAAATACATCGAAAATCTGCTTTGTGCGTTCCCCTGGATCGTTGAGCTACTCTCGACCCTGATATCGACGCTGTGCAGCGTGAATCTTTTCGCACCCCAACCCGTTCTGAAAGTTTGCGCGCGAACGCCGCGCGTAAAGGTGTCTGAATCGCGACCCTGGCCGAAGTTCGAAACGAAGGGGGTGACCGACTGGGCTTCGACGGGCCCGACGGATATCAGTGCTGCGAGCCCCAGCACCGCGACCGCGGCAAGCCGATTCCCAGTCCGCAATATGGGGCAGGTCGGAGGATACGCCGGGCGCTCAAGACTCACGGCCTGACGCCGCAACGCCCCCAACATTCTGGCGGGGCCGGGACGGTACGACTGGCTATCCGCTCCCAGCCTCAAGGCTGCACACGCGTTTCGCATCGTCCGCGAATCCGGCCAGTCGGTCCTGGACGGCTTCAGCCGAGGCATGGAACGCCCCGGTGGACATGACGAAGCCGTAAGCTCACGGCTCTCGGCATTATCGGGAGCCCGCGTATTCCCCGACGAGGAGCATCCGCCCGTAGCCGATAACCAACTTCCACTCGTTTCCACGATACCCCCCCCCCCGCATACTCTCAATAATGAGGGCGGAAGGTGCCAGTGCCGAATACGCCGTCGCAAGAAGAGTTGTGAACTGATTTGTGTAGTGTGTAATAAAACTAGAAACTACAAGTAGCGGAGAGTTGGGACTACAAACACGACCCATAAACGCAGAACCTGCCCGGAGCGCGCAACGCCGACTGGCCGGGCCGCCCGCGAGGCACAGGCACCCGGTACGCCGCCTCCTGGAACCCCGCCGCCGCAACGCCGCGCCAGGACGGGCCGGCCTCGCCCGAGGCTCCGGCCCTCGCCGATGCGCGTCCGACCCTCGCCGATGCGCGTCCGACCCTCGCCGATGCGCGTCCGGCGCATGCCGGGCTGGTTCAGAATTCGCCCGAAATCAGGCCCAGTTCCCGCGCCCGGCGCAGCGCGTCTACCCTGGTGTTCGCTCCCAGCTTGGCGAAGAGCTTACGAAGGTGATAACGCACGCCGTGCCCCGTCAGGCCCAGCTCAGCGGCAATCTGCTTGTCCCGCAGGCGCCCGAGCCGCTCCAGCACCTCCTTCTCGCGCTTGCTCAGCTCCGGCGGCTGCACGGTGTCGACCCGCAGCATCGCAACCAGAAGCGATTGCGCGGCCTCCCAGTGAGGTGACCCGGCCCTGGACTTCAGAAACTCCGTTACCATCGCCGCGCAGACCTCGCGCTCCCGGATCAACGGCCGCATGTAGGGGGTTTCGGCGAACAGGCGCAGAAACGCCTCCAGATGTCCGCTCGCCGCCGCCGACTCGCCTGCCCGCTGTTCCAGAACGATCGACAGCGCCAGCCCCTGCATTAGCGTTCGCCGCAGGCCCCGCCCGTCCGCCACCGCGCGCAGTTCGGCGGCGAAGCGCCGCGCCGCATCGAACCGCCCGCCCGCGATCAGCAGGCCAAGACGGGCGCAGGACAGTGCCTCCATTTCCCGCCAGCTCTGTCCGGTCAGGTCGAGGCAGCCCTCCATCGCTTCCGGCAGCTCCTCCAAACGCCAGACCCGTTCCGCCTCCGCCACCCGGCCCGCGGATACGAGCACGGAAACCCTCAGCGCAGACAAATGCCGGACCAGCGCCGGCAGCCCGGCCCCGCGCACGTATTCCAGTATCGCGTCCGCCACCCCGAGCGCGGCCTCGACACCATCCTTTACAAACCTCAGGTCGATGACCGTACCGCTGGCGGCGAGATAGGCCGCGGACGGCGTACCGCCCTTCGCCAGTGCTCTCGGAACACTGCGCAACTCTTCCGCCGCCCCGAGCCGATGGCATTCCAGCGCAAGCTCGTGCAGGAGGACCCTGGCGATCGCTGCCGGCACGTCGTCGAGCGCGAAGCTCTTTGTCGCAATCCGCTTTGCCCGCAGGTAATGCTCCCTCGCGTCCTCCACCCGGCCCTGGGCCATGGCAATCTGGCCAACCTCGATATCGATGAACATCGTCATGTACGAACTTTGGGAGAGGCATTGGCGGGCCCGCGCGGCCCGGTCCAGAGCGCTGTCGAACTCTGCTTCCAAATTGCGAAACACGCAGAGCCCGTAGTTCAGGTAGCCGCGCATCAGGGTATCGATCTCGGGCGATGCGGTGAGCCGTTCAAGATCGCCGAGCAGCTGCTGCGACCACGCCGAGCCCACCTGTTCGGCCCTATTAAACGCGATGCTGCCGCGGACGATGCAATCTTCCACCGCGAAGGCGACGCCGGGCCCGTTGCTGCCGGCCCTACGGGCATGCGGCGCGACCATGGTCCGGTAGTGCTCCCGCACCGCCTCCGGTTGCCCCGACCGGGCCAGGGAAAGGCAGCGCACCAGCGCGAGACGTGGGCGCTCTGCGATGATCTCCTCGGTCAGCAAGCGGTCCGCGGCCTGGAGCTGGATCGCGCGCCCTCTTGGATCCACAGGCGCACGCCGCCAGCAGCCTCCAGGATGCGGCCGGCAAGGTTCGGCTCCCCGGCTTCGACGGCATGGCGCATGCCGGCCACCGTCTCGCCGCGCCGCACCAGCGCCCCGGCCAACCGCCGATGGATCGAGCGGTAGCGCTGCGGCGTCTCGCGGAACCGCCGCCGGGTGCAATGCTGTCGAACCAGCGGATGCAGCCGCCAGCTCTCCGCCGCCCCGCCGCCCACCGGCTCGAGCAGCCCAACCAAAACCGGCATCGTGTCGAGCTGGCGCAGCGAATTGTTGCGCTCCAGCACGTCGTCGAGGAGCGCCGCATCGATCCAGTCGAACAGGCCGATATCGAGCAGGAAATCCCGGTCATCACTTCCGATCCCTGCGAACAGCCGCGATTCCACCCAGTTCTCGACCAGGTTCCGCACCGCATGCGGGTTGCTCCCGATTCCGCCCTGTATCTCGTTGCGAGCGATGCGCAGCGCGAACGGCCATCCCGCCGACTCCGCGACCAGCCTGTCCAGCTCACTGCCCGACAGGCGCCGCTCGAAGAACTCCGCGATCTCCGTCCTGGAGAACTGCAGCCGGTCCGTCGTCAATACCGCGGCCCGGCCGTCGAGCACGGCCCCGGCGATGTTCAGCCCGGCCGGGAGATGGCGGCACGCAAACGCCAGGTGCAGATTGCTCGGCGCGCGCTGCAGCAGGAAATCGAGCAGCGCGATGGAGGCGGGATTACCCAGCCGCTCCAGCTCGTCGAATACGAGCACGAACGGACTGCCGAGCGCCGCAATCGCCTGCAGCACGAACCCGGCCCGGCTCTCCGGCCCGCCGCCTGCCTCGCCGGGGTCGGGCCCATCCGCGATATCCAGCCCCGCGCTCTGGCAGGCAAACGCAATGCAGGAGTCGAGAACGCCGGGCTCGTCCTGCTCGTCCAGCGAAACCCACGCCGTGGGCACGCCGTCCTTGGCCAGGAGCCGACAGCATTCCGCAAGCAGCGTGGTCTTGCCGAAGCCGCCAGGCGCCGTCAGTACCGTCGCGCAACATCGGGTCGGCAGCGTCAACCCCACCAGTTCGCGGCGGTGAAAATATCCCGCCGTCCGCTCGGGAACGCTGATCTTCTGCTGCAGCAGCCAGGGCAGCGGCTGTTCGGCGGCATTCGGTCCGCCGCCTTGGTTATCCTCACCGGTCCCAGTCATTGGTCGTCCTGCTCTGCTGTGTACACGGGCAACACTCCAAAAATCGCCGGTCCCCGTGCCGCGTCGGCGACGCTCCTGTCATCCGCTCCGCGCTATACAGGTGGGTCATCCCGTATGGAATTGCCTAACCATTCACCAAGTCGACGCTGAATGTAATAGCTCTTGTCCGAAAATATGCGCAGTTGATGTGTAGTGGTATGGACTAAAAATAATTATACATCGGCACTACAGGTATCGACCGGACAACCGAAATCCCCATATTGTGCTCAGGTCGCCCCGATTGCGCCGCTACGTGGCCTGCCCCCAATGTATGTGCCAATCGCTATGTTAGTCTTGGCACGGTGATTGGGAAGGGCTGATCCGGCTGGAGCCCATCCATAGCGCAAGCCGGATCAGTCCGGTTAGGCGCGATGGTCACTGGCGCCGGGGGTCTGTAGCCCAGCGCACTGTGTGGTCTGACCGTGTTGTAGTGCTGCCGCCATCGCTCGATCAGCACCTGGGCCTCCTTGAGCGAGTAGAAGATTTCGCCGTTGAGCAGCTCGTCCCGGAGCTTGCCGTTGAATGACTCGTTGTAGCCGTTCTCCCAGGGACTGCCCGGTTCGATGTAGAGCGTCTTCACACCGACCCGCGCCAGCCACTCACGGACGGCCGTGGCAGTGAACTCGGCACCATTATCCGAGCGGATGTGGTCCGGCGGGCCACGATCGACGAACAGCGCGGCAAGGCGATACAGCACGTCGTCGGATCGCAGCCGTCGTGCGACGTCGATTGCCAGGCACTCCCGAGTGTACTCGTCGATGATGGTCAGCATGCGGAATGCCCTGCCATCGTGTGTGCGAGCCATGACGAAGTCATAGGCCCAGACATGGTGCGGCCAGTTCGGACGCAGACGGATGCAGGACCCATCGTTGAGCCATAGCCGGCCCCTCTTTGGTTGTTTTGCAGGCACCTTCAGTCCCTCCCGTCGCCAGATGCGTTCGACCCGCTTGTGGTTCACGTACCAGCCCTCGCCGCGGAGCAGCGCCGTGATCCGGCGATAGCCGTAGCGACCGTACGCGCTGGCCAGCCGCACAATGGCCGCGGTCAACGCCGCCTCATCGTCAGCCTCGACACGCCGATAGCGTTGCGTCGAGCGTGGTTGCCCAATGACCCGGCACACCCGATGCTCGGGCAGGGCATGCCGCGTGGAGATGTGCTGAACATAGCCCCGGCGGCGCTCGGGGCTTAGAAGTTTCCCTCAGCGGCTTCCTTCAGAATCAGCTTATCCAGCGTCAGATCAGCGACAGCTCGTCTCAGCCGCAGATTCTCCCGCTCGAGCTCCTTGAAGCGCCGTGCCTGCTCAATCTTCAGGCCGCCGTACTCCTTGCGCCAACGGTAATACGTCTGTTCCGAAACACCCAAGGTCCTGCAAACCGCAGGTACCGTTTGGCCGCCCGACAGGCTAACCTCCGCCTCCCGTAGCTTACCGATAACCTGTTCCGCGGTATGTCGTTTACGTGGCATCCTGACCTCCGTTCAAACAGTCCTAGCCTAACATTCGGCCTGGACCAAGTTTTGGGGGTCAGGTCACGCGCGCTTAGTATGTATCCCCAGTGACGAGCAGCCTGATTGTCGATTTCTTTATCCCGGATCACACACCGCGCACCACGGCCCAGGGGCCCGGGCGCCTGTTTCTATGACTGACTTATTCTTCGTACGGACCGGCAGCCCTCGGCTTTGGTGCATGGAGCCGCGATGGTGTGATCGCCCATTCCCCGGTTGGTTAGCGGATCCTGATTGTGTTTGGTTTCGCCGCACGGATAGAGCGATTGAGTGCGTCGATCTGCATGGCGATTTCGGTTTGTTGAGATTGGAATGTGCGAGCGGTGAGCTTGCCGCCGTTGAGCCTCTTGACGCGAGCCATGGCTGTTTCGCCAAGCGCTCTCAATCCGTAGCCCTGTCGTTTCTGCCAGTTCATCCTTCCCTTCGACGCGATCTCCGCCGCATGGTGCTCCCGTTCCGATCCGCCATGAGGGGTGTCCGGGGGAGGAATGGATGTGGCGCGTGGCGGGATGATGATTTAAGGTGGTGAATTCGGGGCGAGTTCAATCGGTCGTCGCAACACTCTGGCATAGGAGGTTGCTATGACGGTACGCAGACGGCGGTCGGATCGGTCTGGACGGAGCAAGTTGCATTCGCCAGGTCGACCGGACTCGGCACGGCGTGAGGAGCTTGTTCGGTTCTGGGCAGCGATTGCGACGGGACGTTCGAGCGAGGACGCGGCCCGAGATGCCGGTGTATCCCCTCCGGTAGGCTCGAGGTGGTTCCGGAGGTCGGGCGGCATGCCACCATCACATTTATCGCAACCGGCCAAGCCGCTGTCAGGACGTTACCTGTCTTTCGAGGAACGTGAGGAGATTGCTCTTCTGCACGCCCAGGGAAGAGGCATACGTCATATTGCTTGCCGGCTGGAGCGAGCACCGTCGACGATCTCCCGCGAGGTGCGGCGCAACGCGGCGACCCGAAGCGGTGGCCTGGACTACCGAGCAACGACGGCGCAGTGGCATACTGATCGGTCCGCCAAAAGGCCGAAGCCAGCCAAGCTGGCAACGAATGAGGCGCTGCGGCGCTATGTGCAGGATCGGCTTGCGGGTCGGATCTCGGCACCGGATGGAACGGTGATCGAGGGGCCACGCGTCGTCTGGAACGGTCGTCGGCATGGGCCGCGGCAGCACAGGCGATGGGCCAGGGCCTGGAGTCCTGAGCAGATCGCGCACCGTCTTCGGATCGACTATCCTGGGGGGACGGGCCCGAGGATCAAGCGATGCGGATCAGTCATGAGGCGATCTATCAGGCGCTCTACGTACAGGGCCGCGGCGCACTCCGTCGTGAGCTGACCGCCTGCCTTCGCACGGGAAGGGCACTGCGCGTACCTCGGGCACGTAGCCGCCGGCGGGGAAAATCCTTCGTCACGCCTGAGATCATGATCAGTGAACGATCGGCGGAAGCAGCTGATCGGGCCGTACCCGGACACTGGGAAGGTGACCTGATCATCGGCTTGGGCAGATCGGCGATCGGCACTCTGGTGGAACGCACCACGCGGTTCACAATGCTGCTGCATCTTCCCCGAATGGAAGGCCACGGCACCGTCCCGCGCGTGAAGAACGGGCCTGCGCTTGCCGGTCATGGGGCTGAAGCGGTTCGCGATGCCATCGCCCGGACGATCACGACATTGCCAGCGCAGCTTCGCCGCTCGCTGACCTGGGACCAGGGAGCAGAGATGGCCAGGCATGCGGATCTGCGGATCGCAACCGGCCTTCCCGTCTACTTCTGCGAACCGCACAGCCCTTGGCAACGCGGAACGAACGAGAACACCAATGGACTGCTTCGACAGTACTTCCCGAAAGGAACCGATCTGAGCGCACACAGTCCGGACGTACTCGCAGTTGTTGCTGACGCGCTCAATACACGGCCCCGCAAGACCCTCGGATGGAGAACTCCCGCCGAAGCTCTGGACCAGTGCTTGCAGGCCAGTCAAACTGAACGTGTTGCGACGACCGGTTGAACCCGCCCGGTGGCCGAGCTTCTCGGATCGCTTTTGTCACGGGCTCCCCGTCATAGGCGCCGTCGGCAAACACGCGCCGGATCATCCCACCGGAACCGGCGACCAGCGGTCCCGCCATCGTCGCATCGGCCGTGTCGTCACCGGTCAGTTCATGCGTCCGGATCTCGCTGCTGGCCGGGTCAACCGAGATATGCAGTTTGCACCACGAGCGCCGCGTTTCACCGTGCTTGGCGCGAGCCCACTCGCCAGCGCCAAAGAATTTCAGGCCCGTGGAATCCAGCACGATATCCGTAGGCCATTTGTTCGTGCTAGTTTCCACAACGACATCCACCGTTCGCCGCCGCCGCGACAGCGTGGTGTGATCCGGCACCGGCAGATCGCACCCCATAAAGTCCACGAGGGAACGCACAAAGCCTTCCGTCTGGCGCAGCGGCAGTCTGAAGACCATCCCCAGCATCAGTGTCGTGGAAATCGCCAACTCTGAAAACCGCCGCTGGCCACCAGGAGTTCGCCGTTTGGCTGCGTCCCATTGCTCCAGGGCGCGCTCATCAATCCAGAAACGAATGTCGCCGCGCCGAACCAAACCACGGTCATAATCCGGCCAGTTCATGACCCGGTACTTGGCTCTGGGGATATGGTGGCGACGCGATGCGTGGAACTTGAAAGGCATGACAAACTCTCAAAGACGGAAGCGGAGCCAGATATACTAATCCTCAGGTCCATGCACCAAAGCCATCGCGTGTCCTTAAAAACGCCGAAGGTCAACACAAGCCTTGCAGACGACGCCAAATTCGCCGTCCAAGTGGGGCCTTCCGGCAAGCCGAAAACGCCGGAGAGATGATGCTCCGATTGGCAAAGAACGGGCACGAGGGCGAAATCATTGAACGTCCCGATGGCAAAGGGCAAATCTGGTATGTCGTGCGGGTGGGCCGCTTCGAAAACAAAGGAAGTGCGCGCAAATTTGCGGAGCGTCTGAGGAAGGAAGGCCTGTCCTCCTTAGTCGTTTCCGCGAAAGTGACCCCAAAGTGACGAGTTCGGCGCGCGAACGTTCGGCGCGGGAACACACGCACTTGTCCAGCGTGTTCAACGCTGTCTTCGTTGCACTGCGTGAAGTGCATCGACAGGCGCAGATTTGTGTGTTGGCGCGTCGGATGTGCTAAACATCGCCGAGCCATCTGCCAAGGCTGCGGGAGAAGATGAATGTCGGAACGGTTGAGCGAAGATATCAAGAGCTACCATGCGCACGTGTACTATGACGCCGAATCCAAAGTGGCGGCGGCGCATGTAAGGCTTGGCCTTGAAGAGCAATTCGATGCTCTTTACGGGCGTTGGCACGACAAGCCAGTGGGGCCACATCCCCGATGGAGCTACCAGGTCGAGTTCGCTACTGAATTGTTCGACGAACTCATTCCCTGGCTTGCCCTCAATCGACGAGACCTGACTATTTTCGTCCACCCGAATACCGGTCAAGCGATCCCCGACCACACAGACCATGCCATGTGGCTTGGACCGAGTGTCGAGCTCAACATCGACGCCTTACGCTGAGTGGCGCGCAGGTCGAGCAGAACCGGTCCGCGCTGCGGTCAACGCTCGAGTTCCACACTCTTTGACTACTTCTTACGGAAGGTTTCGAGTGTGACTACGTTGTCGTCGTCCTCGGGCTGAGGAAGTGGTTCTTCGGACGACGCGAGTTTGATGGCGCGCCGCTTTTTGCTGCCGGCTTTTGGTACGGGCTTTTCGGAGACTTCTTTGACATCGCCTTCCGACCGATCATCCTTAAACTGCAGCGCAAAATCGACGGAGGGATCGGCAAAGCCTGTGACGGCCTCAAAGGGAATGTGTAACCGCTCCCGCACGTCGTCAAAGCTGAGCGAGACCGCGAAGGCGTCGCTCTCTACTTCGAGACCCCAAAATTGGTATTGCAAAACAATCGTCATGTCTCCCGGGTAGCGTTCGCGGAGATGGTCGGCGATCTCGACGCCCGGATGGTCGGTTAAAAAAGTGAGATAGAGTTGATGGTTGCCGGGCAATCCGCGCTCGGCGACCTCGGCGAGCGTCGTGCGGACGACGCCCCGCAAGGCGTCTTCGACCATCTTGTCGTACTTGAGGAGATCGTCGCTCATCGTTCTCCGAGTTTTTCTTGAACCCTATTTGTCGCTGGAATTCTTGCGAATTCTGGACGCCTCCGAGATTACAATCTAACCAATCAAAGTGGGGGGCTTCTGTTGCCCGGTGCCCCCCGAACCGCGCTTACTTTGAGTCGCCGTTAGGCGAATTAAGCAGCGAGTGCGAGTTTGTTGTCATTCGCACCTAAAGGTTGGCCCGATAACGGCGGTACCATGCCGGGAACAAACCTTGCCTTTACCACGCGCGTCGATCCTGTTTCGCCCCCTCGATGGGTGCCGGCCGTCGGCACGTCAAAAAGGAATGGTGGAGGCGCCGGGTACTGCCCCCGGGTCCGCTACGCTTATTCCACAAGGCGTTTAGCGCCATAGTCGGTTGCCCGACAGAATCAATATAGGAACGGTGACGGCCTAGAGACAAGGGCGCATACGCAACTACTTCGTCGAATTGCGGCGCATGCATTCTGAAGCCGAGGCTGCACCCTGTCCGTACAATCCTCGGTCGACAACGGCTTTCTCGTATCGGCGTACTCCTGTAATCTAAGCGTCATGCGGCAGTATCTCGACTTCCTGCGCCACGTACGCGAGAAGGGCGCACGCAAGGACGATCGTACGGGCACGGGAACACTCAGTGTGTTCGGCAGCCAGATGCGTTTCGATCTCGGAGATGGGTTTCCACTTGTCTCCACCAAGAAGCTGCATCTGAAGTCGATCATCTATGAGCTGTTGTGGTTTCTGCAAGGCGGCACGAATATTGGCTACCTTAAGGAACAGGGCGTTAGAATTTGGGACGAGTGGGCCGACGAAAACGGTGACCTCGGCCCGGTATATGGCGCACAATGGGGCTCGTGGCCAGCGCCGGGCGGCCGGTATATCGATCAAATCTCGGAGTTGATCCAGGGGGTCAAGAACAATCCTTCGTCACGGCGCCACGTGGTCTGCGCCTGGAACGTCGCCGAGCTGGAGCAAATGGGTTTGATGCCGTGTCATTGCCTCTTTCAGTTCTACGTCGCCGACGGCAGGTTATCCTGCCAACTCTACCAACGCAGCGGGGATTTGTTCCTCGGCGTACCGTTCAACATCGCCTCCTACGCACTCTTGACCATGATGGTGGCGCAGGTAACGGGGCTCAGGCTTGGCGAATTTGTGCATACCTTTGGCGATGCACACATCTACCTGAGCCATCTGGAGCAGGTCGATGAGCAGTTGGAGCGTTCGCCTTATCCATTGCCGACGATGCGGCTCAACTCAGAGATCGATGATGTTTTCGCGTTCAACTATGACGACTTCACGCTAGAAAACTACCGGTTTCACCCGCATATACCGGCCCAGGTCGCAGTCTAGCAGCCCGTTGATTAAGTGGCTTTTCCGGCTCTCACCCCCAGATGAGGAATGCGGCGGCGAAAGCCGACTGGCCGCTTTGCGAGCCTCCCCGTGCCACCAGCATGGCCCCGGTGGGCGTGAGCAGAACGAAAATACCGCCATATCCGCCCGCCACGGCCTCCCGCGGGGTGCCGGCGCCGATGAGCTGGCGCATCAGTAACGATAGATTGTGGCCGGCGACGTGGAGCAGGTATCGCTTGTGCACATTCTCTCGCCCGCGCAGCCAGGTTCGTCGCATGCCGCCACGATCGAGGTTGTGGGCAAAGCAGCGCTCGACGATCTCGGCGCGCAGCTTGAAGGCCTCGCGGGCGACCCCGGACTTGAGCCGCGCACGGTTGTTGGTGACCGCGCGCCGCGCCGCCTCATCACCGTGCCAGCACGAAAAGTCGGTCTGCTTGGGCGCCGCGATCCGGGTCTTCCAGGGACTGTCGTCCAGAGCCCTCAAGACCGCCCGTGAGTGATAACCTTTGTCGGCGACGCATTCGGCCGGGTCCTCCGCCGTCGGTGCCGCATCCACCGCCCCGAAGTTTGCCTCGGCCTTCGCCAGGGTCTTGGAAAGCGTCGTGGTGTCGCCCTCATCGGCCGGGTGCAGCTCGGCCGCCACCACCGCGCCGGTGTCCAGATCCACCGCGTGCTCGGGCTTGTAGGCCAGATGCGTCGTGCCGTCCTTCATCTTGGCGATCTTGGCCTCGGGGTCGCTCTTCGAAACCCAATCCGTGTTGGAAAGCTTCTTGCCCTTGCGCTTCCGCTCCAGACTCGCCAGATCCTCGGCCGTGGGTGTCTCGACCCCGCTTTCCCGGGCCAGACGCTCCAGCATCTCCCGGTAGCCTTCGCCGTTGGCGCGCCGCACGATGTTCCGCAGCGCCGCGTTGGCCTCCATGGTCGAGGCATCGACGCCGATGCGCTCGCCCTTGATCAGCCCCGCCTCGGCGATCAGCACCAGAACCCAGTCGAAGACCGCCGCGTGGACTTCATGGGGCAGGCGCGTGCGGCTTCGTGACAGCCAGGAATGGTCCGGTACCCGATCACGGCTCCCCAGTCGCAGGAACGCCCGCAGCGAAAGCGAGTCCGAGCAGCGCCACTCCAGACCGCGCTCGCTGTCGATGCCCTCGAAGTAGCCCACCAAGTGCATCCGGAAATAGCGCCCGGGCGGCACCGAGGGCGCGCCCATCCGGGCCGCGTAATAAGGCCGGCAGCTCGCCTCGGCAAAGGCGTCGAAGCCGCCCTCGATCAGCACCGACTGCAGGCGGTCATAAAACACATGACCCGGAGAGCGCGGCATCTCCGACCAGCTCACCATCAGGTCCCCCTGACCGTCCTTCTGCCGTCCCATCGCCATCGGCAAACCCCCCTGCAAATCAGGGAACCAGAGAATCAGACGGCGCCGACTTAATCAACGGGCTGATAGGGCTGGCGGTCGTAGGTCTGTGCGCGTCTCTTTGGTTGCGGCGATGGCGGAAAATCGGGTCATCGGGCTGGACGGAGCGCTGCCCTGGCGTCTGTTGGCGGACCTAAAGCATTTCAAGCGTGTGACATTGCGCAAGCCGGTCGTCATGGGCCGCAAGACTTGGGAGTCGCTGCACGTCCGGCCGCTGCCAGGCCGCATAAATATCGTCCTGACGCGCAATACCGGCTTCAAGGCCGACGAATCGATGGTCGTCCACTCACTTGATGAGGCGTTCAACGTCGCGAATGGCGCGAGTGAAGTTATGGTTATCGGCGGCGAAGAGGTCTATCGATTGGCGCTGCCACGAGCAAGCCGCATCTATTTAACGGAGGTGCACAAGAACTTCCAAGGCGATGCTAAGTTCCCCGAGTTCGACCCCGATGACTGGCGTGAGGTCAGCCGTGAAAATCATCAAGCCGAGACTGACACCCCGGCCTATAGCTTCGTCGTGCTCGAGCGGGCGGACGTAGCTACGGCTTAGCGGTTCTCATACATAGCGGAGGCCGGCTGAGGAGTATCAGCCGTTGAGTGCACGCGCGTGCCAGGAGATGTGATCGCTGACGAACGTGGCGATAAAGAAGTAGCTGTGGTCGTATCCGTCCTGCATGCGGAGTTCCAGCGGGATACCCGCAGCGTCACAGGCATCGCGAAGAAGATTGGGCTGAAGCTGTTCGTCGAGAAACGGGTCGGCGCTGCCCTGATCGACGAAAATCCTCTCGACCCGCGCGCCAGAACCGATCAGCGCGCAGGCGTCATAATGCCGCCATGCAGTCTCGTCCGAGCCAAGATATCCGCCGAATGCCTTCGTCCCCCAAGGGCAGCGCGTTGGTGCGCAGATTGGTGAAAATGCAGATACCGAGCGGTATGTTTCGGGATTTCGGAGCGCGCAGACGAGCGCGCCGTGCCCGCCCATCGAGTGTCCGAAGATGCCCTGTCGCGAGCTGTCGCCGGCGAAGTTGGCAAAGATCAGATCTGGAAGCTCCTCGGTCACATAGGAATACATCCGGTAATGCCCTGACCACGGTGCCTCCGTCGCATCGACGTAAAAGCCGGCGGCGCTGCCAAAATCATAGTCGTCATGCTCACCAGGCAGGTCCAGGCCGCGCGGGCTGGTGTCTGGCGCGACCAGCATCAAGCCATGCTGGGCCGCAAAGTGTTGCGCGCCAGCTTTGACGGTGAAGTTCTCCTCGGTGCAGGTGAGGCCTGAGAGAAACCATAATATCGGCACCGGCCCTACCTCGGCCTGCGAGGGTCGAAATATTGCAAACTTCATTGCCGTGCCTGTTTCCGAAGAGGCGTGGCTGTAGATGCCCTGTACGCCACCAAAACATTTCTGCTCGCTGATCGTCTCGATTGTGCTCATGGCTTGCCATCGCAGGAATTGGGTTGTGTGTCAGTCGGTATGACGTCCGCCGTGGCGGCAAGCGCCGCGGCGGACGGTATCCACGATCGAACTCTAGAACAAGACGACGCTGCGGATCGATTTGCCTTCATGCATCAGATCGAACGCGTCGTTGATCTTGTCGAGTGGCATAGTGTGGGTGATCAGGTCGTCGATATTGAGCTTGCCGTCTATATACCAATCGACAATCTTCGGCACGTCGGTGCGTCCGCGTGCGCCACCAAATGCCGTCCCTTTCCAGACGCGTCCTGTGACGAGCTGGAAGGGCCGGGTCGCGATCTCCTGCCCCGATCCGGCAACGCCGATGATGACCGAGACGCCCCAACCCTTGTGACAGCATTCAAGCGCCTGGCGCATCGTATTTACATTGCCAATACACTCGAAACTGTAGTCGGCGCCGCCGCCCGTCAGATCTACCAGGTAGGGTGCGATGTCCCCGTCCACCTCCTTGGGATTGACGAAATGGGTCATGCCAAACTTCTCGCCCAGCGCCTTTCTGCCGTCGTTGATATCTACGCCGACGATCATGTTGGCACTCGCTAGCCTGGCGCCTTGAATAACATTCAAGCCGATGCCGCCAAGTCCGAAGACAACGACGTTGGACCCGGCCTCGACCTTGGCCGTGTTGAGCACAGCACCGACGCCAGTCGTCACGCCGCAGCCGATGTAGCAAACCTTATCGAATGGAGCATCCTTGCGAATCTTGGCGACGGCGATTTCCGGCAGTACCGTGAAGTTTGCGAAGGTCGAGGTCCCCATATAGTGGAGCAAGGGCTTGCCGTTGAGCGAGAAGCGGCTCGTCCCGTCGGGCATTAGGCCTTGACCTTGCGTTTCGCGAACCGCCTGGCAGAGGTTGGTCTTTGGATTGAGGCAATATTCGCACTGGCGACATTCCGGCGTGTAGAGCGGAATTACATGGTCGCCGGGTTCAACTGACTGCACTCCGGCGCCAGTCTCGACCACGATACCTGCTCCCTCATGGCCGAGAATGGCTGGGAATAGGCCCTCAGGATCCTCGCCAGAAAGGGTAAAGGCGTCGGTGTGGCAAATACCGGTCGCCTTGATCTCGACCAAGACCTCGCCCGCTTTCGGGCCCTCGAGCTGAACGGTTTCGATCGTCAGGGGTTTGCCCGCCTCGTGGGCAACGGCTGCGCGCACGTCCATTTTGCTTGTCCTCCCGCTTGCTGTACGCCGAGTTGTGCGTTTCTTCTTACGTCTGCAAACCTGTCAGAGCTAATCGGTGATGACAAGTCCTACAGTGGCGCGACGCGTGTTGCTGGCGCGCGCCTCAGGTTGTCCTCGCCGATGTAATGGCGGCGGCAGCGGCGGCCACCATGAGCCGTGCATCAGACATCAACGTAACAAGCTGAAATCCTTTCGCTGCCATCTCACGCGCCATATCGGCACTGCCGCAGTGAATCCCGGGTACGATGCCATGGCGTTGCGCGGCCGCTAGAATCGTGTCGATTGCCACGCCGACTTCGGGATCCTTGGGCGCATATTGCGGCTCGAACCCGAGGCTTACCGCCAAGTCGTTAGGACCGACATAGATCGCATCCAGTCCCGCCGTAGACATGATCTCGTCGAGATTTTCCATGGCCTGCGCTGTTTCGATCATGGCGATCGCCAAAAGTGTGTCGTTCGCATGTTGGAAATAGTCCGGTCCGCCGTAGATGAGTCCGCGAACCGGTCCCCAGCTGCGGTAACCCGCTGGCGCATAACGACATGCGCCGACGAACGCTTCGCAGTCGGCGCGGCTGTTGACCATTGGGCAGATCACGCCATAGGCACCCGCATCAAGCGCGCGCATGATCCAGGCGGGATTGTTCCAGGGGACCCGCATCATCGGCACCGCGTCCGTCGCCGATATGGTTTGAAGCATCGGAATTGCGGCGTCCCAGTCCACCAACCCATGCTGGAGATCGACCGTCATCGAGTTCCAGTCCAACTGGGCCAATGCCTCGGCTGAAACAGAGCTATTGATTGTAAGCCAGCAGTTGACGGCCGTTCCGCCCTCATTCCACAGCGTACGCAGCCGATTTTCCCGCATAACTTTCCCCGATCCTGTCCCGTGCTTCGGTTGCCGGTACCCTGGCGTCAACGCTGTCCGAGACTAAGTGCCCAATAATGGTGGTGTCGTGCTCGCCCGTCATCCTCAGGTAAATAGATATAGCCAATTCCCGCCTCCTCGACGTGGCTGTCGAGCATGGCGCTGCGGTGTGAACGGGACTTTATCCACCCCTCCACGACCTCGCGTGGCGTAGCCTGACCCGCGGCGATGTTTTCGCGGATGCGACGCCAGGGATATCCGAATCGCTGTGCTCTCTCGCCGGCGCTGCTGCCGTCCGGGGCGACGTGGTCGAAATAATCGCTATAGGCCATGTCGCTGGCATGCGCCTGCGCGGCTTTGCTCAGTCGCAGGTCGATTCCAAGTGGTTGAAGACCGTATTGTGAGCGGAAGTTATTGACGCGTTCGAGAACTTGGTGCTGCCAATCGGCTTCCGCGGCTCGCGTGGGTTCGCCGAGAATGAGAACCCAAAAATGGTCGAACCGTTTGCCTTCGATGATCAAGTTGGTGGACGCGTAGCCTACGCCTGCCTCTACCAGATTGGGCGACAGCAGAGTTCGCCGGCTCGCGGCTCGTTGCATCCACATATCCACGACACTGTCGAAGCCGGGATAGCCCAGCGCCAACTGCTCGGCCACCTGGCGATAAGGATATCCGGCGCGCCGCACGCGTACTTCGAGCGTGGATCCGTCGGAACCGTTGTCGCTGAAAAATCCATTACTTGCCATATCCTCGGCGTGGCGCTGCGAGGCCATCGCGAGTCGTGCTTCCAATGCCAAAGGTTCAAGGCCATGCTGCGCGCGAAAGAGGTTGATACGCTTGAGCGCCCACAGCTGTTGATCGCCGCCGCTGGCAACAGCTGGTGCAGCGGTCGATATTGCAAGAAGAGCTACGGCAAGCAGGCGTGCCGCTACTGTGACTTGCCGCATTATTGTACGACGATCTTCGGTGCGCTTCGTTTTGGAGCCTCACTATCCGCGGTAAGCTTTTCCCAAATGCGGTCGGCGATATTCCGATAGGCCGCCGCATGGACGCTATCGGGCTGGCTCATCACGATCGGCTGCCCTTGATCGGAAGTTTCACGGATCGCGATGTCAAGGGGAACTTCACCGAGAAATTCTGTTTCCAATTTCTCCGCCTCCACCTTAGCACCGCCATGGCCAAAGATATTCGCCCGATCCCCGCATTGCGGACATACATAATAGCTCATGTTTTCGATGAAACCGAGCACCGGCACGTCGACCTTGCGAAACATGTTGAGGCCTTTTCGTGCATCCAGCAGCGCAATGTCCTGGGGAGTTGAAACGATGACAGCGCCGGCGAGCGGAACCTGCTGCGCCATGGTGAGTTGCGCATCTCCGGTTCCGGGCGGCATGTCGACGACCATGATGTCGAGCTCTCCCCATTCGATTTCGCGCAACATCTGCTGCAGGGCGCTCGTAACCATCGGGCCGCGCCAGATCATCGGCGTATCCTCGGGCACAAGGAAACCGATCGACATCACTTTGACACCGTTGCTCTCGAGCGGTTCCAGCTTGTCTTCGCTGCTTGTCTCCAGCTTGCCCTTGACGCCGAGCAAACGAGGCTGCGAGGGCCCATAAATGTCGGCGTCAAGCATGCCGACGCGCAGTCCCTTGGCGACGAGGCCGACTGCGATATTGGCAGCGGTCGTCGACTTGCCAACGCCGCCTTTGCCGCTGGCTACGGCAACGATATGTTTGACCCCCGGCGGGCCGAGGCCTTCGTCCCGCGCCGGACCGGCCGGCTTATTCGCCGGAGCGCGCGGCGCTTCGCGGGTTGTTTCGGCCTCCGCACGATCAGCCGTCAGCACGGCTGTCACAGACAGAACGCCGGGCAAGTCCGCAACAGTCTTCTCCGCTTGCTTGCGCAACGGCTCCAACTGTTGTCCACGCTCTGCCTCCACTTCGATCGCGAACCCGATGTTGCCGTCTTTGACGATGATACCGGTGACCATCCCGAGCGATACAATGTCGGTTCCGCGGTCCGGATCGAGGACGCCCTTTAGGGCGTCGAGGATTTGCTGTTCAGTAACCTGTGCCATGGAGGCTCCTTTGATTAATCCTAGCGATTCACCGGGTTGTCGCTCGCTATCATGTGATCATCAGGCGTCATTGGACTTTGCGCCGACATCATGCTCTCATATATGTTAATGAAACCGCGCTTGGGAAGCGTTGGTGGCCGATACATTACGGCGAAACAACTCATCCGGGAATAGAAGATATGCCTTGGCAGAGTGACAATGGCGGCGGGCCATGGGGCGGCGGCGGTGGTCAGAGCCCGTGGGGGCGTGGTGGCGGACGGCAACCTCCCGACATCGAAGCACTTCTGCGCAAAGGGCAAGACCGGGTTCGACAATTCATACCGGGCGGTGGCGGTTCCGCCAAGGGTGTGGTCATGATCGTCCTGGCGGTCATTGCGGTTTGGCTGGCGACCGGCTTTTACACGGTCAATCCGCGCGAACAAGGCGTCGAGCTAATCTTTGGTAGGCTTTGGGAGGTTACCGGACCGGGTCTCAAGTACAATCTGCCGTCGCCGATCGGCGAGGTCCTCACACCCCAGGTAGAAGCGATCAACCGTGTCGACGTCGGCTTCCGCGGCACGGCAGATGCAGGCACGCGCGGTGGCGTGGCGCGCGATGTGCCGGAAGAAAGCACAATCCTTACAGGTGATCAGAATATTGTCGACGTGGACTTCCAAGTGCAGTGGAAGATCGGTGATCCTGTGGCTTACCTATTCAACATTCGTGACCCGGAGGCGACGGTAAAACGCGCCGCGGAGAGCGCGATGCGTGAAGTTGTCGGCCAGTCTAGCTTCGACGATACCGTCACGGTGGGACGACAGCAGATTGAAGAGCGTACCGAGGAACTCTTGCAGTCGATACTCGACGACTACAGTTCGGGAATCAGCATCGAGAATGTTCGCCTTCAGAAGTCCGATGCGCCGGGAGAGGTGATCGACGCTTTCAACGATGTACAACGGGCGCGCCAGGACAAGGATCGCCTCCAAAATGAGGCGCAGGCCTATGCCAATTCGATCGTCCCGCAGGCGCGTGGCGAAGCGGAGCAGATGATACAGCAGGCAACCGCCTATCGTGAGCGGCTGATAAAGGAGGCCGACGGCGAGGCCCAGCGCTTCATCTCGGTTTACGACGCCTACCTGGTCGCTCCTGAGGTCACCAAACGGCGCATGTTTCTCGAGACCCTCGGCCAGGTCTTTGGCTCGGCCGACAAGATCATCATCGACGGTCCGCTAGGTAGTGGGCAAGGTGTGGTGCCATATCTGGCGCTGCCCGAGATCAACAAACGAAGCAAAGAAGGCAACGAATAGCTGGTACGAGCTATCGTGCCGCGGAGACAGAATCCATGAGCCGAACCAAACTGGCCATCCTCGGAATCATCGTCATCTTCGTTGGTCTCACGACGGCGCAAACCCTGTACACGGTGCGCGAGACTGAACAGGCGATCGTCCTGCAGTTTGGCAAGCCGATCCGCGTCGTGTCGGAACCCGGCCTTGCTTACAAGCTGCCGTTCATCCAGAACATCGAAGTATACGACGACCGTATCCTCGATCTCGATCCGGCCGAGGTGCAAATCCTGCTGACGGACAAGAAGCGGATCAACGTCGACGCCTATGCCCGGTACCGCATCATCGATCCGCTGAAATTCTTCCAGGCGGCCCGGACCGAAGCGGTATTGCGCGATCGGTTCGGCAAGATCATCAACTCTGCCATCAGACAGGAAATCGCCAAGAACTCGCTCGGCGATCTGTTATCGGGGAAACGCCTCTCGATCATGCAGGACATTCAGAGCAAAGTGAGTGGCGAGGCGCCGACCTTCGGCATCGACATCATCGATGTCCGCATTGGCCGCACCGACCTTCCCCCAGACACCAGCCAGGCCGTCTATAACCGCATGCGCACGGAGCGCGAACGAGAGGCACGGGAATTACGTGCCGAGGGCGCAGAGGAAGCGCTAAAGATACGCGCCCGTGCCGACCGGGAACAGATCGTTATTTTGGCCGAAGCGCAACGCACCTCGGAAATCTTGCGCGGCGAGGGTGAGGGTCAGCGGAACCTCATTCTTGGTGAGGCCTTTAGTCGGGACCCGGCGTTTTTCGATTTCTACAAGTCGTTGGCGGAATATGAGGAGAATCTCGTGGATTCGGAAACGACGATGGTCCTCACGCCGGACAGCGACTTTTTCCGGTACTTCGGGTCCGCTTCAGGTTCGAGCCAGTAAAGCCGCCACTTCCGCCGTCGCCGGGCTCTACAGCGCATGGCTATGGGCGATTTCCTGACGGCGCTCGGCTTACTATTCGTCATCGAAGGCGTGCTGTATGCGATGTTTCCGGAGGGAATGCAGCGCATGATGCAGCAAGCGATAGGGCTGGCGCCGTCCATGCTGCGTAATGGTGGCGTCATTGCGATGATCTTCGGATTTCTTGTGGTCTGGCTTGTTAGGGGATAGCCGAAGATTGACGCTTCTTCATCCGCTCTTGCGATGAGGTTCACATGGCCGCGATTGGGACACTTTTGTGGCGCAAGGTGCCTTTTTGTCACCATATTGGCACCTATATAAGGGCATTGAGGTGGACCGGCCGTTGCTATCAAGATTGGTCGGCCATGACAGTGGATATGCCAAAGAGAAGGACATAAACCGGACCTGCGGGGACTCGGCCTATTCCAACACTATCTGGAGCGATCCTGAAATGAACTTAAACAGAATTGATTTGCGTAACATCGTCCGCGCTCCCCAGCTAGCGGCGCGTCTGTCGTTGGTCCTGCTTTTGGTGGGATCGATTGTATGGATACCGGTGTCCGCCACTGCCCGCCCGGTTCCTGACTCGTTCGCCGATGTCATCGAAGGCATTTTACCGGCAGTCGTGGACATCGTTACCACGCAGAAAGTCGCCGGACGGCAGCAGGAAGTCCCCAGTTTCGAGTTTCCTCCCGGCTCGCCGTTCAGAGATTTTTTTGAGGAATTCAATCGCCGTCGCCGCGAGGGCACGCCTCGCCGGGCAACGTCTCTCGGTTCAGGATTCGTTATCAATTCGAATGGCTTGGTTGTTACCAACAATCACGTCGTCGAAGGGGCGGAGAGCATTACCGTCCGCATGCATGATGGTGTCCGCTACGAAGCGGAAATCGTCGGTCGCGACGCAAAAACCGACCTCGCGCTTTTGAAAGTCGAGGCAAAAACTCAATTGCCTGCGGTCGCATGGGGGAACTCAGATAAAGTGCGCGTTGGGGATTGGGCGATTGCCATCGGCAATCCGATGGGCCTTGGCGGAACCGTCACCGTGGGCATCATTTCGGCCCGCCAGCGCGATATCAATTCGGGTCCCTACGACGACTACTTTCAGACCGACGCAGCGATCAACCGCGGTAATTCGGGCGGACCGTTGTTCAATGTCGACGGTAAGGTAATCGGCATTAACACTGCAATATTCTCACAGAGCGGCGGAAGCATCGGAATCGGCTTCGCTGTGTCGTCCTCGCTGGCGCGGAACGTGATCGAGCAGTTACGCAAGTACGGATCGACCCGGCGCGGTTGGCTGGGCGTGCAGATCCAAGCTGTCACGGAAGAAATCGCCGAGAGCCTGGGGCTCAAAAAGGCCGAAGGCGCGTTGGTCGGCGGCGTCCTCAAGGACAGCCCAGCGGCTGCGGCCGGCATCAAGACTGGTGACGTCATCATTTCGTTCGACGGCAAGTCAGTGGCCGACCAGGGCAGGCTGCCGAGGATGGTGGCGGAAACCGACGTCGGCAAGAACGTCGTCGTCAAGGTTTGGCGCGACGGCAAAGAAGTTGGCCTGTCCGTAAATCTCGGCGAGCTTGAGAAAGTCGATCAGGCGTCGTTGCAGTCGCTGCGCGGTGCGGATGACGATACGAACACACGCGAATCGATTGACGAGTTGGGTATGTCGATGGCCGGCCTGACAAAAGACTTGGCCGAGAAATTCGAGCTCAGTGGCGATACCGAGGGCGTGGTCATAACAAACGTTGACGAGGAGAGCGACGCTGCGCGAAAGGGTTTACGTCCGGGTGACGTTATAGTTGAAGTCAATCAGACCAAGGTGACGTCTCCCAAGGAAATTGAGGAAAAGGTCAAGGAAGCTCTTAGGCTCGGCCGTCGCTCGGTTCTGCTACAAGTGAAGCGGGGCGACGACCTGAACTTTGTTGCGCTTCGCATCAAGACCAGTTGATTACGTTCAGCCTGCAGATCGCCGGCGATAAGGGGTCGGAGGTTGCATTGGCGTCTCCTCCGCCCTTCTTGTCTCGGCGCGGTGCGGGAAATATGGTCCAATAATCCGCATAAAGCAGCGCCGGAGCGATAGAGGCGAGCGTTTTCTTTGCGTAATTTGAAGTGTATTCTGGCGCTCCCTCCGCGAAGACAAATAATCGATTGTCCGAAATTGCGCTGAATCTGCTGACCCGGATCAAGGGTCAGACGACCATTTTGTTGACCAGTCTCGGTCATAGCGGAACGCACTGGTCGGCTGCGACCTTTTATTTGCTGGTCCCGTTTATTGCCAAAGACCTGGGCCTCACATATAGCGAAGCTGGGCTGTTCGTTGCGCTCTTCCACACAGGCGCGCTGGTGGCCAATTTCTCAAGCGGACTCCTGACTGACATAACGGGGCGACGCGTTCTCTTCCAGTTCATCTCGCTTGCCGTCGGTGGCGTTGCGCTGATGATGTTCGGGTTCACCAAGCAGTATCTCGTCCTGTGCGCAATGGTCTTGCTCATCGGGGCGACGAACAACCTTTGGCACCCGCCGGCGATCGCCTACCTGTCCTCCAACTACCCCAAGAGTCGTGGGTATGCACTCGCCATCCACGGTCTGGGCGCCAATCTCGGGGATGCCGTCGCGCCGCTCGTCGCCGGCGCGCTGCTTTTGTCGTTCACTTGGCAGGGGACAGCGGTTGCCAACTCGCTCCCCATTTTCGTCATCGCAGCGATTCTGTTGGTTTTTCTGCTGCCGCGTGATGGCCCTGCCGCAGACGGTCGGCGACGGGGAATGGGACTGCAGGACTATTTCGTTGGCATGTGGTCCGTCGTTAAGGAACGGGCGGTCTTAGGACTGTGCTTGATGACGGGTTTGCGGGCCATGGCGCAGACGGGCCTGCTCGCCTTCCTGCCACTCTATCTGACGAACGTCATGGAGATCGGTCCGTTCTGGATGGGTGTCACGCTAATGGGGATGCAGGTAGGCGGTATGATCGCGACGCCGGTCGCCGGAATACTCTCAGATCGCATTGGCCGTCGGCCCGTTGTCGTGGCAAGCCTGAGCGGCACGACGATTCTCATTGTCGCTTTGACCTTCGTGACCAACGATGCCGCCTACATCGTCGGCGTGTCGGTACTCGGTCTGACGCTCTATGCCGTCCGTCCAGTCGTGCAAAGCTGGATGATGGACTTGGCACCGGAGCGTCTCGGCGGCTCGGCGACGAGCCTCATGTTCGGGATGCAGTCAGGTCTGGCAGTCATAATGCCTATTATTGGCGGCGTTATCGCGGACGCCTACGGGTTGAAGGCGGTCTTCTACTTCATCGCTGCGGCAATGCTGGCTGCGAACGTCGCGGCGATGACATTGACGCGGGAAGTTAGAGCCGCCTAGCGTCGAAACTCTGCCTGCCGATACCCTTGCAAATAGAGCAGCGCCGTCAGGTCGGCGTGGTCGATGCGCGCAGCGGCGCGCTCGGCGAGGATTGGCTTTGCGTGATATGCCACGCCGAGACCTGCCTCGGCGATCATCTCAGCGTCGTTTGCACCGTCGCCCACGGCCATCGTCGCCGTGTCGGATATGTCGTAGCGCTGCTGCAATCCGCGGAGCGCTTTCAGCTTTGCCCTGCCGTCTCGTATCGGGTCGATCGCACGGCCCGTAATGCAGCCTTCAGCGGTTTCGATCTGATTACCCCAGGCATGGTCGAAGCCCAAGGCGTTCGCAACATGATCGGTAAACAGTGTGAGGCCGCTCGAGACGAGTGCGCATACCGCGCCGCCGCCACGCATCGTCGTGACCAGCTCGCGGGCTCCATCGGTGAGCGTAATACGGTCACGGACCCCGTCGAGCAGCACCGCGGGCGCGCCTTTTAGCAACGCCGTGCGTTGCCGGAAGGCCTCCGCATAGTCCATCTCGCCCGCCATCGCGCGAACTGTGATTTCTGCGATTTTTGCGCCAATCTCGGGTCCGGCGTCGGCTGCAACTTCGTCGATCGTCTCAAATGTGATGATCGTTGAGTCCATGTCAGCCACGAGAAGCTGCTTGCGACGCTCCTGACGCGGCACGCAGCAAACATCGATCGCTGCCTCTGCGACCACGCTGCGAGCGGCGTCGACGGCACCTTGTTGGTCGGCTAACGAGCAATCAAATTCGCAGGCAACGCCGGGCGCGAGCCAATCGACCTTAGGCCGTGCTGCATCGTTGGCAAAGGGCAGGACAGCCTGTGCGACGGCGGCCGCCATGCTATCGTCGATGACGGCGGTGCGTTGATCGGCGATCAGGACGAAGACGCGCTCCATCGCCGCATATTGAGTGTGGCGGCACAGCTATTCAAGAATGGGATGCCATGGCGGTATCGAGCAGGCGACAGCAAAACGCTTCGGCAAGTGCAGAGTCGGCGTCGCCTGTGCTGGTCATGGCGGGGCCGACAGCGAGCGGCAAATCTGCGCTTGCACTAGCCGTTGCGGAGGCGTTCGAGGGAACCATCATCAATGCGGACAGCGTGCAGGTGTATGTCGAGTTGTTAATTCTCAGCAACCGACCGTCGGTGGAAGACGAGGCGCGCGCGCCGCATCGACTGTTCGGAACGCTTGCCGCGAGCGATGAGTGTTCTGCTGCACGTTGGTGTGCATTGGCGCTTGCCGAGATTTCCGCGGCGCACGATGGCGGACGGCTGCCGATCGTTGTCGGCGGTACCGGCCTGTATCTCAAGGCATTGCTCGAAGGGTTGTCGCCGATACCCGATGTGCCAGCCGAGCTCAGATCGCGCCTGAAACAGCGTCTTTGCGAAGAAGGATCGGCGGCGCTTCACGCGGAACTAGCGCGGCGCGATCCGGCCGCCGCCAAACGCCTCAAGCCGGAAGACAGCCAGCGGGTGGTGCGGGCGCTTGAGGTGCTCGATGCGACGGGAAGCTCAATCACCGAGTTTCAATTGCATTCGAAGGTTGCCCCCCCAGACCATCTGCGGTTCATGACCATCCTGCTCCAGCCGCCGCGAGTTGAACTCTACAGGAGGTGTGACAGCAGGATGGCCGGAATGGTGGAGGCGGGGGCTATCGATGAAGTCGGGCGCCTGCGCGCTGCAGATCTCGATCCGGGGTTGCCGATCATGAAGGCGCTGGGTGTGGTCGAGTTTGGGTCGTATCTCGATGGTTTGGCTCCGCTTGAGCGCGCGCTCACCGAAGCCCAGCAAGCGACACGGCGCTATGCAAAGCGGCAGACGACATGGTTTCGAACTCAGATCATTACGAATTTGGTAATAGACACGCAAGATTCGGAAAGTTCTAAGGAGAAAATCTTTTCGTTTATTCGTCAAAATATGTTGACCGCTGTCGGGTGACCGCATATTGTCCGCAACTTCGCGGGCTTGGTTTGCCCGCGTTATCGTTCTAAGCCGCCGGAACAGCAGCGCGAATAGCCCTGGGCAGTCGCCTCATGGGCGCGGTTTTGTTCGCAAAGTGTTGCGCCGGACGGGGTGAGAGGGTTTAGCGATGGGACAGCGGCGGTTTAGTGGAGCAAAGATTGTCATCAAGGCCTTGCTTGACCAAGGCGTTGATGTCGTCTTCGGCTATCCGGGCGGTGCTGTCCTGCCGATCTACGACGAGCTGTTTAAGCAAAACGAGCTCCGGCACATCCTCGTTCGTCATGAGCAGGGCGCTGCACATGCGGCGGAAGGATATGCGCGTTCGACAGGCAGAGTTGGGGTCTTGTTGGTCACCAGCGGCCCAGGCGCGACGAATGCCGTCACGGGCCTCACCGATGCGTTGATGGACAGCGTTCCCATCATCTGTTTGACAGGGCAAGTGCCCACGCACTTGATCGGCAATGATGCCTTTCAAGAGGCGGACACGGTTGGAATTACGCGTCCCTGTACGAAGCACAGCTATTTGGTAAAGGACGTGAACAAGCTCGGTGAAACGATCCACGAAGCGTTCTACGTTGCGCGGAGCGGCCGTCCGGGTCCGGTGGTCGTCGATCTGCCAAAGGATGTGCAGATGGCCGACGGATTGTATTCGGCGCCGACCAACGTCGGCCACAAGACGTACAAGCCGCAACTCAAAGGCGACATGAAAGCGATCGAACGCGCCGTGGACCTGATCGCAAACGCCAAACGCCCGATCATTTACGGCGGCGGCGGCATCATTAACTCGGGCACGCGGGCAAACAAGTTGTTTACGGAGTTTGTGCGCCTGACCGGGTCTCCCTGCACACTCACGCTCATGGGTCTTGGTGCGTTCCCGGCGTCCGACAAGCATTTCATCGGCATGTTAGGCATGCACGGAACCTACGAAGCCAATCTAGCGATGCATGATTGCGACGTCATGGTCAACGTCGGTGCACGCTTCGATGACCGTGTGACGGGCCGGCTCGACGCATTCTCACCGGGCTCGACCAAGATCCATATCGATATCGACCCGTCCTCGATCAACAAGACGGTGCAGGTCGACACGCCGATTGTCGGCGATGCGGCCCACGTGCTCGATGAGATGATCAAGCTTTTGAAGAAGCGTCCGAAGCGGGTCAATTCAAAGGCGCGCAAGGCATGGTGGGATCAGATCGCCAAGTGGCAGTCGCGCGATTGCTACGCGTTTCGTTCTGACAAGAAGATCATCAAGCCACAATACGCAATACAACGCCTGTATGAGCTGACACGAAACCACGAAACCTATATCACCACCGAAGTTGGCCAGCACCAGATGTGGGCGGCGCAGCTGTATAGCTTCGAGAAGCCTCTTCATTGGATGACATCGGGTGGGCTGGGCACCATGGGTTATGGCCTACCGGCGGCGATGGGCGTGCAGGCAGCACATCCCGATGCGCTCGTGATCGATGTCGCGGGCGAGGCGTCTGTACTCATGAACATGCAGGAGATGTCGACGATTATGCAGTATAGGCTGCCCGTGAAGATCTTCATCGTTAACAACCGCTACATGGGCATGGTGCGTCAATGGCAGGAGTTGATGCATGGCGGCCGATACTCGGAGAGCTACATGGAGGCACTTCCCGACTTCGTTAAGCTTGCTGAGAGCTTTGGCGCTGCCGGATTGCGCGTAAGCAAGCCTTCGGAGGTCGACGATACGATTAAGGAGATGATCGCGATCGACCGCGCCGTCGTCGTCGACGTCGTTGTGGACCCCCATGAAAACTGCTTTCCGATGATTCCGTCGGGCGCGGCCCATAACGAAATTCTGCTTGGACCGGAAGACGAAGCAGAAGTGCCGGCGTCCGAAGACGGAATGGTCCTCGTTTAGACATTACCGGCCTTACTCGCCGGGATATGCCAAGGACCGCCGCCCGTTCCGCTGCGGTGGTCGACGGAATGGAGTTGAGTGATGGAGGATATTGAGCGTCATACGATCGCCGTACTCGTGGACAACGAACCAGGCGTATTGGCGCGTGTAATCGGGCTGTTCTCTGGTCGCGGCTACAATATAGAAAGCCTAACAGTCTCTTCGGTAACCGAGGCGAAGGACGTATCGCGCATCACGGTCGTGACCACCGGAACGCCGAAGATCATCGCACAGATCAAGGCGCAACTTGACCGGCAGGTGCCAATTCATTCGGTCCACGACCTGACGGCGGATGGTCCGCATATCGAGCGCGAAATCGCACTCATAAAGGTTGTCGCGCGTGGGCCGAAACGCCATGAATCGTTGCGCATTGCCGATATATTCAGGGCTAACGTAGCCGATACGACGATTGGCTCATTTGTGTTTGCAATCGACGGCTCGTCGGAAAAAGTGGACGCATTCGTGCAGCTGATGCGGGCCCTCGGCAAAGTCGAGGTCGCGCGCAGCGGCGCAGTCGCAATTGCTCGTGGTGCGCATGCACTGTAAAACGCGGCCACAACCGGCGTCCGGCGCGGCGCCGCATAGTATTTTCAGGAGGGAGAACTAGCCATGCGCGTCTATTACGATCGGGACGCCGATGTAAATCTGGTTAAGACCAAAAAGATTGCTATCGTCGGATATGGCAGCCAGGGCCACGCTCACGCAAATAATCTGCGGGAGTCTGGGGTTGGTGAGGTGATTGTGGCCCTTCGGCCCGAGTCTGGTTCGGCCAAGAAGGCAACCGATGCAGGGTTCAAGGTGATGGCGCTGGACGACGCGGCAAAATGGGCTGATATCGTGATGATGTTGGCGCCTGACGAGGTTCAGCGCGATCTCTACGCGACGAGCTTACACGGCAACTTGAGAGGGGGTACCGCACTCGCATTTGCGCATGGCCTGAGCATACACTTCAACCTGATCGAGCCGCGCGACGACCTCGATATCTTCATGATCGCACCCAAGGGGCCCGGCCACACCGTGCGTTCCGAATACCAGCGCGGCGGCGGCGTGCCGTGTCTCATGGCGGTGCATCAAGACATTTCGGGAAACACCCAGGAAATAGCCTTATCTTACGCCAGTGCCATCGGTGGTGGGCGCGCGGGCATCATCGAAACGACGTTTCGTGAGGAGTGTGAAACCGACCTGTTTGGCGAGCAGGCTGTTCTGTGCGGCGGCATTACGGCGCTTATCCGGGCCGCCTACGAAACCCTAACCGAGGCCGGATACGCACCGGAAATGGCCTATTTCGAATGTCTGCACGAGGTCAAACTGATTGTTGATCTTATCTATGAGGGCGGACTCGCCAATATGCGCTATTCGGTGTCGAACACGGCGGAGTACGGCGATTATGTAAGCGGTCCGCGTGTCATCAACGATGATACGAAGGCTGAGATGAAACGTATCCTCGAAGACATTCAATCTGGAAAGTTCGTTCAGGGCTGGATGGAAGAATGCTCTGTTGGTCAACCGCGTCTGAAGGCTGAGCGTAGGCGCCACGCGGCGCATCCCGTCGAGGAGGTGGGCGAGCGCTTGCGGGCCATGATGCCATGGATCGCCGCCAACAAACTGGTCGATAAAACGAAGAATTGACGAACGCCGTTGCAGATGCCACGGCGCCAAAACGAGCGGGCGTGCACCGGGGAATCAGCCGAACCCGCCCACCTAAGAATGGCGCGATAACAACTGTACAACTCAAAGTTTAGGGCTGCTGCGCCAAACAAAAAACGTTGCGGTTTAGGCGCAAAACGGCGTAGTTATAAGGTGTTGTGCAGTTTAATTTAGAGAATGCTCCGTTTCCGAGTTCTTTATTATTACAAAGTCAGTCATATTCGGCGGAGCATAAGTTGGGGTCAGGCGGAGTTGCGTTCTAATGCGGAACATTGGACTAGCCGAATCGCGCCGCTGTGCCTGGCATCCCAATGCTGCGCTTGGCGTTGGCGATTTTGCGAGATCAGAGGCGCCGATCTCCCACAAAGTTAGTCTGCTTACCGGGAAGCTCTTGGGTCGACTTAGTCGCCCCTGAATGCCTTTGCCGGATCGGCCTGTGCATTCCGGGGTAAGGACCAAGTGCATGGAAGATCCCCCGACTTAGCAGAGGAATTTTGAAAATGAGCGCAGGTAAGAAACGCACCAAAAAGACCGTCGCCGAAGACGAAGCCAACAGGGTCATTATATTTGATACGACCTTGCGGGATGGAGAGCAGTCACCAGGCTGTTCGATGAATCTCGAAGAAAAGCTGCGGATTGCCGGCATACTCCAGGAACTGCACGTCGATGTGATCGAAGCCGGTTTTCCGATAGCGTCGAATGGCGACTTTGAAGCTGTCGCAGCTATTTCAAAGCAGATAAAGGAAACCAAGGTCGCTGGCCTTGCGCGGGCTGGACGCAAAGACATAGACCGCGCTTGGGAAGCATTGCAGCACGCGAAACAGCCGCGCATCCACACGTTCCTCGCCACCAGCGACTTGCATATGAAGTACAAGTTGCAAATGGAGCCTGAGGCGGTGCACGGGGCACTTATCGACGCCGTTGGTCACGCCCGCAATCTATGCGATGACGTGGAGTGGAGCCCGGAGGACGCCACGCGTTCGGACCATGATTTCCTGTGCCGTTGCGTGGAGTCGGCGATCAAGGCTGGAGCATCGACGATCAATATTCCCGACACGGTTGGATATACCGTGCCCGGAGAGTTTTCGGCGCTCATCGCGATGCTCAGGGAGCGCGTGCCCAACATCGACAAGGCGGTGATCTCAGTTCACTGTCACAACGATCTGGGTTTGGCGGTGGCCAATTCGCTGGCAGCAATCGCTAGCGGTGCGCGTCAAGTTGAGTGCACCGTCAATGGTATTGGCGAGCGCGCCGGGAACACGGCGATGGAAGAGGTCGTCATGGCACTTAGGGTGCGCAAGGACGCGATGCCCTACCACACAAATATCCGGACGACCAACTTCACGCGCGCAAGTCACATGTTGTCCACGATCACAGGATTCTCGGTGCAGCCGAACAAGGCGATCGTTGGAGCCAACGCGTTTGCACACGAGGCTGGCATCCATCAGGACGGTGTTCTCAAGAACGCGCAGACTTATGAAATAATGACGCCGGAGTCGATTGGGCTGAAGACGTCGAACTTGGTGATGGGAAAACATTCGGGCCGTCATGCGTTCCGCAAGAAGCTGCAGGAACTCGGCTATGAAATCGGTGAGAATGCGCTCGAGGATGCATTCGCGCGCTTCAAGGATTTGGCCGACAAGAAGAAGGACGTCTTCGACGAGGACATTATTGCCCTGGTCGATGACGAAGTAATGCGGGCGAATGACCGCATTCGGTTTGTGTCGCTTCAAGTGGTCGCCGGCTCAAAGGGACCACAATCCGCAGAGCTTGAACTAGAGATCGATGGCGAGTTGATGGTGACAAAGGCGACCGGCGACGGGCCGGTTGACGCAACGTTCAATGCGGTCAAGAACTTGTGCCCGCATGACGCGAAGCTGCTGCTCTACCAAGTTCACGCGGTGACTGGTGGAACCGATGCCCAGGCCGAGGTAACAGTGCGGCTTGAGGAGAACGGCAAAACGGTGAATGGGCAGGGCGCCGATACCGACACGCTTGTGGCTTCGGCGCGATCCTACATCCACGCGCTGAACAAGTTGTTCGTCAAACGCGAGAAAACTGCACCAACGGCGCTCTCGGCGTGATCGTTGTGAATATTGTTGCCGGTAATGCGAGCCGTGGCGGGTTCAAGATTGACAGGGTGAAGGTCTAAAGATGTTCGCAAGACTTCTCGGTTTGCTGTCGGCCGATATGGCAATCGACCTTGGGACGGCCAATACCCTTGTCTACGTCCAGGGGCGCGGCATCGTGCTGAACGAGCCTTCGGTGGTCGCCATCGCCCAGGTGAAGGGACGCAACCAGGTGCTGGCCGTGGGCGAAGAGGCGAAGATGATGCTGGGACGCACACCCGGAAACATTCAGGCAATCCGACCATTGCGCGATGGTGTCATCGCTGACTTCGACGTCGCCGAGGAGATGATCAAGCACTTCATCCGCAAGGTGCACAACCGGCGCAGTTTTGCCAGCCCGCAGGTCATCATCTGCGTTCCTTCGGGCTCGACGGCGGTGGAACGCCGTGCGATCCAGGAATCGGCCGAAAGCGCTGGCGCTCGCCGTGTCTTCTTGATCGAGGAGCCGATGGCGGCGGCGATCGGTGCCGGGCTGCCGGTCACCGAGCCCACCGGATCGATGGTCGTGGATGTCGGTGGTGGAACGACCGAAGTCGCCGTGCTGTCACTCGGCGGCATCGTCTACTCGCGGTCGGTGCGGGTCGGTGGCGACAAGATGGACGAGGCGATCATCGCCTATATCCGGCGCAACTATAACCTGCTCGTCGGTGAAAGCAGTGCCGAGCGGATCAAGAAGCAGATTGGCTCGGCCTGTCCGCCAGAAGATGGCGACGGCGCGGTCATGGAGATCAAGGGCCGCGATCTCATGAATGGCGTTCCCAAGGAGCTGGTCATTAGCGAGCGGCAGATAGCGGAGAGCATGGCCGAGCCGGTCGGCGCCATCATCGAGACGGTCAAGGTGGCGTTGGAGAATACCGCGCCCGAGCTTGCGGCCGACATCGTCGACAAGGGCATCGTGTTGACCGGCGGCGGGGCGCTGCTTGGCAATCTCGACTTCGTGCTCCGGCATGCGACCGGGCTGCCGGTTTCGATTGCGGACGATCCGCTGTCGTGCGTGGCTATCGGGACGGGCCGTTGTCTCGAGGAAATGAAATCGTTGAGAAGCGTGCTTATCGGCATGTACTGACGGGTTAAAGCGGGAGCCCGCTTGGAGGGAGGAGCGGGCGCGCTCAAGGGTCGGAGGAAGTTGTGGCAAATCGTCAGGGACGCGTTCAAAGGCTTACGGCACCGATTCGAAGCCTAGCGCAGCGGTTCACCTTCTTATTTTTGCTGTTGTCAGCGGTTGCCATCCTGCTGTTTGGGAAAGCCGATCCAACGGTCTTCGAACGCACAAGGGTGATGGTGATAGATGCGACTGCGCCGGTTCTGGACGCCTTGTCACGCCCGGTAGCAACCGTCGCCGCGATCGCCGAGGAAGTCCGACAGCTGGCAATCTTGCGTAATGAAAATGCCTCGTTGCGGCAAGAGAATGTACGTCTCCAGGCATGGCAGAATTTGGCACAGCGTTACGAGGCGGAAAACACGCGCTTGCGCGATCTATTGCGCTACGTACCCGAACCGCCCGCTAAATACGTGGCGGCCCGCGTGGTGGCCGATTCTGGGGCCGCTTTCGTTCGCAGTCTACTCGTCAACGCCGGGAGCCGCGACGGCATTGAAAACGGTCAGGCCGCCATCGTCGGAACGGGCCTTATCGGGCGCGTTGCCGAGGTCGGTCAGACGTCCGCACGAATTCTGTTGATCAACGATCTCAACAGCCGGATCCCCGTCCTCGTGGCCACATCTCGCTCGCGCGCGGTTCTGGCGGGCGACAACAGCCCGCTTCAACGGCTGCTTTATCTGTCCGCGAATGCGCAAGTGAAGACTGGCGACAACATCGTCACATCCGGCCATGGTGGCGTGTTTCCGGCCGGCCTCAAGATCGGCACAGTTTCTTCGATCGGAAACGCGGGCGTGCGGGTTAAACCATTTGTCGACTGGGACCGTATCGAAGATGTACTGATCGTCGACTATAGCGGCGGCGGTGTCGCCGCGATCTTGCCGCGGATCGCAAAACCGCCGGCCAGCCAACCGGGTCACAAGGTAAGCGCCGGACAATGAAATCTATGGTTTGGCAGCGCCTTGACTTGGTGGCGCGCATGTTCACGCCGTCGCTGATTGCCGTCGCCCTCGTGATCGTGAGCGTCTTGCCGCTGCATATTCCCAGTTACTCGCCCGTTATTCCCTCTCTCGCGTTGATGGCGGTTTACTATTGGGTGCTTCATCGTCCGGATCTTCTGCCGGCGATCGCAGTTTTCCTTGTCGGAATTTTGCACGACATTCTCACCGGCGGTCCTTTGGGCGTACAAGCACTAATCTTGCTCGTTGCTTACTGGGTGACCGGCTCGCAGCGTCGTCTCTTTTTAGAGAAATCGTTTCTCGTTGTTTGGTGGGGCTTCATGATGATCGCTGCCGGGGCGGCGATCATGCAGTGGGTACTGATGTCACTCATGTTCGGCACATTGATCGTGCCGCAGCCCGCTGTTTTCGCCTACCTCCTGACAGTGGCGATCTATCCGCTGTTTGCCTGGACGTTCGTTCGCGCTCAACGCACCCTGCTGCGGGCGGCCTGAAATGCGTTCAGAAAAAAGCCGGTCAAAAGTTTTCAATCGACGGATGGCGCTGATCGCCAGCGGCAAGGTCGCCCTCTTAAGCGCGCTTGCGGGCCGTTTGTATTACCTGCAGGTCGTTGAGTCCGACCGCTACCGCATGTTGGCCGATGAAAACCGGATCAACCTGTTGCTACTCCCGCCGCAGCGCGGCTTCATCGTCGACCGCCGGGGGACGCCGCTTGCGGTCAACACGCAGAATTATCGCGTGGTTATCGTGCCCGAGCAGACACGAGATATCAGTGCCACCCTCTCCGCGTTGGGTCGGCTGATCGCGCTTTCCGCGCACGACGTTCGCCGTGTGGAGCGCGGCGTACGCCGCCGCCGCGCTTTTGTGCCGATAACGGTTCGAGACAACTTGAGCTGGGAAGAAGTGAGCAGGATCGAGGTTAACGCGCCCAATCTTCCAGGGATCAGCATCGATGTCGGCCAGTCCCGCCACTACCCGCACGGACCAGCGCTAGCCCACGTATTGGGTTATGTCGCGGCCGTGTCGGAGGACGAGCTGACCGGCGACCCTTTGCTGGAATTGCCCGAGTTCCGCGTCGGCAAGAACGGCATCGAAAAGCGTTACGATTCGGTGTTGCGTGGCACGGCGGGCAACAGTCAGGTGGAGGTCAATGCGCTTGGCCGTGTGATTCGTGAACTTAGGCGCAATGACGGACAGGCCGGTCAGAAGGTGACGCTGACTCTCGATCTTGAGCTGCAGCAGTTTGCAGCCCGGCAGATCCAAGGCGAGCGCAGCGCGTCGGTCGTGGTTCTCGACGTCGACAACGGCGAGATATTAACAATGGTGTCAACACCGAGCTTCGATCCCAACGCCTTTAACGAGGGATTGAGCACCGAAGCTTGGAACGCGCTGACGAACAATACCGACGCGCCTCTCATCAACAAGGCGATCGCTGGACAATATGCACCGGGGTCGACCTTCAAGCCGATGGTGGCCATGGCGGCGCTGGAGGCGGGGATTTCCAGCGACACGAGCGTGTTCTGCCAAGGGCACATCGACCTCGGCGACCGACGTTTCCATTGCTGGAACGAACATGGTCACGGTGAGATAGCGATGCACGGCGCGATCCGTGAATCGTGCGACGTCTGGTTTTACGAGATGGCCCGACGACTGGGAGTCGATCGCATTGCGGCGATGGCCAAACGCTTTGGACTCGGGACGCGTTTGGGCATCGATCTTGCGGGGGAGCAACCAGGGCTAGTGCCGACGCCCAGTTGGAAACGCGATGCGCTGAACGCTGCATGGCAGGGTGGCGAAACTCTGCTAACCGGGATTGGTCAGGGCTACGTGCTGACGACGCCGCTACAGCTTGCAGCGATGACCGCCCAGATTGTCAATGGCGGACACAGCGTGCGGCCCACGGTACTGAGCGATCCATCGGCGACTTCGATTCCACAACGCGAAGGCACCTCTTCGTCGCTTGGGTTTTCGCCCGCTTCGCTGAAGTTCATGGTTGGAGCGCTTTCGGACGTGGTCAACGTGCCGACCGGCACCGCCTTCGCATCGCGCATCAAGCGGGCCAAGTGGGCGATGGGCGGAAAGACAGGTACGTCGCAGGTGCGGCGCATCACTGTGCTTGAGCGCGAGCGCGGGGTAAAAAAGAACGCCGATCGCCCTTGGAAGGATCGCGACCATGCGTTGTTTGTCGGCTTCGCGCCGGTTGACCGACCGCGCTACGCTATCGCCATCGTCGTCGAGCATGGGGGCGCTGGAGCAAGGAAGGCGGCTTCAATGGCACGTGACATTCTGACCGAACTGCAACGCCGCGGAGTCGCTGGCGGCGAGCGCCTCGTGCGCGCGAGCGCGACATAGGCGTGCGGCAAAGATTGCAATGAGAGTCGAGGCATAATGACCATCCAGGACCGATTTGCCACGCCGCGCATGACGCTTGCCGAGAAGTTGTGGCACGTCAATTGGACGATGGTCGTGCTGATCGCTGCGGTTGCCTGCATCGGCTTTGCGATGCTGGTGTCTGCCGCAAACGGCAGCTACGAGCCTTGGGCATCCCGCCAGATCCTACGCTTTGCCGGCGGTCTCGTCGTGATGTTGACGGTGGCGCTTATCGATATTCGCGTCTGGCTCAAATACGCCTATCTCATTTATGCGCTGTCGCTTGGGCTCCTCGGCGCCGTCGAGGTGATCGGGACGACCGGCATGGGCGCGCAGCGCTGGATCGACCTGCGGCTGTTCCACCTGCAGCCTTCCGAACTCATGAAGGTAGCGCTAGTGCTGGCGCTCGCCCGCTACTTCCACGGCATCACCTTAATTGACATCGGCCGGCCGGCCTATCTTCTGACGCCGCTGCTGCTGGTGGCGGCGCCGGCGCTTCTCATGCTTCGCCAGCCCGATCTCGGCACTGCCGGCATGTTGGTGGTGGGTAGCGCCGTGCTGTTTTTCGCCGCCGGCGTGCGCATCTGGAAATTCGTGCTGGTGCTGGTCGCCGGCCTCGCCTCGATCCCGGTCACCTGGACGCTGCTGCTCGGCTACCAGAAGCAGCGCATCCTCACCTTTTTCGATCCGGAACGTGATCCCTTGGGTGCGGGCTATCACATCCTGCAGTCAAAGATCGCCTTGGGTTCCGGTCACATCATGGGCAAGGGCTTCCTGGCCGGCACGCAGAGCCATCTGAATTTTTTGCCGGAAAAGCAAACCGATTTCATATTCACGATGCTGGCCGAGGAGTTTGGACTGGTTGGCGCCCTGGGTCTGCTTGGGCTCTATACGCTCCTCATCGTTTACGGACTGGCAATCTCCTGGCGCGCGCGCAGCCAGTTCGCGCGATTGCTTGGGCTCGGCGTTACCGCGACATTCTTCCTCTACGTCTTCAGCAATATCGCTATGGTGACTGGCCTGATTCCAGTCGTCGGCGTGCCGCTGCCGCTGATATCCTACGGCGGCACGGCGATGCTGACGGTCCTCGTCGGCTTTGGCCTCCTGATGAGCGTTAACATCCACCGTGACGTCCGTATTGGCCGAAGCGGTATGGAGCCCGTGGCTTAGCGTCAGCCCTTCTCGCAGCACAAGTCGATCCACGAAGTGTCCGCGGCCGCGACGCCGCGCGTGGCAGTGATCCGCTGACCCGAATCTTGCGGAACTGGACGCCAAAGGCGTCTCCTCGCTGGACGCGTGAACGTGAACCCATATGTATCGATAGCTCGATCCTTCGATGGCGGTGGGACACACAGCAAGGACGCAGGGATCGACGAAATGAAGGCGTATCGAAATTTCTGCATTATGTCGGCGCTTCTAACCGCTTCACTGTTCGCTCGCGGCCCGGCGCGGCTGCTTACCAGCCGAACGAGACCCGTCAACTCAACACGGCAACCGGGACGAGCGACTGCGTAATACACCACGTCGTCCGGCTCCACAACGAACAGCAGGCGCTACGCCAGCGCTTGCTGCTGCAGCAGGACTTCCTGCGGCGAAAGACGCAGCAGCCAACGATGGAGCTGATCTCGCAACAGCAGCCCCGGACTCGCGATCTGCAGAGCGGCCTGGCGCCGTAGCGGTACCTGGGAGAATTCCTGAGGGCGCGACGCGCTCGCTTGCCACCATCGACAAATCGGCGGCGCTTTGCTATAGGCGGGGCCGCTTGAATTGGTGGCCGCAACGCGGTCTCCACGGGCGGGCGCATAGCTCAGTTGGTAGAGCAGCTGACTCTTAATCAGCGGGTCCCGGGTTCGAATCCTGGTGCGCCCACCAGGCCATTCCAAGATGCTACCGAGATTTAGGCGACCGCCACTGCCGAGATTGGGGTGCGGCCGAGCGTCGCCTAACCCGCCGCCATTTCACAATCGACCGTGGGGAGATGCCAGCTCAGCTTGTTTGTCAGTGCGGCCACCTCGCCGATGACCAGCAGGGTTGGTGCCTTGAACCGCATATCCGCAACACAGTCGGGCAAGTCGGCAAGCGTGGTCAGTACGGTGCGTTGCTCCGGCGTGGTGCCATTCTCGATGGCCGCGGCCGGCATATAGCCTGGCAGTCCTGCCTCGATTAACTTGCGGCTGATGAGTTTGACATTGGTCAATCCCATGTAGATCACCAGCGTGGTGTCGGGATCGGCCAGCGCGTCCCAGTCAAAATCCAACGCCGTGTCGTCGCGCATGTGGCCAGTAATGAAGCGCACGCCCTTGGCGAGCCCCCGGTGGGTCAAGGGAATTCCGGCATAGGCGGCGCAGCCAGCTGACGCAGAAATGCCGGGCACGACCTCGAACGAAATGCCGTTCTCGACCAGATACATTGCTTCCTCGCTGCCGCGGCCGAAGACGAAAGGATCGCCGCCCTTAAGACGCACCACGTTGCGGCCACTCTTGGCCAGACTGAGAAGCAGCTCGTTGATCTCCTGCTGAGGCATGAAGTGTTTGCGGGACGCTTTGCCGGCGAATATGCGCGTGGCCCCGGCCGGAATGAGATCGAGGATCTGCGGCGAGACCAACCGGTCATAAATTACGGCGTCGGCCGCCTGCAGCAGACGGTGCGCCTTGACCGTCAGCAGTTCCGGATCGCCCGGTCCTGCACCGACTATGAAGGCACGGGTCTCGGCCTTCGATGAAGCCCGTTCGACACGGAATTCGGTTCTGCCGGCAGCCGGGGCGCCACCGATACGGCTCATGTGCGCACGCTGGCGTTTGCAGTCGCGCGCGAATCCAACGAAGCGTTCGGCCCAGCCCGTGCCGCCAAGGTTGCGCAGATGGGCGTAACTCGCCAGCAGATTGCGGTAGACGATTCCATCGTGCCGGCCGTCGACGCCGGCGCCGCGCAGCACGTCATAGGCAAACACCGTGTCCGACGCGAGGTTTCTGATCTCCGAGTAATGAAACTCGTGGGCTGGGATTTCCCGCCCGCCATCCACACTCTGCGCGCCGGGCCATGGGAACCGCCCGGTTTCGCGCAGGCGGACATAGCCGCGGCCCCTTGGGCGATCATGCATGACCACATCACCCGGCAGCGCGCCGGCCATCTCGCATGTGTCTCCCTGCCAACTCAGGCTGCGCGCGAGATACATCAGCCCGCCACACTCGGCGTAGGCCGGGAGACCCAATTCGATGGCGTCACGAATCTCCCCTCGCAGCTCGACATTGGCCTCAAGCTCGGCCATGTGCGTTTCAGGAAATCCACCGCCGATGATTAGTCCGTCAACTTCCGGCAAGTGCGGGTCGCGCAGGGTGTCGATCGCGACGATCTCGGCGCCCGCTGCCTCCAGTGCCGTTATGTCGTCTGGATAGTAAAAGCAGAATGCCGAATCGCGGGCCACGGCGATGCGCATATCGGGCGCCTGATTCATTTGTCGTGTCGTCGGGTGTCGCGCCTCTACGGGCCGCGCAGTCGCGGCGGCCGCTATCAGTCGATCGAGATCGACCTGATCCGAAATGGCGGCAGCGATCGCCTCGATGCGGACGGCGGCGTCGCCAGTCTCGCCGCTTGGAACCAGGCCGAGGTGACGCTCACCGATCTCCAGTTTTGCGTCGTGTTGCACAGCGCCCAGCACCGTCGCGTCGGTGTAGTGTTCAAGGATCGCTCTGAGCTTGGACTCGTGACGCTGTCCGCCGACCGAGTTGAGAATCACGCCGGCGATCCGGATGTTTGGATCGAAGGCCTGATAGCCGAGAATCAACGGTGCGACGCCGCGCGTCATACCGCGCGCGTTTATCACCAACACCACAGGTGCGCCGAGCAGTTCGGCGAGCGCCGCGTTACTGTTGCCGCCGTCGAGATCGAGCCCGTCGTAGAGCCCTTTGTTGCCTTCGATGATCGAGAGGTCGGCATCCGCGCCGTAGTGGTCGAAGACGCTGCGGATATCGGTCTCGCTCATGGTGTTGTAATCGAGGTTAATGCATGGCCGGTCGGCGGCTGCACTGAGCCACATCGGATCGATGTAGTCCGGGCCCTTCTTAAACGGTTGTACTGTAGTGCCACGCTGCGATAGCGCCCTGCATAGGCCGGCCGTGATCATCGTTTTGCCCGAAGACTTGTGGGCAGCGGAAATCAACAGATGGGGCATAGTCAGGCTGCGGCGTCGAACCGTTCACGGATGCGGTTGTTCCACATCTCACGCGCCATCGAATCGGCTTCCTCGATTGAGCCGGCGCGCCCGAGAGCCCTCAGCGCGACCGCTGCTGTCCCAGCGACCGTGGCTGCGGCATGGACATTCTCCTCCTCGCCACGCCAGACAGTACCGAGCCTAGAGACATCCATCACCTCGTCTGTCCGCACCTTTTCATCCGGTAACAGGACCGGCCATTCCTCGTCGACCGGCGCGCCGTCGCGCAGACTATAAACCACCAGTGGCTTCTGCGGCCGCCGTTCTGCCTCGCCGCCTTCGCCCTTGAATACCATCATATCGCGCTGTCCCAGGAGTTGCCCGGTCCCACGATGGATTTCGGCGTAGTTGGGGTGAAAGACCGATTGGATCTCGTGCGTAGCGCCGAGCGGGTTGAGCAGACGGACGAATGTGTTGATCGGCGAGCGCACGCCAATCACCGATTTGAGCTCGATGATTTCCTGCAGTCTCGGACTCATCTGGTGTAGCGACAGGAAGCCGAAATTGCTTGCCGTAACATGTTCCGCGGCCTCAGTGAGCGAGCCGGCAATCGGAATGCCAAGCCCCTTCAGCACTTCGCGGGCGTAGAGGCGACCGGGCGTGTGCGCTTCGCTGCCATGCATGAAGATTCGCACGCCATTCTGCGCCAGCAACAGCGCGGATAGAAGGTACCAAGGCAATTGCCGTTTTTTGCCCGAATAGCTTGACCAATCGAGGTCGATCTCCGGCGAAGCGGCTGGCAGGTCCAGTGTTTCTCTAACAGCCCGCACGAAGCCCGCGCCCTCTTCTGGGTCCTCAGTTCGCACCCTCAGCACGCAGAGAAAGGCGCCGAGCTGTACTGGTTCGACTGCATCAGCGAGAATCATATGTGTCGCCTCGTAGGCCTCTTCCTCGGTCAGAGGACGCGAGAGGTTCGGCCCCCGGGCGATGGTCCGCACATATTTGGCAAACGGATGGTCTTCTGTCATGCGCTATTCGATCTCGAAATTCTGCGTTTCAACCCTATACTTAAGCCATTTTACACCGGATCGACGATTTCGTCGCCCTCTCAGGCTTGATCTGTCGCTAACACACGATATGACCGGTCTATGTAACAGATGATCTGTCCGGTTTTAGATTTCCTCCAAATCTGGAGGAATCGGATGCGCCGGACGGAGCAGTTGCAGGGACTGAGATTGATGAAGTTCGAGGATGTCTACGGACGTTGTTATCGGGGTGATTTGAGCCAGGCCGAGGCCTCGGAGATCCTGGGCATGTCGGAGCGGACGTTCCGGCGCTGGCGGGAGCGCTATGAGGCCGAGGGTGCCGCGGGTTTGTACGACCGGCGCCTTGGGCGGGTCTCGGCGCGCCGCGCGCCGGTGGACGAGGTGATGCGGGTGCTGGAGCTGTTCGAGACGCGCTACCCGGACTTCACGGCCAAGCACTTCCACGAGAAGCTGGTCTGCGAGCATGGCTTCGGGCTGAGCTACAACTGGCTTCGCCTGAGCTTGCAGGCGCACGGCAAGATCAAGCCGGCGCCCAGGCGCGGGGCGCACCGCCGGAAGCGGCCGCGCCGACCGGTGGTGGGGATGCTGCTGCACCAGGACGGCTCGAGCCACGAGTGGGTTGCGGGCCAGTGGTGGGATCTGATCGTGACCATGGACGATGCGACATCGGAGGTCTATTCGGGCTTCTTCGTTGCCGAGGAGGGCACGATGAGCACGTTCCGCGGGCTCGGGAGGTGATCGCCGAAAACGGGCTGTTCTGCTCGCTCTACGCCGATCGGCCTCGCACTACTGGCACACGCCCGAGGCAGGCGGCGGTGTGGACAAGGACAACCCGACCCAGGTCGGCCGGGCCTTGGCGCAGCTCGGCATCGAGTTGATCGCGGCCTATTCGCCGCAGGCCCGGGGCCGCTCGGAGCGCATGTTCGGGACCTTGCAGAAGCGCCTGCCCCAGGAGCTGCGCCTCGCCGGGATCGCCACCATGGCCGAGGCCAATCGCTTTCTCGAGGAGCTCTTCTGGCCGGCGCACAACGCCCGCTTCGCCCGCCCGGCCGCGGACACCGGCTCGGCCTTCGTGGCTTTTGCCGGCACGCTCGAGGACATCCTCTGCGCCCAGGAGGACCGCGTCGTCGCGGGCGACAACACCGTGCGCTACAAGAACCGCACGCTGCAGATCCCGGCCGATCGCCACCGCCACCACTACGTCAAGGCGCAGGTCCGGGTGCACGAATATCCCGACGGCCACCTGGCCGTCTTCCACGGACCCAGGTGTCTGGCGCGCTACCGCGCCGACGGCGAAACCATCGACGACGACAGGCTCCAGGCCGCGTGACCCGCTTCGACGCGACCGAGCCAAACCACCACAACAGAAGCGGTCAATTCATATGGTACATAAAGCGGTCAACTCAGTTTGTTATCGACACCTCTCAGGCTTGATCTGTCGGTAACACGCGATATGTCCGGTTTATGTACCAGATGATCTGTCCGGTTTTAGAACGCTCCAAGCCATGGAGGGCGGCGATGCGTCGGACGGAGCAGGTACAGGGACTGAGATTGATGAAGTTCGCGGAGGTTTACGGGCGCACCCATCGGGGTGGCTTGAGTCAGGCGGAGGCGGCGGAGGTTCTGGGTGTCTCGGAGCGCACCTTCCGGCGCTGGCGCGACCGCTACGAGGCGGAGGGAGCCGACGGTCTCTACGACCGCCGCCTGGGCCGCCTCTCGGCGCGGCGCGTGCCGGTGGACGAGGTGGCGCGGGTGCTGGAGTTGTTCGACACCCGCTACTGGGACTTCACGGCCAAGCACTTCCACGAGAAGCTGGTGGCCGATCACGGCTTCAAGCGCAGCTACAACTGGCTGCGGCGGAGCTTGCAAGCCCATGGGCGCAGGCGCGCGGCGCCCAGGCGTGGGGCGCATCGGCGCAAGCGGCCGCGCCGTGCCCTGCCCGGCATGATGCTGCATCAGGACGGCTCGAGCCACGAGTGGGTCCCTGGTCGATGGTGGGACCTGATCGTCACCATGGACGATGCGACCAGCGATATCTACTCGCCTTCTTCGTCGCCGAAGAGGGCACCATGTCGAGCTTCCAGGGGGTGTCCGAGGCGATCCGGGCCAAGGGCCTGTTCTGCTCGCTCTACGCCGACCGCGCCAGCCACTACTGGAACACGCCTGAGGCCGGCGGCAAGGTGGACAAGGACACCCCGACCCAGGTCAGCCGCGCCCTGGCGCAGCTCGGCATCGAGTTGATCCCGGCTTACTCGCCCGAGGCAAGGGGGCGGTCCGAGCGCATGTTCGGCACCCTGCAAAAGCGCCTGCCCCAGGAACTCAGGCTCGCCGGAATCACCGACATGGCCGGGGCCAACCGCTTCCTCAAGGAGCTCTTCCTGCCACAACACAACGCCCGCTTCGCGACCCCGGCCGAGGACCAGGGCACCGCCTTCGTCCCCTTCACCGGCGCGCTCGACGACATCCTCTGCATCCACGAGGAACGCACCGTCTCAAACGACAACACGGTGCGCTACAAGCGCCTGGCACTTCAGATCCCCGCCGGCCGCCACCGTCGCCATTACGTCAAGGCCAGGGTCCGCGTCCACGAATACCCCGGCGGCACAATTGCCGTCTTCCATGGACCGCGTTGTCTGGCGCGATACCATGCCGATGGCCAACCGATCGACAGCCAAACCCGCGAGGCCGCGTGACCCGCTTCGACGCGACCGACCGGCGCCCTGTGGACAAGTGGACAGCCGCGCCGCGCCTGACCACTTGTCCACAGGGCCAGCAACCGCAACAGAAGCGGTCAATTCATCTGGTACATAAACCGGTCAACTCAGAATGTTCTCGACACCTCTCAGGCTTGATCTCGCCGGTAACGGCGGGAGCTAATGCCATGGACCTACCGAAAGCTGAATATTTCGGCGCGGCCGAGCAACGGCCGCAACTATGCAGTTATGTTTGGCGTCGACTTCATGCTACAAATCTATTGGTCCTAACTGGATATCTTGCGCGGTGGGTCATGGACGAAATGATGGCAGAAAGCGCCAAGGAAGCGACTTGCTTTCTAAAGGTGCTGGCCAACGAGAAACGTCTTCTCATCCTGTGCCATCTTGCCAATGGAGAGAAGACGGTGACGGAACTCGAACAACTCATGAATATCCGTCAGCCGACCTTGTCGCAGCAGCTTGCGCGACTTAGAGCCGAGGAAATGGTGGAGACGCGCCGCGAGGCGAAGACAATTTATTATTCGCTTGCGAGCACCGAGGCGGTTCTCGCCGTACAGTTGATTTACAAGGTGTTCTGCGAACAGGATGATTCTCCGGATATCATTTTGAGTCGATTTCTCGACGGTGTGCCCAACGCACGGCCAAGGCAATTGCTTGAGGCCTGACTACAAGGCGCTAATTCGCCGCCAGTGGAGCCCTTATCGCGAAAAGGCTGGACGGGTAGATCCCACCAATTTGATTAATCGGGGCTTATTCGCCGAGCCCCATGTCGATATAGCCAGAGGGGCAAACATCGGCGCAGATATGGCAGCCGATGCATTTTCCATAATCGGTGTCGACGTAGCGACCAGTCGCCCGCTCGTCCTTATTGACGCGGAATACGGCATCCTGCGGGCAATATGTGACGCAGTTGTTGCATTGAAGGCACATGCCGCAGCACATACAGCGTTTTGCTTCAGCGACGGCCTTCTCGGCAATTAGGCTGATGTAGCGCTCCTCGAAGTTACCAAGAACTTTCTTCGGGTCGAGGTCGACTTCGAGGCGCCGATTCATTGGCACGTTTTGGAAGTGCCCGAGGTACATCTGGCCATGCTTGATGATCTCGCGGAAGGAACGGTTTTCGTAGTTGTGTACGGCGAAGTCGGAATCACATGTCCCGCGTGTCTCGCCCTGGTCATAGGAGTTTGGTTCGAGGTCGTGGGTGCGAAGTTCGTCGAGCAGATTGAAATGGTGAACGTCGACCTTCGGTCGCTTGCCCAGAGTTTCTTCCCGGAAATATTTATCAATGCCCTCGACGGCGATTGAGGCCTGGCCGATCGCCGTGGTTAGCAGGTGTGGCCTGATCACATCGCCGCCGACAAATTGCCCAGGTCGATCTACAACGCGATAGTTCTCGTCGGCATTGATCAGGCCTTTGCCGTTGTCGAGTTCTTCGAACCCGGTGAAATCGGCCCCTTGGCCGATTGCGCCGACGATTAGCGAGCATTCGATCTCGAATTCTTCACCTTCTTTGGCGGACATATCACCACCGTCCCAAACGACCGGCACGACCTTGAGCGCCGTGGCCCGACCTTCTGCATCCCGTATGACTTCGACCGGGTCCAGGCACTCGTGTATCTCTGCGCCTTCTCTTATGATGGCGTCGAGTTCGTGCTTCGTTGCCGGCTCCTTGTCGACCGGACGTTGACAGACGACCCACACATCCGCGCCTTGGCGGCGCGCGACTGACGCCACGTCTTGGACCGTGTGTCCGAGGATCACGCTATCCGGCCGAACCTGCTTGTGCTTGGTAGAGACTTGACCGATGCGACGCGCCACTGCTGCCACATCCATCGCCGTGTCGCCTGCGCCAACCACCACCACCCGGCCGTCCATATGCTGCAGACGACCCTCGTTGAATGCGCGTAGGAACGACACGCCGTCGACGCAGTTCGGCGCCTCGGCGCCGGTAATCGGCAGCGGTTTGCCCAATTGCGTGCCGATCGCCCAGAAAATCGCATCATATTCCTTTTCGATCTTCTCAAGTTCGACGTCGACACCGAGGGTGGTATCGAGCTGTGTTTCGACGCCCATGTCGAGAATGCGTTGGATCTCGCCGTCGAGAACTTCCTCCGGCGTGCGGTAGCCGGGAATGCCATAACGCATCAATCCGCCGAGTGCGGGATGAGCCTCGAAGATCGTGCAGGCGTGGCCGCGCAGGCGTAGGAAATAGGCGGCCGAAAGCCCAGCTGGTCCGCCGCCAATGATGGCGACCCGCTTGCCCGTGTCTTCCCCCGGCACGTCGAGTGTCGCGGTATTTTCTAACGCCCAATCGCCAACATATTGTTCGACCAGGTTAATGCCGACCGGCTCGTCGACCTCGTTGCGGTTGCAGCCGACTTCGCACGGCGCCGGACAAACCCGACCCATGATTGCAGGGAAGGGATTGGCCGCGACCATGCGCTGAAAGGCGTATTGCTGCCAGCTCATCTCGCCCAAAGGCTTGTCGATGCCACTCGCGATCGAGAGCCAACCTCGGATGTCGTGGCCCGATGGGCAGCTGCCCTGGCAGGGCGGCGCGCGGTGTACGTAAGTCGGGCACTGATGCGATTCGTCGCCCTTGAAGATCTGGTCTTCCCAACTATCCCAGGTTGTCTCGCCGTCCTCGAAGCGTCGACGCGTCGGTAGGGTTTCGTTCATTTGCTTTTAGTATCCTTACCGCTCAACAAGAGCATCAGTCTGCAATACGCTTTTGTCTTGAGCCATTTTTGGCGATGCTCAACCGCGGCCGCATGCATTGGCGGCGCATTAACTACTGATTTTCTTCCGACCCGAGGCTAGAAGTGGATGTGGCTTGACGCGTTGTAGCTCTTCCTGGCGCCCTGCCAATCGTCAATGTGGAAGCGCGTGAACGGAAGGCGTGTCATCTCAAAGAAACGCGGCCAGCCGATGCGGTCGATCCACTCGCTCATGCGCTCCCAGGCGCGAGCGTCCTCTTTGTAAGCATGCAGGATTGTCTTGACGATTTCAGCAACCTCGGGCCAGCGCGGCGGATTATTGGGCACACCGCCGGCGACCAGCTTGTGGAAGGTCGGCTTGCTGCGCGTGCTGGAATGCTTGCCGCCAACCCAAATCGCCAGCGTTGTGGATTCCGGATCGTTAATCTGCATCGGCGGGCATGGCGGGTAGCAGGCGCCGCAACACATGCACTTTCTTTCGTCGATCTCGAGCGAAGGCTTGCCGTTGACGAGTGCCGGTCGGATTGCAGCGACCGGGCAACGCGCGATCACCGCCGGACGCTCACACACACTGGATACGAGGTCATGGTTGATCTTGGGCGGTTTCGTGTACTGCACGTTGATCGAGATGTCGCCTTGTCCGCCGCAATTGACCTGGCAGCACGAGGTATTGATTTTGACGCGATTGGGCATCTCTTCGTGGGTGAACTCGTGATGAAGTTCGTCCATTAACGACTTGACGACGCCGGAAGCGTCGGTGCCTGGAATATCGCAGTGCAGCCAGCCCTGCGTATGCGCAATCATCGAGATCGAGTTGCCGGTGCCACCGATAGGGAAACCCTCGTCCTCGAGCTTTTCGATCAGTGGCTCCACCTTGGCAACGTCGCCAACCATGTATTCGATGTTGGAGCGCGCCGTGAAGCGCACATGGCCGTCGGCAAATTCGTCGCCGATGTCGCACAGCAATCGGATCGTACCGACGTCGAGTTGGCGCGGCGTGCCAGCGCGCACGGTCCAAATTTCATCGCCATTGTTGGCTGTATGGTGCAGCACACCTGGACGTAGCCGGTCGTGCCATGCCCAGGCGCCGAAATTCTTGCGCATCAAGGGGTGCATCAGCGGCATCGGATCCGGTACGCCGCTTTCGATCGTTGTCCATTCTAGTTCGGTTGTCTCTGACATCTTCGTCTCCGCCCGTGTGGGGCTGTGTGTTCGCGGCGGCCAGACCTTTATTCGGCGGCCGGCACTTCCTCGATAAGCTTCTCTTTTTCGCCCTCCGCTGCTTCACCGTGACGCGCATTCCACTTGGCCGCTTCCTTGTCCCACTCGTCCATGCGCACGTACGAGTTGTCGCGCGGATGGCTGACCATGTTGGGATCCAAGTCGAGTCCGATCGCCTCGAGGAAGTTTGGCAGGCCGATACGGTCAATGGTCTCACCAATGCGTTCGTGGTCGAGGGCGTTCTCGGCCCAGAAATCGATGCATGTATGGCCGAGTTCGACCAACTTCTCATAGTCCTCTTCGGTCTCCAGCTTCATGAAGGGGACGATGACGGTGCCCATCAGCGTACCGATCTTGAGGCTGCCCTTGCCGCCAAGGCAAATCGTCGCGCCGCGCACTTTTCCGGGCTTGAGCGCCTTGGTCAGGACGTTGATGCAATGCATGCATCTGACACAGCTCTTGTTGTCGACATCGATCGTGTCATCGTCGTTGAGGCTCAGCGCGCGGGTCGGACACATCGTGATGACTTGATCGATAATCTCCTTACGGCCGCGCTCCTTAACGCACTCCTTGAACTTCTCCTGATCGACCTGCATGTCGTCGGCCCAGGTGCCGAGCACCGCGAAATCGGAACGCTGGATGGCGTTCACACAGTCGTTGGCGCAGCCGGAGAATTTGAACTTGAACTTGTAGGGCAGGGCTGGGCGATGCATCTCGTCCAGAAGGGAGTTGATCATCATCCGGTGGGCTTTCTGCTCGTTGTAGCAGGACTGCTCGCATCGCGCTGCGCCGACACAGCTCATTGACGTACGTACGGCAGCACCTGCGCCACCGAGGTCGAATCCAGCCTGGTTGAGTTCATCGAAGCAGGGCTGGACATTTTCGGTCGAAATACCCTGGAACATAATGTCGCCGCTCTGCCCGTGCAGCGCGATCAGACCGGAACCATGTTTCTCCCAAATATCGCAAATTTGCCGCAGTGTCGCGGTGTCGTAGTGCATGCCAGCCGGCGGCTGAACACGGAAGGTATGAAACTCCGAGGACTCCGGATAGTCGTCGCGAACCTCCGAGAACCGCGGGATGATGCCGCCGCCGTATCCCTTAACCCCAACGGTGCCGCCTTTCCAATAGCCCTTGCGATTTTCATAGGAATGCTCGAGCTGACCCAGCAGGTCCTTCATCATCGGCGCGTATTGCTGGTCTTCCGATTCTGCAAGACGCTTCAATCCCGACACAAAGCTTGGCCAGGGGCCACTCTCGAGTTCATCGAGCATCGGGGTATTGGGCAGTTTCTTAGCTGCGCTCTTGCTCTTCCCGTTCGCCTTTTTCTTGGCCTTTGACGCCGTCTTCTGTGCCATGGGTCACCTCAAACGATTTAGTAGCCGGCAATATACAGATATTTGTTTCATATTCAAAGATCGATATGTTTCAAGATTCGCGAGTTGGGGTTGCGCTGCCGACAGCTGTCGATAACAAACTGAGTTGACCGCTTTATGTACCATATGAATTGACCGCTTCTGTTGTGGTGGTTTGGCTCGGTCGCGTCGAAGCGGGTCACGCGGCCTGAAGCCTGTCGTCGACGATGGTTTCGCCGTCGGCGCGGTAGCGCGCCAGACACCTGGGTCCGTGGAAGACGGCCAGGTGGCCGTCGGGATATTCGTGCACCCGGACCTGCGCCTTGACGTAGTGGTGGCGGTGGCGATCGGCCGGGATCTGCAGCGTGCGGTTCTTGTAGCGCACGGTGTTGTCGCCCGCGACGACGCGGTCCTCCTGGGCGCAGAGGATGTCCTCGAGCGTGCCGGCAAAAGCCACGAAGGCCGAGCCGGTGTCCGCGGCCGGGCGGGCGAAGCGGGCGTTGTGCGCCGGCCAGAAGAGCTCCTCGAGAAAGCGATTGGCCTCGGCCATGGTGGCGATCCCGGCGAGGCGCAGCTCCTGGGGCAGGCGCTTCTGCAAGGTCCCGAACATGCGCTCCGAGCGGCCCCGGGCCTGCGGCGAATAGGCCGCGATCAACTCGATGCCGAGCTGCGCCAAGGCCCGGCCGACCTGGGTCGGGTTGTCCTTGTCCACACCGCCGCCTGCCTCGGGCGTGTGCCAGTAGTGCGAGGCCCGATCGGCGTAGAGCGAGCAGAACAGCCCGTTTTCGGCGATCACCTCGCCGAGCCCGCGGAACGTGCTCATCGTGCCCTCCTCGGCAACGAAGAAGCCCGAATAGACCTCCGATGTCGCATCGTCCATGGTCACGATCAGATCCCACCACTGGCCCGCAACCCACTCGTGGCTCGAGCCGTCCTGGTGCAGCATCATCCCCACCACCGGTCGGCGCGGCCGCTTCCGGCGGTGCGCTCCGCGCCTGGGCGCCGGCTTGATCTTGCCGTGCGCCTGCAAGCTCAGGCGAAGCCAGTTGTAGCTCAGCCCGAAGCCATGCTCGCAGACCAGCTTCTCGTGGAAGTGCTTGGCCGTGAAGTCCGGGTAGCGCGTCTCGAACAGCTCCAGCACCCGCATCACCTCGTCCACCGGCGCGCGGCGCGCCGAGACCCGCCCAAGGCGCCGGTCGTACAAACCCTCGGCACCCTCGGCCTCATAGCGCTCCCGCCAGCGCCGGAACGTCCGCTCCGACATGCCCAGGATCTCCGAGGCCTCGGCCTGGCTCAAATCACCCCGATAACAACGTCCGTAGACATCCTCGAACTTCATCAATCTCAGTCCCTGCAACTGCTCCGTCCGGCGCATCCGATTCCTCCAGATTTGGAGGAAATCTAAAACCGGACAGATCATCTGTTACATAGACCGGTCATATCGTGTGTTAGCGACAGTTGCGCTGCCGACAGCGCAATGCCGCGAGGAAGCAGTGATATAGTAGCTCGTCTCAACGCGGCTTCCGGCTTCGGCGGGTAGGCTGCTCTACCGCGACGCTGCCGGGTGAAGGCCGGGCAGGATTGTCACTAAGGAGAACGGCTGATGTCAGTTTTCGAGGTCACGTCCGAAATCGGCGCGTTCGAAGCACCATGGGGCAAGAAAGTTGTCGTCAGGGAAATCGAATACGAAGGCGGTTTGCGGATGTTGCAGGTGCGCATACAGGAAGGCACACGGTTCACCCAACTGGATCTCGAACCCACGACTGCCGCGCGCTTAGCGAACGACTTGCTCTCCTGGTCCAATGTCAACGAAACATAGGACTTCATTCGCGTCCTGGGCGATTATTAGGGCAGCTCTTCGAGAAAACGATCGCGCTCGCAATTTGGAAAGTTTTCGGCGGCGCGTTAAGCTTCGATAGTCCGGCAAAGGACTGGGAGTTCGACTAACCATGACATCGTCACTCGCAACGCCAGCGGCCGTGTCAAATAGCCCGTTTTCGCTGTCTGACGGCGATGCCTATTCTCGATGGCGCGAACACAAGCTGGCCGCACAACCGGCATCGGCCGGCGATCTGGTGGTGGAAATCGCCGACCCGCTGAGTATCACGGTGTCAGAACACGATGCCTTGTTGCGCTGTCTGCGAACGACCAACATCGCGCTTTACGTTTGCCGTTCCTCCCAGGCCGAACCGAAGGCCGTGGTTCGGACGGTCGCTGGCCAATTTGGCCTCGACCGGCTGGACCTTCATCTGTGTGCCGAAGATGAGGGAGTTACACCGCTAATGGTCACCGATAACGGACCTCGTCAACGCTACATCCCCTACACGAACCGTCCGCTTAATTGGCATACTGATGGATACTACAATCCTCCCGACCGGCGGATCCGGGCCTTTATGCTGCATTGCGTCTGCGATGCAATGGACGGCGGCGAGAACGACCTAATGGATCCGGAAATCGCCTATATCGGGCTGCGCGATGAGAACCCTGACTTTATTGCTGCTCTAGCCCATCCGGCCGCCATGTCGATACCGCCGAACGAAGAGGACGGTGCAGAGATTCGCGGTGAGGTCGCAGGCCCTGTGTTTTCCGTCGACCCCAGCGACGGGGCCTTGCACATGCGCTACACCGCGCGAACCCGCAGCATCGCCTGGCGCGACAATGCCGAAACCTTGCACGCTGTCGAGGCGCTGAACCGACTGCTGGCCGGGGGGGATGTCCTTCGACACCGGCTGTTGCCAGGGCAGGGGCTAATCACAAACAATGCATTGCATCGACGCGCTGCGTTTATCGACGCGGATAACGACGGCAAACATCGCCTCGTCTATCGGGCCCGGTTCTTCGACCGGGCCGCAGCAACTGGGCCCGATGACCTATGCAGCCACGAGTCCCAATCATAGCCATCGGCCGGCGATGCATGTGACATGAGGAGCGATGTCGGGTAGGGCACTGGCGCGCGCACCGGTAGGTGGAGGGTTTCCAGCCCCGCCCTTTCGGTTGCGGGGTGGGTTCACAGTTCCACCATAGGCCACGTTTCCAGCCGCCCCCCCTAAAATTCCGGACATCGGGTTTTCCCCGGTCCGGCTTCAAGCATCAGGCACCTCACAGTTCGGAGTGGAGCCTTCCGCGGACGCGTCAGGGTTAAGGTCGACCCAGCCATTCTCCTGACCACAGCCCTCGTTTGCTCCGTCCTTAGACCGTGCCGACCGCCTTGAAGACCGTCCGCCTCTGTGTGCGGACCATACGGTAGCAGCACTGCCACCTGAGCCCTGAGGTCCTCGCTCCAGCCGGGTTATGTTGTCCCGCCCATCAACGCTTGACGACCTCATCCGCCAGTCTGGAGATCTCCGTCTCATTTCCCGGCACAGCCAGTTATAGACACGGTCTTTGACATCCAAGGATCATCCTGTCTGACCTCCACACCTTCCGGACTTTCACTGCTGTACTGTCCAGTATTGCCGCCTTCAATACGCCGGGAGCCCCGATGCGTGCGCCTCAGTTCTTCCGCACCGGCACTGGCCATCGGATAGGCAGGAAACCCTTGGCAGCTCCGTTTACCCCGCAAATCAGCTTCATGCAGGACATGATTTTCGACGCTTAATCCGTTCACTTTCGTTACGGCCCTACTGTTCGCTCGCCCCACCGAACTGACCAGACCTGAGAGGCACTACGACCCTCCGGCCCTCCGGGGCTTTTACTTCCGGGCTTTCAGACCACCGGGTCGCCCCGCATGCCTGCCGGATATCACTACGGCGCTAAACTGAGAATTGCGCCGACGGGACTCTCACCCGCAAGTACAGCAGCTAGTCTCGCTGCACCCCGCCCGATGTTGTATAAATCCATGCGGGCATGTCAGAAACGTGATTCAAAAGATAGATGAACCAGAAGGAGGAGTGTGAATATGGCTGAAGAACCAGCGGAAATCGACGTGCAGGAACTCGCCCGGATGATTTCAGAACGAGAGACATTGGCGATCGACGTCCGCGAAACCGAGGAATATGAGCAGGCGCATATTCCAGGTACCCTCCTGCTTCCGCTCTCGTTCCTGGACGCAGATCTTTTCCCCATCATCACCGATAAAAAGATTGTGATTACGTGCCAGACCGGCAAACGCTCCGCGGCGGCCGCCAAGCAGCTTATGGCAAATGGCGTCCCGGACGTTATCAATCTGCAGGGCGGCGTCGAAGCCTGGGCCGAAGCGGGTCTTGAAATGGAAGGCACGAAATTCGAGTAGCCCGGCCACCCTTGCCAACGACAAAACGGTTGCTTTCAAATCGGGGAAATGTAAGATATTTGGCGAGTTCTAGAGTACCGATGGCTGGTCGTCATAGGAGGAGAAACAAGACATGTCATACGAACTGGCTGGCGTGACGTATGAGCACGACGAAGAAGGTTACATCCAGGGGGATCCCGAACTTTGGAGTAAGGAATTGGCAGAGCTGATCGCCGAATCCGAAGAAATCGATATGTCGGACGAGCACTGGGAAGTTGTGAACTTTCTGCGTAACTATTACGAAGAATACCAGATAGCTCCCGCGATCCGTGTTTTGGTCAAGGCAATCAAGAAATCGTTCGGTCCGGATAAGGGCAACAACAAATACCTGTACGAGCTGTTCCCGTATGGTCCAGCGAAACAGGCGTGCAAGATTGCCGGGCTGCCAAAACCCACGGGTTGCGTGTAGCCACAAGGACATTGTGTTCGGGAGCGGCGGTGTATTTCTCGCACCGTTGGTTTTAAGGGGGAGTGGCCCAGAGAGCCTTCTCGCAGTTGCCGGCTCGGATGATGTGGTCATCCGAGCCCGAGGCAAATGGAGGCTCCTTCAACATTACAATCGGCAGGCACGGCGCTGAGCTGCCGAGTGGGCGGGAGTGGGCGTTGAGATGGACTTCGTTACGGTCGTTTACGCGCTGCTGTTTTACTTCGCCACGATCGTTCTTGTCCTTGGTGTTGGTCTGAAGATTCGCCAATACGCGACGACGCCCGCACCCTTGATAATTCCGACCATGCCGGCGCCAATGACCAAATCTGGCGTCGTTCTCCGCATGTGCCGGGAGTTGTTTCTGTTCCACAGTCTGTTCAGGGCGAATAAATGGATTTGGTTATTTGGGTTCGTCTTCCACTTCGCCCTCGTCCTCGTCCTACTGCGCCACTTTCGATACTTCATCGAGCCGGTATGGTTACCCATAGCCGCAATCCAGAGCTTCGGCGTTTATGCGGCGTTTGCCATGGTCGCCGGGCTGGCCGGACTTTGGGTGCGCCGCTTTGTAGTCGAGCGTATCCGTTATATCACGGTGCCGTCAGACCACCTGATGCTCGCCCTGCTATTGGGCATCGCCCTGACTGGGCTTGGCACCAAATTCGTCGCGCGGACGGATATTATCGGCGTTAAGGCCTTTATCCTGGGTCTGATCCGCTTCGATTGGCAGCCTCTTCCGACGGATCCGATGCTGCTGACGCATCTGGCTCTGGTGGTGATGCTGATGATAGTATTTCCGTTCAGTAAGCTGTTGCATGCGCCGGGCGTCTTCTTTAGCCCGACCCGAAATCAGGTGGACGATTCCCGCGCCCGCCGCCATCTCGCCAGTTGGGCGGCGGCGTATCAAGATGAACCGAAGGACTGACAGTTATGGCTAAACAGCCCGAATTCGTGACGCCGGATGTTAGGGAATTTCGTGAGATTCCTGCTCTTGAGCCGGACTCCATGGATCATTCCCAACCCTACGTCGCCTCCGCCGAGCTCCAGGAGGCGTTAGGTTTCCCTGGCGAGTTGGTCGACGATTGGCAGGACAAGGCAATCGATAAGATGGGCGAGCTGCTCGGAAAGTACCGGGGTTTGTCTGTCTTCATGGATTCCTGCGTTAAGTGTGGCGCCTGTACTGACAAGTGTCATTATTTTCTCGGCACCAAGGATCCAAAAAACATGCCGGTGGCGCGTCAGGACCTGTTCCGCCAGGTCTACCGGCGCTACTTCACGCTGGCCGGCAAACTGGTGCCGTGGCTGGTCGGCGCCAAGGATATGACCGAGGAAGTGCTGGACGATTGGTACAAGTACTTCCACCAATGTTCGGAATGTCGGCGTTGTTCGGTGTTTTGCCCTTATGGGATCGACACCGCCGAGGTCACCATGGCCGCGCGCGAGATCATGGATCACGTCGGCAAGGGTCAGAAATACACCAACGAGATCATCGGCAAAGTCCACACCATGGGCACCAACCTCGGCCTGCCCAAACCCGCCCTGCTCAATACGCTGGAAGGCCTGGAGGAGGACATCGAGGAGGACACCGGTGTCCAGGTTCGCATACCCGTCGACGTAGAGGGCGCAGATGTGCTGCTGGTGACGCCGTCAGCTGATTTTTTTGCCGATCCGCATGTCGATAGCCTGATCGGCTATGCCAAGGTGTTTCACCAAGCCGGCATGAATTGGACCATAAGTACCCATGGGACCGAAGCCGCTAATTTCGGCATTTTCATCGGCTCCTACGAGCAGATGGAGAAGATCTCGGCGCGTATCCGCAAGGCAGCGCAGGACCTCGGCGTCAAGCGCATCGTGTTCGGCGAGTGCGGCCACGCATGGCGGGTCGCCTATAGTTTCCTCAACACGCTGGCTGGCCCCTGGGAATTTCTCGACCCGAATTATCCAGTGCCGGAGCACATTTGCGAGGTCACCTACGATCTGCTTAAGCGTGGTGCGCTCAATATGGATCCCTCGGCCAACGACGACAAAGTCGTAACGTTTCACGATTCCTGCAATGTCGCGCGCGGGTCTGGCATGGGCAACTTCGAGGGCGGTCAGTTCGATATTCCACGCGACATCATCAGAGCCAGCGTCAACAAGTTTGTCGATATGGATCCCGAAACGATCCGTGACAAGACCTTCTGTTGCGGCGGCGGCGGCGGGCTATTGACCGACGATCTGGTCGAACTCAGGGTCAAAGGCGCCTTGCCTCGGATGGAAGCGCTGCTGGAGATCGTGGAACAGCACGGCGTCACGCACATGGCCGCCATTTGTGCCATCTGTAAGAGCCAGTTCGCCAAAGTGATGCCGTACTATGGTCTTCCCATGGATATGATCTGCGGCGTTCATCAACTGGTCAGCGAGGCGATCCAACTAGGGACAAAAGAGTAACAGGTGCCGTCGTGATCGAAGGGGTGGGCACTTGATACCGAATTTCAGAAACGGAATCGCCGGCACAGTCCTCGTCCTCTTGGCATTGCTGGTGGCATCGCCACTTGCAATAGCTGCAGAAACCCGCGTGCCTTTGCCACATCCCGCCAAGGCCCATATCGGCGATCAATGCGTCGAGCCGGTAGACATTATGCGGCGCCAGCACATGACGTTTCTGCTCCACCAACGCGACGAGACCGTGCGGAGCGGTATTCGCGGCAATAAATACAGCCTACAAGGATGCGTCGAATGCCATGCGGTCGCCGACGCCGACGCCGGCGGGGCACGTACCGTGCGCGCTTTCTGTAGCGAATGTCACAGCTATGCCGCAGTTAGAATTGACTGTTTTGAATGTCACACTACCGAGGCAGTAACCGCCAAGAACACATTCCTGCTGCCGAAGGGTCATCGAAAGTCGGCTAAGACATATTCGAGCTTTGGCGGGAGTCTGGAACCGACTTCGCTGGTCGCGCAAGTCGAGCGATATCTGAGTGAAAGGAGCGCCCACAATTTTTGATCCAATGAACGATCGTGGCGACGACCTGGAGACGGTGGACGATGCAGATCTGGCGCGCCGCCGCGTGATGGCCGGTGCGGCCGCACTTAGCACACTGACATTGGTTCCAGGAGTGGTACTGATGGCGCCTGAGCCCGCCGCAGCCAGAAAGGCAGGCGAGGCGGCCTCGAATAAAGTGCGCTGGGGCCTTCTGATCGATGTCAGGAATTGTCCGGATGGCTGCAATGCCTGTGTTACCGGCTGCAAAGAAGAGCACGGCTGGGCGGCAGAAGACGGATCGTCGACGGATGTCCAATGGATACGAGCGGTTACGGTCAAGGACCCGAAGTCGGGATCCACCATATCGGCGCCGGTGATGTGCCAGCACTGTGCCAACCCGCCCTGCGTCGATGTCTGCCCGACGGGTGCATCCTTCAAGCGCGCCGACGGCATTGTGCTGGTCGACAAACACAGTTGCATCGGTTGCCGCTACTGCATGGTCGCCTGTCCCTACGATGCGCGCTCCTTTGTCCACGAGGCTGTAAGCGGCCAAAAACCCTATTCACCACGAGGCGAGGGCACGGTCGAGAGCTGTACGATGTGTGTGCATCGGGTTGACGAGGGACGCATTCCGGCTTGCGTCGAGGCCTGCAATAAAACGGAAAATAGGGCCATGTTGTTCGGCGACCTTAACGATCCAGAGAGCGAGATCGCAAAGGCCGTCGCGCGCCTCTCGACGACGCGTATTCGCGAAGATCTTGGGACCGAGACCGGCGTTTACTACACGGGCCTCTAGTAAGCGAAGAAGCGCAGCATGGCGATCACCACCGTATTTAGGGAAATTTCCTATAAGCCCAACGGCTATTACGCCCTGATGGGGGTACTCGTGGCGGTAGCCCTGGCAGGACTCGTTGCCGGCGGCTACATGGGGCAGGCGGGGCACCATGTGACCGGAATGTCAAACCGAATCGTCTGGGGCGCGCCTCACGTTTTTGCGGTGTTTCTCATACTCTCTGCGGCGGGCGCCTTAAGCGTGGCGTCAATCGCGAATGTTTTTGGAAGTTCCGTTTACAAGCCCTTGGCGAGATTGTCGGCCGTCCTTGCGATGTCATTGCTGCTCGGCGGACTTGCAGTTCTGACGCTCGACCTCGGCCGGCCGGGCCGGCTGCTAGAGACTTTATCTAGCCTGAATCCAAGCTCCATTTTCGCATGGAACCTCTTTGTCTATACGGGCTTCCTTCTGGCCGTTCTCGCCTCGTTGTGGATGATGATCGAGCGGCGGATGAACCGCTACGCGAGGCCCGTCGGCCTGATTGCCCTTCTCATGAGCGTATGGCTAGCGACCGATGTCGGCTCGGTGTTCGGTGTCTTGGTCGCCCGCCAAGCCTACGACACGGCAATCATGGCGCCGCTGTTCGTTGTCACGTCTTTTGCAATCGGTCTGGCAACCTTCATCTTGATTTTGGTTCCGACACTGACATGGACCGGGCGGGCGCTTGGCGATTTCGTGATTGGTCGGCTCGCCAGGCTGCTCGGCATCGCTATGGTCGTCGTGCTGTACTTCGTGGCCATGCAGCACATCATCGGCCATTACTCGGCCGAGCGTCAGGGTGTCGAGAACTTTATTCTGTCGAGCGGCAGCGTCTACACCCTATCCTTCTGGGGCGTGCAGGTGATCCTCGGCAGTCTCATTCCGATCGCTCTGTTATTCAGTTCCAATCCGGAGGGACGGCGATCCCGAGTCGTGTTCGCCGCGGCCTTGGTCGCCTTCGGCGGGCTGGCCCAGATTTATGTCATCATCGTTGGCGGTCAAGCCTACCCGCTGCTCCTGTTTCCGGGGATGGAAACCTCCAGCAGTTTCTTCGACGGACAGATCGCATCCTATGTGCCGAGCCTGCCGGAGATTGCGTTGGGCAGCGGTGGGGTCGCGGTCGCCCTGATCCTCGTGGCGACCGCTGTCAAGGTCCTGCCTATCCTGCCGACGAGCATGGCGGATTCGCTTGTCGATCCACATTATCAACCTCCGGAGGAAGTTGAAGAGCCGGAGCCAGAGGCAGAAGCCGAGGAAAAAGCGGAGACCGACGCCGAAGAAGACGCGGATCAAGAGCCAGCCGCCGCGAAAGACGCAGATCCGGGGCCCGAGGCTGAAGAAGACGAAGAAGCCTAGGCTAGCGCAATTGGCTCCGCCGGAGCCCTTTAGTCGATCAACCCCCGAGACATTACGTCCGCAACGACCACGGCAGCGTCGACCTGCCTAGACCCAGGGCGAGTTGGAATTACTGTCGCCGAAGGTTTTGCCGGCAGCGAACGGTCGAGGGCGAAGGGTTCCAGCTCGGCGACCCGATTATCTCCGGCCAGCAACTTGGCGACCAGCTTGCCGACCCCGGTCATTTTGAAGCCGTGATTCGAGTCGGCGATCATGTAGAGGTCGGGCAGGACCCAGTGGAAGATCGGCACGTTGTCCGGGGTGAAGGCGCCGATGCCGCCGTTGCGGTGCTCGCGGAAGTTCTTGCGGCAGCCCTCGAAGCGGCCCATGAGCTGGCCCATCGCCGCACAGATATAGTCGGCGAAGAAGGGCTCGGCCTGATAGTCGTCGCTCGCGTGTCCATAGGGCTCGACGGTGGCCTCAGGCCCGAGTTCGACCGGCAGGATGCCGCCCAGGATGCCCGGCTTATCCATGCGCTCCGCGCCATTCTTCCAGTAGACGTAGAGATGGTCGGCCAGCTCGTCGCCCGTTTCCGGGTCGAGGACCGGCGTGTCCATCAGCTCGACATGGAGGACCGGTGGATCGAGATCGCGCGCATCTCGGTAGGGCTGCGCATGATAGATCTCGCCCTCGCGCAGCCGCCAGTAGGTCCACATGTCGCGGGCCTTGGCCACGGAGCCGTCAGGATAGTGGAGGTCGAGCGTCGCTGGCCGGCCAAGCTTTTGCCAATGCTGCGGTAACCAAGCACCCGGCGCCAGCACAACCGCATCGCAGGCGATCTCACCGGCACTCGTCCGCACTTTGGCGACGCGGCCCGCGGTCATGTCGTAGTCGAGCACCTCGACACCCCAGTGGCATCGCACGCCGTGCGCCTCGCATTTCTGCGTCATGCCCGTGACGACTTGCGCCGTGCCCGCATAGCCGCTTGGCCGCTCGTGCAGCGCGACATGGACCGCCTCGGCCCTGAAATCTGGCCATAATCCGGTGAGGAAGCGCCGCGCGTCTTCGTCGACATAGAGGTCGGAATGGTAGTCGACTGCGTTCTGGCTCTCGTGGATGCGGACGTAATCCTCGATCTGGTCAGCCGCACCACACGATATGTAGCCGACCTGCTGAAAGCCGAAATTGACGGGATCGTGCATCCAGACATCGACCGAATGCCGCAGGATCGCGTGCAGTGGTTCAGTCATATAAAAGTTGCACACGCAGCCGCAGGCGACGCCCGTTGCACCGGCGCCGGGTCCCGTCTTATCGAGCAGCACGATATCCTTTCCACTGCCTTGGCCCCGGGCTTCAAGCTCCATGGCCAAATGCCAGGCCGTGCTGAGGCCGTGTATGCCGGCGCCAATGACGAGATAGGTGGTGGATGAGGGGAGGGGCGCCATGGGCATCTCCTGTGCGATTGGCCCCGCGAAGCTTAGCCTGCCGGGTGGATCGCCGCTATCGGTATGGTGAGCGGTCAGTTAGTGGGCGCCGGCTTAGCACCAGGGTGAAGCGGGGCGTCTTTCGGCGTGAACAAATACCGACGCGCGATATCGGCATAGCTCGTAAACCGGTATCCGCCGTTGCGTTGGAGTATCTGCCCATGGGCCGCTTCAAAGGCTGCGGGCAGTTCAAACCACGGGACGTTTTGGTCGGTGTGGTGCAGCGCATGAAGATTGTTGTTTAGGTAGAGCAGATTCGTAATCGGGTTGCCCTCGACGATGACCGAGCGGTACTCGTGCGCGCCACCGGGCCGGTGCTCGGCATAGGATCTGAGCAAGGTAAGCGACAGGCCGGGCCAGGCAAACAACAGCACATATTGCCACCAGGCGATCTGACAGATCTCAACGATCCAATACACTAGGACCGCGACCAGCACTGCGTGCCCGGCCCAAGTCCAAAGATGGTCGCGGTGGCCGGCAATGACCTGGCGCAGTTCGCTCGACCAGAATCGGACAGCTGTGAGAGCTGGGCCAACTGTCATGCGACCGAGCAAAGTATTGTTGAAAACCAGCGTGGCACGCGCCAATGCACCAGATCGACGCCACTTGTCACCGTCGACATAGTGGGATTCCGGATCTTTGCCTGGGACCGTCAACTCTGCAGTGCGGTGATGGTCCAGGTGGCTTTCTCGATAGAGCGTATAGGGCATCCACAAGCCAAGCGGTGGCACGGCGATTGCCGTATTTAGCCAGTTCAGGCGTGTTGGGTGGCCGTGCGTTGCTTCATGCTGAAGGGAACCCTGCCAGCAGACGAACCATCCGCCGAGAACAAGCACTGTCCACCCAGGGAGGACGTGAAACCACCAGGTCAGCGCGAACCAACCCGCATATATGGCCACCGCGACGAGCCAGGTTGGGCCGTCGATCTGTTTGAAGCGTCGGTACGAGGCATCGACCCAAACCGCCGGCAGATTGCGGCGGGACCCGGCGATCTGACGGTACAGCGCGTCCAAAGGCAGCCTCGCATTGGTTCAATTTGACGCTCTAGGCAAGAAGATGGAGCCACTGTGATGATGTGGCAACGAGTGAGTAGTAAGCTTAATTCACAAACTGCCCTGAAAGATAATATATGTTGACTTTACACATCATATCGCGCTGTGTTCTCATTCATGGTGGCATATCACCAAACTTCGGTTGACCGTCGTGAACTGGTTCGCGTGTTCCGGGCGCGATTGATCGAGGCCATGGACAGGGCCGGGTTGAACCAATCCGCGTTGGCTTCGGCAATCGGCGTCGACCGTTCGACACTTTCGCAACTCTTGTCGAGCGATGGTGAGCGCCTGCCGCGGGCCGATACGGTCGCGGCAATTGCCAGCATCCTGCAAGTCAGCCTCGACTGGTTGCTTGGCATGAGCCATGAGGCGGAACTCGGGGCCAATATTCTTCAGGAGTCGCTGCAAATCACCCCGCGCACGCCGGTCGATGAGGCGCTCGCCGAATGGCATCAGGATGCGGCCGGTTACAAGATCCGCTATGTACCAACGACCCTGCCGGACCTCGCGAAGACCGAAGAGGTCATCCAGCACGAATTCCGCGACTATGTGGTGCGGACCGCCGACCAGGTGATTGCCGCTAGCCAGGGAATATTGGACTACACCGGGCTGCCAGAAACAGATATGGAAGTTTGTTTGCCGCTTCAGGCGATGCAAGTCTTTGCAGAGGGTAACGGCGTCTGGGAGGGGCTATCGGTGGCCGCACGTCGAGACCAGATCGAACACATGGCGGAGATCGCCGAGGAACGGTATCCCTCGCTCAGGATATTCCTATTTGACGGCCGCACGCGATTTTCCGTGCCCTACACGATCTTCGGGCCGTTGCGGGCTGCGATCTACGTCGGGCAGATGTATTTCGTCTTCAATTCGACCGATCACATACGCGTGCTGGCGCATCATTTCGACGATTTGATTCGTGCTGCCGAGGTGCAGTCGAACGAGACGAGTGAATTTCTACGCGGTCTGCGCAACCAAGTCCCCAGCGACTAGCGTGTCCGCGGGGTTTGTTGCTAACGAATTGTTCGGCCGGGTGTTCTTCTATCGTTCGAACCCCACTTTCTATTCTTGATGTAGGCGGCGATCGTTGGCGGTGCGGTCTGCTCGGAGGTCACGACCTCTAAAGCCGTGGCGCCTTGCCGAGAATTCTCGGAGGACACATGAAAACCATTATCGAGCCGTTTCGAATCAAGTCCGTCGAGGCGATCAAGATGACGACGCGGGAAGAGCGCGCGCGGTTCATCAAGGATGCCAACTACAACCTATTCGCGTTGGATGCTGAAAACGTGCTGATCGACCTGTTGACCGATTCCGGCACGTCCAGCATGAGCGCGAATCAATGGGCCGCCATGATGCGAGGCGATGAGTCCTATGCCGGAAGCCCATCGTTCGATCGGTTCGAAGCGGCCGTGCGGAACCTGATGCCGTTCGCACATGTTATTCCTACCCATCAGGGACGTGCGGCAGAGCGCATATTGTTTTCCGTCGCGGTCCGGTCGGGCCAGTTCGTTCCCAACAACGCACATTTCGACACGACGCGGGCGAATATCGAAGCACAAGGTGCGGCGGCTGTGGATCTCGTTATCGAAGAGGGGCACGATCCCGGCCTCGAATATCCCTTCAAGGGCAACATGGACGTGGCGCGGCTGCGCGACTTCATCGAGGAGAAGGACGCGGGGAATATCCCGCTCTGCATGATCACTGTGACCAACAACGCGGCCGGTGGTCAGCCGGTATCCATGGAGAATATTCGCCAAACCAAGAATGTGTGCCGGGCCTACGGTATTCCGCTGATCGTCGATGCATGCCGGTTTGCGGAGAACGCTTACTTCATCAAGCTTCGCGAGCCGGGCTAAGCCGACAAGGCGGTGGTCGATATCGTGCAGGAGATGTTCTCCCACGCCGATGGTTGCACCATGAGCGCCAAGAAAGACGGGTTGGCCAATATGGGCGGCTGGTTGGCGCTCAACGATGATGCGTGGGCGCAAGACTGCCGGAACTCGCTCATCGTGACCGAAGGTTTTCCGACCTATGGCGGGTTGGCCGGCCGTGACCTCGAGGCGATTGCCGTGGGACTCGCCGAGGTCGTCGACGAGGACTATCTGACCTATCGTCTCGCCTCGACCCGGTATGTCGGTCAGCATCTAATCGAGGCCGGCGTGCCGATCATCTGCCCGGTCGGAGGCCACGCGGTCTATCTAGATGCCCGCGCGATCCTGCCGCAAATTCCGCCGCTGCACTATCCGGGTCAGTCGCTTGCCGTTGAGCTATACGAACATGGAGGGATTCGCGGCTGCGAAATCGGCTCGATCATGTTCGGCCGCCAGCCAGATGGCACGGAGCTGCCCGCAGCCATGGACTTGGTGCGTCTGGCAATTCCCCGTCGGGTCTACACGCAGAGCCACATGGACTACGTCCTCGAAGTGATTCTCAAGGTCTTCGCAGAGCGCGAGCGGTTAAAGGGGATGAAAATTACCTGGGAACCGGCAAGCCTGCGTCACTTCACGGCGCACTACGCCTATTTGGATTGATATCGCTGCACGCTGGGTCGACGGCGTCGGAAATTCATGCAGACGCAGTTTTCTTACTCCTCGCCGACCATGTCCTTCGTTGTTGGCGTCTCGGCGCCTTTGGTGCTCTTTGCGAATGGAATCAGCATTGGTACCCGCGATTGGTAGGCGCGATACTTGTCGCCGAAGAGCGCGACGAGGTCTCGCTCTTCCAACCTGAGGGCGACCAGGATGTAGGCGGTCGTCGCTACTGCGAACAGTAGGTGCCCGACTGTCATATCCGAGGTCGCCCAGAAGGCGATAACGAAGCCCAGCATCATAGGGTGACGGACGAGCTTGTAGAGCGGTCCCAGTTCTTTGTATTCGGTGTGGGTGTAGGACTGCCCCCGCCAATGGAGGAAGACCTGGCGCAGCCCGAACAGATCGAAATGGTTGATCAGAAAACTACCATAGAACACGATGGCCCATCCGATCACGTAAAGCGCGGCCAAAACGAAGACTGCCATCTGATTTTCAGTCTTCCAAACTACTCCGGTGATTGGCGGCCACTGCCAGTACAACAGTCCGAGGAGGAGACTCGAAATCAGGACACAAGTGCTGCGCTCGATTACGCTGGGCACGACCTTGGTCCACCACGCCTTGAAGCTGGACCGGGCCATCACGCTGTGTTGCACCGCGAAGATCGCGAGAAGCAGCAGGTTGGCGGCAAGCGCTCCAGCCATTGTCGCCTCCGGCCCGTCGTCGATTCCTTTCGGTACCCCAAAATTCGCGACAAAACCGATCGCATAAAGAGCGGCGATGAGGAATGTCAGGTAAGCGACGAAGCCGTACAGAAGGACCAATGCCTTGGTCATGGTTTTTCTCCCAACTGGTTACGCGAGATTGTTGGGCGTTCGACGTTGGCGAGCCTAGCGCAAGAAGCGTAGGGACAAAACGGTGAACAGGCGCAGCAGCGCAACGCCGACGTCTATCCGTCGGTTCCCGTACCGCTCCCAGGTGTCGGTATGTGCGATGGCAAGCCGTCGCACAACGGCTTGATATACTCAAAGCCAAAGCCACAACAGCCGCCGATCACCTGCGCGCCCTGCTCGACCCAGCCAAGGGCACTCATTTGACTAGCCGCCATGGGCCGAGATCACCCTTCGGCTTAGGCCGTAGGATGCCCTCCCGCCTAAGCTTGTCGGCAGCCCAACGCATTTGGTGCTGCCACTCATAGAATAAATCACCTGATTCATTGAGTTCCGATTGGTGGTTGTCCCAGATGTGTTTCGCCACAGTAATATGATGTGCGCTACCGCCAAATGCGGTCAGCGCTTCGATGACCCAAATCTTCAGATCTTCCTTGGTCGCCATTGCAGTCTCTCCAACCAGCTTTTCCAACCAAAACTTTCTTACGTTTATCGTCTCCCTGCGCGAGCCGCGGTGAAAGAAAAGGTTGCACCCCTGGCTGGGTCTATTAACTGGAATCGAGTTTGTCGTACTACGTTTGGCCAAGACGCTCCAACAACTTGTCCGCTGCGGCATTCCATTCGATGAGCGTCTGCTCGTACTGACCAACAGCAAACACCTTATCCGGTCTGCTCGCGAAGATAAGCGCGCCGCTCGTCACCGCGTTTATGTGACTTCGCAGTCTGTAGGATAGCGCGTAGAACTGCGCGATGTCTTTTGGAAGCGGTGCAGCCAATAGACCCAACCGGGCAACATTCCCCTCGTAGACTGGGAAACGCATCAGCGACGGTGCCATAACCCAAGGACGTGCACCTTCCTGGTCCTGGCTTTCTTAAACGAGCCTTTCCAGTAATGGTTTTAGAAACTCGTAACGTTGATTCTCAAACTGTTTCAGTGAACTGATGTCAGCAGAAACGGCGTCGGTCGTCAGTTGGCGCTCATGGGCTGTCTGTGTGGCTTGCAATTTCAAATTCACTTGACCAGCAAACCATGCACCTAAGATTGCGCCGCCAAAGGCCGCGATGACGGCGATAGTGCCGCTGGCGACAATTGTCAGTAGCTTTGCACGACTGTCTTTTTTGTCTTGCTTCCGCAGCCACGCCATTGCTGCCAGGCGCTTTTTCAGATCGGGGTAGCAGCCATCAGCTAACTGCTTCTCGACCAACGTACGCCCCGTTAGGTCAAAGAGCCTGCGCAATTCCGGTGTAAGAATTTTTCCCATTTCTCTGAAACGGGATCTATTTCAGGTTCTTCAGCGGGTGCGCTGCTTGGCTCTTCCGACAAATGCTGATCCCAAATTCTGCCTATCCGTCGGTTCCTGTGCGGCTGCCAGGTGTCGGTATGTGCGATGGCAAGCCGTCGCGCAACGGCTTGATATACTGGCGGGTTCAATCGGTCGTCGCAACACGTTCAGTTTGACTGGCCTGCAAGCACTGGTCCAGAGCTTCGGCAGGAGTTCTCCATCCGAGGGTCTTGCGGGGCCGTGTATTGAGCGCGTCAGCAACAACTGCGAGTACGTCCGGACTGTGCGCGCTCAGATCGGTTCCTTTCGGGAAGTACTGTCGAAGCAGTCCATTGGTGTTCTCGTTCGTTCCGCGTTGCCAAGGGCTGTGCGGTTCGCAGAAGTAGACGGGAAGGCCGGTTGCGATCCGCAGATCCGCATGCCTGGCCATCTCTGCTCCCTGGTCCCAGGTCAGCGAGCGGCGAAGCTGCGCTGGCAATGTCGTGATCGTCCGGGCGATGGCATCGCGAACCGCTTCAGCCCCATGACCGGCAAGCGCAGGCCCGTTCTTCACGCGCGGGACGGTGCCGTGGCCTTCCATTCGGGGAAGATGCAGCAGCATTGTGAACCGCGTGGTGCGTTCCACCAGAGTGCCGATCGCCGATCTGCCCAAGCCGATGATCAGGTCACCTTCCCAGTGTCCGGGTACGGCCCGATCAGCTGCTTCCGCCGATCGTTCACTGATCATGATCTCAGGCGTGACGAAGGATTTTCCCCGCCGGCGGCTACGTGCCCGAGGTACGCGCAGTGCCCTTCCCGTGCGAAGGCAGGCGGTCAGCTCACGACGGAGTGCGCCGCGGCCCTGTACGTAGAGCGCCTGATAGATCGCCTCATGACTGATCCGCATCGCTTGATCCTCGGGCCCGTCCCCCCAGGATAGTCGATCCGAAGACGGTGCGCGATCTGCTCAGGACTCCAGGCCCTGGCCCATCGCCTGTGCTGCCGCGGCCCATGCCGACGACCGTTCCAGACGACGCGTGGCCCCTCGATCACCGTTCCATCCGGTGCCGAGATCCGATCCGCAAGCCGATCCTGCACATAGCGCCGCAGCGCCTCATTCGTTGCCAGCTTGGCTGGCTTCGGCCTTTTGGCGGACCGATCAGTATGCCACTGCGCCGTCGTTGCTCGGTAGTCCAGGCCACCGCTTCGGGTCGCCGCGTTGCGCCGCACCTCGCGGGAGATCGTCGACGGTGCGCGCTCCAGCCGGCAAGCAATATGACGTATGCCTCTTCCCTGGGCGCGCAGAAGAGCAATCTCCTCACGTTCCTCGAAAGACAGGTAACGTCCTGACAGCGGCTTGGCCGGTTGCGATAAATGTGATGGTGGCATGCCGCCCGACCTCCGGAACCACCTCGAGCCTACCGGAGGGGATACACCGGCATCTCGGGCCGCGTCCTCGCTCGAACGCCCCGTCGCAATCGCTGCCCAGAACCGAACAAGCTCCTCACGCCGTGCCGAGTCCGGTCGACCTGGCGAATGCAACTTGCTCCGTCCAGACCGATCCGACCGCCGTCTGCGTACCGTCATAGCAACCTCCTATGCCAGAGTGTTGCGACGACCGATTGAACTCGCCTACTCAAAGCCAAAGCCACAACAGCCGCCGATCACCTGCGCGCCCTGCTCGACCCAGCCAAGGGCAAGTTCAAGGAAGTCCTCGGGCGAAGTGCGGTTATGAGCATTCGCATCCTGCCGCGTCCGGACGTAGTCGTGTCGGTCGGCGTCGGGATAAACACCGATCGGGCCCGACCATTTGTCTCTGAGCACCGGAATTGATTCGCTCGTAGCCTCGACTTTGGTGTGGAAAACGGTTGCGAGATTGCCGCCCAACGGGACGATCTCGTCCAAATCGTCGGTGAACGGATCGTTTGAGGTGTAGCCGGTCTTCAGTGCGCCGCCATTCTCGTTGGCCCGGCATTTGAAGCCGATCCAGGTTGGCACCCCGGTTGCCAGAAAGGCCTCGACGACCCATTTGCGCTGCAGGGTCCCGCCGGTCGCCTCGGTGATAAGGAAGTCGACCCCCGCCTCGACAAGAATTTCCGCCTGCTCGCGAAGGTTCGCCTTGCACTGATCCTCGGTATAGTCGCTCCAATCCCGGTAGAATATGTCCGGGAGCGGTTCTCCGCCGACCAGGATGCCGTAGTGCGAGACCGAGCCGCCGATATAAACCGGACGCTCTTTCGCTGTTCGATCACGCGCCTCCTGCGCCAGCACAACCGCTCGCAGATTGAGCTCGCGGGTCAAATCGCCCATGCCCAGCGGCTTGAGGCACTGGCGTGCCGAAGAGAAGGTATTGGTGGTGATGACGTCGACGCCGTCCCTGATGTAGGTCTCGTGCATGAGACGCACGGTGTCAGGATGGGAATGGAGGGCTACCGCTGCCCAGGCCGTGGCCCCGATGGGTACGCCCATGCCCTGAAGCTGAGTGCCAACGGCGCCATCGAGAATAATCACTTCTCCACCGTCGATGCGATCTCGCAATCCCGAATAATCGCCCATGTTGCCTCCCCGGGGACTGTCAAAAAAGAGCGGGCTTGTGCCCGGGCGCGACGCAATACAATCAATTCGATTGTGTTGCAACACAAGGTCGGATGCTGTTGCACGGGTGACCCAGTCAGCCCATTGAAAATGAGGCCTTTATCGGGTCGATCGAGTGTCCGATCGACAATTTTCCGTGCGGTGCTGGACGGCTTGGGTAAAATCAACTGGCTGCCACCAATTGTTGCTATGGCGCAGCCATCGCTAATGGTGCAATGCGCGGAAGAGGGTGAATAGATGTGTCGAGCGCTCGTTTATTTGGGACAACCGGTCCTCATTGACCATCTGCTCTATCAACCGGATAGCTCGTTGGTGAAGCAGTCCTTCATGCCGCGAAAGCTGCAGATGTTGAACCTGGCAGGCTTTGGGATGCGAGCATGGGACCAGACATCCCACGATCCCGAATTACCGTTTACCTATTCGTCCACCGACCTGCCTGTCTTTGACCGCAACCTCGAAGCGATGGCCCGCAAAATCAAAGTCAATTGCCTATTGGCGCATGTGCGGGGCGTTTCTTACGATACCAGGGCCATCGTTTCGAATGAAAACACGCATCCGTTTTGTTTTCCCGGCTATCGGCTGGCAATGGCGCATAACGGCGATCTCGCGCGAATAGAAGAGATCAAGCCAAAGATGCTGCGCCACATTCGGCCGGAGATTGCTGCGCAGATCAACGGTACGACCGACAGCGAGTGGATCTATGCGCTGCTGCTGTCACAATTTGCAGAACCGACCAAGACGCAGTCGCCCGAGCGTATCAAGGACGCCGTCGAGGGGATGCTCGGAATTATCGCCAAGATTAGGGCAGAGAACGGCGTATCGGTGTCGTCGTCGGTAAATCTGTTTATTGCCGACGGCGAGAGCCTAGCGGTCGTCCGCTACTGTTTTGATTTCGGACGCTATTCCACAAGCAGCGGACCAGGTAGCGTACATGAAGCCAATTTATCGTTCCTCAGTCTGTGGTACACCGCTGGCCGCGAGTTTGGGTTTCATGAAGACGAATGGAAGATGATCGGTGGAAGCGACACGGCGGACTCGATCATCGTCGCCTCTGAGCCGCTCACTCTCGATAGCTCCACTTGGCTGGAGGTGCCGGAATACGCCATGCTGTATGCCAGCACGACGCACGGAAAGGCGACGATCGAACTCCATCATCTGGAAGTCTAGTGGGTCGCGCGACGGCCGAATTCTGGGTCGGCTTACACCTCGCCGCTTTGGGAGCGGATGAGTTGGTAGTTTCTTATGCGCGTCAGGTCGTTGTTGGCTCGCGACAGATTTTGAACCAAGTTGCGACTGACGGCGTTGAGAAACGCCAGCGATGTTGGCGAATTTCCAAAGAAGAGCTGGTCGAAATTCTTCTTAGAAAGTTCGAGTACAACCGCGTCGCTGCGCACGGCGCAAGTTGTGTCGTCAGATCCGTCGTCGAGCATTGAATCGAGGCCAACGACGCGCCCAGGGCCGAGAACCGCTAGTTGGCGTTCCTGGCGGCCGTTTGCTGCGTAGACCGATACGCTGCCGTGAACGACAATATAACAGGCCGTCAACGGATGCTTGCTGTCGCACAAGAGTGCGCATGTGGGCAGTTCATAGGGCGTGGTGTGGCTGTGTAGCCGCGCGATGTCTTCGGCGGCAAAGCCCTCGAAGAACGGCAGGATTGGCAGATAGGGAAGATAGTCGAACGAACATCCGCCGTTCGGCCGACGATCGTTTAGAGTTCGCCCAGAAACCGCCCGCACTTTGACGCAATGAAAGCCGGTTCGTCGCCGGCGGCGATCTGTTCGTTCAGCGAGCTTTGACGCTGGCATTGGAGCCGCAAGATTCGCCGCAGAATCTTAAGCGCGCAGTCGCGGCGCTGTGCCACCGCGCCCTGAAAGAATGTGCGGTTGAGAAACATTCCAGATGCGTCGGATCGTGCACGGACCGAGGCCGTGCGGGCCGCATCGTCGATCAGACCCAAGTCGCCGATCATGTTGCCGGCTTCCAAAACGGCGATCTGCGTTTCGCCGCCGCCCGGTGTAACCGTAATCACATCGACACCACCGTTTTCCAGGAAATACGCGCCATCCGGCCCGTCTCCTTGGGTAATCAAGTCTTCCCCTTTACGAAATGACACAGGACGGAGGCCGCCGAGCAGTTCCGAAAGCTCGTCCCCATCAAGCTCCGAAAAGAGTGGAACCCGACGGGCCGAGGCCAACGAAATCCGCGTTTCTTCTAACGCCAACGGTGTTGCGAGGTCCATTGCCACCTCAGTCTTGTATCGCGCCGACAGTACCATGGCGGTAAATTTGCTACCACTGAACCGCGAGGGAACACGGTTTGTACGTCGCAAACTCGAAACCAACGCGCAGGCACCCCTGTCCTGTCGTCCTGGATTGGGCGGTGGACTGATTTACGGGTCGCTGCGGGTGCCGGTCAGCCAAAAATGTTGAAAACCGACTTAGTGAGATTGGAGACATTATGAAAAAGGTGGGAATTATCGGCGGCGGCGTCGCTGGTATTGGCGCGGCCTACACGCTTATGAAGGCCGGTGTCGAGGTTTACATCTTCGATCAAGCCATGCGGTTGGGCGGCGACTGCTACGGTATCGATGTTACGTCCAGCGAGGGCCAAGTCTATCGCGTGGATGCCGGCGTCAGCGACTTCAACCGTGCAACGTTCAAGCAGGTTCATGCGCTGCTCGACGACCTTGGTCTCGAATACAAACCCGTAAACCAGGATGCGTCCTTCATGATGCCGGACGGCGAGACGGTATGGTGCATCAAGGACCGGACGCCGAGTTTCCGGAACTTCGCCGGGAATGAAGGGAAGCTGGTTGAGGAGATCACGCGCTTTAACAAATCGTGTATCGAAGTTTTGGACAATGACGCTTTCGATGAGTGGACGGCCAAGCGTTACCTCGATCATCGGGGATATTCCGAAGAGTTCCGCAAATTCTACTTTGATCCGCGATCCGGCGGCAGTTTCCCGATGCCCGATGACCATCCAGAGAATTTTCCGATCCAATCGATCACATCGTTTTGGCGCATGCACGGCCTCGTTGGGCCGGGGCCGGCCGACCGTATGTGCGTCGTTGACGGCATGCACGAATACTGCAAGGCCTTCCAAAAATGGTTCATGGAGAAGGGCGGGCAGACGTTCTGTTCGACCAGGGTGGTCGGCGTCAGGCGTGGCAAAGACAGCGTCCGCGTGCGCACGCGCTCATGGGACGAGGAACATCACACATTCATGTTCGACCAAGTCATCATGGCGACGGAATCTAATGGCGTGGTGCCGGTATTCGAGGATGCGACGCCGGAGGAAACGGCATCGTTCCTCATGTTTCCGAGCCAACGCGCCCAGCTCGTGGTGCATCAGGATCGATCGCTAATGCCTCGGGATGAAGACGCCTGGGGCGGCTACAACTACATCGTGTCCGACGGCACCCAGCCCGAGACCTATCCGGTGATCACGTTCTTTACGAACCGGATCTCACAGTTACCGGACCATGTGCCGGATACATTCGTAACAATGAACCCGCATATTGAACCGGCCGAGGAAAAAACGATCTCGAACCGATTTTTCATGCATCCAGTAGCGACGGGACGGACGACCCGTGTGGCCATGATCGTCGACGCGATTCAGGGCCGGAATCGAACCTGGTACTGTGGCAGCTATCTCAAATCGCCCTTTGTGCACGAGCCGGCATTGGAAACGGGGTTGCTGGTCGCCGATCGGATGCTCAAGATGGCGGCGTAAGCGATCCTTGCGCGGATACGATTGAGGTCGAATATCGCCGCCGACAGCGAATTCGTTCGTTCCTTTTTCGTTCGCACATTTGTTCGACGGGGTTTTTTCTGTGAAAAATCCCCAAATTAGTGCATTGAGGGGTTTGGAACTTGGACGGAAACCGTCTTTTTGTGTCGGCCTATTGGCGCAACTTCGGCATAGTCCGTACCACGTAGAAAACGGGGAGAGTACCCTTGGCTGATGGAATTAGTCTCACGCCGTCGATCAGTGCGAATTTACTGAACCTACAGAGTATATCGGGCCTCGCGAACCGCACCGACGACCGGCTTTCGAGCGGTCTTAAGGTCAGTTCGGCGAGCGACCATGCGCTTGCTTTCTTCGCGTCGCAGCTTTTGAGCGGCCGAGCGGCCGAGTTGACGCAGGTCAAGGATAGCGTCGACCAGGCGGTTAGCGCAGTACAGGCCGCAGGCGACGGCCTCGATGCGATAAGCGGACTTGTCGACCAGGCAAACTCACTTGCCAACGCGGCGCGTTCAACGAGCGACCCAGGTCAACGCGCGGCCTTTGCCGCCCAATTTGACGAAGTGCGCAGTCAGATTGGCAGCCTCGCGGCCGACGCGAGCTTTGGTGGCACGAACTTACTAGGTTCCTCCTCCGGCGATCTGACTGTCTCACTCAACGAGGACGGATCGAGCGCCTTGACGGTTCAAAGTGCCGACTCAACCTCGGCCGGCCTTGGCCTCGCGGCTAGCAACGGGTTCGCGACGGATGCCGACATCGACGCGGCATTGGCCAATACTGCAAGCGCGCGCTCGACACTAAGAACCAGCGCCGAAACATTGGGATCTAACAGTTCCATCCTGCAGACGCGGATCGATTTCACCGAGAATCTCACGAATACGCTCGAAGGAGCGGCAGCTAACTTGACGCTGGCCGATTAGACAGAGGAAAGCGCAAATCGTCTCGCCGTCCAGACTCAGCAGCAACTCGGCATTAACTCGTTGAGCCTCGCTGCGTAAAGCCAGCAGGCGGTACTCTCGCTCATTGGCTAGTATTCGACGTCTCGATTTGCTCTCGCCGTCCCGTCGTGGACGGCGTTTGCTTTTGGGGAGGCCTGCCGATTGTCGGCAAGGCCTTGTCGTGACAGAGTTGCGATGACTCAACCGATGCCGAGCTCTCAATGCTCTCTGTGCGCGATCTTCACCATTCCGGCCTTGCGTCGACCTCGTTCGAACTCGCCGATGGTGAATGCATTGCTGCGCAAGGACCTTCGGGCTCGGGCAAGACCCTATTGCTTCGCGCGATCGCGGACCTCGATCCAAGCGAGGGTACGGTTGTGCTTGACGGTCAGACTCGCGAGGCGATGCAGGCCCCGCGATGGCGCCGCCTAGTCACCTACGTTTCGACAACGCCAGGGTGGTGGGCGGAGTCGGTTGGGTTGCATTTTCCTGATTGGTCGGCGGCGCTGCCGCTTTTCGACGCGCTGGGTCTCGCCGATGACTGCGGCGGCTGGCCGGTTCAACGTCTGTCGACTGGAGAACGCCAGCGTCTGGGTCTTATCCGGGCACTATTGTTGCGCCCTCGGGTGCTTTTGCTCGACGAACCGACATCGGGCCTCGACAAGCCGGCGGCGGCGGCGGTGGAAGAACTTGTGACCTCCCATTTGGACGCTGGCGCAAGTGGTGTTTGGGTCAGCCACGACGAGTCCCAAGCGCAACGAATCGCGGGGCGCAGGCTCGTCCTGGAGGATGGCAGGGCGCGCGAGGCTGCGCTGTGAACTATATCCGTCTCGATCTGATCGACCTTGCCATTGCCGGATCGCTTATCCTCTTAAACGGTGGGCTTTCGCTTGTCCTCAACCTGCGATTGGAACGGCAATTCTTGATCGCCACTGCGCGAATGACTGTTCAACTGCTGCTGGTTGGTTTTGTGCTCACGAAATTGTTTTCTTTGGTTTCGCCGCTTTGGACCGGACTGGCGGCGCTTGCGATGATTCTGTTCGCCGGTCGGGAGATCATGGCGCGCCAGGAACGCCGGCTTGCGGGTTTTTGGGCATACGGTCTCGGCACCAGTTGTATGCTGGTGGCAGCAACGCTAATAACGGTCTTTGCCTTAACGACCCAAATCCGGCCCGATCCCTGGTACCACCCACGCTACGGTCTACCGTTGTTAGGTATGATCCTCGGCAATACAATGACCGGGATCAGCCTCGGCCTACATACATTGACGACAACATTGGTGCGCGAACGCGACGCGATTGAGGCACAGCTCTCCCTTGGGGCGACGCGAAATGCGGCGATGTTACCAGCCATGCGCTCGGCCATGCGCAGCGCCCTAATGCCCATCGTCAACGCTATGGCAGCTACCGGCCTCGTCGCCCTGCCAGGCATGATGACGGGTCAGATTCTCGCCGGTGTCGAGCCGGCGGAAGCGGTCAAGTACCAGCTTCTCATCATGTTCCTAATCGCTGGCGGAACGGGACTGGGTTCACTGACCGCTGTCTTGGGCGGTGCTTACAGGCTCACCGACCAGCGTCATCGCCTGCGGCTCGATCGCTTGTCGCCATCGAGCGAAAACGGCTAACGCCAACACCAACCTGCTTGACGCCAATCACTGTATGCGGCGGCGATCCCGTGCAGAATGCTGCGGCCATACAAGTGCGTTAACCTCTTGAATGTTCGAAGTTTGTTCCCATGTACGTAGGCGAGAATGACGGCAGATCGCCGGGGCGCGTCAATCGCTTCATAATCTCTGACGACCAACTGCTCACGCTGCGCTGTCACGTAAGTTTGCGTTGAGCGACGGTGTTTGAGCTCAATTCCGTTGAACTTAGTGGGTAGATCGACGATCGCCCACGACTTTGGGCATCGCCTGCCTGATAACCGCACAAGGGTCACGAGAACAAGATTAGGGGTACAAGGAACGTGCAGATCGACAACACTTTGTCTCAATATTTTTCGGATATCAGCGATTTCCCGATGCTGGGCGCTGCGGAAGAGCGCAAGTTTGCGACTCGATGGCGCAAGCGTCGCGACCGTCGTGCGGTCGAGCAGCTGGTCGGCAGTCACCTGCGTCTCGTCGCCAAAATTGCGCGCGGCTTCCGAGGCTATGGGCTGCCGCTCGATGACCTGATTGCGGAAGGCAACGTTGGTCTCATGCAGGCTGCGCAGCGGTTCGAGCCGGAACGGGGTTTTCGCTTTGCAACCTATGCCGTCTGGTGGATACGCGCAGCTATTCAAGAATTCGTTATGCGGAACCTATCGATCGTGCGAATGGGTACGACGGCGGCCCAGAAGAAACTCTTCTTCAATCTGCGGCGTCTCAAGGCGGAGCTGTCGGTACTCGATGATGGCGAACTCGACGGCGAAACGACGGCGCTGATCGCCAGCGAACTCAGGGTTCCTGAACGGGAAGTCGCTGCGATGAATCGGCGACTAAAGGCTGGTGATCGATCGCTAAACGCGACAGTCGGACTCGATTCAGACGAACAATTCCAAGATTTGCTTGTCGATCAGGAGCCGGATCAGGAGAGTCGGTTCTGCGACGGCGAGGAGCTTGCTCGCCGCCGCAACTTCATGGCAGGTGCAATTTCGACGCTAAATGCGCGTGAGCGGCACATCTTATCGGAACGGCGCCTGCAGGAGGATCCTCCAACCCTGGCCGATTTGAGCGAAGAGTATGGCATCTCGCGCGAACGCGTTCGACAGATTGAAGTCCGAGCGTTCGAGAAGTTGCAGATTGCAATGCTTGAGGCAGCCGCAGCGACAGAACGACGCTCCGAGGTCAACCTCGAAACCGTTAGCTAGTCACCCGAGAGCGCCTCAGGTGACGGCTGAGGCCAAGTGCCAGGCTGATTGCAAAGAGCGCCGTCGCGGCAACGACAATTGACGGACCAGATGGCGTATCCCAATTGAGCGAGGCTGCAAGTCCACCGACAACGGCAAGGGCGCCGACAAGGCTGGCAATTACAGCCATTGCCTCTGGGCTGCGTGCGAAGCGCCGCGCGGTTGCAGCTGGGATGATCAAAAGTGAGCTGATCAGTAAGACGCCGACAACCTTTATGGATACGGCGATAATAAGCGCAATCAGCAGCATGAAGGCCAGTCTCGCTCGTAACACAGGCACGCCTTCGGCTTCCGCCAGCTCCTCATGCACGGTCACGGCGATGAGTGGTCGCCAGACCATCGCGAGATAGACCAGCGTCGAAGCCCCGCCGCCATAGATCCAAAGAATATCAATTGGCGTTACCGCAAGAATATCGCCGAACAGATAGCCCAGCAAATCGACCCGCAGCCACTCCATAAGGCTGATCGTCACAAGACCCAAAGACAACGCGGCATGAGAAAGGATGCCAAGAAGCGTGTCGGTCGACAGTCGCCGCTGACGCTGTAGCAGGACGAGCAGAACTGCGAGCACGACACCGGTCACGATAATACCCAATGTGACGTCGACGCCTGCCAGCAGACCGAGGGCAATGCCCAAGAGTGCCGAATGCGCCATGGAGTCGCCGAAATACGCCATGCGCCGCCAGACGATAAAACACCCAAGCGGGCCTGCCACAACGGCGACGCCCAATCCCGCGATTAGTGCGCGGACAAGAAAGTCGTCCATTTTCAGTCCAAGGTCTCCCGCCCGTCCCTGTGCCGTCCAACCTGCCCGTGGCCGTCTTCTGGAAGTGGGATCACGGCGCCGGAAACATCATGCGCATGGTCGTGATCATGCGTGTAGGGCGCCACATGCTGGGCGGCGTTCGGTCCGAACAGGGCGAGGAACTCCGGGTTCTGGCTTACAGCCGCAGGTTTACCCGAGCAACAGATGTGGTGGTTGAGGCAAATCACTCGATCGGTCGACGACATCACCATGTGAAGGTTATGCGAGACCATGAGTACGCCGCACCCCAGTTGGGCTCTCAATTCTGAGATAAGGCCGTAAAACTCTACTTCACCGGCAAAATCGACTCCTTGTGTCGGCTCATCGAGGACAAGAAGATGCGGCTCGCGAATTAATGCGCGAGCGAGCAATACCCGTTGCAGCTCGCCGCCCGACAGCTCGGCGACGTTGGCATCGGCCAACTTGTCAACACCCGTCGCGGCGAGCGCCTCCGATATCGAGGCCCGTGGTCGCGGACCCGTGAGTGTCATCAGACGGCTTACCGTCAATGGCAGAACCGGGTCGATTGCGAAACGTTGGGGCAAGTAGCCAACGACAAGTCCGGGGCGCCGGTCAATGCGTCCATTGTCTGGGGTGAGAAGGCCCAGCACGAGACGCGTGAGTGTCGTCTTGCCGGAGCCGTTCGGCCCAATCAGCGTCACGATTTCGCCAGCACTAACGGCAAGATCGATGCCATGCAGTACTTGCAGCTTGCCAAAGCGTAGATCGACATTCCGTACATCAACGAGCGGTAGATTCGATTGATCGTCCATCGTGATACCGGCCCAATCGTAAAAACGTTGAAAAACGTTATACAGTAACATTTTGGAAAGGAACATCGGCGCGGCCTTGCGGATATCCGCTTTCCGGCTGGCGAGCATCCGGGTTGACCATGTTCGGTGGCAGCCGCGAGGGAACTTCAACGTCGCGCGCCTGGTGACTACCGTCCGCACTTGTTAATTTTCGTTACTGAGATTTCGGGTAGCGAATGCGGATATATATCTCGGTTTTCAGCGACGTGGCGTTTGCTTGTACCGTGAGGTAGCGATATTGGACTCGCCGTGCAATCAGAAGCTTGTCGGCATGAGCTTGCGAATTAGTCGAGAGGAGAACGAGGTCATGGATCGAAGAACGCGGCTTGCGAAGCGAGTTCGGGCGCGAGAATTGACCGTTGTGCCCGGCGTCTACGATATGATTTCAGCGCGGATCGCTGATGGGCTTGGTTTCGATGCGATCTACATGACGGGGTACGGTGTGACGGCCTCGCATTTGGGCCTGCCAGATGCGGGGCTGGCGTCCTATTCGGAGATGGTGTCACGAGCGCAGATGATTGCAGCGGGGACGGCGACGCCGCTCATCGCCGACGCCGACACCGGCTATGGCGGTCTTTTGAACGTGCAGCGCACCGTGCGGGGGTACGAGGCAGCCGGCGTCGCCGCAATTCAGCTTGAGGATCAGGAATTTTCAAAGAAGTGCGGCCACACGGAAGGTCGCCGCGTCATTCCGCTGGCCGACATGGTACGCAAGATCGAGGTTGCCGTCGAAAGCCGGCACGATCCGGACTTTCTCATCATTGCACGCACCGATGCACGTACCGCGCTCGGCTTCGACGAAGCGCTGCGCCGGGCCGAGGCGTATCGCGTCGCTGGCGCCGATGTCTTGTTCGTCGAATCTCCTGAGGACGAAGCGGAGTTCGAACGCATGGGTCAAACGATCGACGCGCCACTGCTCGCCAACATGGTCGAGAGTGGCCGCTCTCCTGTCTTGAGCGCAGAAAAATTGGCGGAGCTGGGCTTCACGATCGCGCTCTATCCGGGGACGGCATTTCTCGCAGCAGCGCACACCCTAGAGCGCGTGTATGGTCACTTGCACGCCCGTGGAACAAGTCTCGATATCGATCTGCGCCTGACCACGCTTTCGCACATGAATGAGACTATGGGGTTCGAGTCGGTTTGGGAGTTCGATTGTCAATCGGCGTCCAAAATTGACCCCCTATCGGCGTGCAATATTGACCCCCCTTAATGGCACGGCGGAGGTTGTCCCGGTAGTCAATAGGGGGACCCGAGCGGCTTCGTGTAGCGCCTTGCGGTGCGCGGAGCGAAGCCGCGTGGGCTTGACGTATACGTCAAGCCTGTTGACCCACCGGGGCAAGCGGGCCGCAGGCACGGCCTGTGCCGGGTCAGCAGCGGTTCTTGAAGCGCCAGCTCTCGTTTCGATGATCTCGCAATGGTGGGTCAGGCGGTCGAGCAGGGCTGTGGTCATCTTGGGGTCGCCGAAGACGGAGGGCCATTCGCCGAAAGCGAGGTTGGTGGTGACGATGATCGAGGTGCGCTCGTAGAGCCGGCTCATCAGGTGGAACAGCAGCTGGCCACCGGCCTGAGCGAAGGGCAGGTAGCCGAGTTCGTCGAGGATGACGAAGTCGCGTCGGACGAGTTGGTCTGCGGTACGGCCTTGGCGTCCGGAGCGGAGTTCGGCCTCGAGGTGGTTGACCAGGTCGACGACGTTGTAGCAGCGGCCACGGGCGCCCTTTCTGATACAGGCGCGGGCGATGGCGACGGCGAGATGGGTCTTTCCGGTGCCGGTGCCGCCGACCAGCACGATGTTGCGCTTGCTCTCCAGGAAGTCGCCGCCGGCGAGTTCCTGGATCAGGGGCTCATTGACCGGGGAAGCGGCGAAGTCGAAGTCGGCCAGCTCCTTGGCCGTCGGCAGCTTGGCGGACGTCATCTGGTACTTGATGGAGCGCGCCTGCTTGTCGGCGACCTCGGTCTGCAGCAGCGTACCGATGATCTGTTGCACCGGATGACGGCGCTTGAGCCCGTCGGCGAGGATGTCGTCGTAGGCGGCGCGCATGCCTGCAAGCTTCAGCGCCGTCATCATCGCCAGCACATCATGACGCTCCATGACCGGCCTCCCTCAGGCGGTCGTAGCGGCGGCAGTCGGCCACCGGCTGGTGGCGAAGCTGCAGGCCCTCGGGCGTTGGGATGGCCGGCGGCGGCGGCGGCTGGCGGTGCCGGGCGAGGATGTTGAGCACAACGTCAGCGCTGCAGGCGCCGCAGGCGAGCGCTTCGGCGCAGGCCGCCTCGACCGCCTCCAGCCCGTCCTCCAGCACCGCCGCGAGGATTTTGACGATCTGACGATCACCGTCGTCGCGGCCGGTGAGCCGTGCCCGCATGCGGCCCAGCGCGCCGGGCAGTTGCCAACCCTTGAAAGGCGCGCCATTCCTCAGCGCACCGGGCTTCCGTGTCAGGATCGGCACGTAGTGCCATGGATTGCAGGCGATCTCACCGCGTCCAAAGCTCCGGGGGTGTTCGGCAACGGTCTCGCCATCCTGGCGGATGACAATCCGATCGGCATAGGCCCGCACGTCGACCGTCCGCCCCACGGCGCGGGCCGCCACGCTGTAGTGGTTGTTGTCGAAGCGCACCAGACAGGTCTTGGAGACCGATACCTCGGTGGCGTGGAAGCCGTCGAAGGGGCCGCGATAGGCCATCAGGAAGGGCCGCTCCTCCTCGAACACCTGCCACACCGTCTTGCCCTCGATCATCGGATGCGGCCGCTTCTTGGCGTCCTCGATGCACCGATCCATCAGCCACTCGTTGATCTCGGCGTAGGAGCCGCCCCGCGGGATGGGCACGAACAAGCGGCCGCGGAGGTAACCCACCTGCCTCTCGACCTGGCCCTTCTCCCAGCCCGCACCCGGAGTGCACGCCACCGGCTCCACCAGATGGTGGGAGCACAGCTCCAGAAAGCGCCGGTTGTAGGCGCGCTCCTTGCCCACGAACACCATGCTCACCGCCGTCTTCATGTTGTCGTAGATGCCCCGCCGGCAGACCCCGCCGAAGAAGTGGAAGGCCCGTTCGTGCGCCTCGAACACCATCTCCTGGCTCTCGCGCGGGAAGATCTGAACCAGCTGCATGCGGCTGTAGCAGAGCCGCATGTGCGCTGCCTTCACCTTGGTCGTCACACCCGACAGGCGCGCGTACTCGTGGCTCCAGTCGAACTGGTAGGCCTCGCCGGGATCGAAGCTCAGCGGCACAAAACCCTGCGACGGCGACAACAGCCGCCACCGCCGACGCCAGGTCCTGGCGTAGCGGCGCACCGCGTCGTAGCCGCCGCCATAGCCCAGAGCCGCAAGGTCTTCATGAATCCGCAGCAGAGAAAAGCGGTCCCGGCGCGGCTTCTTCTCGTTGGCCTCAAGCCGGCGCTCCAGCTCCTCCACCCACGGCCCAAGCTTCGGCATCGGCTGGATCTTGCGCTCGTAGCTGAACGAGGTCTCATCACCCCGAACCACCTTGCGCACCGTGTTCTTCGAAACCCTCAAATCCCGGGCGATCTTCTTGATCGGAACACCCCTCACCAGATGATCCCGACGGATCCGCGCAATCGTCTCCACAACCAGCATCTCCCCCACCTCGTCTGTCCAAACAACAAGGTGTGTTAAAAATCACAAACCCAGGGGGGTCAATTTTGGACGCCGATAACCCCCAATAGGGGGTCAATATTCCACGCCGAACAACATTCGATCGGCGGTGGGCCGAAACGTGAATAAGCGCCGCCCCGTGATAGTGCCCAAGGCTGTCATATTCGACCTTGACGATACCATCATCAACAGCAATCGCCGGCTTGTATGGCGCAAAACCATAGGCCGGTTCAAGGATCGGTTGCGAGGCTATGACGTTGAGGAAGTTGTGGCGACAATCTCAGATGCGGCCAATGCGTTCTGGGCGGACGCAGAAAACAACAGGCAATGGGGTCTCAATATACCTGAGGGGCGAAGGACGATGATCGGGAATGTGCTTGAGCGCATCGGGCTGCGCGATGCAGGTCTTCAGGAAGATCTTATGAAAGCATACCCAGAAGGGCGAGACGATGCCCTCGCGCTTTACCCTGGTGCCATAGACACGCTTGAACGATTGAAGGCAATCGGAATCCGCTTGGCCATGTTGACCAACGGCACCAGTGAGATGCAACGTAGGAAGATCGACCGGTTCGGGCTGACGGCGCATTTCGAGTATATTCAGGTCCAGGAAGAGTTTGGCATCGGCAAGCCTGACCCCGCCGCATTCCACAATATTCTGAAGGCGCTCGGCGTGCACGCACACGAAGTTTGGATGGTTGGCGATCACCTCGAGCTCGACGTGGCGGCTGCACAAACCATCGGTATATTTGGCATTTGGCACGATCATGCAGGTGCAGGCCTGCCCGCCGATCATGCAGTTCGGCCAGACCGCATCGTCACCGCTATCTCGGAGCTGCTCACTCTGGCTGGAATGGATTTATGATTTCAAAGCGGTAGGCGGTATCGTCGGCCGGAAACACCGCCTCCGCTTGCCAAATCTTGTAAACCGGCGTGTCAGGGCTTTGGTGCATGGACCTGAGGATTAGGATATCTGGCTCCGCTTCCGTCTTTGAGAGTTTGTCATGCCTTTCAAGTTCCACGCATCGCGTCGCCACCATATCCCCAGAGCCAAGTACCGGGTCATGAACTGGCCGGATTATGACCGTGGTTTGGTTCGGCGCGGCGACATTCGTTTCTGGATTGATGAGCGCGCCCTGGAGCAATGGGACGCAGCCAAACGGCGAACTCCTGGTGGCCAGCGGCGGTTTTCAGAGTTGGCGATTTCCACGACACTGATGCTGGGGATGGTCTTCAGACTGCCGCTGCGCCAGACGGAAGGCTTTGTGCGTTCCCTCGTGGACTTTATGGGGTGCGATCTGCCGGTGCCGGATCACACCACGCTGTCGCGGTGGTGGCGAACGGTGGATGTCGTTGTGGAAACTAGCACGAACAAATGGCCTACGGATATCGTGCTGGATTCCACGGGCCTGAAATTCTTTGGCGCTGGCGAGGGGGCTCGCGCCAAGCACGGTGAAACGCGGCGCTCGTGGCGCAAACTGCATATCTCGGTTGACCCGGCCAGCAGCGAGATCCGGACGCATGAACTGACCGGTGACGACACGGCCGATGCGACGATGGCGGGACCGCTGGTCGCCGGTTCCGGTGGGATGATCCGGCGCGTGTTTGCCGACGGCGCCTATGACGGGGAGCCCGTGACAAAAGCGATCCGAGAAGCTCGGCCACCGAATTCACCACCTGAAATCATCATCCCGCCACGCGCCACATCCATTCCTCCCCCGGACACCCCTCATGGCGGATCGGAACGGGAGCACCATGCGGCGGAGATCGCGTCGAAGGGAAGGATGAACTGGCAGAAACGACAGGGCTACGGATTGAGAGCGCTTGGCGAAACAGCCATGGCTCGCGTCAAGAGGCTCAACGGCGGCAAGCTCACCGCTCGCACATTCCAATCCCAACAAACCGAAATCGCCATGCAGATCGACGCACTCAATCGCTCTATCCGTGCGGCGAAACCAAACACAATCAGGATCCGCTAACCAACCGGGGAATGGGCGATCACACCATCGCGGCTCCATGCACCAAAGCCGCAGAACCCCTCTACCTCCCCAACAGGTACGATCCACAATCCCTCTGCTCTGCATAATGAATCCAGCTTATTGAATTGGTGAGTGGCCTGATCTGCTGGTATCGCATGGGTACCGGCCTGTTTTATTGCGTCCCAAGGAGAGGCTTTTCGGGATTGCTCACTAATTTTGGACTGCAAATCACTTGGAAATGGCCCCGTTTCGGGTACCTTTTCTAAAGTATTCTCGATGCCCTTCTTGATTTCTATTCCTGTCAGACAAGGCTTGAGTTCATCGATAGCTGTTTTAAAGTTGCGCGCCGAACTCGCCCTCTCATTCCAATTCCCATTTAAACTCTCCACTATTTTTTTAGGGATTTACATACAATTTTAGCCAATAAATAGATAAAGATCTGTTTTATTGGGTAAATTATCTCTTGAAGCATATGTCGTATCTCCCTATATTGTTAGCCATAGGGAGACTAAACATGGCAAAACGCGACAAGATCGAAATCATGAGCGCCTGGGATTTCATGGCGCGGTTTCCAACAGACAAAGACGCACGGGCTCACATCGAGCGGATGCGCTGGGGCGACGAACCTTATTGCCCGCACTGTGGTAGCGTTCGTGTCACCCGCGTCACAAGCGAGAAGCCGCAGCCTTACCGGTGCAAGGATTGCCGAAAGCACTTCTCAGTCACGACCGGAACCGTGTTTCATTCAGCCAACCTGTCGCCGCGCAAGTGCCTCTACGCGATCTATCTCATGGTTATCGCCAAGAAGTCTGTATCAAGCTGCCAGTTGGCGCGGGAATTGGGTTGCACACAGAAAACCGCTTGGTATCTGGCGCAGCGCATTCGAGAGACTTGGTTGAACAAATCTGCTGTCGGCGATCCGATGGTCGGCGAGGTCGAGGTTGACGAGACCCATATTGGTGGCAAGGAGAAGAACAAGCACGGAAACAAAAAGCTCCATGCGGGCCGCGGTGGTGTTGGCAAGCAGCCGGTCGTTGAAATGCGAGAGCGCAAATCCGGTCGCATCAAGGCCCGTCCGATTGACGGGACCGACGCCGCCCACTTGAAAAGCGCAGTACGCTCCGAGGTCAAACCCGGCTCGACGATCTACACGGACGGTCACAAGGCATACAAGGGCATGGGAGAATATAAGCATGAAACCGTCGAACACTCGGTCGGCGAGTACGTGCGCGATATGGCACATACGAATGGCATCGAGTCCTTTTTGGGCTCTCCTGAAGCGCGGCTACATTGGAACTTTCCACCACTTTTCCGAAAAGCACATGGGCCGATATGTTGATGAGTTCGCTACACGGCATAATCGTTGCAATTGGGACACTATTGCCCATATCGACCAGAGCCTTCGCAACGCTCGCGGCGTGCTGGGCTACAAGGCACTCACTGCTAATTGAGAGGTATTATGCCGCGCAAAGCCAAACAGCTTGTAGGACCAATCGACACGACACTGGATACCCTTACCGCAGCGGTGTTTTCCGGCCAAAGAACCGTCCACGCGCCGCCATTGGCACTGCCAGCCGAACTAAAACCAAATGCGAAACTCAAGATGGATGGGCTCGATTTTCTTTCCATGTTGCCATCTGACGCGATCCCGGTTGCCTTTCTCGACCCGCAATATCGCGGCGTGCTCGAAAAGCTGTCTTACGGGAATGAAGGAAAGGACCGCGGCAAGAGGCGCTGTGCCTTGGAGCAGATGTCAGAGGACGTGATTGGCCGGTTTATACGCGGCATCGACTTGGCCTTGATCCCGTCCGGTCATCTGTTTCTGTGGGTAGACAAGTTTCACTTGTGCCAAGGTACGCACCCATGGTTTGACGGCACGAGTCTTGATGTTGTGGACTTGGTGACATGGGATAAGGGTACGTTCGGCATGGGCTACCGTACGCGCCGCAGGGCGGAATACTGCGTCGTCTTGCAGAAGCAGCCGCGCAGGGCGAAGGGCGTGTGGAAGATTCATAACATCCCGGACGTGATTCAGGAGAAGGTGTCGCAGCGCGACCATCCGCACACGAAGCCGGTTGACCTACAAGGCGAACTCATGGCCGCTGTGAGCCACGAAGGGGATTTCGTGATCGATCCCGCCGCCGGCTCGTTTTCGGTTCTACAGGCGGCGCAGAACAGACGGCGCACCTTCCTTGGCTGCGACCTGAACGGCTAGCCCCTTGGCCCGCCTCCGGGACGCAAACCCCAAGAACACGTCAGGCTCCTATGAGCGACTGTTCGGAAACGCAGCGCTAGGCGATCTCGCTGGCAAGGTCCAGTCCGCCGTAATATCGTCGGGTTCTGAACTTGAAGCTATGATCGCGGCCTCGGTGCCGAACATACCGGACCTCGACGCCTTCCTCGAACAAGAGATCATGCCCGAAGGCGTGTGGCTGGTCCGCAAGCGTCAGATCAAGCAGAGCAACACCTTGAACTTCGCCGGGTCGGAACCCGACTTCATGGTGTTCAAGCGTCGTGGCGGCGTGCAAGCGTGTCACATCATCGAGTTGAAGGACGGCCATGTGTTCGACACCAAGAAGGCCAGCGCGGAGCGCCAAGCCATGCACGGGTTTATCGAACGCAACGCCCAGCACATCCAGTATCGGTTCCGGGCGCACTTCTGCGCTTTCAATCAGGACGACCGGCAGGCGATATGGGACGGCTTCAAGCGTCGGATCGCGCACGAAGAGGCGATGACCGGCCGTGAGTTCTGCGAACTGCTGGAGATCGACTACGACGCAATAGTGAAACGGCGTCAGACAGATTGCTACGACAACTGTGAGTATTTCGTCGAGGAGGTTCTCAAGATCGAACCCGTGCGTCTACGGGTGCAGCAACTCCTGCGCGATGGCTAAGATTGTATATAATTCCCTTTTTTTACATCGTTAATGTCGTTAAGAATATCCATGTCCGCAATGACGTCCACGGGAACGCCAAGTTGAACCAGCGTGCCTGCCAGCGTGGCCATTCTGTGTTTCCCATTAGCATGGATAAACAGTACATCCGGATAACGATCTCCACGAACCTTGGGCACACTTAAGACAGAGCTATAAAACATACAATCCGCATCTGATTCACATATGATCACTCGTTCATGGAAAACACCAGACATCACAGAAGATTGCATCATTAAGGGATCTCGGCTCACTTCCTTGACGAGCTCCTTGTCTAGTTCTAGCACACGGTTCACATTGCCATCTCGTTGCATCCTCAACAAATGTAAATTTTCCGGGGCAATTGTAATCAGACCATGCAATACATCGGGACTATGGGTGGCAACGAATAGCTGCGCTTCAGTAGGTTTATTCTGAGCTATTATTTCGCCAAGTAACCTATCTTGCGGCGGATGCAAAAAGGCTTCCGGTTCATCCAAGAGCAAGACAGACGGAGTGGTAGGGGCTAGCAAGCGCAAAATTACACTCGCGAAACTTCTCATACCATCCCCTTGCTCACTAAGTTGCAGAGACGAGGCTAGTAGACGCTCGTTGTAAGTTCTAGAAAGTCGATCTTCTCCATCAGTTAACGTTGGTCTATGCCCAACCAGTAGTGGAGTTTCATTTCCACCTAAACGGAATACTATGAGCTCTTTTCCGAACGCCTTCTGAAAGTACTTGCTGATCGTGTCTTCAAGTACATCGTTTTGGCAAAGTAAATGGATCGGATGTGATGGGCTTTGGTGCATGGACCTGAGGATTAGTATATCTGGCTCCGCTTCCGTCTTTGAGAGTTTGTCATGCCTTTCAAGTTCCACGCATCGCGTCGCCACCATATCCCCAGAGCCAAGTACCGGGTCATGAACTGGCCGGATTATGACCGTGGTTTGGTTCGGCGCAGCGACATTCGTTTCTGGATTGATGAGCGCGCCCTGGAGCAATGGGACGCAGCCAAACGGCGAACTCCTGGTGGCCAGCGGCGGTTTTCAGAGTTGGCGATTTCCACGACACTGATGCTGGGGATGGTCTTCAGACTGCCGCTGCGCCAGACGGAAGGCTTTGTGCGTTCCCTCGTGGACTTTATGGGGTGCGATCTGCCGGTGCCGGATCACACCACGCTGTCGCGGCGGCGGCGAACGGTGGATGTCGTTGTGGAAACTAGCACGAACAAATGGCCTACGGATATCGTGCTGGATTCCACGGGCCTGAAATTCTTTGGCGCTGGCGAGTGGGCTCGCGCCAAGCACGGTGAAACGCGGCGCTCGTGGCGCAAACTGCATATCTCGGTTGACCCGGCCAGCAGGGAGATCCGGACGCATGAACTGACCGGTGACGACACGGCCGATGCGACGATGGCGGGACCGCTGGTCGCCGGTTCCGGTGGGATGATCCGGCGCGTGTTTGCCGACGGCGCCTATGACGGGGAGCCCGTGACAAAAGCGATCCGAGAAGCTCGGCCACCGAATTCACCACCTGAAATCATCATCCCGCCACGCGCCACATCCATTCCTCCCCCGGACACCCCTCATCAGCCCGTTGATTAAGTCGGCGCCGTCTGATCCTCTGGTTCCCTGATTTGCAGGGGGGGTTGCCGATGGCGATGGGACGGCAGAAGGCTGGTCAGGGGGACCTGATGGTGAGCTGGTCGGAGATGCCGCGCTCTCCGGGTCATGTGTTTTATGACCGCTTGCAGTCGGTGCTGATCGAGGGCGGCTTCGACGCCTTTGCCGAGGCGAGCTGCCGGCCTTATTACGCGGCCCGGATGGGCGCGCCCTCGGTGCCGCCCGGGCGCTATTTCCGGATGCACCTGGTGGGCTACTTCGAGGGCATCGACAGCGAGCGCGGTCTGGAGTGGCGCTGCTCGGACTCGCTTTCGCTGCGGGCGTTCCTGCGACTGGGGAGCCGTGATCGGGTACCGGACCATTCCTGGCTGTCACGAAGCCGCACGCGCCTGCCCCATGAAGTCCACGCGGCGGTCTTCGACTGGGTTCTGGTGCTGATCGCCGAGGCGGGGCTGATCAAGGGCGAGCGCATCGGCGTCGATGCCTCGACCATGGAGGCCAACGCGGCGCTGCGGAACATCGTGCGGCGCGCCAACGGCGAAGGCTACCGGGAGATGCTGGAGCGCCTGGCCCGGGAAAGCGGCGTCGAGACACCCACGGCCGAGGATCTGGCGCGTCTGGAGCGGAAGCGCAAGGGCAAGAAGCTTTCCAACACGGATTGGGTTTCGAAGAGCGACCCCGAGGCCAAGATCGCCAAGATGAAGGACGGCACGACGCATCTGGCCTACAAGCCCGAGCACGCGGTGGATCTGGACACCGGCGCGGTGGTGGCGGCCGAGCTGCACCCGGCCGATGAGGGCGACACCACGACGCTTTCCAAGACCCTGGCGAAGGCCGAGGCAAACCTCGGGGCGGTGGATGCGGCACCGACGGCGGAGGACCCGGCCGAATGCGTCGCCGACAAAGGTTATCACTCACGGGCGGTCTTGAGGGCTCTGGACGACAGTCCCTGGAAGACCCGGATCGCGGCGCCCAAGCAGACCGGCTTTTCGCGCTGGCACGGTGATGAGGCGGCGCGGCGCGCGGTCACCAACAACCGTGCGCGGCTCAAGTCCGGGGTCGCCCGCGAGGCCTTCAAGCTGCGCGCCGAGATCGTCGAGCGCTGCTTTGCCCACAACCTCGATCGTGGCGGCATGCGACGAACCTGGCTGCGCGGGCGAGAGAATGTGCACAAGCGATACCTGCTCCACGTCGCCGGCCACAATCTATCGTTACTGATGCGCCAGCTCATCGGCGCCGGCACCCCGCGGGAGGCCGTGGCGGGCGGATATGGCGGTATTTTCGTTCTGCTCACGCCCATCGGGGCCATGCTGGTGGCACGGGGGGTTTCGCAAAGCGGCCAGTCGGCTTTCGCCGCCGCATTCTTCATCTGGGGGTGAGAGCCGGAAAAAGCCACTTAATCAACGGGCTGTCATGGCGGATCGGAACGGGAGCACCATGCGGCGGAGATCGCGTCGAAGGGAAGGATGAACTGGCAGAAACGACAGGGCTACGGATTGAGAGCGCTTGGCGAAACAGCCATGGCTCGCGTCAAGAGGCTCAACGGCGGCAAGCTCACCGCTCGCACATTCCAATCCCAACAAACCGAAATCGCCATGCAGATCGACGCACTCAATCGCTCTATCCGTGCGGCGAAACCAAACACAATCAGGATCCGCTAACCAACCGGGGAATGGGCGATCACACCATCGCGGCTCCATGCACCAAAGCCGATGGCCGGGACACCGAAGCAAAGTGGCCAAAGTGAGGTGAAGATCGGCGTGCGCCCATTCCGACCGTAGAATCACAGAAATAGTGGGCGCAGCGTAAACGGACTGTTGTTTGAACCGTGCCTATCCGCTTTACGCATACACACACTAGGGGTAGATTGTGTGCGCAAAATGGCGGATCAAAGCATTCTACATATAGGTGTGTCTGCATTAACCGGATAGGTACGGTTTGAACCATCGTTCCTTGATGATCCTGTCCAGCATATTAAGACAATCATACGCGGCGGAAGGCGTTATCGTCGGCGGACCAAGTGTTTTCATCGCACGGATGAGGATGAACACTTGGTGGGTCTGGGTGAAAGAGTCAGCGATGCACTCATGCCGATTTCTATTCTGATCGATGAGCGCGACTTCGCGGTCCCCGGACGATTTTCGTTTACCAAGAGGTACCAAACGCCCGAGTACCAGCCGGACACGACAGTTGTTGGGCAGGATTCGTACCTACAAGGGAAAAGCGCCTTTCCACGCCGCACTGAATAGTAATTTATCTAATTACGAAAGTGGATGGGCGGTGATCAGACGTGGAACACTATCGTCTTCATGATATATCCAAACAACCCTGATACAATAGTTGTCGTCGTTAGGCGCAGCGATTGTGCAATCGACGACATACTTGATTCCCCACTCACTCTGTCGAATTGACGCGACCGGATTGCTCTTCGCGTGATTGCGGAGAGCGTCCGCGAATATCGTCCATTCTTCAATTAAAAATCCTCGCGCCAAGAAGAATTTTACTTTACCCTAACCGTCCCTGCTTTCGATGTTTAGCAGGTATCCGACGATTTTAGCCTCATCAACGCAAAGCGCGCCCGGCTCAGCCAGAAAGTCTCCCGGTTTTAGGCGAGGGGACGCTGAGTGGTCGTCATGCATCGACGACGTCCAGGTCTTTCGGCAAGACCGTTAGCGTCAGGGCGGGCGCAATGTCGAACTCGACCTCATAGGCTTCGCCATCACGGTAGATATCGACTATCACGCCGATACTTCCTGCTGGCACGACATAGCCATTCGAGGACAATTGGCGGCTGACTTTAACGAGCGAATGCTCTGGAATTGGCGATGGGGTATCGAGGATCAAAGGTGCCGGCTCTTCCGCAAACAAATTGACGGCTTCGGCGAACGAGTGTGGGGGGTATTTCTCCCAAGTTGCCTCCGAAACAAACAAGTGGCTATAGGTTGTGACGGACTGAGTTGCATTGAGGTCTGTGCACCATTGTTTGAGCCTCTCCCATTTTGGCGCTACATCCAGATCCTCAAGGCCCTTTGTCTCAACGATGAAGACTTCGGCGTCGGATTTTTTGACGATAAAATCAGGGTAGTAATTCGAAATATTCCCGTCGACGTTAACGTAATCCAGTTTGAAGTGAACCGCGAAGTAGTTTTTCGCGTAGGATACAATGTCGGGGCATTTTTCTAGGAAATTCGCAAACTGAAGCTCCAGCTTGCTGTCGCCGATGACACGGTTGAAAACACTCTTCTTGGGGACGAGGTAACGTTGATCCTTCACCACGAAAGGCCGTGTCTGGCGCAGCTTAATGGTGTCACGGATTTCTGCATCGCCCTTATCCCGCACCGTTAGCGCGTTGATGGCCTTCTTGAAGGTCTCTATCAGAGTTTTGGTGGCGGCCGGTTCCGACAGGTTGCGGAGCGTGTTGGGATGCTCAAGATCGACTGTTCGGTCGAACAACTCCGCCTGTACGAATGCCCTGATCTTGCCAAAGAGCACGTCATACCCGCTGACGAGACGCAATTCCTTCATGATGGTCCGGGCGAAATACCCGATCACATTGCGATAGTCGGCCACGCCCGCCATGTCGAGGATCGTGCTGTGCGTCACCTCGCCGGTGGTGATGTCCTTGAATACGATCTGTCGCTGCTCGTGCTCACTGAATTGTCGATAAGGCAAGCGCAGATGTCCAAAGACGCTCGCATCGAGATCCGTAAGGCTCTTGTACTCCCGGTAGATGCGCGGCGTGAGCACCGGGATCGCGATATCCAGCGCCTCGATATCCTTCTTGTCGTTTTCGTTGTCGATCTCGACGACGAGCGGCGTCTTGGGCTTGGCGCCTTCGCCCATCGCGGTGCGTTCGAGCTCCACGCCCTCGGCCTGGATCGACTCCACGAAATCCATGAATGCATCCGTCCCGACGACACTGACGTATTCCTCCAGCCCGTTGGGATACATCTTGCGCAGGCCGCGCCCGAGAGTTTGTTCGGGGAGGATATTGCTCTTGGCCGAATAAGCGCGGAGTCCGACAATGGTGGTGACATTGCGCACGTCCCAGCCTTCCTTGAGCATCAGAACCGAGACAATCGCCTTGTAAGGGCTGTCCGGCTCGTCAATCTTGTTGGATTGTTCGCGAAGCTTTTCCAGTTCCTCTGACGTTGACCCCAAAATCCGGACCAGGTGGTTCTTCACCTATGCGGCCTGAGCGATGGTCATATCCCTCCTGGCCTGTGCCGGCGTCCGGTAGCCGATGCTCGAGTGGCGCCGTCGTTGGTTATAGAAGATCTCGATGTACTCGAATAGCGCAGCCTTGGCCTCGCGCCGGGTAGAAAACCGGGTACGGTGCACGAGTTCGGTCTTGAGAGACCCAAAGAAGCTCTCCATAGGGGCGTTGTCGAGGCAATTCCCCTTGCGGCTCATGGAGGCCTTGATGCCATGGAGGCGGAGCAGCTTGCGGTAGTCACCGCAGGCATATTGCACACCGCGGTCGGAATGGTGGATCAGCCCCATGGGCAACCGGCGGCTGCGGATCGCCATCTTCAGCGCCTCCTCGCACAGGACGCTCTTCAGCCGCTCGGACATCGACCAGCCGACGATCTCCATCGTGGCCAGATCCTTGACGGCGGCGAGGTAGAGCCAGCCTTCGTCAGTTGGGATGTAGGAGATGTCAGCGAGCCAGACCGCATCGGGCGCAGCGGCTTCGAAGTTGCGGTCGAGCAGATTGGGCGCGATCGCATGGGAGTGGCGGCTGTCGGTGGTGATCGGCGCCCGCCGCCTGCCTCGCGGTGGACGAATGCCGTTCTCTCGCATGAGCTTGGCGACCGAGCGCTTCGAGATGCGTAAGCCGCGGGCCTTCAACTCGGCATGGATCCGAGGCGCGCCGTAGCACCTCTTGCTCTGCTCGAAGATCTCCCGGATCTCTGACCCGAGCCTGCCACGCCGGGCAGCGCGTTCAGCTCTCTTTGGGGCCGCACGCCGCCGGGCGTGGAACCAGCTGTGAGCAACCCCCAGGACCCGGCACATGAACCGGATGGCGTGCCCTGAAGCATGGGCGGCGATGAAAGCGTGCTTCGTCTTCATGTCTTCGCCGCCCATTGAGCGAAAAAAGCCGAGGCTTTGCGTAGAACCTCAACCTCCTCCGTCAGCCGCTTGTTATCCCGGCGAAGCTGCACCAGTTCAGCGGCCTCGGCTTTCTGCGCCGCGGTCGCCGCGGCCGAGCCCGCGGCCTCAAGCTCGAGCCGCCAAGTCTTCAACTGCGTTGGCGTGACGCCGAGCTCGGCAGCCACACTGCTATGCGTCGCACCCGGCTCCGACAGCCGGGCAACCGACTGTTCCTTGTATTCCGGCGAAAATCGCCGCCTCGTCTGCTTTGTCATCTCGTCCCTCCAGATCGGTATTCAATTTACCGCCTGGTCCGGGATCCGGGAGCAATGTCATCCTCCTTGGCCTTGCCCGATGCCACCTCGGAAATCTCGCCATTGTTCTTGGTGTGAATGACCAGCACCGCATCCTTAAGGTCGGGGTACCGCCCTTCCAGGTATTCGGCCACGTCATCGCAGTTGCGGGTGTCGTCGGTCATCACGAACAGAATGGCCTTCTTGCCCATTTTCTCGTGTTCGGCGTAGGCCTTGCGCCATTCGATCACGCCCAGATCGATGTGGTCGGCGTATTTCTCGGTGTATTTGGCGCTTTGGCGTTCCGAAAGCTTCGCCCGGCTGGGAGCATCGGGCAGGATCGGGTGCTTCACCACGTTCTGGGAAATGGCCTCCACCAAGGGGTAGTCGGACACGGTCTGCACGAAGATGGCGCCGTTGTTGTGCTTCGGCGTGGCGGTCACGTCCACCTGGAGCGCTAGCGAGCCGCCTTTCTGCAAAAGCCGGTTGTGGATGTCCTCGATGGACTTGAACCAGGCGAGTTTTGCATCGTGGATGTGATGCGCCTCGTCGTCGAACACCATCAACTCGTCGATGTCGCGCACGATCATGCCCAAGTCCACGCTCGAATCCGTTGTCGCGCCGGTTGGGCGTTTGCCAAGGAAATACTCCATCGTGTTGTCGTCATCGGGCGAGGGCGGGATGTCGTCGCCAGAATAGACGCGGTGGATATTGGTCAGAAAGATATTGCCTGTGGGCTGGGTGACGCGCACTTCGTCCTGCTTGTGCAGGGTGATCTGGAAGTCATCTCGCCAGTTATGCCCGTCGAATCCGTTGTCCGGTAACACCGGGTCTTCGAAAAAGATACGCAGCCCCTGAAAGTCGTGATAAATGCGGTCAAGCACGATGATATTGGGCGCGATCACAAGGAAATTGCGCGAAAGCGCAGAGTCCGGCTCGTAGAGCTTGTGATAAAAGCTCCACGCCAGCGCCAGACCCATCACTTTCGTCTTGCCGCTTCCGGTCGCCATCTTGATGACGAATCGCCGCCAGCTTTCGTCGAACATGCCGGCCGATACCGCACCCGAGCTATCGAAGCGCATCAGGTCGAACTTGTCCTTCGCGCCGACCACGTCATAGAGGTAAATGATCGTCTCCAGCGCCTCCCGTTGGGCGAAGAAGTATTGAAACTCCGCCATCGCGTCATCGGCCTGCGGCAATAGATGAGGTTCCTTGAACCACCAGTTCAGCAGGCTTTTGCTGGTGTCGCCCGCGCCGACATAACCGCCGTCGCGAAACTCCTTTACCTTCTTACGAAGCTGCGCCACCAGCGGCGGCATGAGCTTGTCCATGCCGGCTCCGCGCAACGCCTCGTCCGCTGGAAACCAGCGGATGGAGGGGTCGAGAACCGCATACGGTGAACCGGGAAAGTCGGGATGCAGCGCCATTATGCTTTCCCCCCAACATTCACCTGGACAATGGTCATTGTGTCATTGCCGAAGATGTCCACGACCTTGACGGCCACCTTACGCCGTCCGGCTGCGCATTCATGGGCGACGCTGGTCAGTTCCAGTGAACGGTCCTTCTTGGTTCGGAAGCTCTGCCACTCGTTCTCGAAAATGTAGTCGCCGGTCCATTGCTCTTCCCACTCGCCGGTCTCGGCATTCTGCACGCGGATGATCTCGCGCTTGCTCTCGAAATCGAAATCGACCGACCAATAGTCGATCCAGTCTGTCCAGTTCTCGGTGAGGGTCTCGCGGGTGACAATGCCGTCCTTGTCCTTGTTCACCTTCACGATCCGGCCCTCTTCGACCACGATCCGGCTGCCCTTGTTTTTCATGGCCGCTTCGGCGTTGGCGATGGTATCCTGCGAGTAGAAAACCGAAAAGTCGGTCAACTCCAACGCCACGCTGTTGCCTTTCAAATACGGCTCGACCTCAATGAAGGCCACATCGTGGAACACCACCTGATTCCTTTCGATCGCCCTCTTGTCGAATACGTCGGCTGGAATGTATTTGGGCGCGATGTCGATGCCCTTTTCCCGCGCCTCGTTCAGTACGTTGGGGAACAAGCCCATCTCGAACTCGAAGCCGAGGATATCCACCTTGGTGATGTGCTGCTTGCGGCATTCGAGGATGATCTCCTCGACGAACAGCCGCGTCACCGGAAGATTAACCGGGCCGATGGCGACCAGCCGCCCAGCGCGCTTGCCGTGGAAGGCGGCAAAACCATTGGTCTTCTCCGCCCGATAGGCACGCAGGATCAGGTCCAGGAACGCCGCTTCCTTCGCCGCAAGCTGCTGCTGTTTCTGCTCCTCACGCAGGTCGGGGTTGATCCCAATGAAGTGCTGTCGCTCGTACTTGCCGAGATTGAGAATTTCGAAAGCGCGGTAGCCCTTGCCTTCGGCCTTGAATTGCCGCTGCACGCCGATCATGCGTTTGCGGGTTGTGTGGACGGCGAATTTGCCCAAATCGGCGGCAATCCACTTGCGGCCCAACTTTTCCGCCACCGCCGCCGTGGTGCCGGAACCGCAGAAAAAGTCGGCGACAAGGTCGCCTTCGTTGGAGGAGGCTTTGATGATACGGTCAAGGAGGGCCTCGGGTTTTTGCGTAGGGTATCCGACAAGTTCCCTGCCGGTCTTACTCGGCAAGATATCAACCCATACAGATTGAACGCGTCGGCCTTGATCAACATTTTCATCCCTGAACTGCTTCAGGTAGGGTGTTCCAGTATTTGAGTAGTAGACCATATTAGCGGCTTCCAACTCGTCGATTTTCTCCTGCGAATAGCTCCAATGACGGCCCGAAGGCGGCTTAAGCGCCTTACCTCGAAAAACACGCTCAGGTCCGCCACCCGGCGCTGTGATTGGGCCTGCGAAGAATCGTTTCCCTGTTGTCTCGTCTACTTGATTGAATCGCGTCTCAAGGTGCTCTTCAGAATGGGGGACGAACACTGGATTGAAGATGTTGTTTGCCGAGAGTGAGTACATGAGCAACGTGTCGTGCACGACGCCAAATCGGCCTGCGTCATTGTGCGCGCCGGTTCTTTGCCAAGTAATCTCGTTGCGAAACTGGCTTGGGCCGAATACTTCATTCAGCACTAAGCGTATCAAGCTGTTTACCCGCCAGTCGCAATGGACATAGATACTCCCATCCTCGGCCATCAAACCCTGCATGAGAACAAGGCGTTCGTAGATCATGGCAATGAAGGAATCCGTACCCTTGCCCCAAGTGTCGCGGTAGGCGATCTCTTCGAGGATGTTGGGTTTCTTGGTAAAGGTATCGCCGCCGATCTCGATGTCCATTGAGAAATCGGCCCCCACGTCGAACGGCGGATCGATGTAGATCAGCTTGAGCCCGCCCTGACTTTCGATCTCCCCGCGCAGCGGGCCGTTCTTCAGGCTGGAGAGGATCAGCTTGTTGTCACCCCAAATGAGCTTGTTGGTCCAACCTTTAAGCTGGCGGCCGCGCGCGTCTATATCGAACAGCAATCCTTGCAGCGCGGTATCTGATGGCTTTTCTGCGCGCGGCTCGTCCACGTGCTCGATGGTCTGAAATGGGAGCACGATATTGCAGACTTCGCCAGTCTTGCCGTTCCATACGAGCTCGATCTCGCGTTTGTCCTCGAACAACAGGAAGCGGTATTTGTCGGGGAGCGATTTCCCGGCTTCCAGATGCTTGTTGATGTCTCTTATTTCATTGTCCGTGAGCTTCATTGATAGGTCTCTTTCCGTGCGACCGCGCTGGCTGTTGCTGTCGTAACGCTTAATTTCTTTAATCGCGCTACTTGGAAAACGGGTCCCGTCCAACCCTTCCACTATGGACTTTGCCCACCACTCTCATTATCCCGCATTAGCGGGTGTTCCCCATCGCTGGATGCCATGTAACCGAGATTTCGGTTCTCTTTCTGAAGCCCGGACTGACGTTGACCCCAAAATCCGGACCAGGTGGTTCTTCACCTATGCGGCCTGAGCGATGGTCATATCCCTCCTGGCCTGTGCCGGCGTCCGGTAGCCGATGCTCGAGTGGCGCCGTCGTTGGTTATAGAAGATCTCGATGTACTCGAATAGCGCAGCCTTGGCCTCGCGCCGGGTAGAAAACCGGGTACGGTGCACGAGTTCGGTCTTGAGAGACCCAAAGAAGCTCTCCATAGGGGCGTTGTCGAGGCAATTCCCCTTGCGGCTCATGGAGGCCTTGATGCCATGGAGGCGGAGCAGCTTGCGGTAGTCACCGCAGGCATATTGCACACCGCGGTCGGAATGGTGGATCAGCCCCATGGGCAACCGGCGGCTGCGGATCGCCATCTTCAGCGCCTCCTCGCACAGGACGCTCTTCAGCCGCTCGGACATCGACCAGCCGACGATCTCCATCGTGGCCAGATCCTTGACGGCGGCGAGGTAGAGCCAGCCTTCGTCAGTTGGGATGTAGGAGATGTCAGCGAGCCAGACCGCATCGGGCGCAGCGGCTTCGAAGTTGCGGTCGAGCAGATTGGGCGCGATCGCATGGGAGTGGCGGCTGTCGGTGGTGATCGGCGCCCGCCGCCTGCCTCGCGGTGGACGAATGCCGTTCTCTCGCATGAGCTTGGCGACCGAGCGCTTCGAGATGCGTAAGCCGCGGGCCTTCAACTCGGCATGGATCCGAGGCGCGCCGTAGCACCTCTTGCTCTGCTCGAAGATCTCCCGGATCTCTGACCCGAGCCTGCCACGCCGGGCAGCGCGTTCAGCTCTCTTTGGGGCCGCACGCCGCCGGGCGTGGAACCAGCTGTGAGCAACCCCCAGGACCCGGCACATGAACCGGATGGCGTGCCCTGAAGCATGGGCGGCGATGAAAGCGTGCTTCGTCTTCATGTCTTCGCCGCCCATTGAGCGAAAAAAGCCGAGGCTTTGCGTAGAACCTCAACCTCCTCCGTCAGCCGCTTGTTATCCCGGCGAAGCTGCACCAGTTCAGCGGCCTCGGCTTTCTGCGCCGCGGTCGCCGCGGCCGAGCCCGCGGCCTCAAGCTCGAGCCGCCAAGTCTTCAACTGCGTTGGCGTGACGCCGAGCTCGGCAGCCACACTGCTATGCGTCGCACCCGGCTCCGACAGCCGGGCAACCGACTGTTCCTTGTATTCCGGCGAAAATCGCCGCCTCGTCTGCTTTGTCATCTCGTCCCTCCAGATCGGTATTCAATTTACCGCCTGGTCCGGGATCCGGGAGCAATGTCAGACAGGGTGAGCGTGTTGCTCTTAAGCCGCATAACTCACGTTCCACGATGCTGCCCAACATCACGGGCCAAAAGTAAACTCACCGCGGTCCTGGCCGGATGGGTACCAATCAAGGAGTCGAGCGGGTCATTCGGTAAGCATGCGGCGCGAGGCTTACGCTTAATCATCCTGCCTGATTTTAGTTGTCAACTTTGAATTTCAAATTGTGTTCGTGGGTGAAAAAGGTGATTGTGCCGGATCCCAATCTGAAGAATTGACCCCGCTTCAGATTTTTAGTTCCGTATTTGGCTCTGTACTTTTCCCTGATATCGCTATCGACCTCTTGAAGGGATAAGGGCTGGGGATTGTCGTACATCAAGAACCCCATTTCTTTGGGGGTCAAAGAATCCAGGAATTTTGCGGCCAAGTCATCGATTAAGCCAATGTTGGCGGGATCAATTTCTGCACTTTCGGATGCCGCCGCAATATGGGCGTCCATTCTTTCCCTGATGGCCTCTGTTGTCAGTTCGTCTGTGTCTTGCATTTGGCCTGCCTCGAATGGTTCGTACGCCTACGGTCAGGACCTGCCATCCGTTGAGTTTGGCGGTCTCAATCAAGGTATAGCAGCCTGTTGATTAAGTGGCTTTTTCCGGCTCTCACCCCCAGATGAAGAATGCGGCGGCGAAAGCCGACTGGCCGCTTTGCGAAACCCCCCGTGCCACCAGCATGGCCCCGGTGGGCGTGAGCAGAACGAAAATACCGCCATATCCGCCCGCCACGGCCTCCCGCGGGGTGCCGGCGCCGATGAGCTGGCGCATCGGTAACGATAGATTGTGGCCGGCGACGTGGAGCAGGTATCGCTTGTGCACATTCTCTCGCCCGCGCAGCCAGGTTCGTCGCATGCCGCCACGATCGAGGTTGTGGGCAAAGCAGCGCTCGACGATCTCGGCGCGCAGCTTGAAGGCCTCGCGGGCGACCCCGGACTTGAGCCGCGCACGGTTATTGGTGACCGCGCGCCGCGCCGCCTCATCACCGTGCCAGCGCGAAAAGCCGGTCTGCTTGGGCGCCGCGATCCGGGTCTTCCAGGGACTGTCGTCCAGAGCCCTCAAGACCGCCCGTGAGTGATAACCTTTGTCGGCGACGCATTCGGCCGGGTCCTCCGCCGTCGGTGCCGCATCCACCGCCCCGAGGTTTGCCTCGGCCTTCGCCAGGGTCTTGGAAAGCGTCGTGGTGTCGCCCTCATCGGCCGGGTGCAGCTCGGCCGCCACCACCGCGCCGGTGTCCAGATCCACCGCGTGCTCGGGCTTGTAGGCCAGATGCGTCGTGCCGTCCTTCATCTTGGCGATCTTGGCCTCGGGGTCGCTCTTCGAAACCCAATCCGTGTTGGAAAGCTTCTTGCCCTTGCGCTTCCGCTCTAGACGCGCCAAGTCCTCGGCCGTGGGTGTCTCGACGCCGCTTTCCCGGGCCAGGCGCTCCAGCATCTCCCGGTAGCCTTCGCCGTTGGCGCGCCGCACGATGTTCCGCAGCGCCGCGTTGGCCTCCATGGTCGAGGCATCGACGCCAATGCGCTCGCCCTTGATCAGCCCCGCCTCGGCGATCAGCACCAGAACCCAGTCGAAGACCGCCGCGTGGACTTCATGGGGCAGGCGCGTGCGGCTCCGTGACAGCCAGGAATGGTCCGGTACCCGATCACGGCTCCCCAGTCGCAGGAACGCCCGCAGCGAAAGCGAGTCCGAGCAGCGCCACTCCAGACCGCGCTCGCTGTCGATGCCCTCGAAGTAGCCCACCAGGTGCATCCGGAAATAGCGCCCGGGCGGCACCGAGGGCGCGCCCATCCGGGCCGCGTAATAAGGCCGGCAGCTCGCCTCGGCAAAGGCGTCGAAGCCGCCCTCGATCAGCACCGACTGCAGGCGGTCATAAAACACATGACCCGGAGAGCGCGGCATCTCCGACCAGCTCACCATCAGATCCCCCTGACCAGCCTTCTGCCGTCCCATCGCCATCGGCAAACCCCCCTGCAAATCAGGGAACCAGAGAATCAGACGGCGCCGACTTAATCAACGGGCTGATAGGCGATGGCAGCTGATTTTCCTCCACGTTCAGATCCCATGAACAGATAGTTTTTCCGACATTTCCCAGCTAACCTTCAAATCCATGGCAATCGTATCTACATTGCACCGCCACGGGAACTCCATTCCCTTCCCAGCCCTCCGATGACCCGACTTTGGCGGGCTGACCACGTTCGGAAGGCCATTTGGCAAAGATTTCCACCATCCAGACACACCTCTCCTGTCTTTTCCACCTTGCCGTCAATTTCCTCGGCCTACGCCGGAACGGGGCTTCGGCGTAGATCATCAATCAAGGCCAAGATTTTCTGGAACAAGATTTTCGACACGGCGACCTCGGCCAGTTGGAACGTGACATAACGGCCATGGCGGACAACTTTGGCCCCGATCTTCACCAGCTTTTCCCGTAGCGTGGTCAGCGACCAGTGTTCCACCTCCTTCGGCAATGCAAGCGTCCGCATGAAGTTGCCCAGATTGTAAGCCAGGGCGTGAAACTGGAGCCGAACCTCGTTGTTGCGGAACTTGCTGCATGACAGACGGGTCCACTTGATGGCGTATTTGCCTTCCTTGATGTACTGCTCCGCTGTCCCACGGTGATTATAAAACGCCACCACCCGTTCGGCGGGCCGCGACAGGTTGGTGACAATAAAGCCGACGCGGGGGCACAACTCGCCGGGGTGCCATTCCACCTTGGCCACCACGCGCCGCTTCCTGTCCCAACTTCCAGCCTGATACCTGAAGCTGGCGTAATAGCGCCGCACATGGTTCGGCGGACGACCGACGGGGCGGGTCAGCAGGTGGGCAATGCTTTCCTGAAGAATTTGGTTCTTCGGCAACCGGATCGCGTAGAGAAAACCCTCACTTTCCAGGAACTCGTAGATGTCCGGTGCGGCAAAGGCGGCGTCCCCTCGGAAGTAGCGGCGCAGGTTCCGTTCCCGATAACGCTCAACGACCGGTTCCAGAACCTCACGCCAACCGTCGGCACTGTGGACATTGCCGGGGCGAAGGGAACACCGCTCCAGATCGCCGAACTGGTTGAACAGGAATAGTGGATGGTAGCAGGTGCAGCCGAAGTGACCCTGGCGAGTTCAATCGGTCGTCGCAACACTCTGGCATAGGAGGTTGCTATGACGGTACGCAGACGGCGGTCGGATCGGTCTGGACGGAGCAAGTTGCATTCGCCAGGTCGACCGGACTCGGCACGGCGTGAGGAGCTTGTTCGGTTCTGGGCAGCGATTGCGACGGGGCGTTCGAGCGAGGACGCGGCCCGAGATGCCGGTGTATCCCCTCCGGTAGGCTCGAGGTGGTTCCGGAGGTCGGGCGGCATGCCACCATCACATTTATCGCAACCGGCCAAGCCGCTGTCAGGACGTTACCTGTCTTTCGAGGAACGTGAGGAGATTGCTCTTCTGCGCGCCCAGGGAAGAGGCATACGTCATATTGCTTGCCGGCTGGAGCGAGCACCGTCGACGATCTCCCGCGAGGTGCGGCGCAACGCGGCGACCCGAAGCGGTGGCCTGGACTACCGAGCAACGACGGCGCAGTGGCATACTGATCGGTCCGCCAAAAGGCCGAAGCCAGCCAAGCTGGCAACGAATGAGGCGCTGCGGCGCTATGTGCAGGATCGGCTTGCGGGTCGGATCTCGGCACCGGATGGAACGGTGATCGAGGGGCCACGCGTCGTCTGGAACGGTCGTCGGCATGGGCCGCGGCAGCACAGGCGATGGGCCAGGGCCTGGAGTCCTGAGCAGATCGCGCACCGTCTTCGGATCGACTATCCTGGGGACGGGCCCGAGGATCAAGCGATGCGGATCAGTCATGAGGCGATCTATCAGGCGCTCTACGTACAGGGCCGCGGCGCACTCCGTCGTGAGCTGACCGCCTGCCTTCGCACGGGAAGGGCACTGCGCGTACCTCGGGCACGTAGCCGCCGGCGGGGAAAATCCTTCGTCACGCCTGAGATCATGATCAGTGAACGATCGGCGGAAGCAGCTGATCGGGCCGTACCCGGACACTGGGAAGGTGACCTGATCATCGGCTTGGGCAGATCGGCGATCGGCACTCTGGTGGAACGCACCACGCGGTTCACAATGCTGCTGCATCTTCCCCGAATGGAAGGCCACGGCACCGTCCCGCGCGTGAAGAACGGGCCTGCGCTTGCCGGTCATGGGGCTGAAGCGGTTCGCGATGCCATCGCCCGGACGATCACGACATTGCCAGCGCAGCTTCGCCGCTCGCTGACCTGGGACCAGGGAGCAGAGATGGCCAGGCATGCGGATCTGCGGATCGCAACCGGCCTTCCCGTCTACTTCTGCGAACCGCACAGCCCTTGGCAACGCGGAACGAACGAGAACACCAATGGACTGCTTCGACAGTACTTCCCGAAAGGAACCGATCTGAGCGCACACAGTCCGGACGTACTCGCAGTTGTTGCTGACGCGCTCAATACACGGCCCCGCAAGACCCTCGGATGGAGAACTCCTGCCGAAGCTCTGGACCAGTGCTTGCAGGCCAGTCAAACTGAACGTGTTGCGACGACCGGTTGAACCCGCCCATTGTACGCCGTTCCCTCTTGTTCGCCATGGGTCGGGCTGACGCTTGAGTCCATGTCGAGGATGATCATCTTCGGTGGGCGGCGGTCATGAACCTTGTCGATCCACGCCCCGTTCATCCCAGCCAGGACTTCGATGTTCGCATCGGTCGCCAGAAGCTCCGTCTCGAACCGCCCCATCTGGCTGGTGGACGCAGCCTGTCTTTCGACGGCCTTGCCACCAACAATCCACCGCATGGCAGGATCACGTCCGAGACGGTCGGCGTCGTTTACGTCCTCATAACCACCAAGGCGACCAAACACCGACTGACGGAACTGCCCCGTCATGCCGTGCCATCCGTTCTTGCCGGTACGGCTGTCCTGGAAAATAGTCCCGGCAACCTCGGTCAGGCCAAGGGCATCATCAAGCTCCCGATAGGCCAGCAACCCGCCGTCAGAGGTGATCTTGGACCCGTGAAATTCCAGCTTCAGGCGGCGGTCGAAATCGACCCGAAGTCCGTCCCGTTTCGATTCACCCATCGGATGTGCCATTTATTGTGCCCCCTATCGCCATTATCCATTTGATTATTATACTTGAATCGGCGTTGAGACCGTCAGAAATCATCGTCTATCTGGGAAATGCGGGATTGATCTTCTGCTCTCGATTCGCGGCACTGCACTCGAAGGTGACGGGGCTGTCGATATCGTCGCCGAGACGTTTCGCGCAATAGTTCGGTGCAGCGAGCGCTCGCACAATCCGCTGCGCGCTCGGCTACGGGCGATAGAAAGCTCGCCAACCTGGTGCGTCGGGCGCAGGACGCCGAAAAACAAATGGTTTCTGCTGCGCAGGCGCTGACGATTGTATTGGCGCGACCGGAGAACGAAGCGGATCCTAAGCTCGCGGCTAAGCTCCGCGATCTGATTGGAAAGCTTCGCGATGAGCGCGATGAGCTTGGCAAGGAGCTTGAAGCGAAGTTTCCTGCCTACGCCGATCTGGTCGGCCCGCCGCCGGCGACCATCGTCGACGTGCAACAGAAATTGCACGCCGGCGAAGCGCTTTTGGCGACCTATGTCGGCATGCATCGAAGCTATGCATGGGCAGTATCGAAAAGCGGCCCTTCTATGGTTACCGCTATCGACGCGGATCGCGCAGGGCTTACGAAGTTGACGGGCGAGCTCAGGCTGTCACTTGAGCCAGGCGCGACAACGATAGAGGAGATTCCCGCATTTGACCTCGTCGCAGCCCGCCGCCTCTACGATCTTTTCCTCATGCCGTTGGCGGCGGCATGGAAGTCAAGCTCGAGCCTTATCGTCGTGCCACATGGCCCGCTTGGGCAAATTCCGTTTGCGCTGCTACCGACCGGAAAACACACACCTAGTGCTAGCAGCGGCATACCATTCGAGAATTACAAGGACACACCGTGGCTGTTGAATACGCACGCAATCACGCATCTGCCGACGGTTGCATCGCTCGGGACATTGCGAAGCGCGCCTATGCCCTCCGGCGACCGGCGTGCATTTGCCGGGTTTGGCGACCCCTGGTTCAGCAAGCGACAGGCAACGGCGGCCCAGAAATCATCGACGAAACTCGTCGCCTATCGATCCCGCGGTGCGCCGGTCGGACTACGGGGTCGTCCTGCAAGCGACGCTGCGAATACCGCACTTCTTTCCGCCCTGCCACGTCTGCCCGATACGGCGGCTGAAGTCTTGAGCCTTGCAAAGATCATGAACGCTGACGTCAAGCGCGATGTGTTTCTTGGGAAGTCGGCCAGTGAAGAATTGGTTAGATCCACGAAACTCTCGGACCGCCGGGTTATCATATTCGCGACCCACGGTCTCGTGCCGGGAGACCTAAATGGTCTCGCCGAGCCAGCATTGGCGTTATCCGCGCCCGAGGTGACCGGCGGTAAGGCGGATGGCCTGCTGACCCTGAGTGAAATCCTAAGCCTCAATCTAGATGCGGATTGGGTCGTGCTGTCGGCCTGTAATACCGGTTCGGCGTCCGGTGCTGGTGCGGAAGCGGTCTCAGGCTTGGGCCGGGCGTTTCCTATGCAGGGACGCGGGCGGTGCTCGTCAGTCACTGGCCCGTTGAAACGACGAGCGCCAGAAAACTGACGACCGAACTGTTCCGCCGGCAGTCGATAAATCCGAGCCTGAGCCGAGCCGCAGCGCTGCAGCAGTCCGCGCTCCAGCTGATCGACGAAGTATTCCCCAATCCTGACTCCGGCACACCGTTGTTCAGTTATGCACACCCGATCTTCTGGGCGCCACTCGCGCTGATCGGCGACGGCGGCGTCTAGTCTGCCCTACAGTGCCGAACCGAGTTCACTTCCGTCGCGCCATTCGGCGCGTATTCGGTCGACTGTAGGGGCGCTGAGAAAGTCTCGGGTGCGTTCCTCGACGTGGGCCACCAGGCGGGCATCGCGGTTGTCGGCAGACCAGTCTTCGGTATTGTCTGCGGCCTCCTTACCGGCAACCGCTGCTTTGCGTGATTCGACACGCCACTTTGCGGACCAGGTCGTCGAGCGCAACCACGTGAGTCGACGTAGCGGTAAGAGCCATTGCATGAGAGCCTGCGCTAGGTCTGGCTCGATGCGGTCGAGGTGCCCCCGGTAGAAGGCAATCACATCGGCCGGCTCAAGGATGTAACTCGCGGCGATGTCCCAAGTGGTCGAGGTGTAAAGCGAGCAGTGGGCGAGGTCGATGGCCGGTGAGCCGTAGAGCGCTTTCTCAAGGTCGACGATATAGGCCCGGCCCGATTGGTCCACGATATAGTTGCCGGGATGCGTGTCGCTCGCGACCAGGGTCGTGGGCTGCGCCTCGCCGGCGTTTTCATCCGCGAACTTGCGCGCCCAACGAAGCTCCTCCGTGATCATCGAGATCGCGTCTGAATCGTCGGTCGCATCTTCCAGGTAGCGTGCCTGATCTTCTATGAAAAGAAGGGTGCCAGCGATCGGATCGCTGTGATCGGCAAGCGGTGGCCGCTTGATGGGTGGTGGTACGGGGAGGCCGTGGATCGACGCAAGGCACTCCGCAAGGGCCGGTAAATCGCCCGGCAACTGGACGGCACGACCCTCAATCTCGTCAACGACGAGCGCACCCATCGGTACGTCGCGCGATGGCGGTAGCACGCCGTGCAGGCGCGGTGCGTGCGCTCCCAGAGATGCGCGCTCGAAGCAGGCTGCCTGGTAGGAAAGATTCTCGACGGCCGCAAATGCGAACTGGCTTTGCCGCGGCACACGCAACAAACAGCCGGTTCCGACGACGCGTACATGATCGTGGGCAAGGCCCTTTTCCGGCAGGGGGTGCAGATCTTCGCGATCGGCCCGATACGGCGCGGGGAGGGCCTCGGCACAATTGAGCGCCGCGCATAGCGCGTCGAGATCGATGTCGTCGCTCACGACCTGTTGTCGCATTTGCCGGCCATCCCCATGCTAGATAGGGTGATAGTGCAAGCAGCAGCAAGTCCAATAAGCGCGTTTTCTGTCGATTGATCGGCGCTCGATACTACACAAATCTGATGAACGCGCGCTTCACGCCTACTCGACGCACAGGATCGGCCAAGGGGTGCACTTCGTGAGACGCCACCTTGTCATATTTGCGCGGGCGCCACGATTGGGCCGTGTGAAGAGCCGACTCGCGAGAGAAGTAGGACCGATCGAGGCGCTAAAGATGCATCGGTTGATGACGATGCGTACCATCGGCAGACTTGCCAAAGCTCCGTGGTGGCAATGTTGGTTATGGGTCACGCCGGAGCCGGCCCGCTGGCCACCGGGAATTCCGCGTCGATTGCAGGAACAGGGCGATTTTGGGCTCCGCATGACAGCAGCGATGAACGCGCTGCCAGCCGGACCCGCTGTCCTCGTCGGGACCGACATCCCGGATTTGGACGTCGGTCACGTGGCACGAGCCTTCGCTACTTTGGGACGGCACGACGCGGTGTTCGGACCGGCCGAGGACGGTGGCTATTGGCTTGTGGGTTTGCGCCGCCGCCCGCGGCTGCCCCATCTCTTTGACGGCGTGCGCTGGTCGAGCGAGTACGCGCTTGCCGACACACTCGCAAATCTGGGATTGGGAAGAAGCTACGCCTTGGTCGACACGCTGGCCGACGTCGATGATGCGGCAGCGCTTGCGCGCTGGAAGCATCGCGGTTCGCAGTCGATGCGCGCACTGAGTTGATGCCTGACCGTCGTCAACGCTCCTTCAGCCGCGGCATAAGCTCGACGAAGTTGCAAGGTCTGAAACGGTTATCGAGCTGGTGATGCAAAATTTCATCCCAACCATCGCGGCAGGCACCTGTTGAACCGGGTAGAGCGAAGAGGTAGGTGCCGTTGGCAACGCCCGCACTCGCCCGGCTTTGGATCGTCGACGTGCCGATTTTCTGAAAGCTGATCCAACGAAACAACTCGCCAAACCCCTCAATCTTCTTTTCCGAAACACACTCAATCGCCTCCGGTGTGACGTCGCGTCCAGTAACGCCGGTCCCACCTGTGGTGATGACGACATCAATTTCCGGCGCTGCAATCCAGGCTTCGAGCTTTGCTACAATGATGTCTAGATCATCTTTCAGAAGGGCGCGATCGGCCAGCTTGTGACCGTCGGCAGTCAGTCGCTCAACTAGCGTATCGCCCGACTTGTCTTCGTCAGGCCCGCGCGTGTCTGAGACGGTGAGCACCGCAATATTGACGGAATGAAACGGACGTCCTTCGTCAATCGCCACTCGCTGCTACCTTCGAGGTACTTGTCTCCTCTGAATCGAGCGCCGTGTATTGCGGCCAATTACCTTCGAGAATGGACACCAACGACGGTGTCGTTTGGCCCAATCGATATCGGTAAAGCCAAACATTTGTGAGAACGCGTTCGACAAATATTCGTGTCTCGCGGGCTGGCAGACTTTCGATGAAGAGCAACGGATCATCCCGATAATCCGCTCGCTTCTGCCATTTTCTGAGATTGCCGGGTCCACCATTATAGGCCGCGGCTATGAGAAACAGATTGGACCCGATCGTCGGCGTCGCCATCAGGTGACGGACATAGCGCTGGCCGAGTTCGATATTGTATCGCGGCTCGAACAACTTGTCCCGCGCGGCGCCCCGGAACCGCTTGCGAGCCATAAATCCGGCAGTCGCCGGCATCAGTTGCATAAGGCCGCGCGCGCCTGCCCGGCTTTTTGCGTTGGTCTTGAACTGTGATTCTTGACGCATCAACGCGTACAAGAGCGCGCGGTCGACCGTGTACCCTTGCTCTGGCTGCCATGAAGGCACAGGAAAGAGGGCTGCCTGATGGCGTACGCCGCTGTGGCGCAACAGGGTATCGCCGACGTTGAGTGCGAGAGCCGGAAGTTGTGCCACATCGGCCAGTGCCAAAAGTGAATGCGCCAAGTCTGGTGAAAGATTTCCTGTCAGCCGCCTGAGTTCGGATTCCGCGCGCGCAAACTGTCCGGCCTGTATCAACCCGAGCGCTCGGTTCGCTGCAGGAATTCGGGCCAACAACTGAGCATCGACCGCATCAAGCTTCGGCAGGTTCCAGTTCAACACTGGCTCGCGACCGAGCGCACGAAGGCCAAGCAGCCCGTAAAACGTTTGCGGTTTGCCCGCCGCGATTTCCATCATCCGGTTGTGGTGTTGCGGCTGTCCACCGACCAAGTAGGCGCGGGCCGCCCAAAACGCTGCCGCAGAAGCCGTCCATCCAGTATCTGCCTCGGCATGCGTCATGCCCTCGAAGAGCCGCGCGGCTGTTGCAAACTCGCCGAGTCGCCAAGCAGCGAGTCCGCCCCACCAGTAGGCCATTGGAGCCTTGATTCCCGAGCGGTCGGTCGCTGGCAGTGCGACCTTCAATGCCTCCTGATCCTTGCCAGCATGAAAGTAACCGCGAGCGATATCGCCCATGCTTTCATCGAAACTCGCTGGATCAAAGCGACGAAGATTTGTCTTGCTGGTGATGAGTTTTCTAGCCTGCGTCGGCCGTCCACGTGCCACCAACGATTTGATTTGGCGTTGCACGCGATAAACGTGCCGAGTCTTCCTGCGACCTGGTTTTTTTACCGATTTCTCGTCGTTGCCGGCCTCTGTTGTCGTCGCACCCGCTTGCGCCAATCCAACGACGCCAATTGGCCGGCGAGGAGCCTTCCACGAGTCCGGTTTGCGGCGAAGCGCTAGCCTGTAAACCCGGTGCGCGCCTGGATGGTCTGCGTATTCCGATAGCCAGTCCCGCAGTTCGACATATTTCGAGCGATATGCCGTCGGGTGCATATAGCGCTGAAACTGAACGTGTCCAATCAACAGCCGGTCCGTAACCGCCTTGATTAAGACATCGGCCTCGCGCCATTTGCCGGCCTGCTGGAGTTCAAAGATATCCCGATAGCGTTTAGCGTCGGCCGCACCGAGCGGTGTCGGAACAACTGCGCCGGTCGCGCCGTCGCCATGGGTGAGGGCCGCGGTTTCAACGTCCGTGGTATTCGGCAAATCCTGCGCGTACGCAGAACCGATGCCGATCGCAAGCACCGTCGCGCACAAGCCGCCGGCGAGCTGACTTAACCTTCTTGTCATGCTTTTGTTTGACCCTTGCCCATCACATCCCGACCCGCTTGCTAGGTACTGGAATTTGCCGCGATTAGCAAGTCGAAGCCTTACAAACGCTCAACTACTCACGTTGCACCGAAGGGGCACGCGTTAGCCAAATTCCTGCAGCTTAAGCTTGAGTGCCAGGAAGTCGCGCCAAGCAAATCGCTTCTGTCCGGGCGTTCGCAAGAGGTAGGCCGGGTGGAAAGTCGGGAGTGCCGCTATGGGCTGAGCAAGCCCAGGGCTCGAATAGTCATGCCAGCGCCCGCGAATTCGGGAAATGCCTTGGCTCGTCTCGAGCAGCGTCGACGCGGCAGCGCCGCCTGCCAGCACCAAGATCTTGGGGTTCGCGAGTTCGACATGGCGCTTTGTGAAGGGCATGCAAACGGCAACCTCGGCCTGCGTCGGTTTTCGATTGCCGGGCGGCCGCCACGGTAGCACGTTGGTAATATATGCGGAGCTCCGGTCGAGGCCGATGAAGCCTAGCATGCGGTCGAGAAGTTTCCCGCTGACGCCGACAAATGGGAGGCCAAGGCGATCCTCTTCCGCGCCGGGCGCTTCACCGATGATCATGACCTTGGCATCAGGATTGCCATCGGCAAATACCAGGTTTGTCGCGGTGCGCTTCAACGCGCAACCCTCGAACGCCGCCAGCGTTGCGCGAAGCTCGTCCAACGTTTGCGCCGAGTCGGCCACACTCGCACTTTCGAGCGCAGCGTGGCTTGAGCTTGGGGAGATGCGGGATTGCTGCCGCTTCACCCTCTGACTCTCTTTGCCTTGCGCTGGTCGTTCGGCCTCCGATTTTGCCGGCGAAGTGGTGACATCGCTTATGCTTAACGCATAGCGATCCAGCGGCGTGTCGCCTATCGCTTCATCGATGCCAAAGCTCAGTTGCAGATCAATGGCCCGCAACCGTTCGTTCATTCTTGCGGCCACATAGTTGGAGCCTTCCTAGCCGTCTGACGAACTCGACGATATTGTTATAGACACGGGTAGCTAGGCCAACAACCTGGGACGGAGTGCGCGATGAACCGTGAGACGATGAACTATGACGTCGTAATTGTCGGGGCCGGACCTGCGGGGCTGGCGGCCGCGATCCGACTCAAGCAGCGGTGCGTTGAACGGAGTAACGAGCTCAGCGTTTGTGTCCTCGAGAAGGGATCGGAAGTCGGCGCGCATATACTATCCGGTGCGGTGATCGAACCACGCGCCTTGGAGGAATTGTTCCCGAACTGGCGCGACCTGGATGCGCCGCTACATACGCCCGTGAGCGAAGAACGCTTTCTGTTTCTGACGGCGAGGCGTGCGGTGCGGCTGCCGACACCACCGCAACTGCGAAATCGGGGAAACTATATCGTAAGCCTTGGCTCGGTTTGTCGCTGGCTGGCGCAGCAAGCCGAAGCCCTCGGCGTCGAGATTTATCCGGGATTTGCTGCCGCGGAGCTGCTTTATGACGAAGGCGGGTCCGTTAAGGGTGTGGCAACGGGAGATATGGGCATCACGCGGACTGGCAAACCCGGCGCCAACCATCAATCCGGCGTCGAACTCCATGGTCGCCAGACGCTATTCGCCGAAGGGTGTCGCGGATCGCTCACGGAGCGTCTTGCCGACCGGTTCGCGCTGCGCAATCGGTGTGATCCGCAAACTTACGGAATTGGGCTGAAGGAGCTTTGGGAGGTGGCGCCCGAACAGCATCAGCCGGGCCTTGTCGTTCACTCCATCGGCTGGCCGCTCGACAGCCGGACTTATGGCGGGTCGTTCCTGTATCACCTGGAGGGCAATCAAGTCGCGGTTGGATTCGTGATTGGGCTCGACTACACGAACCCCTATCTCAGTCCCTACGATGAGTTTCAGCGTTTCAAGCATCATCCGGCTATCCAGCGCACGTTTGAGGGCGGTCGACTTATCTCTTTTGGCGCCCGCGCGCTGAACGAAGGTGGCTTCCAGTCTATCCCGAACCTGACGTTCCCTGGTGGCGCCCTGATCGGCGCCGCGGCAGGCTTCATGAATGTGCCGAAAATCAAGGGCACGCATACGGCAATGAAGTCGGGTATCGAATGCGCCGACGCGGTCCTCGAGTTGCTGGCCGGCAAAGCTGCGGGCCGGGAGCCCCTCGAATATCCAGAGCGGCTGCGGCGGTCGTGGGTGTGGCCAGAACTTTATCGCCAGCGCAACATTCGCCCGGCCTTTCGCTGGGGAATTGCGGCCGGCCTTGTCCATGCAGCGATCGACACATTTCTTCTGCGCGGGCGGGCGCCTTGGACATTCCCAAATCATGCCGATCACAGCGCCCTAAAACCGGCAAGTGAATGTCGGCCGATCGATTATCCCAGGCCGGATGGCGTTATCAGTTTCGATAAACTCACCAACCTTGCCTATTCCGGAACCAACCACGAGGAAGACCAACCCGCGCATCTATTGCTCGAGGATGAGCAGCTGCCTATCGCGGTGAACCTTGCCCGCTACGATGCGCCGGAACAGCGCTATTGCCCGGCGAATGTCTATGAGATCGTCGCCGACGGCGCCGCACCAAGGCTTCAGATCAACGCGCAGAACTGTCTTCACTGCAAGACGTGCGATATCAAAGATCCGCGACAGAATATTCGCTGGGTTGTGCCGGAAGGTGGTGGCGGCCCAAATTATCCCAACATGTAAGCAGGTATTCATGCTGCAGGGCACCTCTAAGAATTCGCGATTTGACAGAGGATGATTGGTTAAGCGGGCTGTGGCCGTCTGCGGCCATGCTGGCACCGGGATTTCCGGGAGTTTCCCGCGCTCCAATTGAGCTATTTCCGCTTCAAGACCGTGCCCAGGCGATCTCCTACTCAGAGTATTGTCACACCGCCGCGGCGAGGCGGTTCAGTTGGACCAGACGGCGCATGTTGTGGGCGAGGTTCTTCAGCCCTATCCGAGCCTTTGCCCGCGCCAGCCCGACACTACGCAGCAGCGTCCCGCCCATGTCGTTGCTCTGGGCCCCGAAAACATGCTCGACGCGGACCCGAACGGACGAACGGGTCTTGTTGCCTTGCTTCTCGCGCTCGCTCAGCGGCTTGTTGCGGCGGGCTTTGCGATGGATCCGGCTCCTCAACCCCTTCTTCTTCAGCGCCGCCTCGATCTCCGCCGAGCGATAAGCGCTGTCCGCCCATACGCCCAAGGCCGTGTTGTCCCCATCCAGGATATCGTCGAGAACCTTACTGTCGTGCGTCGCCGCGTCGCTCACCTGATAGCGCCGCACCAGCTTGTGCCGACGGTCCACGTTGACATGGTTCTTGTAGCCGTAATGGCTCCTGCCGTGCTTCTTGGTCCACCGCGCCTCGACATCGTTTTGGCGCCGCTTTGCCGGCTTATCCTGCCAGCATTCCGGCGTCTCGCCAGCCTTTATCCCCGCGTTCTCCTTGCGGCTGTTGCGCTGTTTGGGCACCGCCACGATCGAGGAGTCGATGATCTGGCCGCCCATCGCCAGATAGCCCTGATCCTTCAGGTGGCCATCGAACGTCTCGAATAAGGTCTCAATCACCCCAGCTTGCGTCAACTGTTCGCGGTACAGCCACACTGTCTTGGCATCGGGAACCCGGTCCTCCAGACCCAACCCCAAAAACCGTATGAACGACAGGCGATCCCGGATCTGATGCTCAACCTGATCGTCCGACAGATTGTAGAGTGCGCTCAGAATGATCGTCTTGAACATCACCACCGCGTCCCACGGCTTGCGTCCCGCCCGCGACTTGCGCGCCTTGTCCGAACGCCGACACACCGCATCCAAACACCCACGGAAGTCTTCCCACGGAACAACCTCGTCGATCTTCGCCAGAGGCTCGTTCTTGGCGTCCAGCCCGGTATACCGCTTCGAAAGATCAAAAAATCCTATCTGACCCATGAACACCCCTCCCGATGTCAACAAATCGTCAACCCGATTCTAAACCGACGGTGCGCGAAAATGGCATTTTTAGAGGTGCCCTGCAGTCTTACGGTCTCGGATGGCCGGTATGCTGTACGCTTGAAAACGGCTGACGTGGGGCGCTGGACTCGGATAAACTCACACTTGTCAGCATGTGACCGGCGCTATGCAGGAGAAGTTGCGCGGAATCGGGCGTACTCGGCGCGTCGGTTTTTGCATCGTTGAGCAATTTGGATCGGGTGCGAGAGGTTATCGATGGTTACATGGCGATCTGACTCGACTGGGCGGGCTTACCTACAAAGGTCACGGCGGCATGCCATCGCTTTAATCCCAGCGTTGTGCGCTGCGGCGTGCATCGTTGCCCAAGTGGCGACCGCAAGCGCTGAAAGTCGAGGAGATTCGGCGAACGCGTCGTTGCAGCTCGCCGCCGTCGCGGACAACTCCTCTGTCTATGGAACCTATCTAGCGGCCTTGGCCGCCGAGCGGAGCTGGGATTTACGCCAGGCGGCGACCTTGATGACTCGTGTTCTCGAAGATAGTCCAGATGATGAGCGCTTGCTGCGCCAGGCTTTCAAGCTTTCGCTTTCGGCGGGCATGGTGGCGCCGGCGGTTGAGCTCGCGAAAAGAATTGAGGCCGCTGGAATCAGGGATCCGATCGCCATCTTTCTGCTGGTTATCCGCAATGTACAGGATCGGAACTACGGTGCTGCCCGCAACAGGCTTTCTGATAAATGGGACAAGGGTATGGCTGCCTATGCGGCACCGATCGCCGCGGCGTGGGCCGACTTCGGTCTCAGCGACGTGGACGGTGCGCTATCTTCGATTGCCCGGCTTAAAGACGGCGATGGCTTCGGCGGTTTACGGCATCTGCAGGAAGGGCTGATCAACGATTTGGCGGATCGGCCGGAGGCTGCCGAGGCCGCTTATCGCAGTTTGGTCGAAGATCCCGCGGCGGCGCCGGTTCGCATCGTCCGTGCGATCGGCTCGTTTCTTGAGCGTCAAGGGCGCGTCGACGAAGCGAAGGCGATCTATGACGACTACCTCGCGAACCATCCCCGCAGTACCCTGCTCGAAGCGGAGCTCGGCCGTATTGCCAAAGGCCAGCCGGCGACGTCGATCGTTACCGGTCCGGCCGAGGGAATCGCGGACGGATTCTTCCATTTGGCCTCGGCAGTGCCGAAGGATCGTGGCGACGATTTGGCGATGGTGTATGCACAACTCGCACTCGTGGCGCGGCCCGATTTCGCGCTGGCAAAGCTCCTTGTTGGTGATCTGCTCGAGTTTCGTCGGCGCTATGCCGATGCGATTGACGTTTACCGTTCGATCGGGCCGGACTCGCCCTACCAATGGGCCGCGCGGTTGCGTATCGCCGACAATTTGAACGATTTGGACGATCTCGAGGGCGCCGTACAATTATTGGGCACGTTGGCCGACGAACGGCCGGATCGGCCGGACCCGTTGATTACGCAAGGGAACCTCTTGCGCTTCAGCGAACGCTACCAAGATGCCATCAAGTCTTACGACAAAGCCTTCGATCGGATCGATAAGATCGAGAAAAGCCACTGGAATCTTTACTACAATCGCGGTGTCGCTTTAGAGCGCAGCAAACTTTGGGAACGCGCCGAAGCAGATTTTCTGAAGGCCCTGGAACTCGAGCCCGATCAGCCGTTCGTTCTTAACTACCTCGGCTATTCCTGGGTCGAACAAGGCCGCAATATGGGTCGCGCAAGGAAGATGATTGAGAAGGCGGTCGAGCGACGCCGCGACGATGGTTACATCGTCGATTCCTTGGGCTGGGTACTCTACCGCCTAGGCGAATGGAAAGACGCGGCGCGTCATCTTGAGCGGGCCGTTCAATTGCGGCCGCAGGACGCCGTGATCAACGACCATCTGGGCGACGCGCTGTGGCGGGTCGATCGACGCAACGAGGCCCGCTTTCAGTGGCGCCGTGCGCTCACCTTGGAGCCCGAAGAGGATTTGATTAAAGGCATCGAAGCCAAGCTCAAGAAAGGATTGGGAAAACCGACAGTGCTTAGGCCTGACGGATGAACGCCGAAGTTTCTAGTGTCGTCACGTTGCCGGCGCCGGCGCGGATCAATCTCTATCTTCATACGACGGGCCGACGCGCCGATGGCCACCACGAGATGGATAGCTTGATCGTGTTTTCGGAGCTGTGCGATACGCTCAGCGTGCGTTCGGCCGACGGGTTGACGCTCAAGCTAGACGGTCCGCTTGCCGACTCGCTCAGCGGGCATACGGACAATTCGGTTCTGCGCGCGGCTCAGCTACTCGCCGACGCTGCAAATGTGCCGTGTGCTGCGGCGATCACTTTGACGAAGCGTCTACCGCTCTCCTCCGGACTAGGCGGCGGCTCGGCCGATGCCGCAGCCACACTGAAAGCTCTGACGACCCTTTGGGGCATCGGCGACGGCGAGGTTGATCTGACAGAGATAGCCACGCGTTTGGGCGTGGACGTTCCGGTTTGTCTTGCCGGCGGACCTGCATTCGTTGGTGGAACCGGCGAGGAGGTGAAACTAGCGCCGGCGCTTCCATCGGCCGGTCTCGTGCTGGCAAATCCGGGAGTGGCGCTGGCAACATCGTCGGTATACGACGCACGGCGCGGCGGGTTCTCGCCAGCGGCGCGCTTTGATGATTCTCCCGACGACCTCGCGGCGCTCGTCGCCGTGCTTGAAGAGCGGGAAAACGATCTGACGGCCGCGGCCACGAGGCTGTGTCCGGTGATCGACGACGTCCTTTCCGCCATCAATGAAGTTCCCGGGTGCCATTTCGCACGCATGACGGGAATAGGGGCCACCTGTTTTGGCATGTTCGACGATCTGAATATTGCTGAGCAGGCGACAAGCGCACTCGCACGCGACGGCTGGTGGGTGGCGGCGACCGCATTTTCAGGTGCAACAATCTGATGCCCGGCCCCGCGGAGCGCCGTCGCACTCAAAAGCTCATGGTCTGTGTCAACATGGTTGGCGTAAATAAGCCGTGCTGTGGAAAGCGCGGGTCAGTTGCATTGGCCGAAGCCATCGAACGCGGAGTGCGCGATCGCGGCATTGCGCTCGAGGTCGAGCGCATCCACTGCTTCAACAAGTGCCATTTCGGACCCAACATGCGCATTGCACCGGGCGGCGAATTTCTGCATGGCGTCAGCCCAGACGACATTCCGAAACTTCTTGATCGTCTGGAGAAAATGGCCGGTCGAGCGGATCGAACGCAGAACGGCGCGGACGGTTTGGTCTATCCCGGCGCGTAGTCGTTGCAGCCCGACGCCGAGTTGCCAGAAACGCTACAGAGTTTCTCACCCGCGTGCGACCTGGCAGCTTGCGGCAAACTGGAAATTGGACTTATGGTCCAGTCGAATATTTCGGTGATCGCAAATTTCTTGGGGCGTAGCCAAGCGGTAAGGCAACGGGTTTTGATCCCGTGATCGCAGGTTCGATCCCTGCCGCCCCAGCCAAATTATGTCAGCCCAGAAAACACGGTTTTAGGCCACTTCAAAAACACTTGCGCCGCATCTAGGTACCTGCCAACCGCAGTAAACAGCGAAAACGCGATTTTCGAACATATTCGAGCTTAAATTCAAGCAGTTGCAGTGCACGCGTCAGAGGGAAATATTTCAAGAATTTTTACTAGAGATTTTTTGTAACTACCCAGGTACCCCGCTCCTGACCGTGAGAGGATGATGTAGGTGGTCGGCGGGGCCGGGTTTCCGCCGCCGCGTCGTTGATCGTCTCTTGACTCCATAGAATCGGGCGTCTATGGGTTGCGCTCTCGTGTGACGGGAGCGGCGCGTGGGATATTTTGGGTCGAAGGCGACGAGCGGTCTGTGCCAGGCGCTGATTGCGCTGATGCCGCCGCACAGCGTTTACATCGAGAGCCACCTGGGGGGCGCGGTGCGCTGATGAAGCGCAAGCCAACGGGCGTGCGCTCGATCGGCATCGACCGCGATGCGCAGGCGCTCGAGGCCTTTGCCTGTGACTACCCGGTCGAGTTGGTGCATGGCTGTGCCCATGCCTTTTTGGCCTCGTTCCCGTTTCTGGGCCCGGAGCTGGTCTACAGCGATCCCCCCTATCTGCACGCGACCCGCCGTTCGGCACGGCGCTATCGCTTCGACTACGAGGAGGTCGACCATGTCGCGCTCCTGGACCTGCTCAAGGATCTGCCCTGCCAGGTGATGGTCTCGGGCCATCCCTCGGCGCTCTACGACGAGATGCTGGCGGGCTGGCGCAGTCTGGCGCTGCAGGTGACGACCCAGGCCCAGGTGCGGACCGAGGTCGTGTGGTTCAACTTCGCGCCCGACCGGGTGCATTGGGCGAGCTACGCAGGCCGGAACTTCACCGACCGCCAGCGCATCAAGCGTAAGGCGGCCAACTGGGGCCGGCGTTACAAGGCCTTGCCGGCGGGCGAACGCCTCGCGGTGCTGGCCGCCATGATGGCCGTCGATGCCGAGGACCCGTGACGCTGTCGCGCTGGCACGAGGACCTCGCCGCCCATGACGAGGCCTTCGCGTGCCTGCAAGATCTTCTTGACCCCTCATCCTTCGCAACAACAGTCGTCAAGGCCTTCCGGGATTGGGGCCAGGGGCTGTTGCGCCTGGCCACGGTGCTCGTCCGGGAGAATGCCGCGCTCGAGCGGGAGAACGTGACCCTGCGTGACCGCATCGCCGAGCTCGAGCGGAGCGCGGCGCTTGACAGCACCACCAGCAGCAAGCCGCCCGCCAGCAACGGCCTGGGCAAGAAGAGCGGAACCCAGAGGCGCACCCGAAGCCAGCGCGGCAAGTCCGGCAGGCCAAGCGGCGGCCAGCCGGGCCACAAGGGAACGACGCTGGCGCGGACCGAGAGCCCGGACCATGTTGTGGATCATGACCCCTCCGCCTGTTCGGGCTGCGGCGCACCGCTGTCGGACGCCGACCGTCACCGCGCGCCCGTCTGTCGACAGGTCTTCGATGTGCCCGAGCCACGCCCCCTGGAGGTCACCGAACACCGCGCCCATCGCTGCCTCTGCGGCGCCTGCGCCACCGTGACAGGAGCCGTCTTCCCGGACGGCGTGACCGCCCCGGTCCAGTACGGGCCACGCATCACCGCCTGGGTGAGCTACCTGCTGTACGCCCAGGTCGTTCCCGAGAAGCGCTTGGCCGAACTCATGAGCGACCTCTTCGCAGTGTCCATCTCCACAGCCACGATCACCGCCATGGGCCGGCGAACCGCCAGGCGCTTCGAGCCCTTCCTCGCCCATGTCGCAGACGTGATCCGCACAGCGGTCCCGGTCAAGCACCTCGACGAAACCGGCCTGCGGATCGCCGCCCGTACCCGCTGGCTCCACGTGCTGTGCACCCCATTCCTGACCGTCCTGCGCATCGGCGCGGGACGCGGCGATGTCGAAAAGGACCTCGAAGGCATCCTCATCCATGACGATTACGCCGCCTACTTCACCCTCAACAGCCCGTTGATTAAGTCGGCGCCGTCTGATTCTCTGGTTCCCTGATTTGCAGGGGGATTTGCCGATGGCGATGGGACGGCAGAAGGCTGGTCAGGGGGACCTGATGGTGAGCTGGTCGGAGATGCCGCGCTCTCCGGGTCATGTGTTTTATGACCGCTTGCAGTCGGTGCTGATCGAGGGCGGCTTCGACGCCTTTGCCGAGGCGAGCTGCCGGCCTTATTACGCGGCCCGGATGGGCGCGCCCTCGGTGCCGCCCGGGCGCTATTTCCGGATGCACCTGGTGGGCTACTTCGAGGGCATCGACAGCGAGCGCGGTCTGGAGTGGCGCTGCTCGGACTCGCTTTCGCTGCGGGCGTTCCTGCGACTGGGGAGCCGTGATCGGGTACCGGACCATTCCTGGCTGTCACGGAGCCGCACGCGCCTGCCCCATGAAGTCCACGCGGCGGTCTTCGACTGGGTTCTGGTGCTGATCGCCGAGGCGGGGCTGATCAAGGGCGAGCGCATCGGCGTCGATGCCTCGACCATGGAGGCCAACGCGGCGCTGCGGAACATCGTGCGGCGCGCCAACGGCGAAGGCTACCGGGAGATGCTGGAGCGCCTGGCCCGGGAAAGCGGCGTCGAGACACCCACGGCCGAGGATCTGGCGCGTCTGGAGCGCAAGGGCAAGAAGCTTTCCAACACGGATTGGGTTTCGAAGAGCGACCCCGAGGCCAAGATCGCCAAGATGAAGGACGGCACGACGCATCTGGCCTACAAGCCCGAGCACGCGGTGGATCTGGACACCGGCGCGGTGGTGGCGGCCGAGCTGCACCCGGCCGATGAGGGCGACACCACGACGCTTTCCAAGACCCTGGCGAAGGCCGAGGCAAACCTCGGGGCGGTGGATGCGGCACCGACGGCGGAGGACCCGGCCGAATGCGTCGCCGACAAAGGTTATCACTCACGGGCGGTCTTGAGGGCTCTGGACGACAGTCCCTGGAAGACCCGGATCGCGGCGCCCAAGCAGACCGGCTTTTCGCGCTGGCACGGTGATGAGGCGGCGCGGCGCGCGGTCACCAACAACCGTGCGCGGCTCAAGTCCGGGGTCGCCCGCGAGGCCTTCAAGCTGCGCGCCGAGATCGTCGAGCGCTGCTTTGCCCACAACCTCGATCGTGGCGGCATGCGACGAACCTGGCTGCGCGGGCGAGAGAATGTGCACAAGCGATACCTGCTCCACGTCGCCGGCCACAATCTATCGTTACTGATGCGCCAGCTCATCGGCGCCGGCACCCCGCGGGAGGCCGTGGCGGGCGGATATGGCGGTATTTTCGTTCTGCTCACGCCCACCGGGGCCATGCTGGTGGCACGGGGGGTTTCGCAAAGCGGCCAGTCGGCTTTCGCCGCCGCATTCTTCATCTGGGGGTGAGAGCCGGAAAAAGCCACTTAATCAACGGGCTGTCAAGGGCGTGCGCCACGGCGCCTGCAACGCCCATCACCTGCGCGAACTCCAGGCCCTGATCGACATCGAGAAGGAAGACTGGGCAAAGAGCATGCAGCGCCTCCTTGAGCGCGCGCACAGGGCTACCCGCTTCTCCCGTGAGAACGGCCGCGACGTGCCCGCCTCCCTGGTGGCCCGGATCTCGCGGGCCTGGGCCCGCATCCTCGACCACGCCATCGCCTTCCACGAGGCGCAGCCGCCGCTCCGGACCGGCAAGCGCGGACGAAAGAAACGCCGCATCGGTCATAACCTCGCGCTCCGCCTCCGCAAGCACAAGGAGGGATGCCTGCGATTCCTCACCGACCCGCGCACGCCGTTTACGAACAATGAGGCCGAACGTGACCTCCGAATGGCCAAGCTGCGCCAGAAGATCTCCGGTGGCTTCCGCTCCGAGAGGGGTGCCTACAACTTCGCCAGAATGCGTGCCGTCATCGCCACCGCCCGAAAGCAACGCTGGAACGTCCTCCAGACCCTGGTGCATCCCGATCCGATGCAACTAATCCCCAAACTGCGCCTCTGAGAACACCGGCACCGCTACCAGCCCGGACCGCCACGATCCCTCACATACAAACGCTCGGGCCAATCAGACCTGGGTAGTTACGATTTTTCAAGAATGTCTGCTTCACCTCCGAAACCGGACCTTTTTCAGCACTTGTGATTGGGTCTGCTTCTGACCCAAAGCGGACGTTTGCGGGCTCGGCCTCTGCGCGTCGCAGCGGGCAGACTATCGTCGCGTTATCTCCACACCTGCTTGGCGACCCGCATGATGTTCTCGCCGAGGATGCCGCGCACCTCGGCCTCGCTGAAGCCGTGCTTGAGCAAGCGTTCGGTTAGTTCTGGGTAGTCCCGGGGTCCAACGTAATAGCAATCCTCCCAGTCAGGCCCCATGGTTTTGCCACCGGATGCCTTCAAATAAGCCGGCAGATGCACGTCCATCGGATTGAAGCGCTTCGCTTTGTTCACGGGCCGGGTGGAGGTGGAAGGGTCTGGCAGTGTCGCTGGGCGCTGTTCGAACTCTCCGCGTTCTCCTCTTTTATCGGCGACGTAGTCCGTGCCGATCCCGACATGCTCAGGACCGACGAGCTCTGCCACATAGGCCATGTGCTTGACCATCATTCCGATCAGGTCGTTCTCGGCGAGTTCAATCGGTCGTCGCAACACTCTGGCATAGGAGGTTGCTATGACGGTACGCAGACGGCGGTCGGATCGGTCTGGACGGAGCAAGTTGCATTCGCCAAGTCGACCGGACTCGGCACGGCGTGAGGAGCTTGTTCGGTTCTGGGCAGCGATTGCGACGGGACGTTCGAGCGAGGACGCGGCCCGAGATGCCGGTGTATCCCCTCCGGTAGGCTCGAGGTGGTTCCGGAGGTCGGGCGGCATGCCACCATCACATTTATCGCAACCGGCCAAGCCGCTGTCAGGACGTTACCTGTCTTTCGAGGAACGTGAGGAGATTGCTCTTCTGCACGCCCAGGGAAGAGGCATACGTCATATTGCTTGCCGGCTGGAGCGAGCACCGTCGACGATCTCCCGCGAGGTGCGGCGCAACGCGGCGACCCGAAGCGGTGGCCTGGACTACCGAGCAACGACGGCGCAGTGGCATACTGATCGGTCCGCCAAAAGGCCGAAGCCAGTCAAACTGAACGTGTTGCGACGACCGGTTGAACCCGCCCTCCATGCCGAGGAAGATGTCGACGCCGTTGACGCAGATGACGCCGCCGGACTTCACGCTAGCCTTGATCTGATCGTCCTTGATGTTGCGCGGAATGTCCCACAGCGCGGACGGATTTGAGTGCGAGAAGATAACGGGGTCCGTCGAGACCTCGAACATGTCCATCGTCGTGCGGTAGCCGGTGTGGGTCGCATCGACGATCATGCCGACACGGTTCATCTCCTCGATCAACGCCACACCGAAGCGGGAGAGGCCGTCGTCGGTGCGTTCCGTACAGCCGTCACCTACTAGGTTCTTGCAGTTATACGCCATCAGCATGTGGCGAATGCCGAGCTGGTGGTAGGTCTCCACCATGTTGAGGTCGCCCTCGACGGGATTCGTGCCCTGGAAGTGGAAGACGATCGCAAGCTTGCCGTCGCGCTTGGCCCGCTCCACATCCGCGAACGTGTCGACCAGCGCATACTTGTCGGAGTTGGCGAGGAAATACGCACGTTTGCCGGCGATAGCCTGGATCGTATCTGCCAAACCGTTTCGATCAGCAGCGATAGTGAGAGAAACCAGCGTGCAGCCGTGCGCAACCGCGCGTTCGAGCGCAGCGCGCTGTATTTCAGAGCTGTCTTGCCCTCCCCAGGGCATCGTCATGTCCCACACATGTGCGTCCTTGTGGAGCTGTGCAGCTTCTTTCGACACGTTCCATTCGGTCATGGGATCCTCCCTCGTCTCACTATCGGTCGGGCTTCGCCAAAACCGCTAAATACCGATTTTGCCCGTTTGCGTGCTGCCGCGGCGGCCCGTCTTTTGAGCAATGAACCAAAGTCTACGCCATCGGCGCGCTACATGAACCGGAGTGTAGCACAGCGGAGTATGGCGGAATTAATCGGCAGTGAACTTCAAATGCCGGGCGCCAATCCCGTAAAGCGACCGGCGGCAAGCTCTGCATCGTTGTCCCGTTTCCTAGCGTCAGCGGTTAGACAAGTTTTAGCTGGATTTATGGACGCTGAACGGTAACTACCCAGGTCTGATTGGCCCGAGCGTTTGTATGTGAGGGATCGTGGCGGTCCGGGCTGGTAGCGGTGCCGGTGTTCTCAGAGGCGCAGTTTGGGGATTAGTTGCATCGGATCGGGATGCACCAGGGTCTGGAGGACGTTCCAGCGTTGCTTTCGGGCGGTGGCGATGACGGCACGCATTCTGGCGAAGTTGTAGGCACCCCTCTCGGAGCGGAAGCCACCGGAGATCTTCTGGCGCAGCTTGGCCATTCGGAGGTCACGTTCGGCCTCATTGTTCGTAAACGGCGTGCGCGGGTCGGTGAGGAATCGCAGGCATCCCTCCTTGTGCTTGCGGAGGCGGAGCGCGAGGTTATGACCGATGCGGCGTTTCTTTCGTCCGCGCTTGCCGGTCCGGAGCGGCGGCTGCGCCTCGTGGAAGGCGATGGCGTGGTCGAGGATGCGGGCCCAGGCCCGCGAGATCCGGGCCACCAGGGAGGCGGGCACGTCGCGGCCGTTCTCACGGGAGAAGCGGGTAGCCCTGTGCGCGCGCTCAAGGAGGCGCTGCATGCTCTTTGCCCAGTCTTCCTTCTCGATGTCGATCAGGGCCTGGAGTTCGCGCAGGTGATGGGCGTTGCAGGCGCCGTGGCGCACGCCCTTGAGGGTGAAGTAGGCGGCGTAATCGTCATGGATGAGGATGCCTTCGAGGTCCTTTTCGACATCGCCGCGTCCCGCGCCGATGCGCAGGACGGTCAGGAATGGGGTGCACAGCACGTGGAGCCAGCGGGTACGGGCGGCGATCCGCAGGCCGGTTTCGTCGAGGTGCTTGACCGGGACCGCTGTGCGGATCACGTCTGCGACATGGGCGAGGAAGGGCTCGAAGCGCCTGGCGGTTCGCCGGCCCATGGCGGTGATCGTGGCTGTGGAGATGGACACTGCGAAGAGGTCGCTCATGAGTTCGGCCAAGCGCTTCTCGGGAACGACCTGGGCGTACAGCAGGTAGCTCACCCAGGCGGTGATGCGTGGCCCGTACTGGACCGGGGCGGTCACGCCGTCCGGGAAGACGGCTCCTGTCACGGTGGCGCAGGCGCCGCAGAGGCAGCGATGGGCGCGGTGTTCGGTGACCTCCAGGGGGCGTGGCTCGGGCACATCGAAGACCTGTCGACAGACGGGCGCGCGGTGACGGTCGGCGTCCGACAGCGGTGCGCCGCAGCCCGAACAGGCGGAGGGGTCATGATCCACAACATGGTCCGGGCTCTCGGTCCGCGCCAGCGTCGTTCCCTTGTGGCCCGGCTGGCCGCCGCTTGGCCTGCCGGACTTGCCGCGCTGGCTTCGGGTGCGCCTCTGGGTTCCGCTCTTCTTGCCCAGGCCGTTGCTGGCGGGCGGCTTGCTGCTGGTGGTGCTGTCAAGCGCCGCGCTCCGCTCGAGCTCGGCGATGCGGTCCCGCAGGGTCACGTTCTCCCGCTCGAGCGCGGCATTCTCCCGGACGAGCACCGTGGCCAGGCGCAACAGCCCCTGGCCCCAATCCCGGAAGGCCTTGACGACTGTTGTTGCGAAGGATGAGGGGTCAAGAAGATCTTGCAGGCACGCGAAGGCCTCGTCATGGGCGGCGAGGTCCTCGTGCCAGCGCGACAGCGTCACGGGTCCTCGGCATCGACTGTTGTTCGGCGTGGAATATTGACCCCCTATTGGGGGTTATCGGCGTCCAAAATTGACCCCCCTGGGTTTGTGATTTTTAACACACCTTGTTGTTTGGACAGACGAGGTGGGGGAGATGCTGGTTGTGGAGACGATTGCGCGGATCCGTCGGGATCATCTGGTGAGGGGTGTTCCGATCAAGAAGATCGCCCGGGATTTGAGGGTTTCGAAGAACACGGTGCGCAAGGTGGTTCGGGGTGATGAGACCTCGTTCAGCTACGAGCGCAAGATCCAGCCGATGCCGAAGCTTGGGCCGTGGGTGGAGGAGCTGGAGCGCCGGCTTGAGGCCAACGAGAAGAAGCCGCGCCGGGACCGCTTTTCTCTGCTGCGGATTCATGAAGACCTTGCGGCTCTGGGCTATGGCGGCGGCTACGACGCGGTGCGCCGCTACGCCAGGACCTGGCGTCGGCGGTGGCGGCTGTTGTCGCCGTCGCAGGGTTTTGTGCCGCTGAGCTTCGATCCCGGCGAGGCCTACCAGTTCGACTGGAGCCACGAGTACGCGCGCCTGTCGGGTGTGACGACCAAGGTGAAGGCAGCGCACATGCGGCTCTGCTACAGCCGCATGCAGCTGGTTCAGATCTTCCCGCGCGAGAGCCAGGAGATGGTGTTCGAGGCGCACGAACGGGCCTTCCACTTCTTCGGCGGGGTCTGCCGGCGGGGCATCTACGACAACATGAAGACGGCGGTGAGCATGGTGTTCGTGGGCAAGGAGCGCGCCTACAACCGGCGCTTTCTGGAGCTGTGCTCCCACCATCTGGTGGAGCCGGTGGCGTGCACTCCGGGTGCGGGCTGGGAGAAGGGCCAGGTCGAGAGGCAGGTGGGTTACCTCCGCGGCCGCTTGTTCGTGCCCATCCCGCGGGGCGGCTCCTACGCCGAGATCAACGAGTGGCTGATGGATCGGTGCATCGAGGACGCCAAGAAGCGGCCGCATCCGATGATCGAGGGCAAGACGGTGTGGCAGGTGTTCGAGGAGGAGCGGCCCTTCCTGATGGCCTATCGCGGCCCCTTCGACGGCTTCCACGCCACCGAGGTATCGGTCTCCAAGACCTGTCTGGTGCGCTTCGACAACAATCACTACAGCGTGGCGGCCCGCGCCGTGGGGCGGACGGTCGACGTGCGGGCCTATGCCGATCGGATTGTCATCCGCCAGGATGGCGAGACCGTTGCCGAACACCCCCGGAGCTTTGGACGCGGTGAGATCGCCTGCAATCCATGGCACTACGTGCCGATCCTGACACGGAAGCCCGGTGCGCTGAGGAATGGCGCGCCTTTCAAGGGTTGGCAACTGCCCGGCGCGCTGGGCCGCATGCGGGCACGGCTCACCGGCCGCGACGACGGTGATCGTCAGATCGTCAAAATCCTCGCGGCGGTGCTGGAGGACGGGCTGGAGGCGGTCGAGGCGGCCTGCGCCGAAGCGCTCGCCTGCGGCGCCTGCAGCGCTGACGTTGTGCTCAACATCCTCGCCCGGCACCGCCAGCCGCCGCCGCCGCCGGCCATCCCAACGCCCGAGGGCCTGCAGCTTCGCCACCAGCCGGTGGCCGACTGCCGCCGCTACGACCGCCTGAGGGAGGCCGGTCATGGAGCGTCATGATGTGCTGGCGATGATGACGGCGCTGAAGCTTGCAGGCATGCGCGCCGCCTACGACGACATCCTCGCCGACGGGCTCAAGCGCCGTCATCCGGTGCAACAGATCATCGGTACGCTGCTGCAGACCGAGGTCGCCGACAAGCAGGCGCGCTCCATCAAGTACCAGATGACGTCCGCCAAGCTGCCGACGGCCAAGGAGCTGGCCGATTTCGATATCGCCGCTTCCCCGGTCAATGAGCCCCTGATCCAGGAACTCGCCGGCGGCGACTTCCTGGAGAGCAAGCGCAACATCGTGCTGGTCGGCGGCACCGGCACCGGAAAGACCCATCTCGCCGTCGCCATCGCCCGCGCCTGTATCAGAAAGGGCGCCCGTGGCCGCTGCTACAACGTCGTCGACCTGGTCAACCACCTCGAGGCCGAACTCCGCTCCGGACGCCAAGGCCGTACCGCAGACCAACTCGTCCGACGCGACTTCGTCATCCTCGACGAACTCGGCTACCTGCCCTTCGCTCAGGCCGGTGGCCAGCTGCTGTTCCACCTGATGAGCCGGCTCTACGAGCGCACCTCGATCATCGTCACCACCAACCTCGCTTTCGGCGAATGGCCCTCCGTCTTCGGCGACCCCAAGATGACCACAGCCCTGCTCGACCGCCTGACCCACCATTGCGAGATCATCGAAACGAGAGCTGGCGCTTCAAGAACCGCTGCTGACCCGGCACAGGCCGTGCCTGCGGCCCGCTTGCCCCGGTGGGTCAACAGGCTTGACGTATACGTCAAGCCCACGCGGCTTCGCTCCGCGCACCGCAAGGCGCTACACGAAGCCGCTCGGGTCCCCCTATTGACTACCGGGACAACCTCCGCCGTGCCATTAAGGGGGGTCAATATTGCACGCCGATAGGGGGTCAATTTTGGACGCCGATTGACAGCATCGACGGCCATCATGGCGGCCAGCACCGCGAGGCGTTCGCCCGCCGGCAAGGCCTTGTAACGCCGGCCCCAGTTGGCCGCCTTACGCTTGATGCGCTGGCGGTCGGTGAAGTTCCGGCCTGCGTAGCTCGCCCAATGCACCCGGTCGGGCGCGAAGTTGAACCACACGACCTCGGTCCGCACCTGGGCCTGGGTCGTCACCTGCAGCGCCAGACTGCGCCAGCCCGCCAGCATCTCGTCGTAGAGCGCCGAGGGATGGCCCGAGACCATCACCTGGCAGGGCAGATCCTTGAGCAGGTCCAGGAGCGCGACATGGTCGACCTCCTCGTAGTCGAAGCGATAGCGCCGTGCCGAACGGCGGGTCGCGTGCAGATAGGGGGGATCGCTGTAGACCAGCTCCGGGCCCAGAAACGGGAACGAGGCCAAAAAGGCATGGGCACAGCCATGCACCAACTCGACCGGGTAGTCACAGGCAAAGGCCTCGAGCGCCTGCGCATCGCGGTCGATGCCGATCGAGCGCACGCCCGTTGGCTTGCGCTTCATCAGCGCACCGCCCCCCAGGTGGCTCTCGATGTAAACGCTGTGCGGCGGCATCAGCGCAATCAGCGCCTGGCACAGACCGCTCGTCGCCTTCGACCCAAAATATCCCACGCGCCGCTCCCGTCACACGAGAGCGCAACCCATAGACGCCCGATTCTATGGAGTCAAGAGACGATCAACGACGCGGCGGCGGAAACCCGGCCCCGCCGACCACCTACATCATCCTCTCACGGTCAGGAGCGGGGTACCTGGGTAGTTACGCTGAACGTCCGCTCCTGGCTACAGGCGGACATAAGATCGGTGTTGCAGATCACCGGTAGTTGGCCGAAAATTCCGGCGGTCTTTGACTATGGTTACGTGACAACAGTTATCCGTCAACACGCCGAAAGAAGTCGGTACGTTTTGAGAAATCTTCTGAAGCTGGCTTTAGCCGTCGCGTTCGCTGTAGCGGCGGATCAGGTGACCGCGGCAGAACCATGTGCGGCCGACAACAGGACCCGTGTTTCGGCAAATGACGAATGCCTCGTGATCAGGACCTACGGCGAGCCCGCCGAGCGAACATCATTGATCATCTTCATCCACGGCGACGGTTACCGCGGCGGGCCGTCCGACTACATGTACCCTATCGTTCAAAAATTGGGCACGAAGGGTGTTGTCGCCGTTGGCTTGATCCGGCCCGGATACTATGATTCGAGCGATAATCATTCGACGGGCAACAGTTATCGCGACAAGGATAACTACCAAATCGATGTGATCGAAACCGTTGCCGCCGCCGTGGAGGTGCTCAAAAATCACTATGAAGCTAATAACACCATCTTGGCTGGTCATTCCGGCGGATCGGTGATTTCAGGTGTCATCATTGGCAAATATCCAGGTCTGGTGAACGCAGCCGTTCTTGGTGCTTGTGGTTGCAATGTGCCCAATTGGCGGATCATGAGAAGAGGCTATAACAACTGGCATTTGAGTCTCTCTCCTCACGATTTTACCGGTGGGATCGACAAGAAAACGACGGTTGTCGCCGTTACCGGCGTCAACGATGGAAATACAAAACCCGTCATAGCCAGAGACTACGTGGCAAGTCTTAAGGGTATGGGGATTGATGCCACCTTTATCGAAGTGCTTGGAGTCGGACATAACGGCGTCGAGGGAACAAGTGCATACAAAACGGCGATTAGCCAATTGCTGGAGGGGCGCTTCTAGGCCCCGTCCAGTATCGCAATGTCCGCTTTTGGCTAAAAGCGGACATTCAGCCACATCGTGATATTCGTCTGCTTTGCCTTTGAAAGTGGACATTTTGAATGCCGACAAAATAGCGTTACCTGAACTTCCGAAACAAATGAGGTTAAAAGTAACACGAACAGTAGCAAGCGGCCGGTATTGTGCAACGAATTCAACGGTTATGTGTTAACCAGCCACCAAACTTCCTCAAATCAACATCTACCCAATTTTCCAATCATTCTAATAGGACATCCATCGATGGAAGCCCGCAGCAAGGAAATATTGCGCAATTTTATTAGGGAGGTGTGGTCCGAGGGGAATGTCGACGCCGCTGGCGCGTATCTCGCACCCCGCTATACGATTCATCACGACCCAGGTGATCCGTGGGATGGCCAAGCTCTTGATCTTGCTGGCTACAAGGACCGAGTTAGAAAATCTCGGGCGCCGTTTCCAGATCAGCGCTTCACGATTCGTGAGTTAATCGCCGAGCCGAACAGAGTTGTGGCGACTTGGACTTGGGCGGGGACGCATACCGGGGACATCCCGGAATTTCCCGCATCGGGTAAATCCATCTCGATGTCGGGCATTACCGTCTACTATTTTGATGGCGAACTGATAACCGGCCACTGGCAGATAACTGACCGATCGGGCGTGTATCACCAGTTGAGCCAGTGATTTGCAATGGACATTGCACATGAACTGGTGTGAAGTGATTGGAGGGAATTTGACGCGGGACCGAGCACCGGCAACCGCGAACGCGGAGCTTGGAGGACATTTGGGATGACAAGAACGCTCGAAGAAATCATTGGCAAAAAGCATATCGAGGCGCTGCGCCGGCCGATCGACGATGCGCGGGGGTTGCCGGGTGCGGCCTATACCAGCGAGGAGTTCTTTGAGCTTGAGCAGGAACGCATGTTCCGCCGCACCTGGATGTGCGTCGGTTTCGAGTGCGACATCCCGAATCCCGGCGATGCGATGCCGATCACCGTCGGTGGGCTGCCAATTATTCTCGTGCGCAGCAAGAAGGGCGAGGTCAAGGCATTTCACAACGTTTGCCGCCATCGCGCGACACTCGTGTTGACCGAGCCTGGCAAGGGGCTGACGTCACTGACCTGCCCGTATCATGCCTGGGCCTATGACCTCGACGGCAAGCTCAAAGCGACACCTTATTTCGACGGTTCGAGGGGCGGCGACAAGCAGGGTCGCTTCGATAAGGAGAAATACGGTCTCGTGCCCGTACGTTGCGCTGTTTGGTACCATTGGATATTTGTGAATATGGACGGCAACGCACCGCCGTTGAGCGAGCATGTACGTCCGATGGTCGAACTGCTCGATGGCCAGGATCTTGGTGCCTGCCGTGTCGGGTTGCGCGAGGATTGGGAATTCAAGGCGAACTGGAAGCTGCAGAACGACAATTGGGAAACCTATCATCACATCTGGGTTCACAAGGGTATCTTCAACAAGATGTCCAACGAAGTGGATCTCAAGACGGGCGAACCCTGGACGCTGACGCAGCAAAACGGCACGGTTGTTACGCTTACACGCCGTCCAGGCGGGCCACCATTTCCAAGGCCGAAAAGCAAACTGCCGATGATACCGGTCCCGGAGGGGAAGGAGCGGTTTGGCGGCACGAACGTTATTTTCCCGAACGTGACGATGACAATTGCGGGTAATCACATTGCATCGGTCGTGACAGATCCCATTGCGCCCGACAAAACGATCGCGAAGATGGGCTTCTTTTTCGTCGGTGATGCGGCTAAATCGAAAAGCCACGCGGCTGATCGCAAGCGCACGCTCGATCGCTGGATGGGACCGACCAGGAAGAAGGGCGATCTCGGCGGTATTCGAAGCCAGGACATGGATATCTGGGAAGTCCAGCAGATCGCACGTAAGTCGCCGATCGCCGACGAAGTGGTGTTTTCACCGATCTGGGAGGCCAATATCCATCACTTCCAGAAAATGCTCGTCGACTACTTGGAGGACTGAGCACCGGTCGGCTTTAGGATTATCTTTGCAGCGCCAGTCTGTTGGCAGATACTGGTGCAATGCGCGGGCGGCTATATTAGACTTACGCATCCGTTCAAGACGGGCGGGAAACGACTTACGTTGAATTATGGCGACACCCATACCTGAGACGGGCGTGGTGTATCTGTGATTTGTGAAAGGATTATTCGATGACGCGGACGGCAGAAGAGATTCTTGGAAAAAAGGCGATTGCGGCGGTCCGCCGGCCGGTTGAGAAGGCGGGCGGTCTGCCGGGCGCTGCCTATACGAGCCAGGAGTTTTTCGAGCTCGAGCAGGAGCAGTTTTTCCCCCGCACTTGGATGGGGGTCGGCTTTGAGTGCGACATCCCCAAGCCCGGTGATGCGATGCCGATCATGGTGGGCAAGCTGCCGATCATCCTTGTGCGCAACAAGACGGGTGAGATCAAGGCGTTCCACAATGTCTGCCGGCATCGCGCGACACTCGTCCTGACGGAACCTGGCAAGGGTCTGACGTCGCTGACCTGCCCGTATCATGCCTGGGCCTATGACCTCGACGGCAAGCTGAAGGCGATCCCCTATTTCGATGGCACCAAGAACGGCCGCAACACGAACCTCGACTGGAGCAAGTATGGCCTGGTGCCGGTGCGCTGCGCGGTCTGGCACCACTGGATCTTCGTCAACATGGATGGTAACGCACCCCCCATCGAGCAGCATGTGAAGCCGCTTCATGACTTGATTGGCGGAGCCGATCTCAGCACGACCAATGTTGGCAAACGCGAGGACTGGCCGTTCGAAGCGAACTGGAAGCTGCAGAACGACAACTGGGAGACCTACCATCACATCTGGGTCCACAAGGGCATCTTCAACAAAATATCCGACGACCTTGAGCTAAAGACCGGCAAGCCGTGGAGCGATACGCTTCAATTTGGAGATCTCGTGACGCTGAAGGCGCGCGAGGACCGGCCACCGCGTTCGGACAGTGGTGGATATGGCAATAAGGCTCACGCTCTGCCGTTGATTCCCCTACCTCCGGGGACCGAACGGTCGACCTGTACGAGCATTTTGTTTCCGAATGTAACCGTGACGGTATCAGGCAATCACGTGGCCTCGGTGATTACTGATCCGATTGCCCCGAACCGCACCGTTGCTAAACTCGGCTTCTTCTTTGTAGGTGAGGCGGCAAAGGCTAAGAAATACGCCGCTGGGCGCAAGCAGGTTCTGGATCGCTGGCTCGGCAAAACGCGTTCGGTCACCGGGCGCGACGGCATTCGCAGCCAGGACTTCGGCATCTGGGAGGTACAGCAGATTGCGCGGCAGTCGCCGGTCGCCGACGAGGTGGTGTTCTCGCCGGTGTGGGAGCGCAACATCCATCATTTTCACAATCAGCTCCTGAATACGATCCAGGCCTAATCGACTTTGATCAAGCGCTGTCGATTGCGAGCTATTGCTGAGCAGGTAGACTGAAGTTGCGCGTATCGTTCCGGTGGGTTCAATTACAATTGACTGGCGCGCATTTCGATTGTCCGGTAGAGAAGTAGGCTGATTGGGCCGTTTGCGCGTGGCGAGACGGCTAGGCCGTTACAATAAACGGCTGCGGAGACAGGGATGCGGGCAAACTGGGGCTTGGTACTGCTACCACCGTTGGTGTTTTGCATGCTGCTGTTGTTCGGCAGCCAGTGGGTATTCCTGCGTTCGAGTTTTTTCGAGGACCTCGGCATCGGGCGGCTCGGAACCGAATTCCAGTTCAATAACTATTTTACTGTTTTTGCCGACCCATTCTTTTTCGATGCGCTGACGCTCAACTTCAAACTCGCGGCCGGGGTGGTGATTACCACACTTATCGTCGCTTATCCCGTCGCCTACACCGTCGCGCGCATGCGGGCACGTTGGGCGGTGATCTTTCTGGCCGCGATCGTCGTGTCGTCGTTCGTGTCGATTGTCATCAAGGTACTGGGAATCATCATTCTGTTCGCGGCCGATGGACCATTGGTCATAACGTTGAAGGCGATCGGCATCATCGGCGACCGATTTGCAGTTATTGGCTCGTTGCAGGGCGTCATCATCGGCCTAACCCATCTGGCGATTGCCTTCATGGTCATGATGCTGTTCAGTGTGATCCAGACCATTCCACGATCGCTGGAAGAGGCGGCGGAGATTCACGGCGCTCCGCGCTGGCGTGTATTCCTGCGTATCATCATCCCGTTGAGCCTTCCTGGCGTCGTCAGTGCGTCGCTCTTGTTGTTTAACGTCGTTATGGGCGCTTTTGTCTCCGCGTTGCTGCTCGGTGGCGGGAAGATCATGACGTTGCCAGTGGTCATTCAGCGCACCATCATGCTTTATTCGGAATACGGTATGGCGGCAGCGTTATCGGCTGTTCTCATGTTGTTTGTTTTGACCATTAACATCTTATCGGTTTTCCTGGTCACGCGATTGCGTGCCGCGAACTCGGCAGTGACATGACTGAACAACGCTCCGTAGGATTGCCTGTTGGTGGCTCCGGCCAAGCGGCCGAGGCGATCCGTCCGGTTGTTCGCTTCAATATCAGTCGCAAGTTTCGGCGAATTGTTGCCTATAGTTGGGTTGGCATCGTTTATTCCTTCATTTTTGCGCCAATCATTGTTGTAATTGCGTCTTCATTCGATGGCGGCTCGCTTATTGCGGGGCGCGCCGTTCTTCAGTTTCCGCCGAAGAATCTGTCGTTTCAATGGTACGGGCTGATACCGCAGTCCATGTACCATTCGTTATGGATCAGCACATCGATGGCCGCGATTTCAGCGGCCTGCGGCATCTTGCTCGGTGTGCCGGCGGCGCTCGGCATTATTCGTGGCAAGTTCTACGGTAAAACACTGCTTGGGTCCTTGTTTCGCGCGCCACTGCAGATTCCATTTATCGTCATCGGCTTGGCATTTTTGCAGAGTTACTATTTTGTCGGCGAGGTCATGGGCCTGCATTTGCGCGCAACATTTACCGGGCTAGTGCTCGGCCATTTGTTTGTCGCGACGCCGTATGTCGTGGGCGCGGTCGGCGCACAACTGCAGCGTTTCAATCCTGCCTACGAGGAAGCGGCGCTCATTCACGGAGCGAACCGTTGGCGCGCCTTTTACCGTGTCACCATGCCAATCATTATGCCGGGCATCTATGCTGGGGGCCTCTATGCATTTCTGGTTTCGTTCGGCGACGTAACGATTTCCCTGTTTTTATCCGGCCCTGATATCAGCCCGCTTCCCGTCGAGATCTTCTACGCGCTCGATAACGACTTTGAACCGACGATTACCGCAATCGCTACTCTGGTGGTTGTCGGTTCGTTGATCATACTGTATCTGATCCAGCGCCTCGTCGGCATGGAAGTGCTATTGCGCGGCGGCGGTAGCGGCTGATTTCCGAGTCTCAACGAATAATAAACTTCACCACACAATCCAAAGTGAAAGGGAGCACTACCATGAAACGGAACTTACTACTCTCGTCGGTGAGCCTGGTTGGCGCAGCGGCGATGGCCCTCGGCCTGCTGGTGGCGGCGCCGTCGGCAGAAGCAGGAATGTTCGATGGCCAAAAACTGACCGTCGCCACGTTCGGCGGGTCATGGCGCGATCGGATCAAACTCATTGTCGGTAAAGCCTATGAAGCAGAGGGCGGAACGATCGAGTTTATCGTCGGCGGTGCCACACAAAATCTCCCGGCGATGATTGCGGCGCGCGGACAGAAGCCGCCGTTCGACGTGATGGAAGTTACCGACGATCTTTGGGATAAATTCGTCCAGGGTGATTTCGTCCAGAAACTCGACCTGTCGAAAATCCCCAACACGGCGGACATGGACCCGAACCTGTTTGACGACTTCAAGGTCGGCAACTGGATCGTGCTTGAAGGTCTTGTCTACAACATCGACAAGTTCAGGGAGTTGGGACTGCCGCGTCCGACGACATTTTCAGAGCTCGATCATCCGAAGCTGCGGGGCAAACTGCACATGTCCGATGTATCGGCATTCACTGGGCTCTATACGGTTTCCGTGCTGTCCTACGAGAACGGTGGTAGCGAGTCCAATATTCAGCCCGGTCTCGACAAGATCAAGAGCATGGACTTCCACTCTTACGCGCAGAATGCGGTAACGGTAAACCAGATGATGAAATCTGGTGAGCTCTACGCGACGTTCGCGCATTGCGGCTGGGCGGTGAGGCAGCATGATGCCGGCATACCCTCTGGTTGCGTGCATCCGACGGTCAACGGCAAGCGTGGGGCACCGGCGGTTGGTTATGCTGCGATCGCCAAGGGCGCGGCGAATGTTGCGGGCGCTCATTTCTACATCAACCATCTCGTCGGATTCGAGATGCAGGAGCTGTTTCATGTGAAGAACGGTATCGTTCCTGTGAACAAGAAGGTGTTGGAACAGTATTACAAGACACCGAAGCTCGATAAGGATGGCGTACCCTTCCTGATCCTCGATCCGAAGGAAGTCGCCAACTTCTGGTATTTGGACTATTCCAAGTACGATCCAAAGACTTGGCAGCGTGCATGGGACAGAACGCTGCTTCGCTAGAGTTGGCATAACGCCGCGATAACAACGGGAGGAACCGACGTGTCACAAGTCACGTTGCGTGGAGCAGTCAAGCACTACGGCGAAGTTGTCGCGCTTGATACATTCGATCTTGAGGTCCAGGAGGGTGAGTTCCTCACCCTCCTCGGCCCTTCGGGCTGCGGTAAGACGACTACATTGAGGTTGGTTGCAGGATTTATCGACCCGACCGCGGGACAAATTTTGATCGATGGTGAAGATGTGACGGGGCTACCGCCACAAAAGCGCCAGATCGGCATGGTCTTTCAGGACTATGCGTTGTTTCCGCATCTGACTATCGGGGAAAATGTGGGATTCGGTTTGAAAGAACGTGGGGCGCCAAAAGCGCACATCCTAGAACGGGTCGCAGAACTGCTGGAACTCGTGCGTTTGCCGGGTGTGGAAGAGCGCTATCCGGTTGAACTCTCCGGGGGCCAGCAGCAGCGCGTCGCATTGGCTCGGGCGGTCGCGTTCCCACCCCGCGTGTTGCTGATGGATGAGCCACTTGGCGCTTTGGATCTAAAGCTGCGCGAGGCGATGCAGTACGAGCTGCGCCGAATCCAACAGGAACTGAAGATCACCACAATCTATGTCACCCATGACCAGCACGAAGCGATGACGATGTCGGACCGAATTGCCGTCATGAATCTCGGCAATTTGATCCAGCTCGATAACGCAAATGATATTTACACACGGCCGAAAACCAAGTTCGTCGCGGACTTCGTTGGAAAAATCAACTTCCTGCCGGGCCAAATGGCGGGCGAAGATGGCGAGTGGGCTACGGTCGACGTCGCAAATTCGAGCATCCGTGTACCGAAGGCGGCAGGCGCGAATATCAATGGGGCGGTGACCGTTGCACTTCGACCGGAACACTTGCTGATTGGCGCCTCGGGATCGAACGGGAGTAACGGGCATAACGCGATTCAAGGTAAGATCACGGACCGTATTTTTGCCGGCAATCTGTTGCATGTGAGCGTTGAAGTCTCCGATGGTAACGTATTGATGATTGAGGCCAAGCCAACCGACGACATTCCGGCCGACGGCGAGTCGGTGGATGTGCATTGGGCGCCGGACCACGTGGTGCTGTTGACCGAATGATTTGGTGTCGGCTGACCGCCAGGCGGGCCAGCAGCCGACGCTCTACTCTCCTTCGAGCTTCGACGCGCTCGTCGCGCCCAATTGGCGGGGCAAGTGCCCTAGTTGAGCTGGCGTGTCACTGTCGGTGAGGGAGATAGCAGCTCGATCTGTGCTCAGGCGTCGCCCCTCAGCGCGTCACATGCCTCGACAAATGGCGTGTCGGGCGGGCGATACAGACCTGCGCCAAGTCCCCCGTCCAGTCCCGCCTTATCGACGATGCCTAGTTCGACGATCGGCGTCGTATCGGTTTCGACGACCGCACGCGCCGATAATCCAACCCGTGCCCGCGATTGTGGCAAACCAGGATGTTCCGCAACCAACAGTTTCGCCGGCAGCTCCAAGATGTCGCTGTGATTGAAGTCCTCGTGGAACTCTTGCATGAAGGGACAATAGGACTGCGCCATGGCGCCCAGTCCAAGCCCTTCGATCAAGGCGCTGTCGCCATACGCTCCGACGCAGGAGTCGAGAGTATGCGGTTCGCGAAGGTTGCCGAGTGGCGGTGTAGCTTCAACGGAAAACCATTGCCCCGGAAGGCCGCTGATCTGTAGTCCGAAATGAGCGCCGTTTCCACCGAAGCCGGTGATGATCGCGCTGCCATCCACACCCTCAGCGGCAGAGAGAACGCATCTCGATGCGGCCATCCAGAAATTCAGGTGAAATCCTGGCCATTCAGTGATGAACGCGTCGCTCTTACTTCCGGCGAATGGCGATCCGAGCCGCTCTTGAAGGATCGGCAGGAGCGCTGCGTGTGCCGCGACATGTCGGAGATGAACATCGTCGCCGCTTATGAGGGCCTGATCGATAATAGGCAGCCACGCCACCGGCTCCGCCGAGGCAGGTTCGATGGCATCGGCAACCTCGTCGTTCAGAAAGCGAATGAGGTCGAGAGCCTCTGGCGTCTTTCGGCCGTAGCGTGGAGCTGGAGCGCCGCCCGTCCCTCCGCCATTGATCGGCGCATAGGCGCGGTGGCTGGAGTCGTTTAAGTCGGTGATTTCGAGTAGCCGCATGGATGGCGAGACGACGGCCGCCATCGGTGTCGCCACGTTGCGATCTTGTGCAGGTTCGAACTGGACTGCACCGGATTTGAGCAGCTCGTCGGCTTCCTCAAGTGTTTTCACCCAGCCTTCGTAAACGCAAGCAACGGCGGCGGAATTCAATGTCGGTACGACGAGTGCGTTGTGAGGGTCGGCGGGCGGACCGCAATGGAGAAGCGTTTGCGCCTTCAGTCCGATAGCATCGGCTGCCGTTGAAATCCCCGTCCATGCAGGCGCCACGGCCAGCAGATGTTCGATCGCTTGTGAGTCTTCAGCTGTGACATTCATGTCGATTGCCCTCGTTGTTGATAGCGCCGCAGGATCCCGCTGCCTTCCATCATGTCCTATACTAAACAGGTTCGCACAACAGCAACGGTCTTGGCAGCATTTGAAGATCGCCTAGGGTGGAATGTGGTGTGATGTAATGACGGAAAGAATTGAAGGGGATCTCCGATGAAACCGCTCAATGAACTCTCGGCCTCAGAAGGAGTAGCGGCGATCAAGTCGGGCGAAACCACGTCTGAAGCGCTTGTCGGCGCTTGCCTCGAACGAATCAAGGCCCGTGAAACGGAAGTCGGCGCGTGGCAGTTCTTGGATGCCGATCTCGCGCTCGCGCAAGCACGTGACTGCGACCGTCGGGAGGCAAGCGGCCTACTTCATGGAATTCCAATCGCCGTAAAGGACATCATCGATACGGTGGATATGCCGACGACGCATGGATCGCCGATCTATGACGGAAATCGCACGAACTGGAACGCGGCTTGTGTGACGTTGGTGCGCGATGCAGGCGCCGTGATTATGGGCAAGTCGGTGACGACGGAGTTCGCAGCATTCTACCCAGGGAAAACCGCAAATCCGCACAACCTGAAACATACGCCCGGTGGCTCTTCCAGCGGCTCGGCGGCGGCCGTGGCTGACCATATGGTCCCAATCGGTTTTGCGACACAGACCGCCGCATCGATCATTCGTCCGGCCGCATTTTGCGGCGTCATTGGGTATAAGCCGAGTTACGGCAGTTTCAGTCTCGCCGGCGTCAAGACGTTTGCCAATTCGTTGGATACGCTCGGCACCATCACACGGACGCTCGATGATGTAATACTCACGCGCGCGGCATTGCTCGCCAAACCGTTGGTTCCGCAGGCTGAAATTGCTCTCGGTGATCTGCGAATCGGACTCTGTCGTACCCATCAGTGGTCCGAGGCCGATACCGCGACGCAGGCCGCGCTTGAGGTTGCTGCGAGCACCCTGGCGGCAGCTGGCGCAGCGGTGCGCGACGTCGACTTGCCCGCCGAGTTTGCGGGCTTGGTCGAAGATCAACAAACCGTCATGACATTTGAGGGCGCGCGCAACTACGCATACGAGCGTCTTGCCCATGGCGAGCTGTTAAGCGACGGACTCGCGGCTTTGCTGAGCGGGGGCGCCGCATGCCCATACGACCGCTATGTGAAGGCGCGCGAGAAAGCGGCAAGCTGCCAACGCCAGCTCGACTCGATATTCGACGAGTATGATCTATTGCTGACGCCGTCGGCGGCGGGTGAGGCGCCGGAGGGGCTCGATGCAACTGGCGATCCCATCTTCTGCCGCATGTGGACGCTGCTGCATGTCCCCAGCGTCACCGTCCCGATATCGATCGGACCAGGTGGCCTCCCCATCGCCGCGCAATTCGTCGCGCGCTTTTGGGCCGACGACACGCTGTTGCAGATGGCCCGCCCTGTAGCTACCGCGTTGGCCTGAAACACGGGCATTGATTGCCGGTGGCGGCTACCATTGGTGCGAGGTCCGATTGACGGACGCAGTTGTCGTTCGGGGGAGGACTTCTTCCGATTGCACCGTCGATAACAAACTGAGTTGACCGCTTTATGTACCATATGAATTGACCGCTTCTGTTGTGGTGGTTTGGCTCGGTCGCGTCGAAGCGGGTCACGCGGCCTGGAGCCTGTCGTCGTCGATGGTTTCGCCGTCGGCGCGGTAGCGCGCCAGACACCTGGGTCCGTGGAAGACGGCCAGGTGGCCGTCGGGATATTCGTGCACCCGGACCTGCGCCTTGACGTAGTGGTGGCGGTGGCGATCGGCCGGGATCTGCAGCGTGCGGTTCTTGTAGCGCACGGTGTTGTCGCCCGCGACGACGCGGTCCTCCTGGGCGCAGAGGATGTCCTCGAGCGTGCCGGCAAAAGCCACGAAGGCCGAGCCGGTGTCCGCGGCCGGGCGGGCGAAGCGGGCGTTGTGCGCCGGCCAGAAGAGCTCCTCGAGAAAGCGATTGGCCTCGGCCATGGTGGCGATCCCGGCGAGGCGCAGCTCCTGGGGCAGGCGCTTCTGCAAGGTCCCGAACATGCGCTCCGAGCGGCCCCGGGCCTGCGGCGAATAGGCCGCGATCAACTCGATGCCGAGCTGCGCCAAGGCCCGGCCGATCTGGGTCGGGTTGTCCTTGTCCACACCGCCGCCTGCCTCGGGCGTGTGCCAGTAGTGCGAGGCCCGATCGGCGTAGAGCGAGCAGAACAGCCCGTTTTCGGCGATCACCTCGCCGAGCCCGCGGAACGTGCTCATCGTGCCCTCCTCGGCAACGAAGAAGCCCGAATAGACCTCCGATGTCGCATCGTCCATGGTCACGATCAGATCCCACCACTGGCCCGCAACCCACTCGTGGCTCGAGCCGTCCTGGTGCAGCATCATCCCCACCACCGGTCGGCGCGGCCGCTTCCGGCGGTGCGCCCCGCGCCTGGGCGCCGGCTTGATCTTGCCGTGTGCCTGCAAGCTCAGGCGAAGCCAGTTGTAGCTCAGCCCGAAGCCATGCTCGCAGACCAGCTTCTCGTGGAAGTGCTTGGCCGTGAAGTCCGGGTAGCGCGTCTCGAACAGCTCCAGCACCCGCATCACCTCGTCCACCGGCGCGCGGCGCGCCGAGACCCGCCCAAGGCGCCGGTCGTACAAACCCTCGGCACCCTCGGCCTCATAGCGCTCCCGCCAGCGCCGGAACGTCCGCTCCGACATGCCCAGGATCTCCGAGGCCTCGGCCTGGCTCAAATCACCCCGATAACAACGTCCGTAGACATCCTCGAACTTCATCAATCTCAGTCCCTGCAACTGCTCCGTCCGGCGCATCCGATTCCTCCAGATTTGGAGGAAATCTAAAACCGGACAGATCATCTGTTACATAGACCGGTCATATCGTGTGTTAGCGACAACTTCTTCCGATTGCACTTGACAATTCTTACAATATCTTGTGGCATATTAAACCCGTCACGCTATATATACCCTCTGTGGGTGGCGGTATCACCTGAGGGGAACTTATGCTTCAGATGTACGAGACGGTGAAGGGCTGGCTTGGCCGCTTGGTTGAATTCGGCCTTCTGCTGCTTGCCCTTGGCATTCTTCTCCAATTGCTATTTGGCCCGAGCGTAATTTTGCTGACCGGCGATGTTGTCGGAAATCTTATTGATCTGATCCAGGCGTTGGGCGATCGAGCGTTTGTCGGTCTAATTGCGCTTGGTATCTTTGCCTGGCTCTACGTGAAACGCGCCCAAGGCTGAGGTGTATTTGCGGAGCAGTAGCCACTCCAGCCTCGTTCATTGGAGAGACCAAGCGGCAGAAACCAAACGCCATTGCGACCCGCTTGAGACCTAATTCAAGCGGAATAATTGTACGCGCAACGTGTTTAACGATTGAGTATGCGCGTCAATTACATGAACTAAGGTAGCCGGTGGACCGTGTGGCGGATGCGCAGGGATGGCGGCAGACTGTGGTGGCTTGATATACTGTATAAATTGACTGGCGAGTTGCCGAGGCTGGGCTGTGTCTCGAAAGTGGTGGAAATTTGAGGATGGCGTAATCTCCGGGTGACAAGACAACCACCCAACCGGCGGCTAGCACCGCCAAGGAGATCACGCCATGAAGAACACTACCGAGACTTCCGCGCTTTCGCTACTGGCCAATGACGCCGGCTATGATCCGCTCGAGGACCGGCTGCGGGAGAACATCAGATCCACGATCGAGGCCGTTTTTGAGGAGGAACTTGCGCAGTTTCTCGGGCGCTGCCGATACGGTCGAGAGGACGCGCTTCGGCAAGGGTATCGGAACGGGCACCGGGAGCGGCAACTGACGGGGACATTCGGGACCGAGAGGGTGAGCGTGCCGCGTGCACGGATCGTTGAGGAAGACGGTCGGGCGTCGGAATGGCGTTCGCGGGCGCTGCCGCGCTGCCAGCGGCTGACCAGAAAGGCCGAGGCGCTGATCGCTTCGGTGTATCTGTCCGGAACCAACACGCGGCGGGTGAAACGCGCGCTGTTCGGGCTCTTCCGGGGTGCTGTGAGCAAGGACGTTGTGAGCCGGGCGTGGCGCAAGGTGAAGGTCGATTGGGACGCCTGGTGCAGCCGTGGCCTCGCGGATGAGGATATCGTTCGGCTGATCCTTGACGGCACTGTGATCAAGACCCGACTGGATCGCAAGGCCACCAACATCTCGGTTCTCGCGGCTATAGGGGTGCGCCGGGATGGCCAGAAGGTCTTGCTTTCGATCGGGAATATGGGCGGAGAAAGCCAGACGGCGTGGCGCCAGTTCCTCGACGACCTTGATGCGCGTGGACTGAAACGGCCCGGGTTTGTCATCGTCGATGGCGCGCCGGGACTGGAGGCGGCTCTGTCGGCGCTTTGGGGCGATGACCTTCCCGTTCAACGCTGCACCGTGCACAAGCACCGCAACCTTCTGGGTCATGCTCCCAAACACATGCATGACGAGCTGAGCGAAGATTACCGCGATATGATCTATGCCTGTAGCGCACCCGGTTCCTTGGACACAAGTTTGTCTCACGCGGCGGGCCTGATTGAGATCGCGGCGTGCCACGCCTGACGAGCTTGAGCGGGGCTCAGGTAGCCGTTCTTTTCGACGATCCACTGGGCATTGTAGAGTTCGACGAAGTCGCGGACGGCGTCCCGCAGCTCCGCGATGTTGCAGTAGATGCGACCATGGATGATCTGTTCCTTCAGCGTGCGATTGAACCGCTCGGCGACGCCGTTGGTCTGGGGCTCGGCGACGAAGGCGTAGGACGGCTGGATGCCCCAGAACTTGATCTGGTTGGTGAAGTGGTCCGACAGATACTGGGAGCCGTGATCCATCCGCAAGGCCAGCCCCCGAGCCGCGCCGGCCGCGGTCGAGCCATACAGCCCGGCAAGCCCCATGGAGATCGGCTGCAGGGCGGCGAAGCGGTCGCCGCGCTTGCAGACATGCCAGCCGACACACTCGGCGTTCCAATGCTCGACGGCGGTGAAGATCCAGCCCCAGCCGTCGTCCACCGTGAACACCCGAACGCCATCGGTGCCCCACATGAGGTTCGGGGCATGAGTGATGATCTCACCGTCATGGGGATTGCCGCCACGGCGGCGGCAGCGATGGGGCGAGAGCAGATTGTTCTCGCGCATCAGGCGGAGCACCCGCTTGCGGGCAACCCGGATGTCGCGACAGACCCGAAGCCGAGCCCAGACCTTGCGGTAGCCCTCGCCCTCCCAGGGCGATGCCTCCAGGTCGGCTTTGATCGCCACCAGCAGCGCCTGGTCCGAGATCGCGGGCTTCGGTCCCCGACGCTTTGCCGGCGGCTGCTCGGCGTGCTGGCCGGAGGTCATGGCGTAGAACGAGGAGCGGGCCATGCCCCAGGCGGCGCAGACCCGCCGCAGGCCGTAGGCCAGACCCGTGCCGGGAGAGGTGGCGGCACTCATCGCCGCGACCTCCGCCGCCCCAAAGGGCCGAAGGTCTCCGTCTTGGCCTCCAGCAGTTCCACCTGCATGGTCAACTCTCCGATCCGCTTCATGGCGCTATCCAGTTCCGCCTGCACCGGATCGCCCTTGCGTTGCTTGAGCGAGGCGTCGATCCCGCCGATCGCTTTCTCACGCCACTGCTCGAGCCGGAAGATCTCTACGCCCAACTGGCGCGACAGAAGTTGCACCGGCTCGTCACGCAAAAGCTGCAGAACGACCTCACGCTTGCGCGCCACTGTCCATCGCTGGCCAAGTCCCAGCGGGCCTGCCGGCAAAGCCTGGCCTGGGGAAAACGTGGACGAGCCAAGCTCGCCAGCATTTACCACAGGCCCATCAACAGCAACTTTCTTCTCAAAATTATCGGTCATGTTCCGGTCCTCCTTGGACACTTCGATTAAGCCAATTCTGTGTCCAAGGAAATCGGGTCCGACTCAGAGATTGGAAGCGCTTGGTCAGTTGACGGGCGGAGTAGCGCACGAATTCAACAACCTGCTTCAGGCGATAGTCTTCAGTCTTGAAGCCTTGAAAAAGCATGTACCGAGCTCGGGTGCGCATGCAAACAAGCTGAAAGTCGCGATGCAGGCGGTAGCGAAGGGAGGCGAACTTACTCAGGGTCTCCTTTCTTATTTGGGTAAGACAGTCGTGAATCCGCAACTTACGAAGATCGACAATCTTGTCTTCGAGACGATCGAACTTCTTCGTCCTATCAGCCCGTTGATTAAGTCGGCGCCGTCTGATTCTCTGGTTCCCTGATTTGCAGGGGGATTCGCCGATGGCGATGGGACGGCAGAAGGCTGGTCAGGGGGATCTGATGGTGAGCTGGTCGGAGATGCCGCGCTCTCCGGGTCATGTGTTTTATGACCGCCTGCAGTCGGTGCTGATCGAGGGCGGCTTCGACGCCTTTGCCGAGGCGAGCTGCCGGCCTTATTACGCGGCCCGGATGGACGCGCCCTCGGTGCCGCCCGGGCGCTATTTCCGGATGCACCTGGTGGGCTACTTCGAGGGCATCGACAGCGAGCGCGGTCTGGAGTGGCGCTGCTCGGACTCGCTTTCGCTGCGGGCGTTCCTGCGACTGGGGAGCCGTGATCGGGTACCGGACCATTCCTGGCTGTCACGGAGCCGCACGCGCCTGCCCCATGAAGTCCACGCGGCGGTCTTCGACTGGGTTCTGGTGCTGATCGCCGAGGCGGGGCTGATCAAGGGCAAGCGCATCGGCGTCGATGCCTCGACCATGGAGGCCAACGCGGCGCTGCGGAACATCGTGCGGCGCGCCAACGGCGAAGGCTACCGGGAGATGCTGGAGCGCCTGGCCCGGGAAAGCGGGGTCGAGACACCCACGGCCGAGGACCTGGCGCGTCTGGAGCGGAAGCGCAAGGGCAAGAAGCTTTCCAACACGGATTGGGTTTCGAAGAGCGACCCCGAGGCCAAGATCGCCAAGATGAAGGACGGCACGACGCATCTGGCCTACAAGCCCGAGCACGCGGTGGATCTGGACACCGGCGCGGTGGTGGCGGCCGAGCTGCACCCGGCCGATGAGGGCGACACCACGACGCTTTCCAAGACCCTGGCGAAGGCCGAGGCAAACCTCGGGGCGGTGGATGCGGCACCGACGGCGGAGGACCCGGCCGAATGCGTCGCCGACAAAGGTTATCACTCACGGGCGGTCTTGAGGGCTCTGGACGACAGTCCCTGGAAGACCCGGATCGCGGCGCCCAAGCAGACCGGCTTTTCGCGCTGGCACGGTGATGAGGCGGCGCGGCGCGCGGTCACCAACAACCGTGCGCGGCTCAAGTCCGGGGTCGCCCGCGAGGCCTTCAAGCTGCGCGCCGAGATCGTCGAGCGCTGCTTTGCCCACAACCTCGATCGTGGCGGCATGCGACGAACCTGGCTGCGCGGGCGAGAGAATATGCACAAGCGATACCTGCTCCACGTCGCCGGCCACAATCTATCGTTACTGATGCGCCAGCTCATCGGCGCCGGCACCCCGCGGGAGGCCGTGGCGGGCGGATATGGCGGTATTTTCGTTCTGCTCACGCCCACCGGGGCCATGCTGGTGGCACGGGGGGGGGGGGTTCGCAAAGCGGCCAGTCGGCTTTCGCCGCCGCATTCTTCATCTGGGGGTGAGAGCCGGAAAAAGCCACTTAATCAACGGGCTGCTATAGCCTATAGCCTTCGACGACGACCGCTCCGTCTGTGAGAACTTCGTCGGTCTCGCCCCCGCCCGTTACGATCCATCGGCCGCCCACTAGTGTGACATCGGTCATGGTCTTCTTCTGTCGATTGATGCGCTTCGACTGTAGTAGCTAATTTCACCGTACCGCTGCGAGAAATTCATTTCCGCAGTCTTAAATCAAGGGTCCGATTTTCGCGATCCTCACAATTCAATGTCGTCGCGGACGTGTGAGACGTTGATTAACGAGTGGGAGGTTGATCATGACGATCGAATTCAATCCGCTTTGCGAAGCTCTCGGTGCCGAAGTTATCGGCGTCGACCTGACCGATGACCATTCCGACGCAGAGATTGCCGAGATCCGCAAGGGGTGGTTTCGCAACAAGATTCTTCTGTTCCGGGGTCAGGACCTGAACCCGGAACACCACATGGCGTTCGCCCAGCGATTCGGCACGCTCTATTCAAGCCCACTGAACTCGCGTGCGTGGATCCCGGAGTACCCGGACGTGATCGTGTTCTCAAACATTAAAGTCGACGGCAAGGACATCGGCGCACGGCCGGACCGCAGCTTTGGCGACCCCTGGCATAGTGACTTCTCCTATATGACCGAACCCGCTGGGGGATCGGTCTTTTTCGCCAAGGAAGTACCCGAGGGCGGTGGCGACGACACCTGGTATGCCAACCTGACGAAGGCCTTTGACACATTACCGGCGGAAACCAAAAGCAAACTGGAAGGCCGCAAATGGAGTTACGATCACATCGTGACGGCGAAGCGTCATGCCCACGATTTCAAACCCGAGACCGAGCGCAAGCGGGAGGAGTTGCCGGTGGTGAACCACCCGTTTGTGCGGACCCACCCCGAGACCGGTGAAAAAGTGCTATTCGTTGGAATTCTTGATACGCGAGAGGCCTCGGTCGATGGCATGTCCAGAAAAGAGGGGTTCGAATTTCTGGACGAACTCAAGGCGTTCGCGACACAACCTCAGTTCACCTATACCCACAAATGGCGGCCAGGCGATGCCATTCTCTGGGACAATCGCTGCACCATGCACCGCGGTTCGATATTTCCGGACACGAATGGCCGCCGGCTATGTTATCGCGTGACGCTTGAAGGCGGCGTGCCCTACTAGAGGCCACAAGCGATCAACATGTGGACCCGCATTTCCGAGCGCTGTGGTGCGTGACCGCGCAGGTCGACCAGCGCTCCATCAATACGATCTGTGGCGAGCCGGTCGCGCTCTCGGCCAGGAACTCGACACCGCATATGCTTGGGCATACGCTCATCCCAAGATCACATATCGAGACGGCGAATGAGCGAAGACACGATCCGTGTGGGTATCGTCGGCGCGGGTGCGAACACGCGCCGACACCACGTCCCCGGTCTAAAAGCACAGGCCGGTGTCGAGCTTGCGGCGGTGGCCAACCGGTCGCTAGATTCGAGTGCGAGCGCTGTCCAGGAACATGGCATTTCCCGCGCGGCCGAGCATTGGCGGGACATCATCGTCGACACCGCGATCGATGCCGTCTTCATCGGCACTTGGCCCTATATGCATGCGCCGATCACGATCGCGGCGCTTGAGGCCGGCAAGCATGTGCTGTGCGAGGCGCGCTTGGCCCTGAATGCGACTGAAGCGCACGCAATGCTGCGCTCAGCTCGTGCCCAGCCGGCACTGGTCGCGCAGATCGTCCCGGCGCCTCACACCCTGGCCTTTGACCAAACCATCATCGATCTCATTGCGGACGGCTACATTGGAGACCTCCTCGCAATCCACGCCCAGGTCACAGGCGGCAGCGACTTCCCGCAATGGGACTCGCCGCTGCATTGGCGCCACGACCGGGATCTTTCCGGCAGCAACATCATGACGATGGGCATCTGGTACGAGGCAATGATGCGCTGGGTCGGCCCTGCCGCCACGGTTAACGCGGTGGGACAGACGGTCGTCAAACACCGCAAAGACGAGACCGGACGGCGCGTCGTCATGACCCTTCCCGACCAGGTCGACATCCTGTGTCGCATGGAGCAAGGCGGGCAAATGCGCATGTCGATCTCGACCGTGCTCGGCTTGGCGCCCGGCACCGAGACCTGTCTCTACGGAACCGAGGGGACGATCCGGCTTGCTGAAGGCGACGGAAAGCTTGAATTGTGGTCGGGGCGGCGTGGCGATGACGCGCTCCAGCCAGTCGAAATCAAGCCGGAAAAGGTGGGCGGCTGGCGCGTTGAGGAGGAGTTCATCAACGCCATCCGCGGCAAGGAGGCAGTGACCCATACCGACCTGGTCACAGCGGTCAAATACATGGAGTGGTCGGATGCGGTTAGCATGTCGCTGCGCACGGGAAACACCGTGCATCTACCCCTGCTCCTGACCTAACATATTTCTTCCCATTCAAACGTCGGCAACCGGACATCCAAATTAAGCGGGTAGCGTAGTCTTGGCCTGTTGAGGGAATGCATCGCCATCGCGCGCAACCCGAAGCCCGACTGCTCGCATCTGCTCCGACACCAGACTGAACGGGCGTTTGAGTAGCAGCGCAGCCGCGTCATGCGAAACGTGATGCGGAACGCGAACGACCGCCCGCGCTTCGTCCTCTTCGCCTTCCAAAACGACGCGCTTGGCAATGTGACCGCCGGAGATGCGGCTCGCATGGGCAATTGCTCAGAAACCAAGGAGCAGTGGAAAATACAAAATGCTCTTTACGATGCAATGGGTTAGGACATGGATGCGACGTCCGTATTGGCATACGCCTTGCTTGTCTAAAGCGCACAGGTATTCGGGGATCAAATATTGAACGCTCGACTTGCCGATAGAACCGCGCTTTGGAACGATCCGGATGGCAACCACTGGCTGATGTCATTGGTGATCGAGAGTCGTACGCGGGCACCGCTCGTGCCGGGTGGCGAAGGTGGTTCGACACCGACAATGCAATATACGCGAAAGAGAAGCGCTAATTGGACATCCTGATGGTCAATCCGCCGTCGGGTTTCCTGGCGGACGAACGGGTCTTTCCGAGCCTTGGAATATTGAAGGTCGCCGCAGCGCTGGAAAATGCTGGCATCGCTTTCGGTCATTTGGCCCTGTCCGGAGTGGAGAACAACCGCGAGGTCATGGTTGCTGCCTTGATGGACAGCAATCCAGCAGCGATCGGCTTCACGGCTACGACGCCGCAATTGCCCGCTGTCAGAGCGCTGGCCGCAGAAGCCCGGTCAAATTCGGATGCGAAGCTGATCCTCGGCGGACCCCATGCCACGCTCGCCTTTGCCGCTCGCAAGATGGAGGAGAAGCGAGGCACTTCGAGCAGGGCAACCATGGCCACCAAATGGCTTTAGGAAACCTTTGACACGATCGTCTGCGGTGACGGCGAAACTGCGGTTCTTGAGGCGCTTTCGAGCGATGCGCCGAGAGTGATCGACGCTGACGATCGCAAGGCGGAACACTGGATATCGCGAGCAAAGGTGTCTGAGCTTCCGATGCCAGCGCGTCACCTGCTGGACCTCGACAGCTACCATTATGAGATCGACGGCCACCGGGCGACGAGCTTGATCGGTCAACTCGGCTGTCCATTCCACTTCGGATTTTGCGGCGGCAGGAACAGCCCTTCACTCCGTATATCGCGGGTACGCTCAGTCGACAGCGTCGTCGCCGAAGTGCGGCACATCCACGAGACCTACGGACACACTGGGTTCATGTTCTACGACGATGAATTGAATGTCAGTCCGACGGCCCTCGATTTGATGCACGCCCTGAGAACGCTACAACTAGAACTAGGCGTTGAGTTCCGATTTCGAGGGTTTGTGAAGGCGGAATTGTTTACCGACCAATTGGCCTCGGCCATGTACCAGGCCGGCTTTCGCTGGATCCTGTGCGGCTTCGAATCGGCGCGCCCGCGGATACTGACGAACATCCGCAAACGGGCAACGCTTGAGGACAACACGCGCGTACTGGAAATCGCGCATCGGCACGGACTGAAGGTCAAAGCGCTGATGTCGATTGGCCATCCAGGAGAATCCAAAGCTAGCGTACTGGCTGCGAAGGACTGGCTGTTGACCAATTCTGTCGATGAATTCGACGTGACGATCATTACGTCGTATCCCGGCACGCCGTATTACGACGAGGCAGTGGAGCACGCCGGCGTATGGACCTACACGCAGCCGGAAACCGGCGATCGGCAGCACAGCGCGGCCGTCGATTACTCCCAATCCATGAACTATTACAAGGGCGTCCCCGGCGAGTATGAGGCGTTGGTCTGGACCGACGAACTCACTGCCGAAGATCTGGTCGAACTCCGCGATCATATTGAGGCGGCGGTCCGCGCCAAGCTTGAGTTGCCATATGCGGACCTGTCCGCAGCGAAACTCTACGACCACTCGATGGGACAATCCTTACGAAGAGGCACACAGGTAGCCGCGCAATAATTCGGTCAACGATACTACGTTGATCCATATCGGTATCATCAACGTCAGCTATTTGAAGTAAGCCAGCAGCACGCGGCATCCGGGGCCTCACCGGAAGACCTGTTTCGCGGAAGTCATGACAATCTGTAAGGTTTGCAGCGCGTCTCGGCTTACGTGGTCGCATCGACGCCTGGGCGGCGAGCCGATACCCTCCGATCCGCACCTTCACCGAAAAATGCAGAGTGAATTACCGGCACTGTCCCGGCGTCAAAATGCCAGACAGCCGTTCCCGCGCTCACCGCCTAAACCAAACCAGATATTGAGGCCGGCGATGCTCGCTTCGGGTCATCGGCAGACTAGAATGTCATCCTTCACATCGGATCGCTCGCCAGGTAAGAGGGGGACACCCTCCCCATGATAAGCGATACCGATGCCTGATCCTTACGCCGCTCAGTCTGGCACGAGTTCCCCTACTTCAGTTTGAACGGGTTCTTCTCGACGTCCTCGAACCAGCCCATCGACGCGAACCAGAAGTTGCGCCGTTCTTGCATCCAGCCATCGTTTTGGCGCTGGGCTATCCAGTTGTTCAGGAAGTTGAGGAAGTCGTGGTCGCCTTTACGTACGGCGAATGCTCCCGGAATGCTCGGTACCGGCGACTTCCCAATAGACCATGCAGGTTTGGTCAAGACGTCAGTGTACTGCAACGCAAAGAAGGTCGGCTTTGGCTCCGGCCCGAACCCCACGTGCGCTTTGCCGTTTATGACTTCCTGAAAGACTTGTGCGTCGTCGTCGAACCAGCGGAACGTCGCCTTTGGAAACGCCGCTGCAAGGATGTCTTTCGAGAAACCCCCGCGGCGGGAAGCGATATTCACATCTGGCCTGTTCAGGTCTTCATACGATGTCATTCCAGCGACGAGCTTCGCGTTTGCCGCGATCGCGGAGATGAAATGTTGATAGGGAATGGTGAAGTTGACGGTCAGATTGCGCTTCTGCGTCTGCGCCATTCCAGTAATGATGATATCGAACTTTCCGCCGAGCAGGGCCGGGATGATGCCGTCGAACGCGGTCGGTACGAACTCCACCTCAAAACCTGCATCCTTGGCGAGCCTCTCGGCAATATCGATCTCGTAGCCGATAATCTCTCCTGTCTTGCTGCGCATCGCCCAAGGAACAAACGACGAATGGCCGACCCGCATCGTACCGCGCTTCTTGATTGTCTCAAGCGCGCTCGAGGCGACAAGCTGCTGACGAACATCCTGCGCATTGGCGGCACTGGTCGCCAGCGCGACCCCCAATGCGACCGGCGCAATCCACAATATATGTAGTGATTTTAACAGTTTCATGCCTGATTCCTCCCTATATGAATAGCGACGTCGCAGTGTAGCCGCATAAGGACTCGGCCGACAAGCGCCTGCGGTCTCGGTGTTGAGGCAGTAGGGATTTATTTCCCTTCCCGAGCACTACCGACGCCCGATCGTCACGCCGTGCTCGCCCTGAGTGACCGTGTATTTTACCGGCGCGCCCTACGCATCATGCGCCAGCGAGTAGTTGTGCCTATTGGCGTCGCTATTCGTCGATCAGCGCGACTTAACCGGCCAGTTTTCCGCTTGCGGTGTCGAACCAAAGCTTCATGTAGCCGACGAAGCTGGATTCCACGTAAAGATCAAAGGTCGGTGCGTCGTCGATTTGGTGGATGACCGCGCCGGTTGTCTTGGCAAATGCAGTCCGGGCGCAGCGGCCAGGCCCAAACGCTCGGGAATGAAGGTCCACCGACGTACCCTGGGCAAGGACATCTCGCGCTAGCGGTCCGGACACCCGGTAAACTATGTGCATATCGGAGACTGTCGTTACAGCAGCGAACATCTCTTCGACAGCCTTGCGCAGACCCTCCTCCAGCCGCGCTTCATCGGCGGCAGGGGCAGACAACAGCCACTCGTCCGGACTGATCGTCAGTGCACGAATGTCGCCTTTACTCGCGACCATCATCGCTTGTTGCGGTAAGTCGAGCCCAAGCAAGTCTGAGAATGCGGCGCGTGCATCTTCGCCGCCGCGCAAATTGAGGACAGTTTGGATTGGCAGCTCGGAAACTTCTGCATCATACGGCATAGCCTTAACTCCGCATTCTTTCGCCCTTGGGGTCGATGAAAATCGGGTCGGTGACGACCGCCGTCTCCGTCCGGTCCGCAAGCGAGATCGTTACTGATTCACCCTTGCGATCATGTCCTTCAAAGAGAAGTGCAAGCGCCAACGAACGTTCTAGATTAGGACTGAAGGTACCGGCCGTAACATGACCCACCATGACCACCTGCGCTCCATTTTCTCCGCCTTCGACGATCGGACTACCGTCCGGTGGCACGAAGGAGGGATCTTCCATTAGCAAGCCTACGAGCTGCTTGCGCGGGCCTCCAAGTTTAAGATCGCGCTCGACGGACCGCTTGCCGATAAAGTCCTTCTTCTTCTGATGGAACATCCAACCGTGGGCCGCGTCGAACACATTCGTCGTGCCGTCGCCTTCGGCACCGGGCATGATGAACCCCTTTTCGAGCCGCAGAATGCCGTTGGCTTCACCGCCGACGGGTGTGATGTCCCACTCGCGACCGGCCTCCATCAGGGCTTCCCACATGGCGGCGCCATGGCGTGCCGGAACGGCCACTTCGAAACTTAGCTCTCCGGTGAAGGTTGCCCGCATCAGCCGGGCGGGAAAGCCGCCTACCGTGCCTTCGCGGATATCCAGGAACTTGAACGATTGCGGATCGAATTCGATATCCGTGCCGACGTTGTCAAACACCTCGCGCGTGCGCGGTCCGCAAACGCAGATGTTGGCCCATTGCGCGCTGACGAGCGTCGCATACACCTTCCATTCGGGCCAATCGCACTGCAGCATCCGCTGGACATGGGCGTAAATCGCATCGGCGGTGCCTGAGCCCGTCGACATCAGATAGCGGTCCTCGCCAAGCCGGAAGGTAATGCCGTCGTCCATCATCCGGCCGTCCTCATACAACATCATGCCGTAACGTCCGCCGCCGATCCTCATGTTATCGAAGGAGTTGGTGTAGATCATATTGAGGAGCTTGACGACGTCAGGACCGGTGAGCTCAATCTTGCCGAGTGGCGATCCGTCATACATGCCGACAGAGGTGCGCACGGCCTTAGCTTCTCGGCGCGACGCCTCGTCGATATTTTCGCCACTCTTCGTGAAATAGAGTGGCCTTCGGAAGTTGAGACCGGCCTCGTTCATAAAGGCGCCTTCCCTCTCGTTCCAGCCCGTGATCGGCGTTCGTCGGGAGGGGATAATCAACTGTCCCTGGTCGATACCTGACATGACCGCAAAACTGATCGGGCTGTATGGCGGTCTGAACGTCGTCACGCCAACTTCCGGCGGCTCAAGGCCGTGGTTCTGCGCCAGGATACCGATGATATTGACGTTGCCGGTCTTGCCCTGATCAACGCCCATACCGGCCGTCGTGTAGCGTTTGACGTGTTCGACCGACGCATAGCCTTCACGAACGGCCAGCCGCAAGTCGTCGGCTGTCACATCGTTCTGGTAATCCACAAACGCCCGCGTGCCGCGCCGCCCGCTGGGCACTTCCCAATGCCCCTCGATCGCCAATGGCTCGGTGGCGGAGGTCTCCGGGGCATTCGGTGTCTCAGCTTCTAAACCCGCAGCGCGTGCCGCCTCAGCCCCCCTCTCAAACCCTTCGCGAAGACATTCGCCGAGGACAAACTTGCCCCGCGCCGCGCCGGATGAGCGCTCGGCCTGAACCGCCACGCCGGGTATGAAGCAAAGCTGGTCCGCATCCCAATCTGGCTTGGCGCCGGACTGCGAAGACAAGTGGATCGATGGATTCCAGCCTCCAGACGTGCAGACCAGATCGCAGGCAATACGTCGGGTCTGGGACGGATTCGAGAGCGGTGCGATGGCGACGCCACCAACTCTCTTCTTGCCCTCGACGCCAACGATCCCGTAACCCGAGATCACCTCGATACCCAAAGTGGCGGCCTTCGCCGAAACCGTTTCCGGAACCGACTCGCGTGCATCGACGATGGCTGCCACCTCGACACCTGCTTCCGCCAAAGCGAACGCGGATTCGTACGCACTCGAATTATTCGTCATGAACACGGCGCGGCGCCCCGGCTTGACGCCATAACGGCTGATGTAGGTTTTGGCAGCGCCCGCCAGCATCACGCCGGGCCTGTCGTTATCCGCGAACACCATCGGCCGCTCGATCGAACCTGTTGCGAGCACAACCTCCTTGGCGCGCACCTTCCACATCCGCTCACGGATCCAGTCGGGCGCTGGATCATGTTCAACCACTGTCAGGAAATTATGATCATAGTAGCCTGCAGCCGTCGCATTGCGCAGGCGAATTACTTCCGGCATGGCGTCAAGTTCGGCAACGGCCTCCGCTACCCAACTCAATGCCGGATTGCCACCAATTTCTGCAGCGCCGTTCAACAGATCGCCGCCAGCCTCTGGTTGTTCATCCACGAGCAGCACGCGCGCGCCGCCACGGCCCGCGGCCAGTGCTGCAGCGATACCCGACGGTCCGGCGCCGACAACCATAACGTCGCAATGATGGAAGCGCTTTTCGTAGTGATCCTTGGAATTGTAGGTCTTTGGCGCGCGTCCCATGCCCGCCATATGGCGGATGAAATGCTCGTAGAACGGCCACATGCTCGCCGGCCACATGAAGGTCTTGTAGTAGAACCCAGCTGGAAACAGGCGCCACAAGCGCTCGTTGATCGAACCAAGATCAAAATTCACACTCGGCCAGCAGTTAACGCTTTTGGCTTCAAGGCCCTGGCGCAGCAGCACGCTGGTCGCTGGCACGTTGGGTTCATCGTCTTCGCCGCACAATTGCACCAGCGCGTTCGATTCCTCAATGCCCGCGCTCATGATTCCTCGCGGCCGATGAAACTTGAAACTCCGCGCAACCACCTGAACGCCGTGCGCCAGCAATGCAGACGCCAACGTGTCGCCTGCGAAACCGCTGTATCGCTTGCCGTTGAATCTGAAGTCGATCGGCCGCGACCGGTCGATCCGCGCGCCTTCCGCTAATCGAAATGCCCCGCTCATCGTGAACCTCCACCGTCAACCGGGGTGATCTCGTGGGTTACCGTATCGCGCTCGATCACGAACCAGCGCCCGCAGCCCTTGTTGTGCCACCAACGCTCACGGGCTTTCCCCTTGAGATTGTCATGGTTGAAGACGTAGTCGGCCCACTCGGTATCGCTCAGCGTCGACGGATCCTCCGGGCGTTTTCGATCGGCTTCAGATCCGCAGACGAATTCGTCCTCCGCGCGAGACCCGCACCAGGGGCAACGTATTAACAACATTGTCGAACTTCCTCCCTAACCTCGATTGTAAGACACGCCGCCTTCAACCACGAGCCGGCCCTTTTCGAATCGGTCGAACATAAAGTCCTTCGCCAGCTCGTGCGGCTCGTCACGGGCGATCAAGTGAGCGAACGTCTTACCCGAAATAGGCGTCGCCTTGAAGCCGCCCGAACCCCAGCCGACGTCCGCGTAAAAGCCCTCAACGGGCGTCTTTGAAATTATCGGGCTACTGTCGTAGGAGATATCGATCATGCCGGCCCAATGCCTGAGAAGTTGCAGGCGTCGAAATACCGGGAAGACCTCCGTCACGGCGGCCACGACGCCCTCGATGATCGGCGGCGTTCCGCGCTGTGCATAAGAAGGGTAAGGATCGGCCCCACTTCCGGCGACGATTTCGCCCTTGTCTGACTGCATCACGTAAGCGCCGTAGCCACCGCAAACGACAACTGAGTTGAGGATCGGCTTGATGGGTGTCGAAACGAAGGCCTGGAGCGGTTGTGTTTCGATCGGCATGCGAAGTCCCGCCATGTCGGCTACGACCGAGGCATGACCTGCTACGGCCATGCCGACCTTCTTCGCGCGGATCGTTCCCTTGGTCGTTTCGACACCAACAACCCGTCCATTCTCACGCGGAATTCCGATGACTTCACAATTCTGAAGTATATCGACACCTTTGGAGTCGGCCATGCGGGCGTAACCCCAGGCGACGGCGTCGTGCCTCGCGATTCCGGCGCGCTCCTGATAGACAGCACCTTCGACCCGATGACGCGCGTCCGGTGAGTTCACGAAAATCGGAAGTACGCGCTGCATTTCCTCCAGCGACATCAGCCGGTAGTCGGCGCCGTATAAATGCATTGTTAGAGACCGACGCATGGCGCTCTTCGTCGCTGCGGCACTCTGGATAAACGTGATCTGTCCACGCTGGCCAAACATGATGTTGTAATTCAGATAGGTTGACAGCTCCTCGTACATCTCGAGCGACCGGTCCATGAACGGAATACTTTGCTCGCGCAGGTAATCGGAGCGGATCGTCATGGTGTTGCGGCCGGTGTTGCCGCCGCCGAGCCAGCCTTTTTCCACCACCGCTACATTCGTTATGCCGTGATCGTTGGCCAGATAACTCGCTGTCGCCAGCCCATGTCCGCCGCCGCCGATAATGACGACGTCATACTCCGCTTTCGGCTCGGGGCTACGCCACGCAAGCTGCCAATCCTCGTGATAGTTCAGTGCGTTGCGCAGAAGACTTGTGATTGAATAGCGTTTCACATACTTCCCCTTGGCAAACGAATTTCCGGCACAGCAACTAATTTGCAGCTGGCCATTCGCCTTCGCTATTTGACCTTCAGTGTCACGTCACCTACCAACGCGCGCCGACGCCGCCCTCAATGACAAGCTGACCTTTTTCGAAGCGGTCGAGGCTCAGTCCTCGCGCGAGTTCATGTGGTTCACCTGTGGCGATCAGATGCGCGTGCGTCTTCGCAGCGACGGGTGTCGTCTTGAATCCGCCAGACCCGGCAACGTCGATGGTGAATCCCTCAACGGGGGTCTTTGAGATGATCGGGCTATTGTCATGGGTAATGTCAAGCCGGCCGCCCCACTGGCGCAGCATCTTCATTCGATTGAATATAGGGAAGACCTCAAGCATTGCGGCATTGACCGACTCCTGGATCGGCATGACACCGCGTTGAGCATAGGATGGATAGGGATCCTCGGCGCCGCCAATGACAAGCTCGCCCTTATCCGACTGCATCAGATATGCGCCATAGCCACCGCAGACGACAATAGTGTTGAGGATCGGCTTAACGGGGGTTGAAACCCAAGCCTGCAATGGCTGTGTCTTGATTGGTAGACGCAGGCCCGCCATCGCCGCAACGACACTGCCGTGACCGGCAACCGCCATACCGATCTTCCTGGCCCGGATCGGACCTCGCGTCGTTTCGACGCCGGTGACCCGACCTCCTTCGCGATTGATCCCGGTCACTTCGCAATTCTGAACAATGTCAACGCCATGGGAATCTGCCATGCGGGCAAAGCCCCAAACGATGGCGTCATGCCGCGCCATCGCCGCACGCGGCTGGTAGACCCCGCCAAACACCGGCAACCGGGCATTGGGCTGGTTCTCAAAGATCGGAACGATACGTTTCACTTCCTCCAGATTCAGCACCTGATAGTCGGCGCCGTAGATATGCATCGTGTTGGCACGCCGCAAGGCGGCGCGCGTTGCGCTTGCGCTCTGTATGAAGGAGATCATTCCGCGCTGGCTGAACATGATGTTGTAATTCAGTGCCTTGCTCAGACCCTTGTAGAGTTCGATCGAGTAGTCGTGGAACGGCACGCTGACATCGCGAATGTAATTCGATCGAATCGTCATGGTGTTGCGACCGCTGTTGCCGCTGCCGATCCAACCCATCTCGAGTACGGCGACGTTGGTGATGCCGTGGTCCTTGGCGAGATAATATGCAGCGCCCAGGCCGTGACCGCCGCCGCCAATGATAATGACATCGTATTCCGGTTTCGGCTCGGGGTAGCGCCAAACATGCTGCCAATCTTCCTGGTAACTCATCGAGTTGCGCAGAATGCTGAAGATCGAATAGCGCTTCATTTTGCCCTCGGCAAAGAGAAGCCCGAGAACGGCGAAAAATTCCGCGTCGTACCCGGACAGAGTCCCAACTTCATACAGGGAGGGAAATACCCATGCGCATTGGCAGCGCAATTATTTCTCAAAACACGCATACCAAAGAGAAGTGTCGTCGTGCGCCTCCCGAAGACCCGCACAACTCCCCAAAATCCGACGTTTGTCTTGCGGGGGCAGGCCGTTGTCATGATCCGCATGCGCGGCATCGTTGATCTACGCTAACGCAGATCATACGCGCCACCAAGCGAATATTTGATCCTATCGAGCGTAGAAAACCATATTCAGAACGTTCAAGCAGGATCCTCTGATATTGCTCATTCCGCCGCGCGTGAGAGGAAGCCTTACGGCATCTAAATTTCTTGCGATATCGACGGTTGAGCGGCACCTCAATCCGCCAGTCATCCGTCATCGCGTGCGGAGTCTTGAAGAGAGTTTTGCACGTCCGCTTGCTGTAGCGCGGCAACGGACAGGCGCGCTACGTCCGGTTTGCTGCGACCGCACCCTCAAGGACAAGCTTGCCAGCCTCGAAGCGGTTGAAGTTGAAGGCCCTGATCAGGTCATGCGGTTCGTCATTGGCAATCAAGTGGGCAAACATCTTTCCGGAGACTGGTGTCGCCTTGAAGCCGCCGGAGCCCCAGCCGACGTCGATATAAAATCCATCGAGCGGCGTCTTAGAGATGATCGGGCTGTTGTCGTATGAAATATCAATCATGCCCGCCCACTGCCGCAGCATTTTTACGCGCCTGAGGATCGGAAAAATTTCCACCATCCCGCCAACGACACTTTCCGTTACGGGTAGCGTGCCGCGTTGGCCATAGGACGGGTACGGATCGGCAGCGCCACCGACCACAAGCTCACCTTTATCGGACTGTGATAGATAAGCACCATAGCCGCCACAAGTGACGACGACATTGAGGATCGGTTTGATCGGCTCCGACGCAAACGCCTGCAACGGTTGCGTCTCAATTGGTAGGCGCATGCCGGCCATCTTGGCAACGACGCTGGCATGGCCAGCGACGGCAACACCGACCTTCTTCGTTCGAATCACGCCTCGCGATGTCTCCACACCGGCAACTCGGCCACCCTCTCGCAGCACTCCGATAACCTCGCAGTTCTGAATTATGTCGACGCCGCCGGCATCGGCCGTACGGGCAAACCCCCAAGCCACGGCGTCGTGGCGCGCGATCGCCGAACGGCGCTGATATACGCCGGCCAAGACCGGCAAACGAGCGTTTCGGGCGTTTTGAAGAATCGGGACAAGGCGCTTAACCTCGTCGAATGTCAGCATTTGGTAGTCGGCGCCGTAAATGTGCATCGTGTTGGCGCGACGCCTGGCGTCCCTGCTGGCGCCCGAACTTTGAAGGCACGAAATCATTCCTCGTTGGCTGAACATAACATTGAAGTTGAGCTCCTGGCTAAGCTGCTCCCAAATTTTGATGGACATGTCGAAAAACGGGATCGAGGCTTCGCGCAGGTAGTTGGACCTAACCGTCATAGTGTTGCGGCCCGTGTTGCCCCCACCCAGCCAGCCTTTTTCGACAACCGCAACGTTTGTGATCCCGTGATCCCTGACAAGATAATGTGCCGTCGCGAGACCATGCCCGCCGCCGCCGACGATTACGACGTCATACTCGGGCCTGGGATCCGGGCTGCGCCAAGTTCTCTCCCAGGCTTCGTGATAGTTGCCCGCGTTCTTGAGAAGGCTGAAGATCGAATAATGTTTCATCGGAGCTCAATTTTGGCATTGATGGACAGGCTTCGATTGGTCAGGCAATTTCTTAACACAAATGCGTGGCAGCGACAGGCTAGCCTCAATCCGACCTGTCGACTTCGACCCGTTCGGCATCGCTGGCGGCCGACGCGAGCACTGCATCGAACACGGCCATGTTATGGATCGCGTCGTGTGACGATAGCGGATAGGGCGTCCCGCCGGACGCCGCCTCGGCGAAGGCCTCAAGTTCGGCGCGTTCAATATCTGTCGCTGGGTAGGTCCTGGTTTTGAGCTCTTCGCCAATTAGGCACACGTCCATGATCTCGTGTCCCCGCATATGCGCCCAGCCCTTTGTACCGAAGACCTGCAAGCGCCAAATGTGCGCCGTCGCGGTAAGCGTACCCAGATATCCCGACATTCCGCTCGCGAAACGGCACAGCAGAGACGTCGTATCATCCATCTCGATTTGAAGAACCAGGCGTAGGCTCTGGCAGCGAACACTTTCGATTTCACCACAGAGATTAATCATCGCATCGGTGACGTGGACGCCCATCCCGGTCATTCCGCCAGCCGGGCTTTCCTCTCCCGTAGCGCGCCACATGCCAGGGACATAATCGAGTCCACCCGGAACCGAGAAATGTCCTTCGATATGTAATATTTCGCCCAGTTCGCCGCCATCGACCATCGCCTTCAAATCATGCATCGCCGGCAGGAAACGGCGATTGTGACCGAGCGCCCAGACAACGCCCGCCGCTTCGCAGGCGGCAACGGCTTTGACCGCGCTCGCTTTGTCCAATGTCAACGGTTTCTCAACAAACACATGCTTGCCCGCGGCAGCGGCCGCCTCGATTTGCGGCGCATGCAGCGTATGGGGTGTCGCCAGGATGATCGCATCGACCGTGGCATCTGCCAAAACCGCGCCATAGTCGTCCGACAGCGCGATAGCGTGTGTTGCGCAGAAATCCGCCGCCCTTGAGGTCGTGCGCGTGACGCCGTGGGTAACCCGAATCAGCTCACCTTTCGGCTGGCCGTCCCTTTGCACCGAGTTGACGAGCCGTTGTCCCCACCGGCCAAGCCCGACGATTGCTGCGTTTAACATTTGGCCTACCTATTGATCTCTCGCATGGATCGCGATCCCGTTCCGCGTGCGACAATACAGACTGGCGCTGCTAGCGCTCAATAAGCATTTTTTGGGAATTATATGCGTGAGTGCCCAAGGTGAGGCTAGGCTCTTGCCTCTGTCGACTCGGACACCTCGGGGGATATTTCCTCCGAGGCACCATTGTCAGGCGGTCAAACGTCAGCAGAAGTCAGCCCTGCATAGAGGCCGATAGAAAGGAGATACCATGGATCGTTTGGCTTTTAATGGGCTGGGTTACAGACAGCCCATCACCACTAGGCTCGCGGCGAGCCTCGGAGTGATCCTCCGAAGGCATATCCTAGTTACCCCCCCGACACTCTGCCCCCTTGCACAAGGGCAAGAGCAAACGGCGTGCTCCTTCCAACAGGACACGCCGTTCGTGCTTTTCTAATGATTGGGGCGGTGTGTCAAATCTGATTTGCCCTGCGGAGCCACATGTAATGAGACACCATGTCAGCCTATATCTCGCGGCCGCGCTCTTGTTCACCGCCACATCTGCATCGTCCACTGATGTAAGCGACTATGACCGTTTCCGGCTATGGAACGATTGCCGTCCCATGGATTTACTGGTTGAGGACCCGGGCGACGAGGCAACCGCTATCGACGTTACCAGAGAGGCAATCGTAATCGCCGTGCGCAGTAGGCTACGCGCAGCGCGACTCTACAGAGAAGCGGCGTGGTCGTACTTGTACTTCAACGTGAATGTCGTTAGCTCCGTCATCCATATAGGGGTTGAATACAACAAAGAGGTGGTAGACCGTGCCACCATGTTAGAAAATACAGCTACGACTTGGGGTGTGGGCTCAACTGGAACGCATAGTCGAAATCCAAACTTCATCCTGTCGAGCGTGTCGCAGCACACGGACAAGTTCATCGACGAGTATCTGCGCGTGAATGCGGACGCCTGCAAGGGCTGTGTCTCGAAAGTGGTGGAAATTTGAGGATGGCGTAATCTCCGGGTGACAAGACAACCACCCAACCGGCGGCTAGCACCGCCAAGGAGATCACGCCATGAAGAACACTACCGAGACTTGCGCGCTTTCGCTACTGGCCAATGACGCCGGCTATGATCCGCTCGAGGACCGGCTGCGGGAGAACATCAGATCCACGATCGAGGCCGTTTTTGAGGAGGAACTTGCGCAGTTTCTCGGGCGCTGCCGATACGGTCGAGAGGACGCGCTTCGGCAAGGGTATCGGAACGGGCACCGGGAGCGGCAACTGACGGGGACATTCGGGACCGAGAGGGTGAGCGTGCCGCGTGCACGGATCGTTGAGGAAGACGGTCGGGCGTCGGAATGGCGTTCGCGGGCGCTGCCGCGCTACCAGCGGCTGACCAGAAAGGCCGAGGCGCTGATCGCTTCGGTGTATCTGTCCGGAACCAACACGCGGCGGGTGAAACGCGCGCTGTTCGGGCTCTTCCGGGGTGCTGTGAGCAAGGACGTTGTGAGCCGGGCGTGGCGCAAGGTGAAGGTCGATTGGGACGCCTGGTGCAGCCGTGGCCTCGCGGATGAGGATATCGTTCGGCTGATCCTTGACGGCACTGTGATCAAGACCCGACTGGATCGCAAGGCCACCAACATCTCGGTTCTCGCGGCTATAGGGGTGCGCCGGGATGGCCAGAAGGTCTTGCTTTCGATCGGGAATATGGGCGGAGAAAGCCAGGCGGCGTGGCGCCAGTTCCTCGACGACCTTGATGCGCGTGGACTGAAACGGCCCGGGTTTGTCATCGTCGATGGCGCGCCGGGACTGGAGGCGGCTCTGTCGGCGCTTTGGGGCGATGACCTTCCCGTTCAACGCTGCACCGTGCACAAGCACCGCAACCTTCTGGGTCATGCTCCCAAACACATGCATGACGAGCTGAGCGAAGATTACCGCGATATGATCTATGCCGACACTGCCTCCGAGGTGGAAACCCGCCGCAAGGCGTTTGTCCGCAAGTGGCGGCTGAAATGCAGGGCCGTCGCGGACAGCCTCGCAGAAGCGGGCGACAAGCTCTTTACCTTCACGCGCCTGTCCAAGAGCCAATGGAAATCAGCCCGAACGACCAACGCCATTGAGCGTCTCAACGAGGAGTTCAAGCGCCGGATCAAAACACAGACCGTGCTGCCGTGTCCCGAAACAGTGCCGATGCTCCTCTGGGCGCTCCTCGCTTCCGGCCAAATCCAGATGCGCAAAGTCGATGGATGGGAAACCCTCGATCAGCTAATCGCCGACGAAACCCTTGACCGAGCGGCCTGACCGCCGCAAAACTCAGCCCGCTCGGAGAGGCGCCAAAACCAATTTCCACCACTTTCGAGACACAACCCCTGCAAGTAGGCTTGGGCACTCACGTATATAGGTCCCAAAAAAAGCATCCTGCTGTCGCACAATCTCACCGGCGACTTTTTTGGATCGTTGTCGCCCGTTGATGCAACGACTTGACCAGCCAGTTGGCGGTCTGGAAACGCTCGGAGATGTAATCTTTATCTTTGCGTTCGCGAGCCTCTCGACTGATCTTCCGGTGGTACTGACTATTTACGAGGACGCGCGGCAGAGTCTCGGGGTTTAGCTCGATAATCCAGCTTCCATCAGGGTGTTGGCGCATTAGCACATCAGGTGCTACAGCCTGCACAACAGGCGTGTTGTCGGCTTCGCCAGGCTTAGGGTTGAGCGTGCGGAGTTCCGCAACCAGCTCACTTAGCTCCTCGTTGTCGATCCCACAAATTCGCATCAGTTTGGTGGCATTGCCGCTCGCCACGAGATCAAGGTTGTCGAGCAGCGCATCCATTGCCGGCGTCAGCCGATCCATGTCCTTCAGCTGGAGCGCTAGGCACTCATGCAAATTGCGCGCGAAGATACCCGGCGGTTCGAATCGTTGTAGCTGTTCGAGAATCGATTCAACCCGTTCCGTGCCACAACCCAGCGCCTCCGCGACAGTACATATGTCGCCCGAAAGCCAACCACTGTCGTCAAGCATATCCACCAGCAGAAGACCGATCATGCGGTCCGCCGGGCTCGCTAGATCCATGTTTATTTGGGCATGCAGCTTGTCACGAAGCGTCTCTTCGCCGCTGAGCGTTGCTTCGAGACCGTCTGTCGGCTCCTGGAAATCCGCGCGCCCACTCGATCCACTATAGGAGTCGGCAAAGGCGACCGTGTCGTAGTTGCCGCCGCTAGCCTGCAAATCTCCATCGTCCCAGACATTTTCGAAGTCCGTATCGAGCGGTTGTTCACCATCGCTCGGCATGGTTTCGGCCATGGTCAAATCCATGGCGTCTCCTCCGCTGTCGGCATCATCGAAACCGTCGCCGTCGGTCTCATCGGTTGAAGACGCGGCGGGCGCGCCGTCTTCGGGATCGTCGCGTTCAAGGAGCGGGTTTTGCTCCAATTCTGTCTCGACGAATGTGGAGAGTTCGGCACTCGACATTTGCAGCAGCTTGATCGCCTGCTGCAACTGCGGCGTCATGACCAGTGTCTGGGTCTGTCTAAGGTCCAGGCGGGTTGTTAGCGCCATGATGACTCTTCGCCGCTCTAGAGGCTGAACCTTTCGCCAAGATAGACCCGCCGAACCTCTTTGTGGGCAACGATCTCGGATGGCGCGCCTTGCATGAGCACGCGCCCTTCGTGAAGGATGTATGCGCGATCGACGAGATCCAGGGTCTCACGCACATTGTGTTCGGTGATCAAGACACCGATGCCGCGCTGCTTAAGGTGAGCGACCAGATCGCGGATGTCGCGCACGGCGATTGGATCAATTCCGGCGAGCGGTTCGTCGAGTAAGACAAAATGTGGTTGCGACGCCAAAGCTCGGGCAATCTCGACGCGCCTGCGCTCGCCGCCGGAGAGTGCGAGCGAGGGAGTCCGTCGGAGATGACTTATCGAGAATTCCGCCAGCAAGGTGTCAAGCATCGCCTCCCGGCGATCGTGGTCGCGTTCGGTGAGCTCAAGCACTGCGCGAATATTTTGCTCGACCGTGAGTCCGCGAAAAATCGACGCCTCCTGCGGCAAATAGCCGATGCCGAGGCGAGCACGGCGGTACATAGGCAGGTCAGAAATATCCTGACCGTCAAGCGTAATCTGACCGTAGTCGGCAGCGATCAACCCTGTGATGATGTAGAAGCAGGTGGTCTTGCCGGCACCGTTGGGTCCCAGCAATCCGACGGCCTCGCCACGTTGTACGGCCAAACTGACGTCGCGCAATACCGGCCGTTTCTTGAACTGCTTGCCAAGATTGCTCGCAACTAGCCCGGGGTTGCTCGCAACTAGGCGTGGCGCGTTTGAATCGCCGTGAAGTGAGTCGCCCGTATGGCCATCAGATGGAGTCATGTAGGCCAGACCGAAGAGCAAAATGCCCGGGAGTTGGAGTGATTCATGCTATTGCCCGCCCTTGGATGTAATCAATCCTCTGACGCGGCCCGCTCCGCCAAGGAGTCGGCTGATTCCGGTGTTCAAATTGACCTCCGCGCATTCGCCGTTCAATTGACTGTCGCCGCGCGTGATACGCACACTGCCGCACAGTGTCGCAACTCCATCAGCGAGAATATACACGCCTTCGTCGCCGCGGGCGATTTCCGTCGGCGTCGAGATGTGCACGTTGCCGAATGCATCGATCTGTACAACACCCTGTTTCTCCGACGAACTGGCTGCGAAATGTGCGGACAGAATATCGGCTTTGAGCCGGTTTTCGCCCTGCGTAACTATTGCTTCACCTCTGGCAACAGCTAATTGCTTGTCTTGCCAATATTCCAAGCTGTCGCGCGCCGTGATTACGGCGTCGGTTGTTTCAAACCGCAGTCCGCGGCCGAGCAGGACAACGACCGCCTCGTCCATGTGATAGACCGCTTTATCTCCATAAGCTCGCTCTGTGGCTGACACAATACGGACGTTGCCGTCTGCATCGAGCCGAAATATCTTCTGACCTTCACCGTCTGCACCGACGCGGTAATAGGCGGTCAGCGTATCAGCCAATACCTCGATCCCAGCGCGCGCCGCGCGCGCGTTGCCGCGCGCTACATACGTCTTGGCATCGCGAATCCACTCGATGCCGTCTTCCGCCTCAATTTCAATTGTGCCGTCGGCCGTCGCGTCGACGTTATCCTGAGCGTGGCTCGCCCATGCAATCAAGGTGATGCCAGCCACCCAGGCGAGTATTGGTCTGCGCGTCATTCGTCTCCGCCGCGGTTCGGATGGATGATGATCTTCGCTTGGCCGACCAGCTCAATTCGTTCGCCTTGATTGTGTATTCGAAACCCATCCGCGGATAGTTGGCCGAACGGGCCTTGACCCGTGACCTGTTCCTGGCCGATTGCGTCGCCGGCCATCAGATCGAATATGGCGCTCGTGGTGTGAAATTCATAGCCAGTGTCATGAAACAGGTTGACGGCACCGGTAAGTTCAAGAATTTGCGATTCACGGTCGAATACTCCGTCCTCTGCGGTTAGCGCGATCCAAGACTGATTGGATAGGAGTATGTCTGCCTTGGGTTCATCTAAGTTGACGATGCGCGCGTCCGCTGACTGTTGGTCCGCGGAAATGGCGGTAATCGCGTATGGACGGCTCCTTCGGTCAACGCCGGTGTAGCGCGCATTCAACATGCGAAAATGTTCCGCGTCTTCGGGGCTGATCACAACGGGACCGATACGGAATCGGCCGTCTTGCTCGGTGAGGTGGGGCCACGCGAATACCAATGTGATGAGAATGATGGCAACAGTAGGCAACAACAACTTCATAAAGCCGACAAATCGGCCGTAGCTTGCGTCTAGGCGGCGCGGGTCACCTGGGTTCGCGAAACCGGCAAGTCGGTTGCCCGTCGGACCTGCCAATGTTGTGTCCATGATGTTACCTGACCCCGGCGCGCAAGAGGTCGTGGATATGAACGATACCCACCGGTCCGGCGTCCTCGACGACATAAAGCGCTGTAATCGGTCGCGCTGGATCGTTCATAAGCGCTAGGGCTTCCACGGCAAGCGCCTGGGGGCGAATGGTCCTCGGGGCGGCCGTCATCACCTCGCCGGCGGTGCGATCGAATAGATCTTGATCCATGTGTCGGCGGAGGTCGCCGTCGGTGATGATGCCAATGAGATTGCCCTCGTCGTCGACGACACCGAGGCAACCAAATCTTTTCGACGTCATCAAGACAATGGCTTCGCCCATTTGCTGGTCGGGCGTGCACAGCGGAATCGATTCGCCGGTGTGCATGAGCTCGCTGACGCGGCGGAGACTGGCCCCCAGGCGACCTCCTGGATGGAGCAAACTGTAGTCCTCGGCGGAGAATCCCTTGCGCTGCAACAGAGCAATAGCAATGGCGTCGCCCAACGCCATCGACGCCGTCGTCGATGTCGTTGGCGCCAAACCCATCGGGCAAGCCTCTGCGACCGATGGCAGCAGAAGCGTGATATCGGCTGTCTCGGCGAGTGTGCTGCCGCCATTTGCAGTTATGGCAATAAGGGGTATCGAGAACCTCCGCGTGTATTCGAGAATATCGCGGAGTTCGGCAGTTCCGCCCGAATTCGACAGAGCGATCACCGCATCTTGTGGTTTGATCATACCGAGGTCGCCGTGACTTGCCTCGGCGGGATGGACGTAAAATGCCGGTGTTCCGGTCGAAGCGAGTGTCGCGGCAAACTTCCCGGCAATGTAACCGCTCTTGCCAATTCCGGTGACGATGACACGTCCGGTTGCGGCCTCGAGCAAATCCAGCGCCTTTCGGAAATTATCATCGACCAGCTTGGCCAGCGCCCGGATGCCTTCCGCCTCCAGTTCGAACACGCGCAACACTGCCTCGGCGTCGCTTTCCCGTCCGATCGTCCTCTCGGCTTGGAGTTCGGCGTTTGGAAGGCTCATTGCACAGTTGTTGCCGGATCAGTCGTTGTCGTGTGAAACAGTCAAATGCGACCTTGTGTCTGTCCTATGGGGCTCTAAACGAGCCTAGAGTGCCGCCCAGCAAGTATGCCGCGTGACCCGAGAAACGTCAATGAATCCAAATAGCTTCTGGTTGTCTATTCAACTATGCGCGAAGATATCGACGTGTTCCCAGCCCATAAGATCGAGTTCCGCGCGGACGATGAGAAAGTCAAACGCGGCCTGGGCAATTTTGCTTCTGCCTTCACGAGCAAGCATGACATCCAGTTTCTCGCGTAGCGCGTGCAAATGCAGCACATCGGACGCCGCATAGCTGCGCTGTGCTTCGGAAAGCTCTGCGCTGCCCCAATCGGACGACTGTTGTTGCTTTGACAGGTCTACGCCGAGGAGTTCCCGGCACAAATCCTTCAGACCGTGGCGATCGGTATACGTACGGGCGAGTTTTGACGCGATCTTCGTGCAGTAGAGGGGCGTGCAGTCGACATGCAGAAACTGCCGGATGACGGCGATGTCGAAACGCGCGAAATGAAACAGCTTTAGCACTTTCGGATCGCCGAATAGACGTTTGAGGTTCGGGGCGCCGTATTCGCCAACCGCAAATTGTACCAGGTGGCAAACGCCATTGCCGGCCGAAAGCTGGGCGACACAAAGCCTGTCGCTGAAGGGATTGAGTCCCATCGTTTCCGTATCGACCGCGACGATGCGGCCTAGATCGAGACCATCTGGCAGATCGCCATGGTGTAACTCGATGGCCAACGGCGTTCCTCTGACTGTACGCTGAATCAGACACGCAATTCTGGTGCCCAGGAGAAGACTCGAACTTCCACGACCTTTCGGCCACAGGTACCTGAAACCTGCGCGTCTACCAATTCCGCCACCTGGGCGTTTTTGCGCGCTCGCATTGTGTTCATGGGGGGTGGATTGTCAACTGGCATTTGCGCTGGTTTAGCGCTGCGTCAGCCGATAAGCTGCGGTGGCTCAGACCCGACGAATTGATAGAAATGACTGGCGTAACAATGGCTGCGCAACTCGTCACTGTGTTTGGTGGTTCAGGGTTCATCGGCCGGCATTTAGTCGGCCGCCTCGCCGCTTCAGGGGCACAAATTCGCGTTGCGGTTCGACACCCCGATGCTGCTAATTTTCTAAAGCCTATGGGCGATGTCGGTCAGATTACACCTGTTCAGGCAAATTTGCGCGATGCCGCTTCCGTCGGTGCCGCGCTGGAAGGCGCCGATGCAGCGGTCAACTTGGTGGGTATCCTATTTGAGAGTCGGCGCCAACGATTCGCTACCGTTCACCGAGATGGCGCAGCCCACATAGCACAGGCTGCCGCGCAAGCTGGCGTGGAACGTCTCGTTCATATCTCCGCGCTGGGTGCATCGACGGAATCGTCGTCGCGTTATGCACAATCGAAATGGGCGGGAGAGGCCGCTGTCCAGGAAGCGTTTCCAAAGGCGTCAATTCTTCGTCCAAGCGTCGTTTTTGGACCCTACGATGACTTTGCGAATCGTTTTGCGGCGTTGGTGCGCATGTCGCCGATTCTGCCGCTATTCGGTTGTCCATTTCCACGTTTGGTCGCGGGTCGGCTGGACATTTTTGGCGATGGTGGCACCAAGTTTCAGCCGGTTTATGTAGGTGATGTCGCCGCTGCCATCATGACATGCCTAACCGAGCGCCGGACGCAAAGTCAGGCTTATGAACTCGGCGGACCGTGCATCTATAGTTTTAAGCAATTGATGGAATTGATCCTGCGTGAAACTGGACGCCGTAGTTTGCTCGTTCCCATACCGTTTTGGCTTGCTAAGCTGCCGGCGTACTTTTTTGAGTTTCTGCCGCGTCCGCCGCTGACGCGAGATCAGATCGCGCTGCTCAGACGCGATAACACGGTGACAGGTACGTTAGGGACGCTCAAAACACTTGGCATAAATCCGACGGCTGCAGATGCTGTTCTGCCTACGTATCTGGATAGATTTCGTCGCGGCGGGCGCTTCAACCGCACCCAATTTGCGTGAGCAGCAGCTTCCCCAAATCGCATCTCAGACAGCCAAGAAGTAAATCCACGCGAGCAGACCGCCACCCAGCGCGATACGGTAGACCACGAACGGCGTGAAGCTCGATTTCTTGAGCCATCGCATCATGACTGCGATGGCAATCATCCCCGCGACAAACGAAAAAGAAGTGGCGATGACGGCCGATATTTGGAGTGTCGTGTCGCCGCTCTGAATCAATGTCGACCCCTTCAGCGCACCAGCGCCGATTATGGTCGGTACGGAGAGCAGTATCGAGAATCGTGCGGCTTCGGTGCGCTCCATACCCAGCATTCGGCCAGCCGTCATCGTAATCCCAGCCCGGCTTGTGCCAGGAATGAGCGCCAACACCTGCGACAATCCAATGAACAGTGCACTGCCGTTGCCTAGATGCTCTAAACGCCTGACTGTCATGCCTAATCGATCCGCAATCCACAGCACGATGGCAAAGCCGATTGTCGCCCACGCGACGAGCTCGACGCTGCGTAGCCCCTGCGGAAAATATTGGTTGAAAAGAAAACCGCCGACGATGACCGGCAGGGTTGCGATAACCAAAAAGACAACGAGCCGCGATCTGGGATCTCGCCGCCCGGTCAGCAGACGCGTCGTGCCGATCCCCAGCGCAACCATATCGCGCCAAAAGTATGCCATCACCGCGAACAACGTGCCGACGTGAACCGCTACATCGATCACCAGACTCTGGTCAGGCAGCTCGAGCGCCCGGGAGGCCAAGATCAGATGGCCCGACGAACTTATCGGCAGGAATTCCGTCACGCCCTGTACAATGGCCAGAAGCGTTATATGGTATATACCCACCTAAAAACCCCAAGATACAGTAGCACGGTGCGTTATACCATTCCGGTCTCGGCGGCGTCAGCCAAATAATCGGGCATATTAGTTCCGAATCGGTACTAATATGCCCGCCTTGCCGCTGAAACAGGTGGAATTTGCTAACCATTATTCAAGGGATTATCAATTCAACGCGTTTTATTGGTCAATATACTTGACATAAATTGCGTTTTTTCCTCGCTTTATCGCAGTTCTTCACGGTACTCTTCAGTTGGTGAAGTCATTTTTCGCCAAATAATCGGCATGTGAAGCCGAATTCGGGGGCACTCAATACTTCCGGCTGCGCGATGACGGCGTACAGCGTCCGCCCGGTGGCGGTGCCAGATGTCCCTTGGGAGCGGGAGCGCAAATGTCGCAGCAGATGCTCAAATTCGTCTCGATCGGCACCCGTATGCCGAAAAAGCGCCCGGCTGCGCGGCGGCGGCGTGATTTCGAGGAAATCTATCACGGGTTTGCGCCCGACGGCGCCGCAGAACAGGCCAGCCGATGCTCTCAATGTGGCATTCCGTTTTGCCAAGTGCATTGTCCGCTCAGCAACAATATTCCCGATTGGCTGCAGCTGACGGCGGAAGGTCGATTGGAGGAGGCGTATGAACTCTCTTCAGCGACCAACAATCTGCCGGAGATCTGCGGCCGGATTTGTCCCCACGATCGGCTGTGCGAGGGAAACTGTGTGATTGAAACATCGGGCCACGGCACCGTGACGATTGGCTCGGTCGAAACCTTCATAACCGAGACCGCTTGGGAAAATGGCTGGGTCAAGCCGCCGGTGCCGGTGCTCGAACGCACGGAATCTGTGGGTATTATCGGCGCCGGACCTGCAGGCATGGCGGCGGCCGAACAGCTGCGCGGAAGGGGTTACCGAGTACACGTCTACGATCGCTATGACCGAGTCGGGGGTTTGTTGATTTACGGCATTCCCAACTTCAAGCTTGAGAAGCACCTGGTTGAGCGTCGGGCCGGCTTGCTGAAGCAGGGAAAGGTTGAGTTTTCGCTCGAGTTCGAAGTCGGCCAGGAGGCGACCTTCGCCGAGTTGCGCGAGCGGCACGATGCACTTCTCGTTGCGTCGGGCGCATATGAGGCAAGGCAAGTGGCCGTGCCGGGCGTCGGACTGGGCGGCATCGTGGAGGCCCTTGACTACCTGATCACAAGTAATCGCCGGAGCTTGGGCGACGACGTTCCAGGTGACGACTTCAATGCCAATGGTAAGCACGTCGTTGTCATTGGCGGTGGCGACACAGCAATGGACTGCGTGCGCACAGCCGTTCGCCAAAGCGCGACTTCGGTCAAGTGTCTGTATCGTCGCGACCGCGACAACATGCCGGGCTCACGGCGCGAAGTGTCACATGCGGAGGAGGAGGGCGTCGAATTCGTCTGGCTGTCGGCGCCGCAGGCATTTCTAGGCGACGATGAGGCCGGCCGCGTCCGAGGCGTGCGGACTCAACGTATGCATTTGGGGCCACCAGATGCAACCGGGCGCCAGGTTCCGCAGCCGATCGAGGGTTCGAGTTACATAATCGACGCTGATCTTGTGATAAAGGCAGTTGGCTTCGATCCGGAAGACATCCCCACCTTGTGGGATGAGCCTGCTCTACCGGTGTCGCGCTGGGGAACGCTGCGGGTCGATCACCGGACGATGATGACCGAATTGGATGGTGTGTTCGCAGCTGGAGACATCGTTAGAGGGGCGTCGCTGGTTGTGTGGGCAATTCGCGACGGTCGAGATGCCGCAACGGGCATTCACCGCCATCTGTGTGCGCAATCGGCAGATGCCGTAGCGGCGGCGGAGTAAGCGAATGACAGGTTCCGAGAGCGTGAATAGCTTCGTACAGGATTGGCGGCGGAATGCCGAGCATCTGCGTGTGAATCACGTCTACGATGCCGCCAACGAGCACGACGCTTGTGGCGTCGGCCTTATCGCAGCGATTGACGGTAAGCCGCGCAGACAGGTTGTGGAAGCCGGCATCGAAGCTCTGAAATCGGTCTGGCACCGTGGCGCCGTCGACGCCGACGGTAAGACCGGCGATGGGGCGGGCATTCACGTCCAGATACCACAGGACTTTTTCAAGGAGCATGTGCGCCGCACTGGCCACGAAGTCGGCCGCGGTCGTCTGGCCGTCGGTATGGTGTTTTTGCCGCGCACTGAGCTCGTCGCGCAGGAGCGCTGCCGAACGATCGTGGAGAGCGAAATTCTTCGCCTCGGACATACGATCTATGGTTGGCGTCAAGTTCCGGTAAATGTCGAGGTAACCGGCGAGAAGGCCAACGCTACGCGGCCTGAGATCGAGCAAATCATGATCGAAAACGCGCGCGATGTGAGCGAGAGACAATTCGAGATCGACCTCTTCGCCATTCGCCGCCGCATCGAAAAGGCGGTCTTGGCAGAAAACATCAACGACTTCTATATCTGCTCGCTAAGTTGCCGCTCGGTTATTTACAAAGGCTTGTTCTTGGCCGAGCAGCTGACGGCCTTCTACCCCGACCTGCTCGACGATCGATTTGTCTCAAACTTCGCAATCTATCATCAGCGCTACTCGACCAATACATTTCCGACGTGGCGGCTCGCGCAACCGTTCCGGGTGATCGCACATAACGGTGAGATCAACACGCTGCTCGGCAATATCAACTGGATGAAGAGCCACGAAACCCGGATGGACGATACGGTCCTGCGCGGTTATGTGGACGATATCAAACCGGTTATTCAAGGTGGAAGTTCGGATTCGGCGGCGCTTGATGCGGTGTTCGAACTCTTGCTTCGCGGCCAGCGCGGATTGCCGGAAACGAAGCTTCTTCTGATCCCAGAAGCATGGGAAAAAGTTGACGTTCTTCCGTCGGCGCACCGGGACTTTTATGCATATGCCAACTCCGTCATGGAGCCCTGGGACGGCCCAGCCGCGATTTGCGCCTTTGGTGGACGCTGGGCGCTAGCTGGCATGGATCGCAACGGCCTGCGGCCGATGCGCTACGCCATAACCGGAGACGGCCTGCTCGTCGTCGGGTCTGAAACCGGAATGGTCCGCATCGATGAGCGTGAGGTGGTGGAAAAGGGCCGCGTCGGGCCAGGACAAATGATCGCCGTCGATCTGGTTGACGGCAAGCTGCTCCACGATCGCGAACTCAAAGACCAGGTTGCAGGGTTGCGCCCCTATGGCGAATGGACCGGCAAAATTGCGCGGCTCGACGATCTACTCAAGTCGGTGCCCGGGGAGACAGGAACGCTTGGGAGGCAAGAGCTCAGGCGGCGTCAGATGGCTGTAGGTTGGACGGTCGAGGACCTCGAACTGATTCTTCAGCCGATGGTGGAAGATGCAAAGGAAGCCGTCGGATCGATGGGCGATGACACGCCTATGGCGGTTCTTTCCGAACGCTATCGTGGGCTGCACCATTTTTTCCGTCAAAACTTTAGCCAGGTGACCAACCCGCCCATCGACTCGCTGCGCGAGAAGCGTGTGATGAGCCTCGTCACGCGGCTTGGCAACCTCGGCAACATCTTGGCGGAGGATGAGAGTCAGCTTGAAATTCTTCAACTCGACTCACCCGTGCTTTTGAACGGAGAGTTCGAGGCCCTGCGCCGCTACATGGGTGATACGGCGGTTGAAATAAACTGCACATTTCGCCCTGCCGATGGCGAGCATGCCTTACGCGATGCGATTTACCGCGTGCAGACAAGGGCCGAGGATGCGGTGAGGGAAGGCTGCACGCACCTTATTTTGCACGATTGCGATACTGATGCCGAATGTGCGCCCGTGCCGATGATCCTCGCCGCAGCAGCCGTTCACACCCACCTTGTGCAATCGCAATTGCGCACCTTCACATCGCTCAACGTACGCTCGGCAGAATGTTTCGATGTTCATTATTTTGCAGTTCTGATCGGCGTTGGAGCAACGACCGTTAACGGCTACGTCGCGCAGGAGTCGATCGCCCAACGGCATGAGCGCGGCCTATTTCCCGGTCTGTCGCTGGACGAGGCGCTGCATCGCTATAAGACGGCGGTCGATGACGGTCTGCTTAAGATCATGTCGAAGATGGGTATTTCGATCGTCAGTTCCTATCGCGGCGGATACAACTTCGAGGCGGTCGGGCTGTCCCGCGCACTTACGGCCGAATTCATGCCTGGACTACCCAGCCGCATATCCGGCATTGGGTTGATCGGCATCGAACGCAAGGTGAGCGAACAGCACGCTCTGGCCTATGACGACAATGTCGTCACCTTGCCGATTGGCGGTTTGTATCGCTTCCGCCGAAATGGTGAGGCGCACAACTGGGAAGCTGGCCTGATCCACACCCTTCAAGCCGCGGTTGCATCGGATTCTTATGCGACTTTCCGCAAGTATTCGGACGCACTGCAGGCGTTGCCGCCGATAAACCTTCGCGACCTGTTGGACTTCGAACCCAAAGAAGCGCCGATCAGTCCCGATGATGTCGAATCGATCACCGAGATCAAAAAGAGGTTTGTAACGGGCGCGATGAGTCACGGAGCGCTCTCTCGTGAGGCTCATGAAACTTTGGCAATAGCCATGAACCGGATTGGCGCCCAATCAGACTGCGGCGAAGGTGGTGAGGCGCGGGAGCGCTTCAAGCCGCGCGTCAATGGCGACAATGCTAATTCATCGATCAAGCAAATTGCCTCCGGTCGGTTCGGCGTGACGGCGGAGTATCTTGCCAACTGTCGCGAGATCGAGATTAAAATCGCACAGGGGTCGAAGCCGGGAGAGGGCGGCCAACTTCCCGGATTTAAGGTGACGACGGAGATTGCTGATCTGAGGCATTCGACACCCGGCGTCATGTTGATCTCGCCGCCGCCTCACCATGATATCTACTCGATCGAAGATCTGGCGCAGCTGATCTATGATCTGAAACAGATCAATCCCGAAGCCCGCGTCTGCGTGAAGCTTGTTGCGCGAACCGGCATCGGCACGATTGCCTCCGGCGTCGCCAAGGCGAAGGCCGATGTGATTATGATCTCGGGCTATTCCGGCGGCACGGGCGCTAGTCCGCAGACATCAATCAAGTATGCGGGCATTCCTTGGGAAATCGGACTCTCTGAGGTTCATCAAGTCCTCACGCTTAATCGCCTGCGCCATACTGTAAGACTGCGTGTTGACGGCGGCATCAAGACAGGCCGCGATGTGGTTATTGCGGCGCTTTTGGGGGCGGAGGAATTCGGCGTTGGTACCGCCTCCCTGATCGCCATGGGCTGCATAATGGTTCGCCAGTGTCACTCTAATACCTGTCCCGTCGGTGTTTGTACGCAAGACGAGGCGCTCCGCGAGAAGTTTTCGGGGTCACCGGAGAAGGTCGTGAACCTGTTCAGTTTCATGGCGGAGGAAGTTCGCGAGATCCTGGCCGAACTTGGCGCGCGCGCTCTCAACGAAGTCATCGGCCGGACGGAAATCCTGGGTCAGGTGAGTCGCGGTTCATCCCATCTCGATGATCTCGACTTGAATCCGCTCCTCGCTCAGGCGGACTCCGGTGGATTTCCGCGCTATTGCACCGTCGAGGGTCGCAATGAGGTGCCGGAATCGTTGGACGCGCTGATGATCGAAGATGCAAGCGCCCTGTTTTCTGACGGCGAGAAGATGCAACTGCAATACAATATCCGCAACACGCAGCGGGCAATTGGCGCCAAATTGTCGGCCCGGATCACCCGGCGCTTCGGCATGCGTGGACTGAATCCGAATCACGTTACCGTCCGTCTGCGTGGCTCTGCCGGCCAGTCTCTGGGTGCATTCGCGGTTCAAGGCCTCAAGCTCGAGGTGCTTGGCGATGCCAACGACTACGTCGGCAAGGGATTGTCTGGCGCAACGATCGTTGTGCGGCCGCTTACCTCCGCCCGCCTGGTTTCGAATGAAAACGTCATCCTGGGCAACACAGTGCTCTACGGTGCGACTGCCGGAAAACTCTTCGCGGCCGGCCAAGTTGGCGAACGTTTCTCGGTCCGCAATTCGGGTGCGTTCGCGGTCGTCGAAGGTTGCGGCTCAAATGGGTGCGAATACATGACCGGCGGCACCGCAGTAATCCTCGGTCCTGTCGGCGACAATTTTGCCGCTGGCATGACAGGCGGTATGGCATTTGTCTACGATTCGGATGGTGAGTTCCAACGCAAACTTAACTCTGACACGATAATCTGTCAGCGCATCGAAACTGAGTATTGGGAAACCCAATGCCGCGACCTAGTCGCGGAGCATGCGCGGGAGACACAGTCTGGCTGGGCCCAGCGCCTTCTGGATGATTGGGATTTTGAAAAGGCTAGGTTCTGGCAAGTGATCCCGAAAGAAATGCTGGAGCGGCTCGAACACCCCGCGACCATCGCAGAAACGGGAGCCGAACTTCGGGCATAGTCGCGACGTAACAACAGTCGGCTACAAATAGCTTCACGAGAAATAGCTCAACGAGACATAACCCCGCGGGTCGTATTGCGCCTGCGGTGACGCCGATCCGAGTTGAGGCGTTGCCGGTGAGGGCCTGGCGCAATCGGCACTGTCCGAATTCGCAGCCGTTAGTTTAGGATGTCGACCATGAGCCAAGCGCATACTGATCCCGTCTCCGCCGGTCGACCCGCCGCATTCCGCGTGCTGACGTTTGCTTCGGTAGGACACGCCTATGCACATCTTTTCATGGTGCTTTATCCGACTGTCGTTCTCGCACTTGAGCGCGAATTCGACATGACCTACGGCGAGCTCATCGCGCTGGCACTCGGCGGTTACATTTTATTCGGCGCAGCGGCGCTTCCGGCTGGCTGGCTCGGTGACCGTTGGAGCGCTCGGGGCATGATGGCCACCATGTTCTTTGGTTTGGGGGTAGCCTCGGTTGCGACCGGGTTCGCCTCATCACCGCTGCAGATAGCGCTCGGGCTCGGGGCAATTGGCTTGTTCGCTGCGATCTATCACCCTGTCGGCATCGCGATCGTCGTGCGCTATGCCACGCGGCGCGGGCGGGCACTTGGCATCAATGGGATATTTGGCGGCATTGGCGTCGCAATCGGCGCCCTGACCGCCGGTGTTCTGACCGATCTTGTGAGTTGGCGGGCGGCCTTCATCGTTCCCGGCGCTGTGAGCTTTCTAACGGGCATTGCATTTCTCGTTTATGTGCCAAGGGTCATTCAGGCCGGCGCTGCCCACATGGTTGAAGGCGATCGCGCCACGCCGGAGGTTAGCCGTGGCGATGTGCTGCCGGTTCTCTCGCTGATAATTCTTGCCTCAGTCTGCGCGGGTTTGATCTACCAATCGGCGTCAGTCGGGATGCCCAAGATCTTTGCAACCCGCTTAACATTTCTCGACGGAGCGGTCTTGGGCGTCGGCGGTCTCGTCTCGCTCGTTTACCTGATCGGCGCGACCGGTCAGCTCGCGGGGGGTTGGTTCGCAGACCGGTATCCGCTTCGGCGAGTTTTCGCGCTTACGTTCTTGCTCCACATTCCGCTGCTCATCCTGGCCGCTGGCGCAGGGAATTGGGCGATGCTTTTCCTTGCGCTCTGCATTGTCACCCTGGGTTCGTCGGTACAACCAGTCGCCGACAGCCTCGTCGCGCATCACGTGCCCTCGCGCTGGCATGCAACGGCATTCGGCGCTCGGTTTGTCGCTTCACTGGGTGTTAGTGCGTGCAGCATTCCGCTCGTCGGTTTGATCTTCGATGCAACCGGCGGGTTTGTTTGGTTGTTTGTTGTCATGAGCGTGCTTGCGGTTGTCGCCACCGCACTGGCGTCTCTGTTACCGCGTGAGCGCGACGTATCGGCCCGTGTCGTAAGGCCTATATCACCCGCCGTGGCGGCGGCCGATGGACCAATCTGAGTAGTCTCTGCTGCTTGCCGGCGGCCGAGCGCTGAACCATTCCGATCCGCGTCGCTGCGGTGTAGATTGGCGCCACAATGCGAACACTTCACCATCTTTGGCTTTCGCCGACCTGCCGCAAGGTCCGAATCGTTCTTGCGGAAAAGGGGCTCGATTTCGACATGAAGGTGGAAAAGACATGGGAACGTCGTCGCGAATTTCTAGCGCTCGATCCTGCCGGCGAAGTTCCGGTCCTGGTCGAGGAGGGTGGTATGGTGATCGCCAATGCGGTGGCGATCGTCGAATATCTCGAAGAGTGCTATGCAGAACCGGCGTTGCTTGGACACGGCCATGGCACCCGTGCCGAAGTTCGCCGACTAAGCCAGTGGTTCGACCAAAAGTTCAATGACGAAGTCACCGAGAATCTGGTCGGCGAGAAGATCACGAAGCGTTTTCTTGGCCTTGGTGAGCCGGACTCAACCGCAATCCGCGCAGGTGGCGCCAACATCCACGTCCACCTCGAGTATGTTGGTTGGCTGACCGAACGCCGCCGCTGGCTTGCCAGCGATGAACTATCGCTGGCCGATATATCTGCCGCCGCTCATCTGTCGGCGATCGACTATCTGGGAGATGTCCCGTGGGCCGAGCACGGGCCGGCCAAAGATTGGTATGCGCGTATTAAGTCCCGCCCCAGCTTCCGCGCAATCTTGGGCGATCACATTCCCGGCTGCCCCCCGCCGTCCCACTACGCCGATCTCGACTTCTGACGACGCGCTTTAAGGCAGCTTGACATCCAGTTTTTCAAGGTTGCGCCGCGCCGCCTTTGCTGCCCGAGTCCCGCTATGCAATCGCGCGAGCGTCAACCAATCGCGGCGAGCTCCGTCGTCGTCGCCCATAAGGCGGCGGATGATGCCTCGCTTGAGTAGGGCTTCGGGATAATCGGGGGAGAGCGCAAGCGCCGCTTCTGCGTCTTCCAGGGCGAGCGGCAAGGCATCGACGAAGCGGTAGGCGCTCGCCCGCAGCACAAGACCAAAAGTCTGTTCCGCGCCCCCGTCGGTCAACTGCTGCACCAGTTCAATTCCCATGTTCAAGTCGTCGATAGCTTCCCAATAGTGGTTGGCTTGGGCGAGCGTAATCGCACGGTCAATTAGGATTTCGGCAAACGTCATACTGTCCCCTTGCGCCAGCTTCAGGGCTTCCGTTTGGACGGTGAATGCCCGATTGAGATTGTTCGCTCTCAGCCAGGCTTGGCCTGCCTGAGCCAGGACTTCGGCACGCATCGCTGCAGTTACGTCGGCCGCCATCGCTGGCGCGAGAGCCTCGAGCCGTCGCGCGCCCTCTTCGAAATGCTCCATGCCAATCAGCGCAACAGCGATGCAGTGAAGGGCGCCATCGCCGCCGCCATTGTCCTGTCAAGCGAGCCCAGTCTCGAAAGCCTGCTCGGCGTCGATCGCGGCGAGCTTGAGGCAAGCCTCATACTGCCGGGCCTTATCGATGTTCTGCGACGCAAGACGCTCGCTCGCCAGCAATATGAGACAGCACAGCGACAACAAAGCGTTTCGCATTGGTCCAGCCACGGGCTTGTTCCCTGCTTTCCTGCCTTACAGAGTCATCTATGCTATCGGTTCCTGGCAAGCCCGTTGATTGCACGAGTTGCTACGCGCCGGAAATGGATTGTGAACCCCGCCGACAATTCTGACCGACTGTTCTGTTTTGGATTCGGCTACGTCGCCTCGGCGTTGGCCCGGGCTGTCACGCCGCAGGGCTGGCATTGTGCCGGGACAAGCCGTAGCGCGGCAAACTGCGCGCGGCTCGAGGGTCTTGATATTGCCGCCTTCCAAATGGATCGCGATCACCCTCTTACCGACTGTGCCGAAATACTCGCAAGTACCACCCACATTCTCGTATCGGTTCCACCGGATGCGGCAGGAGATCCGGTGCTCGACCTTCACGCCGGGGATATTGCGAGACATGACGGCATCGAGTGGATCGGCTATCTGTCGACGACCGGTGTTTACGGAGACTGGAAGGGCGAATGGGTCGACGAAACCACGCCACTCCGTCCGGCGAGCGAGCGAGGACGCCGACGCGCAGCGGCCGAGGCGCGCTGGCTGGAGTTGGGGCGCAGCGCCGGTGTGCCGGTTCACGCGTTCCGGCTTGCCGGAATCTACGGACCCGGCCGCAGCCCAATTGATCAGCTCCGAGCCGGTACAGCCCGCCGCATCCGCAAGGAGGGACAGGTCTTCGGTCGCATCCACGTCGACGACATCGTCGCGACATTGTGTGCTTCGATGGCGCAGCCAAATCCCGGCGCAATTTACAATTTGACCGACGACGAACCGGCGCCCTCAGATGAAGTTGTCGAATTCTCCGCTCAGCTAATGGGCATTGACCCACCGCCACTTGTACCTTTTGACGAGGCTGAGATGTCGGCGATGGCGCGCAGCTTCTACGCAGAAAGCAAACGGGTGTCGAATAGCCGGATCAAGGATGAACTGGGCGTATCGCTCATGTACCCGAACTTTCGCGTGGGTCTTCAGGCCCTGTTGTAGTTCGCGAGATGGTGTCATCGAGGACGCTCGTCAAGCGCGCCAGATCCGCCTCCGTCGACAATCGATGGTCCCCACCCTTAATAAGCGTGATCGTGAGGTCCTCCGAGGTGATCGCTTCGACCGTTTGCATGACATGTTCCAGCGGGACGACCTCGTCCGCAAGTCCGTGGAGAATGTGGACCGGCCCGGTAAAGGCAATTGGTGCGCCCAAAAGGAGGTGCGACCTCGATTCTTCAATCAGCTGCATTGTCACAGGGTATGCTTCGTCTGCAAATTCCGACGGCCGATGCCATACGCCCTCATCCTCCAACTCGCGTCGAGTCTCGGCATCGAACTTGTACCACATCAACTCGATCGTGAAATCGACGGCGGGGGCAACGAGCACCAAAGCGCTGACTCGTGCTGGTCGTACCAATGCCAAGAGAAGTGCGATCCAGGCGCCCATCGAGGAGCCGACGAGGACCCCGGACCAGTCGCGATCTGGTCGAGAATCGACAGGGCATCGTCTCGCCACAACCCGATCGTGCCATCTTTGAAGTCACCGGACGACACGCCATGCCCTTGGTAATCGAAACGAATGTATGCCCGCCCGGCGTTGTTGCACCATGTGGCGAGCGCCGACGCCTTGCTCCCGGTCATGTCTGAGTGGTAGCCGCCGCAATAGATTATCGTTGGAGACATCCCGGCTGTCGCCTGGTAGGCGATTGTCGCACCACAGTCTCGTGCTAGAGTTAGCGGTTTAGGCTGCATGAATTTGGCCTACAACGATAGGTGGGACCACGGTGATCATGTGGTCGCAGCATCTTGCGTCGGGACGGGTCGCAAGATCGAACCATTGTCGATGGTGCTGACATTAACATGACGATTGGCAACGATGAAAACCACCCGCCCGGCATTCTCCAGCTTCTTCCCTCGCTGGTGACGGGTGGCGTCGAGCGTGGCACGGTCGATGTTGCAAGGACATTGGCCGAGGAGGGTTGGCGTCCAATCGTCGCGTCGGCCGGCGGACCCATGGTGCGCGAGCTTACACGAGCTGGTGTGAGTCATCTGGAGTTGCCAGTAGACTCCAAGAATCCGATTGTCATGCGCGCCAACGTCGAACGCATCGCCCGTATTATTCACGACAATCAGGTGGATATTGTCCACGCGCGGAGCCGCGCTCCTGCCTGGAGCGCACTAGTAGCCTGCCGACGCACCGGCACGCGATTTGTGACGACATTCCACGGCACCTACGACACGGGCTTGCCGCTCAAACGCATGTACAATTCGGTCATGGCGCGCGGCCAGCGGATCATAGCGATCAGCGACTTTATCGCCCGACACCTCGTCGACATATATAAGACGAACCCTGCGCGCATCACAGTCATTCATCGTGGAGTCGACTTCTCACTGTTTGACCCGCGCAAGATGAGTCCAGAGCGTCTCGTCAAACTGTCTCAGGACTGGCGACTTCCGGACGGCGTGCCGGTAATCATGTTGCCTGGCCGCCTAACGGACTGGAAAGGCCAGCGGGTGCTGCTCGCCGCGCTAGCGCAACTATCGACGCGTGATTTCCGATGCCTGCTTGTCGGCGACGATCAGGGGCGGAGCGGTTATCGGCGCGAGCTTGAAAGTCTGATTGAAAAACATGAGCTGCAATCAGTCGTGCAGCTTGTTGGCGACTGTACGGATATGCCGGCAGCATACATGTTGGCCGATGTCGTCGTCTCGGCCTCGACGAAGCCAGAAGCGTTCGGGCGTGTGATCGTTGAAGCGCAGGCGATGGGAAAATCGGTGATTGCCACGGATCATGGGGCGGCCCCAGAGCTATTACTCTCGGGGACGACGGGTTGGCTAGTGCCCGCAGGCGATCCGTCAGCCTTGGCCGCTCAACTCAAGACAGTGCTGCAGCTCGGATCGTCCGAACGAGAAACTCTGGCGCGCCAAGCGAGATCCCACGTCCTTGGACGCTTTAGCAAAGAAGCCATGTGTTCGGCCACGCTTGAGGTCTACCGAGGGGTTCTTAGCGAACGGGAGGCCGGTGGCTCGGTGGCTGCGTGAACTCCGCCGCGGCCGGCGGCGCACAATCACAGCGCCACATTCTCGTGATCAAGCTTGGGGCGCTTGGCGACTTCGTCCTTGCGTTGGGTCCATGCGCGGCAATCCGCCGCCATCATCCAAACGCGTACATTACCTTACTTACGATGGCGCCGTTCGTCGAACTGGCAGCAGCGAGTGGCTATTTCGACGAGATCCTGATCGATGAAAAGAGTCCATGGTGGCACCCTTTGGAATGGCTTGCCCTTGGCCGCCAATTACGTCGTAGCCGGTTCGATCGGGTCTACGATCTGCAGACTTCTGACCGGAGCGGCTGGTATTTTAGACTCTTAAGGCGCGAGCCGGAATGGTCTGGCATCGCCGCGGGTTGCTCGCATCGCCACGATAATCCCGATCGGAATCGCATGCATACGCTGGACCGGCAGGCCGAACAGTTGTCGATTGCCGGAATCGACGAAGTGCCGGCTCCAGAGTTGACGTGGGCGGCGGCGGACGTCGGGCGTTTTGAGATCTCGCCGCCATCAATCCTCATGGCGCCTGGCGCCGCGCCGCACCGTCCAGGCAAACGGTGGCCAGCATCGAGCTATGCGGCGTTGGCACGCGCCCTTTTGGAAAGCGGTTATCGGCCTGTGTTGATTGGCGCGGCAGCCGAAGCTGAAACCGCTCGATACATTGTCGCGCATTGTGACGTCGCGGTGGACCTGACGGAACAGACGACGTTGTTGGAGGTGGCCGCCCTGGCGCGCGTTGCATCGGCTGCGGTCGGCAACGATACGGGTGCAATGCATATCGCCGCAGCGGTGGGCTGCCGCTCGGTCGTCTTGTTCTCTTCCGACTCCGACCCATCGCTCACAGCGCCGCGCGGCGAGGGTGTGAGCGTCCTCCAGCGGAACAATTTGGCCGATCTAGCGGTCGATGAGGTGCTTGCAACGCTAGCATGTGAGTAAACGGCCGCGCTCAGCGACCTATTCTCGGTACCGTCGGCCCGGTATCGGCCATGCCTTGACTAACCATCCAATCGCTCTAAATTCCGCGGGTTCCAGACGTGGGAACTCCCGGCTGCTCGATCCGGTCCAAGAAATAGGCGACTTGCATGATAGCCATCACGCTTCCCGACAGCAGCGTTCGTGAATTTGACGGCGCAATAACGGGAGCGGCATTGGCGGCCGATATTGGGCCGGGCCTCGCAAAGGCTGCGCTCGCGATCAAAGTCGATGGCGAGTTGAAGGATCTCGCCCACAGCATCGAACTCGACGCGCGAGTCGAGATTGTGACACGCGACCACGACGACGCGTTGGCGTTATTGCGTCACGATGCGGCCCACGTTTTGGCGGAAGCCGTTCAGGAAATCTACCCGGACGCGCAGGTGACGTTCGGTCCCGCGACCGAGGACGGCTTCTACTACGACTTTCATCGCGAAACGGCATTTACGCCTGACGACCTTGAGCGGATCGAGGAACGCATGTGCGATATCGTCGAGCGTGACGAAACGATCACGCGCGAGGTCTGGGATCGGGACCGCGCCGTTCGCTACTTCGAGGAGATGGGCGAGACATTTAAGGCCGAGCATGTCGCGGCGCTGTCCGAGGATGAAGAGATTTCGATCTACCGTCAGGGTGAATGGCTGGATTTGTGCACCGGACCGCATCTCCCCTCGACAGGACTGCTGGGCAAAGCCTTCAAGCTAACGAGTGTTGCTGGTTCATATTGGCGCGGCGACGCTAAGAACCCCGCTTTACAGCGCATTTACGGCACCTGTTGGCGCTCGGACAAGGAACTCAAAGCTCACTTCGGGCTGCTCGAGGAAGCCGAGCGCCGCGACCACCGGCGGCTCGGCCGCGAGATGGGCCTGTTTCACATCCAGGAAGAGGCGGCAGGTAGTGTGTTCTGGCATCCGAAGGGCTGGACGCTTTACCGAACTTGCGAGAGGCACATGCGCGGGCGCCTCAACGCGGCCGGTTATGTCGAAGTGAAAACACCTCAGCTTATCGACCGCAACCTGTGGGAGCGTTCGGGACATTGGGAAAAGTTCCGCGAGCATATGTTTACTGCGGAAGACGAACATGACCGCGTCCTTGCACTTAAACCCATGAACTGTCCTGGTCACGTCCAGATATTTCGTCAGGGCATAACAAGTTATCGCGATCTGCCGATCCGTATGGCGGAGTTCGGTTCGTGTCACCGCAATGAACCTTCAGGCGCACTCCACGGCCTGATGCGCGTGCGCGCCTTCACGCAGGACGACGCGCATATTTTTTGCACCGAGGATCAGATAACCTCTGAGACCGAGGCGTTTTGCAAGTTGCTGCTGTCTATCTACCGTGACTTCGGTTTCGAGGATGTGGTGGTCAAGTTTGCCGACCGGCCACCGGTGCGAGCCGGCGACGATGCGACCTGGGACCGTGCTGAAGCAGCGCTCATGGCCGCGACCGAGGCCGTCGGCCTTGACTATACACTCAATCCGGGTGAGGGAGCCTTCTACGGACCAAAGCTCGAATTCGACCTGCGCGATGCAATCGGTCGCGAGTGGCAGTGCGGGACGCATCAGGTCGACTTCGTGTTGCCGGAGCGGCTTGACGCTTCCTACGTTGGTGAAGACGGGCAAAAACACCGACCCGTCATGTTGCACCGCGCCATTCTCGGCTCGTTTGAACGCTTTATCGGTATCATGATCGAGCATTATGCGGGCCATCTACCTCTGTGGCTGGCGCCGATACAGGTCCTAGTGGCCACAATTACCGATGAAGCGGCTGAATATGCGCGGGTAATCGAGGCGGCGCTCGATGCCGCCGGCCTGCGGTTCCGCCTCGATCTTCGCAACGAAACGATCAACTACAAGATCCGCGAACACTCGCTTGCCAAGGTACCGATAATCTTCGTCGTCGGCGGGCGTGAAGCTGAATCGAGGAACGTTGCCGTTCGGCGGCTTGGCGGCAAGGCGCAAGAAAACCTTGCGCTTGATGAGGCGATACATAGACTTGCAACGGAAGCAGCGATGCCTGCCGGGTTGGGGTAAGGATTCCAAGGAACTTGCGCGTGCGGGCATTGTGCGCTGTCGAATGTGTGAATTTTCATAGGAGGCGTTGATAGCCAGACCACCTTTTAATGCCGCGCCGGTCCGCGAGGGTCCGCGCGTTAACGAACTGATCTTGGCGCAGACAGTACGCTTGGTCGATGAGAGCGGTGAAATGAAGGGCGTCGTGTCACGAGATGAGGCGATTGCCGCCGCAGGGGATGCGGGGATGGACCTCGTCGAGATATCGCCGAACGCGGATCCGCCGGTGTGCAAGATCCTCGACTACGGCAAATTCAAATACGAAGCGCAGAAGAAAAAGAACGAAGCTCGCAAGAAGCAGAAGACGATCGACGTCAAGGAGGTGAAGTTCCGCCCCAACATTGACGATCACGATTACGGGGTAAAGATGCGCTCTATGGTCCGGTTCCTTTCCGAGGGTGACAAGGTGAAGGTTACGTTGAGGTTCCGCGGCCGAGAGATGGCGCACCAAGAACTCGGCGTGAAGGTCCTTTCTCGCGTGCGCGACGACCTTGATGAGCAAGCCAAGGTCGAACAGATGCCGCAAATGGAAGGTCGTCAGATGATCATGGTGCTAGCGCCGCGCTAGGTTCCTCCCCTCAGTTCAGACTTCGGCCGACAGTGACGCATCAGCTTGCGTCTAACTGTTCGTTGAGCGTGTTGTTTACGGGCCGATGTTGGTCTTGCGTCCGCTCCTGGTCGAGGCTATAAGCCTGCGTTCCGCGCATCAGTTCAGACATGCGAGGATTCGACGTGCGGGCTTATTGGGTATGCCTGACGGGTCGGAACGCTTTCTTCACATATCGGGGATCGCCAAATGCCCAAGCTCAAGAACAAGAGCAGCGCCAAAAAGCGCTTCCGCTTGACCGCAAAGGGCAGAGTCCGCTTTGCCAGCGCCAACCTCAACCACATGTTGCGTCGGCGGTCGCAGAAAATGAAGCGGACCAATCGCGGCACGCAGATCATGTCGGCGAGCGACGCCAAGGTCGTTAAGAAGTATTATCTCCGAGTAAGCTAAAGGGGCCGACAATGGCGCGGGTCAGCAAGGGCGTGACGAAACACGCCCGGCACAGAAAGGTAATCAAGGCAGCGAAGGGCGCTCGCGGGCGGTCAAAGAACACTTTCCGTGCGGCGATCCAACGCGTCGAAAAGGATCTCCAATATGCCTATCGCGATCGACGCACGCGAAAGCGCAATTTTCGCGCGCTGTGGATACAGCGAATCAATGCCGGTGTGCGCCAGCATGGACTGACGTATTCGCAGTTCATGAACGGCATTAAGAAGGCCGAAATTGTGATCGACCGGAAGATTCTCGCGGATCTTGCCGTCCGGGATCCGGACGCCTTTAAAGCGCTTGTCGATCATGCGCAGGCGGCGTTGGCGGCAAATTAGGCGTCGCGGCCAACGCTGCAATTGTCGTCCATCCCACGGCCAGCAATGTGACGCTCGATTCTCACTCGCTGGAACGTTGGGCCTTATGGGGTGTTCTAGTCGAATCTGGGAAGCTGCATGGAACATCTAGACACACTTCGCGACGAATGCTTGGCCGCAATTGAGTCGGCCCCGTCGATAGATGCACTCGAAGAGATTCGCATCTCGCTTCTCGGTCGAAAGGGCCGCGTGACTGCGCTAATGAAAAGTCTGGGGCAGGTCGACGCAGCCAAACGCCGCGAAGTCGGGCAATCGCTTAACGCCGTCAAAGACGCTATCGCCGCGTCGATTGACGCACGCAGCCAGACGCTAGCGTCGCTGGCGCTTGATACGCGGCTACAGGGCGAGGCCGTCGACGTTTCGCTCCCCTCGCGGCCGGAGCAATCGGGCAGACTTCACCCAATTAGCCAGACCTTCGATGAGATTATCGCGATATTTGGAGAGATGGGTTTCGCCGTCGCGCAGGGACCGGACATCGAGGAGGATTTTTACAACTTTACTGCGCTCAATATCCCGCCGGAGCATCCTGCGCGTCAGATGCATGACACCTTTTACCTTCAGACACCGGGCGCCGAAGGTGTCGAGACCTCAACCGACGGCCTGCGGCTACTTCGGACGCACACATCGCCCGTACAAATACGAACCATGCTTGCCGGCGAACCGCCGTTTCGTGTTATCGCACCAGGCCGCACCTACCGCTGTGACAGCGACATCACACACACCCCGATGTTCCATCAAGTCGAGGGTCTGTTGGTCGACACGAAAACGCACATGGGGCACCTCAAAGGCTGCCTGATCGAATTCTGCCGCACCTATTTCGAAACGCCGGACGTACCGGTGAGATTCCGACCGAGCCATTTTCCATTTACCGAGCCATCGGCGGAAGTCGACATCGGCTGTTCGCGTGATGGTGGCGAACTGAAAATCGGTGCTGGCGACGACTGGCTTGAAATCCTCGGCTGCGGAATGGTCCACCCCAAGGTGTTACAGGCTGGCGGCGTGGACCCATCGAAGTATCAGGGATTCGCCTTTGGCATGGGCATCGAGCGCATTGCCATGCTGAAGTACGGTATTCCCGACCTGCGCACATTCTTCGACGCCGACATTCGCTGGCTGTGGCATTACGGCTTCGTACCGCTCGAAGTACCGACGCTCGTGCGAGGGCTGAGGCCGTGAAATTTACGCGCGCCTGGCTTGGCGACCACCTTGAGTGTGAGGCAACCGCACAGGAGTTGGCGACGCGGCTGACTGCACTCGGTCTCGAAGTCGAGGAAATCCTCGACCAGGCCGCCGCGCTTGCGCCCTTCACGGTGGCGCGCGTTGTTGAGGCGAAAGCTCATCCCGACGCCGATCGTCTGAAGGTCTGTACCGTCGAAACCGTTGACGGCACGTATCAGGTCGTTTGTGGCGCACCGAACGCGCGCACCGGCATGAAGGGCGTGTTTGCGCCGCCGGGGTCGCACGTTCCCGGGACGGGGCTCGACCTCAAGAAAACCAAGATTCGTGGCGTCGAGTCCAACGGGATGCTGCTTTCCGAACGTGAATTGGGTATTTCGGACGAGCATGAGGGCATTATCGAGCTGTCGGATGATGCAGCAGTGGGCGAGGCGTTCGCAAAAGTTGCCGGACTCGACGACGCCGTCATCGAGATTGCGATCACACCAAATCGAGGCGATTGTCTCGGAGTTCGCGGCGTCGCGCGGGACCTTGCGGCGGCCGGGGCCGGTCAACTCAAGCCGCATCTCGAGATCGACGGGCAGATCGTTGAAGGAAGTTTCGAGAGCCCGATCCGTTGGCTCCGTGACCTTCCGGACGGGCACGCAGATGCCTGCCCGATGGTCGTCGGCCGAAGCTTCCGCAATGTCAAGAACGGCCTAAGCCCCGAATGGCTGCAGCGACGCCTCAGAGCAATCGGGCTGCGCCCAATCTCCGCACTTGTCGATATTACGAACTTCGTCACCTTCGATCTCGGGCGACCGCTCCATGTCTTCGACATCGACAAGCTCTCAGGCGGTCTGACCATGCGTCTCGCAAAACAGAGCGAGACGATCCTGGCGCTCGATGGCAAGCAATACACGCTCGACGATGAGATGGTCGTGATCGCCGACGATGGTGCCAAGGCGGATAAACTTCAGGGTATCGGCGGCATCATGGGCGGTGAGGCCAGCGGCTGTACGGCAGAAACACATAACGTATTTCTCGAGGTAGCTCTGTTCGACCCAGTTAGAATCGCGGCCACAGGGCGCAAGCTAGGCATCGAGTCCGATGCGCGTTACCGCTTTGAGCGGAGCGTCGATCCAAACTCAGCCCTATGGGGTGCCGAGGTCGCAGCCCGATTAGTTGCCGAGCTGTGCGAGGGCGAAGCGAGCACGCTGACGATCGCCGGCGAGATGCCGGACCTGTCGCGGCAGGTAACCCTTAGGCCGGAACGGGTAATGACATTGGGCGGGCTCGACATTCCAGAGGACCGGACGCAGGGAATACTTAATGCGCTAGGCTTCAAAACCGAGCGCAGCAACGCCGCGATCATCGCGGAGCCGCCGTCATGGCGTCCCGACATCGAAGACGAGCCTTGTCTGATTGAAGAGGTGTTGCGTGTGCACGGTTTCGATGCGATCCCCGCGGTACCGCTGGAACGCGAGACGGTGTTATCAGGCACCGCAGTTTCGAGAGAACAGCGCCGCGAGTTCTTGGCGCGCAAGGTGCTCGCTGCGCGAGGTATGATTGAAGTTGTTACCTGGTCCTTTGTCAGCTTGGATGAGGCGAACCTCTTCGGCGGTGTCTCGCCAGCGCTCCAGCTATCCAATCCGATAAGCGCGGAGCTCGACGTCATGCGGCCATCGATCCTGCCAAACCTGTTGAAGGCGGCGGCGCGCAACGTCAATCGCGGCTTTCACGATTTGGCGCTCTACGAGGTAGGTGCAGCATGGCGCGATGACTTGCCCGAAGGTCAAGATCTTGTTGCGGCCGGAATTCGCAGCGGTGGCACGGGTCCGCGCCACTGGGCCGAGGCACCGCGAGGCGTGGACGCATTCGACGTCAAAGCCGACGCGGAGGCGGTTATGACGCACTGCGGCGCGCCGATGGAGAATCTCCAAACTGTACCCGATGCGCCCGACTGGTACCATCCCGGCCGGTCTGGACGGTTTCAGCTTGGGCCGAACATGCTTGCCCGGTTTGGCGAGCTTCATCCACGAATTTTGCAGGTCTTCGATCTGCAGGGACCCGCGGCGGCCTTCGAAGTGGTGATTAACAATCTTCCGGCGCCGAAGTCCAAGTCGGCGCCGGGCCGGCCGCCGCTGCATGCGTCGCCTTATCAGGCAGTCACCCGCGACTTCGCGTTTGTCGTCGCCCGCGACGTGCCTGGCGCAAAGGTCGTGCGCGCCGCGAAGAGCGCGGATCGCATACTGATCGCGGACGTCGACGTGTTTGATCTTTACCAGGGCGAGCATATCGCAGCGGACGAGAAGTCGGTGGCGATTTCGGTGATGCTTCAACCGACCGAAGGCACGCTGACGGACGCAGAAATCGATGCTGTCGCAGATAAAATCGTCGCGGCGGTTGCCAAGCAGACGGGTGGCGTCCTGCGCGACTAAGTCTTCCAAGTTCTGTCACTTCTTCCAAAGAATATTCTCGGCGAGATCGACGGGCGTTGTCAGGCGACTAACTGCGTTTGCAGTTGACAGTCAGGCCCCGATCAGCGAACTTCGATGCTGATGACAGATATTGCGGTGTTGCCGACTTTAGTTACAATATCTTGCGCACGCCGAGCGATTACAGTTCAGATCGGGAAGTTGGGTTCGCTGGATGCCGTACGATTATTCACTTGAGAGGAAGACCAAGCGGTCGTACGCGATCAGTTGCTCCAGCCAATTCCGCAAGTCTGCGTTGGCGCTCGCCGAGCGCCGCGGCGTCAATGTCGGTGACATTGCAAGGTCGATCCTGCTAACCGTGCCGGCCGAAGTGATAGAGCGACTCGCCGACCCGGGCGAACCAACAGCGGACGATCGCGAAGCGATCGTCCTAAAGTCTGGTCGAAACCCCGGCAAACTCTGGCGTCGAAAGCCGCGGCTGCAGGTCCGGCTGCCTCCGGGCTATGGACTCTGGCAAAGTTCGCCATGCGATCGGCTTGGCGCTGGCGCTCGACAGTGGCGGCAAAGCTGTCTCGATTGAGGACAGACGAAAGCCAACGATCCGAGATCGTCTCGAGGCGGCGGAAGACGAGGTTTCGCGGCTGCGCACGATCGTTGAGGCGCTCGCCTTCATGCCGTTGCCGGAGGGCGTGAAGAGTCGCAGCGATGCGCTCCATGTGCTCGGATTCTCCCACGACGGCTTACCGGACCAACAGGCGATCAAAGCAAGATATCGGCTGCTTGCAAGCATCCACCACCTGGATAGCGGGTTTGGCGACCATCGACGCATGAGTCAGCTCAACGAGGCGATGAACCGGCTGCGCAACGGCGCAAACTGACTGCCAGCGTGGCAGTGGGAATCGGTTTTCACGGCAGTAATACGATTGTATGAAGACGGCGTTATTCGTCAGGCGTCGATCGCCCAGTCTGCACGGAACTCCAAATGAGCAGGACAGTTGGAAAGGATTGCCGATGAGTGGTGCCAAAATATTGGCTTTTGCCGGAAGCCTGCGAGAGGGATCGTTTAATAAGAAGCTCCTTGCGTTTGCGGTCGAGGGAGCCCGTGAGGCCGGCGCGGAGGTGACGGTCATCGACCTGCGCGACTACCCAATGCCGATCTATGACGGCGATCTGGAGGCAGCCGAGGGCGTTCCTGAAAACGCCAGGCGAATTCATGCGCTTCTCGAAGCGCATGACGGTCTGTTGATAGCAACGCCGGAGAACAATTACTCATTGAGTGCTGTTATGAAGAACACGATCGACTGGGTTTCCCGTCCCGTCGATGACAAACCGACGCTCCACTATTTTCGTGGCAAGACGGCGGCGCTGGTCTCCGCGGCGGGGACTCTCGGTGGAAAATTTGGAATGGCGCACCTCCGCCATATCTTCAGCGTCTTCCAAATTTTGGTAATTCCTGAGCAATATGGCATCGTCTTCGCGTTCAGAGAGGTCGACGATAATGGCGAGCTCAAAGAGGAGCACGTGGCGCCTGCCAAGGCCGTCGGCGCCCGTCTGGCTGAGGTCGTCGCAAAGGTCCACGGCTGAGCATTGAAGTTCAGCGAGCAAATACCATTGTCTGGTTGCCGCGATGGTTTACATGAAGAAGAGAATCAGGAGGAGGCGGTTGATGACAAAGCAAGACGAGAGACCACCCTTGGCAGTGGCGCATATCAGCGTCGATGTGTCCGACCTCAAGCGGGCAAGCGCCTATTACGTGAACCTCGGGATGCGCGCGGTGCATTTGGGTGAAACTATTTCGGTGCTAGAACTGCGCGGTGGCACGCACCTTGTGGTGCGACCTACGGAAAAATCCATTGCGCCCGGAACGCAGGCGCCGTTCGACTTGATGGTCGACGATCTCGATGCGGTCCGCGAGCAGTGGAGCTCGGAAGGGTTGAACCCAACGGACGTCACGACGGGCCGGATCCACAATTCGTTTCGCATCACTGATCCGAGCGGCTACGAAATCACGATCTATAATCCGCATACCTCGGACAGGCCGGTTTAGGAAAGCAGACGCTGGATCAAAACGGTTGAGGCGTTGATTCTTCAGCCCCGCGGAGCAGCGAACGCGACGATGCTGAAGGCCAGGGCGCGGGAGCTCCCCGGATTGCGATAGCTGTGGCGCTGATCGCCACGGAAGGCTAGCGTGTCGCCCGGTGCGAGCGTCCAACTCTCGCCGCCCACGGACAGTTCTATTTCGCCCTCGTCGCATGTCAGATATTCGCGTGTGCCAAGGGTATGCGGAACGCCGCGCATGATGCCGCCGGGCGGCAGCTCCAAGCGAACGATCTCCTGCCCCGGCAGTGGCTCGGGCACCAGCGACTGGGTCAGCGCGTCGCCTCTTTTTCGGGGCAGCACAGAGCCCGCGGGAAAGAACTGACAGGCCGAACGCGGCGGGCCAACCAGCTCCTCGATCGAGACTTGAAATGCGGCCGCCACTTTGGCAAGAACTGCAAGCGTCGGATTTGCACTGCCCGATTCCAGGCTTGCCCAGGTTGGTCGCGGGATGGACGCAAGGCTGGCCATTTGCTGCTGCGATAACCCGCGCTCTTCGCGAAGGTGACGAACAGTGCGGGCGAGATTCGTCGATAATCCGTCCATGCTGATACTGCACCATAATTTCGTCAGTAAAATAACATGCCTGATGACAAACAATCAGACAATACCCATATTTACGATATGAGATGCGCCGATCGAGCGAACGCGACATCGGCAAGCGGCTGCATTGCGTGGTATGAAGTACATGGGTCGCTGCGACACGACTTCGGAGGTGAGGAATGAATATCGAGCTCAACCACACTATCGTACCGGCACATGACAAGACCGCATCAGCGAAGTTCTTCGCAAGGATTTTCGGCCTGAAATTTGAAGGGGCATACTCGCATTTCGATTGCGTCTACCTAAACGAGTCCCTCGTATTTCTGTTTGACAAGTACGAGACGTTCGAGAGCCATCACTACGCGTTCAAGGTCGGCGATGCGGAGTTCGACGCAATCTTCGGACGGATCAAGGCCGAGGGACTTTCCTACGGTAGCGGTCCCCGCTCGCAGGATGACATGAAAATAAATCAACGTAACGGCGGACGCGGCGTCTACTTCCACGACCCCAATGGCCACAGCCTGGAACTGCTGACCGCTTAGGGTACCTTCCGCGTCAACAAATTTGGCAGTTAGGGAGTAGGATAAGTGTTAGAAATCAAACAGGTCGGCCATATCGGCATACGGGTCAAAGATCGGGATCGCTCGAAGGCCTTCTATAGCAAGCTCGGATTCGAGCCGGTGCGCGACGATCCGGACAGTACAGTCATCATTGTGCGCAATCAGAACGACGTCGAAATCAACTTCATCGTCAATGCCGACGACGAAAATGATGACAAGAACGTTCTGATGGACGTCGACGTCAAATATCCTGGCTTTACACATGTGGCGCTTGAAGTTGCGTCCATTGAAGGCGCCGCCGCAGCGCTGGAGGAGGCCGGAAATTCGACTTCCGGCAATCGAACCCATGGCGATGAAACGGTTGCGCTTTTCATTCGCGATCCCGATCGCAACGTGATCGAGTTCATCACCGGCAAGGACTAAAGCGCCGGCTGTTCGCCCACTGTTGGAATGAGCGGGGTCGGGCGCGCGTCGCTGAAGACATCGGCGCGCAGTCCGGTCACCGGCAAGTTTGCCCTGGCGGGCTGGACCCGCCCGTGCGTAACTGAGCGCGACCCTTCCCCACCCGGCCCAAAGAGTGACCTCAGCCCCGCCCATAACCGAAGTTTCGGCAGCCCGCCAGACCGGCAACCTGCGGGGCATGGGCTGGATGCTTCTCGCGTCGACTGGATTTGCCGCCAACAACGCGTTCGTGCGTCATCTGACGATAACTGGTCTAAGTCCGTTCGAGATCGCCTTCTTCGTCAATGCGTTCGGTGTACTGGCCCTGACGCCGCTGTTGATACATCACGGTCCCGCTGTGCTGCGCACCCAGCATTTCGGGATTCATGTGCTGCGTGCGGTTTGTTTCCTGATCGCCATGGTGCTCATCTATACAGCGCTCGCGACGACGCCGTTGGCGCTTGTCGCGGCCCTCGGTTTCACGGTGCCGATCATCACCACGATCTTGGCGATCGTATTCTTTCACGAGGTCGTGCGTTTGCGTCGATGGGTCGCCATTCTGTTTGGCTTTGCGGGCACCTTTGTCATTCTGCGCCCGGGATTGGAGATCGTTGAAACTGGGTCGCTCTTTGTCCTCCTCGCAGCCTGTTTCTTCTCGATCATGGCGATGCTTGCGAAGTTGCTGGCTCAGACCGAGTCGAGCCTGACGATTACCGCCTACACGCGGCTTTTGCCGACCCCAATGGCCTTTGCCGCCGCGCTCTTCATTTGGGAGTGGCCGACTTGGTCACAGCTCGGATTTCTAATACTGGCTGGTATTGTCGGGACCGCATCCATCATGGCCTTCGTCCAGGCGATCAAGATCGGCGAAACCAACGTCGTCATGCCGTTCGACTTCAGTAAGCTCGTATGGGCGTCGATCATCGGCTTCGTGGTCTTTTCCGAGATACCGACCGTATATACCTGGATCGGCGGCGCCATGATCTTTGCTGCCGCGCTCTACATCGCCTACCGGGAAAGCCAGAGCGCACGCGTCGGGCCCGGCGCCAAACTCGACAACCGCGCTGTGGCCGCGGACTGATCCGCGCCGCAGCGTGGTTTTGCGCGCAATCTCTGATGGTGGGGCGATGCGTCGGTCCCGATGGTAGGCTGATTCACCGCACCCGACGTATGTAGATGGGCCAATGCCGCCCAAACGTTGCCGTGACGGTCATCCGACGTCGGTTCGTGCATCGGGAACGGGATCTTGGAATTATGCTGACGGAAGTCCTCAGGACAATTGAGCTGGACGCAACGACTCTCGCGATTTGTGCTCTTGCCGTCGCCGCCGGGGCCTATCTCAAGGGCTACACCGGGTTTGGCGCATCAATGCTCTGGGTTACCAGCTTGTCATTGGTTTTGCCGCCGCTTCAGGTTGTGCCAATGGTGCTCATGTTTGAAGTGGCGACGAGCATCTACCTCTTGCCGCAGGTGTGGAAGCACGTGCGATGGAAGTCGATTGTTGTGTTGTTGGTTGGAACCTGGGCAGCAACACCAGTTGGCATCTACGCTTTGTCGAACCTTCCCGCGACGCCAATCCGATTGGCACTTGCGATTGTTGTATTTGCCGCGGCTATTTTGATCCTCCGTGGATTTGCTTTGCGCAGGGAACCGAGCACTCCAGCTACGGTCGGCGTTGGGTTCGCCGCCGGCGCGCTGAATGGGAGTATGGGAATCGTAGGGCCGCCGGTGATCCTGTTCTATTTCTCATCTCCGGTCGGCGTTGTCGCGGGGAGAGCCTCGATTGTCACATATTTCATCGGTACCGATACCGTCGGAACGGCGATGTTCGCCGCGCAAGGCCTGGTCGGTCAGAGCGTTTTTTGGCGCACGGCTGTGTTTTTGCCTCTATTGATAGCTGGCGTCGCAATCGGAAACCGAGGGTTTCTCAAAACCAACCCGGACACGTTCAAGAAGGCGGCCCTATTTGTCCTAATGGCGCTTTCGGTTTTACTTTTCGCAAAGGCCGTTTGGCTAAATTGAGTGATACGACAAGAACAGTGGACCCGAATATGTGTAGCCAGCGCCGAACTATGGACCCACGCCGGACCATCACCATCGTTTCACTAGACATCACATGACTGACCCTGCCCTGATCCGTAATTTTGCGATTATCGCCCATATCGACCATGGAAAGTCGACCCTGGCAGACCGGTTGATCGAACGCTGTGGCGGCCTCGAAAGCCGCGAGATGAGGGCGCAGGTTCTCGATTCGATGGAGCTCGAGCGCGAGCGCGGTATCACCATCAAGGCGCAAACCGTGCGGCTGACCTACACTGCGCGTGACGGCGTGACCTACACGCTCAACCTGATGGACACACCGGGGCATGTGGACTTCAGCTATGAAGTGAGCCGTTCGCTGGCTGCCTGCGAGGGGTCGTTGCTGGTGATTGACGCAAGCCAGGGGGTCGAGGCGCAGACACTCGCCAATGTCTATCTTGCCATCGGCGCCGACCACGAGGTCGTGCCGGTTCTCAACAAGATCGACTTACCGGCGGCCGAGCCGGAGCGCGTCAAACAACAGATTCAGGACGTGATCGGACTCGACGCGTCGAACGCCATCGAAATCTCGGCCAAGCAAGGCACAGGCGTTGAGGATCTGCTGGAAGCGCTGGTCACGCGGCTGCCGCCGCCACAAGGCGAGGACGACGTGCCGCTCCGGGCGCTTCTGGTGGATAGTTGGTACGATGCCTATCTCGGCGTCGTGACGCTCGTGCGCGTGCGCGACGGCATACTGAAGCGCGGCATGCGTCTTCGCATGATGGCGACTGGCGCCGTCCACGAAGTCGACCGCGTTGGCGTATTTACCCCGAAGGGCGTGATGGTTGAGAGTCTTGGGCCTGGCGAGGTTGGCTTTATCACGGCAGCCATTAAGTCCGTTGCCGACTGCAAGGTTGGCGACACGCTGACCGACGACCGGCGGCCGACCGAGACCCCTCTGCCGGGCTTCAAACCGACGCAGCCTGTTGTATTTTGTGGGCTGTTTCCCGTCGATGCCGCCGACTATGAGGATCTCCGAGAGGGTCTCTCAAGGCTCACTCTCAACGATTCGAGCTTCCACTACGAACCCGAAACCTCGGCGGCGCTCGGCTTCGGGTTTCGGGTCGGTTGCCTTGGCCTGTTGCACCTGGAGATAGTTCAGGAACGGCTGGCCCGAGAGTTCGACCTGGACCTGATCGCCACCGCGCCGTCGGTCGTCTACCGTATTCACGTGTCGAGCGGTGCTGTCACCGAGCTGCACAACCCCGCCGACTATCCGGATCCCGTAGCCATCGACCATGTTGAGGAACCTTGGATTAAGGCGACCGTTCTGGTTCCCGACGACTACCTGGGCGCGGTGCTGGCGCTTTGCACCGAACGGCGCGGCGAACAGGTCGACCTGACCTATGTGGGAAACCGGGCGATGGCGATCTACCGCCTCCCGTTGAACGAGGTGGTGTTCGACTTCTACGACCGGCTCAAATCGGTAAGCCGGGGATATGCCAGTTTCGACTACGAAATAGATAGCTACCGTGAAGGCGATCTCGTCAAACTGTCCATTCTGGTCAACGGCGAACCGGTCGATGCGCTCTCGGTCATCGTCCACCGCGGGCGCGCCGAGTCTCGCGGCCGCGTTCTTTGTCAGAGGCTCAAGGAGTTGATTCCGCGTCAGCTTTTCAAGGTTGCAATCCAGGCGGCGATCGGTGGCCGCATCGTCGCTCGCGAGACCGTCGGCGCGCTACGCAAGGATGTGACCGCCAAATGTTACGGCGGCGATGTCACGCGCAAGCGCAAGCTTTTGGACAAGCAGAAAGAAGGCAAGAAGCGGATGCGCCAGTTCGGACAGGTCGAAATCCCACAGTCGGCCTTCCTCGAGGTGCTTAAGGTCAGCGACGACAGAGCGTGACCTAACGCCGGCGGCCGCGATCTCGCGCGAGCGTCGTCAGCGCGAACCCGAGAACCAGCGTGACCAGGAACAGGAACAGCAGGACTTCCCAAGTCGAGCGCTGCAGCAGCGGCACGATGGCAACGTCCCAGATCGGCGCATAGATATAGCGCTGTACGATGACCTGGAAGATGTTGAGGCTCGCCACGTCGAACTGGAACCATAGCTGGCCGCTGGGCAGGGTTACGTCGTGGCCTGCGAGCCATAGCCAAAGGCCAAAGGCAAGCAGGGCGAGCGTAAGCAGATGGAAAAGACGGCCGAACAGCCGGACTATGAACATCCCGCCTCCAACGAGAACCGTTGGGGTTCCTGTGGGGGATCGGAGACCGCTAACCCCAGCGAGAACCAGCGGCGAAGAACCTAACACGCCCGTCTGGTAAGGGGTAGTTGTACGAATCAAGGCTGTCGCTAACACACGATATGACCGGTCTATGTAACAGATGATCTGTCCGGTTTTAGATTTCCTCCAAATCTGGAGGAATCGGATGCGCCGGACGGAGCAGTTGCAGGGACTGAGATTGATGAAGTTCGAGGATGTCTACGGACGTTGTTATCGGGGTGATTTGAGCCAGGCCGAGGCCTCGGAGATCCTGGGCATGTCGGAGCGGACGTTCCGGCGCTGGCGGGAGCGCTATGAGGCCGAGGGTGCCGAGGGTTTGTACGACCGGCGCCTTGGGCGGGTCTCGGCGCGCCGCGCGCCGGTGGACGAGGTGATGCGGGTGCTGGAGCTGTTCGAGACGCGCTACCCGGACTTCACGGCCAAGCACTTCCACGAGAAGCTGGTCTGCGAGCATGGCTTCGGGCTGAGCTACAACTGGCTTCGCCTGAGCTTGCAGGCGCACGGCAAGATCAAGCCGGCGCCCAGGCGCGGGGCGCACCGCCGGAAGCGGCCGCGCCGACCGGTGGTGGGGATGATGCTGCACCAGGACGGCTCGAGCCACGAGTGGGTTGCGGGCCAGTGGTGGGATCTGATCGTGACCATGGACGATGCGACATCGGAGGTCTATTCGGGCTTCTTCGTTGCCGAGGAGGGCACGATGAGCACGTTCCGCGGGCTCGGCGAGGTGATCGCCGAAAACGGGCTGTTCTGCTCGCTCTACGCCGATCGGGCCTCGCACTACTGGCACACGCCCGAGGCGGGCGGCGGTGTGGACAAGGACAACCCGACCCAGATCGGCCGGGCCTTGGCGCAGCTCGGCATCGAGTTGATCGCGGCCTATTCGCCGCAGGCCCGGGGCCGCTCGGAGCGCATGTTCGGGACCTTGCAGAAGCGCCTGCCCCAGGAGCTGCGCCTCGCCGGGATCGCCACCATGGCCGAGGCCAATCGCTTTCTCGAGGAGCTCTTCTGGCCGGCGCACAACGCCCGCTTCGCCCGCCCGGCCGCGGACACCGGCTCGGCCTTCGTGGCTTTTGCCGGCACGCTCGAGGACATCCTCTGCGCCCAGGAGGACCGCGTCGTCGCGGGCGACAACACCGTGCGCTACAAGAACCGCACGCTGCAGATCCCGGCCGATCGCCACCGCCACCACTACGTCAAGGCGCAGGTCCGGGTGCACGAATATCCCGACGGCCACCTGGCCGTCTTCCACGGACCCAGGTGTCTGGCGCGCTACCGCGCCGACGGCGAAACCATCGACGACGACAGGCTCCAGGCCGCGTGACCCGCTTCGACGCGACCGAGCCAAACCACCACAACAGAAGCGGTCAATTCATATGGTACATAAAGCGGTCAACTCAGTTTGTTATCGACAGTTGTACGAATCAAGGCTGAGCATAGACGAGGTTTGGTTGGGTGCGTGTGGCTTGCTGGTCCTCGCGCCGCGGGGGTAATGTCGCGATCCGGCATGCCGCCGAAATTATCGCGGCCCATGTGCCAGCCGGAGGGGTGGCCGAGTGGTTTAAGGCGCACGCCTGGAAAGCGTGTGGGGGTTAGCGCTCCTCGCGGGTTCGAATCCCGCTCCCTCCGCCAGCGGCATTATCGGCATTCAAATATTGTGAGTTGTGCGCATCGGTTCGAGAGTGGCTGACGGCGCACGCGAAATTACGTGCACCCGGTCGGTTGATCCGGAGGGGATGTCCGTCGGCCGGTCCGCCGCGGCAGGGCGGACCGGAGTACAACTAGACTATTCGGTCGGCGCAGACAGTCCGCCGCTAGTCGCAAAATACGTTCGCGCCGCCGATTATTTTGGCTGTGGCACGATCCGCAGATAGGGCTTCGGCGCCTTCCAGCCGTCCGGGAACTTCTCCTTGGCCTGCTCGTCGGACACGGCGGGAACGATAATGACGTCCTCGCCTTGCTTCCAGTTGACCGGTGTCGCGACCTGGTGCTTGGCCGTGAGCTGGCAGGAATCCACGAGACGCAGGACTTCGTCGAAGTTTCGGCCTGTGCTCATCGGGTAGGTCAGCGTCGCTTTGATCTTCTTGTCCGGACCGATCACGAACACTGAACGCACGGTCGCATTGTCAGCAGCCGTTCGGCCCTCGGAGGTGTCGCCGGCACCGGCCGGCAGCATGTCATAGAGCGTTGCTACCTTCAGCTCGGGATCGCCGCACAAAGGGTAGTTGACGGCATGACCCTGGGTTTCTTCAATATCCTTCGACCACTCCGCATGATTGGTGACTGGATCCACACTGAGGCCCAGGACCTTGCAGTTGCGTTTATCGAAGTCTGGCTTCAGCCCCGCCATGTAGCCGAGTTCCGTGGTGCAGACGGGAGTGAAGTCCTTCGGATGCGAGAACAATATCGCCCAGCCGTCGCCGATCCATTCATGGAAGTTGATGGACCCTTCCGTCGTATCGGTGGTGAAGTCGGGGGCTACGTCGTTGATTCTCAGCGCCATGTCTACCTCCTGAAGTTTTTGTTTTGGAGTTGCCCCGCGCCGATGCAGGGTCGCCGCCGCCGGCATGCCCGGTCAGGCGTTACGCCCGAGTGTAATAAGCGGGGCCGGAAGGGTAAAGAATTTCCATGTTGCGGCCGGCCGCATCCCCATCATGGACTCTAATTCGGGTGAGGAGAGCTTGCCGCGCAGGCGCGCTGCCTTGTTATTTCACTGGAATTGGCCTATTTGATGACCGCCGGGCATCCCGGCGGAGGGTTGGCCGCGCGCGTTGCCAGAAGGGCGGCGAAGCGGCGCGACAGGCTTTACAAGGCCCGGCGTTGCGCGCGGGCCAATCCAAAAACTGGAAGGAGTGTTGGTGGCCAAAGAGGAATTGCTGCAATTCGACGGTACGGTGACCGAAGTCCTGCCGAACGCAATGTTCAAGGTAAAGCTCGACAACGAGCATGAAGTTTTGGCCCATACCGCGGGTAAGATGCGCAAATACCGCATCCGCGTATTGGCGGGTGACCGCGTCAGCGTAGAGATGACGCCCTACGACCTGTCGAAAGGTCGGATCAACTTCCGTTACAAGTAGACGACTTTCGAGCCTAGGAACGACCGCATATCCAGCTCGTGTGATGGTGCTGGTGCGCGTCAGTTGCTATGCGCTGCGCGTCTTTCCAATTCCGTTGCGCTGATCTCCAGAACCAATTTGTTGAGGATCGCTGCGGCGAACGTACTCTCTTCCTGTCGTACGACGAGGACGAACGCGCCGGGTCCACCGGTAACGTCGCGGCGGTAGTGCTCGTCGAGCGGAATGCCGCCCGGTCCGCTGTAAGTACGGCCGGGGTTGATAATGGCCAGACCGTTGATCGTGATGCCCGAGAGCACGGCCCGGTCGCGGGCCGCGGCGACTGGCCCACCGCGGTTGTCGGGTCCGTCGCCCGAGATGTCGATGATGCGGCGCGTGCCGGTGAAATCGTTGGTGCCGATGAGTTGGGCCGAAAAATCCACAGCGTCGCCGATCGCGTTGGCGCCGCCGCAGTCGATAGGCGGCGCGGATACTAAGGCTGCCGCAAATGTACGCGCCGATGCCTCGTCGTGAATTCGTGCCCACGGCACTTTTATGCGCTGACAGCCGACGCCGGACCATTCGACATAGATCACGGCAATCGCCTGGCGAAATCCACCGCGCACGGCCTGGAGTATTCGTGGATGGGTGATGGCCTGGGCGTAGCCCTGACGTTGCAGGCGCCGTTCCTCGGAATCGATGCTGCCGGAGGCGTCAGCTGCCAGGACCAGTTCAAGATCGACCGGAAGCTCCGCGGCCGATAATTGGTGCGGAGCGAAGATCAGACAGTACAACGCGGCAAGATGCGCGAAGCGAAGCCAGTCGGCGTGTACGATGTTCATTTGGCGAGCCCTCATTAGGTTCCGATTCCGGCCGCCCGCACACGACGTAAATGAAGGTTGTTGTTAGCGCTACCGGGGAGGCGAACAACCATGACATAACCGGCCATTGCCGCGCCATGTCCTTGGGCTATTCTGCGCCTAACAGCCCGTTGATTAAGTGGCTTTTTCCGGCTCTCACCCCCAGATGAGGAATGCGGCGGCGAAAGCCGACTGGCCGCTTTGCGAAACCCCCCGTCCACCAGCATGGCCCCGGTGGGCGTGAGCAGAACGAAAATACCGCCATATCCGCCCGCCACGGCCTCCCGCGGGGTGCCGGCGCCGATGAGCTGGCGCATCAGTAACGATAGATTGTGGCCGGCGACGTGGAGCAGGTATCGCTTGTGCACATTCTCTCGCCCGCGCAGCCAGGTTCGTCGCATGCCGCCACGATCGAGGTTGTGGGCAAAGCAGCGCTCGACGATCTCGGCGCGCAGCTTGAAGGCCTCGCGGGCGACCCCGGACTTGAGCCGCGCACGGTTGTTGGTGACCGCGCGCCGCGCCGCCTCATCACCGTGCCAGCGCGAAAAGCCGGTCTGCTTGGGCGCCGCGATCCGGGTCTTCCAGGGACTGTCGTTCAGAGCCCTCAAGACCGCCCGTGAGTGATAACCTTTGTCGGCGACGCATTCGGCCGGGTCCTCCGCCGTCGGTGCCGCATCCACCGCCCCGAGGTTTGCCTCGGCCTTCGCCAGGGTCTTGGAAAGCGTCGTGGTGTCGCCCTCATCGGCCGGGTGCAGCTCGGCCGCCACCACCGCGCCGGTGTCCAGATCCACCGCGTGCTCGGGCTTGTAGGCCAGATGCGTCGTGCCGTCCTTCATCTTGGCGATCTTGGCCTCGGGGTCGCTCTTCGAAACCCAATCCGTGTTGGAAAGCTTCTTGCCCTTGCGCTCCAGACGCGCCAGATCCTCGGCCGTGGGTGTCTCGACGCCGCTTTCCCGGGCCAGGCGCTCCAGCATCTCCCGGTAGCCTTCGCCGTTGGCGCGCCGCACGATGTTCCGCAGCGCCGCGTTGGCCTCCATGGTCGAGGCATCGACGCCGATGCGCTCGCCCTTGATCAGCCCCGCCTCGGCGATCAGCACCAGAACCCAGTCGAAGACCGCCGCGTGGACTTCATGGGGCAGGCGCGTGCGGCTTCGTGACAGCCAGGAATGGTCCGGTACGGCTTTGGTGCATGGACCTGAGGATTAGTATATCTGGCTCCGCTTCCGTCTTTGAGAGTTTGTCATGCCTTTCAAGTTCCACGCATCGCGTCGCCACCATATCCCCAGAGCCAAGTACCGGGTCATGAACTGGCCGGATTATGACCGTGGTTTGGTTCGGCGCGGCGACATTCGTTTCTGGATTGATGAGCGCGCCCTGGAGCAATGGGACGCAGCCAAACGGCGAACTCCTGGTGGCCAGCGGCGGTTTTCAGAGTTGGCGATTTCCACGACACTGATGCTGGGGATGGTCTTCAGACTGCCGCTGCGCCAGACGGAAGGCTTTGTGCGTTCCCTCGTGGACTTTATGGGGTGCGATCTGCCGGTGCCGGATCACACCACGCTGTCGCGGCGGCGGCGAACGGTGGATGTCGTTGTGGAAACTAGCACGAACAAATGGCCTACGGATATCGTGCTGGATTCCACGGGCCTGAAATTCTTTGGCGCTGGCGAGTGGGCTCGCGCCAAGCACGGTGAAACGCGGCGCTCGTGGCGCAAACTGCATATCTCGGTTGACCCGGCCAGCAGCGAGATCCGGACGCATGAACTGACCGGTGACGACACGGCCGATGCGACGATGGCGGGACCGTTGGTCGCCGGTTCCGGTGGGATGATCCGGCGCGTGTTTGCCGACGGCGCCTATGACGGGGAGCCCGTGACAAAAGCGATCCGAGAAGCTCGGCCACCGAATTCACCACCTGAAATCATCATCCCGCCACGCGCCACATCCATTCCTCCCCCGGACACCCCTCATGGCGGATCGGAACGGGAGCACCATGCGGCGGAGATCGCGTCGAAGGGAAGGATGAACTGGCAGAAACGACAGGGCTACGGATTGAGAGCGCTTGGCGAAACAGCCATGGCTCGCGTCAAGAGGCTCAACGGCGGCAAGCTCACCGCTCGCACATTCCAATCCCAACAAACCGAAATCGCCATGCAGATCGACGCACTCAATCGCTCTATCCGTGCGGCGAAACCAAACACAATCAGGATCCGCTAACCAACCGGGGAATGGGCGATCACACCATCGCGGCTCCATGCACCAAAGCCCTTCGCCGTAGCATCCAGTGATAGCGGGTCGAGTGTACGTCAATCGGAGTCATGAAATGGTAGGACACCATGATGTAGGCATCGCTCGGTAATTCCTTGTCGAAGCCACCTGTGCCCGCGGCCAACATCGTCAATCCCGACGAATAACCGAGGCGAACGGCGAACCGAGATTTAGAACAGGCCTTCGACCTCACCCGCATCGTTGATCTTGATGCTGTTGGCCGCGGGCACACGCGGCAGACCTGGCATGGTCATGACATCGCCGCAGATCGCCACCAGGAATTCCGCGCCGGCCGAAAGGCGAATTTCGCGTATGGGCACGGTAAATCCACTGGGCGCCCCCTTCAGGGTCGGGTCCGAAGACAGGCTATATTGGGTCTTGGCCATACAGATCGGAAAGTGGCCGAAGCCTGCATCCTGATATTGGCGATACTGGTCGGTCACGCGTTGATCGGCGGTGATATCGTCGGCACCGTAGATCTCCGTCGCAATGGTCTTCGTCTTCTCCCATAGCGACATGTCATCGGGATAAAGCGGTTTGAATTTGGCACTACCGCCGTCGACCAAATCGACGACCTTGTGGGCCAGCTCCTCCGTACCCGCACTGCCGTCGGCCCAGTGCGAGCACACCGCCGCATCGACACTCAATGAATCGGCCGCATCGGCTATGGCCTTGAGTTCGGCGTCGCTGTCGGCAATGAACTGGTTGATTGCGACAACCGGCGGAACGCCAAAGCGTCTCACGTTCGCCACGTGGCGCGCCAAGTTCTCGAGACCCTTTTCGACCGCCTCAACGTTTTCGGTACCCAGATCAGCCCGCGCGACGCCGCCATGCATTTTAAGGGCACGGACCGTTGCGACGATCACGACCGCCTCGGGATTCAATCCGGCCATCCGGCATTTGATATCGAAGAACTTTTCGGCACCTAAGTCAGCACCAAAACCCGCTTCGGTGACGACATAGTCGGTGAGCTTAATCGCTGTCTTGGTCGCCATGGCCGAGTTGCAGCCGTGCGCGATGTTTGCGAAGGGTCCACCATGGATAAAGGCCGGGTTGTTTTCCAGCGTTTGCACCAGATTGGGCATCAGGGCGTCCTTCAGCAGCACGGTCATCGGCCCTTCGGCTAGAAGATCGCGCGCATAGACCGGCTCGCGTTCGCGCGTCTGGCCAATGATGATATTTCCGAGCCGGCGTTCCAGATCTTTTAGACTGGTCGCAAGGCAGAAGATCGCCATGACCTCGGAAGCAACGGTGATATCGAAGCCGGTCTGCCTTGGGAATCCATTGGCCACGCCGCCAAGCGAGCAGGCGATGTCGCGCAACGCGCGGTCGTTCATATCGACGACGCGCCGCCATGAGACACGGCGGCTATCGAGCTGCTTCTCGTTTCCCCAATAGATATGATTGTCGACAAGTGCCGAAAGCAGGTTATGCGCAGCGCCGATCGCGTGGAAATCGCCGGTGAAGTGAAGGTTGATATCCTCCATCGGCACGACTTGGGCATAGCCGCCGCCAGCGGCGCCACCCTTCAGGCCGAAAGACGGACCGAGGCTCGGTTCGCGCAGGCACATGGCTGCGTGCTTGCCGATCCGGTTCAATCCGTCACCCAGGCCAACCGTCGTTGTTGTCTTGCCCTCACCCGCGGGCGTCGGTGTGATAGCTGTTACAAGAATTAACCGTCCGTCCGGCCGGTCGCTCAAGGAGTCGATAAAGTCGTAGGCGATCTTTGCCTTGTATGGGCCGTATTGCGATAAGTGCTGTTCCGCAATGTCGAGACGCTCGCCTATCTTGACTATCGGCTGCATCGACGCAGCGCGGGCGATCTCAATATCGCTCTTTGGCTTACCAGCCATCGATCCCTCTCCGTGTGACGTCCATGTGATTTGACTATGAAGCGTGCTCGGCCGAACACAGCGGCGCACAATAGCCAGAAGACCCCATGTTCGCGACCCTTTTTGCCACGGTAATTGCAAAAAATCGGGATGTTCTCCGATTGCTCGCCGTCCAGCCGGGCAGGCCAACGCCCACTTCGCCGAGGCGCCATGCGCGAACATCGCCAATGGGTAGGTTTCGAGGTCGTTTTGGGGTGGATGCTATCTCAGTGGCGAGGGCTGGCGCGCTGCACGGATGTCGCAGCAATCACGAAAAAGTTAATCGAGCGGCAAGCAATTCGTACGCTCTTCGGGAGCGCTGGCCTCTTCAAACAGCGGTCAATCGGCGGCGGTTCGGTAGGTTTCTATCAATTGCCGGGCATCATTTGCCAGCGGCTCGATGAAACACTCAAATTCAGCCAACGTTCGATAACAGTACACCGGCTCGAGACGCTCGGGTTTTTCGCGCGCTAGCCAGTTTCGGCTCAACAACTGCGTTTCACCCATCGTGTGACGCTCCCATGGATTCGCGCAGCCGGCTGCGGTCAACAACACGACAGCGATCAGGATGCCTCTATTCATTCGGTGCTCCATCGGCAGTGTTTACACCAGCCTTGGTTACTAGGACCCGCACGATCGGCTTCGCCCCTTTCAGGACAATGCGCGCAACAGCCTAATTTACCAACGTCATGTGACACAGCCGCGGCGTGGTTCAGGCATTGACGTCCACCACTACACGCCCACGTATTTGGCCATCCAAAATCCGCGTCGCGTATTCCGCCAAATCGGCAAGCCCGATGATAGTGGTCGCATCTTCTAGCTTCTGAGAGTGCAAATCCTGGACCAGTCGGTCCCACGCGTGCACGCGAACATCGTATGGCTGCATGGATGAATCGATTCCAAGCAAATTAACGCCGCGTAGGAGGAACGGAATCGCAGTGGTTTCGAGCTTTGCGCCGCTCACCAACCCACAGGCAGCGACCGACGCACGATATTTCAGCTGCGCGATGACGCGAGCCAATGTTGTTGTGCCCACGGTGTCGATCGCGCCTGACCAGCGTTCCGATTCCAGAGGCCGTTCGGAGGAATCTGAAAACATTTGACGTTCAACGACCTCGGACGCACCGAGCGACTTGAGAAAACCCTCGAGCTCGGAACGGCCGGTCGAGGCAACGACGCAGTAGCCAAGCTTCGCTAAGATCGCAACCGCTATCGAGCCCACACCTCCGGATGCGCCAGTGACCAAGACTTCACTCGTCTCCGAATCAGCACCGTGCTGGCTTGGTGCATTCAAGCCGTGCTTCTCCAAACTCATAACCGCCAACATCGCCGTGAAGCCAGCGGTACCGATCGCCATGGCCTGTTTTGTCGTAAACTCGGGTGGCACCGGTACCAACCATTCAGACCGGACGCGCGCACGCTGCGCGTATCCGCCCCAATGACTTTCACCAACGCGCCACCCCGTCAACAAGACCGCATCACCAGCAGCGTACCGCGCGCTTTCTGACGTCTCAACCACCCCCGCAAGATCGATTCCCGGCACATGCGGATAGGTCTTCACGAGCCGCCCGATCCCCTTGAGGATCATGGCATCCTTGTAGTTGAGGCTGGAGTATTCAACGCGAACGAGTACGTCGCCATCCGGGAGTTCGGCCTCGTCCAACTCCCGCACCTCATGCGTAATCGAACCGCCATCCTCATCGAGGACAAGGGCGGCAAATGGCTCCGTCGTCATCGGCAAAAAACTCCGCTCGAAATGCGGCTGCGCGCCGCTGTATTTTGGTGTGATGTCTACGCGGCCGCGCCGCTCCACGCGACTAAATAAATCGGAACCGGTTGCTCAAATCCCTTGAGTTCGTAGTCACCCTTCTTGTCGAAGTTGAAGTCTTTCCCTGAACACAACTCACGCACAATAGTTGATGCCGTGATTTCACTCCCCTCGGCGATACTGAGGACCCGGGCGGCGAGTTGCACCGGCGTGCCAAAGATATCGCCATCCTCGTGAATGGGTTCGCCTGCATTGATTCCGATGCAAATGCCCAACGACTGATCGGGGTTTATTTCATTGTGGCGAACTACGCCTTCCTGCATCGCTATGGCGCCTTCAACGGCTTTCGTAATGACGGGGAACGACGCCATAATCCCGTCGCCAGTATGTTTGATTTCGCGTCCTTTGTGCAGAGCCAGCGACTCCCGGACGATCGAATTGTGCGCGCGCACGACCTCTTGGGCGCCCTCATCGCCCCGCTCCTGCGTCATCGCTGTCGAGCCGACAATGTCGGTAAAAAGCACAGCGACAAATTCCTTCGAGGGCCCGGCGGCGGCGGGCTTGTTCCAATCCTCCAGCGTCCCCACGAGGCCTAGGTCGCCTCCGGGGTTCCGCAGGCCGAGCACCATTGCTTCGCGGCCGGCTTCATACATCTGCAGATATTTGGGGTTTAGAAGGTATTCGTCGATGTTGGAGCAGAATGCCCGCGCCATTTTCTCGCTTTGGCCCAAAATCGCAACATTCTTGCTCAGAACATCGACCATCCGCTCGCGGCTCAAGCCAAACTGCGAACTGAGAAATTCGCCAGCGCCAGCAACATATAGTGTCAGCCCGAATCTGTTAAACGCGTCGATCGTCCGTCCGCTTTCCGCAACCGGTAAAAGAGCGTCGCGAATAAACTTCAACATCGCTTCGCCGGCATCGGTTTCCTCAGGCGAATTAAACTCAGGGACACCCGCCACCTCCGCCTCCGGCTCCTGTTCCCATCCCGACGCATCCTCTTCCGGCTGCGCGGTCTCCTCCTCGTCGACGGTTGGCCATTCGGGTTCGGGATCTGGTTCCGGTTCAGGCTCTTGAAACTCTTCCGGCTCCGGGAACGGTTCAACCGGAACTGGCTCCGGTTGAGGGGGCGCCATTGCGACAGGTTGTGGCTGTGGCGCCTGAGGTCTCTTCGCGCGTGCTTGCCCTGTGATGTCGGGCGCAAATCGCCTCAACATCGGTACGCAAAACATCAAAAACCCGACGAAGAATCCGCCGATCAGGAGCGTCTGCGCGACGCCCCTGCTGATCGCGATGCCCTGATCGCCAACGTAACTTATCGAAAAGAGAGCGACGTAAAGAACCAGTCCGCCACCCAAGCAGCTGATTAGAAAGATGCCAAGTAGGCGCGGCAATGCCTGCAGCATCGTAACCGGCTTATTCGCCGACTGCTTTGCGGCCGTCTTCTTGCGCCGCTTCTTTTTTCGCTTCCGCGGCGGTTTTTTCTGCAATTCGGGATCAATTTCCGCCCCGAGGTCGTCCTCCATCCAACTTGGGAGTTCCGCGTCGACGTCCATGCCATTGCCGCCGCCACCGAACCCGCCCGAATCGACCGGCGACGACTTTGAAGATTCGCCGCCGTATACCGGCAATGATTTTTTCAATTTTGGTGTGCGATAGACGACCGATTCTGTCGAAGAGTTTGCGATGGCGTCATAGGCTTCTCGAGTAACACAACTCGCCTCGACACGGGACTCGCGCTCAAACTGCCGCGCCTCGTCGATCGCATCTTCACGCGCATCCGAGCCGTGGCGGGCATGTAACTCCCACCGCCCGCCAATAAGCAGGTAGACTTCATATGAGACCGATCTTCCTCCGGTCCCGCCTTCGAGCATGCGACTAGTCCAATTGTTGCAACGTAGTAATCATATACTTAGCTGACTGCGACAAATTCGTGAATAGCCGCGCCAGTCCTTTGATTACTCTTCGTCCTAGGTTGCCTTCGACCGGCTGCCATTTCAACTAGTATCGGTTTCTTGCCTTGCGGCCGCTGCCAGGGGAGGGTGAGCCCAACAGCGCCATTTCGAAGTGAACTGGTGAACCCAGAAGGCTGCTAGTAGCGCGCCCAATCGGGCTTTTGCGGCTTTATTCGTGCTGTGCCGGCCACCAACTCTAGTCCCTCCTCTTCAGATTTCTCGATTCGGTCGAGCCGCAAAAGTGCGAGGCCGATGTCGTCAAACGCCGAACGCATTTCGCCCGCCGCACGATCACCTGCAAGTATCGGCGTACCAGGATTTGGTAATGGGCCATCGATAGTAACCGGCATTAAGCGCCGCCGCGCGAGGCCACGATACTTCGTCCGTGCCGTCAGTTCTTGGCCCATATAACAACCCTTGTCCCAATCCAGACCGTGTAGTTCCTCGAAGTTACTTTCAAGCAACACCGACTTCTCGACGATGAGATCTCGACTGCCATCGGGTAGTCCAAGCTGCAGTCGAAGTCGCTCATAGTCTTCTGCTGCACCCTTCTCAAAACCCAATTCACCCAGCACCTGGGCAGCGCTCGCTCGAGGGACAATCGCGCGAACGCCTGCCGCCGCAAGGCGTGGATCTACGAAGGCGATCCCACCAGCAAGTGGTTTTGCACAACCGGCCTCTACATCGAGGCCAAACGGACGAGCAACATTATCGCCAATTAGCGCAATGACGATGAAGGACTCATCGATACCCAAATCCACCATTGAGCGAAGCTTGTAGCGGCTCAGTCGCTGCCCAAGATCCATGATGCGCTGGGCCTCGCAATCGAGGTAATAGGTCGAGTTCAATTCGAAGACAAAGAAGTCGTGAAGATATTTGCCCTGCGGTGTTAGCAATGCCGCCCAGATCGCACGATCCGAAGAGACTTGCCCGATATCGTTGGAGATTAATCCCTGCAGAAAATTGGTACGGTCTTCGCCACCCACAGAGAGTACGGCGCGCGACTCTAACTCGATGTAATGCATTTTTTCCATCTTGCCGGCCTGACCCACTATACATCAAACGTCATATTGAGGCCTTTAGCAGGCATCACAAGCCACAGTTGGTACTCGCGATCGCACTGCCTATAACCCGCAGTGACGTATTCAGATATCATGCATTGCTATGAAGTTGTTGTTTATCACCGCCAATCGCATTGGCGATGCCGTATTGTCGACTGGTATTCTCGGATTCCTAGTTGAGCAATATCCGTCAGCCGAGGTCACCGTGGTAGTAGGGCCTGCCGCGGCGACATTGTTTCGCGCCGCACCTGGCGTTAAGAACCTGATCGTCGTCGGGAAGAAACCATTAGGCCTGCATTGGGCCAGCGTTTGGCGAGCGAACGCCACGACCCGATGGGATATCGTCGTCGATTTGCGCCGCTCGATCATCGCCTGGACGCTCAGGGCGACAAGGCGTTGCGTGATCCCAAAGCCAACTGAACTTACGCACCGGGTGCGCCTACTTGCCGCAACCATAGGTCTTGAGGAAACTCCGCCGTCGCCAAGGCTTTGGACCGGCGGCCCGGACGATGCGACAGCGGCTGCGCTTATTCCCGACGGACCGGCCGTGTTGGCCCTTGCACCAGCGGCCAACTGGCGTGGAAAACAGTGGGATATTCGAAAATTTTCGCAGCTGGCCGATCGGCTAACGGCTAACGACGGCATACTTTCGGCCGGGCGAATCGCGATCATCGCCGCAGCGCAGGAGCGCCCTCAAACGGAGGAGCTCTTCCGATCATTCCCCAGAGATCGCCTCATAGACTTGGTCGGCCGGGCAAATCTGACGGAGATCGCCGCTTGTCTCAAGCGTTGCGAATTCTTCGTCGGAAACGATTCCGGATTAGCGCACATGGCAACGGCTGTCGGCGTGCCCACCTTGAGCTTGTTTGGCCCTAGCCGGCCGGAACTATATGCGCCGTGGGGAGAAAACGGCGCTTGGGTCCGAACTCCAGAAAACTTTGACGAGCTTACCGGCACCCCAGGCTATGACCACCGGACGACGGGATCGCTGATGGACGGCCTGACGGTTGATGCCGCCGAAGAAGCAGCGTGCGCGCTTTGGCGCCGCGCGCAAACAGCGGCGGCATGAGCGGAATGGCGAAACTATCCGCACTTGTTGTCGCACATAACGAGGAACTTCAACTGGCCGACTGCCTCGATTCGCTACGATTTGCCGATGAAATCGTTGTTCTGCTCGATCGATGCACAGATCGTTCGGAGGACATAGCGGCACAGTTTACCGAGCGTTTGGTCGTAGGGGCTTGGGAGATCGAGGGTGCACGGCGCAATACAGGCATCGCAGCCTGCACAGGCGATTGGATTCTTGAGGTGGACGCCGACGAGCGGGTACCGCGGCTGCTGGCGCAGGAGATTCGTAGCGTCATTTCGCAGACTTCCAACAGCTACTTCTTGGTGCCTTATGACAACTATATCGGCGACCGTTTGGTGCGATATGGCTGGGGCGCGGCGTGGGGAGTCAGCGCAACGGTCCGGCTGTTTCGCTCCGGCACCAAGCAATGGGGCAACCAGCGAATTCATCCGAAGGTCGAACTCAAGGGACGACAAGGAAAACTGACGACGCCGATGATCCACTATGTGGACCGAAACATCTCCGACATGATCCACCGTCTTGATAGGTACACAACTGCACGCGCCGCCGACTTGCGCGACACCGACGACATCGGCAGCATGTCGGCAAATATCCGCCGCATCTTCTCGCGATTTTGGAAATGCTACCTGACCCGCCGCGGTTATCGCGAGGGTCCCTATGGCTTTCTGATCGCCCTTTTCGCGGGCCTCTACCCAATTCTGTCCTATCTTAAGGCACGATTGGAGGAGGGGTGACGCGCGTGCTTCAGGTCATGGCCGGCGCGCGCCACGGCGGCGCCGAGACCTTCTTCATCCGCCTTGTAAGCGCTCTTTCTCGTACCGGAATTCAGGAACGCGTGGTCATTCGCGACGATCCGGTGCGGGCGGCTGAATTACGAAAGGTGGATTTGACTCCAGTCGAGTTACCCTTCGGCGGGATACCCGACCTCGTAACCCGACCACGGTTGAAACGGGAGATTTCTGTCTTCGAGCCCGATATCGTGATCGCTTGGATGAGCCGTGCAGCAAAATACTGCCCAAGGGGAGCCCACATTCTGGCGGCTCGTCTCGGCGGTTACTATAAGATCAAATACTATCGCCACTGCGATCATCTGATCGCCAACACGCGAGACATTTGCGACTATCTCATCCAACAGGGCTGGCCAATTGACCGCGTGACGTTTCTACCCAACTTCGTTGACGGAACGCCCGTGGCGCCGATCGTGCGCGGAAGATTTGATACACCGGAGGACGCGCCGCTCCTATTGGCGCTCGGCAGATTACACGAAAACAAGGCGTTCGATGTCTTGATCGATGCATTGCAGGGCATAGCCAACGCTCACGTTTGGATTGCCGGCGACGGTAGATTGCGAAAAACATTGGAGTCCCAAGCGCGCCGTCTTGGCGTCGCTGACCGCGTGCGCTGGCTTGGATGGCGGAACGATGTAGCGGCACTACTTGCAACTGCAGACATTCTCGTCTGTCCTTCCCGCCACGAGCCGTTAGGCAACGTGATCATAGAGGCCTGGGCGCACCGGTGCCCGGTCGTTGCGTCAGCATCGCAGGGCCCGCAATGGCTGATTGGCGATAGCGGCGCGGGCGCTCTGGTTCCCATTGACGATGCTCCAGCATTGGCCAGTTCCATCAGCCAACTATTAGTTGATCACGACGCGGCTGGCGACATGGTCCGGAAAGGTCGGGCGGCTTACTGCCAAGACTATGCTGAGGATGTTGTCGTGAAGCGCTATATCGAATTTTTCGACCGGGTCGCCCCGTAATGTGTGGGATTGCTGGCTTGGTGATGCACGATGGGACGACGCCGGAGGTCGAGATTCTCGATCGTTTCGCACGGGCGCTTGGGCACCGCGGACCGGACGGCGAAGGCAAGCATCTTGCCGGACCAGTTGGCATGGTGATGACGCGGCTCGCAATCATAGACTTGGTGACCGGCGATCAGCCGATTTACGATCCAGGTGGCGTCGCCTTGATCGCGAATGCCGAGATTTACAACTACATCGAGCTTCGCGCGCAGCTGTCCGAGGCGGTGTTTACGACAAAATCGGACTGCGAGCCGCCCCTCCATCTTTATCGCCAGAACGGCCTTTCCTTCGCCGATGACCTGCGCGGCATGTACGCGATCGCCATTCACGATCCCGCACAAGGACGGCTGGTACTTGCGCGAGATCCGTTTGGAATCAAGCCACTCTATTATGTTGAACGGCCAAATTTGTTCGCCTTCGCCTCTGAGCCCAGCGCCCTGATCGCAGCGGGTCTGGCCGAAGCTAATGAGGATCCCGAACTTCGAGACGAGCTGCTGCAGCTGCAGTTCACGTGCGGGGGAAACACAATCTACAAGGAAATTTCCCGTGTCCTCCCGGGTGAAACGCTTGAGGTCCGCGGTGCGCGCATAGTGAGTCGCCGCCAGCGCGATGCCTTGCCAATTCCTGACACCAAAGAATTCGATTCAGAGGCGGCACTGCGGCGTTTCAACGGCGCGCTCGAAGACAGCGTCGAGAAGCATCAACGATCGGATGTTCCCTACGGGCTATTTCTCTCCGGCGGTACCGATTCGGCTACAATGCTAGCGCTCATGGCGCGATCGGCCGATCGCCCGGTGCAAACGTTTACTGCAGGGTTCTCCGAGCGGGGCGTTCACGACGAGCGGGCCCACGCGCGGCAGTTGGCCAAGTCTATGGGCGCCGAACACCATGAAGTCGAATTCAACGAAGACGACTTTTGGACGTTGTTGCCGGAGATCGCCGGGTGTATGGACGACCCTGCGGCCGACTATGCAATTTTGCCGACTTGGAAGCTGGCACGCGAAGCGGCACAAGAGCTGAAGGTCGTATTATCCGGTGAAGGCGGTGACGAGTTGTTCGCCGGCTATGGGCGGTATCGCAGCATCCTGCGTCCATTTTGGCAGGGCGGTCGGGCAATCCGCCCGCGGGGAAAATTCGACCGATTGCGCGTCCTCAGGCATGAGAGTGACGCCTGGCGGGACGGGATTGCTGCGGCGGAGGCGTCTGCCACGCTGCCCGGCAGAACCAAACTCCAAATTGCCCAAGCGACGGACGTCGCCGACTGGTTGCCAAACGACCTGTTAACCAAGCTCGACCGCTGCCTTATGTCGCACGGTCTGGAAGGCCGCACACCGCTGCTCGATCCGGTTGTCGCCGCCGCGGTATTCTCTCTGCCCGATCGGTTCAAAGTCCACAATGGCCAAGGCAAGTGGCTGCTGCGCCAATGGCTCGCGGAGAATTTTCCGGCCTCGCGTCCGTTCGAGAAAAAGCGTGGATTTAGCGTTCCCGTCGGAGAATGGATGGGACGGCACGGCGATCGTTTAGGGGAACTGGTCGCAAAAGACCCAGCCGTCGCAGCTGTCTGCCACCCCACCCGCGTCAAGGCGCTCTATACGAGTACTAAGAAACGCGCGCGGTTCGCAGCGTGGGCCTTGCTTTTTTATGCGCTTTGGCATCGCCAAAACATTCGCAACCGACCGCCAGAGGGCGATACGTTCGAGTGCTTGTCCTCCCCTTGAAACCGTGGAATGCCGCCCTAGGCGGACTGCGACGCGCGAACCTGCTTGCTTTCGTACACTTTCATCGAGTCCGCTATGTCGGACGATAGCGCCGCCGAATCCTTTTCGGGATTGAATCCGAGAAGAATCGCACCTGACAGCTGCTTGAGAAGCTGCAGGTCCTTCGGATTGGGCTTAGGAAAGTGCTTTTGAATTGAAGTCACGACTTCAATCAGCGCATGGCATAGATCGCCGACATGATCAAACTGTGTGCCGACGACGCGCTGGGCGAGGTCGTTGGCCACCAGCACCAGTTGATCGACCATGTCCCGTTTTGATTCGTCGATCCGGCCACCTGACATCGACGATGCGACGACTTGTTCCAAGAATCCGATTTGAAAGGCGTGGCGGGATAACTTCTCGTCGTTGATCTTAGCGAGCGTCCCGCTGATTTCATTGTGCAACTCATCCGGAGACATGGGTGTTCCGTTGGCTTTCGCGAGGAGCGTGTTCGGCACCTCTATCTGCGGGATTTCCGATCCTCGGTCATCATCGCTTCGCCGATCGGGACCGGTGTAGTCCGAGGTAACAACAAAGGGTCGGCGACGGAACGCCAACGCCTCCATCCGCTCGAACAACTGACCCGGTGAAATCGGTTTGACGAGCATCGCGTCCGTGCCGCAATTTGCAACCCGGCGCACCAGGTCCCGGTCAGGATCCCAGGTCGTGACAATCACGGGTACAAATGGGTTATCGCCAATCTCGTAGTTGCGGATTTGCTTGATGACGTCGCATACGTCGCCGTCTTCCAACCCGGTATCCAGCACCAGCACGTCGGGACATTGGTGCTTCAGTGCTTCCAGCACCTCCTCGATTTAGCCGAAATCTGTCGTCGACCTGAAGCCTTCATGCAACATGGCGTTTCGAAGGGCCTGTAACAGATGGCCCTTCGGATCGCCGATATAGATCTCGATGGTTCCGCGCCGCTTTTGGTCAACTTCACGCATTCTTCAATCCAGCGATTTTGCTGCCCTCACCCCGGAACCTAATCCGAGCATTCGTTGCCTGGATTCTCGACCGCGAGCCGCAAACGGCAGTATATCGGGTGTCGAGGTCAGCTTTCTCCCTCGCCAAACTCTGTCATAGATGGCTGAAAAGAGCAATGTTCACACGCCTTCACTGTCGCTAACACACGATATGACCGGTGTATGTAACAGATGATCTGTCCGGTTTTAGATTTCCTCCAAATCTGGAGGAATCGGATGCGCCGGACGGAGCAGTTGCAGGGACTGAGATTGATGAAGTTCGAGGATGTCTACGGACGTTGTTATCGGGGTGATTTGAGCCAGGCCGAGGCCTCGGAGATCCTGGGCATGTCGGAGCGGACGTTCCGGCGCTGGCGGGAGCGCTATGAGGCCGAGGGTGCCGAGGGTTTGTACGACCGGCGCCTTGGGCGGGTCTCGGCGCGCCGGTGGACGAGGTGATGCGGGTGCTGGAGCTGTTCGAGACGCGCTACCCGGACTTCACGGCCAAGCACTTCCACGAGAAGCTGGTCTGCGAGCATGGCTTCGGGCTGAGCTACAACTGGCTTCGCCTGAGCTTGCAGGCGCACGGCAAGATCAAGCCGGCGCCCAGGCGCGGGGCGCACCGCCGGAAGCGGCCGCGCCGACCGGTGGTGGGGATGCTGCTGCACCAGGACGGCTCGAGCCACGAGTGGGTTGCGGGCCAGTGGTGGGATCTGATCGTGACCATGGACGATGCGACATCGGAGGTCTATTCGGGCTTCTTCGTTGCCGAGGAGGGCACGATGAGCACGTTCCGCGGGCTCGGGAGGTGATCGCCGAAAACGGGCTGTTCTGCTCGCTCTACGCCGATCGGGCCTCGCACTACTGGCACACGCCCGAGGCAGGCGGCGGTGTGGACAAGGACAACCCGACCCAGATCGGCCGGGCCTTGGCGCAGCTCGGCATCGAGTTGATCGCGGCCTATTCGCCGCAGGCCCGGGGCCGCTCGGAGCGCATGTTCGGGACCTTGCAGAAGCGCCTGCCCCAGGAGCTGCGCCTCGCCGGGATCGCCACCATGGCCGAGGCCAATCGCTTTCTCGAGGAGCTCTTCTGGCCGGCGCACAACGCCCGCTTCGCCCGCCCGGCCGCGGACACCGGCTCGGCCTTCGTGGCTTTTGCCGGCACGCTCGAGGACATCCTCTGCGCCCAGGAGGACCGCGTCGTCGCGGGCGACAACACCGTGCGCTACAAGAACCGCACGCTGCAGATCCCGGCCGATCGCCACCGCCACCACTACGTCAAGGCGCAGGTCCGGGTGCACGAATATCCCGACGGCCACCTGGCCGTCTTCCACAGACCCAGGTGTCTGGCGCGCTACCGCGCCGACGGCGAAACCATCGACGACGACAGGCTCCAGGCCGCGTGACCCGCTTCGACGCGACCGAGCCAAACCACCACAACAGAAGCGGTCAATTCATATGGTACATAAAGCGGTCAACTCAGTTTGTTATCGACATGTTTACACGCCTTCACTCGACGCTCGATTGCAGATGATGTCCGGCCCAGCGCTCAATTACGGGCGCTTCGCTGCTGACTCAACGCGCTACTTTAAGGGCCGCTTGTGCTGCAGCAAGGCGGGCGACCGGAACGCGGTAGGGCGAACAGGACACGTAATCCAGCCCTATTTCCTCGCAAAATGCGATGGATGCCGGATCCCCGCCGTGTTCGCCGCAAATGCCCAGTTTCAATTCGGGACGCGCCGCCCGCCCGCGCTCGGCTGCCATTGCCACCAGCGTACCAACACCGTCGATGTCGAGCGAAACGAACGGGTCGATGGGCAGGATGCCGCGACGTTCGTACTGCGGTAAAAACGAGGCTGTATCGTCGCGGCTCAAGCCGAACGTGGTCTGTGTCAGGTCGTTGGTGCCGAAGCTAAAGAACTCCGCCGTCCTGGCGATCTCACCGGCGCAAATGGCGGCTCGCGGCAGCTCGATCATCGTACCGACCAGATAGTTGGGTGTCTTTCCCAATTCAGCGGCGACTTCCCCTGCCACCCGGTCGATATCGGATTTGAGGATTTCAAACTCCTGCGGCGTCGCGACAAGCGGCACCATGATCTCCAATTCGACGTCGTTCTGCAGCTCAGGGCTGACCTCAAGCGCCGCCTCAAAGATTGCCCGGGCTTGTATCTCGTAGATCTCCGGATAAGTTATCGCGAGACGGCAACCACGATGACCCAGCATCGGATTTGATTCCTTGAGCTGAGCAGCACGATGCCGGACCTGCTCCACTGGTAGATTGGCCGAGCGGGCGACCTCGCTCAACTCCTCCTCGCCTTTCGGCAGAAACTCGTGAAGCGGCGGATCGAGCAGACGGATAGTGATCGGTGTCCCCTTCATGATCCGGAAAAGCTCAATAAAATCAGCTCGCTGCATAGGTAAGATTTTCTCAAGCGCAGCGCGTCGCCTAGCCTGATTTTCAGCCACGATCATTTCGCGAACTGCAACAATACGATCGCCGTCAAAGAACATATGCTCGGTGCGGCATAGACCGATCCCCTCGGCGCCAAACTCACGCGCAGCTCGCGTATCGAGCGGAGTCTCGGCATTTGCCCTGACCTTGAGCCTGCGAATGCCGTCCGCCCATTCCATCAAAGTTTTGAACTCACTCGCGAGCTTGGGCTGGACCGTGGGAACTTCGCCCAACATAACCTCGCCCGTTCCGCCATCGATCGTGATCGGATCGCCCGAATGCACCACTGTGCCGGCCACCGATAACGTCTTCGCCTGACTATCCACAGCAAGGTCGCCGGCGCCGGCTACGCAGGCGCGCCCCATGCCGCGTGCGACGACGGCGGCATGGCTCGTCATACCGCCGCGGGTCGTCAGGATTCCGCGTGCGGCATGCATCCCATGGATATCCTCGGGGCTCGTTTCGGTTCGCACCAGGATGACCGCCGTTCCGATTGCCGCCAGTTCCTCCGCCTCGTCGGCGCTAAAGACAGCTCTTCCAGATGCCGCGCCTGGTGACGCTGGAAGCCCTGTGGCAATAACCGACTTTTCGGCTGCCGGATCGAGCGCCGGGTGCAAAAGCTGATCGAGTGCCGCCGGGTCGACACGCAATACGGCCGTCGCCTTGTCGATCAGTCCTTCCTCTACCATATCGACAGCAATCTTCACCGCCGCGGCCGCCGTCCGTTTGCCAGAACGCGTTTGCAGCATCCACAACTTGCCGTTTTGCACGGTGAACTCGATATCTTGCATGTCTTTGTAATGCGCCTGCAGGATATGGCGGACATCGTTGAGCTGGCGAAAGACGTCCGGCATCGCCTCTTCCATCGCCGGCAACTTGGAGCCCTGCGCCAATTTCGCATTTATCGTCAGACATTGTGGTGTGCGGATACCCGCGACCACATCCTCGCCCTGCGCATTCACCAGATATTCGCCATAGAAAACATTCTCGCCGGTCGACGGATCACGCGTGAACGCAACGCCCGTCGAACAGGTGTCTCCCATATTTCCAAACACCATGGCCTGGATATTGACCGCAGTGCCCCAGTCGGATGGAATCCCGTTGAGACGCCGGTAGGTCAGGGCTCGCTCGTTATTCCAGCTCCCAAATACGGCACTGATGGTGCCCCAAAGTTGCGCCCGAACATCTTGTGGAAATGGCTCACCGGATTTTTCCTCGACCTTTGCCAGGAACCCGACCACCAGTTCCTGGAGATCAGCAGCTTCGAGTTCCGTGTCCAGTGTGACGCCACGTTCGTTCTTGCGCGTGTCCATGAGGTCTTCGAAGAGATAGCCGGATATGCCGAGGACGACATTTGCGTACATCTGTATGAAGCGACGATAGGAATCGTAGGCGAACCGATGATCTCCGCTGAGCGTCGCCAGACCCTCGACCGTCTCGTCGTTGAGACCAAGGTTGAGAACCGTATCCATCATGCCCGGCATCGACGCACGCGCACCGGACCGGACTGAGACCAGCAGCGGGTTCGCAACGTCACCGAACCGGGCGCCGACATCCTCTTCGATCTTACCGAGCGCCACTTCGACATGCTCGCGGAGGTCGGGCGGATAGGATTTGTCGTGGGCGTAGTAAAATGTGCAGACGTCGGTCGTAATGGTAAATCCGGACGGAACGGGTAGTCCAAGCTCGCTCATTTCCGCCAGTCCAGCACCCTTGCCGCCAAGCAGTTCGCGCAAAGTTGCGTCGCCTTCGGCCGATCCGTTGCCGAAGCCGTACACCCATTTGCTCATTCGCCGTTCTACCCCTCGATCTGGCTGAAGTCGGCAACCGCACACATGGCCGTGCGTATTTGCGACATCAAACGTAGCCGGTTTCCCCGCAAGTCAGGGTCATCCGAATTGACAGTCACACGATCGAAGAAATCATCGACCGGCCCTCGCAGTTCGGCCAAACCCGACATAGCCTTCGAAAAATCTTCTTCGCGCATCGCATCGTCTACCCGAAGGCGCGATATCATCATGGTTTCACCGAGCCGCTTCTCCTCGTCTTGCTGCAGCGCGCTAGTCTCGTACATACCATCGTAGGACACGCCGTCGTTCTTTTCCTCGATGCGCAAGATGTTTGCAGCACGACGGAATGCCGTAAGGAGGTTGGCACCGTCATCAGTATTCAGGAAGGTGGCCAGGGCATCCACTCTGGCAAGCAGCCTCACAAGATCGTCCTCGCCGCCGAGCCCGAACACGGCGCTGATGAGGTCATGCCGCACTCCCCGCTCACGAAGATGAACCTTGAGTCTGTCTGCAAAGAAGGCCAAGAGATCCGTCGCCAGTGACTCTCGTCGCTGTGATGTGGACGCATCCGACAGTAACGGCGCTGACGCCTCACGGAATACCGGAAGAAGTGACAGCCTAAGCCGATTCTCGACAATAAGACGAATCACGCCAAGTGCCGACCGGCGCAACGCGTAGGGATCCTTGGACCCAGTTGGCTTTTCTTCAATCGTCCAAAATCCGACAAGCGTGTCGATCTTGTCTGCAAGTGCGACGGCAACGGAAGTTGGCGCGCCCGGACACCGGTCGTTTGGTCCAAGCGGCGAGTAGTGTTCGGCTATCGCATCGGCGGCTTCCGGCTGCGCGCCATCCTGCAACGCGTAGTACCGCCCCATGATTCCCTGCAACTCTGGAAGCTCGCCAACCATGCCGGTCGTGAGGTCCGCCTTTGCGAGCAGCGCCGCGTATTGGCCAAGTTCTACATCAAGGCCGGGAACATGTTGGGCTAGCACTTCGATCAATGCTCGGGACCGCCGTGTCTTGTCCGCAACCGAGCCCAGCTTCGCATGAAAGATCAAACCGCCGAGGTCGAGCGCGCGGTCTTCCAGCGTGCGCTTTCGATCCTGGTCCCAGAAAAATTGCGCGTCGGCGAGACGGGCCGCCAGCACGCGCTCGTTGCCGGCAATAATCTTGGCGCCACCATCCGTCGCCTCGATGTTGGCGACAACGGCAAAGCGCGGCGCGAGTTTGCCATCGGGGTGCAAAAGCGAGAAGTATTTTTGGTGGCGCCGCATGACCGTGGCCAAGACCTCGTCTGGCAGGTCCATGAACCGCTCATCGATCCGGCCTAAAAGCACCACTGGCCATTCGACGAGACCCGCGACTTCGTCCAGAAGCGCTGTGTCTTCCTTGATTGAAAGCCCTTCCGCGTCAGCAAGGCGCTTGAGCTCGTCCTCAATGAGCGCACGCCGCTCGCCCGAATCGAGGATGACCTTGGCCTCCCGCAGCTTTGCTTCGTAGTCGGCGAACGAGGAGGCCTTGAACGATTTGGGTGCGAGAAACCGGTGGCCGGCTGTCCGATTGGCGCTCGCCAAATCATGCGGAGACGTGCCAATCGGATCCGTGCCAGTCGCGGCGCGTCCCACGCCGCGCACGAGATCGAATTTGACCGTTTTTTCATCGAAAACGCAGAGCATCGACTGCAGCGGGCGCACCCACGAGAGATGCGGACTTGCCCCCCACCGCATCGATTTTGACCAAGAGAACTCCCAAATTGCATCCCGAACTATGTCCGCGATGACCCCGCGAATGGCACGCCCACCCTGTTTCACGTCGGCCACATAGTATTCGCCTTTCTTGAGCGTCGCCGTCTTCAGCTTGTCGCGCGAAATTCCGACCGATTTCGCGAACCCTTCAACCGCCGCGTCGGACGCATCGACCGATGGGCCCTTTCTCTCCTCGAGTGTTGACGGTTGCTTACTAGGGAGGCCATCGACGACGAGTGCTAGACGCCGAGGCGTTGCGTAGGCGTCCGCACGCTCGAACGCCAACCCTTCGCGTTCGAGCCCCACAGTGACGAGGCGCTTGAGTTCTGCGCCGGCGCGCGTCTGCATGCGCGCCGGGATGTCTTCCGACAAGAGCTCGAGCAGAAGTTCTGGCATCACGTCTTATCTTCTCTTGTCGATGCCAGCCACGCATCGCAGCAGGCGTTTGTCATAGCGCGGACGCGGCCGATGTAGGCTTGACGCTCGGTTGCACTGATCACGCCGCGTGCGTCGAGCAGGTTGAACAGATGGCTCGCCTTGAGGCATTGGTCGTAGGCCGGAAGCGGAAGATTCGCTTTTAGCACTGCAGCGCACTCCGCTTCCGCGTCTCCGAAATGCCGAACCAGCATTGCAGTATTCGCATGCTCGAAGTTATAAGCGGAGAATTGCCGTTCTGCTTCGAGGAAGACGTCGCCGTAAGTTGTGCCAGCTCCATCGAAGTCGAGCTCATAGACATTCTCGACGCCTTGAATATACATCGCGAGGCGCTCAAGCCCGTAGGTGAATTCGACCGACACGGGATCGCAGTCGATGCCGCCGACTTGTTGGAAATAGGTGAACTGGGAGACTTCCATGCCGTCGCACCAGACCTCCCACCCGAGGCCCGCCGCACCCAGCGTCGGGCTTTCCCAGTCGTCTTCGACAAATCGGATGTCGTGTTCCAACGGGTTGATACCCAATGGCCTTAGACTGCTGAGATAGAGGTCTTGGCTGTCTTTTTGGGACGGCTTGAGCATCACTTGATACTGATAGTAATGCTGCAAACGATTGGGATTCTCTCCATAGCGACCGTCGGTTGGTCGGCGTGTGGGCTGCACATAAGCGGCGCGCCAAGGCTTCTGTCCCAGAGCGCGCAACACAGTCGCCGGGTGAAACGTTCCGGCACCGACCTCCATATCATAGGGTTGGAGAATGACGCAGCCTTGCGCCGACCAATAGCTATGCAGCGTCAGGATGAGAGATTGTAGGCTGGTGTTCGCGGCCATGAACCCGATCGTCCTGAAACCCGGCTGAACGTCAGGTGCGGCGCACGTTACTTGCAACCCCGGAGAAGGTCAATTCGGGCAGTTGGTGCGTCCGCAATCAGACGCGTGATTTGTCGCGACGTAAAAATTGCAAACGGGACATCTCACCGTCTCCTCGACGCTTTCTTGGTCAACGGATGCGGTTTTGTTCGCCTCTTCCGCATGAGCCTGACCCCGCGTACGCAAATTCCTGATCTCGAAATGCCGCTGCAGACGTAGCATCCCGTAAAGCACCGTCAAAATAACACTAATGAGGACAACAAACTTCAAGAAAGAAAATCCGAACATGGCGCACCTTAATGGCGTGAACGAGCCGCGGTCAAGTAACGGCACACCAACGGTCACGCGATCCTGATAGAGACTCGGTGGCCTCAGAAAAGCCACTCGCGACAGGACCTATTCTTGGTGTACCTCCTTCGCCTTAGAGACCATAGCGAGACCAGATCGCACACTCCTCAATCGAAGCAATAAAGTCATGCACCAGCGACGTCTCGCGCTCGATACCCAGCCTGCGTTGAAGCCAGCCCCGCGGTCGCGTCATGAGTCTGAATCGGACGCGTTCGCCGAACCGTTCCCGCATGACGGAGCGCAGGTCGCCGATACCGTCGATAAGCCCCAACTCCAGCGCCTTTTGACCAGTCCAGAATTCACCGTTAAACAGCGTCTTCTCGCTTGCGTTTAGTCGCTCTGCGCGCCGCTCGCGAACATATGACTTAAACTGTTCGTGGATGTCTTCCTGAATTGCCTTGAGGTGCTTTACGTCCTTCGGATTTTCCGGTCGAAAAGGGTCAAGCATTGCCTTTCTATCGCCGGAAGTATGGACACGGCGCTCCACGCCAATACGCTCAAGGAGATCTGGAAATCCAAAGCTCGCGGAAACCACGCCGATCGAACCGACAATCGAACTTCCTTCGGCGTAGACCTCGTCGGCGGCGCAGGCAAGCCAATAGCCGCCTGACGCGGCCACATCCTCGCAAAATGCAACAACGGGAAGTTTCGTTTCGTCCGAAAGTGCCCTGATCCGCTTGGCGATCAGCGCCGATTGCACAGGCGAACCGCCCGGTGAGTTTACGGCCAGTGCAACGCACTTCGCGCGCGGTACCTTGAACGCATGCTCGATGGAATTCGTGAGGGCAGCCAGTGTAAGGCCGCGACGTCCAGGACCAATTTGGCCTATCACGCCCGACAGTCGTACGACCGGAACGAGCGGGGCACGTCCGACGCGATCGGCCAAGCGATCGCCGACCAGCGGCATACGGCGCAGCCAGTCGGCGGGATGTTCTGAGGTTTGCTTTTCGGTCATGGCCGTTTACATGGTGTCTGGCAACCGCACATCAACACCCGCTAGGCTTCGGCAATCCATACCAACGAATCAGAGGTTCAGTGCGGCGCCACTGCGCAGCACTCCCTCCGCCTCTGCGGTGAGCTTATTCGCGCCGGCGTGCAGAACCATCCCGGCCGAAAGACGCAATGGCGCCTTGGCACCGCACCTGGCGTGGACAATTACGCGCTTCGCGGGTTGTCCGGCCATTGGCCAAAACGGGAATATGACGATGCCGCCTGTATAGCCAACCAACAGGGCAAGCAATTCATCCAGACGATCGGCACGATGTATGAACGTGATGCCGCCATACGGCTTAACCATTTTCAAACAGAACCGCACCCAGCATGCAAGGTCAGCAGGTCCTTCGATTGTCGAGACAGCCTTGACCTCGTCCGGCGACGAGTTTGCGTGTCCGGCCTGGAGATACGGCGGATTTGCCATGACCTCGTCATAACTGGCCGGCTGAAGTTCGCTCGGCGGGTTCAGAAGGTCGCCGACAATGATACGGACTCGTGCGCCGACGCCGTTTGCTTCAATATTGTGTTCGGCCAACTGCCCCAGCTGTGGCTGGACCTCAAGACCAGTCACGCGTGCGTCACGAGCCCTTTCGGCGTAGCACAACGCCGCCGTTCCTACGCCGCTGCCGACGTCGAGCACAGATCCCATGTTCACATCAGGAACGGCTGCCGCAAGGAGGACAGGATCGATCGCCGAGCGATAGCCACCGCTCGGCTGATGGATGATGACGCGCCCGCCCAACACGTGGTCGGCGCGATCATCTGACGGCGCGACGACGGGGTAGGGTGAAGTTTTGCCGTCGAGTTCCCCGGCCTGCTCCAGAAGTCCCACTGCGGCGGCGTAGTCCTCGTCGACGACCATCAGGCGCCGGGGAATTGCGTTGGCCGACCCTTCGAGCACGCTCATATGCATATCAAACACGACGGCGTCGATCCGGCGATCCGCCAATAGCGCCGTAAGCCAGGACAGGCGTACGGCATCGGACGTGCGTAAAATTTCCCTCATCCCGCCTTCGGCTTCCGCTGCAATAGGGCCCCACACTTGACCACCGGTTGCGTTGCACTATGCTCGCCGCCGGATCGTCATACGGTCAACCGGGAGCGCCAACCGTTGGCTATTGTCGTCAACTTCCATCCCAAGAGCGCCAAAGGCAGCAAGCCTACGCTGGACGCCCTACACGCGCTAGTGTCGAACGACGTTACGCGTGTCAATCAGCTAATTCTCGATCGCATGCAAAGCTCGGTGCAACTGATTCCGCAGCTTGCGGGGCATATCATCGCGGCTGGCGGAAAGCGCCTGCGCCCAATGTTGACGCTAGCTGCCGCCAAGTTGTGCGGCTACGACGGAGACCGCCATATCGCGCTCGCAACTTGCGTTGAATTCATTCACACAGCAACGCTTCTGCATGACGACGTGGTCGATCAGTCGATGCTGCGGCGCGGCCAGGATTCAGCAAACTCACTTTGGGGAGATCAGGCGTCGATTCTGGTTGGCGATTTCCTGTTTTCCAGGGCGTTTCAACTCATGGTCGAAGATGGATCGCTCGATGTGCTGTCTATCCTCTCGGAGGCATCTGCGGTCATCGCCGAGGGTGAGGTCCTGCAACTGATGACAACCAACGACACGGCAACCAGCGAGGAAGCTTACCTAGACGTTGTTCGCGCCAAGACCGCAAAACTGTTCGCAGCAGCGACGGAGATCGGCGCGGTTGTGGCATGCAGGCCGAAGGCAGAGCGCCAGGCATTGGAAAGTTACGGCATGAATTTGGGGATCGCATTCCAGTTGATCGACGACGTGCTCGACTATTCGGCAAGAGAGGTAGAGTTAGGCAAAACGGTCGGTGACGATTTTCGTGAAGGCAAGATCAACTTACCTGTAGTGCTCGCTTGGCGGCGCGGCAACGAAGAGGACAGGTCCTTTTGGCGCCGCACGATGGAAGACCTAAATCAGAGAGACGACGATTTCGAGGAGGCGGTTAGGAAAATGGAACGCTGCGGCGCACTGGACGATTCGGTCGAGCGTGCGAGGCACTACGGCGCGATCGCGCGCGACGCCTGCGGCATTTTCCCTGACAGCGAAATCAAGTCAGCGCTCGTCGGCGCCATCGATTTCTGTATTGAACGCGCGCACTGACCGCATTTCCGTGAACCGATAGCAAAACATCTAAGTTCGGGGCCTGCTCCATCCAGGTGTATCCGGGTGGACCAGAAATGCGACTTCTTCTTCGGTGGACTCCCGGCCGAGCGCTTCGTTACGTGCCGGAAACCGGCCGAACCGGGTGAATACCTCTCTATGAGCTACCGCCGAATTTCGGCTTCGCTTGTTGTCCAATTTTGCGAATAGCTGGACGCTTAGATCCTGGTCCTCGGAATTTTCGCTGTGTTCGAGCGGTAGATAGAGGAACAGACGCTGCGACTGCGGCAGCATTTTGTCGGCGCCAACTGCGAGAGCTTCCTTTGCAAGATTGCTGGCTAGCGCGTCGCTCGCAAACGCCTTTGGCAGTCCTCGGAACATGTTCCGGGAGAATTGGTCGAGAAGCACGATTTCCGCAACGCGCCCTTGCGGCGTTGCGCGCCAAGAAGCAAGTTCCTCTTTATTAGCGCGCGTATGCGCATCGAGAAAGCGCTCGCGCAACAATTGATCGAAGTTGGCGCCGCCACGGAAGCGATCCTCCTGGGTGCATTCCTCAAACCAGAAGTCGAAGACCTCGCACATCTCGGTGCCGCCAGCGGCACGCCATTCTGCACGTTCGGCACGCCATAGGTCAGCATACTCGACGTCCCTCCACTCCTCGAACCATGGTCCACCGCGCGTGAAATGGATGACATTGGGAGTACCGCCTTCGGGCGTACTCGACCAACCTTCCAGCCAGTTCCAGTTTTCGTCTATTGAGCCAATCAACGCATCGTCGAGCCACATGAAACGGTGTAGGAAGAGGCCCGTTTCGCTATTCACGAGCTCCGGCGTCAACACCGCGTTAGCGGGATGTCCGCAGTTGTATAGGACCATCGATGACCAGTTCTTGCGCGGGTACTGAGTCTGCACCCGGCCGTCCATCTTCCGTTCCTCCGGCGGATGATGGTCATGATGGACACACATCACCGCATAGCGATCGTCGGCAAGCCGCGCCAGCTTACGGACATCCTCCAACCATAAGAAGTCGCAGTCACAGAACAGCGCCCAGCCTTGATAACCGGCCAGGTGTGGCACGAGAAAACGCGAATAGGTGAACTCCGTCGATGCTAGCGCATCGATATTCCGGGAATAGATTCCTTGTTCGCGGATCACCTCCCGGCGCAGTGGTTTCACGGAGATTGGCCCACTCGTCCGCGCATGCAGTGAGTGTCTGCACACCTTAAAGGCCTCGTCTTCACGGCTGTCCCAACCGACGAACACGCGAAACGTCTGCGATTTCGCAGCCGACATCAGGCACTCCTCAGTTGGTCGATGCACGGCGTCAGTTCGTCCCCAATTCTCTCCAATACCTGCTTCCACATCTGGTCTTGGTCCTGTCTGAAAATTCGCAAGGAGCGATACCATGGGGAATCGACGCGATCAATCTGCCACCGCCAACTCGGCTGCGTCGGCGCTAACATCCATACTGGCTTGTCTAGCGCGCCGGCAAAATGCACCGTCGTATTCGCCATGGAAATTACGAGGTCGAGCGCGTCTATCTGCGCCGCGAAGTCGTCGAGGTCGACACCTGTATTGTCCCAGCTATGCACGGTAACGCCATGCGTTGATTTGAACGTCGCGATCTCTTCAGCGCAGTCGCCGTGCTGCAGGTTAACGACTGTAAGCCGTGATTCAGCAAGCAGATCGGACCAATCTCCGAGGCTCATCACGCGCCTGGAACGCTCCAATGCGCTCACTCCGCCGCGCCAGGAAATACCGATTCTCGGACCTTCGCCGAGCTCTGCGAATCGTCTGCGCCATCGTTCGACGGCCGCTGGATCCGTCGCTAGGTAGCGTCCCTCTACATTCTTGAAATCTTGCTCGCGGCGTCGAAAATGCCGCGGAAGGCTGCCGAAGGGCACAACGAAATCAGCCTCGGTCGCCTGCCAACCCCCATGCGACGCCTTATCGCCATCAACCTCGCAAGCCAAAAAGCTACGACGCATCAATGCGACAAGGCGGTCGTCGACCTGGATGGAGACTTTTGCCGCCTGGGCAATCAAGTCGTCTAGGCATTGGGCGAACATAACGACGTCACCTGGGCCTTGTTCGCCGTAAACCATGATCGAACGGCCGCTTAAACTCTCATCGCTCCAATGCGGTTGCGCAAAGGTTCGCGGAACCTCGTCGTCGATCTCCCACCGTCGCTCATAGTCGTCCCAACCTCGACCGTAGTCGCCCTTTAGGAGTAGAGCGTTGCATCGATTCCAGCGGGCGGTGAGGCTCGCCGGATTCCGCGCAAGCACGGAGTCAAACAACTCGATCGCCTCATCTAGCTTTCCAGTGCCTACATAAACTGTCGCGAGATTGGTTTCGGCTTCTACATAGGACGGGTCGAGTTCCAAGGCCTCGAGAAAGCTTTGGGCGGCCTCGTCCATTCGGTTCGTGTACTGCTGAACGAGACCCATGTTGTTGAGGACACGCGGGGCATTCGGAGCTAGCACGCTTACCCTAGTTATTTCCGCTTCCGCCTCCGCGTATAGCTCCTGATCGAAGTAAACCAGCGCAAGATTGTTCCGAGCCTCAGCATAATCATCGCGCAACTTCAGTGCATGGAGCAGATGTTCCTCAGCCTCTTCATACCGGCCGAGCTTCCGCAATGCGTTGCCTAGATTATTGAGAAATTGCGGATTTTCAGGCTCGACTTCGAGGGCTTCCTGTAGAAGCGGTACCGCCTCCTCGCCGCGATCGGCCGCCGCAAGGGCAAGGCCGAGGTTGCCCAGAATGTAAGCGCTAGAACCTTGTTCGGTGCGTACTTGCGTGAGTAAGGCAACCGCATCCTCAGCCCGGCCCGCCGCGGTCATTGCCGCGCCGCAACTCGCCGCCGCCTCGGTGTCGCCCGGGGCGTGACGAAGAATCTCCTCATACCGCTTTACCGCATCAGCGGCACGGCCGCTCTCTAGAAGCAGACTGGCCAAGCCGTGTCGCGCCTCCAAATACTCGGGACGCGCGGCAATGGCGCGCTCTATGTGGGGTATGGCTTCGGCTCGCTGCCCTTGGAGCACGCAAACACGGCCCAAATTGAAGTGCGCCAGAGCATTCTCCGGCTGGCTCGACAACAATGCCTGAAAACTTGCAACCGCGTCTTCGAAGCGCCCTAGCGCCAGCTGTGCTTCACCGAGGTCGCCATAGTAGGCAATTCGCCGGGGCTCCAACTCGATCGCCCGGCCAATCAACTCAACGGCCTCAACCCAACGCTGAGTGCGGCAGCCGACCATGCCAAGTAAGTAGAGCGCATCGACATTATCGCGATTCTGCGCAAGGGCAGCTCGAAGCACCTTATCCGCCTGCTCCGTGTTCCCGGACTGCAGTAGCTTCAATGCTTCCGAGATTTCGGGACCTGGACGCGGCGGCTGTTCGGAAGCATCGCCTAGCTGGACTTTGTCGCTCATTGCTGGATGTTTTATGCGAGATGGTCGTGTCGGCGCCCACTATGCCAGTATCGCGGCGGTCAGGCGAGCGGCTATTTGCCGACGGCGAACGAATCATACGCCGAAACCGTGCTGCTCTCGGCCGCGTATCATGCCATGCCGATAACTTGCGACCGACCCTTCGAAAGCGCTATAAACCGCCGCCGGTCGGAGTGTAGCTCAGCCTGGTAGAGCACTGTCTTCGGGAGGCAGGGGCCGGTGGTTCGAATCCACTCACTCCGACCAGTCTTTTCGGTGGTTCGAGAAGATTTCCCGATATCGGTTTGTGCGGCAAGCGCAGCACAAACCCTTCTTTTGCTGCGAGTCATGGGGGATACGACGTCATGCCCGTCATCTTCAACCAGGAAGACATCGCCGCCGTCGAAGCGGGAGAAGGTGCGTTCGTTCAGACGCTGCTGGACGACAAGACGACGAGCAACGACAACGTCCGTCTGCAACGCTGGCGGATCCAGCCAGACGGATCGATGCCGGTGGCCGTCGCCAAAACCGACCTCACCTGGGTGCAAGTTCTCTCCGGTCATGTCGAGTTCGACGGCAGCGAGGGCCACCATGTTCTTAGCGACGTCCATCTTGTGTTTCTACCACCGGGTTTCAGCGGATCGCTTGCCAGCGACACCGGCGCCGTCCTGCTTCATGCGGAAGTGCCTGACGCCGCGCGGTTTGATCCGACATTCGCCGACAATCCACCGCCATTTCACTGTGTCGACTGGACCGAGGAGCCCGTCCTAAACGCCGAGCATGACGCGCGCAAACGCATCTATTTCGTAACACCGAAAATGTTCGGAACCAAGGCGCTCGCCGGCGAGTTGATCATCTATCCGCCGGGAACCGAGGCCTCGAACCATCACCATGAGGGCGCCGAGCATTTCCAATACATCGTCAAGGGCAGCGGGACGGTGTTCTCGAACGAGGAGCCACGTGCAATACGCGCCAACGACGTGATCTATAACTATGAGCGGGAACGCCATTACTTCCGCTGCAGTGACGACGAGGAAATGCTGTTCGTAGAGTTCTTCGTGCCCGGCGAGTTCAAGACGATTTGGGCCGATAACGCGCCAATTTGTGCCTGGGTCCCCACCGGCAAGAATTTTAACGGCGGGACGCCCATCCGCGAGATCGCGGCGCACAGTTCCGAGGATGTAGCAAAACCGGCCGACGTTTAGAGAGTCTGTGGCCTATTCAGCCGCCTATTAGGCGCATCACAGATCGCCCGCCAGATGCGTTCAGGCGTCGCCGGCATGTCGAAGTGATCGATGCCAAGAGGCGCAAGTGCATCGACGACTGCATTGATGACTGCGGCCAGCGATCCGACCGTTCCCGACTCGCCCGCGCCCTTCACGCCCAACGGATTGGTTGCAGTCGGGACCGGGTTGGTTGCCATGTCGATCGAGCAGAGCGTTTCGGCGCGGGGCATCCCGTAATCAAGGAATGAGCCGGTTATGAGCTGGCCCGACTCGTCGTAGAGGATGGTCTCCGAAAGCGCCTGACCGACTCCCTGCGCGATACCGCCATGGATCTGGCCCTCAAGGAGAAGCGGATTGACGACCGTCCCGACATCGTCGACGACGCTGTAGCGGACGATTGTCAGCTCACCGGTTTCTTCGTCGATTTCCAGCTCACAGACGTGGCAACCGTTGGGAAAATTAACAACTTCCGGTGAAAAAGTCGCGGTCTCACTGAAACCGGCCTCGACCCCGGGCGGCAGGTTTCGGCCGAGGAACGCCTGCCGCACGACATCGCCGAGAGCAACCGACCTGTCGGTTCCTGAAACGGAATATTCGCCCGCGGAGAAGACGACGTCGACTTCCGCAGCTTCAAGCAGGTGCGCGGCGAGTCGGCGACCCTTCTCGACGATCTTGTCGGTTGCAAGGGATATCGCAGTGCCACCCGAGGTCATTGAGCGCGACCCCATCGTGCCGCTGCCAAGGGCGATCGCATCCGTATCGCCTTCCACGATGCGGACCGCCTCTGGCGACAATCCAAGGCGGCCGCAGACGAGCTGCCGATACACCGTATCGTGGCCCTGTCCGTGAGAGATCGTGCCCACCAATACGGTTAGCGAACCACCCGGATCGAAACGGACCTCCGCCGATTCCAAGCCAAAGCCCGCCTGCTCAATGGTATTGGAAACGCCAATCCCTCGCAGCTTACCTCGGCCTTTCGCTTCATTCCGGCGTGCCTCGAATTCCGCGTAGTCCGCCATCGCCAGGGCGTCGTCCAGATTTTTTTCAAACGCGCCAGAGTCATAGGTGAAGGTGAGTGCCGTCTTATATGGCATTGCCTCCGCTGGAATCGTATTGCGTCGGCGGAGATCAATCCTGTCTACCCCCATTTCGACGGCAGCAAGATCGATCAGCCGCTCAACAATGTAGGAGGCCTCAGGCCGGCCTGCACCGCGATAGGGCGCTGTCGAATTGGTGCTCGTGAATGCGCCTATCACTTCAACGTGGATCGCCGGCGTCGTGTAGACACCGGCCAAGGATCCAAGATTTGAGATGCCGGGAACAGGGCCTTTCGAAGCGAGGTAGGCGCCTAAGTTGACGACCGTCGACACCGTTAGCGCCAGGAACCGCCCGTTCGCGTCGAGCGCCAGCACCGCTTGGCTCAGGTTGTCGCGGGCATGGTTGTCGCTGGTGAACGCCTCGCTGCGGTCGCTGATCCATTTGACGGGCCGGCCAAGCCCCTTTGAGGCCCACAGCACGAGTATGAATTCAAGATAGGTGCCCCCTTTCATACCGAAGCTGCCGCCGACGTCACCCGCTACGACACGGAACTTATGCTGCGGCAGAGCGAGGACGTTCTCGGCCAAGTCTTTGCGCACGCCGTGCGGCGCCTGCAGACCGGCATAGAGCGTGTAGCGCTCGTCATGTGCGTCGTACTGGCCGATGCATCCTCTAGGCTCCATCGTATTCGCGGAAACGCGGCTAATGGAAAATGTCCGCCGCGTGACATGGGCGGCCCCGGCAATGCCCGCTTCTGCCGCCGTCTTGTCTCCCAATTCATGGCGAAAGCTGACGTTACCAGGACAGTCGTCCCAGATAAGCGGCGCGCCATCCTCGATCGCCTCGACCGCCGATGAAACAGGCTGCAACACCTCATAATCGATATCGACGAGATCCGCCGCGTCCCGCGCCGCGTTGAAACTCTCAGCGACGATGAAGGCAACCGGATCGCCCACATGGCGCACGGTTTCGGCCACGAGCGCGAACCGCGAGGTATGGAACATGACCTCACTGCCACGTCGAAGTCCGTCAATTTCGCAACGGAGCGGACCGATGCCGTCGGCGTGGAGATCGGCACCGGTAAGAACAGTGAGTACGCCCGGCGCGGATTGAGCCGATTCAACTTCGATCGAGCGAATGCGGGCGTGCGCGTGAGGCGAGCGCAGAACAAAGCCGTGGGCTAGTTGAGGCAGCGAGACATCGTCGAGAAAGCGGCCCCGACCTCTGAGGAGACGAGGATCCCCGGTCCGTGCAACGCCTTGTCCAACCGCAAATCGTTCCATTCTCCACCCGCCTCTACCCGAGAGATATCGTTTCGGCCTACCGCAGATCGCGCATTCGATACGCCCCGCTGGTCATTAGTCTGTATAGCTGACGGTGACAAGACCCGCCACGCTCGTCCAGGCGATCTCGGACGATAAGCGGCTTGCCCCCTTATTCGGAATTTGCAACAAGAGGTTACGGTCGCAAAGTGACCGGCACGAACAAGGCCACACGCTATGCTAGGTGGTCAAAGACTTCGGGGAGCTACGTGATGCGTCTTGTCGTTCATGGACAACAGGCCTTCGGTAAATCGGTGCTGGAGGCGCTGCTCGAACGCGGTGAGGAGATCATCGCCGTCTACGTCGCTCCGGAGAAGGAAGGACAGCGCGCCGACCCCCTCAAGGAAGCGGCGCTCGCGCATGATCTACCGGTTTGCCAGCCCGACACGTACAAAGACCCAGCCGTTTGGGAGCAGTTCATTGAGTTGCGTCCCGACCTTTGCGTGATGGCCTTCGTCACCCTGTTTGTACCCGAGGAGTTTCTCGATATCCCAACCCGCGGAACGATCCAGTACCACCCTTCGCTGCTGCCCCTGCACCGTGGCCCGAGCTCGATCAACTGGCCGATTATAGAGGGTGATAAGAAAACCGGGCTCTCCATCTTCTGGCCGGACAACGGCCTCGATACCGGCCCGATCCTGTTGCAGAAAGAGGTCGAGATCGGCGACGACGACACGCTCGGCAGCATTTATTTCGACAAGCTTTTTCCAATGGGTGTGGAGGCCATGCTGGAGGCCGTCAATCTGGTCAAGGCTGGAGGCGCGCCGCGTAATATGCAAGATGATTCACAGGCCACTTACGAGAGTTGGTGCTCCGCAGAACAGGTCGAAATCGATTGGAGCTATCCAGCCGGCGAAACTTACAATCTGATCCGCGGCGCCGATCCCCAACCCGGCGCCTGGACCATGCACGATGGTGAGAGATTGCAGGTCTATGCAGCCCGGCTCCTGCCAGCCAAGCAGGGCAACGCACCAGGCACGGTCACCGAGCTAACCGACGACGGGATCGTTGTCGCAGTACCCGATGGCCAAATCCTGGTCACGCGCGTACGGCCCGCCAGTGGCAAGAAGGTCGCGGCACCCGAATTCGTCGCGGTGAGCGGCCTCAGCGTCGGCACGCAGCTCGGCTAGGGCGCAAAGCAGGCCACGATACGCTGAAGATCAAAGGGAGAAGAGCATGAGCGAGGTCTACGAGGGCACTACGAAAGCGAACCAGGAGGCGTTCAAGCGGCTGGACGATTCGGAGCCGATCTTGGAAGACGTGCTGCCCGCCATCGACACGCTTCCCGGCATGACCGAGAACACCATTCTCGCCGCGGGCCCGACCATGCCATGGCCCGACTATGTCGGCGGCCAACGCGACGGCATCATCGGTGGGGCTCTGTTCGAAGGGCTCGCCTCAGATCGCGACGACGCTATCGCCAAGCTCGACGCCGGCGAGATCGTCGTCGCCGGAGCGCATGACTTTGGCGCGCTTGGCTCGCTTGCCGGCATCTATACGGCCTCGATGCCGGTCTTCGTCGTGCGCAACGCCAAATACGGCAATCTCGGCCACTGCAACTTCTACGAAGGCACCAACCCGCGCCGCCTCAACTACGGCGTCTATGACGACGGCGTGCGCGACCGTCTGAATTACATCCACGAGGTCGTCGCACCGGTGATCCGTGATGCCATCCGGCTCGCCGAGGGTATCCCGTTGAAGCCGGTAATGCGGCGCGCACTCCACATGGGCGACGAGCTGCACAGCCGCAATACGGCGGCCTCGCTGCTGCTATTGCGCGACTTGGTGCCGCATCTGATCGCCGTCACCGAGAAGCAACGCGACAGCGTGGAGAAGACCGTCGAGGCGCTGACCGAAGACCACTATTTCTTCCTGCGCCTGTCGCTCGCGTCTGCCAAAGCGGTGGCCGATGCCGCCCACGGCGTCGAAGGATCGAGCGTCGTCTCGGGTATGTGCCTCAACTGCAAGGAGTTCGCGATTCGCGTCAGCGGCCTTGGCGACAAGAACGCCTGGTTCCGCGGCGATCAGGCCTCGGTCGAGCCGAAGCTGTTCCCCGGCCACACTGAAGACGAGATCACCTGGATGGGCGGCGACAGCGCGATTGCCGAAACCACGGGTCTCGGCGGCTTTGCGCAGGCCGCGGCCTTCCCGCTGCAGAACTACCAGGGCGAGCCCGACGTCATGGTCAAGCGCAACCTCTCGCTCTACGACATCGTCGTCGGCGAGAACAGCGAGTACCGCATCCCCTACCTGAAGTATCGCGGCACGCCGACCGGCGTCGATATCTTCAAGGTGGTTGCCACCGGTACGGTGCCAGTTCTGGACATGGGCATCGGCGGAAAGGACGGCGGCCAGATCGGCGCCGGAATTGTCAGCGTACCGATGAACTGCTTCACCAAGGCGGTCGAGGCGTTCGAGTCGCAGTACGGCAAGGCCTCGTAACGCGCTGCAGGCGCTGGTGCCGGTCGCAGCGATCGGAGACGAGGTTGGCAAACCTCCCGGACGATCCAATTGCGGCTGACGGTATCAGGGGCTACGGCCGCCGCCTACGGCGTAACGAGATCACCGCCGAAGAAACGGTTCGCGCCTATCTGGCGCGTATCGAAGCGCTCGATCCGAGTCTTGGCGCCTACCAGCACGTTGGCGGCGAGCAGGCACTCTCCGCGGCCCAGGCCATCGACGCGCAGCTCGCCGCTGGAACCGATCTCGGGCCGCTGATGGGAATCCCCGTTGCCGTCAAGGACCTGCTCGCGGTCGACGGCATGCCGACCACCGCCGGATCGCAGATCGACGTCAGCGACTTGGTCGGTGCCGAAGGCAGCTTCGTCAAATCGCTTCGCGCCGCAGGCTGCATCATTCTCGGCAAGACCAAGGCGGTCGAGTTCGGCCTTGGCGCCGTCGGCATCAGTGCCGCCCGCGGCACACCCTGGAACCCGTGGGACGCCACGATGCATCGCATCCCCGGCGGCTCGAGCAGCGGCTCGGGTGTCGCCATGGCCGCCGGCCTCTGTAGCTTCGCCATCGGCTCGGACACTGGCGGTTCGGTGCGTATTCCGGCCGCGCTGAACGGCACCTTCGGCCTCAAGACCACGGTCGGCCTGTGGGCGACCGACGGCGTCATGCCGCTCGCCCCGACGCTCGACTCGATCGGACTGCTGACCGCCTCGGCAGAAGATGCGGCGATTGCTTTCGCCGCCCTGACCGGGCAAACGGAGCCCGAAGCCGCTTCGCTCGACGGTCTCAGACTTGGACAACCGTCCGACTATTTCTTCGACGATCTGGAGGCGGAGGTCGAGGCCTGCACGACGGCGGCGCTCGACAAGCTGACCGCGGACGGTGCTACTGTCACATCGATTTCCGTGCCCGAGGCAGCCGAGCGCGAGCAAATCATGCCGGTCGTCATTCCGACCGAGCTCAACGCTGTGCTGGGTCCTGAGCGCATTAAAGCCAACCGCGACAAGATGGACCCGGTCATTGCCGCCCGTGCGATCGCCGCCGCCGATAACCTCGCCACCGACTACATCCGCTGCATCTGGCGTCAGCGCGAGCTCATCGAGATCGCCCGCCAACGCATGCGGGAGCTCGACGCCTGGGTGTCACCGACGGTCGCTACCTTGCCCGCACCGGTCGCCGCCTTCGACGATTTCGATGCGGGCTTGGCGATGGCCTTCTCTATTACCCGCAATACCCAACCCGGAAACGTCTTCGACCAGGCCAGCGTCTCCCTGCCGATCGGCGGCGGACCGTTGTCGGTCGGCCTGCAAGTGATGTGCAACCCCGGCGAGGACGCGAAGGTGCTCGCCATCGCACTGGCGATTGAGCAAGCGCTCGGTCGCGGCTCGCGGCCGGACTTGACGGCGTTTCTTTGAATTAGTCGACACGGATGCGCAAAATCAGTAAAACAGCGGCGTCTTGCCGAGTGGCGGGACACGTTCTCGGGGCGGGGTGAAAGTCCCCACCGGCGGTAAGAGCGACGGTCGCTCAAGCCCGCGAGCGCTCTTCGGGTGCATGCCTGAAGAGGACAGCAGATTCGGTGTGATTCCGAAGCCGACGGTGATAGTCCGGACGGGAGAGAACGAGAGAGCATGGCCTGCCGCGTCCGCGCAAGCACCGCTGTTTCGTACGCCCTGATTCTGGCCTCTGACGTTTCGGGAGAAAACCATGAATCAGATGTCCACGAAAAATCCCAATGGGTTCCGTGTTGCCGTCGTAAAGGCGCGTTGGCACGCGGATATTGTCGATCAGTGCCACGAGGCTTTCGTAACCGAAATTGCCTGCCTGACCAAACGTCGAGCAGATGTTGACGAGTTCGATGTTCCGGGCGCCTTCGAGGTCCCTTTGATGGCGCGCCGTCTGGCCAAATCGGGAAAGTACGTCGCCATCCTAGGCATCGCATTTGTCGTCGATGGCGGCATCTATCGCCACGAGTTCGTCGCGGAAGCCGTCGTCGGCGGGCTCATGCAGGCTCAGTTGGACACCGACGTTCCGATTCTGTCGGCTGTCCTGGTCCCGCAGAAGTTCGACGAGAGCGAGGAACGCCAGCGTTACTTTCGCGACCACTTCAAAATCAAAGGCCGGGAGGCCGCAGAGGCCTGCGTCTCGATCTTGGATGCGCGCGCAGCGATCAGCGCTGTAGCCTGAGTGCGGCGTCTCACCCCCCTCGCCTAGATCTCCAGAACCAGCTTGCCGATGTGTGTGCTCGCCTGCATTACCTCGTGGGCGTCCGCCGCCTTGGCCAGCGGGTATCGGGCATGGATCACGGGTTTGACCTTGCCGGCCTCGATCAATGGCCAGACGTTTGCCCGTAGCGCATCGGCGATCGCTTTCTTGAACTCGACCGATCGCGCCCGCAAGGTCGAGCCGGTAAGCGTTGCCCGCTTGACCATGACAAGCGGATAATTGAATTCGGCCGTTGCCCCGCCAAGAGTGGCAATGGTGACGACCCGTCCATCGACGGCGAGCGCCTGCAGGTTGCGTCCGACATAAGCGCCGGCGACAACGTCGAGGATGACGTCGACGCCAGCACCGCCGGTCGCCTCGGTCACGATCTCGGCGAAATCCTCGTCGTTGTAATTGATCGCCCGCTCGGCGCCGAGCTCCTCGCAGGCCTTACACTTCTCTGCCGTGCCTGCAGTGGCAAACACACGCGCGCCGAAGTTGGCGGCGAGTTGGATCGCGGTTGTGCCAATGCCGCTCGAGCCGCCATGCACCAGAAAGTTCTCGCCCGATTTCAGGCCGACACGGTCGAAAACGTTGCTCCAGACCGTAAAGAAGGTCTCCGGCAGTGCTGCCGCCTCGCCTATGTCGAGACCCTTTGGCACCTGCAGACAAACCTCGGCCGCGGCCGGGCAGTATTCGGCGTAGCCGCCGCCGGTCACCAGTGCGCAGACTTCGTCGCCAACGCTCCAGCCGCTTGCGCCGGGTCCGAGCGCAACGACCGTGCCGGCGATGTCGAGACCGAGGATGTCCGAAGCGTCGGGTGGCACGGGGTAACTGCCGAGGCGCTGGAACAGATCGAGCCGGTTGGCGCTGGTTGCGGCGACCTTGACCAACACTTCGCCCTCTTGCGGCTGCGGTGTCGGACGGTCCACGAGTTCCAACGTGTTGTTCTTGCCGGGATTTTGAATCTCGATCGCTTTCATTGTTGCTGGAACGGCATCCGCCATTTAACCCTCCTGATTGTCATGGTTCGAAATATCAGCCGTAGCTCGACGATTTGAGCTTCACGCCGCCCTGGTCGGCCGGGACTTGTTCGATTTTGCCTTGTTAGATCGGGGCTTGTTGGACCGTGCGCGTGTTTGTTTTTTCAGCAGTCGCTCGATAACCCGCCGCGCGCGGAGTGGGCCTGCATCGTAGCGAATATCGATGGTCGGCGCGCCGGCACAGAGATCGATCGTCTTCTGCTGTGCGGTCAGCACGACGATATCCTCGTCGATGACCTGGCGCACCTGGCGATAAAATTCCTCGCGGACCTTGGCATCGGCCGTGATGCTGGCCCGATCGTGCGCCAGCCCCCAAAAATAGTGTGACGACCGGTCGTTCTCCGGAGTCACGCCGTGGCAGACGACAATGTTCCAGCGGTTCTTGCCGGGCTTGCCTTCGGGCGCACCGGTGCCGGTGACCGCGCCGCCGGTCGTCACCACATGGAAGGCGGGCGGCGAGAAATCGATGAACTGCCAGCGATCGATATTCTCGCTAAACCCGCCGATCTCCCGGTAAGTCCGCTGCGGCGGCGTATCGATCGTCCAGCGCCTGACGCGGACGTTGTCGCCGCTGTGCTCCACTTTCACCTCGGCCAAGTCCGCCATCTCCGGTGAGCCCACGGTCGACCCATGGACGTAAGCAAGGTGCGAGAGGTCGAGCAGGTTGTCGTTGAGTAGAATGTAGTTGGCCGCGACGTGCGTATAGCCGGTCACCGCGTCCCACTTCTCATCGGCCAGCCAATGGAAGTCCGGGATCGCGGTTTCGTCGGCGAGTGCCGCCTCACCCATCCAGATCCAGGTGCAGCCGTGGCGGTCAACGGCCGGGTAGCTCTTGACGCGCGCATCCTTCGGCACTTTCGGTTGACCCGGCACTTTGATGCAGGCGCCCGAGCAATCGTAAAGAAGACCGTGATAGGCGCATTGAATCGTATCGCCAATAAGAGCGCCCTGGGAGAGCGGCAAACTGCGATGGACGCAGCGGTCTTCCAGCGCGACCGGCGTCCCGTCTTCCAGCCGGTAAAGAACGACCGGCTCGTTCAGAAAAACTCTTCCCGTCGGCGTGCGCCCGACCTCATCGGCCCAAGCCGCGATATACCAATAATTCCTAAGAAACATCAGACCGGCTCCGTTTCACGGACTCCTATGGGTTTCAGCCGTCAACTTCAAGACGCGGCGCTCTATTTCGCCCCTGCGCTCGAGGTGCGGCAACGCCAGGGTGTCGACGACCGCATCGCTGACGGCGAGGCCGAACGCGCGCCTCGCAGCCCGCTCGTTTGGGCCACCGTCGGGAAACTTGACGATCACGTCGCTGGAGATGGTGGGAATTTGGCCTGTTTTATTGGGCGCCCGACGCGGCGGCCCCCTTCCCTTCTTCAGATCACGGATCGCGCGGCGAATCATGCGACGCAGCATGGCAACGCCGATATCGGTCTGGCCCAAATGCTCAAGCTTGTGAAGCGCGATCGACCCTTGGCTGTGCATGACCTCATAGTCGCCCGGAACGCGCTGCGCCTCCTCGTAGCTGCGTGCGCCGGTCTGGCCGACGAAATCGACCCGGTTTGCCCCGACGGCAGTGCGGTCGCCCCTGCCCGCAAGATCGAGCTCGTCGTTATAGTGTCGCCAGCCAATGAGGACGCAGTGCATATCGTCGACCGGCACAACCCACGCGGTGATGGCGGCGCGCGTAAACATCTTCTCACGGTCGGGGTCCTGCCAGAGGTCCGGTGGCTGGAACAGATTGGGTAGAACGATCCCCAGATGGCGGACCCAGACATGCTCATGCCAACGCCGGCAGTTGACGACATAGATCCCGGTATTATCGTCGGTCTGGCGCCAGGCAAGTTCCGGCAGCTCGCCCCAAGCGTCTGCGAACTGGGTCCCGGTCACGCGCGTGTGCAGGAAGACGCTGTGGATCGGATCTATGGGCTGCTCCTGGACTTGCAGCCAGTTGCATGGATTTTCCACCGTGTAGGGCACCAACTCGTCGCCGGGCAGGTCCATCGTGTCGTAAACGGGAAATTCGGGCTTTTCGGCAGGCGGACCCAGATAGGCGAAGACGAGCCCTTTGTATTCGAGCGCCGGGTAGGCGCCGTGGTGCAGGCTATCCTTGATCGGGCTGTTCTCGGGCTCGCCGGGTGTTTCCAAGATCCGGCCATCCACATCGAACAGCCAGCCGTGATAGCAGCAGCGAATGCCATGCTCGGCGATCACACCGTACTCCAAGGAGGTGCGGCGATGACTGCATTGCCGGTGCAAGAGCCCGACGTTTCCCGAGAGGTCGCGGAAGGCGACCAAATCCTCGCCCATGATGCGGAGCGCCAAAGGCAGTTCGGTCAACTGCTCCGCCATGCAGACGGGCTGCCAAAAGCGGCGCAGATATTCACCGCACGGCGTCCCCGGCCCGACATGGGTCAGCTCGGCGTCTTCCTTCGCTCCGCCCGAACGGTGATAACCGATATACGACATGTGGCCCTTTGCCAGCCTCTGCTCCCTCCGTTCGTCCTTGAATGTGACGATAGCGCGGGCCTGGGTACATGGGAAGCACTCCACCGCCATGCTCGTATTCTGCGCCATGAGGCGGCCGTGGATAGCGTCGCCACGCCGGCCCCGCTAGTGGTGCAGGTTTGAACTTCGCGGTATGGTCACCGCATCGAACAACGCTTCAAATCAGGGAGAAACGTCATGGCAAGAGACGAAATTGCGTTGATTGTCGGCACCGGCGCGGGTCTCAGCGCGTCGCTTGCTCGTCTTTGTAAAAGTCAGGGCATGAAGGTCGCGCTGGCCGCACGAAACACCGACAAACTCGCGGACTTGGCAAAAGAAATCAATGCGCGCGCCTACGCATGCGACGCCACCCAGCCAAGCGAGGTCGAGGCGTTGTTTGCCGGTGTGACGGCGGATCTGGGCGAGCCAAATCTCGTCGTCTACAACCCGAGCGGCCGGGTGCGCGGTCCGGTCACCGAGATCGACCCAGCCGAAGTACAGCAGGCGATCATGGTGACCTGCTTCGGTGGTTTCTTGGTTGCCCAACAGGCGGCAAAGCAGATGGTCGCGCGTGGCTCCGGAACCATCCTCTTTACGGGCGCGTCGGCCAGCGTGAAGGGCTATCCGAATTCCTCGTCCTTCGCGATGGGTAAGTTCGGACTGCGGGGGTTAGCCCAAAGTATGGCGCGCGAACTTCAGCCACAAAACGTACATGTCGGGCATTTCGTGATTGACGGCGGCATCGGCCGGGCCGACGACCCACGGGCGACGGGACGCGGTGAAGATGGAATGCTGTCGCCTGACGCGATTGCGGAATCCTACCTCCACGTCCATCGACAACATCGCAGTGCCTGGACTTGGGAGATAGAGCTGCGGCCGTGGGTCGAGAATTTCTGACCGGGCAAAGACAAGCTTTCCGCTCGCAGCGCACACGCCTCGCACGGCCTGACGGCTTCGTTCGAGTTGCGCGGAGCACGGAACTCATAAGTTGATTGGCAAGTCGGCGTCCCTTGCGAGCCTGCCGGAGACCGGCCTTCGTTTACATATGGCGGACGCCTCGATTGGTTTGAATCAAGACGCAATTCGCGTTAGGACTCATACGATGAGATTCGCAGGCGCGAGGATACATGCCGGCAACGCGTAAGCGCCGATTACCGGGCAAATTGAACGCCGTTGTCGTGGGCGTATTGTCGTTGCCTCATGCATGACGGTCCGGCCCGAACCTACGGTTTCAAGCGGCCCGCCGAGTGCCTTTCAAACCAGCCTGATAATTCCTGCAGCACCAGAACCGGTTGAAGTCGCTGCGATCTCAACCACGATTCACGCCAGCGGCGGCTCTTGTGTCGTCACCCGGCTTGCAGTTGGCACAACCTTCGCCGCAGACGACACTGACGTGCCGTTAGAAACCGTAGAGACGTCCCAAATATCCGAGGATCAATCCTCGTCGACCGAGAAAATTGCCGGCGATGACGAACAATGCGATGAGACGATTGACGAGGCATTCCTGGAACGCCTCTTGACGGGCCCATCGCTTGAACCAGTGGTCGAACAGATTGCCGAAGACGAAAGCGTCATCGTTCCGCCATCGGCGGAAGAGTTGGCGGCGTTGGAGTCCGACGACGAAACGGTCGTGGAAGACGAAAACGTGGTAGGCTTAGCCAAAGAGAAGGAAAAAGAGGAAGAGAGCATGGAATCGGTTCGTAGCCGGCTTGCCACGGCGCTGGCGCGGCTGCGGAGATTGACGGCTAGCGACGACGACGACGAAGCAATACCCGAAGAACCTGAAAGCCAGGACGTTACGCCCGCCGAAGCGTTGGCCACCTTCGCGTGCATTTCCCCCGCATGCGCGAAACCTACGCGGCCTCCGGGCACCGTCTCGCGAGCACCTACTCCCAGTGGCACCTCCGCAACGGACCTCCGTTTCGCGCCGTTCGTCTCGACCGGCGTTATGTCAGCGTAACGTCAACGACCATGCGTTCGATGACAGCCCTTATATGCTCGAGCGCCGGGTGCCGATTGGCGCCGCCGTCGCGCTCCCGAGCTTCGTCGTCGACGAAGCGGGCGTGATTCAAATTGGGCCACTCTTGCTGTTGGAAAAAATGCCGCGAGGGTTCGATTCGCCGCGCGGAAATTAGCGCTATTCGCAGATCGGTTCTGATGGCCAGATTGTCGGTATCACCAACGGCAAGGGCGGCAATTTTTTACGGTTCTGTGAAGAGTGCGACGCTTTGAGTGCGGACGCCGCCTATCGCAGCCTTCTCGACGGTGAGATATTCAACCCCGAAGCCGTCAACGACGAATCAGAGTTAAACGAGAGCTCCTGATTTCGGCCCAACTGCTGCGCAATGCAGCCGCGACGCGTGTCCGTCACTTGCTTAGCGCCAGCCACGTTCCTTGAAGAGGATCAAGGCTCCGCTGTGAAGCGGTGCGCCACTCCGCTGCTTAGCCATCGTTTCGGCGTCGAGTGCCGCAAATGTAAAGGTTCGGTCGGGCCGGTATAGGTCGGTGGATTTTACCGATTGAGGGTTCGCTTCCAATCTCTTCGCAGGGGCCGAAGCCAGATGTCCTTCCTGGGCTTGTCGTAGAGCTTGTCCCGGTCGTAGCGTCCGCGTCCCTGGGTGGTCCCGACATGGATCCAGCCGGAGGCTCTGTAGACGGCTCCGGTGTAGCGGGGCGTCTCGACGAAAGTCTCGATGAGCACGGGCGTTGTGTTGTAGCGCTCGGTCCAGTCCTCGGGCAGGCGCCGGCGGATGATGGCGAGGATGTGCGAGCCCAGGTTGGGGATATTGATCCAGGGCAGGGTGCAGCGAGACTAGCTGCTGTACTTGCGGGTGAGAGTCCCGTCGGCGCAATTCTCAGTTTAGCGCCGTAGTGATATCCGGCAGGCATGCGGGGCGACCCGGTGGTCTGAAAGCCCGGAAGTAAAAGCCCCGGAGGGCCGGAGGGTCGTAGTGCCTCTCAGGTCTGGTCAGTTCGGTGGGGCGAGCGAACAGTAGGGCCGTAACGAAAGTGAACGGATTAAGCGTCGAAAATCATGTCCTGCATGAAGCTGATTTGCGGGGTAAACGGAGCTGCCAAGGGTTTCCTGCCTATCCGATGGCCAGTGCCGGTGCGGAAGAACTGAGGCGCACGCATCGGGGCTCCCGGCGTATTGAAGGCGGCAATACTGGACAGTACAGCAGTGAAAGTCCGGAAGGTGTGGAGGTCAGACAGGATGATCCTTGGATGTCAAAGACCGTGTCTATAACTGGCTGTGCCGGGAAATGAGACGGAGATCTCCAGACTGGCGGATGAGGTCGTCAAGCGTTGATGGGCGGGACAACATAACCCGGCTGGAGCGAGGACCTCAGGGCTCAGGTGGCAGTGCTGCTACCGTATGGTCCGCACACAGAGGCGGACGGTCTTCAAGGCGGTCGGCACGGTCTAAGGACGGAGCAAACGAGGGCTGTGGTCAGGAGAATGGCTGGGTCGACCTTAACCCTGACGCGTCCGCGGAAGGCTCCACTCCGAACTGTGAGGTGCCTGATGCTTGAAGCCGGACCGGGGAAAACCCGATGTCCGGAATTTTAGGGGGGGCGGCTGGAAACGTGGCCTATGGTGGAACTGTGAACCCACCCCGCAACCGAAAGGGCGGGGCTGGAAACCCTCCACCTACCGGTGCGCGCGCCAGTGCCCTACCCGACATCAGGAACCGCGGGTTATCGACCATGAGGGGCAGGTTCTTCTCGCGTAGTTGCGGCGTCCACCCGATGAAGGTGTCGCGCGGTGCGAGCTTCCAGGCGGCGGTTGAGAAGCCGAGCATGGCGACGGGCCAGCCGTCGCGGTCGTGGACGGCGTAGCGCATCTGGGCGCCGACCAGGGTCCTGTAGCCGAGATAGTGGTAGCGGGCGATGAACTCGTTCCACAGCTTGCCCTCCCGGGTGCCGCGCACGACGGGCCGCAGGGTGAGCGGACGGACCTCGTCGAGGGTTGTCGGCGTCGGGAACAGCGGCGGTTCGGTGTCCGGTCCGAAGACGATGGGCTTGGGCCGGTTCTGCCGTCCCTGCTTCGGCGGCAGAACGATGAGGCCGTCGCGGTGCATATCGAGCATGGTGACCCTGGCCATCATGTCCTTGAGGCCGCCGTCGGGCTTGAACCAGCCGATGCGCCGGCAGAACGCCTTCGACAGGCGATGGCGGTTCAGCGCCGGAGGGCCGGCGATCAGGGCGCGCAGCAGCGCCATCTCTTCGGCGGTGAAGTCGCGGCCGTAATAGCGGCACTCGACGGCGCCGGTCATCCCGGCGCCGTCAGGGCGAGCCTGTGTTCCTCGTTCATCGACCATGGCAGCCAAGGCGACAGGTCGTCCGGCGGTCGACGGCCATTCTTCGCGCATTCTTCCAGCCACGCTTCAAGCCAGCGCAGGACATCGATGCCGTTTAACGCGAGGGTGCCCACCACCGAGTACATCATGGCCGTGAACCGGGCGCCGGTCTCGCTGTCGGAGCCGAACGACAGGCGTCTTCCGATCGCTGGCCCTCTGAGCATCCTTTCGGCGAGATTGTTGTCCATCGGCACCAGCGGGCGGTCGACGAAGACGCTCAGCCCCTCGCGATGGTTGATGAGCGAGCGCAGGGCCTTGCCCTCGCGCGCCTCGTCGGGCAGGCCGGCGAGCTCCCGTTCGGCCTGCGCGAACAGGCCGTCGAGCGTCTCCTCCAGCGCGCCCTGTGCCGTGTCGAACGCCGACGTCTGGCGCTCAAGCTCGGCGCCGTAATGCTCCAGCCGCGCCTCGTTCAGGCGGTAGATCGACGCGATCCGCTCGATCCATCCCCGGCACCATTCCGTCAGGCTGACCTGGCCGGCCGCGCACTCGATAAAATCGCGCCGTTGATGAGACCAACAGAACGCAAGGGTCACCAGCCCCCCGCGAAGGCGAGCGAGCCGCTTGTAGGCGCTATAGCGGTCGCAGACGATGACCGTGTGGAGGAGGGCCGCCGCGAACAGCTTCTCCGCCGCTTCGGCGCTGCGCGAAGGGTCGATATAGAAGTAGACGGCATCGCTGCTGACCGAGGTCCACAGCCAGGCGCGGCTCGACCGGTCTTCCCCGCGAAGCTCTTGCACGCGCCAGCTGGTTTCGTCCGCATGGCGCAGCGCCGCCTTGTCCTGGTGCGCGAGGATCGCCCCGGCGACTGGCTCGAACAGTGGCACGAAGCGGAGCATGCTGTCGGCGAGCGTCCCGGGAGAGATCGGCAGCCCCCGGTCGGACAGCCACGCGGCGACCCGCTTGAGCGGGCGGTAGCAGGCATAGCGTTCGAACAGGACGCAGGCCCACACGCTGATTCCGTAGGGCGTGTTGCGGAACAACCGCGGCACCGGGGGCGCCGACACTTCGATCGGCGACGACGCGCAGCCGCAGGCCCGGCGCCAGCGCGGACGGCGGATCACACGCTTGTGGGCCTTGACGTCGATCTCGACGAGCGGGGAGATATCGGCGCCGATCGCCGCATAGGGCTTGCCGCAACAGGAGCACACACGCGCCTCCTTCGGCGGGTTGATCTCCTCCTCGCGCTCCTCGAGCCCGGGCCGTCGGGTACGGCCATGGCCTGGGGCGCCGCGCTGCTGGCCGCGCGGGCGTCCGGAGCGCGGCGTCTCCTGCTTCTCGCTCTTTCGGCCGAACAGCGCCTTCGACAGCACCGCCCCGGTCGCGCGAAGCCTGGCAAGCTGCGCTTCCAGCGTCTGGATCCGATTCCACGACGCCTTCGCGCCCTTGCGCAGCCGGGCGTTCTCCCTGGACAGCGATTTGATCGTGGCCTTCTGGCACCGAGATCTCCGCAACGCCCTGCGCAGTTCGGCATCCGCAATGGACAGCGTCTTCGACAGCGTCTTCCTGACCGCTCGAAGCCCGGCAAGCTCGGACTCAAGCGCCTTTCTGATTGCACGAAGTTTGGCAGGCTGAACCTCCAGCGACGCTTGCCGCCTCTCCAACTTCCGCACGGTCCTGCGCAGCCGCGCCTTCAATTTGTCTTTTTGGGCCTCGGACACGTTCAGAGCAACGCGCAGCCGGTAGCCCTCGCCGGACAAGGATTTCACCGCGTCCTTCTGGTCGCGCAGTCGCCTCAGTTCCGCAACGAGACGAACGATCTCGCGGTTCTGCGATCCGATCGTCTGCTTGTGGGTTTCCGCGCCCTGCAAATCCTTGCGCAACTCACGGACCTCGTACTCCAGCAACCCGGCCTTCTCCGCCCGGGCCTGCGCCACCTTCAGAGCCTTGCGCAGCTGGTTTACCTCCGTGAGCGACACAACCGGGGGCTGCCTGGCGGCCTCGATGCGGGATTCCGAAGGCCGCTGCTCAAACCGCGTCACTTCCGCCTTCGATGATTGCGCGGCCTTCACCGCGCGACGCAGTTCCTTCACCTCGACGCGGGACGCCTCCAGCTTGCCCCGACAGCTGTCGAGCTGCCACTTGAAAGAACCCGCCCGGGAACGAGCATCCACATCTGACCGGCGCAGCTCTTCACAGCGTGCTTCGGCCGCGTCCGCCCGCGCCCGTTCCCGCTCCGCACGGGCGTGCTGCCGCTCGTACAGCGAACGCCAGTCGCGCGGCTGCTGCTCCAGCACGGACGCAGGGAACGACCAACCTGCATCGTTACCATCGGCCTGCGTCAGCGCTACGCCAATATCTTCGTCGAGAACCGCCATGCGCTCGACGATAGCCCATGGCAAAACGCGTTACCAGCCCAATTTTAGAGTTCATCCCGACATGGATGATGAGCCCAACGTCGGCCTATACCGGCCCGACCGAACCTTTACCCGCAAATACCCTGTGCTGCGCACGCAGTGCATCGAGATCTCCGAAAACCGAGCGCACCAGATAGTTGACGACTGTCGCTTTAACCCGCTCGTTCGTCACCAGAACTGCCCTCAGACCGAAGCTCTTCATAGCCGCAGGGCTGTTGACGTAGTAGCCGCTGGGAATTGTGATCGGCGAAAGATCGCTCCGGCCCTTCAGCAGTATGTTAATCGCTCGTTGATCCACCGGAATTACGCCCGCGCCACAGCGAGACGAAATTTCCGCGATGCGCGGCGAGGGGTGCGCCGCAACCAGCGTGATGACATCTACTCTACCGTCGCACAGCGCCGCCATCTGCTCGGAATCGGGTAACTCCAACATCTTGGCGATGTCATCGTGCGCCGTATTCTGTGCCTGCAACAGCCAATCGGTCAGCAATCGCTGATACGTGCCGCGTGGCCCTATGTTGACGCGCAATCTAGCGAGCGCAACGGAACTTCGGATACTGGAGGCCTGAGTCGCCAAAATCGTCAGAGCCTCTCCGTGCATGGAAAATATCGTGCGCAAGTCCTCATCGGCTCCCTCTTCTCTGAAGGGTCCGGTCCCGAGCGCTGCTTGTCGCACCCAATCCGACTGCACGATCGCGAAATCGATTGCACCGTTGCGAAGTGCCCGTAGATTGGCAAAAGAGTCGGCATTGCTTTCTACATAGCACCGCGTCGTGGCGCTCTGGCGGTTGAACAACTCGCAAAGCGCGCCCGCGGCGGGAAAGTAGAGGCCCGATACCCGTCCGCCACCGATTATGGTGTAGTCGACGCCCAGATTTGCTGATTCCTGGGCAGAAACGTGTGTAAGACACACGATAGTCGTCGCAAATGCGACCGCCAGATATTTGAGTAGGCTCATTGCCGGCCCAAAAGTGAACGCGCTGCATTCGCGTCGGCAATCGGCCGGCACATCAATGCAGCACCATCTCGAACCTGGGCGACAAGCGCCGCGTTATTGGGCGCCACGCTTCCGTCCGCGAGATGAAGATTGTTTTCGAACCCTACTCTGCAATGACCGTCGAGCGCAGCGGCCGAAAGGGCGCATCGCGCCTCCTGCGCGCCAAAGGCACACATCGACCACTCCAAGGGCAATCCGTCGCTGGCGTGCAGGAACGGCAGCAAGTCTCTGGGCGAAGACTGCTGGTCCTTGGTATAGCGACCGAGAACGAAGAGCACGAACGGGTGCTCGTCCGGGACGACGCCACGGTCCCGCAGCGAGATAAACTGTTCGACCTCCGCCGCTGAGAACATGATGAATTGTGGCATAATCCGCTCCGCAGCGACCCATGCTAGGAAATCCGCTACCACATGCTCCTTGCACCCAGGGGGGCAAATCTCTCGTATCGCCAACGAGACTGCTTCGGGCTTCACCGCACGCACCATTGCCATCTGCTCTTCAGGCTCGTAGATGCCAACAGCTTCGCTGGTTATCTGGACGATGATGCGTTCGCCGACCTCGGCCCGAACCGCAGCAATAGCGGCTTTGTAGGCGTCGGCGTCAAGCGTGTGGCCCCCCGCCGCATCGCGCACATGAAGGTGGATCATGGCAGCGCCCCTCTCAACACAAGACGCTGCTTCGGCCGCGAGTTCTTGTGGCCCGATCGGAAGCGCTGCGTGATCTGCCTTTGTTTTCTTCGCACCGTTGGGGGCAACGGCGATCACAAGTGGTGGTGGATCTTTCGGGTGCGTCGTGTTCATGCGGTTCTGCAGCGCCCAACGCCACCAGAAACCGACGAGGTCCGCGTCAAATGAAGCTCTACTGTCAATCGGCCCAACGTGCCTCGCCGTTGGTCAAGGTCCACACGACAATCTCCTTCAGCGCCTTACCCAATCCTTGGTCAAATGGTGAGATTATCGAATCCATTGAATTCTCACTCGACTTTACGACATGCTCGAACGTCTGCGAGGCGATGATCGATCGCTGTGGCATCTTAATCAGCTTTGCGTTGATATGGACGCGGACGGCGGGCGGACTCGCGCCGGCATCCGCCGTCTGAGTTGCACTTGGCTTGGGACCGCTAAATTCCGCTTGGAACTCTCGCACTTCGGTCTTCAGGAGATAGTCCGAGCGCAATCCAATCGACTCACGACCCACGCCGACGATCCGGCCAGTATTTTCGAACGACTCGACAATTAGCGTCTGCACCACGCGAGGCGCAAAATCCGTCCAGTTCGCAGCACCAATATAGTTGAGCTCGATTGGACTGTGACGGGCGGCAATGCGCGCGGTATTAAGGCCAGCGGCCGATATGGGTACCTCTACCAGCAGCTGCCAGTCGACCGTCGGAAGATTTTCGGGGAACGTATTTTTCGGCGTCAGCACATACAATCTGGAGGGATCGCCGCTGCCCGGCAATTCCACGCAGGCAGCCAGCAGCGTCGACAAAACAGCCGTGCAAACAAGGCAGCGAGTCCAACAATTGTTCTTGTTCATTTTACCTCCAGGCCCTGCTGCGCATTGCCAAACAAGAAGCGGGCTGGATCGCGCTCTATCTCCGACGATATCCGCATCAGCGCCGCGACGAGCACACGGGATTCCGCGAGTAGCTGCGTGAATTCGTACAACCCCGAAGCGGTGAAATCGGTGACGGCCCCCTGGTTCGATTCGAGAATTATCGCCAACTGTTCCGATGCTTTGCGTACGGCGGAAACCGTTGATTTTGCGTCGCCGCCGATGCCTTTCAATTCTCCATCGAGCGTCGTTAGCGTTTCGCCGAGACTCGCGGTCAAGGTTTGTGCGTCCTCGCGAAGCTCCGAGGTGAGCAATTGCATATCGCCCATTGTCGCCCGCGCTTCCCTGCTGATGATGTCGACATTGTCGGCAACGTCACCGACAAGCCCGCGCAGTTCGGTGACGGCGGCGCGCGCTTCCGCCGAGGCAAGACGAAGTTCATCGATAACTTTCACGCCATCGGAGATCATCTGAGGGTTGTGTCTCGAAAGTGGTGGAAATTGGTTTTGGCGCCTCTCCGAGCGGGCTGAGTTTTGCGGCGGTCAGACCGCTCGGTCAAGGGTTTCGTCGGCGATTAGCTGATCGAGGGTTTCCCATCCATCGACTTTGCGCATCTGGATTTGGCCGGAAGCGAGGAGCGCCCAGAGGAGCATCGGCACTGTTTCGGGACACGGCAGCACGGTCTGTGTTTTGATCCGGCGCTTGAACTCCTCGTTGAGACGCTCAATGGCGTTGGTCGTTCGGGCTGATTTCCATTGGCTCTTGGACAGGCGCGTGAAGGTAAAGAGCTTGTCGCCCGCTTCTGCGAGGCTGTCCGCGACGGCCCTGCATTTCAGCCGCCACTTTGCGGACAAACGCCTTGCGGCGGGTTTCCACCTCGGAGGCAGTGTCGGCATAGATCATATCGCGGTAATCTTCGCTCAGCTCGTCATGCATGTGTTTGGGAGCATGACCCAGAAGGTTGCGGTGCTTGTGCACGGTGCAGCGTTGAACGGGAAGGTCATCGCCCCAAAGCGCCGACAGAGCCGCCTCCAGTCCCGGCGCGCCATCGACGATGACAAACCCGGGCCGTTTCAGTCCACGCGCATCAAGGTCGTCGAGGAACTGGCGCCACGCCGCCTGGCTTTCTCCGCCCATATTCCCGATCGAAAGCAAGACCTTCTGGCCATCCCGGCGCACCCCTATAGCCGCGAGAACCGAGATGTTGGTGGCCTTGCGATCCAGTCGGGTCTTGATCACAGTGCCGTCAAGGATCAGCCGAACGATATCCTCATCCGCGAGGCCACGGCTGCACCAGGCGTCCCAATCGACCTTCACCTTGCGCCACGCCCGGCTCACAACGTCCTTGCTCACAGCACCCCGGAAGAGCCCGAACAGCGCGCGTTTCACCCGCCGCGTGTTGGTTCCGGACAGATACACCGAAGCGATCAGCGCCTCGGCCTTTCTGGTCAGCCGCTGGTAGCGCGGCAGCGCCCGCGAACGCCATTCCGACGCCCGACCGTCTTCCTCAACGATCCGTGCACGCGGCACGCTCACCCTCTCGGTCCCGAATGTCCCCGTCAGTTGCCGCTCCCGGTGCCCGTTCCGATACCCTTGCCGAAGCGCGTCCTCTCGACCGTATCGGCAGCGCCCGAGAAACTGCGCAAGTTCCTCCTCAAAAACGGCCTCGATCGTGGATCTGATGTTCTCCCGCAGCCGGTCCTCGAGCGGATCATAGCCGGCGTCATTGGCCAGTAGCGAAAGCGCGGAAGTCTCGGTAGTGTTCTTCATGGCGTGATCTCCTTGGCGGTGCTAGCCGCCGGTTGGGTGGTTGTCTTGTCACCCGGAGATTACGCCATCCTCAAATTTCCACCACTTTCGAGACACAGCCTCATGGGCCCCTGCAGCTTGACTTGATTACGCAGCTTGGCGACGGCGCGTGAGAGGTTTCGATGTTCGGGTTTGAATGTCAGCAGAAGAACCGTCGTGACCAACGGCAGTTGCAAGAGGAATATCGGGTAGGCGTAGACCATCCAGGTCAAGTAGTCGATTAGGAATACGCGTGTATCCGGGTTTAGCGGATCGTAGAAGAACTCCTTCCAGTAACCGATCATAATGGCGTTCCTGACGCCACCCGACGGTGTCCCGATGCCAGCAACGGCACATCCATAGGCGATCGAGAACAGCAGTACCGCGGCCAAATTGCGAACCTTGCGCGGATCGTCAGAGGTCAACTGGATCAGAGTTATGCCGACCGGCAGCATCATCGCCGCCACCGTATGCTCACCGATGAACGAGGCCAGCAATCCCGATACTACTGAGATTCCGAAACAAATGTTCGTTGTCTTGGTCCCGGTCATCCGAACGATCGCAAATGCGATGCGTTTATCTAGAGCATTTTCGGATCAATCCGGCTTGTAACCCGAGTTTGTAAAATAGTTGGCGCATTCACTGGGGGTGAAGGCATCGAGCGCTGTCGCGATGGCGGCCTCGAGTGTGTCGATGGTTCTTGCGGCGGCTTTTCGCAAGAGCGCCTTGAGCTTTGCGAAGACCTGCTCGATCGGATTGAAGTCCGGCGAGTAGGGCGGGAGGAACATCAGTGTCGCTCCGGTCCGTTCGATTGCCGCCCGGGCGTCCGCGGCCTTGTGGGCGGGGAGATTGTCCATGATCACGATGTCGCCGGGGTTCAGCGTCGGCGCGAGGAGGGTCTCGGCATAGGCGGTGAAACCCTCTCCGTTCATGGCGCCGTCGATGACCATGGGGGCGGTCAGGCCGTCGAGGCGCAGGCCCGCGACCAGCGTCGTGGTTTTCCAATGGCCATGCGGCAGCGCGGCACGGCAGCGGTTGCCGCGCGGGGCGCGCCCACGCAGGCGGGACATCTTTGTGGTTGCGCCAGTCTCGTCGAGGAACACCAGCCTTGTCGGATCGAGATCTGGCTGAAGGGTGAACCAAGCCTCGCGCCGGATTCTCACATCCTCGCGCTCTTGTTCGCTGGCGTGGGCAGTCTTTTTTTAAACGTCACCTCGTGGCGGCGGTAGAAAGCGTGGAGTGTGCTGATTGCAAAGCTCTCGCCCCGCTCGGCGATTAGCTTCTCGCGCAGTTCCATCAACGTGATGTCAGGTGTCTCCTCAATGGCGCGCATCAGAAGATCAGCCTGCGCCTCGATCCGGCCGGAACGGCGGTCGCCGCCGCGCGGCTTCGGCGCCGTCCGCCCGCACCGCAAATATTCATCCATCCAGCGCACCGCGCTGGCGATGCTGACACCGAACCGCCTGGCCGCCCCGTTGCGCGACATCCCGCCTTCAATCGCGCCGATCACCCTGATGCGAAGATCTTCTGATAGATACTGAGCCATGCATGCTGACCTCCTACCCAGCATGCAGTTTGAATCACAAAATTGACGGCCTGTGAATCCCTCGCGATTCATTCAGACACGGAAATGCTCTAGCTGTTGCTTTACGACCGCCACCGCGAGCATCAGCGAGCCCATGATAAACAACACGGAATCGGTCATCAGGCTTCTTGCCACCACAGTCGAATCCAACCCCAGCAGGGTCACTTGGCCGACAATGATCAGCAGGGCTACCGTCGGCAGCGGTATCGGCTCGGTAACGAACAGGATCGTCGCAACCGTCGACATGGTAAGCACGATCATGGCTGCGCGGCTGAGACCGTCTGGTAGGGGTAGCGACAGCATGGTGGCGCCGATCGCCATGGCGATGAAGAACCAGCGTTTCTCCCAGAAATAATAAAAATTAATCTGTGAGCGAACGACCGCAACACCGAATTGGCCGCGCCGACGCAACCTTTTGGTCCAACCGACCGCAGTGTCGTGGGCCTGCAGGCTATCGAATTCCAATGACAACGTAGTCATTGCACCGGAACCTCTCTACCGAGATTTCCCATAAATCCTCTGATTCGAAGGTGACAGTAGCCAACATTCTTGGTTACTGGAATATATTAACCTCCGCAGCTGCGTGACAGTCCGGTAATGCCATCTGACCGCGTTCGCAAGGCCATTAGGGCGGACTTTCGTCAACTGACGCACGCCGACTCCGGATCAGTACCTTGCCGTGAATTTCCTCGTCTAACATTGGAGCAAACCATGATGCGCAATTCATCGGTTCGCTTCTAGTTAAGAACAATATCTTAATATGACGCATGGATATGTCTGCATCCAACCCAAAGCGGACGCAGGCAGGTCTCGTGGGTTACCCTTGGATCGGCCTATTGCTTCGTCGCGACAACTGGCTTGGTCAGGTTATGCGGTTTAGTTAACTCTAGGAGCTAGAGAAAGGGAGAATGCCATGGAAGTTGCGGATCTTATGAAAGGCGAGGGTTGGAGAGCATGGTTGACGGCTGATATTCAGCTTCCGGAATTTCCGGTGGAAATTGAAAAAACAGCTCTTCTGGTTATCGACATGACCTATCAGCAGGCATCACCTGACTATGGTCTCTGTAAGAAGATCGTTGATGCCGGTGCGGGTGACGATCTGGAATACTATTTCAACCGGGTAAATGACACGGTTGTGCCCAACATTGGCAGGCTGACGGAGGTATTTCGACGCGTTAACCAGCCCATCATCTATACGATTTGCGCGTCGTTACGCGGTGACGGATCAGACCAGACATGGCGCCACAGGACAAACCTCATAAACACGGTGGACGATAAAGCGTCTGAGATATTCGAGGAAATCGCCCCGCAAAAGGGCGACATCGTGCTCGTCAAAACAGGTCAGAGCATCTTCATTTCTACAAACTGCGACCACCTTCTTCACAATATGGGCATCACGACGTTGGTCACGACGGGAGTCGTGACGAATGGTTGCATCGAGGCCGCATTACGAAATGGCGCCGACCTCGACTACCGAATGCTTATGGCGGAAGATTGTTGCGCAACGATAATGCCGAGCGCTCATCAGTACGTCGTCGAGCACCTTGACAACTACTGCTGCCATGTAAGATCGACCGATGAGATCTTGGAACTTCTCGCTCATAATTGCGGATTGACCGACGGAAGCGGATAATCCTCGTGAAGTGGGGAAGCCTGTTGGGAGGTGTTCCATAAGTCTGGTGATGACTATCACCTCAAGACCGTTGATGGGCGTGCCGATTCTGTAGACGTTAAGATGTTGAAGTAACGCGCCGCCTGCCGCTCACGACATCAAACATGGCACTGCGTCAAACTGCGGCCATGCCCACGTCTGCGGGATTCAAGATAGTGGTGTGGTTTTGCTCGCGAGTTTCGCCCATGTCTCGAGCGGGATGAGTTGCGGATCGCATCTGAATACGGGCACCGCGCGCCGCCTGACAACCCCATTCGATTGCGCGTTCGTCCTGGCGGTCCATGTCGGAAGACTAAAAGTCGCTGAGTTGCAGGTTCGTCGGCTCGGCGCAGCAATACCATGGCTCCGACATCTGTGGCACAGCCGGCCCCATGAAATCGGCACAGAGCGGTGGCGGCTTCACGTCGATCGCCAGGTGCGCAAATTCCCAAATCTGCGTGAAGATGTCGCGTCGGGATAACTCCTTCTGATCGGCCTCCGCAACAAACGCCTCGAGATCCGCTTGCAAACGATCCACCCGTGGATCCGCGTGGCTCCACGGGTATCCCAGCCGTTCGGGATCGAAGGGCATGACGATGTCTTCGAACCCCCGCAGTTTGAAGAGGTAAGAGCCTTGCGGAATCAGTAGGCGGATGACCAACTGAATCGGATTGATGTTGTTCGACAACCCCAGCTCCACCAGGCGCTCTAACAACGCAACATAGCCGCCCAGCGTGGTCCATGGCGTGAAGGGTAGAAAGGTCGGGGCCAAGTCAATCCCCACCTCTCGCAACACGTGCACCGCCTCGCCGAAATCCGCGTTGGTGTGGTTTTTGTCCAAGAACTCGAGGATGCGGTCGTCAACCGATTCGACGGCGGACGTTACAAATATGCAGCCGGTCTCCTTGAGAATTGGCAGCAGCTCACGATGCTTTAGAAGGTGCTCGATCTTGATCGTCGCATCGTAGGTGATGTTCGAAAATTCCTCATGGATCTCTTGAACGGTTTTGATGGCATGGGTCGGGCCATTCAGGAAGTCGGGATCGCCGAACGAAAGATGCTGAGCGCCGGACGCAATCTGGTTGCGGGCATCGGCTAGGATCACCTCACGCGGAACGATTCTGAAGCGGCCCTCGTATACCGGGACGACGGGGCAATGGCGGCACACATGTTTGCAGCCGCGCGAGGCCTCGATAAAGCCGACTGTTGTTCGGCGTGGAATATTGACCCCCTATTGGGGGTTATCGGCGTCCAAAATTGACCCCCCTGGGTTTGTGATTTTTAACACACCTTGTTGTTTGGACAGACGAGGTGGGGGAGATGCTGGTTGTGGAGACGATTGCGCGGATCCGTCGGGATCATCTGGTGAGGGGTGTTCCGATCAAGAAGATCGCCCGGGATTTGAGGGTTTCGAAGAACACGGTGCGCAAGGTGGTTCGGGGTGATGAGACCTCGTTCAGCTACGAGCGCAAGATCCAGCCGATGCCGAAGCTTGGGCCGTGGGTGGAGGAGCTGGAGCGCCGGCTTGAGGCCAACGAGAAGAAGCCGCGCCGGGACCGCTTTTCTCTGCTGCGGATTCATGAAGACCTTGCGGCTCTGGGCTATGGCGGCGGCTACGACGCGGTGCGCCGCTACGCCAGGACCTGGCGTCGGCGGTGGCGGCTGTTGTCGCCGTCGCAGGGTTTTGTGCCGCTGAGCTTCGATCCCGGCGAGGCCTACCAGTTCGACTGGAGCCACGAGTACGCGCGCCTGTCGGGTGTGACGACCAAGGTGAAGGCAGCGCACATGCGGCTCTGCTACAGCCGCATGCAGCTGGTTCAGATCTTCCCGCGCGAGAGCCAGGAGATGGTGTTCGAGGCGCACGAACGGGCCTTCCACTTCTTCGGCGGGGTCTGCCGGCGGGGCATCTACGACAACATGAAGACGGCGGTGAGCATGGTGTTCGTGGGCAAGGAGCGCGCCTACAACCGGCGCTTTCTGGAGCTGTGCTCCCACCATCTGGTGGAGCCGGTGGCGTGCACTCCGGGTGCGGGCTGGGAGAAGGGCCAGGTCGAGAGGCAGGTGGGTTACCTCCGCGGCCGCTTGTTCGTGCCCATCCCGCGGGGCGGCTCCTACGCCGAGATCAACGAGTGGCTGATGGATCGGTGCATCGAGGACGCCAAGAAGCGGCCGCATCCGATGATCGAGGGCAAGACGGTGTGGCAGGTGTTCGAGGAGGAGCGACCCTTCCTGATGGCCTATCGCGGCCCCTTCGACGGCTTCCACGCCACCGAGGTATCGGTCTCCAAGACCTGTCTGGTGCGCTTCGACAACAACCACTACAGCGTGGCGGCCCGCGCCGTGGGGCGGACGGTCGACGTGCGGGCCTATGCCGATCGGATTGTCATCCGCCAGGATGGCGAGACCGTTGCCGAACACCCCCGGAGCTTTGGACGCGGTGAGATCGCCTGCAATCCATGGCACTACGTGCCGATCCTGACACGGAAGCCCGGTGCGCTGAGGAATGGCGCGCCTTTCAAGGGTTGGCAACTGCCCGGCGCGCTGGGCCGCATGCGGGCACGGCTCACCGGCCGCGACGACGGTGATCGTCAGATCGTCAAAATCCTCGCGGCGGTGCTGGAGGACGGGCTGGAGGCGGTCGAGGCGGCCTGCGCCGAAGCGCTCGCCTGCGGCGCCTGCAGCGCTGACGTTGTGCTCAACATCCTCGCCCGGCACCGCCAGCCGCCGCCGCCGCCGGCCATCCCAACGCCCGAGGGCCTGCAGCTTCGCCACCAGCCGGTGGCCGACTGCCGCCGCTACGACCGCCTGAGGGAGGCCGGTCATGGAGCGTCATGATGTGCTGGCGATGATGACGGCGCTGAAGCTTGCAGGCATGCGCGCCGCCTACGACGACATCCTCGCCGACGGGCTCAAGCGCCGTCATCCGGTGCAACAGATCATCGGTACGCTGCTGCAGACCGAGGTCGCCGACAAGCAGGCGCGCTCCATCAAGTACCAGATGACGTCCGCCAAGCTGCCGACGGCCAAGGAGCTGGCCGATTTCGATATCGCCGCTTCCCCGGTCAATGAGCCCCTGATCCAGGAACTCGCCGGCGGCGACTTCCTGGAGAGCAAGCGCAACATCGTGCTGGTCGGCGGCACCGGCACCGGAAAGACCCATCTCGCCGTCGCCATCGCCCGCGCCTGTATCAGAAAGGGCGCCCGTGGCCGCTGCTACAACGTCGTCGACCTGGTCAACCACCTCGAGGCCGAACTCCGCTCCGGACGCCAAGGCCGTACCGCAGACCAACTCGTCCGACGCGACTTCGTCATCCTCGACGAACTCGGCTACCTGCCCTTCGCTCAGGCCGGTGGCCAGCTGCTGTTCCACCTGATGAGCCGGCTCTACGAGCGCACCTCGATCATCGTCACCACCAACCTCGCTTTCGGCGAATGGCCCTCCGTCTTCGGCGACCCCAAGATGACCACAGCCCTGCTCGACCGCCTGACCCACCATTGCGAGATCATCGAAACGAGAGCTGGCGCTTCAAGAACCGCTGCTGACCCGGCACAGGCCGTGCCTGCGGCCCGCTTGCCCCGGTGGGTCAACAGGCTTGACGTATACGTCAAGCCCACGCGGCTTCCGCTCCGCGCACCGCAAGGCGCTACACGAAGCCGCTCGGGTCCCCCTATTGACTACCGGGACAACCTCCGCCGTGTCATTAAGGGGGGTCAATATTGCACGCCGATAGGGGGTCAATATTGCACGCCGATTGACAATCCAGGTCCTTGAGAACCACCAGCACTATCTCTCGACCCGCAAACATATCCTGGACTATCCGGGCGAAGTGGAACGCCACATGGATGCGCGCGCCTCTCTCCAGGACGTTGCGGCGGATCGGGAATTTGAGCTAACCGCGGTTTCGGCCTACCTGGACTGGCGGCAGGAGGCCGAGCGCCTGACGGCGGCGGGCGAGGCCATCCTCTCCGGCAAGGAAACATATGGCGCCCATCTTGACAGGCTCGTCACGGCCAGGACGCTCTTGGTAGGGGCGCTCTCGGCGCTTCGCGAGGTGATCCAGGTTGATGACAAGGAGCTGGCCGAACGGCAAGCGAGAGAGCTGCGGCGCCTGCAAAACCGCCACTGGGTCGGTCCCCGGTTCGCATCGGATGACGGTGCTACGCCGGACCAGGCTCGGGCCATGTCCAGCGGCGGCGCGCCTGTGCAGGCGGCACTCGCCGGGCTCGGCCGCGCCATCGGCTACTTCGTCGACGGACAGGACTATCACGACCGGCTGCGGACCGCGACCTTCGCGCGGGAGGTCCTGGAGCGCGCGCGGGAACTGAAGCGGGACTGGAACCGCCAGGTGGATCGTGCCGCGGAGGAGGGCCTCCATGTCATCTACACGGATGGCTACAACCGTCTGCACGAGGAGCTGGACAGGGTCTCCAGGAATATGCTCCTGGATCGCGGCGTTGAATCGGAAATAAGCGCCGTGCTCGCTCAGATCGACAAGGTCGTGTCAAACCGCAACTACTTCGACGATTGCCGCGAACACATAGCGGGTCAGATGGCCCGCCGCGAGGCGCTGGTGGCCGAGGCGGCAGAGCTGGTCGTGGCGGTTCCCGACCTTGGCCGCTACGATACATGGCGGGACGTGACTGACTATGCGGTTGGCCGCTGCGAGGAACTCATGGACGACCCTGGAAATTACGGCCTCCACCTCGATTACATCGCGCACGCGCAAGAGAGCCTCGACTCAGCACTCGCGCGGGTGCGTGACATGCTTAAAGACGACGACCCGCACCTCGCGGCGAGCCTGGCAGGGCAAAGCGAGGGCGAGGACATCTGGATGCGCGAGGAGCGCGTCGCCCGACTCCTCGACGACCCGAAGAAGCTCCGGGAGTTGCGGCAACAGCGCGCCGAGCGCAAGGCCGAAAAGCAGCAGCAGAGCAAGGGCCGGCACATGAGCATGAGCATACGAATGTAGGTGGCCGGCCAGTCACAGACTTGCGGGTTCTGCTTAAGTGTTGGTAGCGGCGTTCTCATGGCCCGACGGGAGCGGAGGGTTTCCGCGAGCAAAAGCCCGGGCGGTGTCCAGAAGGCCGCCTCACATTGCCCTGAGGCGTCAGAACAGGCGTACGAAGCGCAGTTCGCCGCCGGTGCGCTTGTAGTCGTAGAGCTGGGCGTTGGTGGTCCGCACTTCGTGCACCAGCGACACCTGCGGGCTGAAGCCCTGCCAGGAGAAGGCCCGGTTGTGCACCGAGGCGCGCAGGGAGCGGATGCGGTCCTCACGGGGCTTGCCGCCGGTCGTGTGCGGGAACCAGTTGCCCTGGTAGTCCGTCCAGCGCAACTCGCCGCTGCCGGCCACCGTGAAGCCCCGCGGCAGGGCCACCGTGGCCCCAGCCCGAAGCCACCGGCGGTCATGGCGCCATCGCTCCGTCTCCGGCCGCTCGCGCCCCCAGCCGAGCGCGGCATTCGCCCGCACCGTCGGCGTCACCACCCAGGTGCCGGACAGGGAGACATCCGCCGTCGGCCCGTCCAGGAACGTCCGCGTGCGATACCGTCGATCGTGCCACGATGCCCGCGCATTTGCCGTTATCCGACGGCTGAACCTGTGTCCGGCCTCGATCCGGCCGCCAAGGGCGTCGTAGTCCGGCGCACTGGCGCTCCAACGCCGCTGCGCACTCGCCAGCACGCTCGCTTCCGTATTCCTATCCACGAGCCAGCGCGGCCCCGCATGCCCGGATACGAAGGTGTGGTCGAACCGGCTGCCCTCATACTCACGCCGTGAGACATTGGCCCCGGTGCGCAACCGAAGCCGCTCGCCAATGGGGTACTGGTACTCCCCGCCGCTCCACACCGAAACGCCGATACCCGATGTCGTCAGCTCCTCCGCGTCGCGGCGGAAGGGCAGGCCATTGATATGGATGATCCTCTCATCCGAGGTGCCCCCGATGTTGGTATCCGGCGCCAGCGCGAAGCCCGCATACAGGCTCCAGCGCCGCCGCGCCCGGATCTGGGACAGGAAACGGCGCACGTTGTCGACCACCACCGCGGGTGGGTTACCTGCCAGCACACGCTCGAAATGCCGGCGTGACTGGTTGTTCTCCCCCTTCAGGAAGAAGGCCCGGGCGAGTTCCAGGCGCACCCGTACCAGGCCGGGGCGGTCGATCAGCATGACGCGCAAGGCCGCGATGGCCTCGTCCAGCAGGGCCTCCCGATCCGCTTCCAGCACGCCTGGCCGCTGTGAGGCTCCGATCGCCGCCAGGCCGATGAGAAACAGCACGTTTGCCTCAACTTCGCGACCCCGGGCCAGGGGGCGCAGCACGGTCAACGCGTCGACGAACCGGCCCCTATTGACCAGCGTCCGAGCCTTGGCCAGCTCAGCCGCCATGCCCGCACGGGAAGTGGGTACAGCTACGGGCTCCACCACGGCGCTCCAAGCCGGAACGGCGAGCAGAAGACAGGCGGTGGCCGCGAGCGTACGAAAGAGAGGGATAATCATCATATGCATTACTTTGATGGGTGTTTGAGTGACAAAAAAAGAGGGTGGCAGAACCTGCCACCCTCATCCAGAAGTTTGATATACTGGGTCAGAATCTCATGAGAAGAGCCCGATCCAGGTAATCCGTCTACTACTTGTTGGCACCGTAGGCGCCAGCCGTGGTTCCGTCCGTGAAGTTGGCATTGAACTCTCCGATCACGGCGACCGGCTGAGGATTGATGTTGGGCGTGGCGTTGTCCATGTCATGATCGACAGCCGCCGAGGATCCGTAGAACACTCCATTCCACGAACCAGCGGCAGCCGTGCTGTCACCTGTTGCCACACCAGAGAACGCACCCGCGTGGTCGGAGCCAGGAGCGGATTTTCCAGGCTCATTGCCGGCCGTTCTGCCGCTGAGGTCAGTGAGTCCAAGCCCCACCTCCCAGTCATTCTCCTCGCCATGTTGCAGGACGAAGCCGGTTATCTTCCCGCCGATAGTGAATTGATCGTTGGCTGCCACACCGCCGCCACCGAAGTTGGCGTTCAACTCGGCATCAGCAACGAAATGGCCGGAAGTAGCGCTGGTGATATTAGCTTGGTCGTCGAGTACGTTCTTCACATACACACCAACCGCACTACCATCATAAGTCGCACTACCTACGACACTGCTGAGATCGTTATCGACGGTCGCCGGGTGTCCCACAGCCTCCGTGAAAGTCTCGACCTCGTTGTACGTGAGCACGCCGTCTTCGTCCGTCGTCTTCTTCAGCCAGAAGCCGTAGGACAGGTAGTTGGCGTCTGCCACGTCGGAGGTGGCACCCGCATTGGGAGTGAAGACCCAGATCTCGGTCATTTCGGTGACCGCACCTTTCGCGTTGACCGTCACCGTGCAGTCGTCGGAGGCGTCATTGCACCTGTACGTCCCCATCGCGCCGTTGTAGGTACCTGCGGTTTCGAAGGCCGCGATAGTCTGATCACCGTCCATGGTGTTGTCACTATCCATTTGGTACCTGGCGAAAGTGTGTGTAACCGACGTGCCTTGGCCGGGGGAAAAGGCAGCCGACTTTACCAACGCGACGACGTCGGCACTGCTCCCGTCGACCGTGAGAGCGGTCCAGTCGTCGGTTGCGGAGCCCGTGTTATCGGCGTTCACCTCGTCATCAAGGTCACGAGCGTTCAGCATCTGACCCGCCACCTTCGCAAACGCCGTGGCCTTTGGCGCTGCGATGTCGGTGCTGACGATCACGACCTCTTCCACCACATTGCCGTCATCATCCGCTTCCATCGTGCGAGTGTGCATGGTGCGGCCTTCTCCCAGATCCATGTACAGCGCGAACTTCGGATCGTCCATTCCCGCCACCGCGGAGTCCGTGATCTTGACCTCCGTGCCGGAGCGCGGACGTTCGATGGTCATGCTGTAAGTGCTATCCACACCGGTCTCCACACTACCACCGATGCCGGCGTCCGGGTCCTGAACACCCTCCGCGTTGATGGCCTTCATCTTGGTACCCGCTGCCTTGGTCCTCGCCGCTGCGGCGGCGATCTGTGCCTCAGTGGGCCGGCTCGCTACCTCCGTTTCGACAACCAAGAGCCGCGTATCGAGACTGGAGATCAACGTATCCAGATCACTTGAGGCATCCTGAGGCAAGTCCATCGCCCCAGCGAGGACCGTCTGCGCCGCCGTAACCGCGTCTCTCGCGGCAGTGACAGCAGTGGCATCCGAATCATCGGTCAGAGCATCGACCATCGACGTTGCCGTGGCAACCGCTTCCCAAACCAATGCCGCCGATGTCAGTTGGTTGATCTGAGCCTGCAGGGCATTGATTTGGTTTTCCGGCAGGTTTGTTGCAGCATGGACCGCCGCTTGCGCGGTTCCCAATGCTGCGTAGGCTTCCGCGGCCTCCTCCGGAGTGGAGGAAGACGTCAGCGCATCCACCAAACCCTGTGCCGTCTCAAGCGCCGCATTAGCCGCCGCCAATTGTTGGGCCGGCGTCTGCTCTGGAGTCGGGTCTGGTGCCGGATCCGTGGTTGCCGGTGGCGGCGTTGCAGCCACAGTTTCATCATCGTCACTGCTGCTACTGCACGCACCTACAGCGAGCATCAGCGCAACAGCTGCAGCTGTCGTCAAAAATTTATTCCTGTGGAACTTCATCCGAGGAGTATCTCTTAGAAAGCCCCGATATTGGATTGACTATTTTGCTATAAGGGGCTGTTTTCGTTTATATATTCCTTGCCTCCCCGCGTATTTCCTGGAACCCCGTTCAGCACCCCGTAATCATACCGCGATCGGATTCATTATAATCCCGGCGCACCGGTGCGCACGTTTGTCGTCTCACTCAATCTGCGCTGCCGGTGTCGATCCGCGGGAAAATATGCTAATCAACTCTACTTAAACGTGCGGGGGGCTTTGCCCCAGGCGACAATTCGACCTCTCCGACGGTCGGCCGCATGGTGCATCCCGGCGGCACCTGTTCGGAACGGAGATCTCAATTCACGTGAACCCCACGATTAGCGATCCGGCCTGATGCGCGTCGGCCGCCAACGAAAGACCCGGTACGCCTTCAGCGACATGCCCGAAGTGAGAAATTTTGGGTCGGTACAAATGGGAAATTTACGGTCGTTACCAACAGCATTAGCGATACGAGAGCATCCCTTGATGCATTTGCCAAAGTGTATGACAAGCTTGCGAGGTCGCGCCCGAGTCCAGCGCCTGGCCACCTATATCTTCGATGGATGAGGGCGAGTAATTCCTGAGCGCTGCAGCGCGTTTCGTGAAGTTCCATCTCGCCCCACCGGGCGATGACGATGCGCCTGCTCAAGCCCGCGATGCAGGCTTGGACGATTAGGCACCAAGTTCCGCATCCGTGTGAAAGCTGGGTACGGGGCGGCTATCTGCGTTGCCCGAACAGGTGCAGGAGCATGATGAACAGATTGATGAAGTCGAGATAAAGCCGAAGCGCACCCATGATCGCCTTTTTGCCGTGGATTTCCGCGTGGTCGGCTTCGCTATACATATTCTTGATAGATTGCGTGTCATAGGCTGTCAGGCCGACGAATACCAAGACGCCGATAACCGATATAGCGAAATGCAGCGCGCTGGAGACCAGAAAGATATTCACGATCGACGCAATCACGATGCCAATCAGCCCCATGAACAGGAACGAACCCCAACCGGAGAGATCGCGATTCGTGGTGTAGCCGTAAAGGCTCATCGCCGCGAAGGTACC
>CBDCIT010000017.1:0-18060 GCA_965217615.1 Alphaproteobacteria bacterium
CCATGGGCGGTGGCGAATCCTTTCGCCCCTGCCGGTAAAGAGGCAATTCCCGCCGACCGGGCGGATGACGCGTCTTAATGCTAGACCGCCGCGAAACCGGCCGGCACCGCCAGAATCGGGGATCAACTCGTAGCGTTCGACGAGCAGCGGATATTCCATCTCGATCGCCTCGACCGGCAGGTTTGAGGTGTTTGTCGTGTGAACCTGCACGCCGTCCTTGCCATCGTGGTCAAAACGGCCGCCGAACCCGCCACCAAGCGTTTCCAGGTAGACGTAGCCCTCGCCAGTCTCCGGATGCATTCCAGAAAAGACCGCGGCCGTGTTGGAGCCGTTCGATGCCCCAACGGCTGCTTCAGGCAGCGCGTCGGCCAACGCGCCGATGATCATGTCGCAAACGCGCTGACAGGTGAGCGCGCGCGAGGCGACCGGCGCCGGCGTGACACAGTTGACGATGGACCCCCGCGGCGCTTCGATCTCGCAAACGTCGATGACACCCTGGTTATTGGGCACTTCAGGGTCAAGCAGCGCCTTCAACGCATAGCAGACCGCGGCTTGGGTCGCGTTGAAGGGTACGTTTATGTTTCCTGTTACCTGTGGCGACGACCCGGTGAAGTCGAAGCGGATGCGGTCTCCCGCGATCTCGATGACGAGCTTCAACGGAATGTCCTGCATGTCGACGCCATCATCATCCATGACGTCCTCGAATCGGTAGGTGCCGTCGTCGACTGCAGTGACGGCGGTCCGGAGCCTGCGCTCAGTCCGGCTGATGATCTCGTCAAACGCGGTAAACAGGACGTTTGTGGAGTAGCGCGCTGCGACCTCTTTGAGGCGCCGTTCGCCAAGCCGGCAAGCGGCAATCTGCGCGTTATAGTCACCGCGCCGTTCGTCGGGTAGCCGGACGTTCAGCAACAACAGATCGAAGATATCGGATTGAAGTTCGCCCTTGCGGAACAGTCGGATGACCGGAATCCGTAGACCTTCCTGATAGATCTCGGACATATTTCCGGCAATCGAGCCCGGCACCATCCCGCCGACATCCGCGTGGTGGGCGATGTCACACATGAACCCCAGCAGCTCGTCTTCAATGAAGACCGGCATCGCCAAATTGATGTCCGGTAGATGGGAACCGCCCGCGACGTGCGGATCGTTGGCCACGAACAGGTCTCCCTCGTCGATTGTCTCCGATGGAAACTTCGCGAGCAGGCTTTCCATCAAACCGATCATCGAGGAGAGATGTATCGGCAGCGCGTTTTCCGCCTGTACCACGAGCCGGCCTTTCGGATCGACGAAGGCCGTGGAGTGGTCGTGACGTTCCTTGATGTTGGTCGAATAGGCACTGCGCATAAGTGCAACGTAAGTTTCGTCAGCGACCGAGCGAAGCGCATTGAAAAGGATCTCAAGGCGGATCGGATCGAGCGGAGTCTCGGCGTTGCTGCGCCCGGCATCGGTCATGGCGAGATCTCGACGAGGAGATTGAGGCCCGCATCCATCGTCGCCTCGTCGCCGGGAAAGACCAGCGTTGTTGCATCCAACTGGTCGATCACCGCAGGACCGTGAATGATATGACCCGGAAGCAGGTCTTCGCGACGGAAGACCGGAGATTCAGCGGGTTCGCCGGGCGCAAACCATATGGAGCGCTGGCCAACCGCCGACAGTTCGAGCGACGGGTCTGCGGTCGATTGCGGCGGTGGTGGTCTGTCAAGGCGGCCTCTCGCGGTCAAACGTACATTGACAACCTCGATCGGATCTTGCGGGTTGTGATAGCCGTAATTCATCTCGTGCGCCTCGAAAAAGAGCGTTCGCAGAATCGCTACTTTCGGAAGCTGCGTGGCGGCGGAATCGGTTTCCTCAATGGGAACGCTAAGTTCGAAGTTTTGTCCGACGTAGCGCATATCGAGGCTCAGCGTCTCTGTGCAGCGCTCGCTCGCGATAGCCTCTGACTGGAGCCACGCGGTTGCCGCCTCATGCAACGCATCCGCGCGGGCCTGAATTTCCGGAAGTGTTGCGTCATCGACCCGCATACGAGTGCTCGATACAAAATCTTCCTTAAGATCCGACACAACGAGACCCTCGGCGCACAAGAGTCCCGGCGAGGCTGGAACGAGAATCTCCCGGATTCCCAGGGATCGTGCGACTTCGGTTGCGTGCAAGGCGCCCGCTCCGCCAAACGGCATCAACGTATAGTCGCGGGGATCATGGCCGCGCTCGACCGAAACGGCGCGAATTGCGCGAACCATATTGGCCACGACGATGTCCAGCACGCCGTGTGCGGTGCGCTCGATCGTGAAACCGATGCGCTCGGCGATCGGCTGCATCGCCTGTCGTGCGGCCGACATGTCGATCGGCATTGCGCCACCCAGAAGTCCGTCGGGGGACAGGCGCCCAAGGATCAGGTTCGCGTCCGAAACCGTCGGCTGATTACCACCACGACCGTAGCATGCCGGCCCGGGGTCCGCACCAGCACTTACCGGGCCGACTTTGAGAAGTCCGTCGCGCTCGAACCAGGCGATCGAGCCGCCGCCGGCACCGACCGTATTGATATCTAGCATAGGAAATCGTACAGGAAAATCAGCGACTTCTCGGCCAAAACTCAACCCAGACGTGAAATCTCGAATCAAACAGATATCGGCGCTTGTCCCCCCCATATCGAGCGTGACAACGTTTGGGTGGCCGGACAGCCGCGCCGCGTGAATGGCGCCGACGACACCCGCAGCCGGACCTGATAGAGCCGTGCGGATCGGGTAGCTCTGCGTTCGCTCGATCGACATCAACCCACCGCTCGACTGGTTGATCCCCACGGCCACCTTGGGCGCGTCCGATTTGAGCGCCTCGCCCAATTGTGCGACGTAACGCGCGACCGTCGGCTGCAGGTAGGCGTTCAAGACCGCCGTCGAAAATCGCTCATACTCGCGGAATTCGGGTTGTACGTCGGATGACAACGAAACAAATAAATCGGGCATGGCGGCACAGAGTGCTTCCCCGATGCGGCGTTCGTGCTCCGGGTTGAGAAAGGAAAACAACAGACATACGGCACAGGATTCCGCGCCTGAGGCACGCACGGCCTCGACTGCCGCTGTGACGGCCTCATCCGTAAGTGGTTTGAGGACGCCGCCGGTCGCGTCAATTCTTTCGGACACTTCGAAGCGATGGCTGCGCTTCGCAAGCGGTGCGGGATAGTCGAGTTGCATATCATACATCCGCGGCCGAACTTGGCGGCCGATCTCGAGCAGATCGCGAAACCCGTCGGTGGTGACGACGGCGACATTGCGGCCTAGGCGCTGAATCAGCGCGTTGGTGCCGACCGTCGTCCCGTGTGCCAGGCGCGCCATCGCCTCGACCGGGACGTTATGCTCGGAGACAAGTGTTCGAAGGCCTTCGATGATGGCATCCGCGGGATTATCCGGCGTCGATGCCGCTTTGTGGACGAGCGTGTTCTTGCTCTCGTCGTCAAAGGCATAGAAATCGGTGAACGTACCGCCCACGTCGACGCCAACCATCCAGGCCATCAACCCTGTCCTTCAGGTGTGCGCATGAGCGGGCGCAGTTTCCACACCCTTGTTCCTGCAGATGGCAATTCAGCCTCTATTTCCGCCGTATGCCTGGACAAAGGACTGGCCGTCGCCAAGTCGATCGTGGCTCAGGCGTGCAAATTCGTCGTCGATCGTGCCGTCGACGATCCAGCGTGCAAGATGGCGGCTCAAGGCCGGCGCTATCTTAAAGCCATGTCCACTACCGCCGCAGGCGTCGAAGTAACCGGAAAGGCCTGCGCGTGGCCCGGTGAAGGGGTACCAGTCCGGGGTGACATCGTACAAGGCGCCGTAGGAATCGATGCGGGTTGCGCCAACAAACGGCGGAAATCGGTGCTGAAGACGCGTTGCGACGTCGGAAACAAAGTCCTCGTCGACTGTTTCCTTGTAGTTGTTGGGGTCGACCTCGCAATACTCCTTCGGGAATCCACGGCCGACCACATAACGGCGACCCCCCAGCGGCCGAACATAGATCGCATCGACGGCGTTCGATATGGAACTCGTCGGTAACGGTCGCTCGACGCGCGCCTCCCACACCGTGTCTTGTTCGCGAAGGGCCTTTACTTCCAGCTCGATACCGGCGCTCTGCGCCAATAGGGCGGCCCAAGGTCCGGCGGCATTCACCACTGCTCCCGCGGCAATCGGGCCTTCATCGGTGATGACGCCCGTCACTTTATCGTCTTCGCGAATAATCGTACGCGCAGGAGTGCTTATCCACGCCTCCCCACCCAAATCCTTGAACGCTTTGAGATAGGCCTCGGTTGCCTGAACCGGGTCGGCATAGCCTCCCTTCGGTTCATGGGCCACACCGGCAACGCCTTCTGTGTTGAGCCAGGGCATCATTTCGGAAATTTCTTGGTCGTCGAGCAGACGCGTATCTACTCCTACCGTCTGCTGCATGACGACATTCTCCCTCGCACCTTCAAGTAAATCGGGCGGAACCAGAAAAAACCAGCCCGCCGGTTTATAGCCGCCGTCCGCGCCCAACTGGTCGGGCATGGCCGCAAACATCTCAACGCTCTCCATCGCCAGGCGGGCCGGTAGTGGGTTCGAATAATGTTGCCGCACAATGGCCGCGCTCTTCCCCGTACCGCCAGCTGCCGGCGTCCGCCGCTCGAGCAGCAGGACTCTGTCCACACCGAATTTCTTCAAATGGTATGCCGTCCCGGCGCCGGTTATGCCGCAACCGACGACCACAACGTCGAATACCTCACTCATGCACCAATTCCCTCAATGCTTCGGTTGGAATTCACCTTGGCGCGCTATTGCGCGACCGCTGACTCGCCCAAGTCGCCGTCGTTGAACAGCGCGTTGCACTTGGAAAGTGCCTCCACGTTTCTGATTCGGTATAGCAGCGTCTTTGCAGAGTCCGCGCCCATTACCGGGCCGGCGCAGTCGAAAAACTTTTGATCGAGCCGCCCGTCCGGCATGGGATTGACGGGCGTCCCCGTCGCCCCTTTGTTGAGTTTGCTGAAGGTACGGCCGTCAGCAATGGTAACCGTCACAAGGGCCGCTTCGGGAAACGCCGGGCCCAGATCCGACGCTTTGGCCAACTCTTTGTTGAGAATCAACTCGACCTTTCCCATCGCCTCCTGAATCCGCCGATCGACGAGCACTTCCTCCGTCAGCTGGGCAACGCCAAGCTCGCCATACACAAGTATACAGGCCAAAGCGAAGTTCATGCTGAACTGGGCCTCTGTCACCGTCGCCGGGCCGTCGAACTCGAGGCTGGTCTTAATGTCTTGCGTGACCTCGCAGCGGACATGCGAGACCAGCTCGCGGTCCAGCCTCTCCTCCTCGATCAATGTGACAAGCGCCTCGGTCCCCGGCTGCGCGCTGGAACACACGGGAAACAGCTTGAAGGCCAGTCCCGGCGTTACAAGGATGAAGCGTGTGCCGAGACGCTCCAGAAGGTCGAGCTCAAAGGTGCCGCCGCCAAACAGCGTAATGAATCCCTTGGCATGCTCGAACGCATCCGGACGCGCCACAAGGCCCGCGTGCGCGTAAAGCGCTGCCTCTGTCCCCAACTGCGCCGCGCGGCCGTTGCCGAACGGCTTCATCGGCGTGCCGACAACGGGATATGTGCCGGAGGCCTGGCAGGCCGTGAAGCCAATGGCGTTTCGCGTCTGCTCGCGGTCGAGGCCAAAGGCTCGCGACGCCGCGATCGTTGCGCCAAACGCCCCAAGCAGACCCGTCGTCCACCACCCCTTCCAGAACAGATCGGCGGTGAAGGCACACCCGAGCGCATACTCGGCCTCAACGCCCGCTATGAACGCCTCGAGCAACTCCGCACCCGACGCGTCGGTGGCTTCCGCCGCAGCCAGCGCCGCCGGCCACACTGCAGCTGAGGCATGGACCATGGCCTCGTGCGATACGTCGTCGAAATCGAGCACGTGGGCAGCCACACCATTGGCCAGCGCCGCCCCTGGCGCGGACAGGCGCGACGTTTCGCCCAGGAGAGTGCACGGACCAGGTGCAAACTCTGCGAGTGCTAACTCACGGGTCCTGAGCGCCGTCTCGTGTCGCGCGCCGACGAGAGATACGCCGATCGTGTCAACCAGGCATCGTTTGGCCTGATGGGGAACCGGTTCGGGTAGGTCGGCGAGATCGACGCCTATGCTCCACTGCGCAAGGGCGTCGGCTATGTTCTGCATGTCACATCCTCGACCTCCGTGTCACGCTGTCGCTGCACGACACGGTCGCCGAAACTCCCAACCATTAGACCAGCTGTGTTGCTTTCGCCGCGACCACTTCCGTCCGTTTGTTCGGCGGCAGTTTGTCACTGTCGAGGACGACCTGGGCGATTTCGCGGCCGATTTCACGCATCAGCTTGCGATCATCGCCCTTGTTGGGTGGCCGGGTGATGATCGTGTCCTGCGTATAGGTCGCAATCGGATTTTTAAAATGTCGCGGTATCGCGGCAAACTTCCGGCCCGACTTCGACGCCCTGATACCCTGGCGCACCATACTGCGCAGCATGCCGACGCCACGGTCCGATAGCGTCAGATTCTCCAGTCCGTGAATAGCGATCTCGCGCTGACTCACGATAGCTTCAAAGTCCCCCGGAATGCGCTGACGCTCTTCGTATGGTCTCTCGTCCTCGGTCTGGCCAATAAAATCGATTTTTCCGAGACCGACCTGCGACCTGTCGCCAAGACCGGCATCCACGCGGTCGTTAAAGTAGCGCCAACCGATCATCTTCGTATTGATTTCGTCAATGGGCATCATCCAACGCGTCAGCGCCACCCGGCCAAAGCATTCCTCCTCCTCGGCCGACAGCCACAATGACCCGGTCTGGTTCATGTTTGGCAAGATGTCCTCGGTCGTGCGGACCCACACCTTGTCCTTCCAGCGGCGAACATTGATGTTCATCATACCGTGCGGTGTCTTGACGTAGTCGATTTCCGGTAGTTCGCCCCAGGAGACGCCGAACTGTACGCCGGAAACCCGCGTGTGCAGGAAGCAGCTGTGGATCGGATCCTGGGTATTCTCCAAGCACTGCAGCCAGTTGCAGGGCATGTAGAGCGAGAACGGAACCATCTCGTTGTCCGGCTCGACGAAGGTGTCGAGGATCGGGAAATCCGGCGCATCCTCGGGCGGTCCCATGTAGGCAAAGACGATGCCTTGATACTCGTGGGTCCGGTAGGCCGCGTGATAGAGCTGGCCTGCGGCCTTGCTGGTCGGGTCGTTGGGCGTCTCGATGATGCGTCCGTCGGTGGCATAGTGCCAGCCGTGGTAGCAGCAGACGATGCCCTGATCGGAAGGCAGGCCGTATTCCAGCGAGGCGCCGCGGTGTGAGCAGTGACGCTCCAAAAGACCGAGCTCACCCTGGCGGGTGCGGAACAACACCAGGTCCTCGCCCAGCATGCGCACGTTGAGCGGCAACTCGCCAAGCTCGGAGGACAGCGCCACCGGCTGCCAGAAGCGCCGTAAATACTCGCCCCCCGGCGTCCCCGCACCGACATGCGTAAGCTCCGCGTCCTCGCTGACCCCACGCCTGGCGTGGTAACCTGAGAACGGCTGTCCCCGCGCGGCGTCCTTGCTCCCCTTCGACCGCCTTTTCGTTGCCTTTGCGTCCATCGTTCCATTCCTCCCCTTCCGTCTCGACTCCGCAACGGACGGATGAACCCATCCGACCACAAAGCTGGGGCTCCTGCCACCAATTTACGACTGAACGGCTTATCTGCGCCAGTCCCACCTATCTGAAGCCAGCGGGCGTTCCGCTGCACCCGCGAACGGAGAAGTAACATTGCGTGCCGAATCATGCGCGCCGGCCCCTGCCTGCCCTAGCGCCGGCGTTTGACGAGTCGGCGGGCCTGTGCTTGTTAGTGACCATGGATGGCGGAGCCATGCACCGCGAATGGGAGCAGCGACATGGGCAGTTGGAACATTTCGGAGGACGCAGCCGCGCTGCATAGGGACGCGTTGGTTTGGGACATGACACTGCCGTGGGAAGCCGGGGCAGCGCCAGACCTCAAACTTGCGGCATTGGCGCGCCTGGTCGACAGTGGCTACACGTATATCTCTCTGACGCTTGCCCTCGATTGGCACGACAACGAAACCGCGTTCGGTGTCCTCGCAAGAGAGCGCATATGGCTGAGCGAACATGCAGACAAGTTCACGCTCGTCGAAACGGTCGACGACGTCCTCGCCGCAAAGGATGCCGGCAAACTGGCCGTCGGCTTTCACTTCCAGGGAACCAATCCGATCGGTGCCGACCTCTCCATGGTCGAAAGTGCGTACAACCTGGGCGTGCGCCACATGTTGATTTCCTACAATTTGAGGAACCGCGCCGGCGATGGTTGTCTTGAGCGCACCGATGGCGGGCTTTCAAGTTTTGGCATCCAACTTGTCGAGGAAATGAACCGTGTCGGCATGATCGTTGACGGGACGCACACCGGATACCGCACGACAATGGATATGATGGAAGTTTCCAAGCGCCCGGTCGTCTTCTCGCATTCAAACGCGTGCGCTTTGTGGGACCATCCGCGGAATATCCGCGACGACCAGATCAAAGCTTGCGCGAAAAGCGGTGGCATGATCGGCGTCGTCGGCTGCGGTACTTTTGTCGGTGATAATGAGACCTCCACCGACGCACTGGTCGGTCATATCGACTACATCTCTGAACTCGTCGGTACCGACCATGTCGGTCTCGGAATCGACTATCTATTCGACCTCAAGGTTGCAGCACCAGCCAACGCGCCTCTATGGAATCCGGAAGACGCTCATATTGACGGACACAAGCGTGCCTCCGGCGGCAGTTCGGCGGCGCCGGCATGGAGGGACATCAAGTTCGTCGAACCCGAACAGGTTCCCGAGATAACTCAGGCCCTGCTTGACCGCAAATACGATGCAAAGACAATTCGCGGAATTCTTGGTGAAAACTGGCTGCGAATTGCCCGTCAGGTTTGGCATTAGGCGACCGCGTTATGACTAAGCCCGTGTCCGAGACGGCACGCGGCCGAATTACATCGTGGGACTCCCAGCGCGGAGATCACAAATGGCGGCCAACGATCCAATTGCCGACGATGCTAAAGTGAAGATTGTCGAGGTGACCCGACGGGGAAGGACTATGGCCCGGACGCGCGGCGCTCCAGAATGAAGCCGACCAACGCAAGGATTAGACCGATCGCAAGCATGATCACTTGGCCCGGCTGAGTCGTCGCTTCTGGGACGGGCGCAAACGCTTCGACAAACAGTATCGACAGCAATGCGACGATTGCGACGATAAGTCCCCCCCACTTAATTATCCAAACAATCCAACCAGGCATCATTGCCTCCAATTGCGCGAAGAGAGCGCATACTAGTCTGACGCATGGTCCGCGTACAACGCCGAATACGCGGCCGAATCAGCCGCTAAGAAAAGCGCCTCGACCTCAATCAGCTGTTAGCCGTCGCCTAATGTCGCGTGATTACCATCCTGTTCGATGTTAGCTTGCGTTCCGCCTGACCCAGTTCCCTTTCCTTGCCTTGTCTGTGATCGAAACGCCGTGACCCCAACTACAGCTGTGCGCGACGTTATGCGCGACCCGACCCGAAGAAACGTCCTGCTGCTTGCCATGTGTCAAGCCTTGGTGATGACCGGCGGTATTATCATTGGCACGACGTCTGCGCTGACGGGACGTATGCTCGCAGACGATAAGAGTCTGGCGACGCTCCCCTTCGCGTTGATGTTTGGCGGCGTGATGACGGCAACTGTTCCCGCGTCGCTGCTGATGCGGCGGTTCGGCAGGCGCATCGGATTCACGTTCGGACAGTTGATTGGCATCAGTGCGGCGGCGTTATCCACCTACGCCATATTTGCGGAGAGTTTTTGGCTCTTCGCCGTTGGCGGTTTCATGTTCGGATTGAACGGCGCGTTTGGCCAACAGCTGCGATTTGCGGCGGCCGATACGGCCAGTTCGGAGTTTCGCAGTAAGGCGATCTCTCTTGTGATGGCGGGCGGAGTCGTCGGCGCCTTTGTCGGGCCGGAACTCGCCAAGGCAACGCGTGACCTCTTCGAACCTGTTGTGTTCGCCGGATGCTTTGCGACGATCGGCATCATCATGCTGATTAACATATCGGTTTTGCAGTTTATTCGCATTCCGCGGATGAGCGCGGCAGAGCGCCTCGACACAGGACGGCCGTTGACAACAATCTTGCAGCAGCCGACAACCGTCGTCGCAATACTGGCGTCAATGATCGGTTACGGATCGATGTCGCTCGTCATGACGGCAACGCCATTGGCGGTCATACAGCACGAACACAGTTTTGCGGATGCGGCATTCGTGATTCAATGGCACGTGGTTGGCATGTTCGCTCCAAGCTTCGTGACCGGACATCTGATCCATCGATTCGGCGCCGTACAAATTGTACTAACGGGCGCATTCTTGATTCTCGGTTGCGCCGCGATAAACCTGACAGGAATCGAGATCGCGCAGTTTTGGGCAGCGCTCGTCCTGCTGGGCGTCGGATGGAACTTCATGTTTATTGGCGGAACTTCGCTTCTGGCCACGACCTATCAGCCGAAGGAGCGCGCCAAGATTCAAGGCTTCAACGATTTTTTGGTATTCGGCACTGTCGCTGGAGCGAGCTTCAGTTCAGGGGCGTTGCATCATGCGCTGGGCTGGCAAGTCATCAATCTCGGGATCATTGTACCTGTCGCGGTCGCTGCGAGTGCGGCGCTTTGGTTGCTCGTCCAACGCTCGCCGGCGCCTGCGGAGTAGGAGATTGTTACGCTAGCTGAGCTGACTGCGGAGGATATCGCGAGTCTCCTCAAGCACGACGGCAATGATTAGCAGCAAGAACACAACAAGCACCATTAGGGATTCAGTCCAGCTGAACCCCGAATGGCGGGCCAAACCTGATATAAGAATGCCCAGGACAAACACCCATTTGACGTTGATTGGTGGGCGTTTTCGCTTGAATGGAAGCTTCTGATCGTCGCTCATTCGGGTCTCCAAAGATTTAATGCCGGCCATGTCTTTGCCAGTCTCCATGGCGTCGCAATATAGACCGGGCTCACGATGCCAGGTCAATCCATGTGCCAGATGTGCCTCAGACCGGCGTCGGACACCGCGCCGACCGGTCACAATGCAGACATGCCGGGGCCACACGCTAATTACAAGGAAACGCTTCGGTCATCGCAAATATGACCGTAACGCGCGCCGCATCGCGCAAGCGCTCCGGATGGGACTCGGCCCATTGTCGGTAGATCTCAACGGCTTGATCGTTTGTTATGCCGTTTGCGGGTAAACAAAGATTTCGCATACTCATTCCTGCATTGCCAAACAGCGTCACAACATCGAGCACTCCTGCGAGGTAGTTTGCGCATGCAAATGTGCCGACTTCCGGCTGGCCAGCGACCGGACTGCGACCATCGCAAAGCCGTTGCAATTCCCCCGCGCGCATCTGTGCTGACGTCGGCGTAGTCGCAACGAATATGTGGAGTAAGAAAACAAATGCCGCGGTATGGCACCACGAAAGCTGCTGCGGCGTTCCGCGGTCGATGTTATGCGCGTACATGAGCCTAGAGTTCGATCAGACGCTGCTGAAGCGCGCGCTGCCACTTCGTTCCGTAGTTGGCGTCGAGCACAACTTCGCGATCCGCAGGCGCGATTTCCCAATCGTCGCGCGCGATCTCGGACTCAAGCTGGCCCGCGGACCAGCCAGTGTAGCCCAAGACGAAAACAAATCTCTCAGGTCCGTCGCCGCCAAGAATGTCACGAAGCGCGCGCGCATCGCCAGAAACCGCGATGGTTTCCGTAACCGTAATCGTGCCTGCGGATGAATAGTCGCTGGAATGGACGACAAACCCGAGGCTCGGTTCAACAGGACCACCAAAATGTGCCCTAGCGGTCCCGCTAGTCGCGATATCAGTGATGCCAAATCCCGCGGCAATCTCAGCGAATCCAACATCGAGAATTGGTTTGTTGATGACCAAACCAAACGCGCCGTCGGAAGAATGTCGAACCATGAGGATGACCGCTTCGGCGAACCGCGGATCGCTCATATCGGGTTTGGCGACCAGTAACTTCCCTGCGAGCGAAGGCGGCGATTCACGTGCGTCGTTCGCAAGTACGCTATGGCTGGCGAAAACGCTAAGCAGCGCAATCGCCAACGTATGCATCAAGCTGCGCCTAATTCGCGTCATCGCAGGCTATGCCCAAAGCGCCGTTGATCTAAATTGCCTACCGCAATCATATACCGTCTTTGATCGGATTTGTGGACTGCGCTATGGTTTGACGGCCTTGGGAAATGGCTCCGACGACCATGCAATACACCAAGTAGGGGGCCGCTATTGAGCGCATCAAATCAGGATTTCGCGGAAGCGCGAAAGTTGCACGAAGAAGGGCACGTTCGCGACGCCGAGATCGCCTACCGGAACATTCTAACCGCAGAGCCCGGGAATACCGAATGCCTGCACATGCTCGGCGTGGCGGTTTCCCAGATTGGTCGCCATGAGGAAGGGATAAATTTGCTTCGCGAGGCAGTAGAGCGCGAGCCGGACAATTCCGAGTTCCACAGCAACCTCGGCGAAGCATTGCGCCTGTCGCACAACGCAGACGAAGCGACCGCGGCATTTCGCAAGGCAATTGAGATCGATGCGGATAACTTCGAGGCAAATCTCAGTTTGGCCAGTCTGCTGGCAATACGCGGCCAGTTGGCCGAAGCAGTTGAGCTTGCGCGCAAGGCCGCGGATCTCAGACCATCGAACGCGACGGCCCAGGTGTCGCTCGGCGACTTTCTGCGTCGAACGGACGACTATGATGGCGCAATGGCGGCAGCCGATCGCGCATTGGACATCGTGCCTGACTACGAAAAGGCACTCAACCTTCGTGGGCTACTTCTGCGCGAGAAAGGTCGCTTTGAAGAGGCCATTCCCTACTTTGAAGCAGGTCTTCGCGCCAAACACTTATCCAAAGCGAACCGCCTAAATCTTGCCGCGTCGCTGACCGCGGTCGGCCGCTACGAAGAAGCAACAAAGTTATTTGAAGAACACCGTCGTTTGGCGGGGAAAGACGCACCGGCTATGGTTGGCCTTGGCCAAATCAACCGGCTGCAGGGGAACCTTTTGGCCGCCGAGCGCGTGTTACGCGACGGGCTCGAAGACTTTCCGCACTTTCGCGCACTGCATTACGAACTGGGATTAACACTGGTCGCCGTGGGCCGCTTGGACAACGCGGACCAACATCTTTCAATTGCCGCAAATGGCAAAAGGCCGCTGCCCGCGGCCAACATCGGCTACGGCAAGCTCTTGTTGCAGACGGGGCGACTTGCGGAGGCAGCAGACCAGTTCGAAGCGGCACTCAGCCGTCGGCTCTGGACAACAAAGAAGCCGCGGACGGGCTCGCACAGGCCCGAGGTGAAAAGCCAGTGGACGTAACCTGGGAGGAAACCCCCGCGCGCTACGACTCGCAATAACAGGCCAGCCTGAATTCGCTACGCCAGTTTCTCGCGCACCATTTCCGCAACTTGCGGCGGCACGAAGTGACCAATATCGCCGCCCAGCGCGGCGACTTCCTTAACGAGGCGCGACGAAATGAACTGGTTTTGGTCGGCTGCCATCAGGAATACGGTCTCAATTTCCGGCGCAAGCCTATTGTTCATTGCCGACATTTGAAACTCGTACTCGAAATCTGAGACTGCCCGTAAACCCCTGATTACGACGTTCGCATCGACTGACGCCGCGTAGTCGACGAGCAAATTGTCGAAGGGTCTTACCTCAATCACGCCGTTGCCACCCTGCGCAATATTGGCAACGGCTTCGCGCACCATTTCCACGCGTTCATTTACGCTAAACAAAGGGTTCTTGCCCGCATTCTCCGCTACCGCAATGATCAGCCGGTCGGTCAAATGCATGGCAGCCCTCGTGATGATGTCAACGTGCCCGTTGGTGATCGGATCGAAGGTCCCTGGATAAACGCCGACGCGATGTTCCGCCATTCTCTCCTCGCCTTAGTCGGCCGCCGCACCTGCGTCTTCGTCAGCACTATCGAAGTCATCAGTACCGTTGTCGTCTTCGCCGACATCGCTCAGTCGGCTCACTGAAGCGACCCGCTCTCCGCTTTCGACATCGAACAGCGTAACGCCCTGGGTTCGACGGCCGGCAATTCGAATATCGTCGACCGGCTCTCGGATGAGCTGCCCGGCATCGGTAACCAGCACGATCTGATCGCTCGCCTCTACAGGAAACGCGGCAATTACAGTCCCATTGCGCTCACTCGTCTCGATATTGACGATCCCGCGGCCACCCCGTTTGGTAATGCGGTACTCGTAAGCGGAACTTTCGCTTACCGAATCCGTTTTCCGTGACACTTAGTATGAACTGGTCACGCGCTGCCAACACTTCAAACTCTTCCGGAGTGAGTGCCGCCGCTTCGCTACTCTCATCGGCTGGCGCAAATTCATCAGCCGTTTCATCGTCGCTCGACCGTCTCAACGCTGCTGCGGCTCGCAAATAGTTGTCGCGCACGTCGATCTCGATTTCCTCATGCCGCAAAATCGACATTGAAATCACCACATCGTTTTTCAACAGATTCATGCCGCGGACGCCTGTCGAACCACGGCCGCTGAACACGCGCACGTCGGTCACGCAAAACCGGATGCATTTACCCCCGCGAGCCGCCAGCAGAACATCATCGTCCTCAGTACAGGTGCAAACATTGACCAAGTGATCGCCTTTGGAGAGCTTCATCGCAATCTTGCCGTTCGCCTTGATGTTGGTGAAATCGGCAAGTTTGTTGCGACGCACGTTTCCATGACAAGTCGCGAACATGACGGTGAGCTCTTGCCAACTCTCTTCGTCCTCCGGCAGTGCCATGACCGTAGAGATCGATTCGTCTTCCTGAAGCGGCAGAAGGTTCACCATGGCCTTACCGCGCGCCTGCGGCGTCGCTTGTGGCAAACGCCATGCCTTGAGCTGGTAGACCATGCCGCGTGTCGAAAAAAACAGAATCGGCGCATGCGTAGAGGCGACGAAGACGTTGCTCACCACGTCTTCCTCGCGTGTCGCCATACCAGCGCGACCTTTGCCGCCACGGCGCTGCGCCCGGTAGGTGGACAACGGCACGCGTTTGATATAGCCGCCGTGGGTCACGGTAATAACCATGTCCTCGCGCTGGATAAGGTCTTCGATATCGTGTTCGATCTCCGAATCGACGATCTCGGTACGACGTTCATCCGCAAACTTTTCGCGTATTGCCAGAAACTCCGCGCGCATGACCTCGAACAGCTTCGGACGCGATTGAAGAACTTCCAGGTAGTCCGCAATCCGTTGCGCGAGACCTTCCATTTCCTCGCCCAGCTTGTCCCGCTCCATGCCGGTTAGACGTTGTAGTCGGAGTTCCAGGATTGCCCGCGCTTGCGCGTTGGACAGTCGATACTGGCCCTCGATAACTTCGCGCCCTGGATCATCGAGGAGCCCGATATACTTTGCAACTTCGCCGGCGGCCCAATCGCGCGTCGTCAACTGTTCGCGCGCCGTTGCCGGATCTTTGGCCGCGCGAATCAGCTCGATGACCGGATCGAGATTGGTTATCGCCACCAAAAGCCCGACCAATACATGTGCCCGATCACGCGCGCGCCGCAGTTCGAAGACGGTCCGTCGTGTAATAACTTCCTCGCGGAACTCTACGAACGCACGGATGATATCCTGCAGGGTCACGGTTGACGGCCGTCCACCCGTCAGGGCGAGCATGTTGACGCCAAAACTGGTCTGCAGCGGCGTCGAGCGATAAAGCTGGGCCAGCACCACATCCGTCATGGCATCGCGCCTGAGTTCGATCACTACGCGAACCCCGTCGCGGTCGGATTCATCCCTGAGATCGGAGATTCCCTCAACGATCTTCTCACGGACAACTTCTGCGATTCGCTCGACAAGGCGCGCCTTGTTAACCTGATAGGGCAACTCGGTGACGATGATCGCCTCTCGGTCGTTGCCGAGCGATTCGATGGTCGTGCGACTGCGCATGATCACCGAGCCGCGGCCAGTGTGATAGGCCGAAATTATGCCCGCCTGCCCCATGATCAGCGCGCCGGTCGGGAAATCGGGGCCGGGCACGAGTTCCATCAACTCGTCGATCGAAATTTCGGGATTGTCGATACAGGCTACGCAGGCATCCAACACCTCGCCCAGATTGTGCGGCGGGATATTGGTGGCCATGCCAACCGCAATTCCGCCGGCGCCGTTGACAAGCAGGTTTGGATAGCGTGCCGGAAGAACCGCAGGCTCGTGGTCCGTATCGTCGTAGTTGGCCTGAAAATCGACAGTTGCTTTGTCAATGTCGTCGAGTAGCGCCTCTGCGGTTCGCGCAAGCCGCGCCTCAGTGTAGCGGAAGGCCGCAGGCGGATCGCCGTCCATCGACCCGAAATTGCCCTGGCCGTCGATGAGCGGCAGGCGCATTGAAAATAGTTGCGCCATGCGGACCAAGGCGTCGTAGATCGCCTGGTCGCCATGGGGATGATACTTGCCCATGACTTCGCCGACGATTCGGGCGGATTTACGATAGGCATGGGTCGCGTCGTAGCCGCCTTCCTTCATCGCGTAGAGGATGCGGCGATGAACCGGCTTCAGGCCGTCGCGAATGTCGGGCAAGGCGCGGCTGACGATCACGCTCATCGCGTAATCGAGGTAGGAACGCTGCATCTCCTCTTCGATCGTCACGGGGACGATATCCAAGGAATCGGGCGCGGAGGGTGTATCGCTCAATGGTTATCGGGGCTGTCTATGACCTGCAGCGGATCGAGCGGCGCGACATGAGCACGCACGCTGCTTCCGCCGAATTCAGAATATACAAAATCTAGCTGATTCGAGACGAATTAACAACAAAATAAGGTAGGTTTGCGCCTCAGCCGGTTTTTTTTCCAACGACGGAAATTTTGCCATCATCGACCAACTTTGTCGGGCAAAAGTCGCCGAGAAAACCGGTCGTTGCTGGCTCGCTAAATCTCAGACGAACAGCGGCGGCGCTAGAACGGAATCTCGTCGTCCAGGTCTGCGTCGGCGCCTGGCGTTTCGGTCTCACCGGCGCTCTCGTAGGAGTCCGAGGCCGGCGCGGCATCATAGGAAGAGCCGCCACCCTCACCGCGCGAATCGAGCATTTGCAACTCGCCGCGGAACCTGTTGAGAACGACTTCCGTCGAATACTTTTCCTGCCCCTGATTGTCGGTCCATTTTCGGGTCTGCAACTGCCCTTCAAGGTACAGCTTGGACCCCTTGTGCAGGTACTTCTCGGCAACGTCGATCAGGCGCTCGTTGAAGATTACGGCCGAGTGCCATTCAGTACGCTCCTGCATCTCGCCTGAATTTCGGTCACGCCAGCGCTCGTTCGTGGCGAGGCGCAAATTGGCGACCTTGTTGCCGTTCTGCATGGTTCGGATTTCGGGGTCGCGGCCCAGATTGCCGACAAGAATTACCTTGTTGATCGAACCTGCCATCGCCAGCCGCCTTTCCGGTTGAACCTACCGGCACTCTACACGCCTGTTGGTCGGTTGCAAGCGCTCACGGACGACTTAACTGGAATAGCGAGGATTCGCGCGTCATCATGAAGCTTGAAGGGAATTTGCAAGGAGAACAACGCGTCATGAAACTAGAAGGATCCTGTCACTGCGGGGCGGTGAGCTTCTCGCTCGACTCGAAAACACCCTACCCCTACGACCGCTGTTATTGCTCGATTTGCCGCAAGACGGCAGGCAGCGGCGGCTATGCGGTCAACATCATGGGTGAGGCAAAAACGCTCGCGCTCAAGGGCGCAGAGCATATTCAGATTTACCAAGCCAACGTTGACGGCAAACGAAGCTCAGCCGAGCGGCATTTCTGCCGTCACTGCGGCAGCTACCTGTACATATCGGATCCGCGTTGGCCGGACCTCGTGTATCCCTTTGCCGCAGCGATCGACACACCGTTACCTACGCCGCCGGCGCATCAGCACATCATGCTGGGTTTTAAGGCGGCCTGGGTCGAACCGTCGCTCGGACCCGAAGACGCCCAGTTCGACGGCTACCCGGAGTTGTCGATCGCTGAGTGGCATGCGGCACATGCAGGCGGCGACAA